>NZ_LQQO01000031.1 GCF_001619955.1 Sphingomonas hankookensis | reverse complement strand
CTCTTGACCTGAGAACTCCCATGTGAGGGGCCGCGACAGTTGGTCGCGACCCCCGGGGTCAGGTGTTTCCGGGAAGGAAATCAGAGGGTCAGGCGGACGCTCAGCTGGAACTGGCGATCGCTCTTGAAGTAGGAGCGGGGCGCCTCGAGGCCGTCGCTGTTCAGCACGAACGACGTCTTGGTCGTCGCGTCGAGCAGGTTCTGGACCTGGATGCCGATCTTGAACTGTGGGTTGACCGTGTAGAACAGCGATGCGTCCGCCTGCCCCGTCGCGTCCGAATAGACCGGCAGGAACGGGAAGCAGCAGTCGCGGTTGGTCAGCAGATACTTCGAACGCCAGCTATACGCGATGCGCGCATAGACGCCGGCAAGGTCGTAGAAGGCCGAGACGTTGAAGTTGTACTTCGACAGCTGCGCCAGCGGCAGGCCGTCATAGAGGCCGGCGACGTCGAGCGGCGGACGGTTGCCGTCTTCCGGACGGTTGTCCGGCCGTGCGTTGGGCAACTGACCCGGCGAGATGTAGGTGAACGTCGCCTGCGTCCCCAGCCCGCGCAGCGCGCCCGGCAGGAAGTCGTAGGTTTGCTGGTACGAGATTTCGGCGCCCTTGATGTTGGCGGTGCCGGGCACGTTGACCGGACCGTTGATCGTGGCGGCGAAGGTCTGACCGTTGTTGGTGAAGCTGCGGCTATACCCGAAATTGTCGAGGATGATGTTCGACAGTTCCTTGTAGAATACGGCCGCGGTCAGCGAGCCGACCTTGGCGAAATACCATTCGGCGGTCAGGTCGACCTGCTTCGCATCGATCGGACGCAGGAACGGGTTCCGGGCATTGGCCGAGAAGCCATAGACGCCGGTCGTGTTTGACGCCGAGGGTGCGAGGCCAACGAAGTTGCGCAGGTCGGTGAAGCCCGGACGCGAAATCGCCTTCGACGCCGCGATACGGAACAGCAGCTGCGAGTTCGGCTGGAACTTGATGTTCAGGCTCGGCAGCCACTTGTCGAACTTCTGCGCAGCGACGTCGTTGAGCGAGCCGTTGTTCGAGAAGGCGACGATCGCCTGCTGCTGCGCCGCGGTCAGCGTACAGATCGGGCGGACGGTGCCGGTGGTGTTCGGGCTGGCGCAGAATGCCGCCACGGTCGGGAACCCGCCCAGCGTGTTGGCGATGTTCGGGAACGCCGTCGCACCGAAGGACTGGTCCTCGGTATGGACGAAGCGCACGCCGATGTTACCCGACAGGTTGGCTTCGCCGCCACCGATCTCGTCGACGCCGAAGTCGAGACGCGCATAGCCCGAATAGGTCTTTTCGGTGATGCGATAGACTTCGTTCGGCCGGAAATAGCCGTCCACGAGGTTCGCGCCGCGATCCTCCAGCGGGGTGTAGCCGCCGCCGCCCTGACGGGTCGCCGTGCGCAGCAGCGCGGTCAGCGCGTCATGGTCGGTCAGGATGTTGTCGCGGATGCCCCATGCCGTCGGCGGCTGGACCGCCTGCCCACGATAGAAGTCGGCGAAGTTCACCGGCGACATGCTGTCGCGATACTTGTCGACGGTCGCCAGCGCCGAGGTCCAGGTGTCCGACACCGCGCCCCAGTTGTTGTAGTCGTTGGCCTTCACCGTCTGGTCGCGGGTCGCATAGCGGCCACCCACGCGCACCTTGCGCAGGAACGAATCGTCCGACACGTCGTACTGCGCATCGGCGCGGAACGCCCATTCGTCGCCATCCGCATGGGTGCGATTGTTCATCGCGTCGCGGATATAGGTGTTGGTCTGGCTGGCGAAGTAATCGCGCACCGATTGGCCGTTCGCCGGGATCAGGTTGATCTGCGGCACGTCGCCGCGACCATCGATCCGCACGCCGTTGAAGTTCGCGAGTTCGACGACGTCGTCCGAATCGCGCGCCTTCGAATAGACATACTGCCCGTCGAAATTCAGGTGCAGGCGATCGGTCGGATCCCACTTCACGTTCAGCGACTGGTCCTGGGTATGACCGTTGGTCGAGAAGTAGCGGTTGCCGAGCGTGGTGTACTGGCCGCCGCCCTCGCGGATCAGCGTCCCGTTGGTGAAGATGCCGTCATCGTCATAGGTCGGCGTGGTGCCGGCCGCCGGGAAGATTGCGTTGGCGTCGGCGTAATAGACATTGGGTTCGACGGTCCGGTCGAGCCAGGTCTGCGACGATTCGGCGCGCAGGAACTGCGCGGTGACCAACAGGTTGCGCGACGCGTTCTCATACTGCGCCGCCGCCGAATAGCCGACGCGCTTGCGGTCGAAATTCTGCATTCGCATGCCGGCACCCAGCGGCACGTAGACGAGGTTGCGGCCCGACGGCACCGGATAGCGGTCGAACAGCGTCGACTGATAGGGGGTGCCGGCGTTCAGCACGCGGCCTTCGCCCGCATCCTGCACGCCATTGCCGTTCTTGTCGTCGTTGTAGCGCGGCAGGAACGCCGAATAGAACACCGAGTCCGACCGGCTGCGCTGGCGGTTGTAGCTGCCGCTGGCCATGATGCCAAAACGGCCGCCGTTGTTCAGGTTCCACTGCTTCGAGAACAGGCCGACCACGGCCGGTTCGCTGCGACCGTTATAGTCGCCATAGTTCACGCTGCCCGACAGATAGATCAGCGTATCCTTGGTATCGAACGGCTTGCGGGTGTTGATGTTCACCGAACCCGAAATGCCGCCTTCGATCATGTCGGCGGTCAGGTTCTTGTACACCTCGACCGAGCCGACCAGTTCGGTCGGCACGTCGTTGAAGCCGATTTCGCGACCGCCGCCGACGCCGAAGCTGTCGCGACCGTTGAATTCGCCACGGACGTAGGACAGGCCGCGGATCGTAACGCCCGAGCCTTCGACCGAGAAGTGCGCGGTGTCGGTCGCGGCGGCGAAGCGGGTGATCGCGACGCCGGCAACGCGCTGCAGCGCTTCGTTGACCGAACGGTCGGGCAGGGCGCCAATATCTTCGGCGGTGATCGCGTCGACAACGGTGTCAGCATTGCGTTTGATCGACTGTGCGTTCGCCAGCGACTGACGCAGGCCGGTGACAACGATGTCATCTCCGTCCGTCGTAGCGGCGCCCGGGGTCTGGACGTCGGATGCCGTCACGTTCGACTGGTCGACGGTGCCCTGGTTTTCGATCGAGGTGCTGCCCGACACGGGGCGCTTGCCCGCGTTGCTGCCGGCAGGAATGCCGTCGGTCTGCGGCGGAACTTCGGTCTGCGGCTTCGACGTGTCGTCGCGCGATGCGGGCGCAACCGTCGTCTGGGCCATGGCGCCGGTCGCAGCCAGCTGCACCGCCACCGTCAGCGCGAGCATCGATGCCGTCGCACCCAGCCGCTTGCGCGCCTTCAAACCGTCCATAGCAACCTGCTTATGGCGAACCACCATCACGCTTCCTCCCCTTTGTCCCTTATGGACGCGGTCAACAACCTCGCAATCGCGGGTTATCGTCCCGGTAGGACCGCGATTTCAGCAACACAACAGAAATAGTATAAATCGATTTCCCAATTGCCGATAACGTTGTCAGTGTGTCCTCACGGTGACAGATGGGCGACGGGAGCGGATGGTCGAGGGGATGGAGGATAGGTGCAATCCGGTCCGGGTCGTCGTCGTGGGCGGCGGTACGGCGGGATGGATGACGGCAGCGGGGCTGGTCGGCTTGCTGCCGGCGGCCTGCACCGTCACGCTGATCGAATCGGAAGCGATCGGCATCGTCGGCGTGGGCGAGGCGACGCTACCGCATCTGCGCCTCTATCTCGAACGACTCGGCGTCGACGAGGCGGCGTTCATGGCGGCGACCGAGGCGACCTATAAGCTCGGCATCGAGTTTCGCGACTTCGGCGCGATCGGCGACCGCTATATCCATCCTTTCGGCACCTATGGCCGGCCGCTGGGGGGCGTTGCGTTCCATCATTACTGGCTGCGCCGGGCGAGCGCGGGGGCGATGCCGCCGATCGGCGCCTTTTCCGCCGGGGTAACGGCGGCCGAGCAGCGGCGGTTCGAACGGCCGGGCGGCGATCCGAACGACCCGACGACCTCGTTCGGCTATGCCTATCAGTTCGACGCCACCCGCTTCGCACCGTTTATGCGCGACTGGTCGGAGGCACGCGGCGCGACGCGGGTCGAGGGGCGGATCGTCGCGGTCGAGCGTGACGGCGACACCGTGCGCGCGGTGACGCTGGACGATGGCCGCCGGGTCAAGGGCGACCTGTTCGTTGACTGCTCGGGGTTCCGCTCGCTGTTGCTGGGCGAAGCGCTGGGGGAACCGTGGGAGGACTGGTCGCACTGGCTGCCGTGCGACCGGGCGGTGGCGGTGCCCTGTGCCAGCCCCGACGGGGTGATCGAACCCTATACCCGCGCGACGGCGATGCCGGCGGGATGGCGCTGGCGCATTCCGCTCAGGCACCGGGTCGGCAATGGCTATGTCTATGCCAGCGGCCATGTGTCCGACGACGAAGCCGCCGCCGCACTGCTCGCCGGACTGGACGGGCCGGCGCTGGCCGAGCCGCGGTTCCTGCGGTTTCGTGCCGGGCGGCGGCGGCGGAGCTGGGTCGGGAATGTCGTTGCGGTCGGGCTGGCGTCGGGCTTTCTCGAACCGCTCGAATCGACCAGCATCTATCTGGTGCAGGCGGCGATCACGTCGCTGATCGAACATTTTCCGGGGCAACAGGTGGCGCCGGTCGATCGCGACGGGTTCAATGCGGCGATCGATGCCGAATATGACCGCATCCGCGACTTCCTGATCCTGCATTATCACGCGACGACGCGCGACGATTCGCCCTTCTGGAGCCACGTCCGCACAATGGCGATCCCCGAAACGCTGGCGGATAAGCTGGCGCTGTGGCGGGGGAGCGCGCAAGTGTCGAAGTACAGCCATGGCCTGTTCCTCGAACCCAGTTGGGTCGCGGTCTATCTGGGGCAGGGGGTGGTCCCGGACGGCTGGGACCCGCGCGCCGATTTGCCTGATGCTGCCGGGCTGGACCGGGCTTTGGGGTCGCTGGCCCGGGCGATCGCCGATCGGGTGGCGGCGATGCCGACCCATGACGCGGCGCTGGAGCGGCTGGCATGAACGTGCGTAGCGCGTTGCGATCGGTCGCGGTGGTCGGCGGCGGGCCTGTCGCGCTGGTGAGCGCGGTGGCGGTGAAACAGGCATTGCCGGCGGCGGAGGTGACGTTGGTGCCGGCCCCGGTCCCGGCCGATGCGCTGGCCGACCGCTTCCCGCTGGCGCTGCCGTCGGTCCATGACGTGCTGGCGCGGATCGGCATGCCGCCCGACCTGCTGTTGGCGCGCGGGGTCGCCCGGCCGCGCTATGCCAGCGTCTTTGCCGACTGGAGCCGCGAGGGCACGGACTGGATGGTCGGTGACGATGCCGCCGCGACTTTGGCCGCAGGGCGCCTGTCCGCTCTGTGGCTGCGTGCGCGGAATGCCCGCGAGCGGGTGCCGCCGTTTCACGCCCTGAACCCGTCCTGCGTCGCGGCGGCGGCGGGGATCACCGACCCGCGCGTCGAGCCGGCGCTGCATCTCGATCCAGCCCGCATGGCAAAGGCGCTGGCGTCGATCGGCGGACAGGCCGGGGTGCGCTTTGCGGCACCCTTTGCCGGTGTCGAGGCAGACGACGCCATCCGGCTGCAGGACGGCACGCGCGTCGCCGCCGACCTGCTGATCGATGCCAGCGGCCCCGCGCGCCTGTTGTGCAGCGACCGCGCGTTCGAGGATTGGCGTGACGCTTTGCCTGCCGACCACGTCTCCTTCGTCCCGAGCGACGACGACCCCGGCACGACCGACCGCTACCGCGCGACCGCCAAGGGCTGGCACGCGATCTGGCCCGGCGTCCGCGTCGAAACCGAAGAGGACGGGATCATCATCGCGCCCGGCCGCCTGACCGCCTCCTTTGCCGGCCGGATCATCGCGCTGGGCGATGCGGCGGTGCAGCCCGGCCCGCTCGGCCGCGCTGGCTTCACCCTCGCGCTCGGCCAGCTCGCGCTGCTGCTCGAACTGCTCCCCGCACGCGATCCCGAGCCGTTGTTGCAGGCCGAATATAACCGCCGCGCGGGGCTGCAGGCCGGTCGGATGCGCGACTTTCTCGGGCTGTATTATCACGGTCGCGGACGCATACAGGGATCCTTCTGGCACCGCCTGCGCGACAACAGCTGCCCTGCATCGCTCGACCGCCTGCTCGCCCAGTTCGCGCGACGGGGGCAGGTGGTGCCGGCGGACGAGGAACTGGTCCAGCGCGACGCGTGGACCGCGGTGCTGCTGGGGCAGGGGATGCGGCCCGAACGGCCCGATCCGATCGCGCTGTCGGTCGCACCTGCCGAAGCCGCCCGCCTGCTGAACGACCTCGCCGCCCGACTCGCCGCACTGGACTATTCCGCATGACCGACCCCATCGCCCATGTCGTCATCGTCGGCGGCGGCACCGCCGGCTGGATGACCGCCGCCGCCGCCGGGCGCTTCCTCGACGACGGGCAGCGCCGCATCACGCTGGTCGAATCCGACGCGATCGGCACGGTCGGCGTGGGCGAGGCGACGATCCCGTCGATCCTCAATTTCAACAAGCTGCTCGGCATCGACGAGGCGGAGTTCCTGCGCGAGACGAAGGGCAGCTTCAAGCTCGGCATCGAGTTCGCCGGCTGGCACCGCCCCGACAGCGGCTATTTCCACCCCTTCGGCAGCTTCGGCCGCGATATCGAGGGGATCAATTTCCACCAGCTGTGGCTCAAGCTCCGCGGCCAGGCCGGCATCGGCCCGATCGCCGATTATTCACCGAGCACCGTCGCCGCCCGCGCCGCCGCCTTCGGCCCGCCGGTCGGCGATCCGCGCTCGCCGCTGTCGGGCATGGCCTATGCCTATCATATCGACGCGACGCTCTACGCCGCGTTCCTGCGCCGCCGGGCCGAGGCGGACGGCGTCGCGCGAGTCGAGGGGCGCATCGTCGCCGTCGAGCGCGCGGACAACGGGCATGTCGCGGCGGTGGTGCTGGACGATGGCCGCCGGATTGCGGGCGACCTGTTCATCGACTGCTCGGGCTTCCGCTCGCTGCTGCTGGGCGACACGCTGGGCGTGGGGTTCGAGGACTGGTCGCACTGGCTGCCCTGCGACCGCGCCATCGCGGTGCCGAGCGAACGGACCGAGCCGGTGCTGCCCTATACCCGCGCCACCGCGCATGTCGCGGGGTGGCAATGGCGCATCCCGCTGCAGCATCGCACCGGCAACGGCGTGGTCTATTGCAGCCGCTTCATCGATGATGACGCAGCGGAACGACTGCTGCTCTCCCGCCTCGATTCCGCCCCCACCGCAGCCCCCCGCCGCCTGTCGTTCACCGCCGGACAGCGCCACCGGATGTGGGAGGGCAATGTCGTCGCCATCGGCCTGTCGGGCGGGTTCCTCGAACCGCTCGAATCGACCAGCATCCACCTGATCCAGCAGGGCATATCCAAGCTGTTCGCGCTGTTCCCCGACCGCAGCTTCTCAACTGTCGAGCGCAACGAATATAACCGGCAGATGGCGGACAATTACCGTTCGATCCGCGACTTCATCATCCTGCATTACCACGCGACGGCACGCGACGATTCCCCCTTCTGGGACCATGTCCGCACGATGGACGTGCCCGACAGCCTGACGCGCAAGCTCGACCTGTTCCGGCACAAGGGCCGCGTGTTCCGCTATGAGGACGAGCTGTTCGCGATGCCCAGCTGGGTCGCGGTGCTGCTGGGGCAGGGGGTTGATCCGGTCGGCCACGACCCGGTCGCCGATGCGCTGGACGAGGAGCGGCTGGCCGGCGCCCTTCGCCAGATGCGCAGCGCCACGGCGGCGGCGGTCGCCGCCCTGCCGTCGCATGGCGCGGTGCTGATGCGGTTGGAGTGATGACCCGCCTCTTCGTCATTCCCGCCTGTGCGGCAATGACGAGCGGGGCCCCTCAACCCCCCAGCATCTGCCGCAGATACCCCCGTATCCGCGCATCGCGCTCCGGCCCCGGCGCCCCCAGCACCCCGCGCGCCTCGACCGGCAGGTGATCCGCCACCGCCGGCGCGTCGTCGCCAAAGACATAATGGTCGAACCATGTCCTGAGCGCCGCACGCTCCGCTGCCGGCCGGTCGCGTACCGCGAGGATCGCATGGACCAGCGCGAGGAACGGCGCATCGGGGGTGCCGCGCGTCCACCAGTAATTGACCAGCACGTTCAGCGCGCCGGTCGCGCGAATCTCATGCCACCACAAGGTCGGGATCAGGATCGCATCCCCCGGTCCCAGATCGGCGACGATCGCCTGACCCTGCGCCTCGGCAAAGCGCGGAAAGCGCGCCGGGTCGGGCCGCTCGATATCGACCATCGTCGCCGGCTGGCCCGCCATGGTGACGTCGAGCGGGCCGATATACAGATTGGCGATCTGTTCGGGCGGGAAAAGCACGACGCGCCGCCGCCCGGCAACGACCACCGCGACATTGCTCGCCATGTCGAAATGCGCCGACACTCGGCTGCCATTGCCGACCCACAGCCGCGCGGTGGCGTCGCCGGTCGGCAACGGGAGGACATTGTCGCGGGTCCAGCCGGGGAAATAATCCTTCGCCGCGCTTGCCCCGGCATAGAAGGCGGGCGGAGTGGTTTCGCCCGCCGCCTGTTGCAGCGCGTCGAGCAGCACCGGCAGCGGAATGTTGCCGCGTTCGAAATTGAACCCGCGCATGTCGTCGCGGTAGAAGAAACGCCCGTCAATGGCAGGCGGACCGGCGAACAGCCCCAGCGGCTTGCCCCCGTCGAAGCGCCGCAGATAGGCCGCCATCGCCGCCGGCCCCTGCGCGGCCGCCGCCACCGCCGGCCAGTCGGCGACCAGGCCGCGCAGCACCACCGGGCGCGCCGCATCGAGCAATGCATCGAACCCGGCGGCATCCGTCGGAATCGCCGCTTCGGTCACGCGGTCGGCCTTGTCGATCCAGTCGCTCATCTTCTTCTTCCGTCGCCCGTCTTTTCCGCTGGACGGGCCGTGCGTGCCAGCTATGCGCGGCAAAAGACACCGTTTTTGTGGCGCAGCCTGCGCGCCGGCTGGAGGAGACGTCGATGCCCCTGTCCCTGTTCCGCGCGGGCCTGCCGCTGATGCTGGTGCTGGGCGCCGCCGGTGCCGCTGCCCAGACCCCCGCCGATCTCGCGCTCCGCCCGCTGCCCGCCGATGCCCCCGCCGGCCGCGCGCTGCCGCTGCGCATCGGCGGGCGGGTGGTCGCTGGGGAGGGCAATCTGGCGCGCTATCGCCGGCAATGGCCCGGCACCTATTTCGAAGGCAGCTTTCAGGGGCCGGCGGTCGATGTCGCGGTGGGGCCGGGCGAGGTATCGCTGCGCGTCCGCATCGACGCCGCCGCCCCCGTCGCGCTGGTCCGGCCCGCGCCCGGCCGCTACCGGGTGAAGGCGAACGGGCCGGGGCGCCACCGCGTCCGCGTCGATGTGGTCAGCGAATCGCAGGCCGGCGCCACTGCGTTCGGCGGCCTGTTCGCGCCCGCCGGATCGACCCCGCTCGCCGCCCCGGCCGTCCGGGCGCGCGCGATCGAATTCATCGGCGATTCGCACACCGTTGGCTATGGCAACGCCTCACCCGCCCGCGACTGTACCGAGGGGCAGGTGTGGGAGACGACCGATACGTCGCAGGGCATCGCCGGGCAATTGTCACGCCGCTACGGTGCGGCCTACCGGGTCAACGCCATTTCCGGGCGCGGGATCGTGCGCAACTATGGCGGGTTCGCCGCGCCGACCGTGCCCGAGGCTTATCCATACGCGCTGTTCGACGGAAAGACGCCCGCCGACGATGCCGACTGGCAGCCGCAGGTGATCGTCATTGCGCTCGGCACCAACGACTTTTCCACCCCGCTGAAACCGGAGGAGCGCTGGAAGAGCCGCGACGCGCTCCACGCCGATTACGAAAACCGCTATGTCCGCTTCGTGCAGGACCTGCGCCGCCGCAGCCCGCGGGCGTTCTTCGTGCTGTGGGCGACCGATCTGGCCGGGGGCGAGATCGCACGCGAAGTCGGCAAGGTCGGCGACAAGCTGCGCGCGGCCGGCGAAACCCGCCTCGCGGTGGTGCCGGTGACGGGGTTGAGCTTCGGCGGATGCCATTTCCACCCCAACGTCGCCGACGACACGAAGATTGCGGATGCGATCGGCAAGGCGATCGAGGGGCACAAGGGTGTGTGGGCGCGGTAAATACTGGGCGTCACCCCAGCGAAGGCTGGGGTCTCCAGCGGCTCCTGCGCCGTGCTGCCACCGGGAGATCTCTGCCTTCGCTGGGATGACGTCCGGTCAATATTGATTGGACGCCAGCGTCGGTAGAAGCGTCACCCTGAATCAAGTCCGGGGTGACGAGGATTGTGGGACGACCCTACGGATTCAACCGAACCATCGCCACGCCATGCGGCGCGACTTCGGCGCTGTAACGCCGCGACATCCGCCCCAGATCCTTGTGCGCCCACAGGTCACGCGCCTTCAACCGGACGTCGGCGGGCAGGCCCAGCGTCGTCCACTCGGCGGTGATCCGCGCCAGCGTCTCGCCCCGGTTCCACAACAGCAAAGTACGCCCGCCATCGGCCATCTGCTTGACCCACACCTCGCTGGTGCCGTCGCGCGCCACGCGGCGACCCTGCTGGCCCAGCCTGTCCTGATCGACCGCGATCACTTCGCGGTTGAGCAGGATGTCGCGCGTCGCCTGGTTCATGGTCGCGACGTCGTTGCCCGCGATCAGCGGTGCGGCCATCATCGCCCAGAGCGAGAAATGCGCGCGATACTCGGTGTCGGTCAGCCCGCCATTGCCGACTTCGAGCATGTCGGGGTCGTTCCAGTGGCCCGGCCCGGCATAGGGCCAGAGCGGCTCGTTCATGTCGACGATCGACGCCACGCCCCAGCTGTAATTATGCTTGCCGGTCCATTTGTCGGTGATGTCGCCGGTGGTGCGCCACATATTGCCCATCTTCTGACCCCACAGCCAAGGCCGGTTATTGCCCCATTCGCACATCGAGAACAGGATCGGCCGGCCGCTCGCCTTCAGCGCGTCGGCCATGGTGGCATAGGCTTCCTCGGCATTGCGGACCCCGGTCGAGCACCAGTCGTATTTCAGGTAATCGACGCCCCAGCGGGCATATTGGATCGCGTCCTGATACTCATGCCCCTGGCTGCCGGGCCGACCGCCGCACGTCTTGGTGCCGGCATCAGAATAGATGCCGAACTTCAGCCCCTTGCCATGGATATAGTCGCCCAGCGCCTTCAGTCCGCTCGGGAAGCGCTCGCGATCCTCGGTGATGAAGCCGTTGGCGTCGCGCGTCCCGTGCCAGCAATCGTCGATCACGACATATTCGTAACCCGCTTCCCGCATGCCGTTCGACGCAATGGCGTCGGCGGTGGCGCGGATGACCTTTTCGTTCACGTTGCAGGCGAACTTGTTCCAGCTGTTCCACCCCATCGGCGGCGTCTGCGCCAAGCCGTTGGGAACGCGCTTGGGGTCCTTCGACGGGGCCAGCGTGTTGGGATCGGTGTCCAGCACCTCCTGCGCTGCGGCCGGCTGAACGGCGCACACTCCCGCGCATAGCATGGCGAGGATGGTCGAAAAACGTGCCGGCATCTGCCTCTCCCTGACCCGTGACGCAGTCGTCCGGATTTATGCAATCAATTTATCTTATTAATCTGACTGCGTTGTCAATGGCGTCCGACGAATGGCGGTGGGGCATGGGCGCATAGCTGCGCGTTATGGCCGTCCCCGAACTGTCACGGGCTCGTTACGCCCCCGTCATCGCCGCTGCGTAGCGACGTTCGAACGAACGACATGGGGGCGAACATGGATCGGCGCAGTTTCACGAAGCGGACGGGGTGGTTGATCGCGGCGGCGACCAGCGGGTTGCTGGTCGGGTGCGACGATGGCGGCAGCGGGCTGATCGCCAGGCCGGGACCGACGCCCACTCCCACACCGACCCCGACCAGCGCGGCGCTGCCGACCGAGACGTTCGTCGCCGAGCCGCTGGTGCTGACCGAACCGTTCCTGCAACTGCCGACCACCGATTCGGTGCGGGTGGTGTGGTTCACCGAATTCCGGGGCAGGGACCATGCCGTCCGCTACGGCAGCGGGTTCGGGCAGCAGGTGCTGGCGACCTCGACCAAATTGTCGCGCATGTATGAGGATGCCAGCTCGACCGTTACCGGCCGCAGCTATGCGGGACTGACCCAGCGCGACATCTGGCGGCACGAAGCGGTCGTCACCGGCCTGTCGGCATCGGCCGGGCGGCAGCGCTATGTCGCGATCAGCAGCGACGGCAACAAGACGATGCGCAGCAGCGAAGGCACGCTGCAACCGCTGCCGGCGGCGGGACAGGCGACGCGGTTCCTGCTGACGTCGGACCTGCAGCTCAAGAAGATGGCGTCGGCCAATTACGAACGCGTGGCGGAGACGCTGGCGCCGATCGACGTCGTGCTGTTCGCAGGCGATCTGGTCAACGTGCCCAACCGGGCGTCGGAATGGTTCGACAATGGCACGCTCAACCTGCCGCCGTTCTTCGGCGCGTTGCAGGGGACGATACGCAAATGGCAGCCGGCATCGACCTATACCGGGGGGCCGCTGCTCCAGAGCGGCGTGATCTATCCGATCCTCGGCAATCACGAATATTCGGGGCGGTGGAACCCGGCGAACAACCTCAACACCATGTTCAACGATCCGCAGCCGCGCTGGTATGCCGAACTGCGCTATGACCGCGTCGCGGCGACGGTGAACCCGTCGGGCGACGCCGCGATCCGCGAACGCTGGATCCAGGACAATAGCTACGAGACGATTTCCTACGAGGAGATCTTCACCCTGCCGCAGGGACCGGAGGGCGGGCGCTATTATGCGCAGCGGATCGGCGACACCTTCCTGATCGCGATGGACGGCAACCGCATCTGGCGCAGCTGGACCGCCAACAGCCGCGGCAAGCTGACCGAGGCGACGGCGGCGATCAACGATCCGTCCGCCTGGGGCTTCGGCGATTTCCAGTTCCATCCCTTCGCCAGGGGGTCGCGGCAATATCAGTGGTTGCAGGAAGTGCTGGCCAGCGACGCCTTCCGTTCGGCCAAGTACAAGATCGTGCTCGTCCACCAGTCGGTGTTCGGCCTTGGCGACAATGCCACGCCGGTCATGGCGCAGACCGAGGCGACGTTCGAGTACACCGACGCGACCGGCGCGATCCGCACCATGGGGCCGTTCGCCTTCCCGATCGACCGCGCGACATGGAACGGGCAGATTCAGCCGGTGCTGGACGCCGGGCGGATGCGCTACGTCAAATATGACTATCCGCTGTCGAAGGACCTGTGGCGAAACGATATCGAACCGCTGCTGACCGCCGCAGGGGTGCAACTGGTGCAGGTCGGCCATTCGCATCTGTGGTGCCGCAGCAAGGTCGGCAACATGCACTATATCGAGACGTCGAACGTCGGGAACAGCTATGGCGCCTATGTCAGCAACCTGTCGCCGCGCCGTTCGGGTCCGCCGACCGAGGCGCAGGTCGCCGGCCTCACCTCGCTGCGCTGGAACCCCGACGATTACCCGCGCGAGGACGATCCGCACGACCGGCCGATGGCGCTGCCGACCCTGCGCAATCCGCAGGTCGAACTGGCCGGCGCGACGCAGAACGTGCCGTTCCTGACCAGCAACGACATCACCGCCTATACCGTGTTCGATACCGGCACCGGACTGCTCACCTCCTATGCGTTCGACACGCGTTATCCGGCGCGCGACCCGATCAAGTTCGACGAGTTCAAGCTGGGGTAGGGGCGATTGCCCGCGCTTCCCGTCATTCGGGCGGGTCGATGCCGAACAGCCGGTCGACCAGCCGCTGCACCAGCGGCACGACCAGCAGCGAGGCGGGAAGCGCGGTCATGAAGCCGATCGGTGCGCCCTGAACGAACGCGTCCCAAAAGCCCGCTGGCCCGACCCGTACCAGCGCGCTGACCGCGCCGATCAGCGAGGAAAAGATCAGTGCGTTGATGACCGATGAGGTCAGGCGATAGCGAAAGCGCGACCGGACCTTCACCGTCTCTTGCGCGCGGGCCGGGGGAGAGGTGTCGTTCATTGCAGCCCCAAGCGACCGCGCCGGAATCTGGTTCCGGCGATTGCCCGCTGAGTACGGCTATGCCAAAAGCAATAAAATTACACGCGGATGAGTCGGCGACAGACCAGCCACCGCGAGCCGACAGGAGAGACTATGCGGGTCATCGATCATGTAATCGCGGGCGACAAGACGGCAACGGACGGCGCGACCGGCGCGGTGTTCGATCCCAATCGCGGCGAGGTGCAGGCGCATGTCCGCCTCGGCACCGCCGCCGATCTCGACCGCGCGGTGGCGGCGGCGCAGGCGGCGCAGCCCGGCTGGGCCGCGACCAACCCGCAGAAGCGCGCCCGCGTGCTGTTCGCGTTCAAGCAGTTGGTCGAAGCGAACATGCAGGAACTGGCCGAGCTGCTGTCGAGCGAGCATGGCAAGGTGATCGCCGACGCCAAGGGCGATATCCAGCGCGGCCTCGACGTCATCGAATTCGCCTGCGGCGTGCCGCATTTGCTGAAGGGCGATTACACCCAGGGCGCAGGGCCGGGGATCGATGTCTATTCGATGCGGCTGCCCGTGGGTATCGGTGCGGGCATAACCCCGTTCAACTTCCCGGCGATGATCCCGATGTGGATGTTCGGCGTCGCCATCGCCTGCGGCAATGCCTTCATCCTGAAACCCAGCGAGCGTGACCCGTCGGTGCCGGTGCGCCTCGCTGAACTGATGCTGGAGGCGGGCGCCCCGGAGGGCATCCTGCAGGTCGTCCATGGCGACAAGACGGTGGTCGACGCAATCCTCGACCATCCGGCGATCGGCGCGGTCAGCTTCGTCGGGTCGTCCGACATCGCCCATTATGTCTACAAGCGCGGCGTCGCGGCGGGTAAGCGCGTGCAGGCGATGGGCGGGGCCAAGAACCACGGCATCGTCATGCCCGACGCCGATCTCGACCAGGTGGTTGCCGATCTGGCCGGTGCGGCGTTCGGATCGGCGGGCGAGCGCTGCATGGCGCTGCCGGTGGTGGTGCCAGTCGGCGACAAGACGGCGGCGGCGCTGCGCGAAAAACTGATCCCCGCCATCGCCGCGCTGCGGGTCGGCGTGTCGACCGATGCCGACGCCCATTACGGCCCGGTCGTCAACGCGCAGCACAAGGCGCGGGTCGAAGGCTGGATCGCCAAGGGTGTCGAGGAAGGCGCCGAACTGGTGGTCGACGGACGCGGGTTCAGCCTGCAGGGCCATGAGCGCGGCTTCTTCATCGGCCCGACGCTGTTCGACCATGTGACGCCGCAGATGGAATCGTACCGCGAGGAAATCTTCGGCCCCGTGCTCCAGATCGTCCGCGCGAACGATTTCGAAAGCGCCGTGCGCCTGCCGAGCGAGCATCAGTACGGCAATGGCGTCGCGATCTTCACCCGCAACGGCCATGCCGCGCGCGAATTTGCGGCCCGCGTGAATGTCGGCATGGTCGGCATCAATGTGCCGATCCCGGTGCCGGTCGCCTATCACAGCTTCGGCGGGTGGAAGCGCAGCGCGTTCGGCGACGTGAACCAGCATGGCGAAGAAGGCGTGCGTTTCTGGACGAAGGTGAAGACGATCACCCAGCGCTGGCCCGACGGATCGGCGATGGGCACCCAGGCCGAGGACGGCGCGGCGGCGCGGACGCAGGATGCGTTCGTCATTCCCACGATGGGGTGAGATGGTCGGTCACGTGTGTCCCGACATCGCTTTTCCCTGTCACCCCGGGCTTGACCCGGGGTCCCGCTCCTTCTGCGGCGGACGAGAAAAAGCGGGACCCCGGATCAAGTCCGGGGTGACGAGAAGGGGGGCTAATCGCACCATGTCGACTGGTCACGCTGTGCCCGAGGGAATTTCCAAGATGCTGCGACGTCTGATCATGGCCATGCTGATGGTGCTGGCGACGGCCGTCCCCGCCATCGCCCAGAAACGTATCGCGCTGACCTTCGACGATGCGCCGCGCTCACGCGGACCGTTTCTGACGCCCGAAGAACGGACCGAGCGGATCATCGCCGGGCTGCGCGAGGCGAAGGTGCGGCAGGCCGCCTTCTTTGTCGTGCCGGGCAATCTGGCGACGCCGGACGGGGCGGGGGGCGAGCGGCGGATTGCGGCCTATGTCCGGGCGGGGCACGTCATCGCCAATCACAGCTTCAGCCACCCCGCGCTCAAGTCGATGACGGCTGAAGCTTATCTGGCCGATATCGACCGGGCGAGCGGGTGGCTGATGGGTCGCAAGGGACTGCGGCCATGGTTCCGCTTTCCCTTCCTCGATGAAGGCGGCACCGACAAGGCGAAGCGCGATGCGGTCCGCTCGGGGCTTGCCGCGCGCAAGCTGTCGAACGGCTATGTCACGGTCGACGGGTCGGACTGGAACATCGAAAACCTGACCGCCGACGCGCGCAAGGCGGGCAAGCCGATCGACATGGACGCCCTGCGCGACCTCTATGTGGAGACTCATGTCCAATCCGCCGAGTTTGCCGACGCCCTCGCCCGCAAGGCATTGGGGCGGCAGCCGGTGCAGGTGATGCTGCTGCACGAAACCGACCTTGCCGCCTATTGGATCGCCGATCTGGTGGCCGGCCTTCGCAAGAAGGGGTGGGAGATCGTGACTGCCGACGCCGCCTATCGCGATCCGATCGCGAAGGCGCAGCCCGACACCCCATCGGCGCAGGGCAATTTGCTGGAGGCAATGGCGTGGGAACACGGCGTGCCGGCACCGCGCTGGTATGAGCGCAACACGCTGTCGATCGCCGACCCCCTCTATCGGCAGCGCGTGCTGCACGAGGCGAAGTGACGGCGCGGCGACACACTGCCTCCAGTTCGCCCTATGAGGCCGCGATCGGCTTTGCCCGGGCGGTGCGTGTCGGCGACCGCATCCTCGTATCGGGTACGGCTCCGGTCGAGGCCGATGGCAGCAGCACGCCGGGTGACGCAACGCGACAGGCGGAACGCTGCTTCGCGATCATCGCGCAGGCGATCGAGCAACTGGGCGAGCGGATCGACGATGTGGTCCGCACGCGCATGTATCTGACCGACCCGGCCGATGCCGATGCGGTGGGGCGGGTGCATGGCAGGATTTTCGGCAGCGTGCGGCCTGCCGCGACGATGCTGGTTGTGGCAGCGCTCCTCCGCCCCGAATGGCGCGTGGAGATCGAGGCCGAAGCGATAATGGAGAGTGAAGCGTGACCCAGTTCGATTTGACCGACGACCAGCGCGAGATTCAGGAGCTTGCCCGCCGGTTCACGGCGGATGCGATCACGCCCCATGCCGCCGAATGGGACGAAAAGCACATCTTCCCGCGCGACACGATCAAGGCGGCGGCGGAGCTGGGCTTCGCGGCGATCTATGTGTCCGAGGAATCGGGCGGGATCGGGCTTGGCCGGATGGAATCGGCGCTGATCATGGAGGCGATGGCCTATGGCTGTCCGTCGACCTCCGCCTTCATCTCGATCCATAACATGGCGGCATGGATGCTCGATGCGTTCGGGTCGGCCGAGTTGAAGGCGCGCTTCCTCCCCGACCTCGTGACGATGGACAAGCTCGCCAGCTATTGCCTGACCGAACCGTCGTCGGGATCGGACGCGGCGGCGCTGAAGACCAAGGCGGTGCGCGACGGGGACGACTATATCGTCACCGGTACCAAGCAGTTCATCTCCGGCGCGGGCGACAATGACGTCTATCTGGTCATGGTCCGCACGGGCGGCGAGGGGCCGAAGGGCATTTCGTGCCTGCTGATCGAGAAGGACATGCCGGGCGTCTCGTTCGGGGCGAACGAACGCAAGCTCGGCTGGCATTCGCAGCCGACCCGTGCGGTGATCCTCGACCAAGTGCGCGTGCCTGCCGCCAATCTGGTCGGCGCCGAGGGGCAGGGCTTTTCGATCGCGATGCAGGGGCTGGACGGCGGTCGGCTGAACATCGGCGCCTGTTCGCTGGGCGGGGCGCAGCGCTGCCTCGACGAGGCGATCGCCTATACCAAGGCGCGGCAGCAGTTCGGCAAGCCGATTGCGGACTTCCAGAACACGCAGTTCACCCTCGCCGACATGGCGACCGAGTTGGAGGCAGCGCGGGCGCTGCTCTATACCGCCGCGGCCAAGGTGATCGCCAACGCCCCCGACAAGACGCGCTTCGCCGCGATGGCGAAACGCTTCGCCACCGATACGGGATCGAAGGTGGTCGATCAGGCGCTGCAGTTGCATGGCGGCTATGGCTATCTGATGGACTATCCGATCGAACGCTTCTGGCGCGACCTTCGCGTCCATTCGATCCTCGAGGGCACGAACCAGGTGATGCGGATGATCGTCGGGCGGGACCTGCTGAAATGAGCGACGTGCTGACCATGGTCGAAGGCCATGCCGGCCGGATTCGGCTGAACCGGCCCAAGGCACTGCACGCGCTGAACCACGCGATGTGCGACGCCATGCTCGCCGCGCTGGAGCAATGGCGTGAGGACCCGGCGGTCCACGTGATCCTGATCGACCATGCCGAGGGACGCGGCTTCTGCGCCGGCGGCGATATCCGCATGATTGCCGAGAGCAGCGCCGGGGATGGCGCCGCCGCGCGCGCCTTCTTCGCGACCGAATATCGGCTGAACCACCGGCTGTTCACCTATGCCAAGCCGACCATCGCCTTCATGGACGGGGTGACGATGGGCGGCGGGGTCGGCATTTCGCAGCCGTGCAAGTTGCGGGTCGCGACCGAGAACAGCCGTTTCGCCATGCCGGAAACCGCGATCGGCCTGTTCCCCGATGTCGGGGGCGGCTGGTATCTGTCGCGCCTGCCCGGCAGGATCGGCCAGTATCTCGCGCTGACCGGCGCGCGGCTGGACGGGGCGGAGATGCTGGCGCTGGGGCTGGCGACGCATTTGCTGCCAGCCGAGACGCTGGATGCTGTGAAGCAGGCGATTGCCGCCGATCCGCTGGCGGCGGAGGCGATCCTATCCGACCATGCGATGCCGGCGGGCGACGCGCCGATTCTGTCGCAGCGCGAGGCGATCGACCGGCTGTTTGCCAGCGACGATTTCGAGGAAGTGCTGGCCGCGCTGGAGGCGGACGGGTCGGACTGGGCGCAGGCACAGCTGGCGACGCTGCGTCAGCGGTCACCTTTGTCGTGCAAGGTGTCGCTGAAGCTGCTGCTCGACGGGGCGACCATGCCGACCTTCGAGGACGAGATGCGACAGGAATATGCCGTCGTCACCCGCATCGTCCAACGGCCCGACATTGTGGAAGGCGTGCGGGCGGTGATCGTCGACAAGGATCATGCGCCCAAATGGGACCCGGCCACGCCGGCCGCGGTCAGCGACCACATGATCGACCGAATCTTTGCCCCATTGTCCCCCGCCGATGAATGGCAGCCGTACTGAGTTCGAGGAACCCGCATGTCCGACTATGAAACCATACTCGTCGAACGCCGCGATGCCGTGACGCTGGTCACGCTGAACCGGCCGCAGGCGCTGAACGCACTGAACGCGCAGATCCTGTCCGAACTGCTGGACGCGATGCGCGCGTTCGATGCCGACTCGACCCAGGGCTGCGCAGTCATCACCGGGTCGGCAAAGGCGTTCGCCGCCGGGGCGGATATCAAGGAGATGCAGGAAATGGACTTCGCGGCCATGTATGGCGGCGACCATTTCAGCGGCTGGGACGCCTTCACCCGCACCCGCAAGCCGATCATCGCGGCGGTCGCCGGCTTTGCGCTGGGCGGCGGGTGCGAGCTGGCGATGATGTGCGACTTCATCCTGGCCGCCGACACCGCGAAGTTCGGCCAGCCCGAGATCAAGCTGGGCGTGACGCCGGGCATGGGCGGGTCGCAGCGCCTGACGCGGGCGGTCGGCAAGGCGAAGGCGATGGAAATGTGCCTCACCGGCCGGATGATCGGTGCGGAGGAAGCGGAACGCTGCGGCCTCGTCGCGCGCATCGTGCCCGCCGACGATCTGGTCGAGGAAGCGGTGAAGACTGCCCAGACGATCGCCGCCATGGCCCCGCTGGCGGTCAAGGCGAACAAGGAAATGGTCAACGCCGCGTTCGACACGACGCTGGCACAGGGGGTCCAGTTCGAACGCCGCCTGTTCCACGGGCTGTTCGGCACGGCGGACCAGAAGGAAGGCATGACCGCCTTTGTCGAGAAGCGCCCCGGCAACTGGACCGGGCGGTAGGAGAGCACGCAATGGCACGCATCGGCTTTATCGGCCTCGGCAATATGGGCGGGGGCATGGCGGCCAATCTGGCGAAGGCAGGGCATGACGTCCGCGCGTTCGACCTGTCCGCCGAGGCGCTGGCGCGCGCGAAGGCGGCGGGATGCTTGGTCGTAGCCGATGCGGTGGAGGCGGCCGCCGGCGCACAGGCGGTGGTGACGATGCTGCCTGCCGGCGCCCATGTCGCGCAAATCTATGACGATGCGCTGTTCGATACGGTCGATACCGGCGCGGTGCTGATCGACTGTTCGACGATCGATGTCGATACCGCCCGGAAGGTCGCCGAAGCCGCCCGGACGAAGGGACTGCACGCGGTCGACGCGCCGGTATCGGGTGGGATCGCCGCCGCGAATGCCGGCGCGCTGACCTTCATGGTCGGTGGCAGCGACACGGCCTTTGCCAAGGCCGAACCGTTCCTGTCGGACATGGGCAAGGCGGTGATCCATGCGGGGACAAGCGGCGCGGGCCAGGCCGCCAAGATGTGCAACAACATGTTGCTCGGCGCGTCGATGATCGCGACCTGCGAGGCGTTCGCGCTGGCGGAGAAACTGGGGCTGGACCCGCAGACCTTCTACGACATTTCGTCGGTCAGTTCGGGCCAGTGCTGGTCGATGACCAGCTATTGTCCGGTCGCGGGCGTGGGGCCGGAAACGCCCGCCGATCGCGGGTTTCAGGGCGGGTTCGCCGCCGCGCTGATGCTCAAGGATCTGCGGCTCGCCATGCAGGCGGCGGCGGGGGCAGGCGCCGACACGCCGATGGGCGCGCGTGCCGCCGAACTCTACGCCCGCTTCGTGGAGGACGGCAACGCCGCGACCGATTTCTCCGGGATCATCCAGACGCTGCGACAGGGCGCGGCTTGACGGCAGCGCGGCGATCCGCTTGGAACGCCCCTTGCCTGCGGACGTGGCGAAATCGGTAGACGCAGCGGACTTAAAATCCGCTTCCCTTTGGGAGTGCGGGTTCAAGTCCCGCCGTCCGTACCAGCGGTTTTCCGCTGTTTTTGGGGCTATGCAGCTTTGGCAGCAGAAGTTGCCGAACCTGCCTTGTGTAAATCCTGTGAAATCGCAAACTCCTGTGTATCCAACCGCGCAATGGCATCGTCGATGTGTCGCCCGTGGATATGGACGTAGCGAAGGACCATCGAGAACGTTTTATGCCCGCTAATCTTCTGGATCGTAGGGACGTCGACATTTTCACGCACCAACGTCGTGATTGCCGTGTGACGCATGATGTGGGGTGTCACCTTTGATGGGGTCAAACCGGCTCGGTTCACCGCACGCAGAAACTGTTTTGCCATGCTTTGCCGGTGAGGATATTTCCCGTTCTGTCGGCTAGACGGAAAGACCCAGCCAACTCGATCCGATGACGCTTCCTGCGCGGCTTTGAGCATAGCAGCCAACCCGTTGGTGATCGGTTGCTCTCTGCTGCCTGCTTTTGCCTTGGCAACGAAGATTCGACGTGCGTCAAAGTCGATTTGATCGAAGCGAATGCGCAAAATTTCGCTATGTCTCATTGCTGTGTTTAGGCCACACGCGACGAACAGCCCTAGAAGCCTGTCTTGATCGGAGGCCGCAGCTTTCGAAAGCGCGGCAATGTCGGTGTCGCTCAATACGGTAATCGCCTTGCGGGGTTCTTCACCCTTCTTGATCGCAGGTGCGTCCTCGGCTTTGATCCATTTCCATTCGATCATGCGCTTGAAGGCGTGGGATAGGGTCGCGAGTTCGCGGTTGACAGTCGCTTGAGCGATCCCCGCGCTCATACGGTGTTGAACGTATTGCTGAACGTCGAAGGTCGTCACCTTGTCCGCTCGGTATTTGCCGAACGCGCGAAGCAAAGGCCCATCTGCCTTGCTGCGCTTCTTCCCGGTGGCGGTGGCCAACTCGCCTAGATGGTTATGCTTCGCCTTCATGTTTTTACCGCCGCCGCTTTCCATCCGGCGCAGGTACTCTTTTGCCGCCTCTGCAAATGTCCGGTGGGTTTTGCGACCAGTTGGGAGATCGAGCCTCCCCTCACGCGCACGGGTTTTAAACGCCGCCACAGCGTCCTCGGCTTGCTGCCTAGTTACGCCCTCACTTTCCAACCCCAAGGTTGTGTGAATGCGTCTGCCGTCCACCATAATGGCAACGGTGTAGCTTAGGTCGCCCTTCTTGGTCCGTGTGACCTCGATCCCGCGCTCACTCACTTTCTGGCCGGGTTGCAACAACCGAAGTTGGTTTCGCGATAGCTTTGAGTAGCGAGTAGTCACTAGAGTGTGGTCCTTACTATAGTCGTCTACTAGTGTAGATGGTAGTGCTTAGAGTATCGCTTACACTAAGCATTGTGCCGCAGGCCAACCGATCATAGGCAGGCCACGCGGAGTCGAGCGACTCGGCATACCTGACCAATGAAGGATATATTGTATGAGTGTCAAATCATCGACTCCGGGGCATTTTCGAAAACGCGACGTTTTCGTTGAAGTGGATCATGGTATGGCTCGTCTGAACCGTAAGGAGGCGGCTGATTTTCTTGGCTTTGCACCGGCAACGCTCGCAAATTGGGCCTTGAAAGGCTACGGGCCATCTAGCTTCAAGGTGGGCGGTCGGCGGTTCTATTGGTTGGCGGACCTTGAGCGGTTCGTCGCCAACGGAAGCTCATGATATGGCGCGTTGGGTCAGACCTGAAACATGGGCAAGCAACTTGTTCGCCAATGACGTGACCCCCGTTTCTTCATCCACCTGGACCTAGAAACCGGCCCCTCGAAGGGACGGACGAAATGAAGCGGAAGCAGTTTACGGAAGAGCAGATCATCGGCATCCTGAAGGAGGCCGAGGCGGGCGCGGTGGTGACCGAGCTGTGCCGGAAGCACGGGATGTCGAGCGCGACTTATTACGCGTGGAAGGCGAAGTTTGGGGGGCTAGAGGTGTCCGACGCGAAGCGTCTGCGGTCGCTTGAGGAGGAGAATGCACGGCTCAAGCGGCTGCTTGCTGACACGATGCTCGACAACGCGGGGTTGAAAGAACTGCTGTCAAAAAAGTGGTGACGCCCGCCGCGAAGCGACAAGCGGTTGCGCATCTCCAGGCGACGCTGGGGATGAGCGAGCGGCGGGCATGTACGGTTGTCGGAGCGGATCGCACGAGCATGCGGTATCGCTCCTGCCGGGCAGATGATGGCGACCTGCGGTCGCGTTTGCGTGAGCTGGCGCAGCAGCGCCGGCGGTTCGGCTATCGGCGTCTGCACATCCTGCTGCGCCGGGACGGCATCACGATCAACCGCAAGAAGACCCAGCGGCTCTACCGGGAAGAGGGGCTAACGGTCAGGCGCAGGAAGGGGCGAAGGCGCGCGGTGGGCGCGCGGGCACCCGCACCGATGCTGGCGCTTCCCAATCAGCGCTGGAGCCTGGACTTCGTGCACGACCAGCTCGTCACCGGCCGGCGGTTCCGCGTGCTCAACATCGTCGACGACGTCACGCGCGAATGCCTCCGAGCGGTGGTAGACACCTCGATCTCGGGCCGGCGGGTCGTGCGCGAATTGACCGATTTGATCGCCGAGCGTGGCAAGCCGAAGATGATCGTCAGCGACAACGGGACCGAACTGACGTCGAACGCGGTGCTCGCCTGGTCGGGCGATGCAGGCGTCGAATGGCATTACATCGCGCCGGGCAAGCCCACGCAGAATGGGTTCGTCGAGAGCTTCAACGGTCGCATGCGCGACGAGCTGCTCAACGAGACGCTATTCTTCACCATCGGTCAGGCCCGCTCGATCCTCGCCCGCTGGGTCGACGACTACAACACCGAGCGACCGCACTCGTCGCTCGGCTACGCTACCCCGGCCGCGTTCGCTGCCGGGTTCGAACCGCAACTGGCGGGGTTAACCCCGCCAGTTGCTTCACCTGCGCTCATGCGCGACAATACCGGTCGGTCTCTGGTTGCCGCTGGATGAAAGACTGGGGTCACGTCACCAATTCCAAGGTTGCGCGGGAGGGTGGTCCGGTTCGGATCAAGGCTGCCAGCGTCGTTCGCTACTCGGAGTCACGGCTCGTACTTACCGAAGCTGCAAGGCGGGGGTGGGTGGCAGAGAGTGTTGGTGACTACTGGATTCTGCGTCGCGAAACTTTGCCGGTACGCCGTTTGTCAGCGGCAATTGATTGTTCGACGTGACCGCGCTTCCGTGAGGTTCACATGATTGCGCGGTAAATCCATCCCGGTAGTCTTTTCTACCGGCCGTGCCGCGCAATTCCCCTTGGGGATTGATGTTCGTATTTTTTGGGCGTGTTAAATTTAACGTTTTCGATGTGTTCGGAAGCGGAGGATAAACGTGCATTCAACACATCGTCTAAATATACCTAAACATAAGGTAACTTGTGTCCTGCTGTGTTTAAAAACATTATGCCTATAGTTCCTTATTGTCTTCTCTTCCTTTCCTTTTCTAATTTTAACATATAAGGTAATTTAATTACAATCATGGAATCAGTTTTAGTTTTAGAATCAGTATCAAAGGAATCTAATAAGCCAGTCTTCATGAGTTTGAATGGTAAGACTCATTCAGAAGAAGCAATGAATCTGCAGAACGATCTAGTTGGAATCGTTCACAGGAAGTTGGCTAAGAAATACAAGCCAACCAAGAAGCTAGGAAATGCTGTTGGAGCAATGTTGGCCGATCTATTGCGCGCGAAGGCTATGGAACCGCCAAGGCGATGTTTTCGTACAAAGGATGCAGTTACCTTCAACAGGCAAGGGGATGAAGTGCCCGGCTTCCCGACCATCGGCTATTATCCGTTCATTGATGCTTTTAACGGACTGCTTGCTACCGGTTATATCGATACCATCCCCGGTGTAAGGCCAAGCGCCAAAGAAGGCGTTACAGCGCCGGCAACGGAATTATGGGCAACACCTAAGCTACTTGAGCTTGCAGCGCTCTATGGAGTGTTTCTGGCTGACTATGAGCGTCATTTCATATCCAAGCCCCGCCCTTCGCATGTTCGACAACCTATTACCTTGCGAGCAGGATCAGAGCGGTGTCGAAGGAAGAAGATTAAGGGCGCGCTGTTGCCACTTGATAAGGCTGATCCCCGCGTCATTGCCCTGTCAGCACCGGTACAGCGACTGAATGCGTTTTTTGCTGCGGTCGATATCGGCAACGCGGAACACGGAGGCTTCTGCCGTGGCTTCAACCTCGGCGACACAACCGGGGCGGGGTTGGATAAGGGCGGTAGGCTCTATTCAATCGGGGGCGGCTATCAGGCGATGGATAGGAGAAAGCGACCGTTCATCACCCTAAACGGTAGCCGTACCGTCGAAATCGATATCTTGAGCTGCCCCCTTCTGAGTGGTCCATCGA
>NZ_LQQO01000030.1 GCF_001619955.1 Sphingomonas hankookensis | reverse complement strand
GGGGGAGCGCCAGCGGCGCGCGCGCGCCGGCCGCCACCGCCGGCATCCGGAGCGCGCCGCGCGCGACCTCCCGCCCGTCCTCCAGCACGCTATAGTCGAGCGTGAAGCGCGACAGGTCGATATGGTCGTGGCGGTTGACCACGCCATAGCCCGCGCCGACGCGTTCGAACGCGATCGGGGCATAGACCTTGGCCAGTTCGTGATATTCGGGGTCGGGCGTGCGGTCGGCGCCGATCACCCCGTCGCCGACCGGGCTGTCGTCGCCATCCGCCACGAAGTCGCGCCCCTGCGCCCAATAGTCGCGGCCCGCCGCGTCCTTGCGCAGGATCGTCTGGTCGACCCAGTCCCACACGAACCCGCCCTGCAATTTGGGATAGCGGCGGATGACGTCCCAATAGTCCTGGAAATTGCCGAGGCTGTTGCCCATCGCATGGGCATATTCGCACAGGATCAGCGGCTGCGGGTATTCGCCCCGCTCGGCATAATCGACCAGCTTCTCGATATCGTCGTACATCGGCGCGAAGATGTCGACGTAAGGATTGGTCGGGTGGCGCCACCCGCTCATGCTGTGCCCCAGAAAGCTGACGAGCCGGGTGGCGTCGCGCGCCTTTACCCAGTGCGCCGCCGCCTCGAAGCTGGTGCCGATGCCGGTTTCGTTGCCGAGCGACCAGAAGATGATGGACGGGTGGTTCTTGTCGCGTTCGACCATCCGTTCGACGCGGTCGAGATGCGCCGCCTTCCATTCGGGCTTGTAGCCGAGCAGCGTGCCTTCGAAATCGCCGCTCTGCTGCGCCTTGCTCAGATAGCCGTGACTCTCGATATTCGCCTCGTCCATCAGGTACAGCCCGACCTGATCGGCAAGGTCGTAGATGCGCGGGTCGTTGGGATAGTGCGACAGGCGCAAGGCGTTGATATTGGCCGCTTTCATCAGTTCCAGATCGCGGCGCAGCGTCGCGTCGGACACGATGCGGAAGGTGCGCGGGTCGTGTTCGTGGCGGTTGACCCCGCGGATGGTGATACGGCGGCCGTTCACCTGCACCTCGCCCTGCGCGATGGCGACGGTGCGGAACCCGATGCGGCGCGTCGTCGCCTCGATCACGCGGCCCCGCGCGTCGAGCAGTTCGACGAGCAGGGTGTAGAGTTCGGGCGTCTCCGCGCTCCACGCGCGCACCGCCGGGAGGGTGCCGTCGAACCGGACCTGCCGGGCGGCATCGGTGACCCCTTCGCGCACCAGCAGCGCGCGGCGGCCGTCGAGCACAGTGGCGCGCACCCGCAGCCCGGCCGCCGCCTTGCCGCCCAGCGCGACCGACAGGGCGAGCGTGCCGTCGCGATAGTCGTTGGTCAGCCCGGCGCGCACGTCGATGTCGCGCAGGTGGGTGGGCGGCGCGGCATAGAGCGTCACGCTGCGCTCGATCCCGTTGACCCGCCAGAAATCCTGATCCTCCAGATAGCTGCCATCGGCATAGCGATAGAGCTCGATCGCGACCGTGTTGCGCCCCGGCCGCATCGCGGCGGTGACGTCGAACTCGGCGGGCAGCTTGGAGTCCTCGGAATAGCCGATGCGCCGACCGTTGACCCAGAGATAATAGGCCGCCCCCGCCGCCCCCACGGTCAGCAGCATCCGCCGCCCGGCGAAATGCGGCGGGACCGTCACCTCGCGCCGGTAGGATCCGACCTCGTTCAACCGGTGGTCGATGCGGGGCTGGTCCATCGGAAAGGGATAGCCGCTGCCGACGAAGACCGGCGTCCCCTGCCCCTGGGCCTGCAGGATGCCCGGCACCGCGACGGTGCCCCAGCGGCTGACGTCATAGTCGGGCCGTTCGAACCCGACCGGCCGGGCCTCGGGCGTGGGCGAGCGGTGGAAGCGCCACGGCCCATCGAGCGAGAGGCGATAGCGCGAGGCCGCCAGGTCGCCGCGCTTCGCCAGCGCCACCGTCTCGTAACCGTCGAAGGTCGCGTGCATCGGTTCGGCGCCGATGCGGATGACCTCCGGCCGTTCCCATTCCGCCGGCGCGGCGGGGGGCGGGGCCTGCGCGGTCGCGACCGCGATCGCCCAGGGAGACACCAGCAGGGCAAGCGCGACGCGACCGATCATGCGAACTTCTTTCCCGTACCGACGGCCGGCGCCCGTAAGGAGCACCGGCCGCCCCTTCCTCAGAACTCCGCCGACAGGCCGACGAAGAAGGTCCGACCCGCGACATCGTAGACGCCCGGATAGGTGTTGCCATTGCCGAACGACGCCAGCAGGCCCTGCGCGATCCCCGGCGGATCGCGGTCGAGCAGGTTGTTGACGCCGATGCGCAGCGTCACGTCGTCGAGCACGCTGGCCGTCGCCGCCAGGTCGAAATAATTGGCGACCGGCAGGCGCGCATTGACCTGATAGGGCGCCCCCTGCAGGAACGGATCGTCCGTGTTCGACGACAGGTCGGTCGGGCCGATGTAACGCCAGTTGAGCGAGATCGCGCCCCTGTCGTCGAGCGACGTCCAGGTGAAGCGTGCCTGGTGGCGCCATTCTGGGCTCGGCTGACCGCAGGTGCCGCCGAACAGGCCCTTGCAGTCATATTTGCCGAGGCCCGGCAGCGGTTCGGTGGTCAGGTCGCGCAGCCAGGTGCCGACCATGTTGACGTCGAACTTGCCGATGCCGGTCTTGAACCCGTAATTCACCCCCAGATCGAGGCCGCTGGTGCCGAGCGACCCGGTATTCTGCGTGGTCGAGGTGACATAGCCGCCGGTCGTCGCGTCGCCGCCGAACAGCACGCCGTTGCGCGGATTGCGGTTGAACAGCGAACAGAAGAACGGATCGCCGGTCGCGAAGCACTGGCTGATGGTCAGCGTGACCGGGATGACGCCGATATAGTCCTTCACCTTGATGTTGAAGTAATCGACCGACAGCATCAGGCGGCGGGCGAAGCGCGGCGTGAACACGATGCCGGCGGTATAGGTGTCGGCCTCTTCGGGGCGCAGCGCCTGGTTGCCGCCATAGAAGCCGGTGCACTGTTCGCTGGGGCATTCGATGATGTTGCCGTACTGCGCGGCGGTGACGCCGGTGCGCTGGCACTGCTGGAACGTGGCGGCGGGGCTGGTGCCCGAACACGGGTCCTGCGTCGTCACGTTGCCCGGGGTCTGCGCGCCGAACAGTTCGGAGATGTTGGGCGCGCGGATGGCACGGTTATAGCCGCCGCGCAGGCGGAGGTCCGCCGACGGCGCCCAGGCGATTTCGCCCTTGTAGGTCGAGATGCCCTTGCTGTTGGTGCTGTATTTCGAGAAGCGATAGCCGCCGGTCAGCGACAATTCGTCGAAGAACGGGCGATCCTCGATGATCGGCACGCGGATTTCGGTGAAGCCTTCGGTCACGTCGAACGCGCCCGAAATCTCCTTGGTCCCCTTGGCGATCGCCAGCGCATCGGCCCGGAATTCCAGGCTCTCGCGGCGATGCTCGACGCCGAACACCGCGCCGATGCCGGTTTCGGCCCAGGGCAGCTTCACGCCATATTCGGACCCGTCGAAATTGACCGTGCCGGCGATCACCGTCTCGCGGTCCAGCCCCTCGGTGCTGGTCGGCGCATAGACATAGTTCAGCGCCGCCGCAGTCGGCCCGCGGAACTGGAACACGTTGAGCGGCACGCAGGTCGGGTCCGTCCCGTCGATCACCGACCGGCAGGTCGGCACGCCGTTGACCAGATCGACCTTCAGCGCGCGGTTGGCACGCGCGGGATCGATGTCGTTGCGATAGGTTTCGTTGAAGATGACGGTCGAGAACAGTGCGTTGAGGTCGTAGCGGATGCCCTTCGCGATCTCCCCGCGCACGCCGCCGGTCACGCGATAGTCGGTGTGGCGCAGGTCGTCGCGACGCGGCTGTGCCGGGGCGGCGACCGGACGATAGCCGATATAGACGTCCTGGTTGACGTTGGTTCCCGCCGCCGCCGCGCCGCACAGCAACGTCGCCTGCTGCGCGCTCATCAGCGGATTGTTGCAGTTGATCGAATAGGGATAACCCTGGAACAGCGCGGAGGGGGCGACCTGCGAATTGGTGCGGTCGTCCATGAACATGAAGCTGCCATAGAGTTCGGCCGCCGGCGTCACTTCATATTTCGCGAAGGCGCCGGCGGTGAAGCGGGTGCCGTTGCGCTGGAAATAGTTGAGTGGCGCGTAATTGTAGCGGAAGCTGGGGTTGTACTGCACCCAGGTCTTGTTGCCGTCGACCGTGTTGTTGTAGCCGCCCGGCGCGATGCCCGTGCGCAGCGGCACGAACCGGCCATATTGGTTGTTCGACGACCCGCCGCAGGTCAGCGCCGTCGCAGCCTCCGGATCGCCCGAGAATACCGGGTCGAGCGCGCAGGCCGACACGTCGCGGTTATATTGCAGGATCGGCCGCACGTCGCGATAGCCGAAATAGGCGGTGACGTTGCCGCGATCCTCGGCGAAATTCGCGCCCATCGCGATGTTCGCGTCGAAGCGCTGCCCGTCGACCGGGGTGCTGAGCGCCGGCGTGAAACCCGCCGCGCGGACGCGCGCGCGATAGGCGTCGTTATTGTTGTGATGCGCCGAAAACCCGTATTGCACGTCGGTCTTCACGCCGTTCAGATTGTCGCGCAGCACGAAGTTGATGACGCCCGACACCGCGTCGGAGCCGTAGACCGCCGATGCGCCGCCGCTCATCACGTCGACCCGTTCGACCATGAAGCCCGGGATGAAGTTCAGGTCGGTCGCCTGGATCGGCAGCAGCCGCTGGCCGTTGACGAGGACGAGATTGCGGTTGCTACCCAGGTTGCGCAGGTTGACTCGCGCGGTGCCGTCCGACCCGTTCGACACGTTTTCGTTCGCATCGGGCGTGATCTGCGGCAGGCGGTTGAGGACGTTTTCGACATTGGTCGCCCCCTGCAGCCGGATTTCCTCGGCACCGACCGTCGTGATCGGGCTGTTGCTCTTGGCGCCGGGCTGCGCGATGCGCGATCCGGTCACCGTGATGGTTTCATCGCCGGTCGCCTCGCCCGCGACCTGACCATCGGTCGTCGTCTGCGCCAGCGCGGGCAGCGCATTCCCCAGCACCAGCGCCGTCACCGCCGCGGAAGCCAGCAATCTCGTCGTACGTCGCATGTCCATCCCCCGTTATTGTCGGGGCAGATTGCCATAACATGGAGGGCGCTTCAAATATATTATACGATATCCAGCTATGTTTATAAGCGCCGGTGCGCACCGCACCTTCTTTTGATGCGTGGGACTGGCCGAAATCGAACTAAATAATTGGGGTCGGCGCATTTCCCGGGCGCGAACCGGTGGCCCTCAAGCGACGCCGTCGCCGCCGTCGTTGCCGAATTCGCGGCGCAGGTCGAGCACGGTCTGTTCGATATGGGCGTACATCCGCGCGGCGACCGCCGATGCGTCGCGCGCCAGCCAGCATTGCAGCAGCTGGGCATGTTCGTCGTTCGCGCGCTGGTCGCGGCCCAGCGGTTCGAGGTGGCGGCGGACATAGCGTTCGCCCAGCACGTGCAGCCGTTCGAGCATGGTGGTCGTGATCGTCTGGCGCGAGGGGCGCAGCAGCGCGAGGTGAAAGGCGCGGTTGAACGCGCCGACGCCGTCGCCATGAGCGTTCGTCACCTCGTCCAACTGCGCCAGCGTGCGGATCGCCAGGTCGCGTTCGGCATCGGTCGCGCGCATCGCCGCCACGCCGGCGACTTCCGGCTCCAGCTTCAGGCGGAGCGCATAGACCTCCTCCGCCTCGTCCATGGTCAGTTCGCGGACGAAATAGCCGCGATTGGCGTGCAGCCGGACCAGCCCTTCCTGTTCGAGCCGGGTCAACGCCTCGCGCAGCGGAATCTTGCTGACGCCCAGTTCGGCGGCCAGCGCATCCTGCCGGATGGCGCGATCGGCATCAATCCGGCCCGCGAGGATACGGTCGCGCAGCAGCACGACCAGCTGTTCGGAAAGGTTGCGGACGACGATACCGGTCATGCAGAAAATCCTGTGCCACGGTGGTATACCGTAGTACGCCACTTAGCGTGCACCGTCCCCGGCGCAACCATCGCTCAGCGAAATCGCTCGAGCGCGAACGGCGTCAGGTCGAAGGCGGGCGCGTCGCCGTGCAGCAGCGCGGCCAGCGCCTCACCGCTGGTCGCCGCCAGTGTCAGCCCGAGATGCTGGTGCCCGAAGGCATAGGCCACCGCCCCGCGCCGCCCGATCGCGGGCAGATAGTCGGGCAGGGTCGGCCGCGCGCCCATCCACGGTTCGACCGGCGCGCGCAGCGACAGGCCGAGCGCGGCGACATGCCCCCGGATGCGTGCCCATTTGCGCGGGTCGGGCTCCATGTCGGTCCGGGCGAATTCGACGATGCTCGCCGCGCGCAGCCGGTGGGCGAAGCGGGTGACGATCATCGAGCGGTCCTCGAACACCACCGGCGGCATGTCGGCGGGCCAGTCGCCGGGATCGCCCTCGACATGATAGCCGCGCTCGGCGATCAGCGGCGCGTGCAGTCCCGCCGCCGCGACCAGCGCGGCCGATGCCGCCCCCGCCGCGACGACCGCGACATCGGCGTCGATCGGCGCCCCCTGTTCCAGCAGGACACGCGCCCGCCCCTCGCGCTCGACCGCCCCGCGCGCGCGGTCGTGCACGAACGTGCCGCCGGCCGCGACGAAGCGGCTCCGCAAGGCGTCGCCCAGCGCAGCGGAATCGGTGATCTGCCCGCTGCCCTCGAGCCGGATCGCCCCGGCGATCGGCACATGGGTCAGCGTCTGGAGCCGGGCCAGTTCGGCCGGCGTCGCCGCGCGCCAGCTCGCGGTGCCGGTATCGGTCCGCGCCCACGCCGCCTGCCCGCGCGCGGCACTGTCCGCGCTTTCCCACACCACGAAATGCCCGTCGATCCGCAGCAGGTCGGGCCGCCCGGTATCGGCCAGCACCCGCTGCCATGCCGGGACGGCGGTCGCCAGCATCGCCGACAGCGCCGCCTTGCCCAAGGCGAAGCGGGTCGGTGCGGCGGCGCGCAGCATCCGGAGCGCAAAGGGCAGCCAGGCGGCGATGGCGCGCGGCGGCAGGGCCAGCGCCCCGCCGCGCACGAACAGCCGGTCGGGCACGCTGCGCACCGTCGCCAGCGAGGCGAGCGGTTCGACCTGTTCGACCGCGATATGCCCGGCATTGCCCCACGACGCCCCGCGCCATGGCTGATCGGGGGCGACGATCGTCACCGCCCTGCCCCGGCGTTGCAGCGCCAGCGCGACGTTCAGCCCGACAACGCCGTCGCCGATGACGACCGCATCGCCGCTCACCCGCGCACCCGCACCAGGCTGCGCACGCGACCGTAAAGGAGGTAGAAGACGACGCCGATGATGTTCCACAGCGCGAACCGCACCAGCGTGTGCGACGGCAGGCTGACCAGCAGATAGACGCAGCCGAGGATCGCCAGCGTGCCGACCGCGAACGGCGCGGGGCAGCGGAACACGCGCTGCAGTTCGGGCGCGCGGCGGCGCAGGATCATCATGCACGCCGCGACCGCGATGAAGGCGAGCAGCGTGCCGGCATTGGCCAGCTCGGCAATCTCGTCGAGGCGGAAGAAGCCGGCGACGGCGGCGACGAACACGCCGGTCACCATCGTCACCAGCGCGGGCGAACCGGTGCGCGCCGACACGCGGCTGAGCGAGCGCGGCAGCAGCCCGTCGCGCGACATGACGAAGAAGATGCGGCTCTGCCCGTACATCATCACCAGGATGACCGAAGGGAGCGCGATCAGCGCGGCGAGGCCGATCGCCCAGGCGGCGAAGGGATGCTGCAAGCTGCGCAGGACATAAGCGAGCGGTTCGGCCGAGCGGCCGAGATCGACATAGCTGACCGCCCCGATCGCCGCGACCGCGACCCCCATATAGATGGCGGTGCACGCCGCCATCGACCCGATGATGCCGATGGTCAGGTCGCGGCCGGGATTGCGCGCCTCTTCGGCAGAGGTCGCGACGGCATCGAACCCGTAAAAGGCGAAGAACACGATCGCCGCCGCCGCCATCACCCCGCGCGTCGCCCCGCCCTGCACCGTGCTGCCAAAGCCATAGGGCATGAACGGTTCGAAATTGGCGCCGTTGAATGCGGGCAAAGCGAACAGCACGAAGACCGCCAGCGCCGTCATCTTGATCGCGACCAGCACGATGTTGAAGGTGGCGCTTTCGCGCGTGCCCGCGACCAGCATCCCGGCGATGCCCAGCGCCACCAGCACCGCGGGCAGGTTGACGATCCCGCCGCTGTGCGGCCCCGACAGCAGCATCGCGGGCAACTGCACGCCGACGCTCTGCAACCATCCGACCAGATAGGCCGACCACCCGACCGCGACCGTCGAACAGGCGAGCGAATATTCGAGGATCAGGCTCCACCCGACGATCCAGGCGACGCTCTCGCCGATCACCGAATAGCTGTAGGTGTAGGCGCTGCCCGCGGTCGGGATCAGCGTCGCCATTTCGGCATAGGCGAGCGCGGCGCAGGCACAGACCGCGCCGGCGATGGCGAAGGACAGGATCACCGCCGGCCCGGCGCGATCCGCCCCGACCCCGGTCAGCGTATAGATGCCGGTGCCGACGATCGCCCCGATGCCGAGCGCGATCAGGTGCGGCCAGCTGAGCGTCTTGCGCAGGCGGCGCTCCGGATCGGCTTCGCCTGCGTCGAGGGGCTTGAGCGGCCCCAGTAATCCTCGTGCCATGCGCCCCTCCCGTTTGTCGTTATTGTGCCGTCAGACCACCGTGAACCCGGCAAAGAACGGGTCCTCGCGATCGATCCAGATCGTGTTGAAGCCGGTCGCGATCGCCGACCCTTCGATCGACGGCACGATCGCCGGTTGATCGCCGATCGTCGTTTCCGCCTCGACCCGGCCGATGAAGCGGCTGCCGATATAGCTTTCGTGGACGAAGCGGTCGCCGATGGTCAACCGGCCGGTCGCCGCGAGATGAGCGAGGCGGGCCGAGGTGCCGGTGCCGCACGGGCTGCGATCGATCGCGCGTTCGCCGTAGAAGACCGCGTTGCGCCCGTCCGCGCCCTCGCCCTTCGGCGCGTCGGCCCAGAGCACATGGCTGACCCCGCGTATCGTCGGTTCGAGCGGATGGACCGGTTCATAGACCGCGCGCACCAGGTCGCGGATCGTGCGGCTGAGCTCCACGATCCGCGCCGCACCCAGATCGTCGAGGCCGGTGTACGGCCCCTGCGGCTCGATGATCGCATAATAATTGCCGCCATAGGCGACATCGATCGACAGCGCGCCGAAGCCCGGCACATCGACCTGCACGCCCTGTTTCGCCAGATAGGCGGGGACGTTGCGGATCCTTACCGAGCGGACCCGGTTGCCGTCCGCCACATAGTCGATGTCGATCACCCCGGCGGGCACCTCGACACGCAGCCGTCCCGGCTCGCGCGGGGTGATCAGCCCGTTTTCGAGGGCGAAGGTGATGATCCCGATCGTGCCGTGCCCGCACATCGGCAGGCAGCCCGACGTTTCGATGAACAGGATCGCCGCATCCGCATCGCCGCACGGCGGATAAAGGAACCCGCCCGACATCATGTCGTGGCCGCGCGGCTCGAAGCACAGCCCGGTGCGGATCCAGTCGAAGCGCGCCAGGAAATCCTGGCGCCGCTCCGCCATGCTGGCGCCGCGCAGCAGCGGGGCGCCCCCGGCCACCAGGCGGACGGGATTGCCCGCCGTGTGGCCGTCGATGCAGAAGAAGGTGTGGCGCATCAGGCGGCAGCCGCCTCCACCGACGGCGCGGTCAGCACCGGCCGCGTCGCCGCGCATTTCTCGACCATCGCGATCACCTCTGCCCGGCGCGCGCCTTCGAGCGGCAGGCGCGGCAGGCGGACGCGTTCCGACCCGCGGCCCATGATCTCCTCGGCCAGCTTGATCGACTGGACGAGGTCATGTTCGGCATCGAGGTGGAGCAGCGGCATGAACCAGCGATAGATGCGCCGCGCCTCTTCCCAGTCGCCGCGATCGACCGCCGCGATCAGCGCGACCGATTCCTGCGGGAAGGCGCTGGTCAGGCCCGACACCCATCCGCTGGCCCCGAGCAACATGCCCTCCAGCGCCACGTCGTCGAGACCGGCCATCACGATATAGCGGTCGCCGAAGCGGTTGATGACGTCGGTGAAGCGGCGCGGATCGGGCGCGCTTTCCTTGACCGCGACGATGTTCTTCACCGGTTCGAGCAGCGCGAGCGTGGCGAAGTCGACCGACACGCGGTAGGCTGGCGGGTTGTTGTAGAGCATGATCGGCAGGCCGGTCGCTTCCGCGACGGTGCGGAAATGCGTCGCCAGTTCGTTGGGCGTCGGCACATAGACCATGGCGGGCAGCAGCATCAGCGCGTCGACGCCGATATCCTCGACCTCTTTGGCAAACGCCGCCGCACGGCGCGTGGTGAATTCGGACACGCCGCACACCAAAGGCACGCGCCCGCCGACCGCCTCGACACCCGCGCGCAGCACGGCATGCTTTTCCTCGACGTCGAGCGAGTTGTTCTCACCGCAGGTGCCGAGCAGGATCAGCCCGTCGACCCCGTCCTCGACCAGCGCGACCAGACCGCGCTGCGTCGCATCGATATCGACCGACCCATCGGCCGCGAACTGCGTCGTCGCCGCGGGATAGACGCCCGTCCACATGCTCGAACCAGAAACCACATCAACCTCCATGGATATCTTGGATCGTATACGATATAAAACGGTCAGGCGCAACGAATTTCGCTGCGCCTGCGGTTGACGGCTCGAAGCCGTTCGGCGGCGATGGCCACCGCACGATCCGTGGTCGGCCCCGGTGTAGGTCAGGATCGTGCCGGTGCATAGCGCGGGGGTTTGCCGGACATCGTCGGCGCCCTTGCGCGATCGGCGCGAACCGCGCACCCTTCAGGCCAAAGGGGAAGACGATGATGCGGATGCTGCTTGCCGGAATTGCCATGCTGGGCCCGATCGCCGCACAGGCGCAGGACGCGCCGTCGACGCCGGGGGGCAAGGAAGCGGTCACGCTGCTGACCGACGGGGTGAAGTTCCAGACCGTCGCCGGGCGCGGGCAGGTGCCGGCCTATGCCGCGTATCTGCAGGCCAAGCTGCTCTCCGCCGGGTTCGATCCCGCCGAGGTCCGCTTCGTGGCGATGGGGGAGACCGGCTATCTGACCGCGCGCTATCCCGGCCGCGACCGGGCTGCGAAGCCGACCGTGGTGCTGGCGCATATGGACGTGGTGGAGGCCGATCCGAAGGACTGGACCCGCGACCCGTTCACCCCGGTGATCGAGAATGGCTATGTCTTCGGGCGCGGCAGCCTGGACAACAAGGCCGGGCTGTCGATGGCGGTCGCGACGCTGATGAAGCTGCGCCGCGCGAAATGGGTGCCGCAGCGCGATATCGTGCTGGTGCTGACCGGCGACGAAGAAACCACGATGAAGACGACGCGGGCGGCGGCGGAGGCGTACAGGAACGCCGCTCTGGTGCTGAACGCCGATGCCGGTGGCGGGCTGTTGGGCGATGACGGCAAACCGATGGTGTACGGATTGCAGGCGGCGGAGAAGGTCTATGGCGACTGGCACCTGACCGTCACCGATCCGGGCGGGCACAGCAGCCGTCCGGGACCGGACAATGCCATCGTCCGCCTGGCGACGGCGGTCGGGCGGATCGCCGCCTATCGCTTTCCCCCGCAACAGAACGAGATCACCAAGGCGTCGCTGGCCGGCACCGCGACGATGACGCCCGGACCGCTGGGTGCGGCGATGAAGGCGTTCGCCGCCAATCCGAACGACACCGCCGCGGCGGACATATTGTCGGCCGACAAGCGCTATATCGGGCAGGTCCGCACCACCTGCGTCCCCACCATGTTCAATGGCGGCCATGCGCCCAACGCGCTGCCGCAGCGCGCGGTCGCCAACATCAACTGCCGCATCTTTCCGGGTACGCCGCGCGCGCAGATCGCGGCCAAGCTGACCGAACTGGCCGCCGATCCCAAGGTCGCGGTGGCCTTCAACGACAATGGCACGATCGAGGCCGGCGCCTCCCCGCTCGACCCGAAGGTCGTCGCGGCGGTGAAGGCGGCGGTGGCCGAGCGGGCGCCGGGGCTGCTGGTCGTGCCGATGCAGGAGGCCGGCGCGACCGATTCGATGCATTTCCGCGCTTACGGCATTCCGAGCTTCGGGGTCGGCGGCGTGTTCATGAAGGCGAGCGACAGTTTCGCCCACGGGCTGAACGAACGGGTGCCGGTCGCGACCTTCGATCCGGGGGTGTTGTGGTGGGAGACGTTGTTGAAGACGTTGGGGTGATTCCCGTCACCCCGGACTTGATCCGGGGTGACGAGAAGAGAGGTCGGGGCTTCGTCACCCGACCGCCGGCAACACCAACCGCGCCACCATCCCCCCGCCCGGCGCGTCGGCCAGTTCGAGCGTGCCGCCATGGCGTTCGGCAAAGCCCTGCACGATGCTGAGCCCCAGCCCGACCCCGCCGGTATCGCGGTTGCGCGAGGCGTCGCCGCGTTCGAACGGGCGCAGCAGGCGGGTGCGGTCGGCGGGCGCGATGCCGGGGCCGGTGTCGATCACCTCGATCACCGCGCGATCCCCGTCCCGCGCGACCGCGATCCGCCCCCCGCCGGCATAGTCGACCGCGTTGCGCACCAGATTCTCGACCGCGCGGCGCAGGCCGGCCTCGACCACGCTGACCGTTACTTCCGGCCCGGGATCTAGCGTCATCGCCGGGGCGTCGGCCACCACCTCCGCCACCAGCGGACGCAGGCCGACCGGGTGGCGGGTGGCGTCGGCGGTGCGCGCGAAGTCGAGCACGTCGGCGATCATCGCCTGCATCCGGTTGGCATCGGCCACCATCCGCGCGCGCTGCGGCTCGGGCACCGATTCCAACCTGAGCTTCAGGCTGGTCAGCGGGGTGCGCAGGTCGTGGGCGACCGCGGTCAGCATCCGCAACCGGTCCTCGCTCTCCGCCGCGAGGCGGGTGCGCAGCTGCAGGATCGCGCCCGCCGCCTCCTGCAATTCGCGGGGCCCTTGCGCCTGGGGCGGGTCGAGCCCGGCATCGATCGCGCGGGCCAGCACGCGGAACGGGCGGGTCAGCCGCCGCGCGAACAGCCAGGCGAGCGGCGCCAGCACGACCAGGCTGACCGCGAGCGCGACCAGCACCTTCCACCGCCATCCCCCCAGCAGCGGCGCGGCCGGCCGAACCGTCAGCCAGCGCCCGTCGGACAGGCGGACGCCGGCGGCGAAGGGCGGCTGCGGCAGGCGCAGCAATACCGTGCCGAGCGGCCCGTCGGGCAACCGGTCGACCACCCGCATCGGCCGTCCGCCCTTCATCTGCAACACCATGGTGCCGCCGGGAAACGGGCTGCCGCTCCCTCGGTGCGGGGTAACGACGATGACCTCACCGACCGGCCTCTTGCGTGGCGGCGCGTCGAGCCAGACGACGCGGACGTCGCCGACCGGCCGGCCGAGCGCCTGGGCGAGCACCTGTTGCTGGATCGGATTGGGCGGCCCGGCGGGCGGCGCGCCGATGCTGCGGACGAGGCCGTTTTCCGCGCCGCGCAGCGCCGCCGCCGCATCGGCCAGCGTCAGCCGCACCGCCGGCGGATCGGGCATCAGCAGCACGATGCTGGCGGTGATCGCGACGCTCAGGATCGCGATGGCGACGCTGAACCCGCCGATGGCGGTCAGCGCGCTGGGCCGTCGCCAGAAGGCGCGGATCATGCCGGGCGCACCGCCGGCACGAAGCGATAGCCCGCGCCGCGCACCGTTTCGATCAGCGGGGTCGCGTCCCCTTCCGCCAGCTTGCGCCGCAGCCGGCTGACCGCGATGTCGATCGCGCGGTCATAGCTGGCGGCATCGATCCCGCGCGCGGCGTCGAGCAGCGCGTCGCGGCTGAGCACGCGGCCCGCCCGCCGGACGAAGGCGGCGAGCAGCGCATGTTCGCCTTCGCTCAGCAGCAGCGGCCGCCCCTGCGGATCGCGTAAGCGCCGTTCGGCCGGGCTGAACCACCATCCGGCAAAGACCACCGCATCGTCGCCGGCCGCCACCGGTTCGACCGCGCGCGGCCGGCGCAGCAGCGCGCGGACGCGGGCGAGCAGCTCGCGCGGTTCGAACGGCTTGGCCAGATAATCCCATGCCCCGACCTCCAGCCCGACGATCCGGTCGGTCACCCCGTCCAGCGCGCTCAGCATCAGGATCGGCACCCCCAGCGGCGCGAGGCGGCGGCACAGCGACAGCCCGTCCTCGCCCGGCATCATCACGTCGATGACCAGCAGGTCCGCCGGCGCCTCCATCCACAACCGGTCGCATGCCGCCGCGCCGGGCGCGGTGCGCACCGCATAGCCATGCCCGCCCAGATATTCGGCCAGCGCGTCGCGGATGCTGGTGTCGTCGTCGACGACGATTATGCGGTCGGCGGGGGGAGCATCGGTCGGCATCCCCCGCCCGATAGCATGGCTTTGTAGCATCTGCGTATCGCCCGGCGACACGAACGCGCCATCGTGACGCTACAACCACGTGGTTGGATGGCGGCTCTTCGCCACGGGAGTTCGCATGTTCACCATCCTCGTCATCGTCCTCGCCCTTGCCAGTCCCGATGCGCCCTGTGCTGCGCCGGGCAGCGCCGATCGCGTCGCGGGCCAATGGACCGGCAATTTCGCCGGGGCCGACTGGACGTTCGACCTGTCGCGCGACGGCAAGGGATGGAGCGGGCGCTATCGCACCACCAAGGCGCCGACCTGGAAGCCGCTGGAGGAAGTCACGGTGACGCAGGGTTGCGCGACGTTCGGCATCGAATCGAAACCGCGCGTGACCTTTGCGCTGGCGCTGGCGCCGGAGGGGACGGCCATGGCGGGTAACGTGATCATCGCCGGCCTCGCCACCCTGCCGTTCAACGCGCGGCGGGAACCCTGATGGGAGCGGCGCTGCTGATCGCCCTGCTCGCCGGGGGCCAGGCCGCCCCCGCCCCCGCGCCTGCCACCCCGCCGCGCGACGATATCGTGGTGCGGGGCGAACGGCCGCGCGGGTCGGTGACCGGCACGATCCCGCCCGAACGCACGCTCTCCGCGCTCGACATCCGGGCCTATGGCGCGAACAATGTGCAGGAGCTGCTGCAAGCGCTGGGCGCGGCGGTGGCGAGCGGGCGCGGGCGCGGCGATGCGGGGCCGGCGGTGCTGCTCAACGGCCGCCGCGTGTCGAGCGTCAACGAGATCGCCAACCTGCCGACCGAGGCGATCGAGCGGACCGAAATCCTGCCCGAGGCGGTCGCGCTGGCCTATGGCTTTCCGGCGGACCGCAAGGTGGTGAACATCGTCACCCGCGAACGCTATGCCTCCCGGATCGGCCAGCTGACCGGCGGCATGCCGACCGGCGGCGGACAGGCGACCATCGGCGCCACCGCCAATCTCCTGCGGCTGCGGGGCGACACCCGGACGATGGTGCAGGCGGAGCTTAGCCGGGCGAGCGCGCTGACCGAGGACGAACGCGACATCGTGCAACCGGGCGATCCGGCACTGGGCAGGGCGCGCACGCTGCTGCCCGAGACCCGCCGCGCGGCACTGGGCGCGACGGTCGCCGGCACGCCGTTCGGCGAGGTAGCGGCAACGCTGGATGCGCGGGTCGAGACGATGGCGACGCGGGCGCTGGTCGGGCGCGGGGCCGATCGCGTGCTGCGCCGCGACGGCGACACGACCACCGCGCATCTCGGTACGACGCTGGGCGGACGCGCGGGCAAATGGCTGTGGACCGCGACGGGGACGCTCGACCGGACGCGGAGCGACACGGTGACCGATACCGGCATCGCCGCCGCGCCGCGCAACGATGCGCGCTTCACCAATATGCTGGCGCAGGCCGACCTGCTGGTTAACGGATCGCCCTTCGCCCTGCCCGCCGGCAATGCCGCGCTCAGCCTGCGCGGTGGGGTGGCGACGCGCAGCTTCGACAGCCGGTCGCGCTTGGGCGAGAATGTCGCCGCCACGTCGCTGGGGCGCGATGCCGCCAATGTGCAGGCCAGCATCGACCTGCCGGTCACGCGCGGCATCGGCCTCGTCTCGCTCAACGCCAATGTCGCCCTAGAGGAGCTGTCCGATGCGGGCGGGCTGCGGACGCTGGGCGGCGGCGTACAGTGGACGCCGGTCGCGGGGCTGACGCTGCTGGGATCGGCGACCGCCGAACAGTCCGCGCCGAGTGTCGAACAGCTCGGATCGCCGCTGCTGGTGCTGCCCAATGCGCGGACCTTCGACAGCGGGGCGGGCGAGACGGTCGATGCGACCCGCATCCTTGGCGGCAACCGCGCGCTGCGCCCCGACGACCGGCGCGTCACCGCGCTGGGGCTGTCGTGGCAGCCCTGGGCGAAGCGGGACCTGACGCTGACCGCCGACTATATCCGCACCCGGATCGACGATCCGATCGCGTCCTTTCCGCTGCTGACCCCGGCGGTCGAGGCGGCGTTTCCCGACCGGGTGACGCGCGACGCGGCCGGACGGTTGCAGCGGATCGACGCAACGCCGGTCAATTTCGCGCGCAGCCGGCAGCAGGAGTTGCGCTGGGGCCTGCGCTATGTCCGGCCGCTGGGGCCGCTGCCGCCCGGAATCGAGCCGGCGCGGGTGCGCAGCTTCTCCAGCGAGGCGGAGGTCCGCCGCCGCCTGCCGTCCGGCGCGCGCGTCCAGATGGTCGAGGCGGGCAGCCCGCAGGCGCGGCGGTTCGAGAATCTGACGAGCCGGCTGATCTTCAGCATCGACCATGTGTGGCGGTTGCAGGACCGCCTGACGCTCACCGATGGCGGGCCGGTGCTCGACCTGCTGGACGGCGGTGCGCTCGACCTGCGCGGCGGACGCGCGCGGCACAGCGTCGAGGCGCAGGCCGGGGCGTTCAAGCGGGGGCTGGGCGCGCGCATCACCGCGCGGTGGCAGGCGGGCACGACGCTGCGCGGGCCGGGCGGCGACCTCAATTATGGCGATCTGGCGACGGTCGACCTGAACCTGTTCGCCAACCTCGCCGAGCAGATGGGCGGGACCAAGGCACCGGGCTGGGCGAAGGGCGCGCGGCTGTCGCTCGGCATCGTCAACCTGTTCGATACCCGGCAGGCGGTGCGCGACGCGACCGGCGCGACGCCGATCGCGTTCCAGCAGGCCTATCTCAACCCGCTGGGACGCACGATCGCACTGTCGCTGCGCAAGCTATTTTGAAGACAGTATTTTCATCGTCACCCCGGACTTGATCCGGGGCCCGCTGTCTCGGCACGGTCGCAGAAGAAGCGGGATCCCGGGTCAAGCCCGGGATGACGAAGCAGTATCTCAGCCGAACAGCGTCAGGATGCCGCGCGACGGATCGACCAGCCCTTCGTAGATCATCTTGCACGCGACCCAGACGATGACGACAAGGCCGATATAGGCGACCCAGCGATAACGCTCGATCACGCGGGCCAGCACGTTGGCGGCGACGCCCATCAGCGCGACCGACAGGATCAGGCCGATGGCGAGGATGCCCGGATGGTCGCGCGCCGCACCCGCCACGGCGAGGACGTTGTCGAGGCTCATCGACACGTCGGCGATCGCGACGGCCCAGGCGGCGCTGGCGAAGCTGCGCGGGGCGGCGGCCTTCAGCGCCGTCTCCTCGGTCGTGTCGTGGCCGTCGTCCTTCAGCTCGCGCCACATCTTCCACGCGACCCACACCAGCAGCAGCCCGCCGGCAAAGACGAGGCCGGTCACCTGCAACAGCTGGGTCACGACCAGCGCGAAGGCGACGCGCAGGACCAGCGCCGCGCCGACGCCGATCAGGATCACCTTGCGCCGCATCGCCGGCGGCAGCCCGGCGGCCAGCGCACCGACGACGATAGCATTGTCGGCGGCCAGCATCACGTCGATCAGCACGACCTGCCCGAAGGCGGCCAGCGCCGAGGGGCTGCCTATATTGGCGAAATCGGCGACGATATGGTTCCAGAGCTCGTTCATGGGGGCAGCCTATAGCGGGAAAGCGTCGCGGGACCAGAGGCATGCCCGGACGCAGCGGACCGACATCCCGAACCGGCGGCGGCGGGGGATGTTCCGTATGTCGCGTCGGCAGGGAACGTGGCAGGATGCGGCATGCTCCGCCTTGTCCCGCTCGTCGCCCTGTTCCTCGTCACCGCCGCTCCCGCGCAGGAGACGCTAAGGTACGACGTCGCCGAACGTACGCGGGCGCTGGCGTTCGATCCGGGACGGTTCTTCCCCGAACGGCCGCGACCGGCCATCGCGATCCGCTATCTGGGCGATGACGTTGATATGCCGGTCTACACCATCGCCATCCGCAAAGGCTGCGTCGACACCGACCAGGACGACAGCGAAGCCAGCCTGAACTGTGGCCAGCGGCTGATCGCGCGGATGCTCCGCGCCCCCTTCCCCGGCACGCCGGACCGCCCGCGCCAGCGCGGCTATCGGCTGATCGGTACGCTGGCACAGGCGAGGCCCGACAGCGACGACGCGCTGCGACGCGGCCTCGATGGCGCCGGGCTGGAATGGGTCGAGGCCGATGTGCGGCAATGTCCGAAGGCGATGGCGCAGCTGGCGCGCCTTCCCGAGCTGCGCTTTGCCGCGGGTGTCGATTTCGACCGGCGTCTGTCGGAAATCGTGCTCCACGCAGACACGATCCGGTTCGATCTCGAAGAGTTCAACCTGCGCGTCAGCTATGATGGCTGGCTCAAGCCCGGCACCGCCGGGGCATGGGCCAGCGACTTTGCGAAGGCGCTGGAAGGGTGCTGGAAACCGGCGACCGCGCCCGTGCCGTGGCGGGTGGTGGTGAAGTAGAGCGCGCTCCTTTCCGTACCCCCGCGCAGGCGGGGGTCCAGAGCCAAACAGGATAGCGGCCGGCGAGTAACCCTGGACCCCCGCCTGCGCGGGGGTACGCAGAAGGGAGGAAAGAAGCGGGACCCCGGATCAAGCCCGGGGTGACGTTGCGTTCGGGGGTGCGTTACTTCCCCCGCGCCGCCGTCGTCCGGTCGCGGGCCGCGCGGAATTCGCTGTCGCTCGACCAGTTCGGCCAGTCGCGCCCGTCCGCCAGGCGGCGGCCGAGCGTGTAGAGGATCGTCAGGTCGCTCTGCACGCTGCCGGTATCCCAGTTGGGATCATATTCGTCGGCCGGCTGATGATATTTGTCGCGGGTATAGGCATCGGCCAGTTCCTTCGCGCGCGCCGTGCCGCCGACCACCAGGTCGCGCCCGCCGCTATAGGACAGTGCCGGCACGCCGCGCTTGGCGAAGGGGAAATGGTCGGAGCGGTAGAAGCTGCCCGCCTCCGGCTTGGGATCGGGCGAATAGCGGCGGCCCTGCGTGCCCGCCACTTCGGTCAGCATGGTCAGCAGGTCGAGCTTCGCCGACCCCGAAATGCTGAAATCGCGCGAGGCGGACGGTGCGAACGGTCCGTCCATGTTGATGACCCCGGCGGTCGTCGCCAGCGGACGCAGCGGGTTGGCGGCATAATATTCGGTGCCGAGCAGCCCCTTTTCCTCCGCCGTCACGGCCAGGAACAGGACCGAACGATCCGGCTTCGGCCCCGCGCCATAGGCACGCGCCAGTTCGAGCATCGCGGCGATGCCCGACGCGTTGTCGAGCGCGCCGTTATAGATGCGGTCGCCCTTCGCATCGGGCTGTCCGATGCCGAGATGGTCCCAATGCGCCGAATAGACCACCGTCTCTTGCGGATGCGTCGTGCCGGGCAGGACGCCCGCGACATTGTACGAGGTGATGACCTCCGGCTTCACGCTATAGCGCGCGTCGAGTGTGGCTTTCAGCGGCACGGGCCGGAAATCCGCCTTGCGCGCCGCCGCCTTGGCCGCTTCGAAATCCAGCCCCGACTGTTTGAACAGCTGCACGGCGAGATCGCGCTGGATCCAGCCCTCCATCGGCACGTGCGACGCCTTGGGGTCTTTCCGCACGATGTCGAACATCGTGTTGGTGTTCGAATTCTTGACCGTCGCCCAGCCATAGGAGGCCGGCGCGCTTTCATGGACGATCAGGATGCCCGCCGCGCCCTGCCGCGCGGCTTCCTCATACTTGTAGGTCCAGCGGCCATAATAGGTCATCGCCTTGCCGCCGAAATCGCCCTCGCCGCCTTCGAAATCGGGGTCGTTGATCAGCACGACCATGATCTTGCCCTTCAGGTCGACGCCCTTGAAGTCGTCCCAGTTCCGCTCGGGCGCCTTCACGCCGTACCCGACGAAGACGAGCGGCGCATGGGCGATGGCGACCGATGGCTGGCCGGTCAGCGCGGCGCGCACCGCGATCTCGTTGCCCTGGCTCAGCGTCCGCTTCGTGCCTGCCGACGTGATCGACAGCAGCGGCGTGCCGACGATATCGGATTTGAGCAGCGGCACGTCCTGATACCAGCTGCCCTTGTCGCCGGCGGGTTGCAGCCCGGCGGCCTTCATCTGTTCGGCGATATAGGCGATGACCTTCGCCTCGGCCGGGGTCGCCGGTCCGCGCCCCTCGAACGCATCGCTGGAGAGCGTCTGGATATCGCGCGAGATGCGCTTCGTGTCGAAGATCGGCGCGGTCTGCGCATGGGCGGCGGTGGACAGCAACAAGGCAGGCAGGATCAGACGCTTGAGCACAGGCGAACTCCGGAACGGATGGATGGGGGGAGTGTGGCGCAGCGGTGGGACCGCGGCAATGGGTGGGGTGCTACACCGCCATCTTCGTCACCCCGGGCTTGACCCGGGGTCCCGCTTCTTCTGCTACCGTGGACAAGAAAGCGGGACCCCGGATCAAGTCCGGGGTGACGGTTCAAGGCTTAGGCCGCCCGCCGCATCAGCCCCAGCAGCGCGCCAAAATTCGGCCGCCCGCCGCTCGCCAGCAGGCTCGCGCGGAAGATGCGGCCCAGCAGCACCACCTCCACCACGATGAACGCCGCGGTCAGCGCGCCGGTCGCCCAGATCTGCCACAACGGCATGCCGCTGCCGAGCCGCGCCAGCACCGCGAACGGCGTCCAGATCGGGATCCACGTCAGCAGCTCGACCAGCGGCCCGCTCGCCCCGCGCAGCACCGCCTGCACCAGCAGCGTGACCGGGATCATGACGACCAGCAGCACCGGCGTCAGATAGCCCTGCGCATCGCGCATCGAATCCGACACCGCCCCGATCACCAGGAAGATCATCGCGACGATCAGATATCCCGCGACGAAGAAATACAGGATCGTCGCGATCGCCCCGAACGACGATACTGGTTCGAGCGCCGGGCGGATCATCTCGGCAATCGCGCCGTGCGTGGCGAAGGCGGCGACGATCCCGCACACCGCCCAGGTCGCGACCATCGACAGCCCGATGCCGACCGTGCCGATCAGCTTGCCGTACATCAGCTCGTTCGGGCTAACGCAGGCCAGCACCGTCTCGATCAGCTTGTTGCTGCGTTCCTCGACCGACCCCTGCAACATCCAGCTGCCCGAGAGCACCAGCGACATCAGCAGGATATAGGCGCAGGCGAGCGGCAGGATCGATCGGATCAGCACCCGTTCGCGCCCGCTGCCGCGCGGCGGCACGACGACCGCGATATTGGGCGCGATCTGGGTCGAGGCAGCGGCGACCGGCGCGGCGACGCCATTGGCCTGCAGATAGCGGACCTTCAGCTCCTGCCCCAGCAACGCCTGCACCATTGTCACGAACGCGCTCGACGGCGCGCCATTGGCCCACAGCCTGACGTCGGGCGAGCGGCCGAAATCGGCGGGGATGTAGATCGCATAGTCGATCGGCCTGGCCTTGCTGCCCGCCGCCGGGCGCAGCAGCGGTTCGAGCGCCTCGCCGATCCGCTCGGGCGGGGCGGCGGCGACCGATGCGGGTGCGGGCACGATGCTGTACGCCGGGTCGGGCGCGTCGAAATCGGGGGCCTTGGGGTCGGTCGCCCTGATCCTGGCCAGCGCCGCCTTCGCTCCCCCCGCGGCGACGAAGCGGGCAACATCGGCATCGCTGTACCAGCGATCATGCCGCGCCCATGGCGCCGAGGGATCGGCCGCCTCCAGCCTGTTGCTTTCGACGAAGCGCGACAGTTGCGTCAGCACGCGGCGCTGTTCGTCCAGCTCGATGCGCGATGCGATCGCCTGCGCCGTCGCACCGCCGCTGCGGTCGATCAGCATCACGCGCTGCGTGTCGGACTTGTCGAGGAAACGCGACGCGATCGGCCCGATCGCAAAGGCCAGCGGTAGGATCAGCAGCGTGACCCAGAAGCTGCGCGTGGCGGCGATCTGGCGGAACTCGCGCCCCGCGACCAGCAGGATATGGTGCATCATGCGCGGGCCTCCGCCGAACCTACGATATGGAGAAAGACGTCGTGCAGCCCGGGTCGATGCTGTTCGAACCGCCGCAGCGGCACGCCCGCCATGGTGCAGTGCTGCAGCAGGTCGGCGGGATCGCGCCCCGGCGCCATCCGCACGTCCCACGCGGTCCAGCCCTCGCCCACCTCGCCCTTCGCGGTGGCGGACTCGACCCCGTCCAGCCCGGCGGGCGACTGGCGCGCCACCACGTCGAGCCTTGCGGGCAGCGTTGCGCGCGCCGCCTCCTGCGTACCCTCGAACCGCTTCGCACCCTTGGCCAGCAGCAGCAGCCGGTCGCACAGCCGTTCGGCATGCTGCATGACATGGGTCGAAAACACGACCGCCGCCCCGCCCTTCGCCGCGTTCAGGATTTCGTCCTCCAGCAGCCCCTGATTGACCGGGTCGAGGCCCGAAAACGGCTCGTCGAGGATCAGCAGCCGGGGGGCGTTGATGACCGCGGTCGCCAGCTGCACCTTCTGCGCCATGCCCTTCGACAATTTGTCGACCCCGGTCTTGAGGTTCGCGCCGAGGCCGAAGCGGTCGAGCAGCTCGCGGCCCTTGGCGCGCGCGTCACCGGCGGTCATCCCCTTCAGCCGCCCGAAATAGACCACCGTCTCCAGCGCGGTCATCGAGCGGTACAGCCCGCGTTCCTCGGGCAGGAAGCCCAGATGCCGGCTCGATTCCCGCCCCGGCGGCTTGCCCAGCACCTCGATACTGCCCGCATCGGGACGGATGATGTCGAGCACCATGCGCAGCGACGTCGTCTTGCCCGCCCCGTTCCCGCCGAGAAAGCCGAACACCTCCCCCGGCGCGACGGCGAAGCTCAGATGGTCGACCGCCGTCATCGCGCCGAACCGTTTCACCACGCCGTCGAGGCGCAGGGCATGTTGCATCGATGTCCCCCCTGTAGTGATCGCATCATTACCGTTTATCGATACGGCCACAAGGGGGAATGGGAGTCTCGTTCCTTCCCGGCACGGGGAGGAACCCCAACACCTTGCCACCGCCATATTCCTACTGATACGATGGGAATATGGCGCACCAAGTCAGACCGATCGAATGGCCCACCGTCCTCCTCGCTGCAGCGATCTACGGCGGGTGGCTCGCGCTGACCGCCGCGCACGCCACACTCCCCCTGCCCCTCCTCGCGCTGCTCGGCGGGTGGTTCGTCGCATGGCACGGGTCGTTGCAGCATGAGACGATCCACGGCCACCCGACGCGCTGGCGTTGGGTCAACAGCCTGATCGGCGGCGTGCCGCTGTCGCTGTGGCTACCCTATGGCGCCTATCGCCGGACGCATGAGGCGCATCACCGATCGCCTCATCCGACCCACCCGGCGCATGATCCCGAGTCGCGCTATGTCGCGGGCGGCGAGGTTGTCGCGGCGCTTGCCCGCATCCGTGCGACGTTAATCGGGCAGTTGCTGGTCGGGCCGGTCGCCGCGATCGCGCTGTTCCTGCTGAACGAGGCACGGCGACTGCGACGCGATCCCGCCGCGACGCTTCGCGAATGGGGGCCGCACCTGATCGGCGTCGCGCTGGTGCTGGGCTGGCTGCACCATGTCGCGCTGCCGCTTGGCACCTATGCGCTGTGCTTCGTGCTGCCCGGGCAGGCGGCCTCGTTGCTGCGCGGCTTTGCCGAACACCGCGCCGACGCCCCCGGCCCGTCGCGAGCGGCGACCGTCGTGTCGCGCGGGCCGCTGGCGCTGCTGTTCCTGAACAACAATCTCCACGCCGCGCACCATGCCGTGCCCGCCGCCCCCTGGTATCGCCTGCCCGCGATCGAGCGGGCGCGGACGCAGCGGACCGAGCCGCGCTATGCCGGCTATCGCGAAATCTGGCGCCGCTTTGCGCTGCGCCCGCACGATACCGTCCGCCACCCGGCGCTGCGGGAGGGTGCGCATGGATAGCATCGCGTGGCTCGGCATGTACGACCATGTCGCGCAGCATGCCGCCAATGACCGGCTCTGGGCCGCGATCCGCGACCGCCTGCGCGACCATGGCCTGCCGGGCGTGCCGGTGCGAGTGACGCGCGGATGGTCGACGCAGGCGGTGTGGTCGCATCCCGGGTTGTTGCTCGGCATGATCTGCACCCGCCCCTGGGCGCGGGAGCATCCGCAGCTGCGTCTCATCGGCCATCCCGCCTATGCCGGCACCGATCGACCGGGCGAGCATCGCAGCCTGATCGTCGTGCGCCGCGACGACCAGGCACAGGCGCTCCCCGACCTGCGCGGGCGGGCGGTCGCGATCAACGATTGCGGATCGAACAGCGGCATGGCGCTGCTGCGCGACCGGATCGCCCCGCTGGCCGAGGGGCAGCCCTTCTTCGGAAGGGTGGTCGAGACCGGCGCCCATGCCGACAGCGTCCGCGCGGTCGGCGAAGGCCGCGCCGATGTCGCTGCGATCGACGAAGTGACCTTCGCCGCGCTCGCCCGGTTCGATCCCGATGCGACCGGGCGGTTGCGGGTGCTGGCGAAGACCGATGCCGCCGCCACGCCCGCCTTCGTCACCGCCGCCGAACCGGCGGTCGCGACGTTGCTCGGCACGGTCTTGGCGCAGGTGATGGCCGATCCCGACCTTGCCGGGACGCGGGACGATCTGTTCCTGACGGGGATCGAGGCGCCCCGCCCCGACCTGTCGGCGCGGATTGCCGCACAAGATATGCGAGCGGCGGCGCTCGGTTATGTGCAATTTACCTAACCCACCCCGTCACCCCGGGCTTGGCCCGGGGTCCCGCTTCTTCTTCTGGCGTGGGCAAGGAAGCGTTACCTCGGATCAAGCCCGGGGTGACGGGGTGGGAGCCACCGGCAAGCACAACCGAAACACCGCCCCCCGCCCCTCGACCAGCGCGATCTCCCCGCGATGCGCCTCGAGCAGCGACCGCAGGATCGCCAGCCCCAGCCCGGTCCCGCCATCGGCGCGCCGCGTGGTGAAGAACGGTTCGAACACCCGGTCGCGGTCGCCCGGCGCGATGCCCGGCCCGTCATCGGCGATGCTCAGCACCACCACGGCGCCCTCGACCGCCGCCGCGATATCCACCCGCCCCGCCCCCGCGTGCCGGCTATTGTCGATCAGCGTAGAGAGCGCCGTCTCCACCACGCCGCGCGGCACGGCGACGCGGGGCAGCGGTTCGTCGGGCACCGTCACCGCCAGCACGCTCGCATCCGCCGCCTGCGCCAGCACGTCGGACAGGTCGGTCGCCACCCCCGCCTCGCGCGTCGCCATGTCGGCGCGCGCCAGTTCCAGCAGCCGGCTGACCAGCAGGTTCAGCCGGTCGGCATCGGCGGCGATGTTCGACAGGAAGCGCGCCCGGTCGTCCAGCCCCATGTCGCCATGGTCCTGCAACAGCTCGACCGCGCCGCGGATACCCGCCAGCGGCGTCTTGAATTCATGGCTGACCGCATGGGCGAAGTCGCGCAGGTAGCGCGAGCGATGCGCGATCGCCTCCGCCATCGCGCCGAAATCGCGGTACAGCGCCTGGATCTCGATCGCGGCGGTCGGCGGCGGTTCGGGCACGCTGCCCCCGC
>NZ_LQQO01000029.1 GCF_001619955.1 Sphingomonas hankookensis | reverse complement strand
CTATACAACACACGGCCCGCCTGTCGCAGACACGCGGGCCGCTCGCGTTTCAACGACACACAGCCCGCTGGCCGAAAAACCAGCGGGCTGTTCGCGTTTGGAGCATCACGACAGATTGATCGCTCCACATCCCTTCGGGGCGGTCGCGATGCACGCATGCGCCCCTTCGTCGTGACGCCGACGGAACGTCTGCGTTCGTTGACGGCTGTGCGTCTCATTGCGTAGGATATCGGACCTAGCCCGAAGGGGGCGAGGGTAATACCGGGCAAACTGGTCAGGACCGCCGCACTCTCTTGCAAGCCGTGCTGGTCAGTCGAAACGTAAGGTGACGCGCAAGCCGGGGGCGTTGTCGCCGACCATAATCGACAGGCCGAGGCGCTGGGCGGCCGAGCGGACGATGGCGAAGCCCAAACCGCTGCCTTCGCTGCCCTGGCTGCTCGACAGCCGGGTGAAGCGGTGGCCCAGCCGGTGCAGGTCGGCCGGCGGCAATCCCGGGCCGTTGTCGGAGACGGCGATCGCGGTTCCTTGCGCGGCGGCCTCTACTGCGATCACGACCCTGCCACCTCGCCGGTTGTAGCGGATCGCGTTGTCGACCAGGTTCGACAGGATTTCGAACAGCAAGGTCCGATGACTTTGGACGACCGCGCCGTTCTCCGCTTCGAGGTCGATCTCGACGCCTGCCTCGATGGCCTGGGCGATGCGGCGGTTGATGACCGCGATGGCCAATTCGCGCAGATCGACCGGTTCGAAGGGCGGAGCGGTTCCGGTCTCCTCGGCTCGGGCCAGCGCCAGCAGCTGTTTGACCAGATGTTCGAGGCGGTCGGCGGCGTCGGCGATCTCGCCCAGCGCGGCCGGATCGCCGCGCCGGGCAAGGGCGACCTGCAGCTTCAGCACGGCGAGCGGCGTGCGCATCTGGTGCGAGGCGTCGGCGGTGAAGCGGCGCATGCCGGCGGTCGCGCTGTCGAGCCGGGCCAGGAGATGGTCGAAGGCCTCGGCCAGCGGGCGCAACTCGACGGGGAGCGGACCGGTGTCGAGCGGCGATAGGTCGGGGGTCGCGCGGGTATCGCGGGCGGCGATCGTGCTGCGCAGGCGGGCGAGGGGGCGCAAGCTCCAGCTGAGCGCCGGACGGATCAACAGCATCGCCACGCCAATCAGCAGCAGTTCGCCGATCAGCAATGCGACGAACAGTCGGCGTTGCAGGGCATGACGCCCGTCGAGCGTTTCGGCGACCTGCACGACGACCGGCTGATCGATGCGGGGTAGCGAGCGGCGTACCTCCGCGATGCGGATCGGTTGGTCGCGATAGGCGGCGTTGCGAAAGCGCGGCGTATCGAGTGCGAGGTCGGCGACGCGCGGCGCGGACAGGTCGGCATAGCCGGTCAGCAGCCGGTCGCCGACCGCGATCCGGTAGTAGACATTGTCGCGCTCGCTGTTTTCCAGCATGCCGAACGCGGCGGGGGGCAGGTCCATCGTGACTTCGCCCGCCTCCACCTGCACCGTTTCCGCGATCGCGCCGAGCGCGCCGCCCAGCACCCGGTCGTTGGTCCGCCGTACGACATCGGCGATCAGCGCCGCGCCGGCGATGCCCAGCAGCACCGCGATGGCGAGCATCGGCGCGAGCATCGCCGCCAGCAACCGGGTGCGCAGCGCGGGCGCACGGCCGGGATCAGCCGGCATCGAGCAGATAGCCCACGCCGCGCACGGTGCGGATCGCCGGTCCGTCGGGGGCGAGCTTGCCGCGCAGCCGGGTAATGTTCACCTCGATCGCATTGGGTCCGACCGGTTCGTCATAGCCGAACACCTCGGATTGCAGCGTTTCGCGCGGGACGATCTGCCCGGCACGGGTGGCGAGGGCGTCGAGCACCGCCCATTCGCGCCGCCGGAGGTCGAGCGGGCGTTCACCCACCTGCGCCTGCCCGGTCGAGCGGTTGAGCGTGAGCGTGCCGATCACCAGTTCAGGCATGGGATCACCGCCGCGCCGCCGGCCGAGCGCACGGATGCGCGCCTCCAGTTCCTCCGGCGCGAAGGGCTTGCGCAGATAATCGTCGGCGCCGAGGTCGAGGCCGCGCACGCGGTCGTCCAGTGCATCGCGCGCGGTCAGCATCAGCACCGGCACCCGGTCGCCGCGTTTGCGCAGCGCCTGCAACACCGCAAATCCATCGAGATCGGGCAGGCCGACGTCGAGCACGACCAGCGCATAGGGTTCGGTTGCCAGCACCATCAGCGCGTCTTCGCCCGTCGCGACATGGTCGACCGCATGGCCCGCACCGCGCAGCAACGCGGCGATGCTGCGCGCGAGCGGCGCGTCGTCCTCGACGATCAATATTCGCATCGACGGCCGGCGCGGTGAAAGGCGGATGACAGGTTCGGTTCGTACACCATCATACGAGCTTACCCGAACCGAGATGCGGGAAGCGAGAGGACCTGATGAAAGCTTTTACGATCCTGTTGGCGATTCTGGTCGGCGCGGCGGCCCCCACAGAGGCGCAGCGGCCCGAGGGCTATCCGCGGTCCTATGACGCGCTGATCGAAGCGGCGCGGGCCGAGCGCGTCGTGCGCGTCTATGGCAATGCCGATGCGTCGGCGATGGCACCGCTGATCGCCGCGTTTCAACGGACCTTTCCCGGCGTCGCCGTCCGATATGCGGATCTGGAGTCGCGCGAAATCTATCGCCGGGTCGTGGCCGAAGCGCGTGCCAACCGGCCGGTCGCCGATCTGGTCTGGTCGTCGGGCATGGATTTACAGGCGAAGCTGATCAACGACGGCTATGCGCAGGCCTATCAGAGCCCGGAGAAGCCGGCGCTGCCCGCCGACGCGGTGTGGAAGAACATGGGTTATGGCGTCACCGCCGAGCCGGTCGCCTTCGTCTACAACCGGCGGCTGATTCCGGCGGGCCGGGTGCCGCGCACCCATGAGGCGTTCGAGGCGCTGCTGCGCGCCGGGCGCAAGCCGCTGACCGGCAAGGTCGCGACCTATGATCCGGCGCGCTCGAACGTCGGCTATCTGTATCTGACAGAAGATTATGCGATCACCCGCGATACGCGGTCGCTGGTCCAGGCGATGGCGGCGACACGGCCGTGGTTGTCACCGACGACCGAGCCGATGCTGGATGCGGTCGCCGACGGGCGGATCGCCATCGCCTATAATGTCGTCGGCCCCTATGCGCTGACCGCCGCGAAGCGCGACCCCCGGATCGGGGTGGTGTTCCCGCGCGACTATACGCTGGTCGCCTCGCGCGTCGCCTTCATCGCCCGCAATGCCCAGCGCCCGGCGGGGGCGAAGCTGTTCCTCGATTTCCTGCTGTCGCGCACGGGCCAAGGGCTGCTCGCGAAGCAATGGCTGTTGCCGGTGCGCCGCGATGTCCGCGCGCCGCGCCTGTCGGCCGAACAGCAGCGCCCGATCCGCGTCGGCCCCGGCCTTCTCGTCAATCTCGATACGATCAAGCGCCGGCGGTTCCTCGCCGAATGGCGCGCGATCCTGACCCAGGGAATGAAGCCATGATGTTGTTTCGTAGCGGCTGTGCGATCGCCGCGCTGATCTGCGCCACGCCCGCGCTCGCCCAGACGCCGAGCCAGGCGGAACTGGCGGAGCTGGTCAGGGCACAGGCGGCGGAGATCGCGGCGCTGCGCACGCGGCTCGACCGGCTGGAGGGCGCGCGGGTCGCGGCATCGCAGCCCGCCCCGGCGCCTGCCCCCGTGACCCCGCCCGTCGTCATGGCGCAAACGCCGTCGCAGACCGGCGGTAACGTCACGAGCCCATTCGCGCCGCAGCTGGTCCCGCCCGGCCCGGCGGAGCGCGACGTGGCGCAGGCGCGGCAGGCGAATGCGGCGGGTGTCACGACCGAATGGGGCGCGGGCCTGCCGGTGTTCCACTCGGCCGACGGTATTTATACCTTCAAGCCGCGCGGGCGCATCCTGACCGACGTCAGCTCGACCTTCGGGTCCGACTATGCCGCACGCAACATCACGACGACCGGCATGCGCGCGCTGCGCCTCGGCCTCGAAGGCGGGGTGGGCACCCACTTCTTCTACCAGTTCGAAAGCGACTTTTCGGAGAACGAGGTCGATATCGTCACCGCGTTCATCGGGTGGCGCAACCGCATCGCGCCGGGCATCGATTACGACGTACGCGCCGGCCACCTGTTCAACGATCGCGGGTTCGAAGGATCGACGGGGTCGGATTCGACGCCGTTCATGGAACGTACCGTCGTGTCGACCGCGATCATCCCGCAGCGCGGCTTCTATGGCGTCGGCATCATGCCGCGCCTGTTCTGGAAGACCGGCCACGCATCGCTGACCGTCACCGGCGACCGGATCGACGGCAACCAGTCGGGCAATGACAGCCGCACCGTTCTGGCCCGCGCGCACTGGAATCCGATCAAGACCGCCAATTCGGTCCTGCATCTGGGGGCCTGGGGGTTCGACGAGGGGCTGGCGGCGGGAGCGACGACGTTGACCCGCAACACGGTGATCGGCGGGCGCTTCAACGGTGCGCTGCGCGTGTCGTCGGGCGCGCTGACCGGCGGAACCGGCACCACCGGCTATGGTCTGGAACTGGGCGGCTATGTCGGCCCGGTCTGGCTGATGGGCGAGGCAGGGCAGCGCCATGCGCGATTGGACGCCGGCCGGCCCGATTTCGTCAGCAAGGCATGGAGCCTGTCGGGCGGATGGTTCGTCACCGGCGACCTGCCGCCATACAACCCGCGCCTCGGCAGCTTCGGGCAACCGCGCGTGTTGAGGCCGATCTTCGAAGGCGGTCCCGGCGCGATCGAGCTGACCGCGCGCTACGAGAATCTCGATTACAGCGATCTGCTGACCGGTGGGCAGGGATGGGCCGCGACGCTCGGTGCCAACTGGTATCTCAACAGCTTCACCCGGTTCCAGTTCAACGTCGTCCACTGGAACACCGACAACCGCGCCGGTGCCTTTGTCGGCCCCGATGACGGGCAGACCGTCATGACCCGCATCGCCGTCACCTTCTGATCCCCCCCCGGGAGCATCCTATGAACCTCGCCCTGCTCGGCTTCCTGATGGTGGCCACCTTCATGACGCTCATCATGACCAAGCGGATGACGCCGCTGGTCGCGCTGATCACCGTGCCCACCGCCTTCGCGCTGTTCGCCGGCTTTGCCGGTGGCATCGGCGACATGATGATCGACGGGATCAAGAACCTCGCGCCGACGGGCGTGATGCTGTTGTTCGCGATCCTGTTCTTTTCGATCATGACCGATACCGGCCTGTTCGACCCGCTGGTCAACCGGCTGTTGAGGGTGGTGCATGGCGACCCGCTGCTGATCCTGATCGGGACCGTGGTGCTGTGCGCGATCGTCAGCCTGGATGGCGATGGGTCGACGACCTATATCATCACGATCGCCGCGCTGCTGCCGCTGTACAAGCGGTACGACATGAACCGGCTGTACCTGTGCTGCCTGTTGATGAGCACCAGCGGGGTCATGAACCTGACGCCATGGGGCGGCCCGACCGCGCGTGCCGCCAGCGCGCTGAAGCTCGATCCGGCGACGCTGTTCCTGCCGCTGGTGCCGGGGATGATCGCCGGGCTTGCCTTCCTGATCGGTCTGGCCGTGTGGTTCGGGCGCAAGGAGCGTCGCCGGATCGGCCATGTGAAGGCCAATGGCCCGACCGCGTTCACCGGCATGGCGGTGTCGCAGTTTCCGGAGGCGCGCCGCTATCACCTGCGCTGGTTCAACGGGGCGCTGACGCTGGCGCTGATCGCCGGGCTGGTGCTGGGCGTGCTGCCGCTGTCGGTGCTGATGATGCTGGCCTTCGCCATTGCGATGATCGTCAACTATCCGCAGGTCGCCGAACAGAAGGAGCGGATTTCCGCCCATGCCGGCAATGTCCTGTCGGTCGTGTCGCTGATCTTCGCCGCGGGCATCTTCACCGGCATCCTGTCGGGCACCGGCATGGTGGAGGCGATGAGCAAGGAAGTCGTCGGGCTCATCCCGCCGGCCATGGGGCCTTATATGGCGCCGATCACCGCGCTGCTCAGCCTGCCCTTCACCTTCTTCATCTCCAACGACGCCTTTTATTTCGGGATGCTCCCGATCCTGGCCGAAGCGGGCGCGCATTATGGCGTGTCGCCGATCGCCATCGCGCGGGCGTCGCTGATGGGGCAGCCGGTGCATCTGCTCAGCCCGCTGGTGCCCTCGACCTATCTGCTGGTCAGCCTCGCCGGGATCGACCTCGCCGATCATCAGCGTTTCACGCTGATCCCGGCGACCATGGTCTGCGTGGTGATGACGCTGGTCGGAATGGCCGTGCTCGCCTTCCCGTTCGTGAGCTGATCGCGTGACCGAATTGTGGAGCCATATCGTCGCCGATTTCGCCAATATCGGCAGTCCCTCCGCGCTGGCCGCGTTCGGACAGGTGGTGCTGATCGACGTGATGCTGGCGGCGGACAATGCGATCGTCGTCGGGGCGTTGGCGGCGGGCCTGCCGGCGGATATGCGACGCAAGGTGATCCTGATCGGGGTCGGTGCGGCGCTGCTGCTCAGGGTCGTCTTCGCGTTGCTCGTCACGCAGCTGTTACAGGTGACCGGGCTGGTCTTTGCCGGCGGGCTGCTGCTGGTGTGGGTCGCATGGAAGATGTGGCGTGAGCTGCGGGGACCGGACGACAGCGGGGATGCCGTGACGCAGGCCCCGCCGCGCAGCTTCGCCAGCGCCGCCTGGGCCGTTGCCATCGCCGACGTGTCGATGAGCCTCGACAATGTGCTGGCGGTGGCCGGGGCGGCCCGGGACCATCCCGGTATCCTCGCCGTCGGGCTGATCCTGTCGGTCGCGCTGATGGGGGTTGCCGCCAATGTGCTGGCGCGCGTGATCGAACGCTATCGCTGGGTCGCCTATATCGGGCTGGCCGTCATCCTCTATGTCGCGTGCCGCATGATCTATGAGGGGCTGACCGATCCCTCGCGCGGTGTGCTGGCGTTGTTCGCCTGATCTTGCCGGAGCTTGCCATGAACCAGCCTTCGATCCCGCTCGTCCTGCTTCCTGCCATGGGCTGCGATGGTCAGCTTTGGGCGCGGCAGGTCGTCGACCTGGGCGACATCGCCCATCCGGAACTGGGCGACCTGACCGTCGACGACAGCCTGTCGGCGATGGCGGCACGGGTGCTGGCCCATGCGCCGCCGCGCTTCGCGGTCGCGGGCGTCAGCCTCGGCGGCTATGTCGCGCTGGAGATGATTCGGCAGGCGCCCGAGCGTGTCCTGCGCGTCGCGCTGTTCGGAACGCGGGCGAGCATGGAGATGCGCACCCGGACGGTCGGCGAACAGGGATTGCTCGCCACCGCGCCGCATGCCGATCCGATGCTGACCCCGATCGTCAGCGGGCCGGTGCAGGCGATGGCCGAGCGCGTCGGGACGGACGTGTTCGAACGGCAGCAGCGCGCGCTGCTCGCCCGGCCCGACCTCGACACGGCGATCGCGGCGGTGCGGGTGCCGGCGCTGGTCGCGGTCGGGGATCGCGACCTGATCTGCCGGGTAGAGGATGCGGCGGCATTGGCCGAGCGTATTCCCGGTGCGCGGTTCCACATCCTGCGCAACTGCGGCCATTTGTCGCCGATGGAGCGATCGGGCGAGGTGACGATGCTGTTGCGGAACTGGCTGACCGCCTGACGCCGCGAAGGATCGACGTGGCGGAGAATGCCCCTACAAGGGCAGATCCCGTCATGGTCGAGAAGTCGATGTCCGATACGTTGAAAGTGATGCTGCAACATGTGCTGCCCAAGCAGCGGCTGACCGTCCTGGCCGGTCGCATCGCGGGCGCGCGGGGCGGGGCGTTCACGAGGCGGCTGATCCGCTGGTTCGTGGCGAAATACGGCGTCGACATGGACGAGGCGGCGAATCCGGACATTGCCAGCTATGCGAGCTTCAACGACTTCTTCACCCGCCCGCTGAAGCCCGGTGCCCGCCCGATCGCGGCGGCGGATTTCGTCTGTCCGGTCGACGGCGCGATCAGCCAGTTGGGGCCGATCGACGACCATCATATCGTGCAGGCGAAGGGGCATCGCTTCACCACGACCGATCTGGTCGGCGGCGACGCTTCGCTCGCCGCGCAGTTCCAGCATGGCAGTTTCGCCAATCTGTACCTGTCGCCCAAGGACTATCACCGGCTGCACATGCCCTGCGCCGGGCGGCTGGTGCGGATGATCCATGTGCCGGGCGCGCTGTTTTCGGTAAACCCGGTGACCGCGCGCGGCGTGCCGAACCTGTTCGCGCGGAACGAGCGGGTGGTGTGCGTGTTCGATTCCGTCGAGCATGGCCGCTTCGTGATGGTGTTGGTCGGCGCGACGATCGTCGGCAGCATCGCAACGCCGTGGCATGGCGTGGTCAACGCGAAGCGGACGGGCAAGCTGTCCGAATGGAGCTATGCCGACCGCGACATCACGCTCGCCCAGGGCGAGGAGATGGGCCGCTTCCTGCTGGGGTCGACGGTCGTGATGCTGTTCGGGCGTGGTCGGATCGCCTTCAGGCCCGACTGGGCCCCAGAGCGGACCGTGCGGCTGGGCGAGCGGATGGGCGACCGACCCTAGTGGCGCAACGACGCTGGGTTGCATGATGGTCCGTCCGTAAGTCGTTCAAATTCGGCCGGTCGGTATGACAACGCGGTCAACGTGGCCTTCCGGCATCACTTTCGTGAGAATGTTCACATTTCCTCTGCGCGTGGCTTGACACCCCCTTCGGCCTGTTCAAGTGAACGTTCTCAATATGCGCGCAAATAGGACGCGCACGAAAGCAGGGGAGGAAGGACATGCGTGGCACCGCCACTCGCACCGTTTCGCGTTGGATGATCGGGGCTTCGGCCAGTGCATTGGTCGCGGTTGCGGCACCGGCGCTGGCGCAGGACGCCGCCGCGACGCTCGGCCAGCCCGGCGATTCCGAAATCCAGACCGCGGACGCGCCCGAAGTCGAAGGCGACGAAATCCTCGTCACCGGGATCCGCGCCAGCCTTCGCGACGCGCTGAACATCAAGCGCAACGCGCAGGGCGTGGTCGACGCGATCAGCGCCGAGGATATCGGCAAGTTCCCCGACACGAACCTGGCGGAGTCGCTCCAGCGCATCACCGGCGTGTCGATCGACCGCGCCAATGGCGAAGGCTCGACCGTCACCGTGCGCGGCTTCGGTCCCGAATATAACCTCGTCGTACTGAACGGCCGCCAGCTGCCGACCTCGACGCTGGGCGATGGCGCCAGCGCGCCGGCCTCGCGCTCGTACGACTTCGCCAATATCGCATCCGAAGGCATTGCCGGGGTCGAGGTCTACAAGACCGGCCGCGCCGCCGTGCCGTCGGGCGGTATCGGTTCGACGATCAACATCAAGACGCCGCGTCCGCTCGACCGTCCCGGCATCCGCGGATCGGTCGCGGCCAAGGGCATGATCGACACGTCGCAGAACGGCAAGGATCAGATCACGCCGGAACTGTCGGGCGTGTTCAGCAGCACCTTCGGCAGCGAGGACCAGTTCGGCTTCCTCGTGTCGGGCAGCTATCAGAAGCGCAACGCCAGCGTGAACACCGGTTCGGTCGGGTTCGGCAATGCGTTCCTCGGCACCGAGAACGACTGGGGGACGCTCGGCGCCGAAGGGCCGAACGTCATCAACCGCCCCGGCCCGACCGACGTCTACGAAGTTCCCCAAAGCGCGGCCTACAACCTGACCGACATCCGTCGCGAGCGGATCAACGGGCAGGTCGTGCTGCAATATCGTCCGGTGGAATCGCTGACCGCGACCGTCGACTTCACCTATTCGCGCAACAAGGTGGAGGCGCGCGACAGCAGCGTCGGCATCTGGTTCAACTTCGGCGACACGTCGAGCGAGTGGACCGATGGACCGGCCGCCGGACCGGTATTCTACACCGAGCGGTTCGGGCCGGGTAAGGACCTGTCGTACAGCGGATCGCTGACCGCCAATGTCAGCGAGAACAAGTCGCTCGGCGGCAACCTGAAATGGGAGGCGCCGGGCGGCGTCACCGTGACGCTCGACGCGCATCATTCGACCGCGGAATCGAAGCCGACCAACCGCTTCGGCTCCAGCACCTCGGTCGGGTCGGCGATCTTCGGCGTCGCGTCGCAGACGGTCGATTTCACCAAGGACCTGCCGGTCATCTCCTACGTGATGCAGCCGGGCATCGACGCGCTGAACCCGGCGCTGATCAACGCGACCGGCAATTCGTTCCGCAACGCCTATTTCCGGGACGAGATCAACCAGGTGCAGCTGAGCGGTCATTACGACCATGACGGCAGCTTCCTCGATTCGATCGATTTCGGCTTTTCCTACGTCAACAACCAGGTCCGTTCGGCATACGGTTTCGTACAGAATGATACCTGGGGCGGCGTCGGCACGCCGGCGGACCTGCCCGACGACCTGTTCACCCGCGTGTCGCTGCCCGACAAGTTCCGTGGGGTGAGTGGCGCGAAGGACGGGATCATCCCGGCCTATTACAAGTTCGATTTCGAACGGATGGTCGACCTGCTCGACAGCCGGTTCGGCATCTGCGGCGGCGACGGCAACTGCCTCGCCAGCTTCGAGGCCGACCGGCGCATCACCGAAAAGACGATCTCGCCCTTCATCCAGGTCAACAACGCGTTCGATCTGCTCGGTCGTCGTTCGCACCTGATCGCCGGTGTCCGCTATGACCAGACGACGGTCAGTTCGTCGTCGCTGACGCCGATCCCGGTCGGTACGGCATGGGTCGCGCAGGGCGAGTTCAACGTCGTCTATTCGCCGCAGAGCGACTTCCTGACCAGCAAGGGCAGCTACGACAACTGGTTGCCGGCAGTCGATTTCGACATGGAGGTGCTGGACAACGTCAAGCTGCGCGCATCGTACAGCCACACCATCACCCGCGCCGATTACAACAGCCTGCAAGGTGGTCTGACGCTCAACCGCCAGTTCGGCATTGCCGGCGGCGGCGGGTTGCAGGGCAATCCGAACCTCGTGCCGTTCCTGTCGAAGAACATGGACGTGTCGGCGGAGTGGTATTACGCGCCGACCAGCTACGTCTCTGCCGGATATTTTCGCAAGAACGTCAGCAACTTCATCAATTCGCAGGAAGTGCAGCGCTCGGCATTCGACCTGCGCAACCCCGCCAACGGTCCCCGCTTCCGTGCGGCGCAGGCGGCCTTGGGCGGAACGACCGACACCGGGCGCATCCGCGACTATATCCTGCGCAACTTCACGCAGGGCGTGGAGGTCGCGCGCAATGCGGCCGGGGCCCCTATCCTCGACGTCAACGGCTATTATACCGGCCGTATCCTGGGTCTGCCCGAAGACGGGCTGGTCGATTTCCGGATCGGCACGCCGTTCAATTCGGACCAGACGGCGACGCTCGACGGGTTCGAATTCGCGATCCAGCACAGCTTCTGGGACACCGGCTTCGGCACGATCCTGAACTATACGATCGTGCGGGGCGACGCGAAGTTCAACAACGCGCTCGACCCCAATGTCGGTCAGTTCGCATTGGCGGGCCTAAGCGACAGCGCGAACGCGGTGCTGTTCTATGACAAGGCGGGCCTGCAGGGACGTGTCGCGTATAACTGGCGCGACAAGTTCTATGCCGGCGGCAACCCGAACCCGACCTATGTCGAAGCGTACGGGCAGGTCGATGCGAGCGTCAGCTACGAGTTCCGCAAGGGGCTGACGCTGTTCGCCGAAGCGATCAACCTGACCGGCGAAGGACGTCGCGGCCACCGCCGCAACGAAAACTTCGTGACGTTCGCGCAGCCGGGCTTTGCGCGCTATACCGGCGGCGTGCGGTTCAGCTTCTGATCGCACCAGGGGTCGCCGGGCGGGTCATGCCGCCCGGCGACCGATAACGGGACCGGATGAGGGTGACGCAGCGGGTCAGGCAGATCGTGGTCGTCGGCGGGGGAACCGCCGGGTGGCTCGCCGCGTGCCGCATCGCGGCGGCGGCCGACCCTCATGCCGCCGAACCCCTGGCGGTGACGCTGATCGAATCGCCCGACGTCGCCACGATCGGCGTGGGCGAAGGGACGTGGCCGACGATGCGCGGCACGCTGGCACGGATCGGCATCGACGAGGCTACCTTCCTCCGCTCCGCCGACGCGTCCTTCAAGCAGGGTTCGCGCTTCGATGGATGGCGCACCGGCGCGCTGGACGATTTCTATTACCACCCCTTTACCGCGCCGGCCGATGTGCCCGCCGCCGATCTGCTGCGGGCATGGGATGGCGGGCGTTTTGCGGAGGCGGTCTGCGCTCAGCCGGCGGTCTGCGCCGACGACCTTGCCCCGCGCCAGCCGGGGATGGCGCCCTATGCCGGGGCGCTCAACTATGGCTATCACCTCGATGCGGGAAAGTTTGCCGCGCTGCTGCGCGATGCCGCCTGCAACCGGCTGGGCGTGCGGCATGTCCGCGATCATGTGACCGGGGTCGAGGCGGCGGACGATGGCGACATCGCCGCCGTCCTGACGCGGGGGGCGGGACGGATTGCGGGAGACCTGTTCCTCGATTGCACCGGGCACGCCGCGCTGCTGATCGGGGGGCATTTCGGGATCGGGACGATCGACCATACCCCCATCCTGTTCAACGACCGTGCGCTGGCGGTGCAGGTGCCGGTCGCGCCGGACAGCCCGATCGCGTCGCAGACCAATGCGACCGCGCATGATGCCGGCTGGATCTGGGACATCGGTCTGCCGAGCAGGCGCGGCGTCGGCTGCGTCTATGCGTCCGATTTCCTGAGCGATGACGCGGCGGAAGCGACGTTACGCGAGTATCTGTCGAGGACCGCGCCGGGGGCGGAAGCGGCGGCGCTGGCGTACCGCCAGCTCCGCTTCCGCTCGGCGCATCGCGAGCGCTTCTGGCAGGGCAATTGCGTCGCCATCGGCCTGTCCGCCGGCTTCCTCGAACCGCTCGAAGCATCCGCGATCGTGCTGATCGAATTGTCGATCGACGCGCTGCTCGACGGCTTTCCGGCGGATCGGAGCGCCATGCCGCTGCTGGCGCGGCGGTTCAACGATCTGTTCCGCTATCGCTGGAATCGGATCGTCGATTTCCTGAAGCTCCATTACGCGCTGAGCGAGCGCTACACGCCCTATTGGTGTGCCCATCGCGATCCGGGCAGCTGGACGGAGTCGCTCCGCGATCGGATGGCGCTGTGGCCGATGCAGCCACCGTCGCCCGCCGACTTTGCGCATGCCGACGAAATCTTTCCGGCGGCGAGCCATCAATATGTGCTGTACGGCATGGGCGTAAGCCCGCCGCCGCCCAGCGCGCTGCGCCCGCATCCCTGCACCGCGAGCGCGCTGCATCAGGTGCGGCAACGCGCGCGGACGCTCGCCGCCAGCCTGCCGACCAACCGCGCCTATCTGCGCGCCCTTACTCCTCCGACCGGAATGGCCCATGTCTGATCATCAATTGTTGAACGTCGCCGCGCATCGCGATCTGCGGGTCCGCCGCGAACGTTCGGTCGAGCTGGGCGACGGGGTGATGACCGCGCTGGTCGTGCCGGACGAATTCCGTCAGGTGCAGGCGAGCTATCCGATCCTGTTCCGCCAGAACCGCGAACGCGACGGCTTCGTACCGCTCGCGCTGTTCGGTTTCGATGCGGGCGAGAATCTGTTTCTGGCCGATGGCCGCTGGGATGCGCCCTATCTGCCGCTGTCGATCGATATCCAGCCGTTCCTGATCGGCGGCGCACCCGATGGCGATACGACGCCCAAGGCGGTGATCGACATGGCCAGCCCGCGCCTGTCGAGCGACGACGGGGTGCGAATCTTCGATCGGGAGGGCCGGCCGTCGCCCTATCTGGAGGTGATCCTCGAACGGCTGGGCGCGCTCGACGCGGGCTATCGCGGATCGGCGGCGTTCATGGACGCGCTCGACCGGTACGGCCTGCTCGAACCCTTCACGCTGGAGGTGACGCTGGACGACGGGTCGACCAACCGGCTGGTCGGGTTCCACTGCATCGCCGAGGAACGGGTGGCCGAGCTGGACGCCGCGACGCTCGGGCGGTTGAACGCCGACGGGCATCTGCTGCCGATCTATATGGCGATCGCGTCGCTCGCCAATCTGCCCGCCCTGATCGCGCGCAAGAACCGGCATGGCTGACCTGCCGACGATCGCCGAGGTCGAGGCTGGCGACGCCGCCACGCTCGACCGGTTGCTGCGCGAGGCGACGGCGCCGTTCGTGGTGCGAGGGCTGGTGACCGACTGGCCGCTGGTCGAGGCGGCTCGGCAGTCGTCGCAGGCGGCACGCGACTATCTGGTGCAGCATCACCGCGACATTCCCTTCACCGTGTCGATCGGCCGGCCGGGCGGCGGCGACCGGCTGTTCTACGACGATGCTATGGCGATGAACTTCGCCACCGTCCGGGCGAAGCTGCCCGACATATTGGGGCAGATCGCGCGCGAGGAGGACGCGGTCGATGGCCGGCCGATCTACCTTGCGTCGATCGACCTGCGCGGGTTCTTCGACGGGCTGGCCGAGGCGAACCGGGTCGATCTGGGGACGCGCGAACCGCTGGCGAGCATCTGGATCGGCACCCGCACGCGGATCGCCGCGCATAACGACCTGCCGGCGAACCTCGCCTGCGTGGCGGCTGGTCGGCGGCGCTTCACGCTGTTTCCGCCCGACCAGTTCGTCAACCTCCATCTGGGGCCGCTGGACAACACGCCAGCCGGGCGTGCGGTGTCGATGGTCGATTTCACCGCACCCGATCCGCAACGGCATCCCCGCTTTGCCCAAGCGCTCCGCCACGCACAGGTCGCCGAGCTGGAGCCGGGCGATGCGATCCAAATCCCGTCGCTATGGTGGCATCATGTCGAGGGGCTGGCGCCGTTCAACATCCTCGTCAACTATTGGTGGCGCGATCAGCCGCGCTGGTTCGGCCAGCCGCAGGACGCGCTGCATCACGCGATCCTCGCCATTCGTGACCTGCCCGACGATCAGAAGGCACATTGGCGGGCGGTGTTCGACCATTATGTATTCGCCAACGACGATGCCGTGACCGCGCACCTGCCGCCGGGCGGGCGCGGCGTGCTCGATCCCCTGACCGCCGAAAGCGCGGAGCGGCTGCGCAACTTCCTGCTGAGGCAGCTGGCCAAATGAGCGTCACGCGCGTCGTGATCGCCGGGGGCGGCACCGCCGGCTGGATGGCCGCCGCCGCCATCGCCCGGACGATGGGCCGCATGGTCGAGGTGACGTTGGTCGAATCCGAGGCGATCGGGACGGTCGGGGTCGGCGAGTCCACCATCCCGCCGCTGGTCACTTATAACCGCTTGCTCGGCATCAACGAGGCCGAGTTCATGGCCGCCACCGCCGCGACCTTCAAGCTCGGCATCCTGTTCGACGGGTGGCACACCCCGGACAGCCGCTATTTCCATTCGTTCGGCACCACCGGGCGCGATCATTGGGCGGCGGGGTTCCAGCATTACTGGCTGAACGGTCGGACGCGGGGGCATGAACGGCCCTATGACGACTATTGCACCGAGCTGGTCGCGGCGTTGCAGGGCAAGTTCGCGCATCTGCCGGGCGACGCGACCAACTATGCCTATCAGCTGGATTCCGGCCGCTATGCCCAATTCCTGCGCAATATGGCCGAGCGCGACGGCACGCAGCGGGTCGAGGGGCGCATCGCCCGGGTCGAACTTGACGGCGAAACCGGCGATATCGCCGCGCTGCTGCTCGACGGGGATCGGCGGATCGAGGGCGACCTGTTCCTCGACTGCACCGGTTTCCGCGCGCTGCTGATCGAAGGGACGCTGCACGCTGGCTTCGACGACTGGACGCACTGGTTGCCGTGCGATGCGGCGATCGCGGTGCAGACCGAAAGCGTCGGGCCGCCGCTGCCCTATACCCGCGCGATGGCGCATGATGCGGGGTGGCAATGGCGCATCCCGCTGCAACACCGGGTCGGCAACGGCATCGTCTATTGCAGCCGATATCTCGACCGTGACGGCGCGCTCGACCGGCTGATGGGCAATGTCGAAGGCGCGGTGCGGACCGAACCCAATTTCCTGCGCTTCACGACGGGCGCGCGGCGGAAGCAATGGCATCGCAACTGCGTCGCCATCGGCCTGTCCGGCGGGTTCATGGAGCCGCTGGAATCCACCAGCATCCACCTGATCCAGCGCGCCGTGCTGCGGCTGCTGCGACTATTCCCGCAAGGGGGCATCCGGCCAGCGGACGTCGCCGAATTCAACGACCAGCAGCTGCAGGACATGGAACAGATCCGCGACTTCCTGATCCTGCATTACAAGGTTACCGACCGGCGCGACTCTCCGTTCTGGCGGCAATGTGCCGCCATGGACGTACCGACGACGCTGCAACAGAAAATCGACTTGTTCCGCCAGAGCGGACGGGTATTCCGCCGCAACGAGGAATTGTTCGGCGAGAATAGCTGGGTGCAGGTGATGATGGGGCAGGGGATCGTACCGGAGGGCTATCACCCGATCGCCGACAAGCTGAGCGATGCGGAGCTCGACCGGCTGTTGTCGATGATTCGGCGGCAGGTGGCGGATACCGTCGCGACGATGCCGCCGCACGGCGACTATGTCGCGCGCTATTGCCCAGCGGATCGACCCTGATGCCACGCCGTCGTCAGGCGGTGACGATCAAGCATGTCGCGGCCGATGCCGGGGTGTCGCTGCAGACCGTCAGCCGGGTCATCAACAACGAACCCAATGTCCGCCCCGAAATGGCGGAGCGGGTGCGCGGCTCGATCAACCGGCTGGGCTATGTCCCGCTGATCGCGGCGCAGCGCATGGGCGGATCGAAATCGCGCCTGATCCTCGCGCTCAACGACCGCGACCGCACGATCGCCGGCTGGCAGAACCGCGAAGGTACCGACTGGGTCGACCAGATGCTGCTCGGCGGGATGCTGACCTGCGGACGGCACGGCTATCGTCTGATCCTCGAGCTGGTCGATACGCATAGCGACCATATCGAGCGCGAACTGCTGGGCGCGATCGGTGCGTTGCGACCGGACGGCGTGATCCTGACCCCGCCGCATTCGCAGGACCCGGTCATCCTCGACCTCCTAGAGCGCCACGGCATCAGCATCGCGCGGATCGGATCGCTGACGCCCGGTCCCGGATTTTCGCTGATCATGGGTGACGAAGATGCCGCGCGGATGGCGACCGACCATCTGATCGCGCTCGGCCATCGCCGGATCGGCCTGATCGCCGGGGCGACCGATTATGAACTGAGCGGCTGGCGCGTGACCGGATGGCGTGCCGCGCTGGCCGAAGCGGGACTTGCCGACGACCTGCTCGCGCCCGGCAATTTCGACTATGCATCGGGCCGGGCGGCGGCGAACAGCCTGCTGGCCGCCGCCGATCCCCCGACGGCGATCATCGCCAGCAGCGACCAGATGGCGATCGCCACGCTCGAATATGCCCGCGAACGTGGGCTGAGGGTGCCCGAGGACCTCTCGATAATCAGCTTCGACGACACGCCGGTCGCCCGCTTCGCATCGCCGCCGCTGACCGCGGTGGTACAGCCGATCGCGGCGGTCGCCACGCTGGCGGTCGAGCGTATCATCGCCGAACAGGCGCAGGACGATCTGCCGACCGAACCGGTCTATGTCGCGGCCGATCTGGCAGTGCGCGGCTCGACCGCCCCGCCGCCTCGGCGGTAGGGCGCGCCCGGCAGCGCGCGGTCCCGTGCCGCTTTGGTATGTTGATGTAAATCAACATGATTGTCGTGAACAATAGATCGCGGCGTTCGTTACCGTAGCGATATGAACCAATGCTCCTGCGCCCGACTTCATCTCCTCGCCTTCCTCCGGAACGGCTGATGGAGGATGCAGCCCGGCAGGCTGTCGCCATCTGCGTTCCGGTTCGTAACGAAGCCGCCCGCCTTCCGCGCTTCCTCGACGGTCTGGGTCGGCTGGCCGTCCCGCCGGCGACCGACGTCGCGGTCTGCCTGCTGCTCGACAGCTGCACCGATGGCAGCGCCGACATCGTGTCGGACTATGCGCACCGCGCGGCGTTCCCCGTCCATGTAGCAACCGCCTGTCGGCCGGATGCCAATGCCGGGATCGCCCGTCATGGCGCGATGACGCTGGGTGCGGCGGTCCTGGGGAACGCGAACGGCATCCTGATGACGACCGACGCCGACAGCTGCCCGCAGGACGACTGGTTGCGGATCACCTTGGCCGCGCTCGCCGGTGCCGACGTCGTCGCCGGCAACGTCATCCGCCGCGGCCCCCGGCGCGACGCGGCACAGGATCGCATCGAGCGATATTATGCCGACCTCTATGCCCTGCGCCGCCGCGTCGATCCGGTGGACTGGGAACCGCCCGTTGCACATCCGCATAGCAGCGCCGCCAACATCGCCATCCGCCTTTCAACCTACGCCGCGCTCGGCGGCTTCGCACCTGTGGCGAGCGGTGAGGACGCACGGCTGATCGACGACGCGGCACGCGCCGGCTTTCGCGTACGACGCGAAGCGGCCAGCGTCGTCCATACCTCGACCCGCCGACAGGGTCGGGCGGAGGGTGGCCTCGCCACCGCGCTCGATTGGCTCGATCGCGCCGGAATCGATCCCGTCCGCGTGACCCATCCAGTCGACCAGCTCTGGCAGTATCGCCACCACGCCGCGGCCCGAAGCGCGTTCCGGCGTCGCGACTTTTCCGCCTTGGCCGCGGCGATCCGGTTGAGCGTGGATCATGTGATCGGGGTCGCACGCGATTGTCCGAACGCGGAGGCATTTGCGATGCGGGTCGTACCGGTAGCGCCACAGGGGATGCGGCAGGTGTCGCTGCCGATCGCGGAAGCTGTCCTTGCCGCGCTGGTAGCGGCCGCCGATCCGGCGCGGGCGGCATGAACGACCTCAGCCTGCGTCTTGCCGAGCTGGGGCGCGATACGGCGGTGGGGAGCGACCCGCAGGATGCGGCATCGCTACTCGCATTGCTGCGGCTGCTCTACACGGTCGGGCGGGAGGACCTTCCGCTTGGCCGGCTGTTCGAAGGGCATGTCGATGCGGTGCAGATCGTCGCCCGTTATGGAACGGCCGAACAGGTTCGCGCCCTGTCCGACGCCATATGCGGTGGAGCGATCCTGGGCGTATGGAATGCCGATCTATCGGGGGAGCCGCTGCGGTGGGATGGGGCTTTGCTGAACGGCGGCAAGAGTTTCGCATCGGGTGCCGGCATTTTGTCCCACGCGTTGGTCACGGTCGATAGCGCCGCTGGACGGCAACTTCTGCTCCTCGACCTCGCGATGGCCGTGCCGGAGATCGACCACGATTTCTGGCGGGTTGCCGGCATGCAGCGATCCGAGACGCATATCGTACGCTGGCAGGACGCGCCGGTCGGACTCGACGCGGCCATCGGGGCACCGGGCGATTATGTGCGGGAGCCTTGGTTCAGCGGCGGCGCGCTGCGGTTCGTCGCGGTGCAGGCCGGCGGAATCGCTCGGCTGGTCGATGTGGTTCGCGATTATCTGGTGACGGCGGGCCGTGCCGCGGACCCGCATCAGGCCGGTCGCCTGGCGCGTCTGTTCGGCCTTGCGGAAGCCTCCAACGCAGCGATACGGCGCGCGGCGGAGGGTTGGTTCGCCGACGAAGCGGCGCGCCTGCCGCTCGTCGCAGCGGCGCGCGCTGCGACCTATGCCGCCGGCGGGGAGGCTATTGCCCTTGCGCAGGAGGCGGTCGGCGTCGCTTCGCTGTTCGTCGATCATCCGCTTTCTGGGACCATGACCGATCTGGCGATGTACTTGCGTCAGCCCGGACCGGATGCGCAGCGGATGCAGGTCGGTGCCGCCGTCGCGTCCGGCATCCTGCGGCCGATGCTGTGAAGGTCAGGGTAGGTCGCCCGCGCGCGTTGCTGGTCGTCGCACCGCATCCGGACGACGAAGCGATTGCGGCCCATAGCCTGATTGCCCGGCTGGCGCGACGTGGTGTCCGCATCGCCATTCTCGTCGTGAGCGACGGCGCGGCATCGCATCCGGGCAGCGCGGCATGGCCGCGTCGGCGCCTGGTGCGCGAACGTCAGCGGGAAACGCGGCGGGTCATGCGGCGGATCGGCGTGATGGCGGACGCCGTGACGTTCCTCGGCCTGCCCGATGGACGGCTGGGTGACCATCTGTCTGAGGTGCGTCGGGCGATGGCGCGTGCCGTTCGCAAGCTGCCGACGCCCCTGCTCGCGCTTGCGCCGTTGTCGAACGACGCGCATCCCGATCACCGCGTCGTGGCGGCGGGAGCCGTCGCGCGACCGGGCCTGTGTTGGTGGCGCTATCCGGTATGGCCGGCCGGGCAGCGGTGGCGCGGGTCGCGTATGCTGCCGCTGACCGCGCAGGAGCGTCTGGCCAAACGTAACGCGATCCGCAGCTATCGCACCCAGGCTGGATGGATCACCGACGATCCGACAGGCTTCGCGATGACCCGCCAACAGATCGCCGCGTTCAGCGGTCCGCAGGAAGTCTTCGTCGTGGCTGGCCGGCGATGAGGCCGATCACGCTTGACGGGTTCGAGCGCAGCTTCACGCACGATCCCGATCCGTGGCGTACCTTTTCCGACCATGACGAGGCGATCAAGCGCACCGCGATCCTGCATGCGATCGGCTGCGCCCCGCGCGGCCGGGTGCTCGAGCTGGCCGCGGGTAACGGTTCGAACAGTCGCGCACTGGCCGCGCGAAGTCTACGGCTGGATGCGACCGAGGCGACCGCCGCGGGAACGAAGCTGGTCGCTGCTGCTCTTCGGGGACGGGCGCCGCGTGCCCGGGCGATACGGCTGGCCGTGCCCGCCCGGTTTCCGCGGGGTCAATATGACGCGGTCGTCATTGCCGAGATGCTCTACTATCTGTCGCCCAAGGCAATGAAGCATACCGCGCAGGACGTCGCACGCGCCCTGCGGCCCGGGGGCATGCTCGTGCTGGCGCATCATCGGATCGACTTTCACGACTTTGCCCAGCATGCCTGCCACTTGCAGCAGACGTTTCTCACACAGACGGGTCGCGAATGGCGGGTCCGTATCGTTCGCCGAACCCGGCGATGGGTGGTGCTCGCCTGCAGGCTGCTGTGACCATTAGCCAAGACGGCCAATCCAGAGCGGAGTCTTAGGGCCACTGCTCGATGCGGGATCGAACCGCGTCCGATCCCGCACCGATACGAAGCGACCGCCTACACCTTGCCCATCACGGCTTCAGCGTCGAATTGGCGAGGTTCCAGCCACGCAGCGATACCATCGGTGCCGCCGCTTGCGTCGCCGGATAGCGGATGGTGACGTCGCGGTGTTCGCCGGGGAGGAGGGAGATATAGTTGTCGCTGTAGAAGGCGGGGAGAATGCGGGCGCCGCTCGGCCCGGTCAGGGTCAGTTTGACGTTGAGTGCGGGCACGGCTCCATCGTTCGACAGCGTGACGGCGACCATGCGGTCGGCACCATCGACTACCGGCGCGGCCATGCGGGTCGTGAGCTTCGCCGGGGCGAGGCCGTTGAGCGCCTGGTAGGATGCGGCATCGCGTCCGCGCCAGTAGAAATTGTCGGAGACCTGCCGACCGGCGGCGTCGGTGAGCGTCAGGCGGACCAGCACCATCGGATGCGCCGCATATAGCCCGTCGAGCGGAACGACGGCCAGCGTGGTTGCGCGGTTGGCGAGCGCGTCGACCCGGTCGGTCCGGGTGAACAGTTCGGCATTGTCCAGCCCGACCACGCGCACGCGGGCGGTCAAGCCCTTCGCATCCGTCTGCGTCGTGTTCAGCACGACCAGTTCGTTGCCCGGCAGGTTCAGCTGGACATGGAGCGGTTCGGCGGCCTTCTTCGCGCCGTAATAGGCCGCGTGGGTGTCATAGTCCCACGAATAGATCTGCCACGCATTGGACGGCCACGCCGGGTGGGTCATCCACAGCAGCCGGCCGCTATTCTTGGTCCACAGATGCCCCAGGAAACCTTCGTACATCGCCTTGTGCGTTTCGAGGTTCATCATCTGCGCCTTGCGTTCGAAATCGGCGAAGTCCTTGCCCGGTCCGAACATCGTCGCCAGCGTCTGCATGAACGTCTTGGTGTCGCCGTTCCCGCCGAAATGCCAGTCGTGATAGGCGAGCACATCGCCCAGCGGCCAGCGGTCGCCGGCGGGGACGTAGGATGCGATCGATTCGGCGGTCGACAGCGACGGCGTGCCGGTTTCGACCGAAAAGCCGGTGGCGAGATCGGTGAAATAGCCGACCGGCGGGCGGTAGTTGTACGGCCCCGACCCCTGCAAATTCACGACGTTCGACGATCCGGTGAACCAGCGCGTGCCGTCGAGCTGGAACACGGCATCGTCCAGCCCCTCGTTCAGCGCCGGATAGGGGACGCCCTCGTTGCGGCCGAACCACAGGATGATCGACGGGTGGTTGCGATAGCGTGCGATGGTGTCGCGGGCGTTGGCGAGGAACAGCGACGCATCGTCGGGTTCGATCTGGAAATTCTGGGTCGATTGCCAGAAATCGTTCAGGACCATCATGCCGTTTTCGTCGGCGAGGTCGTAGAACTCCTCCTCGGTATTCGTCCCCATCCAGTTGCGGATGACGTTCATGTGCGCCTCGCGCTGGAGGCGGAAGAAGGGGGCGAGCCAGGCATAGCTGACCCGCTTCATCGCATCGTCCATGCCCCAGTTGCCGCCGCGCGCGGCGATCCGCACGCCGTTGACGCGGATGGTCAGGTGCGGCTCGGGTAGCGTTTCGGCGATGGTCGTCACGGCGCGTGACGTCTCGCCCGCCGCGGTCAGCGATTCCGCCCATCCGGTCGGGGTCTGCTTGATCGCACCATGGCGGACGTCGATCAGCTTCTGCCCGGCAAGGCCGCCATCGGTCGTCTGGACATTGACCCGGCGCAGCGCGCCCTTCGCATCGAACAGCGACAGGTCGTAGCTGACCTCGCGGATGCCGAAGCGTCCCGCCTTGCGGTCCGACACGCCGTTCGCGTCGCTGACCTGATAAGTCGCGTGATAGAGATGCGGGTCGCCATAGCCGTTGGGCCACCAGAGTTTGGGATTGGCGACGCGCAGCGCGGGGAAGTCGGCGGGGGTGAAGCGGACGTCGCTGCGGCCGGGCGGGGCGGTAACCTGCCTTTCGACCGTCACCCCTTCGAACGCGACCTTGACCGTGACGGGGGCGGCGGGGCCGCTATTGTCGATCGGGACGGTGATGTGCACGTCGGCGCGGTCGGTGCGGGGCAGCGGCAGGTCGGTGACGACCTGCGGGTCGAGGATGCGGACCGCGCCATGCGCCAGCAGCTCGACCGGACGCCACAGCCCGGTATTGCGGTCGCGGATGCCCGGAATCCAGTCCCACCCCTCGGTCGCGACGAAGGTCGGGCCGTCGATCGCCAGCTGTCCGCCATTTTCGCCGACGCCACCCGCGACCGATTGTTCGTGCGGAATGCCGGGATGGGGCGGCGGCGATACGCGGACCGCGATCACATTCTCGCCGGCGACCGGCACGAAATCGAACTGGCCACGGATGAACGCGCCGCGCGTCGTGCCGAGCGCGGCTCCGTTCGCCCAGATTTCGGCGGCATAGTTGATCCCGCCGAACACGATGGTCAGCTTCTTGCCCGCGGCGTCCGCCGGCACGGTGAAGCGCGTGCGATACCAGTAATCCTGCCGCGCCAGCTTTTCGGGAATCTTCAGATTGTTCAGGCCGTAATAGGGATCGGGATAGACCCCGCGATCGACCAGCGTCTGCAGCACGGTGCCGGGTACGGTTGCGGCATGCCAGCTTCCCTTCGGGTTTCCCGGCCGCGACAGCGCTGCGCCGTCGCCCGCGACATCGGGCGCGGCGGCCAGTTGCCAGCCGTTGATCTGCCATCGGCCGGCGGCCAGCGGCTGGACCACCGGCGCGCCCGGCAGCGGCTTTGCCGCCGGTGCGCTATAGGCATCGCCCTTGCTCTGCGGCAGGGTCCACGCGTCCTGCTGCTGCGTCAGCCCGATATTGGCCTGTTTCTGGAACGGCCAGGTGACGCCGACCTCCCACAACTGGACATTGGCGAAGTCGGGACGCGGAAGGGCGGCGATGTCAGCCGCCGCCAGCGCGCGGTCGTGCAGCGTCACCCCGACCAGCGTACCGCCGAAATGGGGCCGACCGGGTATCGCGCGGGCGATATGCAGCGTTTCCTGCGTCGCGGCCGACGGGGCCACGCCGGTCGCGACGCGGCGGCCATCGACATAGATGGCGGCGCGGCGGCCGTCCGAACTGACGGCGACCTGCGTCCAGCGTCCGGGCGTGATGGCAGGGCCGGCAAGGGTCGCATCGCCATCGCGCAGCGCAAGACGCCCGTCGTCGAGCGATAACACGCGCCCGTCGCCGATCGCGACCAGCGGGACGGTGCCGTTCTGTCGGGCGTCGGCCTTGATCCACAGGGTCATGGCGTAGGGGGCGCTGGCCGCAGTCACCGGACCGGTGACGGGACGTTCGATGCCGATCCCGCCGGTCAGGAAGCTGGCGTTATAGGGACCGCCGTTCGCGGGCACCTGTGCCGCGGCGATGCCGCCCCATCCCGCACCGGCCAGCAGCGCTGCCAGAATGCCCAGTTTCATGCGGAAATCCTCTTTGTCAGTTCGGCGCTGATCGCTTCGAGATCGCGGCCACGGGTTTCGGGGAACAGACGCCAGACCAGCAGCGCCTGCAGCAGCATCGCGGCGGCAAAGCCCCAGAAGGGCAAGGCCCGGTCCCACTGCGCAACCAGCGGAAAGGCGAAGGACAGGACGGCATTGGCGACCCAATGGGTCGCGCTGCCGATCGCCTGCCCCCGCGCGCGCACGTCGGTCGGGAAAATCTCGCTGAGATAGACCCAGATGACCGCGCCCTGCGACATGGCGAAGGCGGCGATGAACAGGATCAGCAGCGGCAGCAGCAGGGCGGGCGAGGCCAGTCCCATATAGACCAGCGCGACGCCGCCCAGGGCGATCGCGGTGACGATGCCGCCGCCGATCAGCAGCGGACGCCGCCCGAAGCGATCGATCACGCCCATGCCGATCACGGTCGCGATCAGGTTGGCGACGCCGATCGCGATCGCCTGCACATCGCCCGACACGCCGGTAAAGCCCGCCGCCGCGAAAATGTCGTTCAGGTAATAGAGGATCGCGTTGATGCCCGACAGCTGGTTGAACAGCCCGATGGCGATGGCGAGCAGGATCGGCATGCGATGCGCGCGCCAGTGGAGCCGGCCGGTGCCGCCGCCCTCCGCTGCCGGGATCGCATCCAGCCCGAGCCGGGCAGCGGCATCGGCGGCCTCGTCGCTGCGTCCGCGCGCCGACAACCAGCGCGGGCTTTGCGGCAGGCCGGTCAGCAGGATCAGGAACAGCGCCGCCGGCACCGCCGCGACGCCCAGTTTCCAGCGCCACGCGATATCGGCGGCGACTGCCTGCGCGACCAGATAGTTGCTGAGATAGGCGACCAGGATGCCGGCGACGATGTTGAACTGGAACAGGCCGACCAGCAGCCCGCGCCGCTTCGCCGAACTGATCTCGGCGATATAGACCGGGACCAGGACCGACGATGCACCGATGGCGAGGCCGCCCAGCACGCGAAAGGCGATGAAGCCGGTCAGCGTGGTGGCGATGGCACAGCCGACCGCCGACACGACATAGAGCAGCCCGATGACGCGGAGTACGGCAAGGCTGCCCCAGCGGTCGCCCGGTGCGCCGCTGAACAGCGCGCCGACCAGCGTTCCCCACAGCGCGGCGGAGACGGCGAGGCCGAGGCCCGCTTCGGACAGGGCATATTGGCTGCGCAGGGCATCGGTGACGCCGGAGATGACGGCGGTGTCGAACCCGAACAACAGCCCGCCGAGGCTCATCGCGATGACGGCGCGGGTGTGGGTCGCGCCGCTCATGCGCCTGCCACCCGGGCGAGGAACGCACCATGCGGTTCGGCATGGGACAGGGTCCGCGCGATCGCGGCGCGCATCCGCCCGAAGCTTTCGAGCAGGGCGTCTTCGCCGATCGCGTCGGCCAGCGGCGAATGCCGGTCGGGCAGGTCGCCGAACCCGGCATAGAGGCTCAGCCAGCTGGGGTCCTGGAATGTATCCCATTCGTTGCGCACGAATTCTCCTCCCGAACGCCATGCGTCCAGCTTGATCTGCAAGGGGGCGGGCGGTTCGACCGCGCGGATGGCCTGCCAGAACGGCTCGTCGCGGCCGTTGGCGAGATAATGGAGGAACAGGAAGTCGCGCAGCCGTTCGAATTCCAGCACCGATTGCCGGTTATAGGTGGCGGCGAGGCGGGGATCGCAGTCGCGGTCGGGGAACAGTGCGACGAAGCGTTCCAGGCCCGATTGGATCAGCGAGATGCTGGTCGATTCCAGCGGCTCGAGGAAGCCCGAGGCGAGGCCCAGGCCTACGACATTGCCGCTCCAGAAGCGTGCGCGGTGCCCGGTGACGAAGCGCAGGCGGTTGGGATCGGCGAGCGGGGCTCCTTCGAGCGTCGCGAGCAGCGCGTCCTCCGCATCGGCATCGGACTGGAAGCTGCTGCAATAGACGCTGCCATTGCCGATACGGTGGCGCAGCGGGATACGCCATTGCCACCCGGCCTTGCGCGCGGTCGCGACGGTATAGGGCGTCGGATCGCCCGGCGCGGCGCGGCACGGGATCGCCACCGCACGGTCGCATGGCAGCCAGTGGCGCCAGTCGACATAGGGCACGCCCAGTGCCTCGCCCAGCAACAGGCTGCGGAACCCCGACGCGTCGATCCACAGGTCGCCGGCGATCGTGCGCCCATCTTCCAGCGTCACCTGCGTCACAAGGCCGCGCGGCTGGTCGGTCGCGACCGATACGATCCGCCCGTCGACATGCGCGACCCGGTTGGCAAGCGCGAGGCGGCGCAGCAGCGCGGCAAAGGCGGCGGCATCGAAATGCAGCGCGAAGTTGAACACGCCGATATCGTTGGCCGGCCGGTCGACCGGCGGCAGGAACAGGCCGTTGCGGGCCAGTTGGGTGGCGAGGCAATAGTCGGCGAGCGGTCCGGCCTTGCCCAGCGCGTTCAGTCGCAGCCAGTATTGGTGGAAGGCGACGCCCTCCGCCCCGACGCCATACAGGCCGAAGGGGTGGAAGAAGCGGTGGCCTTCGCCGCCCCAGCCGTCGAAGCGGATGCCGTATTTGATCGTGCCGCCGGTTTCGCGCAGCACATCGGCCTCGCCCAGCTCGATCGCCGACAGGAAGTCGCGGATCGCCGGGACGGTCGCCTCGCCGACGCCGACGGTACCGATCGCCGCGCTGTCGACGACGGTGATCGACAGGTTCAGATGGGCGAGCCGCCGCGCCAGATAGGTCGCCGCCATCCACCCCGCCGTCCCACCACCGACGATGACGATCGATCGAACCGGTTCGTGCGGCATCTGTCCCCCCCGTGTCGCTTGTGTCGTTCGTATCGCCTACTACCGTACCCCCGCGCAGGCGGGGTACGGCCACATTTTGCAAACATTCTGCCCCAGTCGTCACCCCAGCGCAGGCTGGGGTCTCCATGGGGCGGGTGCTGCGGTCCCCTCGCAGAGACCCCGGCCTGCGCTGCGGTGACGAAATGGCCAAGCAGGTGGCGACATGTCGGCAACCCGCCACGTCGCCACGCGGCTCAGAACTTCGCCCGCACGCCGGCGATGAAGCGGCGTTCGTAGATGTTCTCGTTGAACACCTGATCCTGCCAGGTCAGGTAGTAGCGTTCGGTCTCCGCGGTCAGGTTCGATGCCTGGCCGTAGATGCTGAAATGCGGCGTGATGTCGTAGGAGATCGACGCGTCGAGATAGTTGGTCGGTTCCTGATACTGGGCCAGCCCCTGAATGCCACCATAGTTGGACGAGGCGAGCCGCTTCGAGCGGAAGTTGTACGCGACGCGCGCCTGCAACCCGTACTTCTCGAACCAGAGGGCGGCGTTGACCTGATGCTTGCTGTTGTCCTGGAACGGCATCTTGTTGCCGGCGAGGTCGATCTGTCCGGCATCGCCCAGCGACAGCGTGTAGTTCGCGTCGACGCCGAAGCCGCCGAGGAAGCCGCCCACGCCGTAATCGGCGAGCGACTGGCGGGCCGATGCCTCGATGCCCTTCAGCGTACCGCCTTCGCCCTGCGCCAGCGTGTTGGTGACGACCGGGCGACGGATCACGCCGTCATTGTCGGGGATGTCGTTGCGCAGTTCGGTGGTGGTGGTGATGAAGCTGTCGACCGCGATGTAGAAGGCGCCGACCGCGACCAGGCTGGAGCGGCCGGTATAATATTCGAGGCTCGCTTCGGCATTGGTCGCGCGCCACGGGTTGAGGTTCGGGTTGCCGCGCGAATCCGCCGTCCGCGCCTCGAACCGGGCCGGATTGACCTGGGTATTGATCGCATAGTTGACGTTCAGGCCACCGCCCCATTGCAGGAAGTCGAGCACCGTCATCGTCTTGGAGAAGGCGGCCCGGGCGCGCAGCTTGTCGGTTACGTCGAACGCGACGTTGAAGGCGGGCAGGAAGTCGGTGAACTCCCGCTCAGTCGTCACGTCGCCGGCATCGACCCCCGACACGCCATAGGGCTGCGGCGCGCCGACGATGTTCTGGCGGACGTTCAGCCGGGTATTGACGACCTGAAGCCCGCCATTCGCCCGGAACGGCATGCCGAACAGCTCGCCCTCGCCCGAAACCTGGCCATAGCCCGAGATCTGGCGGACGTTGACGGTGAACGAGTCCGCCGGATTGACCAGATTCTGGCTGCCGGGATAGAATTTGTTCTGCCACGCCTCGCTGTCGTCCATCGCGTGCGGGTCGAGCACGTAGAGCGCCGGTGCGCCGGCGGCGGGCAGGGCATATTGCTTGACCAGTCCGGCGAAGACCGGATCGTTCGCCTGCCGGGTATAGCCCGCGGTATAGGCGTTGCCCTGCGCATCGAGCACGGCGCACTTGTTGTCGTTCAGGTTGACGTCGAACGCCTTCCACTTGACGAGGCATCCGCCCGCCGGGTTGGCGGCATTGTCGGTGTTGCCGGCATAGAAGGGCGAGACGCGGTCAAAGGTGAACTGGTCGACATTGCGTTCGCCATAGCGGCCACCGAACGACAGCTTCACACCGTTATCGGCGGTATATTCGCCATCGGCGCGCAGCGCCCACAGATCGCCTTCCTGATACACATTGCCTTCGGACGAGATCGTCTTCAGCCCGTAGCGCGAAGGATCGGACACCTGCGACAGGAAGGCCGGCGAGAAGCCGAACACCGGCGCGCCGCTGGAATAATCGACGGTCGCGGTCTGGCTGTAGATCTGGAAGCCGGTCGGGTTGAACCGACGGTCGCCGCCGAGCGAGGCGGGATAGTTGCCGACGCCGTTATAGGCCCATTGGCTGCCGTTGGTCAGGTTGAACTGGGTATAGGACTGGTCGCGGCGGCGCGACGCCTTGCCATAGATGCCGCGGATCGTACCCTTGAACTGGTCGCTCGGCTGCCAGTCGAGCTGAAGATTATAGTTCTGCGATTCGCTCTTGGTGCGGAAGGTTTCCGAATAGCTGTCAAAGTTGGGCAGGCTGTAGGTATATTGCTGCACCGTGTTGACGTTGTAGCCGCCGACGACCGCGCCGGTATCGCGCGACTTGGTCGGCAGGAACGGCGACGACAGCCAGTCGACGTTGGAAAACTGGAAACCGGCGGTGCGGTCATATTGCGTCTGCCGCGTGTAGAAGCCGTCGGCGGTCAGTTTGAGCGCATCGTTGATCTCGAACTGGAGCGAGGCGTTGGCGCCGAAGCGTTCGCGGTTGGTGATGCGGTTCCACGCGGTGTGTGACTGCGGCGTGATGAACGCGTCATTGGCATCGCCGTCGCCGTTCACGTCATAGCCGATGATCGCGCCCTGCGCATTGCGCACCGGCGTGCCGCGGCTGACGCCGTTGTTGCCGACCGCGAACGCGCCCGGGTTGGTCGCGCTACCGCCTTCGTTGTTCAGCGCGACGCCGTAATCCTGCACGCCGCGGAAGCTGTTGCCGAGCGTCAGGTCGCTATAGGCGGCCGACACCAGCACGCCGAAGCGATCGCCATGATAGGCGATCAGGCCGTTGGCCGACGGGCTCCAATTCTTGGTCTCGTCGCCATATTGCCCTTCGGCGGCCGCCGACAGCGTCAGCCCGCTCTTCAAATCCATCGGCCGACGCGTAAGCAGGTCGACCGTGCCGGACAGGCCCGCCTGTTGCAGCGACGCGGTCGGCGACTTGAACACCGTCGCGCCGGAGAAAAGCTGCGAGGGAATGTCGGTGAAGTTCGGCTGGACCGTCGTCACCGAATTGGCGCCGAGGAACTGTTCGCCGTTCATCAACGTGGTGACCTGCGGCAGGCCGCGGATGTTGACCGCGCCGCCTTCACCCGCCTCGCGGCGGATCTGTACGCCCGGAATGCGTTGCAGCGAATCCGAGATGGTGACGTCGGGGAGCTTGCCGATATCCTGCGCGCTGATCGCTTCGACCACGCTGGCGGCGTTGCGCTTGATTTCGACCGAGCGGGCCTGCGATGCACGGATGCCGGTCACGACGATCTCGTCGCCGGTGGCATCGACCTGTTCGGGGGCGGCGACCGCATCGGCGGGGGTGGTCGGCGCGGCGGGGGTGTTGCCGACCCCGGTTTGCGCCCAGGCGCCGCCCGATGCTGCCAGACCAAAAACCGATACTGCACCCAGCAATACCGAACGAACTACCGTCGACGAGTCGTAGCGCATCGGACCTCCCCAATGTTTCGTCAGGCGATCCGTTCGCCGCCTGATTCGATTAATTAAATTGATTATTCTTTTTGCGCCGCGATCTGTCAACCGGGGAGGTCATTCGGAAGGATGAATATTCGCGACGCATCTGCCCGGCCGGTCAGCGGCGGAAGTGCAGCACCGTGATCGAGTGGGCCGGGAAACTGTAGTGGTCGGGGATGGTGCCCAGCGTGCGGGACCGTTCCGCCACGACATTCTCCTCCGGCCGGTCGAGCGTATTGGCGCTGCGCGGCGAAGGGGCCGACAGTTCGTGCAGATCGACCCGGCGATAACCGGCCGGTCGCGCGATGCGGGTTGCGACCGCCCGGTCGGGATGCCGGTTGACGACGAACACGCTGATCGTGCCACCGGCATCGTCGATCGTCGCGGCGGTGTCGAGCGAGCGCTGCTGTTCCGCGCCGGGCAGCGCGAGCACCGGCGAGGGCAGGGTCGCCGACAGCCGGTGGCTGCCACAGAAGCGACGATAGAGCGCCATGACGAACCAGATGGTCTGCGCGATCGATCCGGTCGCATTGGTCAGGATCGGCGCCAGCACGTTCACCGTCTGTGCCCAGGTCGCCATGCCGATGATGTCGGCATTGCGGATCATGACGTTGTACAGCGTCGCCGTCGCCAGCGCGTGATTCCAGTCGTACCGGGTTTCCATGTTGTAGACGCCGCCGCCGGCATCTTCCCATATGCCGATTTCATCGAGCGCGATCATCATCGGCGCCGCGCGGGGCGGGAAGCGATACCATTTGTTGAATTCGGTCACCCGCGGCGGGGCGAGGCGGGCGATCTGGTCCCGGATCGTGCCGATCGTCGCCTCGGTATCGTCGGCGCTCTTGATGAGCGACAGTGGCACGCCGCCCTGCGTCTTGGGATAGAGATGGAGCGCGAGATAGTCGGCAACGGGGTGCAGCTCGTGGACGACCCGTTCGTTCCACGCCTGTCCGCCGCCCGCCGCGATCAGCTTGATCGACGGGTCCTGCAATTTCATCAGCTTGGCATAATACCATGCCTCCCGCACATAGTCGGCCGGGTCCTGCAACCGGCCGGCATCGGGTTCGGCGTCCTCTTCGTTGCCCAGCCCCCAATATTTCACGGCATGCGGCGCGTCGAAGCCGTTGCGGCGACGCAAATCGGCATAATGGGTCCTGCCGGTGCCGTTGCAATATTCGACCCAGTTCGACGCTTCCTCGGCGGTGCCGACACCCATGCTGACGGTGATGAACGGTTCGGCCTTGAGTTCGCGGGCGTAGCGAATGAATTCGTCGGTGCCGAAATGATTGTCCTCGACCCCGCCCCAGATCAGGTTGGGGCGGACACGACGCGTCGCCCGCGGGCCGATCCCGTCCTCCCAATGGTAGATTTTCGTTACCGTACCGCCGGGAAAGCGCAGGATCGTCGGTTGCAGTCCCAGCACCTTGGCCAGCACGTCACGCCGGAAGCCGTTGGCGTCGGAGAGCGGCGATCCCTCCTCGAAGATGCCGCCGGTAATCGAACGGCCGAGAAATTCGATGAACTGCCCGAAGATCAGCGGCGAGATCGGCGCCCGCCGCCCGGCGGTATCAATTTCGAGCGTGCCGACGCTCGTCCCGCCGACTTGCGCCCGTGCCAGCCGCGGAAGGCCGGTCGTCGCCACGATCGCCGATCCCGCCTTCAATATGTCGCGCCTGGCCCACATCATCGCCGCATCCCTCCGTTGCTGTCCGCCGCCCCATAGCAAGGACTGCGGATTTGTCAGAGTATTTTGCGACGAAGCGCGCTACGTCAATTACTTAGCCGGCGGGGTGGGCAGCGCATAGACCGTCAGGGCATCTCCCAGCTTCGTCTCGAACCGGGCGTGACCGGTCGCGCCGATCGCGACATATTGGCGACCGCGATGCATATAGGTCATCGCCGAGGACTGGCCGCCGGCGGGCAGTCGCGCCGACCATAGCAACCGCCCGGTGGTGGTTTCGAACGCGCGCAGATAATGGTCCTGCGCGGCGGCGATGAAGGTAAGGCCCCCGGCGGTCGTTACTGCGCCGCCCAGGTTCGGCGTACCGATGACGATGCGCAACTGCGACGGAATGCCCAGCGGCCCGGTATCGCGGCCGGTTCCCAGCGGTTGCGACCAGAGCAGCCGACCGCTGCGCAGGTCGGTCGCGGCGATATAGCCCCAGGGCGGCGCGATGCAGGGCACGCCCAGCGGCGACAGCCACATCGGCCGGTCGACGCCATAGGGTGCGCCCTTCTGCGGGGCGACCGCCTGGTCGGGGCGACGTCCGCCATCGCCGATCGCCGGATCGGCGACATCGGCGCGGGGGATCAGCTGGACACGGTTGGGCAGGCGGCTGTGGTTGCTGATGATGACGCCGCGCGCGGGGTCGAGTGCGATTCCGCCCCAGTTCATGCCGCCGACGGTGCCGGGGAACAGCAAGGTCCCTAGGCCCTTGCCGGTCGGCGGGGTGTAGATGCCGTCATAGCGCATGCGGTGGAACTGGATCCGGCACAGCGCGGCGTCGAGCGGGGTCAGGCCCCAGCTATGACGCGCATCGATGCGTTCGGGATCGCGTTCCGGACGCCCCGACAGATTGGGATATGCTACCGATTGCGGTTGTACCGGCGACAGCCGGTCGCCCGGCATGCCGTCGGTCGGGACCGGGCGATAGTCGACCGGCGTGACCGGGCGACCGGTGCGGGCATCTAGGACGAACAGCGACCCGGTCTTCGTTGCCTGGATCACCACCGGCCGTGCCGCGCCGCCCACCGGGAGCGTCGTCAGCACCGGCTGTGCGCCCGAATCATAGTCGAAACGGTCCCGCTCGACGGTGCGGAATGCCCAGCGGGTCGCCCCGGTCGCCAGGTCGACCGCGACGACCGCGCTGCTGAAACGGTCGTCCTCCGGATCGCGATTGCCGCCCCAATGGTCGTTGCCGGCATTGCCGGTCGCCAGCAGCACCAGCCCGAGCCCGGCATCGCCCGAGATGACGTTCCAGACGTTCGGCGTCCCCTTGGGCCAGGTCTGGTCCGCGTCGAGCGGGGCTCGGGCGTCGCTGCGCTTCGCGTCCCACGCCCAGCGCAGCGCACCGGTGGTGGCGTCATAGGCGCGCACGACGCCGGACGGCGCGTCGCGGCGCTGGTTGTCGCTCACCTGCTGCCCGACGACGACCATGTCGCCGATGACCGATGGGCCGGAATTGCTCGACGCATGGCCGGGTTCCTTGAGGCCCATGCCGGCGGTCAGGTCGACCGTGCCGTCGCGCCCGAAGCCCGGGCAGCGCCGCCCGGTCCGTGCGTCCAGCGCGATCAGCCGGCCATCGGCGACTGCGACGAAGATGCGGCGGGCGCAGATTGCTGCGCCCTCGCCTGGTGCCGCATGATAACCAACGGTGCGGCATGCGACCGAGAAGGCGGATTCGAGCGTGCGCGGCGCGATGGTCGGCACGAACCGCCATTTCTCGCGCCCGGTCGCCGGGTCCAGTGCGAAGACACGGTTGCGTGGCGAGCATAGAAAGAGGGTGTCGTCGGCCTTGAGCGGGGTGTTCTGCGCCGAGAAGAAGACGCGTCCGTCCTGTTCGGGCAGGTCGCCGGTGTGGAACCGCCATGCTTCGCGCAGGGAGCCGACATTGGCCGGCGTGATCTGCGTCGCCGGGGAATAGCGCGTGCCGGCATTGGTGCCGCCGAAGGCGGTCCAGTCGGTGTCGGCTGGGCCGGGGGCAACCGCGACGGCGGTTCGCGCGGTTCCGGGACGCTCCCAGAAGAAGGCGAGGGTGGCGGCAATGGTCAGCAACAGGCCGACCGCGCCGATCGCGACGGTGCGCAACGGGCGGGTGCCGAGGGGTATCAGCCCGACGACGGCGGACGCCAGTACCAGCGCGCCGAGCAGGCCGACCCGACCGGCAAGGTCGAAGCCCCAGGACTCCATCCACCCCTTGCCCGCGATCTCGACCAGCGACCACAGCAAGGTGACGAGCAGCGCGACCCCACCGGCCACGACCGCCGTTGCCGGACGGCCGCGCCATGCGACGACGGCGCCTGCGACCAGCAGCAGGCCGGTGACGAGATAATAGGCGGTGCCCCCCAGCGTCACGAGCCACAGTCCCAGCGCCGTCATCGCTGCGCCGAGCAGGCCGGTAAGGGTCTGTAGCCCCAGGAACAGGATGCGGGGAGCGTTCATGCGGCCAACTCCCGGGAGGTGCAGCGCAAGGCGGCGGAGGTATCGTCGCGCATCACAGACACGCCGGCACGACGGCGATCGGGGCGAAGGTAATGAGCGTCGCGGCGAACCCGACCCACCCGAGCGCGGCTGCCGCACGATCGAGGCTGGTCGCGCGGAACCGCCGCAGCCACAGCGCGATCCCCGCCGTCGCGGCGAGCGAGAATGCCCAGCCGGCCAGCAGGACGGCGCGATGGACGCTCATACCGCCGACGCCGGCTCCCGCCCACCCGCCGGAGCAGCCGAGACCATGCAGGGCGTAGATCAGGCAGAAGGCCACGGCCCATCCGATCAGGCCCGCCGAAAGGCGCAGCAGCACGATCATGCGAGCCACCCCGGCAGCACGAGCAGGATCGCGACGAGGACGCCGACCCCGGCGGCATGATCGCTCCACAGCCGGACGATCCGCGCCTCGCCGCCACGCGTCGCCGAATGAAAGCCGCTGCGCGCCCGCGCCACCAGGAACCCACCCATGATCGCGGCCAGCGCGGCGTGGAAGACCGCATAGGCTACGAGCATCGCGCTGACCGCGGCATAGGCATGGGTGGTGGGGCCGGGGGCTCCGGTCAGCAGCCAGCCCAGCGCCGCCACGATCGCGACCTGCCCGCCCAGCAGCAGCGGATGGTTCCCCCCGCGCCCGCCAAGGCCCGCCGCGACCGCGCCAACGACCGCGACCAGCGGCACCAGCAGCGATGGTTCGATCAGCCGGGGCGGGGGCCAGTTGGGCGCGATGGTCCACAGAAAGGCATAGCCGAACAGCAACGACGCGAAGAGCGTCGCGCTGGCGCACAGTGCGAAGATGCTGCCCCACCAGCCGGTCGTGCGCGCGGCCTCGAAGCTGGTCGGCAGCGACAGGCCGTCACCGACCGCGACCGTCCCCACGTCGCGGCGGATGCCGTTGCTCCACGCCCAGCGCCAGCCGAGCCAGACCACGCCCAGCAGGAACACCGGCGCGACGATATAGACCCCGGCCAGCATCGCGAGGAAGAAGCCGCCCAGCATCGCGGCGGTGCCGATCGGCAGCCAGCTATTGCCCGGCAGGATCGTGACATGGTCGGGCGCGCCGGTGGTCATGTCCACCGCCAGCGTCTCGCGCCAGCCGTGGCGCGGCGTCGCCAGCAGCCCCCGGCCGCGCGCGAGCGACACGCCCAGATCGGGATCGTCGGCCAGCGGATCGCGGGTCGCCACCGTCGGCAGGCTGGCGAAGTTGTACGCCGTCGACGGGATCGGCATCGCCCATTCCAGCGTCGTCGCCCCCCAAGGGTTGCGGCGATGGATCCGCCCCAGCCAGATCTGCAGCACGACGTCGATCAGGAACAGCGCAAAGCCGAACGCCTGCAGGAAGCCGCCGACCGACGACAACAGGTTCAGCCATGTCCAGCCCATCCCCTCGGGATAGGTATCGATCCGCCGCGGCATCCCCAGCAATCCGGTCAGGTGCATCATGAAGAAGGTGAGGTTGAACCCGATGAAGATCAGCCAGAACGCCGCTTCCCCGATCCGCATCACCCGTTCGCGCCCGGTGATGTGCGGCAGCCAGTAATAGGCGGCGGCCAGCATCGGGAACACGAACCCGCCGACCAGCACGTAATGGAGATGCGCGGTGACGAAGGCGGTGTCGTGCGCCTGCGCGTCGAACGGCACCATCGCCAGCATGACGCCGGTCAGCCCGCCGATCACGAACACGATGAAGAAGCCGATCAGGTAGAGCATCGGCAGCTTCATTTCCGGCCGCCCCTGCCACAACGTCCCCAGCCACGCGAACACCTGCACCGCGGTCGGCACCGCGACCAGCGCGGAGGCGGCCGAAAAGAAGCCGAGCGCCATGTGCGGGATGCCGGTGGTGAACATGTGGTGCACCCACAGCCCGAAGCTGAGGAACGCCAGCGCCATGATCGCCGCGACGATCGCGCCGTGCCCGAGCAGCCGGGTACGCGCCATCACCGGCAGGATGGTCGATACCGCGCCGGCGGCGGGCAGGAAGATGATGTAGACCTCCGGATGGCCGAACAGCCAGAATAGATGCTGCCACAGCAGCGGCGATCCGCCGAGTTCGGGTGCATAGAAGGGCCAGCCGAACGCCCGCTCGACCTCCAGCAGGATCGACCCCAGGATCAGCGGCGGAAAGCCGAAGACCATCATCCCCGCCGTCCCCAGCAGATACCAGGCGAAGATCGGCATCCGGTCGAGCCGCATGCCCGCCGCGCGCAGTTTCAGGATCGACACGGTGATCTCGATCGCGGCGCACATCGCCGAGATTTCGACGAAGGTGATGCCGAGCAGCCAGACGTCGGAATTGATACCCGGCGTATAGGCCTTGCCCGACAGCGGGGGATACAGGAACCAGCCCGCATTGGGCGCGACCCCGGCCAGCATCGCGACGATGATGATCGTGCCGCCGAACAGGTAGCACCACCAGCCGAGCGAGGAGAGGCGCGGAAACGCCAGGTCGCGGCTGCCGAGCATCTTGGGCAGCAGATACATCGTCAGCCCTTCGAACATCGGGATGGCGAACAGGAACATCATGATGCTGCCATGCATCGTGAACAGCTGGTTATAGACCTCCGGCCCGACAAAGGCGCTGCGCGGCGTGGCGAGCTGTGCGCGGATCAGCATCGCCAGCACACCGCCGATCGCGAAGAAGACGAAGGCCGCGACGATGAACCGCTTGCCGATATCGCTATGGTTGACCGATCGGAAATGACCGCGCCAGCCCGGCTCCGTGCGCCAGATCGCGGTCAGTTCGCGGTGCAGTTTCAGCGCGCTCATCGTTCCCCTCCCGTGAACGCGGCCCATCCCGCCGCGTCATGCGCGACGACGGTGAAGCCATGGTCCTTGTGCCCGACCCCGCAATATTCGGCGCATTTGCCGCGATAGATGCCCGGCGCATCGGCGATCACCCGCAACCGGTTGGTATGGCCGGGGATCGCATCCATCTTTCCGGCCAGCCGCGGGATCCACAGGCTATGGATCACATCGGTCGAGGTGATGACGAGGTCTGCGGGCCGTCCGGCCGGGATGTGCAGCACGTTCTGCGTGGCGATGCCGCCCGGATGGACGACGTCCCACGCATATTGCCGCGCCGCCACGCGTATCTCGACCGCCGCCGCATCGGCCGTCGGCAGCGTGCCGATGCCGACGCTGAGCGCATAGCCGACCAGCGAGAGCAGCACGACGCCGGGCATGGCAAGGCCCAGCACGCCGATCCACAACCGCCCCGATGCCGCGCGGCGCTCGGCACTCCGGCGGCGGAACGCGAGCGCGAGGAGCACGAAAACCAGCCCGGCAAGGAGCGTCGATCCGCCCAGCATCACCCACCACATCGTCGCGACCGAACGGGCATGGGGACCGGCCGGATCGATCGTCGACAATTCGCCCGTGCAACCGGACAGCGCGACGAGCGTTGTCGCGCACATGCCGGCGCGGCCCGCCCCGGCCCGGAGAATAGCTGCCCCATGTCGACCGATTCCGCGCACACCGACACGGCCGAAACCCGGCTGGTCGATCCCATCGAGCAAAAGGAAGCGTTTCATCGCACCGAATCCAAGATCGCGGTGGCGGGCCATCCCATCCACGCCATGCTGGTCGCCTTTCCCATCGCGCTGACCACCTGCACGCTGGGCGCCGACCTGTTGTACTGGTGGACCGGCGACACTTTCTGGGCGCGCGCCGCTTTGTGGGCGTCGGGCGCCGGGTTTCTGTTCGGCGTGCTCGCCGGCATCGCGGGGACGGTCGAGCTGTTGCTGGTGCCCGGCATCCGTGCGCGTTCGGCCAGCTGGACGCATTTCATCATCGCGGTCATGCTGTTGTCGATCCTCGGCGCGAACTGGGGCCTGCGGCTGACCGGATATGAACAGGCGGTGCTGCCCTACGGGCTGCTCCTCTCGCTCTTCGCGGTCGCCTTTACGGGCTTCACCGGGTGGCACGGCGGCAAGCTGGTGTTCGAGTATCAAATCGGTGTCTCTTCGACAGGAAGCTGACGGTTCTGCGGTGACTTGAGCCAGGCCGGCGCGATGTCCGGCACGACCGGCTTGGCGAGCACCAGCAAGAGGACGACGGTCATCGTCAGGATGCTGGCGACGACCAGGGGCACGGCCGATGGCGGCGCATATTCCCCGCGCCGCTCGCTCATCAGCAGCACGACATGGCCGACAAAGGCATGAAGGCACACGAGCAGGCCGACCGCGACGAGCTTGGCGAACATCCACGGTTCGAACACGCCGCGCAGATAGATCAGCGCGGTGCCCGCCGCGATCGCCACGACCGCCGCCGGGGTGACGATCATCGTATAGCTGTCATGCGTCAGCAGTCGCAGCCGGGCATAGGTCGTCTGCGCCTCGTCGCGGCTATGTTTGGCGAGCACCAGCGGCAGCGCGATCAACCCGGCGCACCACAGGATCAACGCGGCGATGTGCAGCGCCTTGACGATGCTCAGGATCATGCCGCCACCATTCGGCGCCACGACGACCGCATCACCAGCGCCCCGATGACGGCATAGGGGATCAGGCCGAGCACCCACATCGCCAGACCGGCCAGCTGCTGATCGGCCAGCGGCCCGATGCCGAACGGCACCGTCGTCGACAGGTGCGTGGCATACAGGGGCCGCGCGACGAAGGTCAGGATCGCACCCAGCATCCCCATCTGTGCCGCGCCCACGCCGATCAGGGCGAGTGCCAGTGGCGGGGCGGCGTGGCGCA
>NZ_LQQO01000028.1 GCF_001619955.1 Sphingomonas hankookensis | reverse complement strand
TCTTCTGGCTGTGATCAACGAGTCCTGACCCTAAGCGCAAAGTCCCATTCGAACTTCCGCCGCGCAAACAGCTAATAAAAGGATTGTCGGGGGTCGGCTTCAACTTGACGACGCGACGATTGCACGCCGCCTGAGCCCGTCGATGTCGGCCGATTGGGATACTGGCTGTTTAGTCTTTGCATCTGGTGGGCTATGAGGTCCCGCGATAGCTTCGAATCCTATACTCATTGGAATATCTGTCAGATGGAACCGCCCCGTCGCTTCGGACGACCGACATTGGAGGAAGCGGCAGGCCTGCGTAACCGGGTCATGGAAGAGACGCTGGGCCTGTTGCGCGTCACCGGTATCAGCGGCCTGTCAGTTGATGAAGTCGCGAGACTGGCTGGCGTCACGAAACGCACGATATATCGCCAGTTCGGTAGCAAGTCCGAACTTGCCGACATTGTAGTAGATCAGGAAATAGATAGACTTCAGGACGGTATTCTTAGTTCAACTAACGAAGCATCGCCTATCGGAAAGTTGCAATGCTGGGCAAGGTCGTTTTTCGATTATGTTGTCGAGCCAGATAACGCATCCTTTCTCAATTATCTGTGCTTCGAATCAATCGATGATCCGTGCCTGCGCTCGAAATTGTCTGGATGGCATATGCGAATGATGGATATTGCGCTTCAGTTGATAGGCCGTGCTCAGAAGCTGGGCGAATTGCCGTTGCTGCCGCCCGAGCGACTTGCGGGTTTGCTCATCGATCTGATGAACGGAGCGATGCATCGGCGACGCCTGCACCTCGATGAATTGCTGGTGTTCGTCGGACAGACGCAGGAAGATCATTTCCGCTCGCGATGGAATTGCTTCCTCGCGCTGGCGAACGGCGGATGTCCCTCGGACACCGGTTAACGGCACCGCCTTCCAAGGCGGGTGGTAGCTTGTACCGTTTCTGAAAGTATCCTATCGTGTGTACATGTTGAACGGCATAGGCGTAGCGCCCGTGATCGCAGGGAATGTGCCAATGGGCGATCGGAAGGCAGGTCGGCCGGCATTCGACGCATTGTGTGCTGACCTTGCGAGCGTACACGGCAAGTCGGCAAAACCAACGATCTGCTTCTACGACCTCGACCGTACCGTAACCCGCTTTCCGACTTGGTCGTGGTTCCTCGCGAGGACCATACTACGGTATTGCCCATGGCGCATCGTGCTGGTCCCCTTCGTGATGCTGGTCGCGATCGGCAGGGCGGTTGGATGGGTTAGCCGCGACCGCATCAAGGAGGTGATGCACGGCGTGCTCATCGGACGCGATACGCGGCAGGCCGTAATCGATCGATGGGCCGGAAGCTTTGCCGATCATGTCGTGCGTAACGGCATCCGCCCCGGCGCGCTGCTGCAGATTGCGGCAGACCGCGCCGCCGGGCATCGCATCGTTCTGGCTACCGCCGCGCATCGTTTCTACGCCGAACCCATCGCGCGCAGACTGGGTATTAGCGATGTCATCGCGACCGAGGCGCGACGGCGCGGCAATCGCATCACCCATCGGCTTGCGGGTGCGAATGTATATGGTGAAGCGAAGCTGGCCGCGGTCAGCGCTTGGCTGTCGGGACAGGGTTTCGCGCGCGAGGATTTGCTGGTTCGTTTCTATTCCGATCATGCCAGCGACGCGCCTTGCCTAGCGTTCGCCGACCGAGGAATCGCGGTGAACGGCAACCGGTCGATGCGCGCCCTCGCCGGGCAACATGACTGGACATCGCTCGATTGGAACCTGACGACAGCGGTCGTGGCCTGACTCGTGCAGGCCGTCATCCTCAGTGCCGGGCGCGGCTCGCGCCTGTTGCCGCTCACGCAGGACATGCCGAAATCCATCGTCCCGATGGCGAACGGCACAATCCTCGACCAGCAACTCGCCGCGCTGGCGCAGGCAGGTATCGCGCGGGCGATGGTCGTGGTCGGCTATCGCGCCGACCAGATCAAACGCCACCTTGCGGCACGGCATCTACCCATCGAGGTCGAACTGCGCTTCAATCCGTTCTGGGCGGTGGCAAGCAGCATCGGCAGCGTTTGGGCGGCGCGTGACGTCCTGCACAATCCCTTCTGCTTGATGAACGGCGACAGCAGCTTCGCATCCGCCATTATCGAACGGGCGATCGCCGTTCCACCGCGCAGCGTCGGACTGGTGGTCGAGCCGTTGGGCGTGCCGGAAGAGGACGACATGCTCGTCCGGGTGGATGAGGGTGCCGTGATCCGCGTTTCGAAAAGCCTTGCAACCTCGTACGCAACCCATCGTTCATTGGGCATCATCGTTGGCGCTCGGGACAGCGGGTATGGCGATGCGCTGGCCCGTGTGATTGGAGAGGCGGATGGTTACGCCGCTTATCATCACGACGTGATCAGTGCGCTGGCGCAGACCGAACCGGTTGAGGCGCTCGTCGAAACCAGTGGCGACTGGATTGAGATTGATCGGCCCGATGATATCCTGCGGTGGACGGCGAGACGGGGGCAATGACGCGGCGTCGGTCAATTGCTTTCCTGTTCCTTGGCGAAACGTTGCTAATACCGCACCTGTATCCAATCGTGGAGGCGCTCGCCGCTGCCGATAGCACGGTGGCGATCGATCTGTGGGTATCGACGTCGGTGCATGAACGGCTGTTGCGGCGCTGGACGGCGCTGCTCGATGCCCCCGGTATCGTCATTCGTCGCGCGCCCGGCTTTCGAAGAGACGACGGCGACGAAGTCGGGCGCAATCCGGTGTTGCCGTCCAAGCTGCCGATGCTGTTCCGCCTTGCGCCGCGCCTTGCCAGGACGCCGGTGGTGGTCTGTGCCGAACAGACCAGTCTGTGGTTGCCGCGCCTGATGCCGTGGCGGGCAACCCGATACGTCAAGACATCGCACGGGGTCGGATCGATGAGCGCGCGAGACGATCCGCGTCGCCGCGCCGCGTTCCATACGCTGGTTCCCAGCGAGCAGGAACGCGAAACCTATCTCAAGCGGGGCATCGCGCCCGATCGCATCACCGCCACCGGCTATGTGAAGGCGGCGTTCACTCACCACGCCCCGGTGCGTACGCTGTTCGCACAGGATCGGCCGGTCCTCCTCTATACCCCGCACTGGCAGGCGCACCGCTCGTCATGGCCCGCCTGGGGGCGAGAGATCGTGGCGATGCTCGTCGCCCGAACCGACTGGAACGTGATCCTGGCGCCGCATCAGAGGCTGATCGAACAGGCACCCGACCTTCGCGAGGTGCTGGCGAAGGTCGCCGGATTGACGCATGTTCACTGCGATCTCGACAGCTTCGCCGGGGTCGACGGCAGCTATACCGCGATGGCCGACCTGTATCTGGGCGACACGTCGAGCCAGTTGATCGAATATCTCGTCCGTCCACGCCCGGCGGTGTTACTTGACCCGGCGGAGCGCGACTGGCGCGCGGATCCCGCGTTTGCGATGTGGCATGCGGGGGAAGTGGTACGCACGCTCGACGACCTGCCCGCCGCGATCGACGGCGCGCGGGCGGCCCATCCCCGCTTCGCCCCCGTCCAGCAGGCGATCGCGCAGGCGGCGGCGGGGGATGCGAGCGGGGCGGGCGCGGCGCGGGCGGCAGAGGTAATCCTCGCGATACTGAACGACGCCGTGCCGGAACGCGGGCGGCCAAACAGGTAGAATCATGCCGGATACCACCGACCTTCCTTTCCCCCGTGTCGAACCGGTCGGGGACAACCCGACCTTGTTGTGGGGGATGGACGCGCGGGAACGGCTGCGCCGCATCGCCAGCGCGCTCGGCCTGCCGGACAGCGGAACCGCAGGCGACACGGTCCTGCTCGCCAACCTCGAATATGCGTTCGATCCGGCATGGATGCGCCATCTGCGCGGTCGCCGCGACTGCGTACTGACGCGCGACGGCGTGGCCGTTCTCGCGCATGTCGCCGATGCGGACCGTATGGCTGTGCGCGATGCCATGACACAGGGCACGACGCTGCCGCCCCATCTGACGATCCTGCCCGCGGAGGACGAGGGCGGCATCTTCGACGAGGCGTTGCGCAAGCGCGAACGCCCGTTTGCCGAACGGCTGGTGCCAGCCAACGTCCCCGCGATCGAACGGGCGAGCTATGTCGGTGCTTACAAGGGCGTCACCGATGTGCTGACCAAATATCTGTGGCCCGAATGGGCGTTCGTCCTGACCTGCATCGCGGCGCGCATCGGCCTGTCCCCCAACGGAGTCACGGCGATCGGATCGGTGCTGTGCATCGTGGCGACGATCGCGTTCTGGCATGGCTGGTTCTGGACCGGCATGGCGACCGGACTGATCTTCATGGTGCTGGACACGGTCGACGGCAAGCTGGCACGCTGCACGATCACGTCCTCGAAACTGGGCAATGCGTGGGATCACGGCGTTGATCTCGTCCATCCGCCGATCTGGTGGTACGCATGGGGCGTTGGATGCGCGGCCTATGGGCGGCCGCTGACGGATGACGTGTTCTGGGGCGTGATGGCGGCGATGCTGTTCGGCTATGTCGCGCAACGCCTAATCGAAGGGGCGTTCATCGTCCGCTTCGGCATGCACATCCATATGTGGCGACCGTTCGACAGCCGTTTCCGGCTCGTCACCGCACGGCGCAATCCCAACATGGTCATCCTGTTCGCGGCGATACTGGTCGCGCGGCCCGATTGGGGAATCGTCGCGGTCGCATGGTGGACGATGACCTCGCTGTTGGTCCATCTGGTCCGACTGATGCAGGCGATGGCACGGGCGCGACGCGGCGATGCGATGGTCAGTTGGCTCGCATGACGCGGCTTGCGCGACGGCGTGTCGATCCCATGTAATGAATATGCCAGTCAAATCCGCACTCGTATCACTTGCCGCGCTCGTCACGATGGTGGGGATGCCCGGTATTGCGCAGGCGGAGGATTGTGCGGGCACCTCTGGTGCGGGAAAGATCAGGCTTACGCTGGTGGCGACGGCGATACGAAGCACAAAGGGCGAAGTCGTCTTCACTCTGTATCCCGACGATCGGAAGCGTTTCCTCGCCAAGGGCGGAAAACTGCTGCGTGTGCGGACGGCGGCGCGCCTGTCACGGACCACAGGCTGTTTCTGGGTCGCACCCGGCCATTATGCGGTCGCGACCTATCATGACGAGAATGGCGACCGCGATTTCAACCGGACGCTGTTCCGGCCGAAAGAAGGGTTCGGCTTCTCCAACGATGCGCCTGCGACGATGGGGCTGCCGGCATTTAGTGCGGCCCGCTTCGCGGCACCGGCCGACGGCCGAAGCATCTTCATACGGACGCGCTATCCGAACTGACCGTGCTGCCAGCCGGTCGGGATATAATTTCAGCCGTTCGTAATGCTTGCAGGTCCGCCGGAAGTATCGCAAAAGGAAACCCTGCCGTGTACTTTACGGCAATCGGGTCGAGATCCTGCTGAAAGTAACGTACATGCGCGATGCTACAGTTTTGCGACCCATGGTCGACATTCCGTCCGAGAATCGCTTCGCGCGGACGCTGGCCAATGACGATCTGCTGCCGCTGCTGTCCGGCCTGACCGGACGGATGATCCAGATGCCTGTGCGTCTCCGCCCGCAAGCCGTGCCGCTCGACGCGGCGCGTCCCCGCATTGCCGTCATCGCCAACCAGCGCAGTCATCGCAGCACCGCCCGACACGGGCACGACCACGGGCACAATCGGAACATCCTGTACGCTGCTCCCGACACGCGCGAACGGATGGTCGACGCGCTGGAAAGCTTCGCCCAGGCGCAGGTCGACCTGCTGGTCATCGACGGTGGCGACGGCACGGTGCGCGATGTGATGAGCGCCGCCCGGCCGATGTTCCGCGAACGGATGCCACCGATCGGCGTGATGCCGAATGGCAAGACCAACGCGCTGGCCAACGACCTGCGTATCCCGGCGGGATGGAATCTCGACGCGATCGTCGCGGCATTCCACAAAAGCACTATCGCCGAACGCGCGCCGATAGAAATCACCTATGACGGTACCGAGGTTCCGCTCAGCGGCTTCATCCTTGGTGCCGGTGCTTTCGTTCGTGCGACGATGCTGGCGCAGGGGGCCCACCGGATGGGGGTGTTCAACGGCACGGCCGTCGGGCTGTCGGTGCTAGGCGGGGTGTTGCAGACGTGTCTGGGCAAACGGAGCAATCCGTGGCGCGCGGGCGAGATGATGGCATGCCGGAACGAAGTGACCGGGGAGATGTGCGAACGGCGGTTCTACCTCATGCTGCTGTCCACGCTTCGGCGGTTTCCGCTCGGCCTGCGACCTTTGGGGCGGGACGGCGTGGGGTTGAACGGGCTGGCGATCGACGCGCCGCCCCGCTTGATGCCGGTCGTCGCCCCCGCCATCCTGATGGGCCGGGAGTCCGGGTGGCTCAACCGCATGGGATATCACCGCCTGAACGACCTCAAACCATCGCAGGTCACGTTGGAAAACGGGTTCATTCTCGACGGGGAATTGTTCCCGGGTGGCACCATGTCGGTCCGGGCCGGAACTCCGCTTCGTTTCGTCGTTCCGTGACGTCGCTGCGTGCCCTGATCGCGACCGAACTGTCCGAGCCGCAATCCGCTGTCATCACGACGGTGGCACGGGTGCTGATGGAACGGTTGCAAGGGGACGCGGTACTTTTCTACGGCTCGACGCTGCGCACCGGCGACCTCGACGGCGTACAGGATTTCTATGTCCTGCGCGCATCGCCATCGTCTTCCCGTCCCGGCTGGTCGATGTTGTGGCCGGATATCAGCTATCACGAGATCGACGTTGCGCGGCAGATCGTCCGGGCCAAGGTGGCGACCATGCCGCTGGACGTCTTTCGCAAGTCGGCATCGGGCGTCCTGCTCGACACGACGATCTGGACCCGGTTCGTGCAACCCTCCGCCCTGCTGTCGGCACGCGATGCGTCGGTGCGCGACCGGGTCGTCGATGCGATCGCGCTCGCCGCCGTCACCGCCGCGACCTTCGCCGCATTGCACGGCCCGGTGACGGCCCGGCCGCTCGACTATTGGCGGTCGCTGTTCAAGGCGACCTACGATACCGAATTGCGCGTCGAGGCGCCCGGTCGGCACGAACAGATCGTCGCCCATCAACCGGCACGCTACGAACGCCTGTTGCCGTTGGCATGGCAAAAGGCGGGTATCGCGTTCGAGGAACGTGACGGCTACATCTCTCCCCGGCTGCGGCAGGGCCAGATCGAGATCATTGCCGGGGCGTGGTGCGCCCGGGCGGGCTTCGGACGCTGGCTGAACGCTGCCCGGCTTATCAAGGCCGCGTTCACGTTCGACGGCGCGGCGCGCTATGCCTTGTGGAAGATCGAACGACATACCGGCGTCCGCGTGGCGCTGACCCCGTGGCGCGAACGCCACCCCATCCTGTCCGCGCCGGGTGTCCTGTGGCGCGTATGGCGCTCCGGGGCGGGACGATGAGCTGGTCGGCGCTTGTGCTCGCGGGATCGCGGGGGGAAGCGGACCCGGTGGCCGTGAGCGAAGGGCTGTCGGACAAGGCGCTGGTCGACGTCGGTGGAACGACGATGCTGGCGCGGGTCGTATCGGCGATCGGGGCCGCGGGCGGAACCCGTATCGCGGTATCGGCGAACGCCGCAGCCGTCGTCGCCGAAGCGCGACGGGCAGGTGCCCGACCGTTGCCTGCCGAAGCGGGACCGAGCGGCAGCACCGCCGTCGCCTTCGCCGAACTGGGCGCGCCGTTGCTGGTGACGACCGCCGATCACGCGCTGTTGCGCGGGGAATGGATAACGGCTTTTCTCGCCGCGACGCCGCCCGACGCGGATGTCGCCGTGCTGCTGGCCCGCCGCGACCTTATCGAGGAAGCTGCACCCGGGTCGCGCCGCACCTATCTCCGCTTCGCCGACGGCGACTGGTCGGGCTGCAACCTGTTCTATCTCGCCACCCCCAGGGCGGCGGGCATGATCGACCTTTGGCAAAGGGTGGAGCGTGATCGCAAGCGGCCATGGCGGATCGTGCTGCGGCTGGGGCCGGGATTGCTGATACGCTATCTGACGGGACGGCTGACGCTGGCGGCAGCCGTGGACGCGCTGGGCCGACGCGCCGGGATACGGGCGGTGGTGGTGCCGGCGATCGACGGACTGGCGGCGGTCGACGTCGATCGCCCGGACGACCTCGCCTTCGTGCGTGCACGGATCAGCGGCGCAGCAGCCGCGCGACCGACAGGCTCAGCAGCACCGCGCTGACCAGCGAACCGGCGAATACGCCGATGCTTGCCCCTTCCGCCGCCATCACGGGAAGCAGGACGATCATCGTTGCCATCTGCACCGCCGCGCCGACGATGCGCGACACCATCGCCGCAGTCGAACGGTGCGCCGCCATCAGCACCGGTTCGAACGTGACGACCGCCAGATCGATCGCGCCCGCCGCCACCATCCACACCAGCAACGGATAGGCCGCTGCATAGCGGGGATCGCCGCCCACCGCCGTCAGCAGCGGACGTCCCGTCAGCGCGATCAGGCCAAGGATGGCGAGGCCCGCCGCTCCCGATGCGACAAAGCCGCGTCGCAACGATCGGGCCATCGTCGCCGAGCGTGCCTGTCGCATCGCGCGCACCAGTTCGGGAAACGCCGCCCGCGACAATAGTTGCGAGAATTTCACCAGCGCCTGTGCCAACTGGATGGCGAGCCGAAATCCCCCGGCGGCGGCCGGTCCCACAAAGCCGCCGACGAACAGCAGCGGCACATGCTTGCTCGCCAGTCCCAGTGTCGAGCTGATATTGGTGTTGACCAGGAAACCGAACAATTGCGGATTTTCGCGCAGAAGCGCGTCTAGCGCGACCGGTCCCTCGCGGATGATCTTCAGATCGCCGTTCTTCGCCAACAGCCACCAATAGGCGGCGGCGGTGGCGACTTCGGCCACCGCCCATGTCACCAGGAACGCCTGCAACGTCGGATAGAATATCGTAGCGATCACCGCACCGGTCAGCCGGACGACCGGCGTCACGCTGTCCGCCGTCGCGCTTTCGCGGAAGCGGCTGGACAGGCGCAGGATGCCGACGGCGGCGGAACGGACGGTGATGATCTGCGCCACCGCGAAGATCACGGTGTCGCCCATCATGCTGCCCTCGATGCCCATCGCATCGCCAAAGAACACCAGGATCGCGACGGTGAGCGCGATCCCGACCACGGCGCTTGTCGCGTCGAGCAGGATACAGGCACGGTACAACCTGCCGAGCGCTGCACGGTCGCCACACCGCAAATGTTCGACGCCATACCGCACGACGACCTGCCACGTCTGAAACCCGACGAACAGAACCAGAGCCTGCGCGGCACCCGTTACCAGCGCGAAACGGCCAAAGTCCCTGACGCCGAGCGTCCGGGTCGCAAGGCCGAGATAGACGAGCGACAACAGTGCCAGCACGCCCCGGCTGGCGAGCAGCCAGCCGAGATTGCGTAACGCGGCGTGGATGAGGCTGCTTCCCGACCCCGCCTGCGCGCTTTCCGTTTCCTTCATGGCAATCGCCTAGAAGTCGCGATGGGGCGGAGCAAGTCGCATGGGTGACAGCGCCGATGCGCGGGCCTACAGACCGCGCGTTCGATCGAGGAGAAGCCCCATTTGCGGGATCGCGGGATATTATGCGCGCGGGCGTGGTCCAGTCGTCGCCGCGACGATACGTCGGCAATGCGATGCGATCCTGCACCGCGGCCCGGACAGCGACGGGGTGCTGGTTGACGGAGATTTCGGGTTCGGGATGCGGCGGCTGAGCATCGTCGATCTTGCCGGCAGCGATCAACCGATCCACAGCGCCGATCGTCGCCATGCGATCGTCTTCAACGGCGAAATCTATAACTACCGCCGCCTGCGCGACGAACTCGCCGCGCTCGGCCACCGTTTCGCCACCGATGGCGACACCGAAGTCGTGCTGGCCGCATGGCGGCAATGGGGGCGCGATGCGTGGGCACGTCTGGATGGCATGTTCGCCGTCGCGATCTGGGACCGGTCGTCGCGGCGTCTGACGCTGGCGCGCGACGCCATCGGGATCAAACCGCTATATTACGCGATCAACGGACATACGCTGGCGTTCGGGTCGGAACTGAAGGCAATACTGGCGCTGCCGGGGATGACGTTCGACATCGATTCCGATGCCGTCCACGGATATTTCACCTTCGGCCACATGCGTGGGCCATCGACGATCTATCGTCAGGTCCGGATGCTCGAACCGGGAGCGACGCTGGAACTTGGCGCGCAAGGATCAGCGGAACATCATCGATACTGGACCGCACGCTATACGCACGACGAATCGCGGACCGATGCCGGATGGATCGACGCCTTTCGCGATACGTGGCTGGCGACAATACGGGACCAGATGCTGAGTGCCGACGTCGAAGTCGGTGCGTTCCTGTCCGGTGGCGTGGATTCATCGGCGGTCGTCGCGTCGATGGCGCGCGTGTCCGATCGGCCTGTCCGCACCTTCACCATCGGCTTCGATGATCCGCGGTACGATGAATCGCGCTATGCCGAGGCGGTGGCGCATCATCTGGGCTGTCGGCATCGCACGATGCGACTGAACGCCGACGATGCACGAACGGTCCTGCCCGCGATCCAGCGCGTCTATGACGAACCCTTTGCCGACCCTTCCGCCGTGCCGACCTGGTATCTTTCCCGCCTGGCGGCACAGGACGTCAAGGTCGCCCTGTCGGGGGACGGCGGCGACGAGTTGTTCTTCGGCTACAAACGGCATCTGACCGAACGCCGGCTCGGGCGGCTGCCGGCCGTGGTGCGCGGCGCGGCCCGCCATGCAGCGCGAATCCCGCCCTTGCCGTGGGCGGGTGCGAACCGCCGGCTCCAGCGCTGGCAGAAGACCGCGGCGGGGCTGGGGCTGGCCGATGGCGTCGCACGCTTCTTTTCCAAGACGCAGATAACCACGCCCGAACTGCGACGGCGGCTCTTCGCCGGAACCGCGCTCGACGGACGCGACGGTCCAGCCGCGTTGTCGGACATGGCGCGATCCTTCTGTCCCGATCCCGACGCAATCTCCACCGATCCGCTCGATCAGTTCGCGATGTGCGATCTGCAGCTCAACCTGCCCGGTGCGATGCTGACCAAGGTGGACCGGGCGAGCATGGCACATTCCCTCGAAGTCCGAGTGCCGATGCTGTCGCACAGGATGGTGTCGCTCGCGCTGGCGATGCCGGGGCAGATCAAGCTGCGCGGCGGCTTGGGGAAATGGCCGGTGCGCGAGGCCGTGGCCCCGTGGCTGCCCGCCAATATCCTCGACCGCCGCAAACAGGGTTTCCAGATGCCGCTGGCTGAATGGTTCGCCGACGACTTCGGCGGCTATGTCGAGGAGATGTGGAACGATGGCGGCCTGCGATCGTCCGGCCTGCTGAACCCGGATGCGATCGATACCCTGTTTTTCGAACATCGCACCGGCCGCCGCGATCATGGCCGCATTCTCTACGCCATCGCAATTTTTGCACTCTGGTATGATCGTCGTATGCCCTGATCCCGGCTGATCCGTCACGGTCTTGCGCCGGAATGGGGAAGTGGCAGGAAGGTATGCGGGGTGCCGGAATGGGGTCGGCGATCGTCGAGGTGATGCTGGTGCTGGTCGGTCGGCCTAGTGAGTCCGTCGACTTTGAAGGCTTCGATCGTCCGGGTGAAGCCCGAACAAGCTCGCGGCGGCTAGGGTCAGGACCCATTGATGTGAGCGTCGCGATCTGATTCAGGCTCCGCAAGGAGACCGGGATGAGTGACCTGT
>NZ_LQQO01000027.1 GCF_001619955.1 Sphingomonas hankookensis | reverse complement strand
AAGCGGGACCCCGGGTCGAGCCCGGGGTGACGGTGGGGGTGGGCTGACGGTGGAGGAAACGGGCGCGGGTGTCGGTTAGCGTACCAACGCCCTGCCCCCTGCACCCGAAACCGGTTCGCGGGCGTTACAAGTTTCGCTGCGCCCTGGTCTGCGCAGCATCCGGGGCAACAGAAAGCAGCATCATGGGCGAACCGTCCGATTTCGAACTCTCGCGCCGTGGCGTGCTGACCGCCGGGGCGGCCGGGGCCGCGCTGGTGGCGGCGCCATTGTCGGCGACGCAGGCGGCCCCCGCCCCTGCCCCGCCGGCGATGCCGGTGCGGCTGAACGTCAACGGGACGGTGCGCGAGCTGACGCTGGATACGCGGACGACGCTGCTGGATGCGCTGCGCGAGCATCTGCACCTGACCGGCACCAAGAAGGGCTGCGACCATGGCCAGTGCGGTGCGTGCACGGTGATGGTCGAGGGCAAGCGGATCAATAGCTGCCTGACGCTGGCGGTGATGCATGACGGCGATGCGATCACCACCATCGAGGGGCTGGGCACGCCCGAGCGGCTGCACCCGATGCAGGCGGCGTTCGTCAAGCATGACGGCTATCAATGCGGATATTGCACGCCGGGGCAGATCTGTTCGGCGGTGGCGGTGCTCGACGAGATCCGGCGCGGCATCCCCAGCCATGTGCAGGCCGACCTGACCGCCAAACCGCGCGCGACCAATATGGAGCTGCGCGAGCGGATGAGCGGCAATATCTGTCGCTGCGGCGCCTATTCCAACATTGCCGATGCCATGGCGGAGGTCGCGGGCGCATGAAGGCATTTACCTATGAGCGCGCGAAGGACCCGGCCGAGGCGGCGCGGATCGTCGCGACCCGGCCCGGCGCGAAATTCATCGCCGGCGGGACCAACCTGCTCGACCTGATGAAGCTGGAGGCGGAGACGCCGACTCATCTGGTCGATGTGCAGGATCTGAAGCTCGACCGGATCGAGCGGACGTCGGATGGCGGGCTGCGGATCGGGGCGCTGGTCAGCAATACCGACCTTGCCGCCCATGACCGGGTGCGGCGCGATTATGGCGTGCTGACGCGGGCGATCGTGGCGGGCGCGAGCGGCCAGTTGCGCAACAAGGCGACGACGGCGGGCAATCTGCTGCAACGCACGCGCTGTCCCTATTTCTACGACACCAACATGGCGTGCAACAAGCGCAAGGTCGGCTCTGGCTGTGCGGCGATCGGCGGCTATTCGCGGCAATTGGGCGTGATCGGTGTGTCGAACGACTGTATCGCGACCTTTCCAGGCGACATGGCGGTGGCGATGCGGGTGCTGGACGCGGTTATCGAGACGGTCGACGGCAGCGGGCAGACGCGGCGGATTCCGATCGCCGAGTTTCACCGGCTATGGGGTGACCGGCCCGATCTCGACACGGTGCTGAAACCCGGCGAGCTGATTACCGCGGTCACCCTGCCCCGTCCGATCGGCGGCAAACATTTTTACGAGAAGGTGCGCGACCGGGCGTCCTATGCCTATGCCTTGGTGTCGGTCGCGGCGGTGATCCAGCGCGACGGCACGGGGCGTGTGGCGTTCGGCGGCGTGGCGCCGCGTCCGTGGCGGGTCGAGGCGGCCGAGGCGTTGCTGCCGCAGGGTGCTGCCGCCGTGACGGCCCGGGCGTTTCAGGGCGCGACGCCGACCAAGGACAATGCGTTCAAACTGCCGCTCGCGACCCGCGCGCTGGCCTCCGTCATCGCGCAGGCGAAGGGGTAATTCCATGAAGTTCGAAACCCCCGCCGGCACCAATCCGATCGACCGGCAAATGGTGGTCGGCCGTCCGCGTGCGCGGATCGACGGGCCGAAAAAGGTCGCCGGCACCGCGCCCTATGCGTTCGAACATGCCCGCGACGTGCCGAATGCGGCCTATGGCGTGATCGTCGGGGCGGGCGTGGGCAAGGGGACGATCCGCTCGATCGACCTCAGCGCCGCGCGCGCTGCGCCGGGCGTGCTGGCGATCGTCACCGCCGACAGCGCGGGGCCGCTGGGCAAGGGGCGGATGAACACCGTCAAGCTGCTCGCCGGGCCGGCGATCGACCATTATCATCAGGCGGTGGCGGTGGTCGTCGCCGAAAGCTTCGAACAGGCGACCGCCGCTGCGCAGCTGGTGCGGGTCGATGTTGCGCGCATCAAGGGCCGGTTCGACCTGGAAGAGGGGCTGGCTAGCGCCAAGCCGGCGCCGGGTGACGACGGCAAGCCCGAGGCGCGGGTCGGCGATTTCGAAGGGGCTTATGCCGCAGCCCCAGTCAAGCTCGACGCCGAATATACCACGCCCGACCATAGTCATGCGATGATGGAGCCGTTCGCCTCCACCGCGCGCTGGGACGGTGACGCCCTGACGATCTGGACGTCGAACCAGATGGTCGATTGGGGGCGCGGCGATCTGGCCAAGACGCTGGGCATTCCCAAGGACAAGATCAATCTGCAATCGCCCTATGTCGGCGGCGGGTTCGGCGGGAAGCTGTTCCTGCGGGCGGACGCGGTGCTGGCGGCGCTGGGGGCGAAGGCGGCGAAGCGGCCTGTCAAGATCGCGATGGCGCGGCCGATGATGGCCAACAACGCCACCCACCGTCCCGCCACGAAGCAGCGCATACGGATCGGGTGCCAGCAAGACGGGACGATCACCGCGATCGCGCATGAAAGCGGATCGGGCGATCAGCCGGACGGCGGTCCCGAAGCGGCGGTCAACCAGACGAAATTGCTCTATGCCGGGGCAAACCGCCTGGCGGCGATGCGGCTTGCGGTGCTCGACCTGCCCGAAGGCAATGCGATGCGCGCGCCGGGCGAGGCGCCGGGCATGATGGCGCTGGAAGTCGCGATGGACGAGATGGCGGAAAAGCTGGGCATGGACCCGGTCGCGTTCCGCATCAAGAACGACACGCAGGTCGATCCGTCCAACCCGAACAAGCCGTTTTCGCAGCGGCAGCTGGTCCGCTGCCTGACCGAAGGCGCGGAACGCTTCGGGTGGGCGAAGCGCAATGCCAGGCCGGGGCAGGTGCGCGAGGGCAAATGGCTGCGCGGGATCGGCATGGCGGCGGCGTTCCGCAACCATGTCAACATGAAGTCGGCGGCGCGGGTGCGCCTGGTCGGCGGGCGGGTCGTGGTCGAAACCGACATGACCGATATCGGCACCGGCAGCTACACGATCATCGCCCAGACCGCCGCCGAGATGATGGGTGTGTCCGTAGAGGCGGTCGAGGTGCGGTTGGGCAACTCCGCCTATCCGGTGTCGGCCGGGTCGGGCGGGCAATGGGGCGCGCCGAACAGCACCGCGGGCGTCTATGCCGCCTGCGTCAAACTGCGCGAACAGGTTGCGGCCAAGCTGGGCCTCGGCGCCGATGCGGTGTTCGAGGGCGGGCAGGTGCGCGGCGGCGGACGGGCGGTGCCCTTGCGCGATGCCGGCGATCTCAGCGCCGAGGACAGGATCGAGTTCGGCGCGCTCGACAAGCAATATGCCTTTGCCACCTTCGGCGCGCATTTCGTCGAGGTCGCGGTCGATGCCTATACCGGGGTGACCCGCATCCAGCGGATGCTGGCGGTGTGCGCCGCGGGGCGGATCATCAACCCCGTCTCGGCGCGCAGCCAGGTGATCGGCGCGATGACGATGGGCGTCGGGTCGGCGCTGATGGAGGAGCTGGCGGTCGACAAGCGCTTCGGCCTGTTCGTCAACCACGACCTCGCCAGTTATGAGGTGCCGGTCCATGCCGACATCCCGCATCAGGAGGTCGTGTTCCTCGCCGAGGCGGACGAAAAGGCCAATCCGATGAAGGCCAAGGGCGTCGGCGAACTGGGCCTGTGCGGGGTCGGCGCGGCGGTGGCCAATGCGGTGTACAACGCGACCGGCATCAGGGTGCGGGAGTATCCGATCACGCTGGACAAGTATCTGGACAAGCTGCCGGCGGTGGTTTGAGTAGCGTCGCCCCGGGCTTGGTCCGGGGTGATGCTTGTTCTGCCGAGGACTGATCGACCCGGGGACGCCGGCACCCGCCGCCAACACGGCGGCCGCACAGCCGCCGGCCACCAGCCAGAAGCTGCCAAAGGCCTCCGCCGCCAGACGACGGGCATTGGCGATGGGACGAGGACGATCGCTGTCAGGCAGCACACGCTCCCGTCATGTCGGGAACGGCATTGCCGGCGGGCCGCGATGCCACGACCCGCCGGCGGTGGCGGTTATTCGCCGCGAAGGGTGTTGACGACCGCGATCGCGGCGACGCCGGCCAGCGTCGCGGCGAGGAACGGGCGTTCGCGCGCGAACTGGCGCGCCTGATCGATCAGCGGGCGGACGGTGGTTTCGAACGCATCCTTCGCGTCGCCATAGGTCTTCTGCACGGTGCCGCCCAGCTGGTCGGCCTTGCCCTGCCCGCGCAGCTTGTCGTTGCCGGTCGCCGCGCCGATGCCTTCCTTCAGCTTGCCGCCCAGATCGGTGGCCGCGCCGTTCAGCGTGTCGATGTTCATGGTTGGTCTCCGTCCGATTGCGAGGGAAACGTCGCGCGTCGGGATCGTCAGGCCGAACCCGTGCCAGCGAACGGGCAAGTCCGCATCGATGAACGGCGGGCGGGCCATGATGACGCCAAGCGCAACGACGAGCACGCACAACCCCGAACCCAGCGGAATATATCCTGGTATCTTTGCACTATGGCGCGCGTATCTTTGCAGGATCGCGACCGGAACGCACCATGACTTGGCCGGACGGGCAGACCCGCTGCGGCTATTCGGCGCGGAACGGCGGCCAGAGGCGGGCGGCGTGGATCAGGACTAGGATCCAGACGGTGTCGTCGGCGACTTCATAGACCAAGCGGTAACTGCGGTGTGGGGTGAGCTCGCGCGTCCCCGGCACCTCGCCTTCGTGGCCGGACAAGGGAAAGTCGGCGAGGCCGGCGGCCGCTTCGCCGAACGACCGGTCGAGGCGGACGGCGGCGGCGGGATCGCGCACGGACAGATAGTCCCAGATTGCCAGTCGGTCCGCCTCGGCCTCCGGCGTCCAGCGGACCTTCACTCCGGCGCGAGCGCGGCGCGGCGGGCGGCGAAGTCGGCTTCGACGGTATCCTGGTCACGGCCCTGCCCCGCCGCGACGGACCGGCGGGCGGCGG
>NZ_LQQO01000026.1 GCF_001619955.1 Sphingomonas hankookensis | reverse complement strand
GGCGGTGGAAGCGGCCGTGCGCGAAGCATTGCTGGCCGGCGTCGCCAGCGACGACGTCATCGTCAACATCCTGGCCCGCCGGCGCGAACCGCCGCGACCGCTGACTATTGTCACGCCAGAAGATCTGGCGCTGCGCCATCCGCCCCGCGCCGACTGCAACCGCTATGACAGCCTGCGAGGCCTCCATGCAGCGGCATGAGATGATGACGGCCATGACCGAGTTGGGGCTGAAGGGCATGGCTGGCGCTTTCGACGAGGCGGTCACTACCGGTCTCCAGCGCAAGCGCACGACCATGGAGGTCCTGACCGACCTGCTGCGTGCCGAGGCGACGCACCGCCATGCAGCCTCGGTCCGTTACCGGATGTCGGCCGCCAGGTTGCCCGCGGTGAAGGACCTCGACGCCTTCGTCTTCGGCGACACTCCCATCAACGAGGGACTGGTGCGCTCGCTGTACAGCGGCTCGTTTCTTCCGGGCCGACGCAACGTCGTGCTGGTCGGTGGAACGGGTACCGGCAAGACGCATCTCGCCACCGCCATCACCGCCAATGTGGTACGAGCCGGCGCCCGCGGACGCTACTTCAACACAGTGGACCTGGTGAACCGACTCGAGGAGGAAACGCGCCTTGGCAAGGCCGGCACGCTGGCGGCCCAGCTCTCGCGCCTCGACCTCGTGGTGCTCGACGAGCTTGGCTACCTGCCGTTTGCACGCTCGGGCGGTCAAATGCTCTTCCACCTCGTCAGCAAGCTCTACGAGCAGACCTCCGTCATCGTCACCACGAACCTCGCCTTTGGCGAGTGGCCGACCGTCTTTGGCGACCCCAAGATGACCACCGCACTGCTCGACCGTATTACCCACCATTGCGACATCGTCGAAACCGGCAACGACAGCTGGCGCTTCAAACATCGAAGCTGACGCCCAGGACCACCGGCAGAGAACGCTTCGCGCTGGTTGCGCCTCCGGTCGGGCTACGCCCGCCCTACGCCGCAACCAGCGCGAACGGTGCACCCGTCATACCCGTAACGCTGCTCGACGAAGGGGGTCCCTTTTGGACGCCGATAGGGGGTCC
>NZ_LQQO01000025.1 GCF_001619955.1 Sphingomonas hankookensis | reverse complement strand
CGGGGCTGAAGGCGAATGTGCCCGCCGCTTCGACGCCGCGTGCGCGGGCCTTGTCGATGTTGATCGACTGCGCGAACAGGTCGACCGCCGGGAACGGCCCCACGTCCAGACAGCCCGGCCGGTTCGGATTGCCGGCGAACTGGCAATTGGGGATGCCCGGTCCGGCGGCGATCTTGTCGGTGAAGTCGTTGTTGAACAGCATGACGTTGCCGCTGAACCAGCCATCGGCGTCGTAATAGACACCGGCTTCGTAGCTGGTGCTGGTTTCGGGAATGAGGTTCGGCGTGCCCAGCAACGGGGTGCGCCCCTGATTGCCGAAGCCGATGATCCCCTCGGCAATCTGTTCGACGCGCGGGGTCTTGAACCCGCGACTGACGCCGCCCTTCACGGTCAGCGCGTCGGTGACGTTCCACACCGCATAGGCACGCGGCGACCATTTATTGCCGAAGGTCGAATGATCGTCATAGCGCACGCCGCCGGTCAGGTTGAAGCCTTCAGCGAGGGTCAGCGTCGCTTCGGCAAAGCCCGCCCATTGGGTGAAGGTGAACGGTTCGGGCGCGACCCCCTCCACCATGCGGGCATGCCAATATTGGCCGCCGAGGGTGAAGGCGAGCGGCCCCTGCCGTCCGGCAAAGCGGGAATCGATAATGTCGTTGCGCGCCTCCAGCGTGCGCGGACTGCCCGCCACCTTGCCCGGTGTGCCACGCGGGATCAGGCGACCGATCGTCGCGGTTTCGTTGCGGGTCAGCGTCGTGTCGAGCGTACCCAGGCCACTGCGCCAGCTATGCGCGACGACATAGTTGGACCGGTTGAACTGCAATTCCGGTGCATAGCCGCCCGACCCCAGCGTGCCGAGCCGCCCTTCGCTATTGTCATAGGCCTGAGTGTTGCGATCCGCCTCGATCCAAAGATCATGATCCGCATGCGGGGTCAGCGACAGGCGGGCGCCGTAATTGTAGATATCGGCGCGCACCGGATTGCGGCCGAGGGTCAGCGCGGGATCGCCGGGGATCGGGATGTCCGATCCTTCGCGGTGGAACAGGCTGCCCCACAGCGTCAGGCCAATCAGGTCGCGGACCACCGGCCCCTGTGCGAAGCCGTTCACCGACTGGATATTGCCGAACCGGTCGTCCCCTTGGATCGTGCTTTCGGCGGTCGCCGTTCCGACCCAGCGGTTCCCGACCTTGCGGGTAATGATGTTGACGACCCCGCCCATCGCGTCGGACCCATACAGCGTCGACATCGGTCCGCGCACGACCTCGATCCGGTCGATCGCCGAGAAGGGCGGCAGGAAGCTGGTCGTGGTTTCGCCGAAGCCGTTGGGCGTGACGCCACCCGGCGGGTTCTGTCGCCGACCATCGAGCAGGATCAGCGTATAGTCGCTCGGCATCCCGCGGATCGAGATGTTCATCCCGCCGGTCTTGCCCGCCTCCCCGCCGACATCGATGCCCTGCACGTCCTGCAACGCCTCGGCGAGACTGCCGAAGCGCTTTGCCTCAAGGTTCGCGCGGTCGAGCACGCTGATGCTGGCCGGTGCCTCGATGATGCGCTGCTCATACCCAGAGGCGGTGACGACGATGTCGGGGGCCGCCACATCCTCGCTATCGCTCGCCCCGGCCTGCGTCTGCGCGACGGCTGGCGCGAGTGTCAGCGCCCAAGCCAACGCCCCTGCCGATACCCTGCGGCCCAATCCGATTGCCATGAAACCCCCTTATTACTCTTGCGAGTGATTAGCATTTGCGGGGCAGGTGCAATATCGGACGTCGGGGCGTCAACCCGATTGGGCAGAGACAAGAAATGTAACGTTCCGGAAAGATAACGAGCCGGTCAGGCGACCTTGACCGCAGCCATTAGCGGTGCGGCGCGCTTGATCGTCTTCATGCAAATGGTCGACGCAAAGCGCTGAACGCCGGGAAGCCGGCTCAGTTCGCTACGCAACAGTCCGTCCAGCGTCTCGACGTCGCGGGTGATGACATGGAGCAAATAGTCGCCGTCACCAGCGACCGTATAGCAGTCGAGTATGGCCGCATGGTCGAGCACGGCGGCTTCGAACGCGGCATGATGGGCGAAGTCGACCGATACCTCGACAAAGGCGCTAAGCCGCAAGCCGATGGCGTGCGGATCTATCGTGGCGCGATAGCCGGTGATGACCCGACGCTGTTCGAGCGACTGGACGCGGTTCCAGCACGGCGTTTTCGACAGTCCCACCTTGTCCGCGATTGTGCCGAAGCCCTGTCGCGAATCCTGTTCCAGTTCCGCCAGGATCGCGCAGTCGAATCGATCCATATCGCTTGCCCCCATATCTATGCACGAAGAACAGAATTCTACATTGCGGCCTCTAGCAGGACCACCTTTCTGCAGTCTCAGCGGTATCGGATGAACGCGGAACCCCATTCATCTGTCAATCGGCGTCCAAAAAGGACCCCCTATC
>NZ_LQQO01000024.1 GCF_001619955.1 Sphingomonas hankookensis | reverse complement strand
TCGAAGCTGATGAGGCATGTGCCGCTTACCGCATGCTCGCTCTCATGAAAGCCGTCGAAGGGTGCGACAACAGGCTGGAGCACGCTGCGCTCGGCAGCCCAGGCCTGAGCAACCGTCAGTTCCTTCTGCTCGGGATGCTGGTGCAACTCTGTCCAGCGCCGACACTCGGCCTCCAGCCAACCGTTCAGCTCCTCGAGGCTGGTAAATCGCAGGCGTGGCTGGAAGAAGCGGCCGCGTGCGGTTTGCACCTGGTTCTCGACCTGACCTTTCTCCCAGCCCGACGCCGGCGAGCAGGCGGTCGGCTCGACCATGTAATGGTTGGCCATGACCAGGAAGCGCCGGTTGAAGACACGCTCCTTGCCCGTGAACACGCTCGTGACCGCCGTCTTCATGTTGTCGTAGATGCCGCGCGTCGGCACACCTCCGAAGAAGGCAAACGCCCGCGCATGCGCGTCGAACAGCATCTCCTGTGTCTCGCGGGGATAGGCTCGCACATACATTGCCCGCGACGCGCATAGCCGGACATGCGCGACCTTTACCCGCATCGGCTTGCCCGAAATCTCCACGTCCTCGTGGCTCCAGTCGAACTGGTAAGCCTCGCCCGGCCGGAACAGCAGCGGGATGAACGCCGGCGCATTCATCACATCGCGACGTCGCGCCCGGCGCCAGCGGGCCGCATAACGCCGCACCGCGTCGTACGAGCCGTCGA
>NZ_LQQO01000023.1 GCF_001619955.1 Sphingomonas hankookensis | reverse complement strand
CTCCAAGCGGTCCAGAAAACCGGCAGCAGGTCAGACCGCACGAGCAAGTTCGCGGTCACCCAACTGGTCGACAAGGCTGACAGGCGCACAGCGTGGGAGTTCCTCGAACACCTGCTGAAAGCCGTGCCGTACCGCATCCACACTATCCTGACCGACAATGGTATCCAGTTCGCCGAGCAGCCCCGCAACCGCAACACAGCCTGGTCGCGCCAGATGCGCTTCGACATGATCTGCGAAGCAAACGACATCGAGCACCGGCTCACGAAGCCGAACCACCCGTGGACCAACGGCCAAGTCGAGCGGATGAACCGCACCATCAAGGAGGCGACCGTCAAACGCTTCCACTACGAAAGCCACGACCAGCTGCGCACGCACCTCACCGACTTCATGGCCGCCTACAACTTTGCACGCCGGCTCAAGACGCTCAGCGGCCTCACACCCTACGAATACATCGCCAAGATCTGGACGTCAGAGCCAGACCGGTTCATCGTCGACCCGATCCACCAGATGCCGGGACTGAACACCTAGATTGCCGGCGGGCTGTGTGGGGCGGAACAATGTCCGTTTCCAACCGCGCGGAAGTGGCCCGACCGAACCGATCCGGCCCGATAGCTTGTCAATTGGATAGCTATTTGCTAGGCCGCGCGGCGCTTCCAGCTTGGGTTTTATGAAAGTATAATGCCAAGCCAAGTTGGTAGAAATATATGTTCCGCTTGTCGGTAAGCTCCGACCGCAAGGCAAAAGAGCGCTTAATCCAATGACGTATCTAAGTGTTCGAGGGGCTGCCACGGGATGGCTGCGCTTGCGGCATCAGGTGGCAGGCGGCTTCATTGTGACGCTATTGCCATTCATATTGCTGCTTTCCTGGAGCGATACTGCGACCACAAGCTTCAACGTCGTAATCGCGACATGGCTTTACAGCGTGGTTGCGATGCTGGTCGGCATCATGCTGCTGAGAAGCGTCAGCCAGTATCCCGGAGTGGAAGCGAGTGCTTATGTGTTGCCTTCCTTCGGCATATCCTATGGCTTGATGCTGATGGCGCTGATTTTTGTGCGCCTTTCTTATAGCAGAATACTGCTCCTAATCAGCTTCATGTCGATCATCGTCTGGTTCATTGCTGTGCATGTCATTGTGGTGCGGCGGCGGTCCCTGGAGATCGGTATCGTGCCGGGTGGCGACTGCGAAGCGCTGCTCCTGCCGCTGACGGGGGTGCGCTGGACGGTTCTCGACGACCCTGAGCAGGATATCTCCGGCCTTCACGCGATCACCGCCGACCTGCGGGTGGACCTGCCTTCGGAATGGGATCGCAAGCTCGCCGACTATGCCCTGCAAGGGATGCCGGTATATCATGGCAAGCACCTCGCCGAGTCCATCACCGGGATGGTCCAGCTTGAGCATATCTCGGAGAACAGCTTCGGGACACTTTCGCCGGTGTCGGCCTTCATGACGGCGAAGCATATCGGCGACTGGATCGCTGCGGCATGTGCGCTGGTGCTGTTGTTCCCGGCGCTGGTCTTGATCGCGATCCTGATCCGGCTCGATTCCTCCGGTTCGCCGATCTTCCGTCAGATCCGGATCGGGTATCGCGGGGTGCCGTTCACCGTGTACAAATTCCGGACCATGGTGTCGGGCGAACGCGCTGGCGGTGCGCTTGATGCGGCGAAGACCAAGTCCGCCGATGCGCGCATCACCCGGATCGGGCGTTTCCTGCGCAAGAGCCGGATCGACGAGCTGCCGCAGATACTGAACATCCTCAAGGGCGAGATGAGTTGGATTGGACCGCGTCCCGAGGCTCGGGTGCTGTCCGAATGGTATGAGGGGGAAATTCCCTTTTACCGCTACCGTCATATCGTCCGCCCCGGCCTGACCGGATGGGCGCAGGTCAATCAGGGGCATGTCGCCGAGGTCGAGGACGTCCGCGAGAAACTGTATTTCGACTTCTACTACATCAAGAACTTTTCCCCGTGGATCGACTGCCTGATCGTCGCCAAGACGGCGCAGACGATGCTCACCGGGTTCGGTGCGAAGTGAAGGGTCCCGTCCGTGCAAGGCTGCGTACGGTGTGCGGATGACGGCGGTTTCGATCCATCCCGGCATACCGGACGACGCACGCGCGCTGATATGGGAAAGTTTCTTTCGGGAACCCGGGCGCGGCGTGACGTTCGAACGCCACCTGCCATGGCATGCCGGCCCCTCGGTCCGTACGATAACGGTGCGCGAAGCGGATGATCTGGTCGCGGCCGCCGTCCTCCGGCCGGCACCGCAACCGGGCGTGGCCATGATCGGCTATGTCTGTGTGGCAGCGGCGCTGCGCGGACGGGGATATGGCCGGGTATTGATGGCGGCCGTCGGCATGGCGGCGGACGAGCAGTCGTATAAAGCGATTCTGCTCTGGACGAGCAAGCCGGCGGTATATGCCGCCCATGGCTATGACGTCATAGAACGGGACCGGTTCGTCCGCGTGATGCAACGCGCAGCGTCTAATGGCGACGTACCCGGCTTCCGGCAGGAACCATGGCCGGGCTCGTCGGCGATCGCGGGACTGCCTGCGTTCGCGACCTCCGCGACGCGCTACTGGAACGATGGTGCAGAGGCGATCGTGGCAACGGGTCCGAAGGGGGCGACGCTCGTGTCGTGGGACGGAAAACCCTTGGACGTCGCGGCGTTGGCAGGGGCGGCGGGCCATATGCGCTGGTCGACAAATCTTTCCCCCGACGATCCTTTCCTCCGATCGCTGCCGGCAGATCGCTTCGACATATCTATTGATGACGGCGCTTTCACGATGGCACGCCGGTTCGATCTCGGCTTCGTGCCGGCCCATGTCGCCGTACTCGACCGCATTTGAAAGGCTTGCGCTGATGTCCGCTCCCATGTTGCCGATCGTCAAGGTTCGCATGCCCGAACGCACGGACCTGATGCCCGTGCTCGAAGACGTGCTATATGGCGGGATGCTGGCCGAAGGCGAGCAGGTATATGCCTTCGAGCGACGCTTTGCCGCGCAGTTCGGTTTGCGCGACGTGCTCGGGTTCAGCAGCGGGACCGGCGCGCTCCATGTGGCGCTGCTGTCGTGCGGCGTGGAGCCGGGTGACGAGGTTGTCACGACGTCGATGACCGCCGAACCGACCAACACCACCATTATCCAGGTGGGCGCCGTTCCCGTGTTCGCCGACGTCGACCCCGCGAACGGCAATCTGGATCCCGGTGCGGTCGATGCGACGATCACCGAACGGACCCGGGCGATCGTCGTGGTCCATTATGCCGGCTATCCGGCTCCGCTCACGGCGCTGCGCGAGATCGCTGACCGACGCGGGGTGGCGCTGATCGAGGATTGCGCGCACGCCCTCGGTGCGCGCGACGGCGGCGTACCGGTCGGCACGGTCGGCGATGCCGCCATATTCTCGTTCCAGGCGATCAAGCACATGACGACCGTGGACGGCGGCGCATTGGTGCTGCGCGATCCCTCGCGCCTGCGCGACGCGCGCAAGCTGCGCTGGTTCGGCATGGAAAAGGGCGTGCCGCGGACCGAGGTCGACATCGCCCGGGCGGGCTACAAGTACAACATGACCAATGTCGCCGCGACCATCGGTCTGTCCCAGTTGGACAGCATCGATGCCGCGATCGCCCGGCATATCGACAACGGCCGGTTCTTCGACCGTGAGCTTGCCGGTATCCCCGGACTTTCCGTGGCATCGGTGGCACCCGGTGCCGAACCGAGTTACTGGATCTACACCCTGCTTTCGGACGATTCAGACAATGTCGAGCGTCGTCTGGCGGAAATCGGCGTGGCGGCATCGAAACTGCATCGCCCCAACCATTTCCACTCGGTCTTCGCGCCCTACCGCACGCCATTGCCCGGGCTGGATGCCTTCTATCGGCGGCTCGTCCACATCCCGTGCGGATGGTGGGTCGGCGATGCCGATCGCGAGCGGATCGTCACCGCGTTGCGGAAGGGCTGAGGCGTGACCGTAGCTCTGTTCGACTGCCGGGTTTCACCGGCCGCCCGGGAAGCGCTCGATCCCGTGTGGCAAACCGGCGCATTGGCCGCGGGACCGGCGGTGCCCGAGCTGGAGCGGCGACTGGCGCAACTACTCGACGGGCGGTCCGTCGCCGCGATGAGCGACATGACGCAGGCGCTGGCCATGGCGTTGCGTCTGGTCGGTGTGGGACCGGGGGACGAAGTCGCGACCCTTGCCCTGAACTGCATGTCGTCGAACAGCGCCATCGCCATGCTGGGGGCGACGCCGGTCTGGGTGGACGTCAATCCGGCCACCGTCACCGTCGACCTGGACGACTTGAAGGCCGTCATCGGCCCCCGGACACGCGCCGTGGCGATCTACCATGTGGCCGGTCGGGTCGCGAACCTCCAAGCGCTGCGCCGTCTGTGCGACGAGGCCGGGCTGCCGTTGATCGAGGACGCGAACAACGCCCTGGGTGCAACGTGGCGCGGCCGCCCGGCCGGAACCTTCGGAACCAGCGCTGTATTTTCCTTTTACGCCAACAGGCAGCTGAACGGTATCGAGGGCGCCGCCCTCGCCTGCGATCCCGATGCGGCCGCGCGTGTCCGGACGTTGCGGCGGTTCGGCATCGACGTGGCGCGTTTCCGTACACCCGACGGCGAGATCGATCCTGCGCTCGACGTTCCGGAAATCGGCGTTCCGGCGTCGCTTCCCAACGTGAATGCGACGCTGGCGCTTCGTGCCATGGACGATCTGTCAGAGCGCCTGGCCCACAACCGCGCCAATGCCGCCCGTCTTCGCGACGCCTTGCACAACGTACCCGACCTGCGCTTCGTCGAGGAACTGGACGGCGCATCCGGTGCGCACTGGGTGGCGCTGGTTCGCAGTCCACGACGAAATGACTGGATGCCTGCGCTCAAGGCGAAAGGCATTCAATGTTCCCGCCTGCACCAGCGCAACGACCGGTACACGGGGTTCGGTGCGACCGCGCGGCACCTTCCCGGAACGGACGTGCTGGAACGCGAGATGTTCGCGTTGCCGGTGGGGTGGTGGCTTTCCGAAAGCGATCTAACGCAGATCGTGCATGTGGTGCGAACAGTCGCTAAGGAGCGGTAAAGCACCGGTCAAATCATACGGCCAGACCCTTCGCATCCACGCGATGGCGGTCTGGCGCCGAAGCCCGACAGGGCATGGCGGACAAAGGGAAGTAAAGATGCTTGATGGCAAGACGTTGATGATTACCGGGGGGACCGGTTCGTTCGGAACGACCGTGCTGGGTCGTTTTATCGAAACTGGCGTACGTCAGATCATCGTCTTCTCGCGCGATGAGAAGAAGCAGGAAGATCTGCGCATCGCCTTGAAAAGTTCCAAGGTCCGGTTCGTGATCGGCGATACGCGCGATCCGCAGTCGATTGATTCGGCGATGCGGGGCGTGGACTATGTCTTCCATGCGGCCGCGCTGAAGCAGGTCCCGTCGTGCGAATTCTATCCGATGGAAGCGGTTCGCACGAACGTCCAGGGGACCGATAACGTCATTCGTGCCGCTATTCGCAACGGCGTGCGCCGCGTCGTTCTGTTGAGCACGGACAAGGCGGTATATCCGATCAACGCGATGGGCATCTCGAAGGCGATGGCCGAAAAGGTGCTGGTCGCGCATGCGCGTGGCATGGATGCTGACGGGCCGGTGCTTTGTGCCACCCGCTACGGCAACGTCATGGCGTCGCGCGGGTCGGTCATTCCGTTGTTCATCGAACGGATCAAGGCCGGGCAGCCGATGATGATTACCGACCCGGAAATGACCCGGTTCATGATGTCGCTGGAAGATTCGGTGGATCTGGTGCTGCATGCCTTCCAGAACGGAACGCAGGGCGACATCTTCGTCCAGAAGGCACCGGCCTGCACCATTGAGACGCTGTCGATCGCGCTCAGCGAATTGTTCGGGGCCCCGCTCAACACCGGTATCCTCGGGACCCGTCATGGGGAAAAGCTGTACGAAACGCTCGTATCGCGGGAAGAAATGGCCAAGGCCGAGGATATGGGCCGCTATTGGCGCGTGCCGGCCGACAACCGCGATCTGAACTACGAACTGTTCATTTCGGAAGGGTCGCAGGCCTTGAACCAGATCGACGACTATACCTCGCACAACACGCATCGTCTCGACGTGGAAGAAACCAAGCAGCTGCTGCTGACGCTGCCGTACGTTCAGTCGGCGCTGCGCGGCTAAGGATCGGCGGACGCGGGCGCCGTTCGCCCGCGTCCGCCCGGACCCATCACATGAACAAGCTTGCGAACCGGCTCCGACTGAGCGGACTGCTCGATCTCGCGTCGTTGTTCGCGGGTCGCATCGGCGGCATTCTCGTCACGCTGCTCTTCATTCCGCGCTACGACCGGCTGCTGGGCGCCGACGTGTTCGGCGCGGTCTCGGTCGTTCTTTCACTCCAGGCATTCTTTCTGGTGTCCGATCTGGGGCTGGCGACGCTGGTCAGTCGCGACACGGCGATCGCGCGCGACGATCCTGTCGCGATGACGCCGGCGGTGCTGACCCGCCGACGTGCGGAATGGATGCTGGCCGGCATCGCCGTGGCGATCGCATGCGTGGGGGTGCCGATGCCGCTGATCGCGGGCGCCGCGGCGCCATGGTCGTTCGCAACCGGCGGGAATGTGGCGATGGTCGCCGTGCTCGCGGCGACGCTGGTTGCGATCAATATCGCCCAGCTCTGCCTGAATGCCGTCGGTCGATATCATCAGAGCGCGGGATCGGGGTTTCTCGGAGCGTTCGTTCGCGGGGCGGCGACCGTGGCCGGCTTGACCGCCGTACCCAGCCTAGCCAGCTTTCTGGTGGTGCAAGTCGTCGTCGCCCTTGCTCATTTCCTCGTCGTACGGCGGATGGTGGAGCGCGCCTGCGGGAACGTGCCGCATCTCCCGGGGCTGCTGGATCGGACCGCGCTGATGGCGCTGCTGCGGCGTTGCGTTCCGCTGACGCTCTACACACTGGCCGCCGCCGCGGCGGTCAACCTCGACAAGTCGATCGTCAGCGCGTTCGTGTCGCTTGAGACGGCGGGACGCTATTTTCTCGCGACGACCTATGCGATGGTGCCGGTGGCGGTGCTGTCGGGCCCGTTGAACAGCTATTTCGCGCCCAAGATCATGCATGCGGTACATGCCGGCGATGTCGCCGCCGAACGCCGCATCGCCACCACCTTCCAGACGATCCTGATATGCGCCGTCGTGGGTCCGTCGCTGGGTCTGGGGGTTCAGATGGAATGGTGGCTGCCGCTCTGGCTGCCGAACGCCTCGGGCATCACTGCGGTGATGGAGGTCGCTCCCATTCTCCTTGCCGGCGGGGCGCTTTCGGCGACCGGCTATTATTTCACGACGTATCTGATCGCGGTCGGTGACAACGCCTATCTCGCCAAGCTGTCGGTGGCGTGCGGCATCGCGGTGCTGGGCGCCGCCTTGTTCTTCGCTTCGCGCCAAGACATGCGGGCGTTCGCAACCGCCTATTTCGCCTTCTATGCCGCGGGATTTGTCGGGCTGGCGGTACGCAGCGCGGCGCTCAAGGGCGCGGGTGCGCTCGGTACGTTCCTGCTACGCGCCTATGTCGTGCCGCTGGTCCTGGTCGCGGGCGGCTATGCCGTTGGTCACATGATGGTCGGTCCGGCGGCTCCCCTGCCCCTGTTCCTGCTGGTACCCATGTTGTCCGCAGGCCTGGGCGGTGCCGCCGCGCTCGCACTGCTATCGTTCGTCCCGGCGCGTGCCGGCCTACTCTCCCGTTGAAAGGAAGCGCCGTGCCGTTGATCACGATCGTCATGCCATCGCACAACCGGCAGCGATATGCTGCGATCGCGGTCCGCAAGATCGTCGGGATATTGCCCGATGCACAGATCGTCGTGAGCGACACCAGCGCCGAGGAGGGGCTGGAAGCCATGCTGCCCCCTGCGACCGGCACCGGCTCGGTTGAATATCTGCGTCCCAACCGCCCAATGGACGTTGTAACCCATTTCGAATTCGCGCTGGAACATGCACGGGGGCGCTACGTGATGTTCTTGGGGGACGATGATTGTATCGGTCCCGGGCTGGAAGATATTGCTCGCTGGGCAGAATGCAATGATATTGATGCGGTACTGAGCTATGGGGCGCGGTTCATCGCCAACTATTTCTGGCCGGGCATCCAGTCGAGATACTATGGAAGCGGCTATGAAAGCCGGTTGTTCGTACATCCCTTCACCGGTAAGGCCCGCCGTCTCGACCCGCCGGCTGCACTGCGCGAGGTATTGCGCGATCCCGGACGAGGGTTGGGATCGATGCCGCGTATCTATCACGGTCTGGTATCGCGTGCCCTGATCGAAAAGGTACGGGAGCGATTTGGTGCGCTGTTCGGAGGGCTCAGCCCCGATATCTACAGCGCCACGCTCATAAGCGAGATGGCACGCAACGCGTGGCAGGTCGACTATCCGTTCTCCATTCCTGGCGGCTCCCCGGCCAGTACCGCAGGAAGCTATGCGGCGCGGAACGACGATCGGTCACTCGCAAAGCATCCGCATACCGCAGCCTTTGCCGGCTTGCGTTGGGATCCTTTGATTCCAGCCTATTACGCACCACATATCATGTGGTCCTATTCCCTGAAGAAGGCAGCGGACCGACTTGGTCTATCGGAAGGGGCGATCAATCTCGCCCGAATCTACGCGCTTTCGATGATGCAGCACCGGGATCAGATAGGTGTCGTGAATACATCCGCAGCGCATGCACGACGAAATGGTCTGCGTGCGGGTCCAGGAGCGATGCTTTGGGAAGCTGCAAGGGAAATGATGTTCCAGATGGGCCGCTATGGTCGTCGACTCCGTTCGCCAAAGGCCGGTGGAGAGGCACTTTCCTTCGAAAATCTGCCCGACATCGGTGCCGCGTACGACCAGCTTGAGCGCTATATTGTCGAACGTGACATTTGTCTTGAGCTGCCATCGTAATGGTAGAACTATGGGTAGCCAGTCGATCGCTTGGTGTTACAGGAACCGGACGATCCTATGGCCTGCATGATGGAAAGTCCTGAAGCCATGCTGTTCTCGCATGACATCTTCGCAGCCCAGGTCACCGGGGGCGTGTCGCGATGCATGATCGAACTCATGCGCGCGCTTGATGGCGTTGGCTATCGTCCGTGGCAGAGTTTTACGGGGACGAACGACAACGCATTGCTGGCGGAAGAGCGCAAGGCGGACTGGTTCGATCGCCATGTCGTCGGTCATGCTTCGCGGGGGGGCAGGCGGTCGGCGCTGGGAACGCTGGCTAACGAAAGGCAGTTGCGCCGGATCGTGTCGGGCAGCGGCACTCGCGTCGTGCACCGAACCTATCATCCGATCGTCGACCTTCTCCCTTCCCGCACCACGGTGGTGGAGACAGTGCACGATCTGTGGGACATGGTCGCGCGTGACGAAGCCGGACCACGCGCGACACTGCGCCGCAGGATGAAGCGCAAGGCCCTCGAACGCGCCGACAGCATCATATGCGTGTCGCAATCGACGTTGAACTATCTGGGCGACACCTTGCCGACCTTGGTGTCACGCGCCGTGGTCATTCCGCACGGGACACGCAGAATATCGGATCGTCCGGTCGCGATCGATCGTCCGCGGCCGTTTTTCCTGTTTGTCGGGAAGCGCGATCGCTACAAGAATTTCTCGATCCTGATCCCTGCCTTGCGCGGACTGCCGCAGGACGCGGACCTGATCTGTTTCGGCGGGGGGGCGTTCTCCAACGAGGAACAGGAGGCGCTGGCACAGGCGGGCCTGTCGGATCGCGTCCGGCAACTGGGCGGCAACGACGATGTGCTGGCAGGATATTATGAGGCGGCATGCGCGCTGCTCTATCCATCCAAGCACGAAGGATTCGGGTTGCCCCTGCTCGAAGCGATGATGCATGGCTGCCCGGTCGTGGCGGCACCCCTGACCTCGCTGCCCGAAGTCGGCGGTACCGCCGCATTATACGCCGATGCCGACGATGCCGATGCATGGACCGACCATATGCGTGCGTTGATGGAGGACGGTGACATGCGCACCCGGATGATCGCGGCCGGCCATGTGCGGGGCGAACGCTTCTCGTGGGTCGGCACGGCGCAACGGCACGTCGCGTTGTACGAGGATCTGGCGTCGTGATGCGATCGCCCGCACAGGACGCGCTGCGGGACCCGATCGTGCCTGCAGCGCCGGACATGACCGAAAGAGGCGGCGCGACATCGGGGTTCGCGATGTTCGCCATCCTCGCCCTTTTGCTGTTCCTGCCGCCGATACCGCGGTTCCTGCTGGGCGCATCGTCGCTGACCGTGGGATTGATCGTCGCCTTCGTGCTGATCGTCGCCATGGGAATCGTCGGTATCTATCGACTGGACCGGGACATGCGGTGGCAGCGCGTCCTGCCGCCGCTGGCTGTCACGCTGTTCGTCGTAACGCTGCACAGTGCGGTGGCGAGCCTATGGTTTTCCAGCTCGGTCAGTCGCGGGGCCGGCTCGCTCGCCGTGACCCTGGTCATGATCGTCATCGCCTATCTGAGCAGCCAGTTGCTGGATCGTGGCGACCGAAAGGCGTTCACCAAGGTCGTGAACACGATGTCGGCTCTGTTCATCGTCATTGCCGCTTTGTCCGTTATCGGCCTGCAACCACCCGCTTCGGTTACGTTCAACAAGCCGGCGTTTCCCTTCACCGAACCGTCCCACCTTGCCTTGGCGTTTGCTCCCTTCCTCATCTATCAATGCGTGCGTTCGGCGGTTCCGGTCAAAGTCGCGTGGCTCGTCGGCACTCTGGCGACAGCCTATGTCCTCCAGAACCTGTCGCTCGTGATCGTCGTCGGGATCGCTGCGGCATGTTCGCTCTCCGGCTATCTACTGGTTGCCGGGTTTGCGACGCTCGTCGCGGTGATCGCGAACCTCAACATCGAGTATTTCACCGATCGGTTGGATTTCGGAGCCCAGACCACGAACCTCTCCACCCTCGTGTATATTCAAGGGCTGGAACTCATCGATGCAGGCTGGCAGGCGACCTCGGGATGGGGCATCGGCTTCCAGCAACTGGGTATCGCACCCATCAACGTGCCGACGTCGGACCTGATCTATCGTCTGTCCCACGACGATGCCAATCTGCGTGACGGCGGGTTTCTGGCCGCCAAGCTGATCGCCGAATTCGGCTTTGTCGGCGTGGCCTTGACGATCTGCGCCATAGTCTTCGCCCTTCGGGCCGGTGTCGTGCTCCGCTGGATCGGTGCAAGGGCGGCCACGATCGATCCGGTAAGGATATTTGCCTTGTCATCAATGGCATCGTTCATGGTCGAATTGTTCGTACGAAGCGTCGGCTATTACAGCGGAACGGTGATCTTGCTGATAAGCGCGCTGTTTCTTGCCATGAAGGGCGGATATTATACGCGCGGTTACGCGCATCCGACGACATATATGGGTACTGAATGATGCGAATATCGGTTGTCACGGTCTGCTTCAATGCGGCGGCCACGATCGGCGACACCCTGGCGTCCGTTGCAGCCCAGCATGGTGTCGAGGTCGAGCATATCATCATCGACGGCGGCTCGCGCGATGCCACCATGGATGTGGTTCGACGCTATCCCCATGTCGCAGTAGCGATCAGCGAACCCGATCGCGGTGCCTATGACGCGATGAACAAGGGGCTGGCCCGAGCGACGGGCGATTATGTCGGTTTCCTCAATGCGGACGACTTCTTGTGCGAACCCGACGCACTCGCTGCAATCGCCGCCGCCGCCGGGGCGATACAGGCCGATGCGGTCATCGCCGGCGTGACGATGGTGGATGGCGAGACACCCGACAAGGTGCAGCGCTATTACGGCATTCGCAACTACCGGCCCTGGATGCTGGGTTTCGGCCATATGCCACCCCATCCCACCTTCTATGCCCGGACGACGCTGCTTGGCGAGGCGGGCGGCTTCGACGACCGGTTCCGGATCGCGGGCGATTTCGATCTCATCCTGCGCCTGTTCCGAAAGGGTCCGCTGCGTCTGGCACGGGTGGATCGTGCGCTCGTCGGCTTCCGTCACGGTGGATTGAGCACCGACGGGCTGCGAGCCAAGGCGACGCTGAACGCCGAGATCGAACGCGCGTTGCGCGCCGCCGGCCTGCGCGGCGTGAAGCTGCGGGCGATGCTGCGTTATCTGCTGAAACTGCCCCAGTTCCTGATGCGCCCCGCCAAATTCGCCGGGCGTGCCGCCTTTGCCTCACAGGTGGTTTCCGCGCCGCAGGACCGGGCGACACCGTGCTGACAAGTCGCCGCAATCTTCTTGCCATGTCGACGGTCCTCGCCGCCGGCGCGGGGGCGACCGTCGCCCGCAAGCAGGAAGACGGGCCCGGTCCAGACACCGATGCGCTCCAGATGCGGTACGATGCGCTGGTCAAGGCCGGCGGCGGTACCTTGTCCCTTCCCGCGGGCACGATCAAGACGTCGCTCAATCTCCATTCTCGGCTCGTGCATTTACGCGGTGCGGGACGGAGCGCGACCGTGCTGCAATCGGCCGATCCGGCGCGCCCGGTCCTGCAGGCGCAATATGCCGATGCGGCATGGGATGCGGTGACGATCAGCGATCTGACGGTGGCCGGTCAGGGGCGGCGCGGCATCGGTTTCGGGCATGATCCCGATCAGCGGGCGCTCCATTCGGGGCGTACTATCTTCCGCAACGTCCGGTTCCAGGATTTCGAGACCTGCGTCCTGCGACCGAATGGCAACATCGGCCTGTGGCTGGAGGACTGCCAGTTCGAGGATGCCGCCTATCATATCCGCGGGACCAGCGCCGCATGGAATGGCCAGGTGATGCACGGTGGCGTGCTCATCGCGCGTCAATGCCATTTCCAGCGCGCTACGGCGGCGGTCGTGCGCCTGCGCAGCGAAGTCGCCGGATCGGGGCAGGTGACGTTCGAGGAATGCCTGTTCGAGAACAACCCCGGGTCGGTTATCGTCCTCGAACGTTTCGAGGGTCGTGAAGGTGTTCCCGGCGTCACGTTGCGATCGTGCTGGAACGAAGCCAATGCGACTGGCGCGCGCGATCACCGGCTGGCGATCGATGGTCGGGCATATGATCCGGTATTCCTGTTCGCCCGGGATGTCGCTGCGATCGAACTGCACGACACGCCGCCCGGCAAGACCGTCCTGATCGGTGAAACCAGCCTCACCACCCGCGCCTCGGCGCTCGACCTGTTCGAGGTGGTTCTGGCAGATCGTTCGGCGACGATCGCGCACCATGAGGCGCGCCTTTTCGGAGGTCGCACCATCGAGGGGACGACCCACAGCCTCACCAACGCCAACTTGAAGAACGAGGGGCCGACGGGGGGGGTCTTCCACCTGCTTCCCCGGGCCATGGTATCGCGGACGGCCGTTGCCAGCGCGAACGACACGAATGCCTGTCGCGCGCCGATCCTGTTGCGGGGTACGCGCAACCTGCAGACGCGTCCCGCTGCCGACGCCATCCTTCCGGGAGAGGGACGCAGTCAGGACATCCTGCTGGATGCGAAGGATCACGTCTTCCTCAATGCGCTCGACACGCTGGCACCCGACCAGTTCGTGCTCTGGACCTTCGCCTATCGTCGGCTCGGCGGCGATGCGCCCGAACTTCAGGTAACCGGGGATGCAGCGATTTCCACGGTCACCTCGCTCGACCGTACGGACTGGACTACGCTGGGCGGCATCGCACTTGCACGAAACCGGATCAAGAGCCTCGGCTTCTGGTTACGGGCCGAACGCGCGGGACAGATCCGTATCGGCGGGTACCAGCTGCTTTGTTTCCCGACACGACAGGCCGCAACCGACATGCTGAACGCACGCCTGTTCGTGGAACGGCCCGTCGGTGGTTGATCCTCGAGGATCGAAGGACAGAGGCCGGTGCTTTTGGCGGGTTTCGTTCGGTGGACCAATCGCGTAGTCCGCAACCGCTATGATATCCCGTGCCCGCCCCGCCGCTTTCCCCCGACCAGGGATCGGCTTTGTCCTGCTGGCGATCCTGCTCGGCTTCCTATGGTTGGCGGGCGGGGCATCGCGTGCGGATGCGTTGGGCCAGATCGTCGTCCGCACCGTCGCATGGCTGTCGCTCATCGTACTGGCGTTGTTCGGACCTCGTCCCGCCTTGCGGGACGTCAAACCCGTCGCGCTGCTGTTGTCGGCAGCCCTGCTACTCGTTCTGGTCCAGCTCGTCCCCTTGCCTCCTGCGATCTGGCAGTCATTACCGGGCCGCGCGATGCTGAGCGGCGCGACGGACATCGTCGGGGAGGCGCAGCCTTGGCGGCCATGGTCGATGGTGCCCGGAGCGACATGGAACGCCGCGGGGTCGCTGATCGTGCCGATCGCGGTGCTGCTGCTGATCGCGGCTAGCTCTCCCCAAGAGCGCAAATGGCTGCCATCCATCCTGCTCGTCTTCGTCACACTATCCGCCCTGACGGGGTTGATCCAGTTCTCCGGGGCCAGCTTTAACAATCCCTTCGTCAACGACACGCCGGGACAGGTGAGCGGGAATTTTGCGAACCGGAACCACCTCTCGCTGTTCCTGGCGATAGGATGCGTGCTGGCGCCGGCATGGGTGTTCCTGGATGGAAGGCGACCGCATTGGCGTGGTCCGGTCGCGATCGGCTTGTTGCTGCTGTTCATCCTGACAATCCTGGCGACCGGATCGCGGGCGGGTATGATCGTCGGGATGTCCGGGACGCTGCTGGGGCTGCTGATCGCCAACGTGCCCTTGCGGCGCGAACTACAGCGGTATCCACGCTGGGTCTTGCCGGTGCTGCTGGCCGGTATCCTTGTCGCGATCGGCGGCATGGTCCTTCTCAGCGTCGCCGCGGACCGTGCCGAAAGCATCAACCGGGCCATTGTCACCGAAGGTGACGCGGAGATACGCGCCCGGGCGTTGCCCGTCGTTCTCTCGATGGAACGGACCTACTGGCCCGCAGGAACGGGATTTGGGAGTTTCGATCCGGTATTCCGGATCAACGAGCCGCTGGACCTGTTGAAGCCTACTTATTTCAACCACGCCCATAACGACTTCCTCGAGATCGCGCTCGATGGCGGTGTCGCTGGACTGGCACTGATGATCGCCGCCCTTCTGTGGTGGGCAGGCGTCAGCCTGCGTGCATGGCGCCAGGGGAAAGATATGGTGCGGTCGCGCCTGGGGTCGGCGATCCTGCTGCTGACACTGATCGCCAGCGCGTTCGACTATCCCGCGCGGACTCCCATGATGATGGCGACCATCGTCGTCGCGGCGATCTGGCTCGCGGAGGTCCGCAAGGGATCACGGTCGTCGGCTTTACCCAACTCCGACCAGCAACTATAGGCTGCTGTCTCTTCCTGTACCCATCGCGGATTTCCTATCGCATGCGCAAGCTTTGTATCGCCTTCCTGATGGCAAGCGCCCTTGCTGGCTGCGCGCGCCAGGCGCCGTTGCAGACGACAGCGGGACTGACGGTGGTCGAGGGAAGTTCGGTACTGCCGCCCCCCAATCGTGGCGATCTGACCGCTGCCGACCGTCCCGCGCTGATCGGTCCGCTGGATACGATCCAGGTCGATGTCTTCACCGTTCCCGAACTCAGCCGGGAGATGCAGGTAGACGCCAGCGGTCGCATCGCGATGCCGCTTGCCGGCACGATCGATGCGCGCGGCAAGACGGCGGAGGAACTGGCGAGCGCAATCGATACGGCACTCAGGGCGCGGTACGTCCGCAACCCCGGGGTGACGGTCAACATCAAGAGTTCGGTCAGCCAGGTCGTGACCATCGACGGGCAAGTCGTCGAACCGGGCTTGTATCCGGTGACGAACCAGATGACGCTCATGCGCGTGATCGCGTCCGCCAAGGGTCTGTCGGAATTCGCAAGGCAGGAAGACGTCGTGATCCTGCGGACCGTGGGCAACCAGCGAATGGCGGGACTGTACAACGTCGCGGCCATCCGGCGCGGCAGCTACGACGATCCCCCCGTGTTCGCGAACGATGTCATCGTCGTCGGTGATTCGCCGCAGCGCCGTCTGTTCCGCGATTTCGTATCGCTCTCACCGCTACTCGCCGGCCCGTTGATCGCGGTACTGCAATAAGGCTCCTGCACGACATGAATTCCATCGTCTCCAGCCCGTCCAGCAGCGGTATCGCTCCGGTCGCGCCGTCATCGAACGCCGTCGGCATGTCGGCTATTCGCCAGTATCTGCGGATCGCGGTGCGCTGGCGCTATGTCATCCTCGGCACCGTGGCAGTCTGTATTCTGCTCAGTCTGATCGTGACGTTGCTGATGACGCCAAAGTACACGGCGAGTGCGACGATCGAGATTTCCCGCGAAGCCAACCAGGTAACGAACTTCCAGGGGGTCGAGCGTGAAACCAGCGTTGCGGACCAGGAATTCTACCAGACCCAATATGGACTGCTGCAATCGCGCTCGTTGTCCGAGCGCGTCGCTACGCAGCTGCGTCTGGTCGACGACCCCAAATTCTACGAGCGCTTCGGGGTTTCGTCCGACGAGCCCGCGTTCCAGTTGATGAACGGTCGCTATCCCGCAGCGGGGCGTGCCACTCGACAACGGATCGCCGGCGAGGTCCTGCGCGAACATCTGAGTGTCGTTCCGACCCGCCTGTCGCGTCTGGTCAATATCCGCTTCACCAGTTCGGATGCCGAATTCTCGGCAAAGGTCGTGAATGCCTGGTCGGATGCGTTCATCCAGACCAATCTCGAACGCAAGGTGCAGGCGACGTCCTATGGGCGCAACCTGTTGCAACGCCAGCTGGCGCAACAGAAGGAACGTCTGGATGAAAGCCAGCGTCAGCTGGTCGCCTATGCCTCGCAGGAACGCATCATCAACCTTCCCGCGCAACAGAACGGCGACGGTTCGACGTCCGAACGTTCAATCGTCGCGGACGAGCTCGCATCGCTCAATGCCGCGCTCAGCCAGGCGACCGCCGAACGCATTGCCGCCGAAGCACGGTATCGCGAAGGTGGCGCCCGCGGCGCGTCTTCCGAAGCACTGCGTAATCAGGCGATCAATACGCTGCGTCAGCGGCGTGCGGAACTGGCGGCCGAATATCAGAAGTTGATGACCCAGTTCGAGCCGCAATATCCCGCGGCACGGGCGCTGAAGTCGCAGATCGATCAACTGGATCGCAGTATCTCCAGCGAAGAGCGTCGCGTGTCCGGTTCGATCGAGACGGATTATCGTGGCGCGGTAGAGCGCGAGCGGGCGCTCAAGGAACGTGTCGAACAACTGAAGGGCAGCTACCTCGACCTGCGTCGTCGATCGATCCAGTACAATATCTTCCAGCAGGAAGTGGATACCAACCGCGCGCTGTACGAAGGCCTTCTGCAACGCTTCAAGGAAATAGGCGTCGCGGGCGGTGTCGGCGTGAACAACGTGTCGGTCGTCGATCAGGCCGACGTGCCGCAGCGGCCGTCCTCGCCGCGACTGATACTGAACCTCGCGATCGCCCTTCTGGCGGGTCTTGGTCTGGGCGCCGCGCTGGCTCTCGCACTGGAGCAGATGGACGAAGCCATCGCCGATCCGGACGAGATCGAACGCCGTCTCGGTCTGCCGTTGCTGGGATCGGTTCCCAAGGTCGAGGGTGTCACGCCGCGTGCGGCGTTGCTCGATCGCAAGTCGGAACTGGTCGATGCCTATCTGGCGATTCAGACCAACCTGGCGTTCACCACCGAACATGGCGTGCCACGTTCTCTGTCGGTCACGTCGACACGTCCTGCAGAGGGCAAGTCCACGACGTCGCTCGCACTGGCGACGATGCTGGCACGCAGCGGAAAGCGCGTGATCCTGATCGACGGCGACATGCGGTCGCCTTCGGTCCATCATCTGGGCGGCGTCGCCAATGATCGCGGATTGAGCAATTTCCTTGCCGGACAGGATGATATCCATTCGCTCATCTTCGAAATGGACGATCTCAAACTGGCGGCGATGGCGGCGGGTCCCGTTCCCCCCAATGCCGCTGAATTGTTGACCGGCCATCGGTTGTCGCTGTTGATCGAGCGGTTACACGAACATTTCGACCACATCGTGATCGACAGCCCGCCGGTTATGGGGCTGGCCGACGCGCCGCTGATCGCGAGCCGGGTCGAAGGGATTGTCTATACAGTCGAATCCCATGGTATTCGCTCGACGCTGGTCAAGACGGCACTGGCCCGACTGGCCGCAGCGAACGCACATATCTTCGGCGGCGTCTTGACCAAGTTCGAAGCACGCAAGTCCCATTTCGGCTACGGCTATGATTATGGATACGGCTATGGCCGTGATGGTGGTGCCGAGTCCAAGGGACAGCGGTAATGGCCAAGCGTGGTGCCCTCGCCCGGCGCCCGGTCGGTGAATGGGGTGTGCGCCTGGCGTTGGCGGCTGTCGCTACCGGGATCGCTTACGGGTCGATCAGCCGTTCGACGGCGTATATGCTGCGTGGCAAGGCACCGGAACAGGCTTATGCCCTTGCGCCGGAGGATGGCCGGATCGGTGCGATACTGTCGGAAAAGCTGTCCGGTGCCGAAGCCGATAGCGCGGAACGGAACCGCAGCGACATGTTGGCGCGCCAGGCGTTGCGTCATGATCCGACGGCGGTATCGGCCGTAGCGACGCTTGGAATAAACGCCCAGATCCGTGAAAATACGGCCGCCGCCCGCCGTATCTTCGCCTATGCTGACAAATTGTCGCGCCGTGATCTTCGTACCCGGCTCTGGGCGATCGAGGACGCGGTCGCGCGCAACGACATCGCCGGGGCGTTACGCAATTACGATACGGCATTGCGGACCTCTCGCGTTGCCGCTGACTTGCTCTTCCCGGTGCTGGCGTCGGCCATCACCAACAGCGATATCCGTAGCGATCTGATCCGTCTGCTGGGAACCCGACCGATCTGGGGTGACCATTTCGTCACCTATCTGGCGGTGAACGGTCCGGATACGCGAGCGACGGCCAGCGTTCTGGCGACGCTGCGATCGCGGGGAATGAACCTTCCCGAAGGTACGGAAGCCTTGTTGATCCCGCGTCTGCTTGCCGCGGGGCAGACCGATGACGCATGGACCTACTACAGGTCCATGCGGCGCGGCGTCGATCGACAGATGTCGCGCGATGCGAACTTCGAGGCGAATCTGACGTTGCCTTCGCCGTTCGACTGGACGCCGATTACCGACAGCGGCATCTCGACTACGATTCAGCATGGCGAGAACAGCGGTCTGGTCGATATCTCGGTGCCACCCAATCTGGGTGGGCCGCTGTTGCGTCAGACCCAGGTTCTGTCGCCCGGAAACTACGTGATCGAAGGCCATAGCATCGCCGTTGAAGGGCCGAATAGCGATTATTTCTACTGGACGCTGACCTGCGGCGATGGTCGTGAACTGGGAAGAGTGCCCGTTCCGGCTTCTTCGAGACAGGGTGGTCGCTTCACGGGGCAAATCACCGTGCCAACGGCATGCCCCGTCCAGCAGTTCATGCTCGTCGCCAAGCCGACCGATCAGATGTCGGGCCTGACCGGACAGATCGATTTCGTCCGGTTGCGTCCAGCAGGTCGTTGATGCCTATCGACGGCAGGTCTTTGGAAGGTATGAACAGAACATGCGTTTTCTGCTATTCCTAATGCTGCTGTCGTCTGTCGCCTCCGAAGCGGCAGCCCAGGACCGTGCCGATCCGGAGGCGCAGGACGTCGCGGTCCCCTCGCCCACGCCGGCACCTGGCATCGTTGCCCGCTCGGTGGTCGGTCAGGCGGGACAGCGTCAGAACCGGGATCAGGTGGAGCAGGACACGGGTATCGCGCCGATGGCGCGCATCGCGAACCGCATACAAAATCGAGCGCAAACGCGGATTCGTAACCGGATCGATCGTTATTATGATCCGCAAGCCAATGCGGCGTCACCGTTCGTAGTGGCAGGTGAACAGGCGCGTGTCGCCGGACGTCGACGGCGCTGATCCGTCGCAGCTATATACCCCCCCCCGGCACGGTCCTTCCATTCCGTAACGCTATTGTTGCTAATCGCACCGCTGCCGCTATCGAGCGAAGCGAGCGGAAGGATACGATCGTGTCCTTCGCAGAGCGGATCGGGAAGCGCCTCGGATCGCGCGGATACGAAGGGAAAGAACGTTGAGCGGTAAGAAGGTCGCGTTGATCACGGGCATTACGGGCCAGGATGGTTCGTATCTGGCGGAGTTGCTGCTGGAGAAGGGCTATGAGGTGCACGGGATCAAGCGGCGTGCGTCGCTGTTCAACACCCAGCGCATCGACCATATCTACCAAGACCCGCACGCGCCTTCGCCCGACCTGAAGCTGCACTATGGCGATCTGTCGGACACGTCGAACCTGACGCGGATCATCCAAGAGATCCAGCCCGACGAGGTCTACAACCTCGGCGCGCAGAGCCATGTCGCGGTGAGCTTCGAGGCACCCGAATATACCGCCGACGTCGATGGGCTGGGCACGCTGCGCCTGCTCGAGGCGATCCGCTTCCTCGGGCTCGAGAAGAAGACACGCTTCTACCAGGCGTCGACCTCGGAACTCTACGGGCTGGTGCAGGAGATCCCGCAGCGCGAGACGACGCCCTTCTACCCGCGCTCGCCCTATGCGGTGGCCAAGCTCTATGCCTACTGGATCACGGTAAACTACCGCGAGGCGTATGGCATGTATGCCTGCAACGGCGTGCTCTTCAACCATGAGAGCCCGCGGCGCGGCGAGACGTTCGTGACCCGCAAGATCACCCGTGGCCTCGCCAACATCGCGCAGGGGCTCGAGCCCTGCCTGTACATGGGCAACATCGATTCCCTGCGCGACTGGGGCCACGCCAAGGACTATGTCCGCATGCAGTGGATGATGCTGCAGCAGGAGACGGCGGAAGACTTCGTCATCGCCACCGGCGTGCAATATTCGGTGCGCGAGTTCATCAGCTGGTCGGCGGCACACCTCGGCATCAGCTTGCGCTTCGAGGGCGAAGGTGTCGACGAGATCGGTATCGTCGACAAGGTCGAGGGCGAGGATGCGCCGTCGGTGAAGGCAGGCGACGTAATCGTGCGGATCGACCCGCGCTATTTCCGCCCGGCAGAAGTCGACACGCTGCTCGGCGACCCGACACGCGCCAAGGACAAGCTTGGCTGGGTGCCCGAGATCAGCGTGCAGGAGATGTGCGAGGAAATGGTTGCCGAGGACCTGAAGTCGGCCAAGCGCCATGCGCTGCTGAAGCAGCACGGCTATGCGCTGCCCGTGTCGCTTGAATCGTAAGGACGGCCAGATGCGGATCTTCGTGGCAGGGCACCGCGGCATGGTGGGCGGCGCGATCGCGCGCAAGCTTGCGACACGTGGTGCCGAGGTGGTGACGCGCACCCGCGCTGAGCTCGACCTGACCGACCAGCAGGCGGTGCGCGGCTTCTTCGCCGAGGCCGGGGTCGACGGTGTGGTGCTGGCGGCGGCCAAGGTGGGGGGCATCCACGCCAACAACACCTATCCGGCCGACTTCATCTACGAAAACCTGATGATCGAATGTAACGTCATCCATCAGGCGTTCGCGAGCGGGGTCCGCCGGCTGCTGTTCCTGGGGTCATCGTGCATCTATCCGCGTGCGGTCGCGCAGCCGATGCGCGAGGATGCGTTGCTGACGGGTGTGCTCGAGCCGACCAACGAGCCATACGCGGTCGCCAAGATCGCAGGGATCAAGCTGTGCGAGAGCTACAACCGGCAGCACGGCACCGACTATCGCAGCGTCATGCCGACCAACCTCTATGGTCCGGGGGACAATTTCCACCCCGAGAACAGCCATGTGATGCCCGCCCTCATCCGCCGTTTCCACGAGGCGGTCCAGTCGAGTGCGGACCAGGTGGTAATCTGGGGTACGGGTACGCCCAAGCGCGAGTTCCTCCATGTCGACGATATGGCGGAGGCGTCACTGTTCGTGTTCGACCTCGACAAGGCGACCTATGACGCCAACACCGAGCCGATGCTGAGCCATATCAACGTGGGCTACGGCGAGGACGTGACCATCGGTGAACTCGCGCATCTGGTGGCACAGGTGACGGGCTTTGGCGGCGAGATCGTGTTCGACACGAGTAAGCCCGATGGGACGATGCGCAAGCTGATGGATTCGAGCCGGCTCGGCGCGATGGGCTTCAAGCCGTCAGTCGCGCTGGCCGATGGCGTGCGCGAAACCTACCAGTGGTTCCTCGAACAACACTCCGTCGCCGAACGGTGAACCATAGGACGTCGCCTGCCTGTTTGAGCAGGCGACGCCATACTGCTAGCCTGACGGATATGATCCAGTCACAGCAGTCTTCCTTGACGATCCACCATCATCCGCGAAAGCACGAATTGACGGTGTCCGGGACGCTCCGATCGCCGCTTTCCGCCCCCCCGCCCCAGTGGATTCGTGCTTTCGCGGATGATGGTCGCTCCACAACTCGTGCTTTCGCGGATGATGCCGTACCCGAGGTTCGAGCATGACCCCGCCTCGGACTCAGCGCGATCTGTTCGTGCTCGACAGCCCGCTTCTGGCCGATGTGCGCGGTGAGCGGTCGCTGATGGCGTTTCCGTTCTTTGCGCTCAGCAAGGGCAAGTGGACGCGGCCGCTGTCGTACGACAACGGCACCGTCTCGATCGAGATCGTGCCGACCGCCAAGGGGGCCGCCACGATCTACGACAAGGAGATCGTGCTCTATATCGCCAGCCTGATGATCGCGCGGCTCGAAGCCGGGGAAGAGGTGAACCAGGAATTCCACTTCACCGCGCACGACCTGTTCTGCGTGACCGGCAACAACCCCTCGGCGCGCTCCTATGGCCGGTTGTCGCAGGCGCTGGAGCGATTGCAGGGTACGCAGATCAAGACCAATATCGAGGCGGGCGGCGAAGGCGAGGAAGGCTATTTCTCGTGGCTGTCCGAAGCGAAGCTCTACTATACCCGGTCGAAGGACGCCGGCGGTGACGCACGGCGACTGAAGGCGATCCGGGTTCGACTGTGCGACTGGCTGTACCGCGCGATCCTGCACGACGGACAGATCCTCGATTACGCCAGCGGCTATTTCCAGCTGGGGCCGGTCGAGCGGCGATTGTACGAGATCGCGCGCTCGTCGTGCAGCGAGGGGCCGTGCGAAATGGAGCTCGACGAGCTGCGCCGGCAATTGGGCTATCAGAATTCGCTGCCGCACTTCCGCCATGCGCTCAAAGCCATCGTCGAGGCGGATGCGATCCCCGATTTCCGCCTCGTGCTGATCGGCGCGACCACCCCGGCCAAGGGCACGCGGACGCCGGGGTACAGCCGGGTACGGATCGAACCGCGCCTGCCCGAACTCGAGCACGACGGCGAATCGGACGATATCGAACCCGCCGAATCGGTAACCGACTGATCCGACTCGACCGCGCGGTGCATCCGCTAAAGCACGAATCCAGCGCGGTTTCGCGTCCGCGAAAGCACGAACCGGGCCCGCTTCATCCGCGATAGCACGAACGATTTTCGAGCATCATCCGCGAAAGCACGAACCGGGAACACTTTCGTTGTTGGAAATCATCTGCGACAGTCGGCGCATTCAAGCCGGCAATGGGGTCGGCAGAGGAGGAAGCGGCCGTGACCACATAAAGGAAAGCCCGGCACGAAGGCCGGGCGTCCCAGGGGTATTTGGAGTGACGTCGCCAAACGTCGAACTCAGCATCACAGTGCGTTCCAGATACCCCCGATCGCTTGCCGGTTCAAGGACGCGCGTTTCGCGCCACGCCTCTTTTTTGCAAAAATGGTCCCGGCCCCCAACAAGGGGACGATGATGGCGCTCATCCTGAGCGAAGCAATCGCACGCATGCTGGATCCAGCGCGCGCACATCCGGCGCGGGCGGCACGGCCACGCAGTAGCGGGGTGCATCGCACCGGCGCCCCGGTACGCCGCGGCAGCGTCGAGGCGGGCAGCGTCGAGGACAGTTTCTTCGCGGTTCCGGCCAAGGGCGAGACCGACCGGCTGCTGCGCACCGCGCGCGCCGCGCTCGATGCCGGGCGGCGGGTGCGCCGCGATGCACGTGCCGAAGGGCGGATGCTGCGTGCCGACGAGGCGGTGCTGGCAGGCCTCACCGCCGGCGCCGTGCGCGTGTTCGAGGAGATTTGCACCCTCGCCCGGCTGAATACCGGTCGGGTGTTCCCGACTTATGACCATCTGGCGAAGGCGACCGCGCTTGGCCGCGCCACCGTCGCCCGTGCGCTCGCCACACTGGAGGCGGCGGGGTTTCTAGTCCGCCAGCGGCGCTTCTGCCGCACCACCGGCGCGGGCCCCCGCTATCGGCAGACGTCGAATATCTATCGCCCGCTGCTGCCGGCTAAGCTGCTGCGCTTCCTGCCGCGGCGGTTCCGCCCGGCGCCGCTGCCGTGCGACGCCATCGTCCACCACGCCGAACAGTCCGCCGAGCTGGTGGCGATGCGCGCGACGCTCAGCTGTCGCGAGCTGGCTGAGGTGACGCTGGGCGGCGCGCTCGGCCAGGTCCTCGCCTCGCTGGGCGCAGCGATCGATAATGCCGCGTGCGAGTCTCATGACGATCCGCAACCGTTCCTAGAATCATTTGAACACACAACGGATGTCGCTGGCCTAGCCGGCCGACGGCATCCAACCTGACGGCTAGCCTCGAGGAAACCGGAACCACACTCATCACCACCACCCCCGCCGCCCCTGCGGGACGCACCGGCTCACGCCGGCGCGATGCTCTCCGACGAGAGCAGGCGGAACCGTGGGTGGCAGATGCGACGGCAGCATGGGGGAAAGCACGGATTTGCCTCGGATTACCGCTTCGTATAACGCGTACAACAAGAGGATTCGCTGCGCAGGCCGAACCGAAACGGCGTATCCGCGCACCCATCTTCATGACGGATATCTCCATGCAACCTCCCTCCGCACCGCGTCCGCAGCGCCGACGCAAGACCAAGATCGTGCTCGGCATCCTCGGTCTGCTGCTGTTCTGTATCGTCGCTTTCCTGTTCCGCCCGATGGCCTCGTCGCCCGGCCCCGCGCCGGCGCAGGATCAACCGCTCGACATGGCGGTGATCGGCGGCGGGGTGATGAGCGTCACGCTCGCCACCTACCTCCAGGAGCTGGAGCCCAATTGGCGCGTCGCGATGTTCGAACGCCTGGGCGGAGTAGCCGAGGAAAGCTCGAACGGGTGGAACAATGCCGGCACCGGCCATTCGGGCTTTGCCGAGCTGGAACTACACGCCCGAGAACGCGGACGGATCGATCGACACGACCAAGGCGGTGCAGATCGCCGAACAGTTCGAGGTCGCGCGCCAGTTCTGGGCGCATGAGGTGAAGACCGGGCGCCTCGGCGCGCCGAACGGCTTCATCAACCCGACGCCGCATATGAGCTTTGTCTGGGGCGATGCGAACATCGACTATCTGCGCAAGCGGCAGGCGGCGCTGGTCCGGAACCCGCTGTTCTACGGCATGGAGTTCACCCAGGACCGGTCGCGCATCGCCGCATGGGCGCCGCTGGTGATGGAGGGCCGCGATCCGGCACAGAAGGTCGCTGCGACCTATATGCCGATTGGCACCGACGTGAACTGGGGGGTGATCACCAACCAGCTCGCCAACGCACTGACCAAAAACCCCAATTTCAGCCTGCAGCTGCGCCACGAGGTGCGGGGCATCCGCCGCGGCGACGACGGCATCTGGAACGTGACCGTCCGCAACCTCTCCGACAATAAAGACCGCACGGTGCGCGCGCGCTTCGTGTTCATCGGCGCCGGCGGCGCGGCGCTGAAGCTGCTGCAAATGTCAGGCATCCCCGAGGCCCGCGACTATGGCGGCTTCCCGGTCGGCGGCCAGTTCCTCGCCTTTCAGAATCCCGCGATCACCGCGCGCCACGACGTGAAGGTCTATGGCAAGGCCGAGGCCGGATCGCCGCCGATGTCGGTGCCGCATCTCGACGCGCGCAAGCTCGACGGCAAATCGGTGATCCTGTTCGGGCCGTTCGCGCTGCAAAGCACGAAGTTCCTGAAGAACGGGTCGTGGCAGGACCTGTTCAACAGCGTGTACAAGGACAATGTCGGGCCGATGATGGCGGTCGGCGCGGAAAATGCCGAACTGGTGAAGTATCTGGTCAGCCAGGCGATGCTGACCGACAAGGATCGCCACTCCGAACTGGTGAAGTATTTCCCGAACGCCAAACAGGGCGACTGGAAGCTGGTCACCGCCGGACAGCGGGTGCAGATCATCAAGCGCGACCCGAAAAAGGGTCCGGTGCTGCAATTCGGGACCGAGATCGTCACCGACAAGCAGGGCAGCATCGCCGCGCTGCTGGGTGCCTCGCCCGGTGCCTCGACCTCGCCCGCCATCATGCTCGACGTGCTGAAAAAGGCGTTCCCACAACGCTTCGCGAGCATCTGGACCCCGAAGATCGAGACGATGATCCCGTCCTATGGTCGCACGCTCAACGACGATCCGGGCTTCACCAACCAAATCCGGCGGATGACCAGCGAGACGCTGAAACTACCGTTCGTCGAGGTACCGGCCGATATCCGTGCCACCCCGGCGGGCGCGCCGGCACCGGCCGCGACCCAGCCCGGTCGCAGCCTGAACCGCGAACAGCAGGCGATGTGAGGGCTGCGGGGCGTGGGGGAAGTCCTGGCGCCCCGCAAAACCGTACCCCGGCGAAGGCCGGGGCCCAGTAGGGGGGGACGTCGGTAACTCACGGAAAAGGCGTCACAACCGGACCATGGTCTTTGCGAGACCTCTGCGAACGTCGCACCTTTCCCCCGAGTTCGCCGTACCCCCGCCTGCGCGGGGGCACGTTACGGAACCCGCACAGCGGTTTCACTCGGGGGGAGACTCCCCCTCAATGCGGCACGACGCCCAACTCGACCCCGGTCTTGTCGTGCAACGCAAACCGGTCGACCAGATCGGCACTCGCCCGGTTATAGCCGATGACGGTCACCACCGCGCCGCCCTGGCGCAGCCGCGCGACGATCTTGTCGAGCGCGTCAACGCCGGAAATGTCCCAGAAATGCGCCGCGGCGACGTCGATCGTCACCGGCGCCGCCTCAAGCGCGAAGGCGCGGCGGAAGCGGTCGACCGAAGCGAAGAAGATCTGACCCGTAACCCGGTAGGTGACGCCGCCGTCGTCCACGATCCGATCGACCGCGAACATCCGCTGGACTTTCCCTGCGAAGAACACGCCCGACAGCAGCACGCCGGCGAGGACGCCCAGCGACAGGTCGTGCGTCGCGACGACCACGACGACGGTCGTCAGCATGACGATCGAGGAGGTCGGCGGGTGGCGCCGCAGATTGGCGATCGAGTTCCAGCTGAACGTGCCGATCGACACCATGATCATCACCGCGACCAGCGCCGGCATCGGCACCCGACCGACCCACGGGCCGAGCACGGCGAGCAGGAACAGCAGGAAGGCGCCGGCGACGAACGTCGACAACCGCCCGCGTCCGCCCGAGGTGACGTTGATGACCGACTGGCCGATCATCGCGCAGCCGCCCATGCCGCCGAATAGCGCGGCGACGATGTTCGCGCCGCCTTGCCCGGCGCATTCCTGCGCCTTGTCGCTGTCGGTATCGGTCATGTCGTCTACGATCTGCGCGGTCAGCAGCGATTCCAGCAGGCCGACGGCGGCCATGGTCAGCGACGTCGGCAGGATGATCCGGAGCGTCTCCAGCGTCAGCGGTACCTGCGGCAGCGCGAAGCTCGGCAGGCCCTCGGGCAGTTGCCCCATGTCGCCGACGGTGTTGACCGGCAGGCCCATCGCGATGCTGATGATGCTCAGCACGAGGATCGCGACCAAGGGCGACGGCACCGCCCTGGTGACGCGCGGCAACAGGTAGATGATGGCGAGGCCGAGCGCGATCAGCGCATAGCTGTGCCAGCTGACCCCGGTCAGCTGCGGCAGCTGCGCCATGAAGATCAGGATGGCGAGCGCGTTGACGAAGCCGGTGATGACCGACCGCGACACGAACTGCATCACCCGGTCGAGCCGGAGCAGCCCGGCGGCGATCTGGATCAGCCCCATCAGGATGGTGGCGGCGAACAGATACTCGACGCCGTGGTCGCGGACCAGCGGCCCCACCAGCACCGCGACGGCGGCGGTCGCGGCGGAGACCATGCCCGGCCGCCCGCCCAGAAACGCGATCGTCATCGCGATCGCGACCGAGGCGTACAGGCCGATGCGCGGGTCGACCCCGGCAATGATCGAAAAGCCGATCGCTTCGGGGATCAGCGCCAGCGCGACGACGATCCCGGCGAGGACGTCGCGGCGGATCTGGACGGCGCCGCCGAACCATTGGCGGCGGTAGGTTGCAAAATCGAACGTCATGGAAATTCCACATCGGGCCGCAGCGCGCATCTCTTGGGCGCGGATCATGGCTGCGGGGATGTTGTCCGGCGGATCGGCGGCCGGAATAGCCACCCGGAATTGCACCGGGTCCTTGCGAATGCTGCGGCCCATAGCCGCAAGCGGGCGGTCGGGGCAAGCTGTCCCGTTGGTCCGCCGCTATCCGCAACCCGCGCGGGCTCCACACGTTCTGCGGAGCGGTCGACCTTATACGCCCCGCCGCCGTGGTCCCACGGTCCGGGTCGCCCCCTATCCGACAAGCGCCCGCGACCATGGCGAGAACGAGGCCCAAGATGCAGGATTACAAGACGGTGCTGGCTGGCAAATGCCCCTTTGGCGGCGACCGCATCGGCGGCACGATGGGCACGCCGCCGACGCTGGCCGACTGGTATCCCGACCGGCTGCGGGTCGAGCTGCTGGCGCGCAGCGCGCCGTCGGCCAACCCGCTGGGCGCCGATTTCGATTATCCGGCGGCGTTCGCCAAGATCGACCTTGCGACGCTGAAGGACGAGATCAAGGGCTTCCTGACCAGCTCGGTCGACTGGTGGCCGTCCGATTACGGCAATTACGGGCCGCAGATGATCCGCATGGCGTGGCATTCGGCCGGCAGCTACCGCATCGCCGACGGGCGTGGCGGCGCGGGCGAGGCATTGCAGCGTTTCGCCCCGATCGAAAGCTGGTGGGACAACGGCAATATCGACAAGTCGCGCCGCCTGCTGTGGCCGATCAAGGCCAAGTATGGCGCGTCGCTGTCCTGGGCCGACCTGATCGTGCTGACCGGCACCTGCGCGCTCGAAATCATGGGCTTTCCGACCTACGGCTTTGCCGGCGGGCGCGAGGATGCGTGGATCGCCGACGACGCGACCTATTGGGGGCCGGAGGTGTGGGACCCGCACCATATCGAATCGTTCGATTCGATGACGATGCGCGACAAGCGCTGGCGGGGCCAGAACGGCGATGCGGACTATGACCTCGAACAGCCGCTGGCCGCGTCGAACCAGTCGCTGATCTACGTCAATCCCGAAGGGCCGTACGGCAAGGGCGATCCGGCGGCATCGGCGCGCGACATCCGCATCACCTTCACCCGGATGGCGATGAACGATGAGGAGACGGTGGCGTTGATCGCCGGCGGCCATGCGTTCGGCAAGAGCCACGGCATGGTCCCGCCCGACCGCATCGGCGCGCCGCCCGAAATGGCCCCGGTCGAAGCGATGGGGTTGGGCTGGCACAACCCCGAAGGCACCGGCAACGCCGAATTCACCATGACCAACGGCATCGAGGGCAGCTGGACCCAGGACCCGACGCGGTGGGACAACAGCTATCTCGAAAACCTGTTCGGCCATGAATGGGAACAGACGCGCAGCCCGGCGGGCTCGCTGCAATGGACCCCGGTCGACAGGCAAGCCCCCCGCACCCCCGACGCGCATATTCCGGGCAAGACGCACGCGCTGATGATGATGACCAGCGACATCGCGCTGAAGGTCGATCCGGTCTATCGCCCGATTTGCGAGCGGTTCCTGACCGACTTCGATTACTTCACCGAACAGTTTTCGAAGGCGTGGTACAAGCTGACCCACCGCGACATGGGGCCGCGCGAGCGCTATATCGGGCCGGAGGCGACGATCGCCCCCGACCTGTTGTGGCAGGACCCGATCCCCGAGCGTGACCATGCGCTGATCGATGCGGGCGATGTCGCCGCGCTGAAGCAGGCCATCGGTGCCACCGGCCTGTCGGTGTCCGACCTTTCCTATACCGCGTTGTCGGCCGCGCTCCCCTACCGCGACAGCGACAAGCGTGGTGGCGCGAACGGCGCGCGCCTCGCGCTCGCCCCGCAAAAGGACTGGGAGATCAACGCGCGCACCCGCCCGGTGATCGACGCGTTGCAGGGCGTGAAGGCGGAGTTCGACGGCAAGGCGGCGGGTGGCAAGCGCGTGTCGCTCGCCGACCTGATCGTGCTGGGCGGCGTGGTCGCTGTCGAGCGGGCGGCGGCGGACGCCGGCCATGCGGTCGACGTGCCGTTCACCGCCGGGCGGCGCGACACGACCGACGCACTGACCGACGCCGACAGCTTCGAATGGCTGCGCCCGGTGGTCGACGGCTTCCGCAACTATACCGACCCGCATTTCGCCGAGGTGACGGCGGGCCGCGTCGCGCCGGAACAGCTGTTTCTGGACAAGGCGGCGTTGCTGCGCCTGAGCGTGCCCGAATGGGCGGCGCTGACCGGCGGCCTGCGCGTGCTGGGCGCGAACTGGGACGGCGGCGATGCCGGCGTGTTCACGGATCGCCGCGAAACGCTGACCAACGACTTCTTCGTGCACGTCACCAGCATGGATCATGTGTGGGCGAAGACCGACGAGGCCGGGCATCGTTTCGCGGTCAACGACCGGGCGTCGGGGGAAAAGCGGTTCGACGCGACCCGCTACGACCTGATCTTCGGCGCGAACAACCAGCTGCGCGCGGTGAGCGAGGTCTATGCGGCGGTGGACGGGCAGGAACGCTTCGTGCGCGACTTCGTGGCCGCATGGGACAAGCTGATGACCGCCGACCTGTTCGGCGAGGCACGGGCGCACCGCATCGGGTGAGGACGCCGGTCGCGTCCGTTATTCGAGGTCCTGGACCCCCGCCTGCGCGGGGGTACGCTCTAGCAATGCTCGCAACGCAAAACGGCGGCCCTTCCCTGTCGGGAAGGACCGCCGTTTCGCTGTCGTGTGAAGTCTGATGACTTCAAAGCCACCCGTTCGTGCTGAGTAGGGGCTGAGCTTGTCGAAGACCCGTATCGAAGCACCATTGGCGGTCCTTCGATACGCCCCTTCGACAAGCTCAGTGGCTACTCAGGACGAACGGATCAGCCTGAAATCAAGAGGTTCAGAGCCAGACCGATCAGAAGCGGAAGCTGGCGCCTGCGCGGAACTGACGGCCGATCAGGCCGGCATAATGCCACGTCGTCAGGAAGTTCGGCGCGCTGGCATAGGCGGCCGGGGCCAGCGGAGCCTTCACGTCGAACAGGTTCTTCACGTTCAGGAAGAACGAGAAATTGTCGTTCACCTTGGCCGTGCCGTTCAGGTCGACGTTGATGAACGATTTGACGTAGCAGAACTGTTCGTTCTGCGGGGCCGAGCGGGTGTAGAGATTGCCCTTGGCGCAATCGCGCGGCAGGTTCTGGTCCTCCGACACCGCCTTGATCCGGCTGACATAATAGGTCGTCGCCGACAGGGCATAGGGTCCCACCTGCAACGTGTTCTGCCAGTTGCCGCGCCATGCCGGCGTGCCGTTGCCCGACGACAGGTTGTACGGCCCCATCGTCCCGGCATAGTTCTGGACGTTGCCGTTCGCCTCACCCGCATTCAGGTTGTATTCGAGGATGTGGGTCACCTCGACGCGGCTCGTGAAGGTCGCGTCGTCCGCGATCGGCGCGGTCAGCGTCGCCGCGAAATCGATGCCCGAGGTCGTCGAATAGTTCGCGTTCACATAGGGCACGTTGATGATGAGCACGCGCGGCAGCGCGTTCGGGAAGTTCGGATCGACCGCATCGACGCTGTTGACCGAATAGCCCTGCCCGATCGCCGCGACCGCGGCCTGTGCGGCGGCGAGGTTGGCCGAGTTGTAATAGGCCCGTACCGCATCGCCGACCAACGGGCCGCTGACGATCAGGTCCTTCTTGCGCACATTGTAGTAATCGACGGTGAAGCTGAACCAGCGCACGGGCTGGAAGATCATGCCGGCGGTGAAGCTGCGCGAGATTTCCGGCTTCAGGTCGGGATTGCCCGCCGACCCGCGACCCAGCGAATATTGCAGGTTGTACGGGTTGCCGTTGGCCGAACACGACGTGGTGGTGCCGGTCCCGCCATGCTGCAGGATGAAGTTGCACGGCGGCGTGGTGGTGACGAAGCCGGCATATTGGCTGCGCGCGCCCGATTCCGCAAAGGTCGGCGCGCGGAAGCCCTCGCTATAGGTGCCGCGGAACGCCAGTTCGCGGATCGGCGTGAACTTCACCCCGACCTTGGGCGAGAAGTGGCTGAACCCTTCCGAATAATGGTCGTAGCGGCCCGATGCGTTCACTTCGAGCTGCTTGACGATCGGGGCGCCCAGTTCGAAATACGCCGCCGACACGGTGTGCGCGCCGAACGCCGAGGCGGTCGTCAGGCCATAGGTGTCGAGGTTCACGTTCTGGTTGTTGTTTTCCAGCGTCTCGCGCCGCACCTGTCCGCCGATGGCGAGCTGGAGCGGGCCGCCCGGCAGGTCGAGCAGGCGCGCGCTGAGCGACGCATCGGCCGATGCCATGGTCGAGAAGGACGGCGTAACCTTGTCCGGGGCGATCAGGTCGCGCACCGCCTGGCTGTTCGCCTGCGGATTGACGAAATTGTACGAGCCGGTGTTGATCGCGCGCAGCAGCTGCTGGATGTTCAGCAGGCCGTGCTGGGTGATCTGCATCTCGTCACGGGCGTACACGCCGTCGACGCGCCAGGCGAAGCGGTCTTCGTCGAACGATCCGCTCAGGCCGGCGGCGGCGCGATACACCTCGTTCTTGCGATCGCTGCCACCGGCGATGTCGCCGAACATGTAATAGATGCGCGCGGCGCTGGCCGTCGGGTCGGCGCCGGCCACCGCGAACGGGTTGTTCGGGTTCAGCTGGCGATCGGCGGCGGTGGCGCAGTTGGTGCCGGCCGAGCAGATGTACATCGGCAGGACGATGCCGGGGTTCGCCGATGCGACCGACGGCGCGGCGCCGAAGGGCTGCGTCGCGCGGATGACCGACGGCGTGCCGTTGATGCTGACGTCGCTGCGGCTGTAGCTGGCGGTGACATAGCCTTCGGTCGTGTCGCTCAGGCGGACGCTGAGCCGCGCGTTCAGCGCATAGCGTTCCTGCAGCGGCTGAATCTGGCGATACAGGTCGACCAGATCGTACTTGCAGCCGGTGCCCTGGACCGCGGTCGTGTTCAGGGTGAAGGTGTCGCGGGCGCAGTTGCCGAGACCCAGCGCGCGATACTGGCTGGTCAGCGGCGAACCGGCCGCCCCGCTCAGCGGGTTGTTCAGGTCGCTCTGGCGAACGCGGGTGACATAGGCGGTGGGGACGTTGACCGTCAGCGAGTTGTCCGACGGGTTGTTGTCGAGACCGCCGATCGAGGTCAGGTCCTGCGTGTTGTACGGGAAGCCGCGGCTGTGGTTCGATACCCGGCCGTCGCGCTGATATTCGCCGTTGATGAAGACGTTCCAGCCATGGGCGTCGTAATCGCCGGTGCCGACCGTCAGGTGCGCGCGCTGGTGCGAGGCATCGCCGCGTTCCGCCACGCCGCCTTCGACCAGGCCGTCGATGCCGGTGAAGTGCTTCTTCAGGATCACGTTGACCACGCCGCCGATCGCATCGGCGCCATAGGTCGACGATGCGCCGTCCTTCAGCACTTCAACCTTGTCGACCAGGCTGAACGGGATCGAGTTCAGGTCGACATAGGCGTTGCGGCCGTCATCGTTCAGCGGGAAATTGGCCGAACGCAGCCCGTCGATCAGCACCAGCGTCGACGAAACGCCCAGGCCACGCAGCGAGACCGCCGAACCGCCGGCCGAAAAGCCGCTCTGGAAGCCGGTGCCGATCGACCCCGCGCCATCGGCCGAGATCGAGCGGATCGCGTCCGACACGTTGGTGATGCCGGCCTTCGCCAGCGTGTCCGACGTCAGCACGGTGACCGGCGACGGGGTTTCGCTGTCGGTGCGGCGCAGCAGCGATCCGGTGACGACGATGCTGTCGTCGGCGCCCTGATCGGCAGTGCCTTCGGTCGTCGTCGGGTTCGTCGCCTGGTCGCGCGCATCGAGGGTGCCGGGCGTGGCGGGCGTGGTCTGCGCGGCGACGGGGCCGGCGATCAACGCGGTGGCAAGCGCACAGGTGGCGGCACCCGCGACGAAGCGCGAGCGACCGAAAACGATCTTCATAGGTTGTGTTCCCTCCGGTCGAGGCGAACGATGCCCCCGCATCGCCGCGTCATGCGCGACAGATGTTCGAGTGTGCCACCCGAGTAAAGCAGGGCTATTCAGGTATTGCCATATTGTAACGATATGTTGCCCGAACGACACACCATTGTAATACATCGCGTATCGGGAGGGGGTATGGAGACACGAAGGGCAGCGATCGCGGACGCGGAAGCCATGCACCGCGTGCTGCGCGCGATCATCGCGCAGACCGGCCGCGAACGGCCGAACGACGTGGCGTTCGTCACCCGCCACTATATCGCCAACCCGGCGAGCATCGCCTGCACGGTGGCGGTCGATGCGACGGGCGCGGTCATGGGGTTCCAGTCGCTGGTCCGGGCGGAGGCGGGCAATCGCTACGCCGTGCCGCCGGGCTGGGGCATCATCGGCACCCATATCGCCCCGTCCGCGCACCGGCGGGGCGTGGGCGCCGAACTGTTCCACGCCACCCGCGCGGCGGCACAGGCGGCGGGGCTGACCAAGATCGACGCCTATATCGCGGCCGATAACGCCGGCGCGCTACGCTATTACGAGGCGATGGGCTTTCGGACGTATCGGGAGCCGGAGGGCATCGTGCAGAAGGTCTGCACGCTGGGGTAACGGCCGGGCGCTAATAATCCCGCGCGGCATCGAACCATTGCAGCGCCAGCGCGTCGGTGGTGCCCAGCGCCGTCGCCGCATCGGCACGGCCCAGCTGCCACACCGCGTCCGCCAGCGCCTCGCGCTCGGTGGTTTCGATCCCCTTCACCGTGTTGAAATGCGCGGCAAAGGCGGTGATCGCCGCCTGAACTTCAGCCAGCGACGTCGCCGCCGCGATCGCGGCCTGTGCGGTGTCGAACGCGGCATTGGCGATCTTCGCCCGGCGCGGCGGCCATGCGGCGAACGGCCGACCATATTCGCGCGCCCACCATTCGGGCTTACGCAGTTGCGCGATCCGGGTGTGATGGGCGAACGGCCGTTGCCTGGCGCGGGCGTTCAGTTCGCGGCGCAGGCGCTTGCCGACGCCATCGTCGATATCGGTCGCGACGAAGCCGTCCAGATCGGGCCAGGTGGTGAGCGGCGGCAGGCCACTGAGGTCGGGCATGTCGCGAAGCTCAAGGCCCGTCAGCCGCGGATGATCGACAAGCCGGTCGAGATCGGCGATCTCGCCCCTGAGCGTCAGCGAGCGCAGGTTCGGGAAGCGGGCAAGGCCGCGCAACGACACCGGCTGCACCAGCGGGTCGTTCCACAGCGTCAGGCGCTCGACCTGTTCCAGCGCTCCCAGAGCGGGCAGTTCGAGCGGTGGGTCGGCCGCGCGTCGCCGGGTGGCGGGGGCCAGGGTCAGATATTTCGGCGGCACCCCCTCGCACGACAACCGCGAAAGATCGCCTTCCACCCGCAGTTCGAAATGCGGCGATGCCGACCGGTCGGGCAGGATCAGGTGCAGCCGACCGCCCGGTTCGGTCAGGCGCAGCCTTAGCTTGTGGAGCCGGGAATCGCGCGCATCGATCGTCCGGTCCCCGGTCAGCAGCGGGACCCATGTCGCATCCTCGATTCTGCGGGTGCATGCCCGGTCGAACAGTCCGCCATCGCTGCCGGCATAGGTGATGAAGCGCGGCCACGGATAATCGGAGAGCGTGCGAAATGGGTCGAAGACGTGCCAGTCGATCCGATCGTCCGCCGCGACCACCAGGTCGACCCGCCGGCCGGGCGATGCCGGCCCGATCGACAGCGACCCGACCCCCGGTTCCATCACCAGCACATGGCTCTGCGGCCCGGTCAGGTCGATTACGTGGCGTTCCCAGCCCGATTGTCGCTTGCCCATTCCACCCCACTACGGTTGCCGCAGGCGCTGAACCGTCGAGGCGGGGAAGGCGTTGCGTTGGTTTCGCAACCGATCTTGCACACTTCGCACGAAGCCAATCGCGTCGTCGCCGGTTTCCCCTCCCGAACCCGTTTCGCGAAGGACCACCCATGCAGATCGCCGACCTCATCACCGACACGCTGATCGCCGCCGGCGTCGAGCGCATCTGGGGCGTGACCGGGGACAGTTTGAACGCGATCAACGACAGTCTGCGCCGCTCGGGCCAGATCGACTGGATGCACGTCCGCCACGAAGAGGTCGCCGCCTTTTCGGCGGGCGCGGAGGCCGCCGCGACGGGCAAGCTGGCGGTATGCGCGGGGAGCTGCGGGCCGGGCAATCTGCACCTCATCAACGGGCTGTTCGATTGCCAGCGCAACCGCGTGCCGGTGCTGGCCATCGCCGCGCATATCCCGTCGAGCGAGATCGGCCTGAACTATTTCCAGGAGACGCACCCGACCGAGCTGTTCCGCGAATGCAGCCATTTCTGCGAGATGGTGCAGACCCCCGAACAACTGCCCGAACTGCTCCACCGGGCGCTGCGCACCGCGATCGGGCAGCAGGGCGTGGCGGTGCTGGTGATCCCGGGCGATGTGGCGCTGAAGGACGCGCCGAAGACCGCGCGCGCCGACTTCGCCGCCCCCCTCCCCCCGCGCATCGTGCCGCAGGCCGGCGAAATCGAGCGTCTGGCCGAATTGCTGAACGGATCGCAGGCGGTGACCCTGCTGTGCGGCGCGGGGGTGGCGGGGGCGCATGACGCGGTGGTCGCGCTGGCGGCGAAGCTGAAGGCGCCGATCGTCCACGCCTATCGGGGCAAGGAATGGATCGAGTGGGACAATCCGTACGATGTCGGCATGACCGGGCTGATCGGCTTTTCGTCGGGCTATCACGCGATGATGGAGTGCGACACGCTGCTGATGCTCGGCACCGATTTCCCCTATCGCAACTTCTATCCGGACAAGGCGAAGGTCGCGCAGGTCGACCGTGACCCCTCGGCGCTGGGGCGGCGGGTGCAGATCGACATCGGCATCGTCGGCGATGTGGGCGAAGCGGCGGCGGCGCTCACCCCGCTGATCGCGCCCGGCCGCGACGAGGGTTTTCTGACCAAGGCGCGGGCGCATTATGCCGATGCGCGCAAGGGCCTCGACGACCTCGCCACCCCGCGCGACGGGGACAAGCCGCTCCACCCGCAATATGTCGCGCGGGTGATCGATGCGGTCGCGGCCGACGATGCGGCGTTCACCGTCGATGTCGGCACCCCGGCGGTATGGGCGGCGCGCTACCTGACGATGAATGGCCAGCGGCGGCTGATCGGATCGTTCAACCACGGGTCGATGGCGAACGCGATGCCGCAGGCGATGGGCGTGCAGGCGGCGTTTCCGGGGCGGCAGGTCGTGTCGCTGTCGGGCGATGGCGGGCTGACGATGTTGATGGGCGACATGCTGACCGCGGTGCAGATGGCGCTGCCGATCAAGATCGTCGTGTTCAACAATTCGACCTTGGGCTTTGTCGAGCTGGAGCAGAAGGCGGCGGGCTATGTCGACACCAATGTCGCGCTGAAAAACCCCGATTTCGGCGCGATCGCGGCGCAGATGGGCTTTTTCGGCGCCCGCGTGACGCGATCGGACGAACTGGAGGACGTGCTGCGGCAGGCTTTTGCCCATGACGGCCCGGCGCTTGTCGATGTCGTGACCGAGACGATGGAACTGGCCATGCCACCCAAGATCAAGGCGGAACAGGTCAAGGGCTTCAGCCTCTACACGCTGCGCGCGATCATGAGCGGGCGCGGGGACGAGGTGATCGAGCTGGCGCGGGCGAATTTGCTGCGATGAGGGTGGCGGGATGGCGAGGTCGGATTGGTCGACCCTAGCCGAACCGGGAAATAAAGGCCTGGGCGACGTCCGGTGCGTTGAGGTCGGCGGCAGATCGGTTCTCGATTGCCTCCGTCTCGTCGCTATCGGTTATGGTGACGAAGAGCGTAACGCCTTTCAACGCATGACCCCGCGCGTCACGCAGGTGGCGAAGTGCCTCAATCATGGCGTCGATCAATTTTTCGAAGCTGATTTCTTGCTGTTCGTCACGCAATAGAGCTTCAGTAAGCTCATTGTTCAAAGGTTGAAAAAATTCGTTGCCGACCCCTTCGAAACGCCATTCTGCCGAAGACCAGCGAAAGTAGCTTTCGTCCTGCAGCGTTATTTCCTCAATTGCCCGTTCCTCAGATATTTTTTGATTGAGGAAGGGATCGGTATTTGCATTCAGACCGATACCCATCCCATCTTCGGATACGGAGAGGCAAAGAGCATATAGTTGTTCGTGAACCGTTAGAATTCGCAAACGGTCGAATGCCTGTTGTACGGCTTGGATGAGCTCGTTTTCGATTGCGTCCCAATCCATTGATCGTCCTTCCCCAACGCCCGTTCGATCAGGAACAGGGGGCAATCACGCCTGCCGCCAATGCGTCATTATCCCAGCAGAAAGGCAAGTGCTGCACGTCGAAAATGGCACGATCAATTGTATGTTCGGGGAGAGACAAGTCGATCGCCACGCCTGCCTCCGCGCCTGCGCGGAAGAAGTTCCGGGCTACTTCGGCGTAGATCATCAGGTCGTGCCGGGTTAATGCACCATTATTGCGCTATCATATTTCATATATGATGAATTTTCCACTTGCCAGATTCATCATCTAATATTTCTCGCTTATAAAGCTTCCAGCACTCATTTTTATTGGTAAATGTGTACCGAAATGTGTCTCTGAATCCCGCATGCGTTTGAATCCTTATTGTTGCCTTGCTCCCTGATAATTCGATATCTTCGATTGTGTTGCTTTCCGGGTCGTAATCGCAGGGTTTGTGGGTGGATGGTTTATTCAACCGCTCATCCCTCCGCTTTGCGTCTTCCCAAACGTAGGTATCGAAGATCGGACTCAGTTCGCCGATCGCCTGATCCATAACAGATGCAGCATTTTCCTTCATCAGAAGATAAAATTTGTCATTCCACTCCTTCATTTCTGAAGAAAACTTGCGGTAGAGCAGGGATATTTCTTGTTCTGTCATAATTTTTCCTAATTAGGAAATATTCCTGAAAATAATGGTGATCCCTGAGTATCGTAAATATTATATTCTACAGCTGTTGGCCTGGTTCCTCCATTGCCATATTGATAATTTTGTTCGAAGTTAACCGGCTGATTAGTTTTTCTGACGTAATTAGCAATTCTTGACTCAAAGTCTCTGAACTGGCCCCGATTGTAATGGGGATCTTGCGGCCAGACATAATCCTTGCCGCCGCTGCCGCCTAAATTGCTACCGCGCGAATGTCCGGCATCATCCGTTGCGTTTCCGAGCGAGCGTGCCCAAGCGCGCGAGGAGGCATTGGTGTTGGTGCCCGTCCCGATATCTGACGGATGGATCGTTCCCTTGACGCTGGTGATCTCGTTGTTCGGCCCGCGCGTGATGACGTCGCGGGTGCTTGCGGTGCAGCGCGCCAAGCCATCGGGGTCCATCCACCGCAACGGATCATGGACATAGGCATGGGTGCGCAGCCCGCCGTCCACGCCGATCGGGTCGGGCGAGAGATACTGGCCGGTGTCGGGGTCGTAATAGCGGTTGAGGTTATAATGCAGCCCGCTTTCCGCGTCCTCCCATTGCCCCGGAAAGCGCAGCGCGCAGGGTGTCGCCTCGTCCGCATCGCCCCCCTCCCGCCGGTCGCGCAGCAGGGCGCGGGCGGTGCGGGTGCGACCCCATAATTCCGGCTCGGCGCGCCAGCGGCACGCGCCATCCTCGCCGAACAGCGCGTGCGGCGCGCCCAGCTGGTCGGCGACGATCGGGAGCCATTCGCCTTCGGCGGCAAGCGGTTGCGCATCGGCCCCGGCAGGCACCAGCTCCTTGGCGAGCGGGCGCAGGCCACCGGGTTCGAAGTGCCAGCGTTCGATCGACAGGCGGTCCTGCCCATCCTCGCCGCCCGCATGGTGCCATGCCTCGGCTAGCGAAATGCCCTGCCACACATAGTCGACCCGCCGCGTGCCCGGAGCGTCACCGCCGCCGACCAGCGCCTTGCCCACGCGCCGGCCGAACGCGTCGTAGCTGTAGCGCCAGCGCGCGCCGTCGGGCGTCTCCAGCCCGACCAACCGGTCGAACCCGTCCCAGCGATAGCGCCAGCAGCGCGGGCGAAAGCCATGTTCGGACAGGATGCGTTCGACCATCCGCCCGCGCGCGTCGTAGCGGAAGCGATTGGCGCCCGCCTCGACCACGCAATCGTGCCAGTAGCGGTGCTCGCCGGCCAATCCTTCGGCAAGGTTCATCAGCGCGTCGTAGCGATACGCCTCGCGCATCCCGCCGCGCTCGACGCCGACCGCCTGGTCGCGCAGGTCGTAGTGGAAGCGGGTCTCGCCCGTGCCCGCCACCGATCCGCCATCGGCGATCCCGGTCAGCCGCCCGGTGCGATCCCAGTCATAGCGGCGCAGCAGCGCGTCCGGCGCCGCGCGCGTGCCCGAAAAGACCGCGACGCCCCCGGCGCGCTGTTCAGCGAGGCGACCGGCCGGGTCATAGGACTGCGCCAGCTGAAACGCGGTGCGGGTGCCCAGCGCCGCCGTCTCGCGCAGCGTTTCCAGTCCACTGGGGTCATGGGCGAAGCGCAGCGTGTGGCCGTTGCTGTCGTACCGGCGCAGCAGCCCGGCATCGTCGAACTGCAGCGCGGTTTCGCCGCTGGGGCTGGTCCGGCCGATGCAGCGCCCGGCATCGTCATAGCGATAGGTGACGGCGATGCCGTTCTGCTCTTCGGCGATCAGCCGGCCCTTGCCGTCATAGCGGAGCGTGACGTCGGCGATCCGGCGGGGCGTGCCGTCCAGCTGCCATGTCGTGGCGCCGGTCAGCCGGTCGGCATCGTCATAGCGATAGGTGATCGCATCGCTGCCGGCGATCACGCGGACGATGCGGTCGCGGTCGTCCCATTCGAAATGCTGTTCGGTCGCATCCGGCATCCGCTTGGCCAGCACCCGGCCGATCGCGTCGCGGCTATACTGCGTCTCGCGCCCGGCCCAGTCGATCTGCGCCGCTAGCCGTCCGGCGGCATCGTAGCGGAAGCGCCACGCCTGCCCGGTCGCATCGGTGATCGTCGTCAGGCGGCCGGTGCCGTCATAGCCGAAGCGGGTGGTGGCCCCCATCGGATCGATCGTCTGGCGCAGCGTATCGAACGCGCCATGGACGAAGCGCGTCGTCTGTCCGTCGCCCCGGATGCGCGCGGCGAGCAGTCCTTCGCCGTCATAGGCGAAGCGGATTTCGCCGCCATCGGGCATGCGCGTGCGGCTGACCGCGCCGCGCGGATTGTCGGGCGAACGGTCATAGGACCAGCTGCTGGTGCGCCCGGCCGGATCGCTATGGTCGAGCAGCCGCCCGAACCGGTCCCAGCGATAGCGGGTGACCCGCGCCGCGCCGGTGGCGGACGGCGGGTCGTGGCGGGCGACCGGGCGACCGGCCGCATCGTTTTCATAGCGGGTGGTGCCCGCGCCGGCGACGCTCTCCTCGACCAGCGCGCCGCGTTCGTCGTAGCGGGCGGTGCCCCTGGTACCGTCGGTGCCGGTCCATGCCGTGATGTTGCCGGCGGCGTCACGGATATAGTGCGCGCTACCGTCCGGCCCGGCGAACGCCACCAGCGCCCCCCACCTATCATAGCGCCACGCCGCGCTGCGCCCGGCCCAGTCGGTCTGCGCGATCAGCCGGCCGTCGCCGTCATAGGCGAAGCGGGTTTCGCGGCCGGCGGGGTCGAGGCGGCGCTGCAGCCGCTCCAGCGCGTCCCATTCGCTGATCGTGCGCGCGCCGAGCGGATCGACCTCCTCGACCACCAGGTTGTTCGCGTCGTAACGGAAGCTGGTGACCGCGCCGGTCGCATCGACATAGCGCGAGAGGCGCTGTTCCGGGAAATAGAGGAACCGGTCGTCGAACATGCCGTCGCCGGTACGCGTGCCGGTCACCCGCCCGGCCGCGTCGTACAGGATCTCGACCCTGGTCGGGCCGCTGTCCTGCCACGCGTTCAGCCAGCCTTCGCGCGAATAGCGATAATGAAACTCGCCGGTGAACGCGCCCAGCACGTCGAGCAGTTGCCCGCCTGCGTCATAGCGATAGCGGACGACGGGTTCGCGCTCGCCCTCCATCCACAGCGCGGTGATCCAGCCCTGCGGCGTGGTGTCGATGCGAAAGCTGGTGCCGTCGGGCGCGCGCACCTCGCGCAGCCGCCCCTCGGCATCGCGGGAAAAGGCGATGCGGTTGCCGTTGCGATCCTCGATTCCGGCCAGCAACAGCATCGCGGGATCGCGGGTCGGCGCGAACCACAGGAAGTGCTGGCTGCGGCTGTCATAGAGGCGCAAGGCATCGCGCGTGCCGGTCAGGTGGTAATAGGGCGCCTTCAGGTGGCGGGCGTCGACATGGGCGTCGTTGCCGATCGCGAACAGCAGCCGCTGTCCCCCGGCATCCTCCAGCAGCGCGGTCCCCGCCGCCATGTCGAGCAGCAGCCGCTGCGACCAGTTGCAGATCCAGCGCGGGCCCAGCGCCCCTTCGACCCGCATCCTGCCGGGATAGGTGCGATCGAGGCGCAGCGGCAGCAGCCCCGGATATTCGAAATCGGTGCGCGCATCGGCATAGTCGCCGGTGACGACATCGACCGGCTCGCCGAACAGCCGGCGCAGCGGGCCATCGAGCAGCCCGCCCTTGCGCGTCGCCGACCGCATGCCCGCGACCTCGGCGACCGACAGCAGCAGCTGTTCGGCGACCGACAGCGCGGCATCGGGCGTGCCATAGCTGCCAGTGGTGTTGTCGGCGAAGATCGTCGTGCACCCTTCCTGCACCACGGCGTCGCACGACAGCTTGTGGCCGATCCGCGCCATGGGCAGGCTGTTGATGTAGATCGTCTCGCTACCCTCGATGATCGCGGAGGGCGGGGTGCCGGGATGCTTGGTACAGGCGGCGGTGTCGGTGACGCGCGCGGCCTTCTTCCCCTCGAGGAACACGTTGGGGGACCCGGTGTTGATCGGGCCGGACAGGGTGGCGGTCTTGGCACCGGCGCCGGCGATGGCGGAGGTGACGAAGCCGCCCGCCGCGCCCGCGCCGAACGCGACCGCCGCGCCCACCAGTGGCGCCGCCATGCCCGCCGTGCCGATGATCGCCGCCGCGCTGACCGCCACCACCGCGCCGACGACGATGCCGGCCGCGATCCCGGCAAGCAGGCCGTTGAAGGTGTTGTCGTGCGCGATCTGGTGTTCGATATGCGCGGGCTGTGGTCCGGGCGATGCGATGCGTTTCGCGCCGAACTGCTGCGCGACCCAGAACGCCCCTTCGTCCGCATGGACCGCTTCGGCCAGCCATGCCCCGGCCATCGCCCCCGCGATCGGTGCGGCGACGCGCCCGGCGAAGCATTTCAGCGCCGTCACGCCGCCCGATGCACCGGCCGAATAGGCACCGGCTGCAAGGATGCCGGCCGAGGCGACATGGCCGGTGGTGGCGATCGCCGAAACGGTGCCGGCGTTGCTCGACGCCGCCGTCCGGTCGCGCAGGTCGCTGAGCTTCGCGTCGGCGATGGGCGTCGGGGCGGGGGTCGCGGGTCCCGTCACGCCATCGCGTCCGTTATGCGGCGGTGAAGCTGAACGAGGTGATCGCCGCGACCAGCGCGTCGCGCGTTTCGACCTCCAGCCCACCCGGAATCGACCCGGTGAAGTTCAGGATCGCATTGTCGCTGTGCAATACCATGGCCATCACCTGATGGATCGGTTTCCCGTCGGTCTTCCAGGCAAGTTCGATGAAATGTGCCTCATGCCCGTCGATGCGACCGGGGGCGTCGGCGATCGCTTCGAACCCGGCAAGCTGCGACGCGAAATTCTGTCGCTGCTGGATCACATAGTCCTGGAACGTCATCCCCATCGGCAACCGGTCGCGGGCGATGACCAGGCTGGTGCCCATGACCTTCGCGTCGCGGGGCAGCAGCACGTTGATGCTCTGATCCTGCCACGCCATCGGCGCGGCGAGCGATCCTTCGGCAATCCGATACGCCATGCGTGGTCTCTCTCCGCTGTCGATCGTTACGCGTCTAGGTAGCGGCTCGGATCGGCTGCGCCTACCCTTGTTGCAAATAACCGCCTGATTTGGACTGGATGAACGCGCATGGAGGTTGCGGATGAGCGGTAGGGACCGGCCGGTCGTGGGGCAGATTTTCTACGTCCCCCTGTACGAAGGGGGCTATGCGTTCGGCTATGTCAGCCTGATCGACAAGCAGGCAGGGACGCTGTGCAACTTCTTCAGCCTTGTTTCAGAAAAAACCGATGTACCCGATACTATAGCAGACCATAGTATTGCCTTGTACGATCTGCTGATCGGTGTCGACCGTGCCGAAGGAACGGTGCACTGACGCGCTATTCTGGCTGACCGTTGATGAGCCGAACCCGCAACTGCCGGTAATAGCGGGCCGACGCGGCATTGCCGGCGCGGCGATGGGCCTCGGCGGCGGCGGTGGCGCCGGCTAGGCTGTTCTGGAAGGCATGTTCGAACGTATCGGCCGCCTGGTCGAGATGGGGCCGCTCCGGTTCGGGCGTCGTTGCGACCATCATCCATCCGTCCTTGTCCATCACGACGATGCCGTAGTCGGCCTGCCCGGCCCGTGCGCGCCCGGCGAACACGCCCGTTCTCAGCTCCGCCCGCACCCGGCCCGCGCCCAGTCCGTCGGCCAGCCCGGCGCGGCAGCCTCCGGCCCAACCCCCCATCACCGGCCCGCCCTCCACCGCGATGCGGCAGCGGACGCCGGTCGCCGGGGCGGGGGCCGCCGCGATCAGGGGCAGGAGGAGAAGGGCCAGGATGCGCACGCTGCCTGCCATATCGTCACCTCGATCGTTAGACATGTCGACACATCGACACCCTTCGCCCGCACGATGCTATAGCGCGAGGCGCACCGTCGCCAGCACCGATCGCGGACTGCCAGGCAGCAGCTCGCAACACTCCGCCGGCTTCGCACCCGGATAGTTTGGCGATCATGTCTGCAACCGACTTCAAACCGGCAGTCTCGACCACCCGCACCAAACGCAATAACCGTTCGCATTAGCATTGACTCTGCGATTAACTCGCAATAGCTGGCGCCGCAAAGGGGACCAGCATGACCGATCGAATGAGCTTTCTGGCGATGACCTGCATCGGGTTCATCGCATCGGCACCCGCCGTCGCTGCCGACCGCGATGTGGTGCCGGCGGTGCCGACCGGGCCGACGCAGGATCGGGTCGAGGAACGCGACGTGATCGTCGTCAACGGTCAGAAGGCGGCCGAGGCGAAGCTGGAAAGCCCCAAGGCGACCGGGCCGCTGATCGACACCCCGCAGACGATCACCGTCCTGAACGACCAGACGATCCGCAAGCAGAACCTCCAGACGCTGCGCGACGCATTGCAGACCATTCCCGGCATCACCTTCGGCGCGGGCGAAGGCGGCGGCGGTTATGGCGACACGATCAACCTGCGCGGCTATTCGGCGGCCAACGACATCACCGTCGACGGGGTGCGGGATTCGGCGCAGTACAGCCGCACCGACCCGTTCAACCTGCAGCAGATCGAGGTCTATAACGGCGCGAACACCGTCTTCAACGGATCGGGGTCGGTCGGCGGCACGATCAACCTGGTGTCTAAGGTGCCGGGGGTCGAGGACCTGTCGATCGCGCAGGCCTCGGTCGGCACCGACGACTATTATCGTGCCTCGATCGACGCCAACAAGCGCGTGTCCGATCTGGTCGCGGTGCGGCTGACCGGGGCCTATCACCATAACGGCGTGCCCGGCCGTGATGTCGAAAAGTTCGAACGCTGGGGCATCGCGCCGTCGGTGACGATCGGGATCGATGGTCCGACCAGCCTGACGCTCGCCTATGTCCATCAGGAGGATCGCAACACGCCACTCTATGGCGTGCCCTATTTCCAGAGCGCGATCGGCGGGGGCGTGCTGCCCGGCGTCGACCGATCGGACTATTACGGTATCGCCAATCTCGACCGGCAGGACCAGACCGTCGACCGTTTCACCGCGACGTTCCGCCATGCGATCGACGACCATCTGTCGGTGCGCAACCTGACCCGTTGGCAGCGGGTCGAGCAGGCCAGCATCACTAGCGCGCCGCAGGGCACCTATTGCCTCGGCACCACCGGATTGCAGCCGGTCGGCGCGAATGCGGCGGCGACCGTCGGCATCGCCTGCCCCGCGGGCCTCGCGGCCGGCAACTGGCGTCCGTCCGGCCCGCGCGGCCTGTCGCGCGACCAAGTGAACGAGCTGCTCTACGATCAGGTCGACCTGCGCCATGAGACGGGGACGAAGGGGGCGTTACGCAACGTCGCCAATATCGGCGTGTCAGGCACGCTCGAAAATTACCACATCACCAGCGGCAGCCTGGTCCGCACCGCCGCCGGGGTCGCGGTGACCGCGCCGGATCTGGCGATCAGCAACCCCGACACGCGCTGGACCGGCCCGGTCAACCTGACCGTGACCTCCCGCGCGCGGTCGGAAACGCAGAATCTGGCGGTCTATGCGTTCGATACGCTGGAGCTGGGCCGTTATGTCGAGCTGAACGGCGGCGTCCGCTGGGAAGTGCAGGACGCCGCGTTCCGCAACCTCCCGCTGGCGGTCGTGCCGCCGGGCACCACCGCGCTGACCGACCTGCAACAGCGGGTGCAGCGTTCGACCGAGCGGCTGTTCTCCTATCGCGGCGGGGTGGTGGTCCACCCGGTCGAGGCGGTCAGCCTCTATGCCGGCTATGGCAAGGCAAAGATGCCCTCGTCGCAGACGGTGCGTCTGGGCTGCGGTGTGCCGACCGCCATCGGCGCGGCCGATCCGTGCGCGGTGGCGCCGGAAACCGCCGAGAATATCGAAGCGGGGGTGAAGGCCGCGCTGTTCGGGCGCAAGCTGGAACTGACCGCTGCGGTGTTCCGCAACGAACGGACCAATTACCGCGTGCCGTCGAACGATCCGGCGCTGCCCGCCGGGTTGCAGGTGCTCGACGGACGCGCACGGGTCGACGGCATTGCGCTCGGCCTGTCGGGATCGATCGTCCCGGCATGGACGATCTTCGCCAACTACACCTATCTCGATGCGAAGGTCCGCCAGTCGATTTCCGACCGCGATCTGGGCCTGGGGGTCCGCGACCCGCAGGCCGGCGCGCAACTGGTGCAGACGCCCGAACATTCGGGGTCGCTGTTCACCACCTACAAGCTGCCCTTCGGTCTCGAAGTCGGCTATGGCCTGACCTATCAGGGATCGATCGCGCTGAACGTGCCGACGGCGCTGCAACCGGCGCAGTTCCGCGCCGACGATTACCTGATCCACCGGGCCTATCTGGCCTATACGATCGGGAAACGGGCGACGGTGCAGCTGAACGTGCAGAACTTCACCGACGAACGCTATCTGACCGGCATCCGCAGCAACGTGAACGCCACGACCGGCGCGGTCAGCGGCGGGTGGGCGATGCCCGGCGACCGGCGTCAGGCGGTGCTCAGCCTCTATTACAACTTCTGATTTGAAAATGCGTCGAAACGCATTTTGCGGCACCGGTCCGCTCCCCCACCCGACCACCCACAGCGTATCCTTGATGGGTGGCCGGGTGGGGGAGCGGGCCGGCGCCGTCGCGAAAATCGCTCTTTCGCGATTTTTCGAACCGACATCGAAAGGCGGCGTCCGATGCTGATCGCGATACCCGATGTGCTGGACGCCGCCGCCCTCGCCCGCGTCCGGGCGCTGGTCGACGGCGGCGACTGGGTGGACGGCAACGTGACGTCGGGCGCGCAATCGGCGCTGGCCAAGCGCAACCGGCAGCTGCCCGAGGACAGCGCGGCGGCACGCGAGGCGGGGGCGATGGTGCTCGACGCGCTGGGCCGGTCGCCGCTGTTCATCGCCGCCGCGCTGCCGCTGAAGGTCTTTCCGCCGCTGTTCAACCGGTATGAAGGGGGCGAGGCGTTCGCCCTGCATGTCGACAACGCCATCCGCATGAAGCGCGGCACCGATTTCCGCATCCGCAGCGACTTGTCGGCGACGCTGTTCCTCGAAGACCCCGACCGCTATGACGGCGGAGAACTGGTGATCGAGGACCGGTTCGGGCCGCAGACGGTGAAGCTGCCCGCCGGGCACATGGTCCTGTATCCCGCATCCAGCCTGCACCGCGTCACGCCGGTCACGCGCGGTACGCGGACCGCCGCGTTTTTCTGGATCCAGTCGATGGTGCGCGACGACGGCGAACGCCGGCTGCTGTTCGACCTCGACCGGTCGGTGCAGGCGCTGGCCGCCGATCGCGGACAGGGCGACGGCGAGGTCGTGGCGCTGACCGGGCTGTACCACAACCTGCTGCGCCGCTGGGCCGACGCATGACCGCCGCCGTCAAACGCCGCCGCAACTGGCGCGCCTGGTGGGCGAAGCAGCTGATCGCGTGGCACTGGATCAGCGCCGGCATCTCGCTGGCGGCGATGCTGCTGTTCGCGGTGACCGGCATCACGCTGAACCACGCGGCGACGATCGCCGCCGAACCGGTCGTCGCCGAACGATCCGGACAATTGCCGGCCTCGCTGCTGCGTCCGCTCACCCGCGCGGCGGCGACGAAAGGCCCCCTGCCCGATGCAGTTGCCACTGCCGTTGAACAGGCGGTCGGGCTGACGGTCGCGGGCCACGGCGTCGAATGGTCGGAGGGCGAGGCCTATGTCGCGCTGCCGCGCCCCGGCGGCGATGCGTGGGTCAGCATCGATACCGCCAGCGGCGCGATCCGGGCCGAGACGACCGACCGGGGCTGGATCAGCTACCTCAACGACTTGCACAAAGGGCGCAATGCCGGGTCGGCGTGGTTCTGGTTCATCGACGTGTTCGCCATCGCCTGCGTCCTGTTTTCCATCACCGGGCTGTTGCTGTTGCAGCTCCATGCGAAGCGCCGCCCGTCCACCTGGCCGCTGGTCGCCGGCGGCATCGCGCTGCCGGTCGTGCTGGCCGTGTTTCTGATCCACTGAAGGGGAAGTCCCGATGCGTATCCTGTCACTCGCGGTTCTGGGCGGTGCCACCGTCGCCGCCGCACCCGCGCCGCCCGCCGGAACGGTCAGCGTCACCATCCCGCGCCTGTCGGTCGCCGAATATCACCGCCCCTATGTCGCGGTGTGGATCGAACCGGCGGGCGGCGGCGCGGCGCGCACGCTGGCGCTGTGGTATGATGTCCGCAAGGCCGGGGCCGAGCCGGGGACGAAATGGCTGTCCGACCTGCGCGCGTGGTGGCGCAAGGGCGGGCGCAGCATGGCATTGCCCGCCGATGGCGTCAGCGGCGCGACCCGCGCGCCCGGCACCCACAATATTGCGCTGCCTGCGGGCCTGCGCCCCGGCGCCTATGTCCTGAACGTCGAGGCCGCGCGCGAAACCGGCGGGCGCGAGCTGGTGCAGGTGCCGCTGACCATCCCCGCGCGTGCCGCCCGCGCGTCCGGGTCGCACGAACTGGGCGCGGTCACGATCGCCGCCCGCTGATCCCTACCCTGTCGAGGACTTCGCCCATGCCCCGTTTCGCCCGGCACCTGCTTGCCGCCGCCGCCCTGTTGTCGCTGCCCGCCGCCGTGTCCGCGCACCGGTTGTGGCTGCTGCCCTCGGGTACCGTCTTTTCCGGCACCGACAGCTGGGTGACGGTCGATTTCGCCGCGTCGAACGACCTGTTCTACGCCGATCACCAGCCCGGCCGCCTGGAGGGGGTGAAGGTGTGGCAGCCCGACGGCACACCGGGACAGGTGCAGAACGGCGCGACCGGGCGCTATCGCTCGGTCTTCGACGTGAAGCTGGACAAGCCGGGCACGTGGAAGATCGGCACCGCGATGGCGGGCGTGATGGGCAGTTTCAAGGTGAACGGCGTCGAACAGCGCGTCGGCGGACGCGGTGGCCCGCCGGGGCCGGACGGGGTGCGTCGCCCGCCGCTGACCGTGGCCGACATTCCCGCCGATGCGACCGATGTGCAGCTGGTCGAGACCGGCAACCGCAACGAGATTTTCGTGACCTCGGGCGAACCGACCCGCACCGTGCTGAAACCCGTGGGCAAGGGGCTGGAGATCGATTTCGTCACCCATCCCGACGAACTGGTCGCGGGCGAACCGGCGAAGTTCCGGCTGCTGGTCGACGGGCGGCCGGCGCCGGGCGTGAAGGTGACGGTCGTTCCCGGTGGCAAACGCTATCGCAATGCCGAGGGTGCACGCGAGCTGACCACCGGTGCCGACGGGATGCTGTCGATCGACTGGCCGGCGGCAGGAATGTACTGGCTGAGCGCAGGCTATGAGGACGCGAAGCCCAGCGCCCCCCGCGCGACGGGGCGGCGGCTTTCCTATGTCACCACGCTGGAGGTGATGACCCCCTGATGCGGATCGCGCTGCCGACCGATCCGCAGGCGGCGGCGCTGGCCAGCCACGACCCCGCCGCACCGGTGGTGACGTGGACCGGGGAGACGATGGGGACCAGCTGGACGGTGCTCGCCGCGCTGCCGCCGCCGTTGGCAGGCGCGGCGGGGTCGTTGCGACACGCGATCGTGGCGCGTCTGATCAATCTGGTCGCGCAGACGAGCCATTGGGACCCGGCCTCGGCGCTTTGCCGGTTCAACGCGCTGCCTCCCGGGGGCGTCGCGACGCTGCCGGACGATCTGGCGCGGGTGATCGACCTGTCGCTGCGTATCGCCCATGCGAGCGACGGCGCGTTCGATCCCGCGATCGGTCGTCTGGTCGATCTATGGGGCTATGGTCCGCCGGGGCCGTGCCCGCCTCCCGCAGCGGCGGCGATCGATGCGGCGCGCGGGGTGTCGGGCTGGCAACGGTTGCGCTTCGATCCGGCCACCGCGCGATTGCGCCAGCCCGGCGGCCTCGCGCTCGACCTGTCGGGCGTGGCCAAGGGCCATGCGGTCGATGCCGTCGCCGACCTGCTGGCGATGCAGGGCGTGCGGCATTGCCTGGTCGAGATCGGTGGCGAGCTGGTCGGACGCGGCATGCGGCCCGATGGCGACCCGTGGTGGGTCGACCTCGAAGACCCGCCGGGCGCGGCCTTCGCCCCGTTGCGCCTTGCGCTGCACGAAATGGCGGTCGCGACGTCGGGCAATTATCGCCGGGGCGACCACTCGATCGACCCGCGCACCGGCTGTCCGGCCGATACCGGCGTGCTGTCAGTCAGCGTTATCGCCCCCTCCGCGATGCTGGCCGATGCGCTGGCGACGGCGATCGCGGTCGCCGGGCCGGACTGCGGGGTCATCGCGGCGCTGGACGTTGCCGCCCGGATCGTGGTGCAGAGCGACGGCGGGGTGCGCGAGATCCTGACCCCCCGCCTGCGGACGATGCTGGCCTGATCTACCTGTCGACGTGTCGACAGGTAGATCCCTCGTTCAGCGCGCGACCGGCACCTCCGCGATATTCCACCCGCGCAGCGTCACGCCGGGCGCGGCGGTCACGCTGGCCGGATAGCGGATGGTGATCGTCCGTTTCTCGCCCGGCAACAGTGCCACGTAATTGTCGCTGTAGAAGGCGGGCAGGATGCGCTTGCCGTCCGGCCCCAGCAGCGTCAGCTTGGCGTTGAGCGCCGGCACCTGGCCGTCATTGGCGAGGTCGACGGTGACCATGTGGTCGCTGCCATCGACCACTGGCGGCGCCATCCGCGCGGTGAGGGTCGCCGGGGCGAGGCCGTTCAGCGCCTGATACGAAGCGGCATCGCGCCCGCGCCAGTAGAAATTGTCCGACACCCGCCGGCCCGCCGCATCATCGAGCGTCAGGCGGACCAGCACCACCGGATGCTGCGCATACAGGCCGTCGAGCGGCACGGCGGCCAGCGGCGTCGCGCGGTTGGCCAGCGCGTCGACACGATCGCTACGCGTGAACAGCTCGGCATTGTCCAGCCCGACGACGCGTACCGTGGCGCGCAGCCCCTTCGCATCGGCCTGCGTCGTGTTCAGCACGACCAGTTCGTTGCCGGGCAGGTTCAGCTGGACGTGCAGCGGCTCGGCGGCTTTCTTCGCGCCATAATAGGCGGCGTGGGTGTCGTAATCCCACGAATAGATCTGCCACGCGTTCGACGGCCATGCCGGATGCGTCATCCACAGCAGCCGCCCGCTATTCTTCGTCCACAGATGGCCCAGGAACCCTTCGTACATCGCCTTGTGCGTTTCGAGGTTCATCATCTGCGCCTTACGCTCGAAATCGGCGAAATCCTTGCCGGGACCGAACATGGTGGCCAGCGTCTGCATGAAGGTTTTCGTGTCGCCATTCCCGGCGAAATGCCAGTCGTGATAGGCCAGCACATCGCCCAGCGGCCAGCGATCCGCCGCCGGTACGTACGACGCGATGGACTCGGCGGTCGAGAAGGACGGCGTGCCCGTCTCGACCGAGAACCCGGTGGCGAGGTCGGTGAAATAGCCGACCGGCGCGCGGTAGTTGTACGGTCCCGACCCCTGCAAATTCACGACGTTCGAGCTGCCGGTGAACCAGCGGGTGCCGTCCAGCTGGAACACGGCATCGTCCAGCCCCTCGTTCAGCGTCGGATAGGGCACGCCTTCGTTGCGGCCGAACCACAGGATGATCGACGGGTGGTTGCGATAGCGGGCGATGGTGTCGCGCGCGTTGGACAGGAACAGCGCGGCGTCGTCGGGTTCGATCTGGAAATTCTGGGTCGATTGCCAGAAATCGTTCAGGACCATCATGCCGTTTTCATCGGCGAGGTCGTAAAACTCCTCCTCGGTATTCGTCCCCATCCAGTTGCGGATGACGTTCATGTGCGCCTCGCGCTGGAGGCGGAAGAAGGGGCTGAGCCAGGCATAGCTGACCCGCTTCATCGCGTCGTCCATGCCCCAGTTGCCGCCGCGCGCGGCGATCTTCACGCCGTTCACCCGGATCGCCAGATGCGGTTCGGGCAGGGTGTCGGCGATCGGGGTGACCGCCTTCGACACTTCCCCTGCGGCGGTGAGCGATTCCGCCCAACCGGTCGGCGACTGCTTGATCGCACCATGGCGGACATCGATCAGCTTCTGCCCCAACAGCCCGCCATCGGTGGTCTGCACGTTGACGCGGCGCAGTGCCCCGGCGGCATCGAACAGCGACAGGTCGTAGCTGACCTCGCGAATACCGAAGCGCTGCGCCTTGCTGTCCGACACGCCGCTGGCATCGCTGACCTGAAAGGTCGCGTGATAGAGATGCGGTTCGCCATAGCCGTTGGGCCACCACAGCTTCGGGTTGGCGACGCGCAGCGCGGGGAAGTCGGCGGGGGTGAAGCGCACCTCGCTGCGCCCGGTCGGCGCGGTCACGGTGCGTTCGACCGACACGCCCTCGAACGCGACCTTCACCGTCACCTGGGTCGCGGGGCCGCTGTTTTCGATCGGCACGGTCACCAGCACGTCGGCGCGGTCGGTGCGCGGCAGCGGCAGGTCGGTGACGACATGCGGGTCGAGGATGCGGATGTTGCCGTGCGCCACCAGCTCGACCGGCCGCCACAGCCCGGTGTTGCGGTCGCGGATGCCGGGAATCCAGTCCCACCCCTCGGTCGCGACGAAGGTCGGGCCGTCGATCGCCAGCTGCCCGCCATTTTCGCCGACGCCGCCCGCCACCGATTGTTCGTGCGGGATGCCCGGATGCGGCGGGGGCGATACCTTGACCGCGATGACGTTCTCGCCGGCTTGCGGTACGATATCGAACTGGCCCCGGATGAACGCGCCGCGTGTGGTGCCGAGCTTCGCACCGTTGACCCAGATATCGGCAGCATAGTTGATGCCGCCGAACACGAGGGTCAGCTTCTTGCCCGCCGCTTCCGCCGGCACGGTGAAGCGGGTGCGGTACCAATAGTCCTGCCGTGCGAGCTTTTCGGGGATTTTGAGGTTGTTGAGGCCGTAATAGGGGTCGGGATAGACGCCGCGATCGACCAGGGTCTGCAACACCGTGCCCGGCACCGTCGCCGCGCGCCAGTCGCCCTTGGGCGTGCCCGGCCGCGACAGCGCGGCGCCGTCGCCCGCCACGTCGGGCGCGGCGGCGAGTTGCCAGCCATTGATCTGCCACCGGCCCGGCGCGGTCGGTTGCAGCGCGGGCGCGCTCGGCAGCGGTTTGGCGACGGGGGCGCTATACGCATCGCCCTTGGTCTGCGGCAGGGTCCATGGGTCCTGCTGCTGGGTCAGGCCGATATTCGCCTGTTTCTGGAACGGCCAGCTGACGCCGACCTCCCACAGCTGGACATTGGCGAAGTCGGGGCGCGGCATCGCGGCGATGTCGGCGACCGACAGCGCGCGGTCGTGCAGCGTCACGCCGACCAGCGTGCCCCCGAAATGGGGCTGGCCCGGCACCGCGCGCGCGACATGCAGCACGCCGTTCGTCGCGGCCGACCGCGCCGCCCCGGTCGCGACGCGGCGGCCATCGACATACAGCGTCGCGCGGGTGCCGTCGGACACGGCGGCGACCTGCGTCCAGCGGCCGGGCGTGAGCGCAGGCCCGGCCAGCGTCGCGGCGCCATCGGTCAGCGTCAGTCGTCCGTCCTTCAGCGCCAGCACCCGCGCATCGCCCAGCGCGACCAGCGGCACCATGCCCGCCTGCCGCGCATCGCCCTTGATCCACAGCGTCACGCTGTACGGCGCACCGGCCTGCGTCACCGGCCCCTCGACCGGGCGTTCGATGCCGATCCCGCCGGGCAGGAAGCTGGCATTGTACGGCCCGCCATTCACCGGCACCTGCGCGCCGGCAACCCCCGCGACACCGGCCAGCAGCGCGGCGATCATGCCCAGTTTCATGCGGAAGTCCTTTTCGTCAGGTCGGCGCTGATCGCTTCGAGATTGCGGCCACGGGTTTCGGGGAAGAAGCGCCAGACCAGCAGCGCCTGCAGTAGCATCGCGGCGGCAAAGCCCCAGAAGGGCAGCGCACGGTCCCAGTGCGCCACCAGCGGAAAGGCGAAGGACAGCACGGCATTGGCGACCCAATGCGTCGCGCTGCCGATCGCCTGTCCGCGTGCGCGTACGTCGGTCGGAAAGATTTCGCTGAGATACACCCAGATCACCGCGCCCTGCGACATGGCGAAGGCGGCGATGAACAGGATCAGCAGCGGTAGCAGCAACGCGGGCGACGCCGCCCCCATATAGACCAACGCGACGCCGCCCAGCGCGAGCGCGGTGACGATGCCGCCACCGATCAGCAGCGGCTTGCGCCCCACCCGGTCGATCACCCCCATGCCGATGACGGTCGCGATCAGGTTGGCGACGCCGATCGCGATCGCCTGCACATCGCCCGACACGCCGGTAAAGCCCGCCGCGGCAAAGATGTCGTTGAGATAATAGAGGATCGCGTTGATGCCCGACAGCTGGTTGAACAGCCCGATGGCGAGCAGGATCGGGGTCGCGTGGAGCCGCCAGTCGAGCCGCCCGGTGCCGCCGCCCTCCCCCGCCGGAATGGCATCGAGGCCGAGCCGTGCGGCGGCGCGGTTCGCATCGTCGCTGCGCCCACGCGCGGAGAGCCAGCGCGGGCTTTGCGGCAGGCCGGTCAGCAGGATCAGGAACAGTGCGGCGGGCACCGCCGCCACGCCCAGCTTCCACCGCCACGCGATGTCGGCGGCAACCGCCTGCGCGACCAGGTAGTTGCTCAGATAGGCGATCAGGATGCCGGCGACGATGTTGAACTGGAACAGCCCGACCAGCAGCCCGCGCCGCTTCGCCGAACTGATCTCGGCGATATAGACCGGGACCAGCACCGACGACGCGCCGATGGCGAGGCCGCCCAGCACGCGGAACGCGACGAAGCCGGTCAGTGTCGTGGCGACGGCGCACCCGATCGCCAAGACGACGTACAGGAACCCGATGACGCGCAGCACGGCAAGGCTGCCCCAGCGGTCGCCCGGCGCGCCGCTGAACAACGCGCCGACCAGCGTACCCCACAATGCGGCGGAGACGGCAAGGCCAAGGCCCGCTTCGGACAGGCCGTAGTTGCTACGCAACGCATCGGTGACGCCCGAGATGACGGCGGTGTCGAACCCGAACAACAGCCCGCCAAGGCTCATCGCGACGACGGCGCGGGTGTGGGTGGCGCCGCTCATGCGCCCGCCACCCGCGCAAGGAAGCGCCCATGCGGTTCGGCATGGGCCAGCGTCTTGCCGATCGCTTCGCGCATCCGCGCGAAGCTGTCGGCCAGCGTGTCGTCGGGGATGGCATCGGCCAGCGGCGAATGGCGCTGCGGCAGGTCGCCGAACCCCGCATAGAGGCTCAGCCAGCTCGGGTCCTGGAACGTATCCCACTCGTTGCGCACGAATTCTCCTCCCGAACGCCATGCGTCCAGCTTGATCTGCAAGGGTTCTGGCGGTTCGACCGCGCGGATCGCCTGCCAGAAGGGTTCGTCCCGGTGATTGGCAAGGTAATGGAGGAACAGGAAGTCGCGCAGCCGTTCGAACTCCAGCACCGATTGCCGGTTATAGGTCGCGGCCAGACGCGGGTCGCAGTCCTTGTCGGGGAACAGCGCGACGAAGCGTTCGAGGCCCGACTGAATGAGCGAGATGCTGGTAGATTCGAGCGGTTCGAGAAAGCCGGAGGCGAGGCCCAGCCCGACGACATTGCCGCTCCAGAACCGCTCCCGGTGGCCGGTGACGAAACGCAGCCGGTTGGGATCGGCCAGCGGTTCGCCCTCAAGCGAAGCAATCAGCGCATCCTCGGCATCGCCATCCGACTGGAAGGCGCTGCAATAGACCGATCCGTTGCCGATGCGGTGGCGTAGCGGGATGCGCCATTGCCACCCCGCCGTGCGCGCGGTGGCGACGGTATAGGGGACCGGATCGCCCGCCGCCGCCGTGCACGGGATCGCGACGGCACGGTCGCACGGCAGCCAGTGGCGCCAGTCTACATAGGGCACGCCCAGCGCCTCGCCCAGCAACAGGCTGCGAAACCCCGACGCGTCGATCCACAGGTCGCCGGCGATCTGCCGTCCGTCGTCGAGCGTCACCGCCGTCACATGCCCTCGCGCCGGATCGGTCGCGACCTGCGTGATCCGCCCATCGACATGCGCGACCCGGTTGGCGAGCGCCAGGCGGCGCAGCAGCGCGGCGAACTTCGCCGCATCGAAATGCAGTGCGAAGTTGAACACGCCGAGGTCATTGGCCGGCCGGTCGGCGGGCGGCAGGAACAGCCCGTTGCGCGCCAGCTGCGTCGCGAGGCAATAATCGCCGATCGGCCCGGCGCGGCCGGCGGCGTTGAGCTTCAGCCAGTATTGATGGAACGCCACCCCGCCCGCGCCGACGCCATAGAGGCCGAACGGGTGGAAAAAGCGATGAGCCTCCCCGCCCCAGCCATCGAAGCGGATGCCGTATTTGATCGTTCCGCCGGTCTCGCGCAGCACATCGGGTTCGCCCAACTCGATCGCGGAGAGGAAATCGCGGATCGCGGGCACCGTCGCCTCGCCCACGCCGACCGTGCCGATCGCCGCGCTGTCGACCACGGTGATCGACAGGTTGAGGTAGGTCAGCCGCCGCGCGAGATAGGTCGCCGCCATCCACCCGGCGGTGCCCCCGCCGATAATGACGATCGAGCGAACCGGTTCGTGTGGCATCGTTCCCCCTGTTCGCCCGTATCGTTCGTACCGCTCATCACCGTACCCCGGCGTGGGCCGTGACCTGTAGATCCCACCACCGTACCCCCGCGCAGGCGGGGGTCCAGAGCCACAAAGGCAAACGCTGTCTTGCTTGGCCCTGGACCCCCGCCTGCGCGGGGGTACGGTGGTGGGGCATGGCGACATGTCGACACCTCGACACGTCGCCACCCCGATCAGAACTTCGCCCGCACGCCGGCGATGAAGCGGCGCTCATAGATGTTCTCGTTGAACACCTGATCCTGCCACGTGAGGTAATAGCGCTCGGTCTCGCCGGTCAGGTTCGATGCCTGGCCATAGACGCTGAACTGCGGCGTGATGTCGTAGCTGACCGATGCGTCGAGATAGCTGGTCGGCTCCTGATACTGGGCGAGGCCCTGGATACCGCCATAGTTGGACGAGGCGAGCCGCTTCGACCGGAAGTTATAGGCGACGCGCGCCTGCAACCCGTATTTCTCGAACCACAGCGCCGCGTTGACCTGATGCTTGCTGTTGTCCTGGAACGGCATCTTGTTGCCGGCCAGATCGACCTGGCCCGCATCGCCCAGCGACAGCGTGTAGTTGGCATCGACGCCGAACCCGCCGAGGAAGCCGTTGACGCCGTAATCGGCCAGCGACTGGCGTGCCGATGCCTCAATCCCCTTCAGCGTGCCGCCTTCGCCCTGCGCCAGCGTGTTGGTGATGACCGGACGCCGGATCACGCCGTCATTGTCGGGGATATCGGTGCGGGTTTCGGTCGTGGTCGTGATGAAGCTGTCGACCGAAATGTAGAACGCACCGACCGCGACCAGGCTGGAGCGCCCGGTATAATATTCGAGGCTCGCTTCGGCATTGGTCGCGCGCCACGGGTTCAGGTTCGGGTTGCCGCGCGAATCCGCCGTCCGCGCCTCGAACCGCGCCGGGTTCACCTGCGTATTGATCGCGTAGTTGACGTTCAGACCGCCGCCCCATTGCAGGAAGTCGAGGACCGTCATCGTCTTCGAGAAGGCGGCGCGGGCGCGCAGCTTGTCGGTCACGTCGAACGCCACGTTGAACGCGGGCAGGAAGTCGGTGAACTCGCGCTTGGTCACGACGTCACCGGCATCGACCCCCGACACGCCATAGGGCTGCGGCGCGCCGACGATGTTCTGGCGCACGTTCAGGCGGGTGTTGACCACCTGCAAGCCGCCATTGGCGCGGAATGGCATCCCGAACAGCACGCCTTCGCCCGACACCTGGCCATAGCCCGAAATCTGACTGACATTGACCGTGAAGCTGTCGGCCGGGTTCACCAGGTTCTGGCTGCCCGGATAGAATTTGTTCTGCCACGCCTCGCTGTCGTCCATCGCGTGCGGGTCGAGCGCATAGAGCGCGGGCGCGCCGCCGGCGGGCAGGGCATATTGCTTGATGAGGCCGGCAAAGATCGGGTCGTTCGCCTGCCGGGTATAGCCCGCGGTATAGGCATTGCCCTGCGCATCGCGCACCGCGCACTTGTTGTCGTTCAGGTTGACGTCGAACGCCTTCCACTTGACCAGGCACCCGCCCGCCGGATTGGCGGCATTGTCGGTGTTGCCGGCATAGAAGGGCGACACCCGGTCAAAGGTGAACTGGTCGACGCTGCGTTCGCCATAGCGGCCACCGAACGCCAGCTTGACGCCGTTGTCGGCGGTATATTCGCCATCGGCGCGCACCGCCCACAGGTCGCCATTCTGATACTGGTTCCCCTCCGACGAAATGGTCTTCAGGCCATAGCGCGACGGATCGGACGCCTGCGCCAGGAACGCGGGCGAGAAGCCGAACACCGGCACGCCGCTCGAATAGTCGACGGTCGCGGTCTGGCTGTAGATCTGGTAGCCGGTCGGATTGAACTGGCGATCGCCACCGACCGATGCCGGATAATTGCCAAGGCCGTTATAGGCCCATTGCGTGCCATTGGTCAGGCTGAACTGGGTATAGGCCTGATCGCGCTTGCGCGATGCCTTGCCGTAAATCCCGCGGATCGTGCCCTTGAACTGGTCGCTCGGCTGCCAGTCGAGCTGGACATTGTAATTCTGCGACTCGCTTTTGGTACGGAAGGTTTCCGAATAGCTGTCGAAGCTCGGCAGGCTATAGGTATATTGCTGCACCGTGTTGACGTTGTAGCCGTTCACCACCGCGCCGGTATCGCGCGATTTCGTCGGCAGGAACGGCGACGACAGCCAGTCGACATTCTGGAATTGGAACCCGGCGGTGCGGTCGTACTGGGTCTGGCGGGTGTAGAAGCCGTCGGCGGTCAGCTTCAGCGCATCGTTGATCTCGAACTGCAGCGAGGCGTTCGCGCCGAAGCGCTCGCGGTTGGTGATGCGGTTCCACGCGGTGTGCGACTGCGGCGTGATGAACGCGTCGTTGGCGTCGCCATCGCCGTTCACATCGTACCCGATGATCGTGCCCGCGCCGTTGCGCACCGGCGTCCCCCGGCTGACGCCGTTGTTGCCGGTCGCGAACGCGCCCTGGTTGGTGGCGCTGCCGCCTTCGTTGTTCAGCGCGACGCCGTAATCCTGTAGCCCACGGAAGCTGTTGCCGAGGGTCAGGTCGCTATAGGCCGCCGACACCAGCACGCCGAACCGGTCGCCGTGATAGGCGATCAGCCCGTTGGCCGACGGGCTCCACTTCTCGGTCTTGTCGCCATATTGCCCTTCGGCGGCGGCCGACAGGGTGAAGCCCTGCTTCAAATCCATCGGCCGGCGGGTCAGCAGGTCGACGGTGCCCGACAGGCCGGCCTGTTGCAGCGAAGCGGTCGGCGACTTGAACACGGTCGCGCCCGAGAACAGCTGCGACGGGATGTCGGTGAAGTTCGGCTGCACCGTCGTCACCGAATTGGCGCCGAGGAACTGTTCGCCGTTCATCAGCGTGGTGACCTGCGGCAGCCCGCGGATGTTGACCGCGCCGCCCTCGCCCGCCTCACGCCGGATTTGCACGCCGGGGATGCGCTGCAGCGAATCGGAAATGGTGACGTCGGGCAGCTTGCCGATATCCTGCGCGCTGATCGCCTCGACCACGCTGGCGGCGTTGCGCTTGATTTCGACCGATCGCGCCTGCGACGCGCGGATGCCGGTGACGACGATATCCTCTGGGGGTGCCTCGGCCTGATCGGCGGTGGCGGCGGGATCGCTCTGGGCCAGTGCCGGTGTGGCAAGCCCCAGGACGGACACTGCCCCGAGCAGCATCGAACGGACGATCGACGACGAACCGTTACGCATGAAAACCTCCCCATGCTGCGGTGGTGCGACGTGACACCCCGCTTCTATTTAAGAAAATTGATATTAAATAATGTCCGGCGCTGTCAAATGTTCAATCGCGGCTCGGCGCTGTTTTGACGACGATTACATCGGACCTGTGTCTTTGCGGTTGGCGCGACATGTCGATCATCCGACAGCTTGACCTGTCGGCATGTCGACACGTAGAAGCGCCGACATGCCGACCATCGCCATCATTTCGCAAAAGGGCGGCGCGGGTAAGACCACGCTCGCGCTGCATCTTGCCGCCGCCGCGCAGGCCTCGGGCCGGGTCGCGCTGGTCGTGGATACCGATCCGCAGGCGACCGCCAGCCAATGGGCGGCATGGCGCCAGGAAGCGCCGCCCGAAGTGATCGACAGCCCCCCGCCCCGCCTCGCCGCCAAGATCGCGGCGGCGAAGGAACAGGGCGCGGAGGTGATCGTGATCGACACCCCGCCACACGCCGACAGCGCGGCGCGTGCAGCGGTCGAGGCGGCGGACCTGGTGCTGATCCCGTGCCGGCCCAGCGCCTTCGACCTGTCGGCGATCCAGACGACGGCGAAGCTGGTGCAGCTGCTGCGCCGTCCGGCCTTCGTCGTGTTCACCGCCGGCCCGCCCAACGCACCGCGCATCTATCAGGAGGCGGGCGAGCTGGTCGACGGCTTCGGCACGCCGCCGTGTCCCGTGCTGCTGCCCGATCGCGCCGCCTATCGCCATGCCAGCGCCGAGGGGCGGACGGTCATGGAAAGCGAACCTGCCGGCAAGGCTGCCGAAGAGGTGCGCGAACTCTACAAGTGGACATGTCGACAGCTCGACATGCCTGCCCCCCGTTTCAGAAAGGTCGCGTCATGAGCCGCAAGCCGTCCTTCGCCAATCTGCGCGACCGCACCCCCGCCCCGGCGGCGACGCCCGCGCCGGCGCCGGTGCCCGCCGCACCTGTCGCTGCCGACGCAAAAGGCCCGGCAAGCCGGCAGGGCCGCAAGCAGATCGCCGGCTTCTTCACTCCCGACATGTCGCTGGCGATGCACATGCTTGCACGGCGGCAGGACCGCAGCCTGCAGGCGCTGATGGCGGAGGCGTTCAACGATGTCCTTCGAAAATATGGCGAAAGCCCGATCGGCGATTGAGGCGTAGACCTGTCGGGTTGTCGACATGTCGACAGTCCGTGCGGTGATGTGGCATATTTTGTCGGTGAACGACGCCTGCAAATGAACAAAAGTTCATGTCCGGCATGGACAATCCGGTTACCGGATTGCAAGAAACCGGCATGGACGTCTCCCGCGAACTTATCGCCTATGCCATTATCGGCATCGTGCTGCTGATCGGCGGGCCTGCGCTCGGCGTCGTGCTGCACCGCCGCAAACGCCGCAAGCTGCGCCAGCGCGGGATCAAGCGCTACGGTCACTGACGGGCGCCTTTCCTACATCGCGATACCCTGACAGGCTCGCCCGACGCTCTGTCCCATCGTCGATGCCCACCACGCTCCCCGCGCGCCTTGCAACGAATGGCGTGCGAGTGTGAACTTAGTGACCTTTGGCGGTTTTCCGCCGGTTTTCGGGTAAGCATCCGCTGCTCCGAACGTCCCCAGCCCGTACCCCGGCGAAGGCCGGGGTACGGGCTGGGGACGTTGGCGAGATGCGGATACGCTTTCCCAACTGGATCCCGTCCTTCGCCGGGGTACGGCCCCTACCCGACCGCCGCGAAATAGTGATTGCCGCCACCGTCTTCATACTCGCCGACCAAGCGCAACCCGACCTCCCCCAGCACCACGCGATACCCCGCCTCGCCCAGCGATCGTGACTCCCGCCCGGTCAGCGTATCGGTCCAGCGACAGGCAGCGGCCGGCGCGCTGAACAGGAACCGCCCACCCGGCCGCAGCACCTGCGCAACCCGGCCGACCACCATCGCCTGCGTCGCGGGCGGCAGCAGGAACAGCAGCCCGATCGCCACCGCGCCATCGAAGCGCCGCCCGAAATAGTCGCTCGCCTCCGCCGTCTCGCACGCCGCCGGTGCATCGGGCAGCGCGCGGCGAAACGCGGCGAGCAGGGTAGGGGAGGGGTCGATGCCCGATACCGCGAACCCCGCGTCGGCGAGCGCCAGCGCGATCGGACGTCCGCTGCCGCACCCGATATCGACCACGCTGCCCCTTGGCGGCAGCTCCGCTGCCCCTTGGCGGCAGCTCCGCTGCCCAGCGGCGCACGACGTCCACGCCCACCTCGCTGCGGATCGCGGCGAACTGCCCGGCAACCGCTTCCCAGCCATGGGTGGGATCGCTCATCAACGCTCCGACAGGTAGAGGTGTCGACATGTCGGATGGTCGATTTGCCATGGCGGCATGACCGCCCGACCGGCCGCCCCCATTCCGTGCCCCCGCGCAGGCGGGGGCCCAGGGCCAAACAAAACAAAGGCTTGCGTTCGTGACCCTCGGTTCCCGCTTGCGCAGGAATACGGAGGGGGGACCCTCGACCTGTCGACATGTCGATCACACCGGTACCGTCAGCCGGAACCGCGTCTCGCCGGTGTCGAGCAGCACCAGCTCCCCGCCATGCGCGCGGGCGATGCGGCGGGCCAGCGTCAGGCCGATGCCCGATCCGCCGGCCTTGTCGGTGTGGAAGGGACGAAAAATCCGCGCGCGGTCGGCGGCGGCGATGCCTGTGCCGCTGTCGGCCACCTCGATCGTCAACCGCGCGCCGCCCGTGATCGACAGCGTGACGCGGGGTAGGGCGGGGGCGGTAAGCGCCGCCTCGGCACCGTTCTGCAGCAGCGCCCACACCGCCTGCACGACCTGCCCCCGATCGAGCGTCGCGGTGCCGTCCGCGCGTACCGTGAGCGTTACCGTTTCGCCGAAGCGCCCCCGGAACAGCCGCGCCAGATCGTCGGCCAGTTCGTCCAGCGCGACCGGTGCAACGACCGGATCGGGCAGCCGCGCCAGCGCGCGATAGGCGCGGGTAAAGCCCTCCAGCCCCTCCGCCCGGCGGGCCAGCGTGGCGAGGATGTCGCCCAGCATCGCATCGCCCTGTGCCGCCGCCGTCACCGCGCTGTCGGCCAGCGACACGATCGGCGACAGGCCGTTCAGCAGTTCATGGCCCAGGATATCGATCATCTCGTCCTGCGCGCGCTCCTGCGCGGCATGTTCCTCGGCATCGACATCGATCAGCGCGGCAAGGCGGTGCGCCTCGCCCAGCGTCACCGCATCGATCCGCCAGCGTCGCCCGGCATGGCGCAGGTGGCGCTGGGCGGGATCGGTCAGCGCGCCCGGCGGCGCGGGGATGCGATCGTCGGCGACGAACAGCGCGCGGGCCGCGCGGTTGATCGCGCGGACCCCTTCGCCCTCGATCCGCAGCAGCGGGACCGGTACCTGATCGAGCAGCGCGGCGATCGGCCCATCGCTCCGCGCCGCTGGTGCCGGGGCAGGAGCGCCACCCCGCCGCGCCGCGACCCAGCAGCCGAGCGCCAGCGCCCACGCGACCACGCCGCCCGCGCCGAGCAGCGTGCCCCACATCCCCGCCTGCGCAGCGGCCAGCGCGGCGGCCCCGCCGGCGGTGAGGAGGACGCCCGAACCGAATGCGGTGAGGGTGCGACGACGCTCGGGGGTCAGCATATGGGGCGGCTCGATACGGGTAATAGCGCAGGCAGAGCCGATTGCCCCAAGCCCCCTCGTACCCCGGCGAAGGCCGGGGCCCAGTTGGGGGGCGTTAGCGAAATACCGACAAGCCTTCCCAACTGGACCCCGGCCTTCGCCGGGGTACGGGAGGGGGGATTTGGCCGGTGGCGCTTTATGGAGCGACAGGCCCGCCCAGCCTCCGCCGTACCCCCGCGCAGGCGGGGGGCCAGGGTCCCGAACGCAGGGGATTCCTTGGGGCACTGGATCCCCGCCTGCGTGGGGATACGGGGTGGGGGTGATGGAGCGTGCTCGACCATCCCGCCGCCCCGACACGGGGGCACCCTACAACCCATGGCGCGCCATCCGGCGATACAGCGCGCCCCGGCTCAGCCCCAGCGCGGCCGCCGCGTGGCTGACATTGTGGCGATGTTCGCGCAGCGCCGCCTCGATCACCGCGCGCTCGTTCTCGTCGAGGTCGAAGCGGGCGGCGGGGCTGTCCGGCACCGTCACGACGGGATCGGGGGCGAGCAGGGCGGCATCGATCGCATCGCCCTCGCCCAGCAGGATCGCGCGCTCGACCGCCGCGCCCAGCCCGCGCACCTCGTCCGCCCATGGTCCCGACAGGATGCGCGCCTCCGCCGCCGGGGTAAACCGGGGTACCGGCCGCCCGTACCGCGCCGCCGCTATTCGGCCGAAATGGCGGGCGAGCAGCAACGCATCGCCCGCCCGCGTCGCCAGCGGCGGCACCGCGATCTCGACGGTGGCGACGCGGCGGGCGAGGGCGGGCAGGATGCCGCCCGCGCTGTCGGCAATGGCGATGCAGCGGGTCGCGGGCGGAATCCGCGCGAGCAGCCGGCCTTGCGCCACCTCCCCCAACCGGTCGGGATGGCGCAGCAGCAAGGTTGGCGCAGGGGTGTCGAGCAGCCCCCACGCCGCATCGTCGCGCAGGTCGATGACCGGCATCGCCGTCGCCGCATGGGGCGAAGCGGCGTGGAGCGCGGCGGCGGTCAGGCCGCGCCCCGATCCGGTAGGGCCGGTGACGACCACCCCGGCCTCGGTCGGGCCGATCCGCCGGATCAGCGCGCGCAACCGCTCGATCGCCGGGCTTTCCCCCAGCAGCCGGGCCGGTTCGGCCGCGGTCGGGGCGGTCACCGCCACCGCCCGCGGCGTAGCGGCGGCGGCGATGCGGGCAAGCAGGTCGGCGTTGCGCCACGGCTTCATGATGAAGTCGCGCGCGCCGGCCCGCATCGCCTCCACCGCGATCCGCACCCCGCTATGCGCGGTGATGACCACCACGGCGGCCCCCGGATCGTCCGACAGGATGCGCGCCAGCAGCGCCAGCCCCTCGGCCCCATCGGTGCGGTTCGCGGCGTAATTCATGTCGAGCAGGATCACGTCGTAGCGCGTGGCGGCAAGGCGGGACAGCGCCTCCTCCGGTCCGCGCGCGCAGTCGATCCGGTGCCGGCCGAGTCGCAGCGCCAGCGCGATCGATTCGGCGACGCTGGCATTGTCGTCGATCAGCAGCACCGACAGGCCGCTTGACGGCGCCGGCGACTGTCCATTTCCGGACAGGCTGTCCACGATCGGACGGTCACCCGGCGGACAATCGGTGGAATATGGCGATAGTTCAGGCACTTAGGATTTTCCGCCCCGATCGGTGACACTGGTCCCATGATGACCGAAGCGACACAGGGCGCAAGCACCACCGATACTCCCCCCGGCGCGGCGATGGACAAGCGCATCGCACGGCCCCGTCGCGCATGGTGGCAACGCCGCGTGACATGGATCGCGGTTGCGGCGGTGCTGGCGGCGGTCGCCTTGTGGCGCTGGCTGCCCGCCGCCGGATCGACCGACATCGCCGCCAGCACGATCGAGACGGGCGAGGTGACGCGGGGGCCGTTCGACGATTACCCGCCGGTGCGCGCTACCGTCGCACCGCGTCTGACCACCTTGGTCGGGGTGCTGTCGGGTGGGCAGGTCGAACAATTGCTGGTGCAGGACGGGGCGATGGTCGCCGCCGGCCAACCGCTGGCCATGCTCGCCAATCCCGAACTGCGCCTCGACGTGCTGACCCGCGAGGCGGCGATCGCCAGCCAGCTCGGCAGCATCGCCGGCGAAGGGCTGGGGATCGAGCGCAGCCGGCTCGACCGCTCGGCACAGGTGTCGCAGGCCGAATATGATCTCATCAAGGCGCGGCGCGACCTGGCGATCCGCCAGCAGCTGTTCGACAAGGGGATCGTGACCGAGGCCGGGGTCGCGGGCTATCGCGCCGAGGCGGAATATCAGGCGCGGCGCCTGGCCCAGCTGCGCGCCGGGGCGGGGACCGAGGCACGGATCACCGCGACGCAGGGGCAGCGCCTGGCCGATACGCAGGCGCGGCTGTCGGGCAACCTCGCGGCGGTGCGCGGCGGGCTGTCGGCGCTGACCATCCGTGCCCCGGCGGCCGGGCGGCTGACCAACTTCACGCTGCAACCCGGCCAGACGCTGAAGCCCGGCGACCCGGCGGGGCAGGTCGACAGCGAGGGTTCGTGGAAGCTCATCGCCGATGTCGACGAATATTATCTCGGCCGGGTGGCGGTCGGGCAGAAGGCGAAGGCCGACGGCATGGCGATGACCGTCAGCAAGGTGTTGCCGGCGGTGAAGGACGGTCGGTTCCGCGTGGAGCTGACCTTCGACGCCACGCCGCCCAATCTCAACCGGGGCCAGACCCTCGACATCCGCATCACGCTGGGCGCCGCGTCTAGGGCGGTGGTCGCCCCGGTCGGCGGGTGGCTGGCGGTCGACAATGGCGCGTTCGCCTTCGTCGTCGACAGTGACGGCACCCATGCCACGCGCCGCCCGGTGAAGCTCGGCCGGCGTAACCCGGAAGCGGTCGAAATCCTGTCGGGGCTGAACCCCGGCGACCGCATCGTCACCAGCAATTTGTCGTCCGTGAAGGGCGACGCGATCAACATCCGATAAGGGGGGAAGCCCATGATCCGGCTAGAAAATGTCCAGCGCCGCTATGTTTCCGACGAAGTGGAGACGACCGCGCTGGCCGACATCAACCTGACGGTCGAGGCGGGCGAGTTCGTCGCGATCATGGGGCCGTCGGGCTGCGGCAAGTCGACGTTGCTCAACACGCTCGGCACCGTCGACCGGCCGACCGGGGGCAAATATTGGTTCGGCGACCGCGACCTCGCGACGATGGGCGAAAGCGAGCTGGCGAAGTTTCGGGGATCGACGCTTGGCTTCGTGTTCCAGAGCTTCAACCTGATCGACGAGCTGACCATCGAGGAGAATGTCGCGCTCGGCCTCGCCTATCGCGGCGATGCTGGGGATCGGAAGGGGCGCGTGGCGGCGGCGATGGACAAGGTGGGCATTGCCCATCGCGCCCGCCATTTCCCGCACCAATTGTCGGGCGGGCAGCAGCAGCGCGCGGCGATCGCCCGCGCGATCGTCGGCGATCCGAAACTGATCCTGGCCGACGAACCGACCGGCAACCTCGACACCGCCAATGGCGAGCAGGTGATGAACATCCTGATGGGCCTGAACGCCGAAGGCGCGACGATCGTGATGGTCACCCACTCGCCCGCGCATGCCGACATGGCGCGGCGGCGGATCGACATGCTCGACGGGCGGATCGTCGCGAGCGCCATGCGGGCGATGTGAGCTTTCCCGTGGTCCGCCCCCAACCCGTGCGTACCGCCGCGCAGGCGGGGGGCCAGCGCCACGAACCCAGTCTTCCCAATTTCCTCTTCGGAGACCTCCCCATGAAACTCCTCCCTCTCGCGCTGCTCGCCACGCTCCTGCCGACCCCGGCCATGGCGCAGGACGTTCGCAGCTTCGCCGCCGCCGGGTTCGACCGTATCGCCGTGCAGGGCTGCGATCATGTCGCCATCACCTTCGGCGCAGGGTTTGCCGTCCGGGCACAGGGGCAGGCGGGGTCACTCGCCGCGATCGGCGTCGCGGTGCGCGGCCGGGTGCTGACGCTGCTGCGCGCGAAAGGCAGCTGCGACAGCCGCGCGGGCAAGCCCGCCGCGACGATCGCCATCACCCTGCCACGGCTGCAGGCGATCGAGGCGAGCGGGACCGGATCGGTGCGCATCGCCGCGCTCAACAGCCCGACTTTCGTCGCCAGGATGCACGGCACCAGTGATCTGACCATCGACGGCCTGCGGTCGGATCGCGCGGTCGTCACCCTGTCGGGGACGGGCACGGCAAAGCTGACCGGCGTGCAGGCTGCCCGGCTGTCGCTGGACCTGAGCGGGACCAGCACGATCACCGCCACCGGCCGCGCCGACGCGCTGGCGATCGCCGCTAGCGGCACGGGCAATGTCGACACGTCGACAATTCGAACGCGGGCGCTGTCGATCCGCGCCAGCGGCACCGGATCGGTGCGCGCCGCCGTCGACGGCCCGGCGGGGATCGATGCCAGCGGCATCGCGCGGGTGACCGTCACCGGGCGCCCGGCCTGTTCGGTTTCGAAGAGCGGCATGGCCCGCGTCACCTGCGGCTGACACGGGAAAGAGGGGGAAGGCCATGAACCGCTTCGCGCTGCTGTCGCTCTATCGCTCGCTTGTGCGCCACAAGCTCTATGCCGCGCTCAATATCGGCGGCCTTGCGGTCGGGATCGCGGTGTTCCTGATCCTCGGCCTCTATGTCCGGTTCGAGACCGGCTATGAAAAATGGCTGCCCGATCACGACAAGGCCTATGTCGTGCAGACGGTGTGGACCATCCCCGACAGCCCGGTGAGCGGCCCCATCCCGTGGACGATGGGCGGGCTGATCGACCAGCTGCGCGAGGATTTTCCGGGCGTCGTCGGTGCGCGCATCAATGGCGGCGACCGGGCGGGGACGATCCTGGCCGATGGGCGCGGCACGCGGGTCGACGCGGCGCAGGTCGATGCCAATTTCTTTCAGGTGATGCCGCTGCCGCTGGTTGCGGGCGATGCGGCGACGGCGCTGGCGCAGCCGGGCAATGCCGCGATCGATGAAAAGACCGCGCGCGCCTATTTCGGAACCCGCGATCCGATCGGCCAGACGCTGGTCCTGTCGATGGACAAGGTGCGCACCTACCGCGTCAGTGCGGTGTTCCGCGACCTGCCCAAGAACACCGAGCTTAAAATGTCGGTGCTGGTGCCGCTGACCCGCGAGATGGCGAGCGATTATTGGTATCATTGGGGCAGTTCGGCGCTGCGCACGGTCATGCGGTTCGAAACGCCCGAGGCCGCCCGCGCGTTCGAGGACAAGCTGACCGCGTTCGTCGACCGGCGGGGCAAGGAAATGGCCAATCCGGGCGGCAAGGCGTCGGACATGCAGCATCTGAAACTGCTGCCGATCGCCGACCTGCACCTGGCACCGCAGGGGCAGGACAGCGGCACGGCGAAGATGACGGTCGCCACGCTGGGGCTGGTCGGGGTGCTGACGCTGCTGATCGCGGTCATCAACTATATCAACCTCGCCACCGCCCGGTCGGGGCTGCGCGCGCGTGAAGTGGCGATGCGCAAGGTGCTGGGCGCCGACCGGAGCGTGCTGGTGCGGCAGTTCCTCGGCGAGGCGGTGCTGACCGTCGCCATCGCCGCGCTGGGCGGGCTGATCCTTGCCGAACTGGGGCTGCCGCTGGTCAATGCGGCGGGCGGGCTCTCGCTGACCATTCCCTACGCCGTCGTCGTGCCGGCGCTGGTGTTGCTGTCGCTCTTCGTCGGGGTGCTGGCCGGTGTCTATCCGGCGATCCTGTTGTCGCGTTTTCCCGCCGCCGCCGTGCTGGCGTCGTCGCGCTCACCCGGTGGCGGGCGGGCGGGGACGCGCATCCGCGAGCTGCTGGTGATCGGGCAGTTCGGCCTCGCCATCGCCTTCATGATCGGAACGGCGGTGCTGGTCGCGCAGAC
>NZ_LQQO01000022.1 GCF_001619955.1 Sphingomonas hankookensis | reverse complement strand
GGCGATCACCGCCTATACCGGCGGGGTGAACGCGCTGACCGCCCGCCATGCCGCCACGATCCGCGAACTCGACCGCGTGCTCGGCTGCGGCCTGCCCGCGGGCTGTTCGACGCCGGGCCTGGCGACGCTGAAACCCTCCGCCGATGGACGCGGCGTCGACTTTACCGGGCCGATCCGCGCGACGTCGGGCACCGCGCAGGTGATCCTGCTGCAATATGCCGAGGGGATGCCGATGCGCGACGTCGGCTTCGGCCGCGCCGATGCCGCGACGATCCGCCGGCTGGGCGCGCTCCACGCCGCGCTGTTCGACGTCTTCACCCGCTCACCCTATATGACCGCGCATCAGACCGGGCCGGTCGGCGACCATATGCTGCGGACGCTCACCGCCGCGAATGGTCCGCGCCTCGAAGTGCTGGTCGGCCACGACACCAACGTCACCGCGCTGGCGGCGGCACTCGGCGTCGATCTCGACGCGCCCGGTTTCGCGCGGAACGATGCGGCCCCCGGCGGCGCACTCGTGCTGACCCGCAGGTGGGACGCGCGGGGACCGTATGTCACCGTCTCCTACCGGGTGCAGCCGCTCGACGCGATCCGTAAGGGGACTGCGAAGGTGATCGATCGCCCGATCTCCATCCCCGGCTGTGCGAAGCGCTGCCCGCTCGACCGGTTCGACAAATTGTTGCGCGCGAAACTCGCCCCCGTCGTCGCGGGATGATAGCCTCCGCGCCATGCCGATCTACGCCCTCGCCGACGCCACTCCCGACCTTGCCTCCGACAGCTGGGTCGCGCCGTCCGCCGACCTGATCGGCGCGGTGCGGCTGGGGGCGGGGGCCAGCATCTGGTTCGGCGCCGTGGTCCGCGCCGACAATGGCGCGATCGTCATCGGCGCGCGCAGCAACGTGCAGGACGGCGCAGTCCTCCACAGCGACCCCGGCGCGCCGCTGACGCTGGGCGAAGACTGCACCATCGGCCACCGCGCGGTGCTCCACGGCTGCACCATCGGCGACCGCGTGCTGATCGGCATGGGAGCAACGGTGCTGAACCACGCGGTGATCGGCGAGGATTGCGTGGTCGGGGCAGGGGCGCTGGTGACCGAGGGCAAGAGTTTTCCGCCCAAGAGCTTGATCGTCGGCGCCCCGGCACGCGCGGTCAAGACGCTGACCGACGAGCAACTCGCCGGGTTGCGGATGTCGGCGGCGGTGTATGTTGGGAAGGCGAAGCGGTATCGCGACGGACTTACTGCACTTGGTTGATCGTTCGCCGGTCTGACGTCGGTTCGGACGTTGCCGGTCGGTCCTGCCGGTCGATGAACAACACCCGGTCCACAACGATGGCATGTCGAGCCAGCCCGAAATGGCCGTAATTGCCGGGAATGACGGTCCTGCGACCGATGAAATCGATCCGGTACAATCCCTCTGCCGCTTGCTTCACGCGCGGATCAATGGGGTCCTTGAACTCGATCCAAGTATAGACCGGCTGCGGATCGGCATCCGGTTCGATCTGGCATCGCGTCGCTGGCGTCTCGCAGAACACGTGGCTTTCAAACGAATTGCGCCACAGTCCCTGCCAGCGTCGGGGCAAGGACGTCTTGTAACACTCGTCGGTATCCTGAGGCATCGCGCCAATGCCGCCAAATTGCATCTTATTGGGGCATTCTGGGGTCATGCCCGGTAGTGCAGCATCGAAAAAATTCATTTCGGCGTCGGAATAGCGCTTCGCTGGTGGGTCACAGCCGGCCAGAAACAGGACCGGCAGCGCGATCAGGGGCAGGCAGCGGCGCGACATGGCGCATTAGTGGGCCAGCGATGCTGGGCGGGCAAGCCGCCTACAGCGTAACCCCCGACTTCCAAATCCCAATCGCGCGTTCCTCGTTTGCCTCGTTCCGCGCCGGCTCGCCCGACGCCACCGCCACGATCCGCGCCAGCAACGCATCCGCCGCCGCATCCTGCCCTTCGTCCAGCGCGATGCTGGCGTCGAAATCGATCCACCCCCCCTTGCGCGTCGCCAGATCACGATTGGTCGCGATCTTCATCGTCGGCACCGGCGACCCCAGCGGCGTGCCCCGCCCGGTCGAAAACAGCGTGATCGTCGCCCCCGCCGCCGCCAGCGCGGTCGTCGACACCGCATCGTTGCCCGGCCCATCGACCACCGACAGCCCGGCCTTCCGCACCGGCTCGCCATAGTCGAGCACGTCGGTGACGGTCGCCACGCCGCCCTTCTGTACCGCGCCCAGCGACTTTTCCTCCAGCGTGGTGATCCCGCCCGCGATATTGCCGGGGCTGGGATTCTCCGACACCGGCTCGCCATGGTCGAGGAAATAGCGCTTGAACCGGTTGGTCACCTCGACCAGCCGGTCGAACACGGCTTCATCGGCACAGCGCGCCATCAGCAGCCGTTCCGCCCCGAAAATCTCGGGGATTTCGGTCATCAGCACCGTGCCGCCCGCCGCCGCCACCCGGTCGGTCATCCGCCCGATTAGCGGGTTGGCGGTCAGCCCCGACATCGAATCGGACCCGCCGCACTTCACGCCCAGCCGCAGCGCCGACAGCGGCACCGGCACCCGCTTCGCCGTCGCCGCTTCGGCCAGTTCGTCGACCGCCGCCATCGCTTCGGCAAACTCGTCGGCGCTCGCCTGCGCCCGCACCGTCCGCACCCGCGCCAGTACATCGGCGGGCAGTCGCGCGAGCATCGCATCCAGCTGGTTCGATTCACACCCGAGGCCGAGCAGCACCACGCCCCCGGCATTGGGATTGCACGCCAGCGCCGCGAGGATCGCGCCCGTCCGGTTCAGGTCGTCGCCCAGCTGCGAACAGCCGAACGGATGGTTGAACGCATGCACCCCGTCGACCCGCCCGGTATGGCGCGGCCCCGCCAAGCCTGCGATCCGCTCGCCCAGCCGCCCGACACAGCCGACCGTCGGCAGCACCCAGATTTCGTTGCGCGTACCCACGCTGCCATCGGCACGGACATAGCCGGCAAAGCCCGGCTCCGCGCGACGTTCGGCCTGGGGCGGCAGGGCAGGGACGTAGCGATAGGCATCCTCGCCCGACAGCGCCGTCCGGACATTGTGGACATGGACATGCTCGCCCGCCGCAATGTCCCGCGTCGCCACCCCGAACGCCGCGCGATAGCGCCGCACCGGAGCGCCCGCAGCCACCGCCCGCACCGCGATCTTGTGCCCCTGGGCAATGTCCTCCCGCGCCACCACGGTCGCATCGTCGAACCGCACCGCGCCCCCCGCCGCCACCGGATCGAGCAGCAGGGCGACGTCGTCGTCGCGATCGACCCGGACGGCGCGGGCAGGATTTGGGTCAGCCATTGCGGCTAAATAGACCGTTGCCAGCGCTGGCACAATGTCGCATCGAAGGCGCAAGGAGACTGAAATGCCCGCGCTGCTGCTGAACCCCGACCGCCTGTTCCCGGCCGATCCGACGACGCGCGGCATCGTCCGCAGCCTCTATGCCGCCGTCCGCGACCTGCCGATCGTCAGCCCGCACGGCCATACCGACCCGGCCTGGTTCGCGACGAACCGCCCATGGACCAACGCGACCGAGCTGCTGCTGTCGCCCGACCATTATCTGTTCCGCATGCTCTACAGCCAGGGGATCGCGCTCGACGACCTCGCCGTCCCGCGTCGCGACGGGACGATCGTCGCCGATCCGCGCAAGGCATGGCGGGTGTTCGCCGCCCACCAGCATCTGTTCCGCGGCACCCCGTCGCGGCTGTGGCTCGACCATGTGTTCGGCGCGGTCTTCGGGTTCACCGAAGCACTGACCGCCGCCAATGCCGACGACTATTACGACCGGATCGGCGAACTGCTCGCGACCGACGCCTATCGCCCGCGCGCGCTGTTCGACCGGTTCGGCATCGAACTGATCGCGACGACGGAAGGCGCCGACGACCCGCTCGACCATCACCGCGCGATACGGGAAAGCGGCTGGGGCGGGCGGGTCGTCACCGCCTATCGCCCCGATGCGGTGATCGACTGCGAACACGAAGCCTTTCGCGGAGCGCTCGCCACATTCGCCGAACTGACGGGGGAGGACGTCCATAACTGGACCGGCTATCTGAACGCCCACCGCAAACGGCGGCAGGACTTCATCGCCGCCGGCGCCACCTCGACCGACCATGGCCATCCGACCGCGCGTACCGCCAACCTCTCGCCCGCCGAGGCCGAAGCCCTGTTCGCCAAGGTCGTCGCAGGCGCGGCGGATGCGACCGATGCCGAACTGTTCCGCGCGCAGATGCTGACCGAAATGGCGCGCATGTCGATCGATGACGGGCTGGTGATGCAGCTTCACCCCGGATCGTTCCGCAACCACAATCGCGGCCTGTTCGACGCCTATGGTCGCGACAAGGGCGCCGACATCCCGACCCGCACCGATTATGTCGCGGCGTTGAAGCCGATGCTCGACGTCGTCGGCACCTCGACCGAACTGACCGTCATCCTCTTCACGCTCGATGAATCGACCTATGCCCGCGAACTGGCGCCGCTGGCGGGCCATTATCCCTGCCTGAAGCTCGGCCCGGCATGGTGGTTCCACGATTCGCCGGAGGGGATGCGCCGCTTCCGCGAGATGACGACCGAGACGGCCGGCTTCTACAACACCGTCGGGTTCAACGACGATACCCGCGCCTTCCTGTCGATCCCGGCGCGCCACGACGTCGCCCGCCGCGTCGATTGCGCCTTCCTCGCCCGACTGGTGGCCGAACATCGGCTGGACGAGGAGGATGCGCACGCCGTCGCCCACGACCTGGCCTATGGCCTCGTCAAGCAGGCGTACAAGCTGTGAGGCTGTCCGACGCGACGCTTGGCCATCTGCCGGCCGCCATAGCCCGCCCCGATTACGACCGGAGCGCGCTGACGCCGGGCATCGTCCATATCGGCCCCGGCGCGTTCCATCGCGCGCATCAGGCGGCCTATGTGGACAGCATCTTGCGGCGGGACCCGCGCTGGGCGATCAGCGCGGTCGCGCTCAACTCGACCGGGGTCGCCGATGCGCTGGCGCCGCAGGACGGCCTCTATACGCTGGCGTTGCTAGGCGCGGAGACGCGGCACCGCGTCATCGGCTCGATCACCGAATTGTTGACGGCGCAGCGCCGCGACGCGATCCTGTCGCGCATCGCCGCGGCGTCCACGCGGATGGTGACGACCACCGTGACGGAGAAGGGCTATCACCTCGACTGCAGCGGCGCCCTCGACATGGAGCATCCCGCCATCGTCCGCGAACTAACCGGCGCGGAGCCGTCGACCCTGTCCGGCTGGCTGGTCGCCGGCTTGGCGGCGCGCCGGGCGGCGGGCGGCGGCGCGATCACGCTGCTGTCGTGCGACAATCTCGCGGACAACGGCCATCGCTTCCGCCGCTCGGTCCGCGATCTCGCCGCCGCGCGCGATCCCGATCTGGCGAGGTGGATCGACGACAACGTCCGCTTCCCCTCGACCATGGTCGATTCGATCACGCCTGCCACCGACGACGCCCTCAGGGCATCGGTCCTTGCCGCCACCGGGCTGGAGGATGCATGGCCGATCCAGCGCGAAGGCTTTGCGCAATGGGTGATCGAGGACGATTTCGCCGGCGACCGCCCGCCCTTCGATCTTGCCGGCGCAAAATTCACCCGCGATGTGCGCGGGTTCGAAAACGCCAAGCTCCGCCTGCTGAACGGCGCGCATTCGTCGCTCGCCTATCTCGGCATCCTGTTGGGCCTGACGACGGTGCGCGACGCGATGGCCTGCGCCCCGCTCGCGGCGTTCGCCGAACGGCTGATGCGGCAGGATATCGCGCCGTCGATCACGCCGCCTGCCGAAATGGACCTGTCGGCCTATATCGATGCGGTGTTGGCGCGCTTCGCCAACCCGGCGATCGCGCACCAGCTGGCGCAGATCGCGTGGGACGGATCGCAAAAGCTGCCCTATCGGCTATGCGACACGATCCGCGACGCGCGGGCGGCCGGGCGTTCGGTCGAGCGGCTGGCGGTGCCGATCGCCGCATGGTTCCGCTTCCTCGAACGACGCAAGGCCAGCGGCGAAAAACTCGTCGACCCCCGCGCCGATGCGCTGCTGGCGCGGGCAGGGGAGCCAGCGGCGTTGCTGACAATGCGCGATGTTATTGGCGACCTGGGCGAGGACGCGGAGTTCGTCGCGGCGGTCGAGAGGGCCTATGCCTTGTTGGCACCGGGTGGAGATGTGAGCGCGGCGTTGGTCTAAAGAAGATTGGTTCACGCGAAGGGCGCGAAGAAGGGAAGGTAGATTGTCGCGCAGAGGCGCAGAGGGCGCGGAGAGGTTGTGCTTGATGCAGCCTCATCCGCGCCAGCGGCTTCATTTCCCGTTGCAAAGGGCGCTACGGTCTTCCGGTCGCGCACCGACCGCGCGGGACGCAACCCCTCTGCGTCCTCTGCGCCTCTGCGCGAAACATCACTCTTCCCTTCCTCGCGCCTCCGCGTGAACCCAATTAAACCAACCCGACCCCCTCATGCGCCAGCAACCACCGCTTGCGCTCCAGCCCGCCGCCATAGCCGGTCAGCGCCCCCGACCGACCGATGATCCGGTGGCACGGCACGACGATCGCGATCGGGTTCGATCCGTTGGCGAGGCCCACGGCCCGCACCGCGCCCGGCCGATCGATCGCGGCGGCGATGTCGGCATAGGCGACCGTCCTTCCCGCCTCGACAGAGCGCAGCGCAGCCCACACCGAACGCTGGAACGCGGTTCCCCCGGTCGCGGTCGGCAGCCCGTCGATCGCCGTTACGTCGCCCGCGAAATAGGCGGTCATCGCCCGCATCGCGTCGCTGGTCCGTGTCGCCGGCACGACCTGCCAGCCGCCCGGCCCGTAGTGCAGCCGCAACAGCCGCTCCATCCGCGCACCGAAATCCTCGAATTCCAGCACGCGCAGCACCCCGTCGCCATCGGTCAGGATGGTGATCGTCCCCACCGGGCTGGGGAGCAGTTCCTGATACAGCATCATCATGCCTGGCAATCTGGCTGCGCACCGGATCGACTGCCAGCGGAAAACGGACATGACGCCACGCCCATGTCCGATTTTCGCTAGTCGCAAGCCGTGCCGTCGATAAGGTCACACCCATGCTCGACCCCGACCAATGCTATGCCGCGATCCAGCGGCGCGACCCGGCGATGGACGGGCTGTTCTTCACTGCGGTGCACACCACCCGCATTTATTGCCGCCCGGTCTGTCCGGCGCGCACGCCCGACCGCGCCAACGTCACCTTCCACGCCAGCGCGGCGGCGGCGCAGGCGGCGGGCTATCGCCCCTGCCTGCGCTGTCGCCCCGAAACCGCACCCGACAGCCCGGCCTGGGCCGGCACGCTCGCTTCGATCCACCGCGCGCTGCGCCTGATCGACGACGGGGCACTGGCGGAGGGCGGCGTCGCGATGCTTGCCGAGCGGCTGGGGATGACCGACCGCCATCTGCGCCGGCTGTTCGTCGAACATCTGGGTCTCACCCCGCTCGCGATCGAGGCGACGCGGCGGCTGCACCTCGCCAAGCATCTCGTCCACGATACCCGCCTGCCGCTGACCGACATCGCCTTCGCCGCCGGCTATGGCAGCGTGCGCCGCTTCAACGAGGCGTTCCAGTCCGCCTTCGGCCGCGCTCCCTCAGCCCTGCGGCGCGAAGGCGCGCTACCCGATCCCGCCGCGCCGATCACGGTCACCATCGCCCATCGCCCGGATTTCAACCCCGGCGGCCCCGTGGAGATCGCCCTGCCCGAGGGCCACGCAGAGGTCACGCCGGCCGGTGACCGCACCCTGCGCATCACCCTGACCGACGTGCCGCTCCCCGCGCTGGGCCGTGCCATCGCCGCCGCGAAACGCGCGGTGTTCGCGGGCGGGTGAAACGCCTTTCCTACACGGTGACGGGCGGTCAGGATGGCGACCGCTCTTTCCCATCGTGATCGCTCGCTACCGCAAAGCCCGGCAGAATGCGTAACCCCGGACTTGATCCGGGGTCCCGCTTCTCCGCCTGTCGCAAAACCACGCCGAACGCGACATCGTGCAAACTTCCGCCGGCAAAGGTGACACTGCGCCACCTTCGGTCACCGAAAAAAAAGCAGGCTAAATCAACTCACTATGACTTGGCGGTCAATGCCGACAGGCTCGCGCAAACATTCGAATCCCGCAACCTTCGTCAACTTCCGCCTCACACCAGCCCATGCCGCGCCAGCATCGCCGCCGGATCGGGATCGCGCCCCCGGAACGCGCGGAACAGCTCGATCGCCGGCCGCACCGCCCCTTGGCTCAGCACCGTCTCGCGCAGCCGGTCGCCGGTCGCCCGGTCCACGGTCCCCGCCTCGACGAACGCGGCAAAGCCGTCCGCCGCCAGCAACTCCGCCCAAAGGTAGCTGTAATAGCCCGCCGCATAGCCCCCGGCGAAGATGTGGGCGAAGCTGTTGGGGAAACGGTGCCATGCCGGCGGCCGCACCACCGCCACTTCGTCGCGCACCGCCTCGATCACCGCCATCGGGTCGTCGCCCTGGGTGCCCAGATGCAGCAACAGGTCGAACATCGCGAACTCGATCTGCCGGACCAGGAACATGCCCGACTGGAACCGCCGCGCCGCCAGCATCCGCTCGAACAGGTCGCGCGGCAACGGCTCGCCCGTCTCGACATGGTCCGACATGGCGGCCAGCACGGAGGGCTCCCATGCGAAGTCCTCCATCAACTGGCTCGGCAGCTCCACCGCATCCCATTCGAACCCGGTCGTGCCGGCAATGTCCGGGCGCGGCACACGGGTGAACAGGTGGTGCAGGCAATGCCCCGTCTCGTGCAGCAACGTCGTCACGTCGTCATGGCTCAGCAGCGGCGTGGCCCCGCCGGTCGGCGCGAAGTTGCAGACCATGTACGCGACCGGCAGGCTGGCATCGGTCAGATAGGGGCGGGCAGGGGCCATCCACGCGCCGCCCTTCTTGCCCGGTCGCGCATGCAGGTCGAGGTACAGCCCGGCGAACACGCCGCCCTCGTCCGCCACGTCGTAATAGCGCGCATCGGGGTGGTAGGTCGTGACGTCGGGCCGCGCGGTCAGCGTCAGCCCGAACAGCTGCCCCAGCAACGCGCGCCATCCGGCCAGCACCCGGTCGACCGGGAAATACTGCTTCACCACCGACTGGTCGATCGCATGGGCATGCCGCTTCAACCGGTCGCCGACAAAGCCGATATCCCAGGGTTGCAGGTCGTCGATCCCCAGATGCTCGGCGGCAAAGGCACGCAGTTCGGCAATCTCCGCCTCGGCATGCGGCCGTGCCCGCTGCGCCAGGTCGCGAAGGAACGCCAGCACCTCGCCCACGTCCGGCGCCATCTTGGTGCTGAGCGACCGGGCTACGGAATCGGGAAAGCCCAGCAGCCGCGCCGCTTCGTGGCGCAGCTCGAGGATGCGGCGGATGCGCGGACCATTGTCGAACTTGCCCGCATCGGGCCCCTGATCCGACGCCCGCGTGCCATAGGCGCGATAGACCTCGGCGCGTAGGCTCCGATCCTCGGCAAAGGTCAGCACCGCGACGACGCTCGGCTGTTGTAGTGTGACCACCCATCCGGTCAGCCCGCGTGCTTCGGCGGCGGCGGCCATCATCGCCCGGTCCGCCTCCGACAGCCCGGCCAGCCGCGCCTCTTCGGTCACGTGCAGCGTCCACGCATCGGTCGCGTCCAGCACCGCGCTGGCGAATGCGGTCTGCAACGCCGACAGCTCGGTCGCGACTTCCTTGAACCGCTCGCGCGCGGTGTCGTCCAGCGCGACCCCGGCCAGCGTCCGGTCGCGGATCGACCGTTCGACCGCGACCCGGTCGGCGTCGTCCAGCTGGGCGAAGTCCGGCGTCACCGCCAGCGACCGCAGCGTGTCGAACATCGCGCGGTCCTGCTGCGCGGCGATGCCCCGCTCGGTCAGCACCGCCTGTCCCGCCGCATGCGCCGCGCGCAGCTCCGGCGTGTCGGCGACCGCATGCAGGTGCCACACGCTCGACCAGAAATTGTCGAGCGCCACATCGGCCTGCTCAACCGGCAACCAGGTGGCGGCAAAGCTCGGCTCGGCGGCCTTGGCGGCGTCGGCCGCTGCATCGCGCTCGGCCAGCAGGGCGTCGAGCGTCGGGACGATCGTGTCGGGCGTGATCGCGGCGAAATCGGGCAGTGCAGACAATCCGGGTTCCTTCAGCATTCGACGACGTTGACCGCCAGGCCGCCCTGGCTGGTTTCCTTATACTGGCTTTTCATGTCCTCACCCGTCTGGCGCATCGTTTCGATGACCTGATCGAGGCTGACGATGTGGCGGCCGTCGCCGTGCAGCGCCAGATAGGCGGCGTTGATCGCCTTGATCGCGCCCATCGTGTTGCGCTCGATACAGGGGATCTGCACCAGCCCGCCGATCGGGTCGCAGGTGAGGCCGAGATTGTGCTCCATGCCGATCTCGGCGGCATTCTCCACCTGCGCCGGCGTCGCGCCCAGCGCTGCGGCAAGCCCTGCGGCCGCCATCGAACAGGCGACGCCGACCTCGCCCTGGCACCCCATCTCGGCCGCCGAGATCGACGCGTTCTGCTTGTAGAGAAAGCCGATGGCAGCAGCGGTCATCAGCAGTGCCTGCGCGCCCGCACGCGTCGATCCATGGACGAAGGTCTCGTAATATTTGAGCACCGCCGGGATTACCCCCGCCGCGCCGTTGGTCGGGGCGGTGACCACGCGCCCGCCCGCTGCATTCTCCTCGTTCACCGCCAGCGCCCACAGGCTGACCCATTCGAACACGACGCTGGGATCGGTACGCGGGCCACGCTCCAGCAGCTTTTCGCGGATCGCCCGCGCGCGGCGCTGGACCTTCAACCCGCCGGGCAGTTCGCCGCTGCCGGCGCAGCCCCGGTCGATCGACCCCAGCATCGCCGCGCGCACCGCGTCGAGGAACTCCAGCGTCTCTGCCTCCGGCCGCCAAGCGCTTTCGTTCGCCGCGACGATCTCGGCGATCGACTGGCGGGTGTCGGCGCATAGCGCGAGCAGGTCGTTGCCGGTCGCAAAGGCGTGCGGAAGCGTCAGGTTGATCCGCGGCGGCGCCTCGCCCTCGCCCCGGATCGCGCCGCCGCCGACCGAATAGTAACGGCGGGTGATCCGGCTGCCATCGGTGAGCACTGCGGTGCACGCCATGGCGTTGGGATGGCCGGGCAGGAAACCGGGGTGGAACACGATGTCGCGCTCGGGATCGAACGGGAGCGGGGTCTTGCCAGCAAGAATGAGGCGGTGGTTGGCGCGTATCTCTGCGACGATTCCTGCCACCGCGTCCGGATCGACACCCTCCGGTGTTGCGCCCGACAGCCCCAGCAGCACTGCGATGTCGGTCGCATGGCCCCGCCCGGTCAGCGACAGCGATCCGTACAGGTCGCAATAGACGCGCTCCGGCACGATCGCGTCCTCGGCCAGCATCGTCGCAAAGGCATGGGCCGCGCGCATCGGCCCGACTGTGTGCGAACTCGACGGGCCGATGCCGATGGTGAAGAGGTCGGTGATGCTGAGCGGGATCAAGCCGCCGCTCCCAGGAACGCCGTATAGCGCGCCGCCGCCGGTCGCCAGTCCAGCCCCCGCGCCGCCAGCCAGTCGTCATCGAAATAGGTGTCGCTGTAGCGCAGCCCCGAATCGCACAGGATGGTGACGACCGATCCTTCGGCCCCGACGGCCGCCATCTCGGCGATCAGCGCAGCGCAGGCGACGATGTTGGTCCCCGTCGATCCGCCGACGGGGCGGCCAAGCCGCTGGCTGAGTGCACGCATCGCGCCGATACTGTCGGCGTCGTCCACCGCAATCATCCGATCGATGACGCTGGGCACGAAGGACGGCTCGACCCGCGGCCGGCCGATCCCCTCGATCCCCGAACAATCGCCCTCGACAGTAGTAATCGACGGATCGGCGAAGTGGCGATGGAAGACCGAGCCTTGCGGATCGGCCACGCACAGCCGTGTACTGTGCCGTCCATAGCGGATGAAGCGGCCCAGCGTCGCCGAGGTGCCCCCGGTGCCCGCACCGCACACGATCCAGCTCGGCTCCGGATGATCCTCCTTCGCCAACTGGGCGAAGATCGATTCGGCGATGTTGTTGTTGCCGCGCCAGTCGGTCGCACGCTCGGCATAGGTGAACTGGTCGAGATAATGGCCGCCATGCGCATCGGCCAGGTCCTGCGCAGCGGCATAGACCTCGCGCGGATCATCCACGAAATGCACCTCACCGCCCTGAAAGCGGATCGCGGCGATCTTGGCGCTGGCGATGCTGCGCGGCACGACCGCCACGAACCGCAGCCCGAGCAGGCGCGCGAAATAGGCTTCGGACACCGCCGTCGATCCGCTCGTCGCCTCCACCAGCACGGTATCGCGCCCGATCCAGCCATTGCACAGGCCGTAGAGGATCAGCGACCGCGCGAGCCGATGCTTCAGGCTCCCCGACGGGTGCACCGATTCGTCCTTCAGGTAGAGGGTGATCCCTGGCGTCGCCGGCAGTTCGACCCGGATCAGATGCGTATCCGCCGAGCGACAAAAGTCCGCCTCCAGTCGCCGGATCGCCTCGCGGGTCCAATGGCGGTCTTCGGAGCGTGCAGCGGCGGGGGCGGGGGACACGATCAAATCCTCTCATGCAGGCGCACGTTCGTCGCGCGCGGGTGCATCCTTATGGCGCGGCGACAGGCGAGGGGGAAGGTATCGTTCGAAACGACTTGCCGGAGGCCGCCGGACAGCCGCCAGCGATCGAAAACGACATGGAACCGAAAAAACTGCAAAAACGTTGTTGACGCCTTCCGAAGCCGCCCATATAAGCAGCTTCACCGGACGACGAGACGCTCTTCGCTTCTCCCGCCGGTCGCCTCGCTGGCCTTCGGGTCGCTTCGCAGAAGCGGATAGCGAGTTTGCTCTTTTCTAGCCGGGACGCGGTGCCGATCAATTGATTGGCGCCTCTGTTCCGGTCCTCCTATCGCCGGTTCGCTGGCGCTTCAACCGAAAGGTTTGAGGCAGGAATGTTCTTTGACATTGTTGATGTAGATGAAGGGACATGTGGGCGG
>NZ_LQQO01000021.1 GCF_001619955.1 Sphingomonas hankookensis | reverse complement strand
CTACCGGGGTCCCTTTTCCACGCCGATCCACACACCAGCTCTGGCTCGATCACCAGGACAAGCTGATTCACCGTAGCCGGAAGCAGCATTTCGTTGCCCACAACATGAACAAGCACGGGCGCTTGCCGATCTGGGTGGCGATCGAGATCTGGGATTTCGGCGCCCTTTCGCGGCTCTTTGCCGGCATGAACGTAAAGGACCAGGATGTCATTGCGGCCAGCTACGGTCTGGGGACGGGACGCGAACTGGAGAAATGGTTGCGAAGTCTGAGCTATCTTCGCAACGTCGCAGCGCACCATAGTCGCATGTGGAATGTGAACGTGTTGGAGCTGTCGCCGGTGCCACAGTTCGACCAGAACTGGCAGTCGCTCGCCAATGCGCGCCCCTTCATGTACTTTTGCATCATGCGGTTTCTGCTGGCGCGGATCAGTCCGAATTCCAGCTGGGGTGAGCGGTTCAAGGCTTTGATGGCGGAGTTCCCCGAACCTGCAAACAAGGCCGTGACGGCCGCCGATTTCGGGTTGGTTGCAGGCTGGGAGGGATGGCCGCTTTGGGCCTAGACCATCCCCACAAAAGAAAACCGGCACGTACACATCGCTGTGCAGAGGTGCCGGTCATATTATGACCATATATATCCATACGAACGCGTTTGTCAATGAGAGACATTCACGGCACTGCCCCAGGCACTAGCTGAATCGGAGCGATTCTCGCCGTGGCGCGCTCAGATCAAGGCCTGCGGCACGGCGCCAGCCTGAGGCCAAGCTTCACCCAATGCGCTCTTGCGACGACTATATATCAGACCCTACAAATCGAGCTCAACCCCTGTGTGCTGCTCGATCTTCTTCTTCACCAAGCCCTTGGCGAGCGCCTTCAGGAGATCGAGACTGAAGCCGCCAGCCTTCTTTGCGCCGGCCTTTGTCTCACGCCAGATGGAGGGATCACGGATGGTGTCGAGGAAGTCATGCCCGGCCCATGTAATCTGGCCAATCTGCCAAGCCGCGCCTGATAGCTTCGCTTTTATGGTAATGAGACCAGCATTGTCGAGCAGGTCCAGGTGATACTCCAATAGTTCTGCCTGCTCGCGCGGCAGCTTGCCTTCGCTGCTCTCGCCCAAAACCTCAGCGATCTCCGGGGTCAAAAGATCAAACGAGCGTCGTCCGTCTTCGATCTGCAAGAGCAGATCCCGGATGAGGTCCATGTTGCGCTTCATGGCCCGGACCATACTGCAAACACAGCGGAAGGACAGCGAACTGTTCGACCGGCAATGACTGATCGCCATAATCGCCCGCACTGTGCGCGGTCAGCTGTGAGCGAGCTGATAGCGGCCATTCTTGCGGGCACCGACAAAGCGCAAAAGACCGCAGCCGCACAGACCCGCAAGATCGCGTCGCGCGGACTTGATGCTCACCTGCCAGTGTGCCGCGATCTCGCGGGCTTTGACCGGATGACCCTTGCCGACTCGGTCGAGCACCCAGCGTTGGCGCTCATTGAGGCCCAAACTTATTGGGTCATTTCCAGGGTCATTTCCAAGGTCATTTATAGGGTCAGAATTCGGTCGATGCTTGCCCAACGGCCGCTCATTGCCGTGTTCATGCGCCCACGATGTTCCCCCGCGCGACCATTCGGATGACTCGGCGAGTCTGGATTGCTGGCTTTCGATAATGCCGAGAACGAACGCTCGAATAACGGGAGACGTCGCAACCAAGCGCAGAAAGAATAGCGTGTCGGGGCCATGTTGCCCGGCCATCCAATGTTTTGCGGACCGCTCACTGGCATGGGTCAGGCGCATCAATTGCTTCACGGCACGATGCGTGTCCCCATGTTCCTTGCGCAGCAAATTGGCGATGGTCTCGGCAAAGGCTTGGCGACTGGCGAGCGCACCCTCCCAAGCTGGCAACTTCCTGCCCTTTTTCGGCAACATCTTCCGGTCCTTTCCCACATATACTGTTGAGAGTGCGGGAATGCCGGAGCGGTCCGTAGTTCGCGCTGCAGCGGTTGGCCGCCCTGGCCACTGCAGTTCGGGTTTCGAAAGGGGCGAGCATTGCCGAGATGGAAGAAAGACGAGGCACCGGGCGATGCAGAACAGAGGCCTACCGTGCGCGCGGCCGAATATGTTCGGATGTCCACGGACCATCAGAAATACTCGACCGAAAATCAGGCAGATGCGATCCGCCACTACGCGGCATCTCGAGGCATAGAGATTGTCAGGACCTATGCTGACGACGGCAAAAGCGGCCTATCGATCGACGGTCGCGCTTCTCTGCAGCGGCTGATTGCCGACGTCGAATCCGGCGCCGCCGATTTCCAGATGATCCTGGTTTATGATGTCAGCCGCTGGGGCCGTTTCCAGGACGCCGATGAGAGCGCCTACTACGAGTACATCTGCCGCCGCTCCGGAATTCAGATCGCCTATTGCGCCGAACAGTTCGAGAATGACGGGTCGCCGATGAGCACCATGTTCAAGGGCTTCAAGCGCGCCATGGCTGGTGAATACAGCCGGGAACTTTCGGTCAAGGTTTTCGCTGGCCAGGGGCGGCTCATCGAAAAGGGGTATCGACAAGGCGGTCCCGCTGGCTTCGGCCTGCGTCGGACATTGATCGACGAGCATGGCAACGTCAAAGCGGTCCTCTGCCGCGGCGAACAAAAGAGTCTCCAGACCGATCGGGTCATTCTGACACCAGGCCCACCCGAAGAGATTGACGTGGTTCGCGAAGTATATCGCAGCTTCGTGCACGAAGGTCGCTCAGAGCGCGAAATCGCCGAAGAGCTTAATGCTCGAGGTGTTCTATCCGACCTCGAACGCCCCTGGACACGTGGCACCGTCCATCAGCTGCTGATCAACGAGAAATACGTCGGCGACAATGTCTGGAATCGGCGGTCGTTCAAACTGAAGAAGAAGCGGGTCCGCAACGCTCCTGACATGTGGATCCGCTCGGAGGGGGCATTCGAGGGGATCGTTGAACGGGACCTGTTCGAGGCAGCTCATTCGATCATCACGGCACGCTCGTTCCGCCTAACGGACGAAGAGATGCTCCAGGCGTTGCGAGGTCTCTACGCCAGCAAAGGTCTTCTGTCCGGCATCATTATCGACGAATGCGAGGGCTTGCCGTCAAGCAGCGCCTACAGCTCGCGGTTCGGCAGCCTGCTTCGCGCATACAGTCTGGTCGGTTTTTCGCCGGAGCGGGACTATCGCTATATCGCCATCAACAAGGTCCTGCGCCGTCTCCATCCGGATATCGTTCGCGAAATCTTGGCGGGCCTCCATGCCCAGGGGAGCGACGCGTGGCAGGACGTCGCCAATGACAGTATCCAGGTGAATGGCGAGTTCAGCCTGGCGATTGTTCTTGTGCGCTGCACACCAACGCCGACCGGGATGCTGCGTTGGAAGATTCGCTTCGACACGAGCCAGCTTGCCGACATCACGGTGGTTGTCCGCATGGACATGCACAATCGCGCGCCGTTCGATTACTACCTGTTCCCCAGGATCGACGTCACGAGCGAACGACTGCGTCTCGCCGAAGACAACGATCTGCACCTCGATGCCTATCGCTTCGACACGCTTGATTTCTTCTATGACATTGCGGCGCCCGTCGCCATTCCGGAGGCTGCGTAATGCCTGTCGTGCGTCCTCAGCAAATCGAGATGATCCCGGTCGCCAAGATCACGGTTCTCAACCCGCGCTCGCGCAACAAGCGTCAGCACCGCGAAATCGTGAACAACATTGAGTCAATCGGGTTGAAGCGCCCTATTACGGTCAGCCGACACCGCGGCCCCGGCGGGCCTCGCTACGATCTCGTATGCGGCGAAGGTAGGCTCGAGGCATTCCTCATGCTTGGCCAGACCGAAATCCCGGCGGTCGTCATCGAGGCGAGCGAGAGCGATTGCCTCGTGATGAGTCTCGTGGAGAACATCGCTCGACGAACCCCGCGCCCGATCGATGTGATGCGCGAGATCGGTGCGCTGCGCGAACGCGGCTACAATGAAACCGAAATCGGTCAAAAAATCGGGGTCAGCAGTTCGTGGGTCAGCATGATCGTTTCACTTCTGGAGCGCGGCGAGGAGCGGCTCGTGGCAGCAGTGGAAACGGGCCTCATCCCGATCAGCCTCGCCATGGAAATCTCGCGGGCCGAGTCCGAGGAAGCGCAGAACCTGCTGCTCGACGCTTATGAGACGGGCAAGCTGCGCGGCAAGAAACTGGCTTCGGTGAGAAGGTTACTCGAGCTGCGAATGCGCGGGCAGAACAAGTCCATGCCGTCAGGCAAGCTGGGCAGACGATCCGCCAATCGGAAACTGACCGCGAGCGACCTTATGCAGGTTTATCAGCGAGAAGCGGAGAAGCAGCGTCTGCTCGTGAAGAAGTCCGATTTCACGCAAACCCGGCTGCTGTTCATTGTCGAGGCCATCAAGGATCTGCTCGGTGACGAGGGGTTTCTGACCTTGCTCCGTGCCGAGGGGCTGGAGACCATGCCACGAGCCCTTGCCATGAGAATTGCGGGCGAAACCGATGACTGACTGGACCGAGACTGAGACATCAGGTCAGGAGCCGGGCTCGGAACACCGCGTCCGGCTCGGCTTTGAACGCGAAACCGTCACTGTCGCACTCGAGCAGCTCGTCCCGCTCAAGATACTTCAGCAAGGCGTGCGGGAGAGCAAGAAATTCACTCAGATCGTCAGTTCGATCAAGGCGATTGGGATCGTCGAGGCTCCTGCTGTTGCTCCCGATCCAAAGCATCCGGGGAAGTATTTCCTGCTCGACGGCCATCTACGGATTGAAGCGCTGCGCCAGCTCGCGATTCCGACAGTCGAGTGCCTCGTCGCAAATGACGACGAAACCTACACTTACAACAAGCGCGTAAATCGCCTGCCTCCAGTGCAGGAGCACCGAATGATCGTGCGCGCGATCGAGCGCGGCGTCACCGAAGCGGTCATCGCTGATGCGCTCGGCCTCGAAGTCCAGTCGATACGCGCGCGCTTCCGTCTCCTCGATGGCATCTGCGCTGAGGCCGCTGACGCGCTGAAGGACACCAATTGCTCAATGAAGGTGTTTGATCTTCTGCGGCGCATGACCGCGTTCCGCCAGATCGAGGCCGCTGATCTGATGATCGGTCAGAACAACTTCTCCGTCATGTTCGCGCGGGCGCTACTGGCGGCGACCCCTGAAGAACAGCTTGTTCCCGTGAGCAAGAAAGCGGGCAAGCCCGATGCGGCGGGGCCAACCAGCCAGCAGATCACGCGCATGGAGCGAGAACTTGCGGCTCTGCAGACGCAGGTCAAATCAGTCGAGGAAAGCTATGGTATCGATAATCTGCACCTGACCTTCGCGCGAGGCTATCTTGGCAAGCTCCTCGCCAATGCGCGCATTGTGCGCTGGCTATCGCTGCACCGGTCGGAATATTTGACCGAGTTCCAGCGCATTGCAGAGATCGAGAGTCTTGGCGGCCTGGCCACGCCCAGCGCCGAATGATGTGATGGGGACCCGGACCCGATAAGCGCGGGGACCATGGGAGACGCCGCACTGAGGGGCGGATCAAGCATGGCGGTGGGAATGGCGGCGAACCCGCAGGAAGCCCACCAGGTCGGCCGTCATAGGGTCCGACCGCCTATTGAAAATGTGACGGGCGCGTCCTGCCGTGCGCGCCCGTCACGAGATGGGAGAACCGGCCCCGCCCGGTTAGGCGGAGCCGGTGCGGCGGGTCAGGCCGGCGGGTTCCAGATGATCACCTTCTTCGAAGGGTCATCGCCCGGCGCGTTGGCAATATTGCCGTAGATCGTGCCGAACTCGGGTGCGGAAAGCGACACCGAAACATATTCGGCGCCGGTGTTCTGTGAGAAGCGCTTCCAGCCTGCGCCCAGCTCGAAGCCGTTTTTGCGGCTGACGATGCGATAGTCGGGCTCGGATTCCTTCGCCTTGCGGTTGTTGGGGATGATCGCGATCGGCGCGGAGACCGTCAGCGTCGCCAGCGTGCCTTCGAAGCTGTCGTCGGCCTTCACGGTCAGGTTAGCGATGGTAGCCATGAAAATACTCCTTCGATTGTCGGGGACCATCCCCGATGGCGCCCACCAAAGGGTCCGGCTGCTGGCGTCACCGAGCGCACTGTGCGAGGGCGAACCCCGCACGGGGTTGACGGCATGAGGCTGACGAGACCCGCAGACAGGCGACAAGCAAGGGGTGGTTCGCGCACAATCTGGAGAACAACCGATACCACGCTCCAGGCAATGGCCAGTGACTTCGACAGGCAGCACAGGGGAACAACGCACTGGGTTCATCCCCTACGCCCAAGGCGCAATCCCAGCCTTCTCGGTCGGCCACAGGAACGACTGAGGAATCGCCAGACAGAGCCTCAATGGGCGACGTCATGTTCAGATTCTAGCTCAATATTGACTTTTGGGCGATTTATAATCATATTGCCCCGATGAAAGGACGATCCATGAACGTCATCGAAGCCAAGGCGACCGATCGCAAGGATCTGACTGGTCCGGCACTCCGGACCTTTTTCCGCATTGCCGAAGCCTGGGGCCTCAAGGAGCAGGAACAGATGCGTCTGCTCGGGCTCGACAGTCGTTCGACATATCAGTCCTGGAAGCGGGGCGCGATTGCGGCTCTCCCGAAGGATGCGCTCGAGCGGATTTCCTATGTCATGGGGATATACAAGGGGCTCCACATCCTTTTGCCAAAAACCGCCGACGAATGGGTTCGCAAGCCCAACAAGGCGCGGGTATTCGGCGGCGCGTCGGCGCTTGATCGCATGATGTCGGGCAATGTCGCAGACCTCTATGTTGTGCGGCAATATGTCGATGGACAGCGCGGCTGATCGGTGGACATTCCTGTAACTCAGGTGCGGTGGCAGCCGTGCTACCGGATCATCCCGAGCCGTTTCCCCCCGATTGCCTTGTTTGAAGCGGTGGCCGATCCGGCCGATCTGGAAGCCGTTTTCCAGATCGAGGCTATGACGAACGACCGGCTTCGCGAGGAAGCGGGCGACCTCGCACTTGTGCCGCCTGAAGATCGCATAGCAGGGCCGGGCACATCCCCGATCATGGCAGCCTTTACCCATCTGAACCCCGAAGGCGACAGGTTCACTGACGGGAGCTACGGCGTATTCTATGCCGGACTCACACTGGCCACCGCAATTGCGGAGACACGGCATCACAGGGCCAAATTCCTCGCAGCGACGGATGAGCCCGCGCAGGAACTCGACATGCGCGTCTATGCCGTCGACCTCGACGCGCCGTTGCATGATATTCGCGGCGCCCGGGAAGCCCTACCCGCGCTCTACCATCCCGATAGCTATGCCGTATCTCAGGAGACGGCTCGCCGCCTTCGGGACGAAGGGGCAAACGGTATAGTCTATGAGAGCGTCCGCGATGCAGGCGGCGAATGTGCCGCCGTTTTTCGGCCGCGGCTCTTATCCAACTGCCGTCAGGAACGCCATCTCACCTATGTCTGGGACGGCTCTGAGATCAACTCTGTCTATGAGAAGCGCATGTTGGAGGTGTGATACACTCAGCCAAGTGATCATAATGCGTGAGGCACATCAGAGAATTAACTGTAGGTGCTTGCCCACATTCCGCTCAACGCTGTGCTCGAACTGATCGACAGGCTGGTCGTCATCTTTTCGAAATAGTGCCTGTAGCAGAGCCTCTGATAGAGCGAGATCGCCTGGCACCAGTTCGGTTCGTCGCGAAGTGCAAGCCATGCTTCCTCATAAAAATTGGCGGCAACCACCTCACAAAGCAATGCCACTTCCATCGGCGGATGACACCAGCGTGGCACCTTGAGCGGATGATCCTTTTCCCGGTTATCATGATGGTGGCCGCCAAACTGAAGGTGGGTCAAAGGCCCAGACTGCGGAATGCCGTCAGGCTTGTTCGCCAGGTCCAAATGCCAGCGTGACAGAGGCACGCTGGCATCATCATCGACCTCGAGCGCGATATCCAACGCTCTGAAAGGCAGCGTTGTGCCATCGCCCTGCTCTATTTCGATGCCCTTCGCGACAATGCGCGGCTTGACACCTCTGCTCTTTTCATCGGTGGTCCGCTTAAAAAGGATTGGAGCGCCCCGATCGACTTCAACCGACCAAGCCAGAGCATTCTTTTTCAGTTTCAATTCACGCGACAAGCGCGAGAGAACGCTGAACCCCTCTGGCTCGACAATGTCATGGCGTTCCAATGTCGCAGCAATGACACCCATCGCATCGCCCGCCTCTACTGCCGATATCATCATGCTTCAGAACCGCTCGCATGACCTTCACTTCTTTCTCGACCTTTGACCTGCTGTGCCAGATCTTTGTCAGCATCATCAATGGAGAGGGGCGGTTCCACGGCCTCGTATTGGTCCTTCTGGACGCAATCCCAGCAGATGCGGCGACGTGCAAGGTAGCGGGGCTGACTAGGCTCAAAAGCCGCCACTGAATGCCGCAGTTCCGTACCTCTTCCACAAGAAGCGCAGGCGAAGGAAATCAACTCGTTGGATGACTCATTCCAAGGCGACCGCGCCGGCTCAAATTCTTTGCCGGTGCTTTCCGCAAGAATCCGCGCGCGATCGGACGCGGGGAGACCGGTGGCACGGCGCTTAAAGATGCCCTGCGCCCAGCTCTCAAGTCGATGAGCCCACCAGCGCGGCCACGCATCACCAAAAATGCCCTCGTAAGCGATCCCCGCGTCACGCATGATATCCGTAGCGTTCTGCCCGTCGCCTGGATCTATGCCCAGATAGGCACATGCATATTCTGTGGTGAGCAGTGGGCCAGGACGATCAATGAGGGTGAAAAGGATACGGGCAGCGACGTGAGGTGCGGCCGCCTCCGCTAATTTAGTCCGAATTTCTTGAGCATCCACGTATGGCCGATCATCATCAATTCCAGCCATCAGGTCAATGATGTCGTACCTATTGCCAACAGCTCGGAGCTTCTCGTACCCCTTACACAAGCTGATGAGTTCCTGACGGACAGCCGCGCGTTGATTGTTGATGTCTTCCTTGACGTAAACCCTGTCAAAAAGGTCATGCGCTGTCTTATCTGGCCGATAGAGTGCCTTGATCTTGCTCTCTGCAGACACCAGCACGAGCGCAAAATCCTGCTCCGGATGGTCGATTGAAGCATCGCGGAGATGCTGTGCAAGGGCACTACCTTTGTACGTCTGGTCCCCTTGCAGGCCAGCTGGTGCTTCATCAAGGCGATAATCGATTGCCACGATGATAGGACTTTCGCCTACGATCTTACGTGCCAGGACGGCGACCTCCTCGACATCCTGCGGTTTAAACTCAAGATGTTCAGGTGTAGAAAGCGTCTCCGCGTAGACAAGTTCTTGATCGTCTACGAATATCCCTTTGTATGTCACGCCTCCTCCCCCATGGACAAAATCCGAAACTCGAAGCGACAACCATATCCCGGCGAAGCCTCTTCGACTGACACGCTGCCGCCATAGCTTGTGGCAATGTCGCTGACGATCTTTAGCCCGAGGCCAGTGCCCGGCCCCGCAACGCCATCGTCGTCTGCAGCCATTGTGGTTGTGAAAAATGCGTCGAACACTCGGTCTCGATCATTCGCGGCTACACCAGGACCACTATCCTCGAAGCCGATGACGACGAAGCGCCCGTCCAGCCTCGCATCCATGCGAACCTTGCGGTCTTTCACACGCGCGTTGCGCATGGACTTGATCGAATTGGTCAGGAAGTTGAGGAGGACTGAGTCCAGTTCGCTGCCATGCATCGGGGTGGTTCGCAACGCTGGCGGGTCAACGTCGATCTCAAATTCGATGTTCTGGCGACTCATATACTCCGTGAATTGTGATGCAAAACGCTGCAACGCACCGCTAACCGACAAGCTACGGAGTTGACGACTCTCCGTCGTCGACATCAGGCCTGCAATGTATCCGCCGATATCGAACATGCGGTCGGACCCAAGTTTCAGTTCGGCAAATTGACGCTCCAACGCCGCTTTTTGCCTAGCATCAGGTACAGTTGCGATTGCATCTTCAAGCAGCGCGAGCCGTGCCCGCAATGCGTCGCGAGCCCCCTTTACCTCATGCCCGAAGACGCTGATTGACAGACCCAGAGATGCAAGCAGCCGAAGCATCTCTTCATATTCAAGGGAGGCCGCGCGTTGCTCTTCAACGCGCTGCTCAAACTCCGAGGCGATGGCTTCGGCCTTCGCTAGGACTCGATCGGTTTGTATGGCATCGGGGCTTGAAGATGGAGAAATCCCCATATTTTCGCGAACGGTCCGAATGTATTCGGAAGGGCGGCGGGGCTCAGGTATGAAGTCGCGCTGGCCTGCATCCTGCTTGCGGTTACGAGCAGCGGCGACCCGCTTGGCAGCCCATTCAACGGCATCGCGAACAAATTGCTTCAGCTCGGCATAGGCTTCATTTTCCAGCAGTCCCTCGCGACTGCTGGTCTCCTCGAAGAGCGGATTGGTATCCGTGCTCAGTTCGACATGACCGAAGAAGTTGCGGTTGTTCGCGGGGACCAGAAGATCGCGACGCGATACGTCGATGTCGAGTTCCAGCCAGTCGTCTGCCGCTTCGCCGTACGGCAAGACGCGGAAGCCATTGCGATAAATCCTAATGCCACCAAACAAACGGCCCAGTTCGGCGGCCGATGCCATAGTCATTCCAGATAGGGTAGCTGGAAGATAAATGAAGTATGATGCGTTCAGTGATACCGGGCCGGTCACGAGGAATTTTTTGTCGAATTCCTGGCTGTCATCCAGATTGCTTTTTGGGGAAACAACACGAACCGTGGCACGGCCATCTTCGTCGATTGACGCCGAAATAGTGGCGAAGGCCTGCGACAGAAAGCTGGTTTCGATAGAATATTCGGTCCGTTTGGCGTCACGACTGACGCCATTGATGTTCACGGCAAAGCCAGGATCGCCCGATGAAGGTTTCTCCTCCGCCGGCTCGGTGCGGGCAACCGGGAATGGGGGCTGAAGCAGGAGTACCGATCGCCAGACTTTGGCGAGAGCCGCTTCGCTCCATCCGTCCCTCAGATCGACGATCCTGAGCGTTGTCCCGCATTCATCGGATGGCTTCTCGAAGCGCTCGATTTGACTGAAGACCTCGTTGAGATCCCGGCCCGGTCGAAATTCTTCATCCCAGCTAAACCTGACGCGGAAACCAGTGGTCGAACCTCTCGGGCGCGTTTCTAGGTAAAGCCATTTTCCAAGCCTCTGCACCGAGAACCGGCCGATGCCTTTTCTGCCAGCTCTTACTCGTCGATAAATCGGTGACAGAGGCTGATCGACCTTTGAAGCCGTCGAGATCCGCATCCAGGACGAACGAATAACATCGTCCTGCATGCCCGACCCATCATCCTCGATCACCAATGTGCCTCCTGGCTGTTGGTAATCGGTGAAGGTTAGTACCACCTTCGTGGCGTCGGCATCGTACGCATTTTTGATAAGTTCGGACAAAGCAGTATCCTGCTTGCCCACCAACTCTGCACCAAGGCGCTGAATATGGCCGGCGTCGACCGTAAAGCGAACATTGTCCGGGTCGGACTCCACTCGTGCCCGGCTCCATTGTTCGATACGATGCCAGTCCGGGGAGGCCTTCTTGAGTTCCTCCTCGATTGCAGTCTTGATCTGCTCTGGATCCAATGTCTCGCCTGCCCCGCTCATATACCCGTCACCCTCTTCAATTGACGCAAGGCTCAGGCACCGCGCCGAGGCCGACGGCTCTGCCGAATACGGTCTAGAGCCCTGCTTAGCGCGGTCGAGATAGCAGCTTGATCATCAAGCTTGATTGAAGAGAAAACCAGCTTGTCAGCGCGTTTCATCGCACGCTCTCGATCGCCCGCTCTGAGGTCGCGATCAACGGCGCTGAATGTCTTCTCGATCGCTGCCGGGCCGAGCTTTGGCAAAAGGATACGGATTTTTTCGGCTTCCCGAGGCTCATGTTTGAGTACACCGGAGCCATATCGTCGCCCGACCAATTCTGCGGACAATTGCGAAAAGCTGGTCAGCAGGGAAATGGCAATCAGTTTGCGGGAAATATCGTCCATTGCATCCGGGAAATAGACCCGATGGATCGTGTTCGTGTTCGTGAACCCATAGGGGTTCAGAACCAGCCTCGGCCCCCAGTGATGCATGACGGGAAAAAAGGCATCTGGCACCCGCCCGTCGTCCGGTTTCGACCAGCTTTTTCTTTTTTTAAAGGTACTTGTCTCCATGCGCCGCTCGAGCGGGAAGGTGCCAAGATATGCCTGAATGCGGTCATTACCGCATCGCCCGTCACTATCGACGAGATAACCCCGGCCGCCGCTTGCTAGGAACGACAGATGGTCGGTCAGCGAAAATGACACACCTGGCGCGGCAATGAATTTCGCGAGGATTGGCGTGCAATCCTCTTCCAGGAGACCAGCCTCCTCCAGCCCATCATTACCAAGAACGAAGAACTCATTGGCACCTGTGACCAGACCAATCTGGACAGAGGCGACGTCACCCAGAGACTTACAGTTGGGCAGGCATTCAATACGCGCCAGGATATCGCTTTCGCCTTGCGAAAGATTCAGCGCAGCGGGGCGAAGGTCGGACTTTTTCCCGACCCACTTCCCAGTGTCCCAGTCCTCTATGAGCTGTCGCAGAGCATCCAGCGTCTCGACTTGACCGAGTTCGATACCCCCCGACGGCGAAGCCTGATACCCATCGGCTAATAATATGACCGTCTCCTCATCCGCACCGACATCCAAGAAAATACGTTCGCGAATGACGATGGCGGCTACACGGCTGAAGGCGCCGGCCAAGAATATCCGGATCGGCGTTGCATAATCGGCTTGGAGAAAAGCTCCGGGCAGCACCCAGGCCATCCGGCCTTCCTTCGCAAGAAAGGATAGAGCGTGGGTCAGGAAATATGCCCAGAGACTTGCGCGCCCGGCCACACCATCGATCAGCCATCTTTTTGAACTGAGGACATGCCGTCGGTCTGTTCCGAGCTCCTGGTAAGGAATATAGGGCGGATTTGCGAGCACCACCGAGAAGGTCTTCGGCCACTCGCCGCCCGGCGAAACCTCAAGAAAATCTGTTTGTATGAAACGACTTAGATCGACTGGGGCCTGAAAGACATCTGCAAGATATTCAAAGGCAACAGGGTCTATGTCGCAACCGTATATCTGCTTCCGCGGCTCCACGCAGCCCAGCTCGCCAAGTCGGGCCTGCGCGCTTTGCAAAAAGCCACAACCGCCAAAACTGGGTTCAAGAATAAAATCTACGGGCGAACGAATAGCCCAGTCAGAGAGTATATGACTTAATGGCTCAGGTGTGTAAAATGCACCGATCTTGCGGCGCTCTACAAGCAGCCGGTCTCGGAACGCATCATCGCCTGTTGCAAGAACTCCGCTCAAACTATCCCTTTCGAACCTATTCAAGGCATTAGCTTGCCCCTCGATCATATTGCAACCTTAGCGGGAAAAACGCAGCATGGGGAGGGCTTTGGTCATCGCGATCCGCGAGGTGGCGCCTTCATGATGCTTCGCCGAAAAGCCAAAAGCTTCCCAAGACCAGCTCAGCTCTTCGGGTGCCAGCAAATTCAGCGGACCTGCAAGTGGAATTGGCTTAAATTGCAGGGATGTATCTCAAGTCACACGGGCTTGCGATCCCGAAAATCCCAGAGCGGAATGCCCAGTTTGCGGGCCTTGTCGGCAAGGTTGTCCTGGATGCCTGTGCCGGGGAAGATCACAAGGCCGACCGGCAAGGCTTCGAGCAGAAGATCGTTTCTCTTGAAGGGCGCGGCCTTCTTGTGCCTGTTCCAGTCCGGGCGGAAGGCCACTTGCGGGACGCGCCGGGCATCGGCCCAGCAGGCGGCTGCGCGTTCTGCGCCGGTGGGCGTTGCGCCGTGCAGGAGCACCATGTCGGTGTAGCGGGCATGAACCCGGTCAAGCGCCGCCCAGATCGCAGCATGTTCATTGCAATCAGTGCCGCCGGTAAAGCCGATCCGCGTGCCTTCAGGCAGCATGACCCTGGCTTTCTCGCGGACGCGCTTGTCGAGAAAATCCCGGCTATCGATAACGGCGGAGGTAAGCGCCTTGTGGTTGACCCGCGAACCCGAGCGCGGTGTCCAGGCCTTGCGCATATGGATGCGGAACTGATCCGCTGCGGCATCGCGAAAGAACTCCATCGTATCCCGACGCTCGATCATCGATACACCTTCACAGATTGACCGTTCCAGTTCGACCGAACGCACTTCGCTGCCGTCCTGCTCGCGCTGCAGTCGCTTTTGCGCCTGTTCGTTGTCGTCGAGGTCGCGTTCGATCCGCTCGGCCGAGCGATGGAAGACGTTGACCAGCTGCCAGAGCAGATCCTCAAGATCGGGTTCGATCCGGGTGTCGATCAGCGCTGCGACCATGCCGTCGAACATGTCGGCAACCGCGCCGCCTGCGAGCCGGGCTTCGGGCAACGGCCGTGCGTCGGGCTCGTCGTCGAAGGGGCGATAGCCATAGAGCTGCATTTCCTGGAGGAGATAGGCGGTAGGGCCAGGTTCGCTCTGGCCCTCGTCATCGAAATGGTCGGAAGCGTTTTGCATGATTGTCTCCGCATCTCACGCCGCGCCACTCGCGGCTTCGTGGCGACGCCGGGCGGCAGGGGAGGCAGGGATGCACCCGCGCTCTCGCGGGCCGGAGCGACAGCGGAGGATGGAAGAAGGCGCCTATTTTGCTTCGCGATGCAAAGGAGCACCGCTCCGGCGGAAAATAGGCGCCGCTCGCCCATTGCAGCGCCTGGCGCCCATGCCGCAGTCGCCCCTTCACGAAGCCGTTGCGCGGCAACCGACCGATTGCGGAAAATTTTCAATGCGCTCCTGCCAAAGAGACGGGCGAGCGATGGGCATCACCGCTTCCCTCTATGGTCGCAAAAATGCAGCCGCATCGTCGCCGAAAAGTTGTGCCCGCAGTGCCATCGCCAGCTGCTCGGCACCGTCGGCCTGTAGGTCAGTGTTGAAGTCATCGCCGCTGGGTTTCAGCGCGATGACTTCGATCCCGGTCCCGGCAACACGGTGTTGAAGCGTTGCCACCGCGTTTTCGCCAGCCGTGTCGTTATCGCACCCTACGTACAGGCGACGCAGCGCAGGAGGGAAGTGCACAGCAGCCAGATGTGCAGCCGACAGGCAGGCGATCATCGGCAATTCCGGCAGGACGTGGCGGAGCGACAATGTGGTTTCGATCCCTTCGGCTGCGACCATGACGGGACCGGCCAGCCCGAAACGGACGCCATTGCCCAGAAGACCACCCATGGCGCGGCGTGGCGTAGTGATCTGCGCCTTGCTACATGTCGCGGGGTCGAGCCAGTGCGGTGAACGCCGGTGATCGCCCCGTGAAGATCGGTGACAGCTGCGATCATCGCAGGCCATGCACGCGGCGTGTCGGGAGAGTCCTGGCGCGACGGACGGTAGTAGCATGAAGGATGGAAGCGCAGAGCCTGGCCATGCCCGGATGACGTGAGCACTCGGCCTTCCAGATACTTCGAGACGACAGTTCGCTCGATCGGCTTTGAGGCGGCCCAGAGTCGCCGCGCCGCCTCGGCGGTTCCAGGCCGTGCCTTTGCCGATCGTGCATTCTGCAGATGGGCATCTACTTGCGGCAGACTCAAGAAGCGGCGCGCTTCCTCCAGCGTCTCGCGCATCGAATGGTGGCCGGATGCGGCGGCGATGATGTCAAGCAGGTCGCCATGCTCTCCGGTATGGGCATCGGTCCACTTTCCCGCAGCCCCTCGACCGTCCGCCGATGTGCTGAGACGAACATAAAGACTCTGACCGGGTGCGTTTCGCGTATCACCGACCAGCCAGTAGCGTCCTTCCTTGCGTCCAGCGGCGAGGTAGCGTCGGCATACGGCCTCTGCACATTCGCCAAGACGGCGGGCAATGTCACGGGCGGGACTGTCCATGCACCGGGCTCCTTCAAGCGGCCTTGCGTGGATTGACGCGCACAACCGGGAACCGGTCGAGCAGCTTTTCCAACACATCACCGCCGACAGCCCCTGTCGGCACGTAGAGGCGGAGTTTCCATGAGACGATCTCGGAGATCAAGCCCATAGACTTGAGCCGTTCGACCCCCAGATCGTTGAAGCCGGTCAGTTCGATGCGCCATTCGTGCATCGCGCGAACGCGGCGCAAGGTCTGACCCTCTGCGATCTCGATCGATGCCTCGTCGGCGATCAGCATCGACCAGGCCGTGTCCGGCGTGATTTGCGGGGCAGCGTCCGGGACAATGCTTGTTGCCCAGGCCGGTGAAACGCGGCGTCCGATGACACGTTCACCTGCATCGGTCTGAAGGCGATAGACCCGTGTCGATTCGTTCGGGAGACGTCTCCAGATCGGCAGAAGCAACCCTGTCACCATGTGCAAGGTCGAGATTTCGAATTCGGGCAGTTCGGCAAGTTCGCCGGTCCATGCGGCACAAAAGCTGGCACGATCCGCCGTTTCCCAGTGGCTCGAGGCAAACAGGTCCGCGAAGAGGGTGGAAGCTTCCATGGGCCGCACGAGGCGGATCCGTGAGAGTATGGCACCGTCATCATCGACAATGCTGCGGGCACGCAATTTGACGGCGGCCCGGCCGGATCGGGCGTTGATCATCAGATCGGCATGCGCCTCGCCCGCCAGTTCCAAAGCGCGCTCAAGCGATACGGGTGTGAGCTTTTCTTTGCGCGAGATGGTGAGCAAGTGGGTCAGCGCACCGGTCCCCGGATGCGTGTAGATCGTGCGCCGCTCCGAGATCGTGAAACTCTCGGCCTGGAGAGTTTCAAGGCCAGTCTCGAATGTGCCGCTCGCAATCGCGCCTTCGATCCGGGCGGTAAGAAGGCCCTCGAATGCCTCAAACAGGATATTCTGAAGGTCGATTGTCAGCGCCAGCATCCGGTTGAGGAACGTCGTGATGCCGGGCAATTCGTCCTTGATGCCGCCATCGCTGTCGAGCAGTGAAAGCCCCGTCGCTGTCTCGAAGGCGGTGAGAGAGCATCCTTCGATCCGCCCGCGCACCAGCAGCATGTAAAGCTGGCGCAAGGCATCGCGGGCGTAGAAGGATTCGAGATTATCCTCGGGCCGGAACATATTCTGCCCGCCGGTCTGGCGTTGGCCACGGGTGATGGCACCGAGGCTGTCGAGACGCCGCGCAATTGTTGAGATGAACCGCTTCTGCGCCTTCACATCGGTCGAAACCGGCCGAAACAGCGGTGGCTGCTTCTGATTGGTGCGATTGGTCCGGCCAAAGCCCTGTATGGCGGCATCTGCCTTCCACCCGGCCTCCAGCAGATAGTGAATCCGGCGTCGCTGGTTCTGCGCGCCAAGGTCGGCATGATAGGACCGGCCGGTGCCGCCTGCTTCGGAAAACACCAGAATGCGTTTGGCGTCGTCCATGAAGGCGTGGGTCTCTGCGATGTTCGCTGATGCGGGCCGGTTCTCGACAGCGAAGCGGACGGAACCGTCATTGCCTGTGCGCGGCACGATCCGGCGCGACCGGCCGGTAACTTCAGCCACAGCATCGCTCCCGAAGTACTGAACGATCTGATCGAGTGCGCCCGGCACAGGCGGCAGCGCGGCAAGACCTTCGATCATTTGGTCGCGGCGGCGGCAGGCCTCGCGATTGAGCACCGGATTGCCGTCGCCATCGAAGACAGGCCGTGATGCTAAATTTCCTTCGCCATCAGTAAAGGGCTCGAAAAGCTGAACCGGAAAGCTGTGTTCCAGGTACGACAGAACATATTCGCGCGGCGTAATGTCCAGGCGGACATCGTCCCACTGGTCGGTGGGAATTTCGGCAAGGCGCCTTTCCTGCAGCGCCTCACCGGTCGAGACAATTTGCACGACTGCGGCGTGGCCTGCTTCAAGATCGCTCTCGATCGACGCAATGGTGCTCGGGGTCTGCATGGCAGTGATGAGGTGGTTGAAGAAGCGTTGTTTCACGCTTTCAAACGCCGATCGCGCTGCTGATTTCGCCTGGGCATTGAGCGTACCGTGCACCGAGCTGGTCACGCCGGACGCCTCAAGCGCGGCATCGAGATGGGTGTGGATGATCTGGAACGCCGCGGCATAGGCATCGTAGATCCGGACCTGCTCGGCGCTCAGTCGATGCTCGAGAAGGTCGTATTCGACGCCGTCGAACGATAGCGAGCGGGCGGCATAGAGGCCCAGGGCCTTCAAGTCGCGCGCCAGCACTTCCATCGCCGCAACGCCGCCTTCCTCGATGGCCGATACAAAATCCGCGCGCGATGCGAACGGAAAGTCTTCGCCGCCCCACAGGCCCAGCCGCTGCGCATAGGCGAGATTTTGCACGGTCGTGGCACCGGTTGCAGACACATAGAGAATGCGTGCATTCGGCAGCGCATGCTGGAGATGCAGGCCGGCACGTCCCTGCTGAGAAGCCGCGACATTGCCGCGCTCACCTTTGCCGCCCGCCGCATTGGCCATCGCATGGGCCTCATCGAACACGATGACGCCGTCGAAGTCCTGCCCGAGCCACTCAACGATCTGGCTGACCCTGCTGGCCTTGCCCGACCGCGCCTGCGAGCGCAGGGTTGCGTAGGTCGTGAACAATATGCCCTCGGCGAGCCGGATTGGCGTCCCCTGCCGGTAGCGGGACAAGGGCGTCACAAGTAAACGTTCTTGCCCGAGAGCGGACCAGTCGCGCTGTGCGTCTTCGAGCAAGCGATCCGAGACCGAAATCCACACCGCGCGGCGGCGTCCCTTGCACCAATTGTCGAGGATGATGCCTGCGACCTGACGCCCTTTGCCCGCACCGGTCCCGTCACCCAGAAACCAACCCCTGCGGAAACGAACTGCGCCTTCAGCATCATCGGCGGCTGCAGACACGACGTCCCGGGTCGCATCTACCGCCCATGCGCCTGACAAGTGTCCAGCATGGGCTTCGCCAGCGTAGATGATGGCTTCAAGCTGCGCGTCCGAAAGGGTGCCGTTCGCCACCAGCGTCGCCGGGATATGGGGCCGATAGCTGGGCTTGGGCGGTGCGACCGATGCCATCGACGCTGACTGAACGAGCGGCGTCGGATGAGGTTGTGCGCCGGGAATGACCAGCGATTGCAACCCATAGGCTTCGTAGATCGTGTCGCCGAGCCGCTCTGAAGCGGGCGCCCAATCCACGGTCTGGTAGGCGAGCTCGTCTGCCTCGACCGCAATGACGGTCTCCGATGGTGCAACCACGTGTCTATGTCGATCGGTCGGCCTTGATGGCAAAGCTGCACGCTCTGCCGACGGCATCGGCGCAACCGGTGGCCGTGGTGGCACAAGGCCTTCCACCCATTGAAGCAGGGTCGCAGCATCGGGCGCGATGCCAGCACTGGGCACAAATTGGGCAGGATCTTCCGCCGGCACCTTGTCGATCAAGGTGAGCCGGGTCTCGATTGTCGTTCCGTGCTTGCGATAGATGCGGCCGTCGATGGCTGCGGTGAAAACAATCCGGCCGCTGCGCTGCAAGGCTTCGAACGCAGCACGCCAATTCCCATTCTCCGGGCAGTATGTCGCTGAAGTAATCGCGACCAGTCGCCCGCCCGGTTCAAGCCGTGCCAGCGCTGACGCGATGTGCCGGAGCGCGGCATCCTTCATCGCGCGATCGACGTGCGCAATGGCCGAAAAAGGCGGGTTCATAAGAACAACTGTCGGGCGATGGCCCACGGGTAGCCTGTCGTCGATCGATGCCGCATCATGCTTACTGACGGCCGCATCCATGATTTTGCTCAGCAGTTCAGCGCGGGTCTCGCTCAGTTCGTTGAGAACGAGGTTTGCCCGCATTAGCTCGGCGTGCACCGCCAGCATCCCGGTGCCGGCTGATGGCTCGAGTACTACATCGCCAGGCTCGATCATTGCAGCGGTCGCAGCAACAAAAGCGAGCCCAAGCGGGGTCGAGAATTGCTGAAGGGCCTGCCCGACCTCCGAACGGCGCGTGTGCGTAGGCACGCGTGCCGCGATCCGCTCCAAAGCCGTGAGCATGCGCTGGGGTTCAGGATTGCGGCGGGCCAGCGCTCTGCCATAGCGACGAAGAAGCAGAATCTGGGCGGCTTCGCAGGCGTCATACGCCATCTTCCAGTCCCATGCCCCTTCGGCATCGCTCCGGGTAAAGGCACCGGTCATGACATCGCGCAATTGAGTGCTGCTGATGGGCGAGCCTGTTTCCAGCAAAGGAAGCAGCGCATTTGCTGCGGCGAACAGTGCAGCCGAGCGGGGGCTGGTAAGGCGCATGGAAGTGGGCGACGCGGCGCAGGCCGCATCGGCTAGAGTGTCGGACATGATGAGGACTCCGGGAGAATGGAAAAAGGAAAGCCCGCGCCCAAGGCTCTTTCGATGCTATGGCGCGGTCATGGGCAACGGGCAGGTCATCGAGGCGAGAGTTCGATCTCGCCGTGCCTGTCCGGGTCGATGACGAAACCGTGGCGGCCACGGTGTGCATAGTCTTCACCGGGAACGAGGAATGCTCGCTTTGGCGAGGCGTCGCGCCGACCACCCAGCGACGCGATTACCTCGACGTAACCGGGGGGCGATGCTGTTGTCCTGGCGGAAATGACGACCCAGTCTTGGGTATGCCTGCGGGAAAATTCGTCGCGCTCACGGGAAAAGGATTCACCTGGCGCCAGTGCCCGTCCGTGGATCGCTTCCCAGGCGTCGGGGCACCAGTCGCGCAATATCCGGTCAGCTGAGGCCTGCTCACGGTAGGTGAAGAGGTCAGGATAACCGGCTGCAACCCTCGCCCAGTCTCCATCCTCCTCATACCATCCGCCAGCGATGCGCAGCGCTTCTGGCATGGCCTTGTTGCGCATATGATCGAGCTTGAACCCACCATGCCCCGCAGTGGAGTGAAAAACGATCCCCGGGGCATAGACCGTGGCGGTCTGCGATTTGCCCCAAGGCGTCGAAATGGGATGGACCGTCTCGATCCGCCCGAGCGCCTCGCGCTGGCGCACATGAAGCGCGATGTCTCCGACATAGGCCCGGAAGGCTTGGTGGTCGCTGACCGAGCATTCAGCACCGTAAACATCTGCGCGGTTCCACTCGTGTAAGGGGCGACTGAGACGCCAAGCCGATGCGACCGAAAAGCCGGCGTCTATCGGAATGGCGATATAGGCGAGATCGCCCACGCGCGCGGCCATATCGCCATCGCGCGTGGTACCAAATTCGACCATGATGGCGCTCATGCCGCCCTCCTCGTCGTTGGCGGGAGGATGACCGGGTCCGGATCGCTGACAATCTCCGTCCGCATGTTCGAGTAACGATTGACTTGCATCCAGCTCTCGGCGGCAGCCAGGTTGCTGGCGAGATGACGCAGCTCATCGCGGCCATCGACACTGGTTAGGATGCGCACGGAACCCGCTCGCGGAGTCTCGACAATCTCAAAATGCAGACTGCTATCGAGGCCATAGGCGCGCCGCACGGTCAGGACGATCGTGCCCTGACTGCCATAATCGCCCAGGTGGAGCATGAAGTGGGGCGGCGAGTTGAAACTTGCGCTGACGTAACCCGGATAGCGCTCGACCAGGCGACCCACGCCGTTTTCATGCTCCCATGCCCTCAGCTTGCGCCTGAAACGGGCCGGAGGACGGGGTTTGCCATTGGAGTAGCGGATCAGGCTGCCGAGCGGAGCGCTGGTGTAGATATGCTGGGCTGACACGGGATATTCCTCAAGAAATGCGAAAGCCCGACGCAGTGGCCGGGCTTTGCGGGAAAAGGGAAAGAGCAAGGCGGCTCTTGCCGCCCTGCCGGTTTCATTCGGCAGCGATCGCGTAAGCGCCGTCCTCGTTTTCGAGGAAGGCAGGCAGAGCATCGCTGTCCATGTCGCCGGGCTCTGCTTCGCAGGCTGGCGGCGTGCGGAGCGGCTCGGGCAGCCATTGGGCGTCCTCGAGCAGACGTTCGGCCTCGCGCGCCATGTCTGCCTTTTTGAGGTGATCGATCATGCCTGCGAACTGCTCGCCGCGCGCTTCGGTGACGTCGGCGAGAATCCGCGGCTTGGTGACGCTCCGGAAGTAGCCGTCGACGGTCGGTCGCCAGCCTGCGGCTACAGGATCAAGACCAACGGCCCGCGCGAGGACGTGGCTATGGGCAAGACGGCGCTCGATGCTGTGCTTCGATACACGGCCATTGTCGTACTTGGGCACAATCTCGCACTGGGCATTCACGCTGCGCGAAGCACAATGAGCGAACAAGGCCGCCTGCTCGTCGCCGTTGAGGGCGAGCAACGCATCCCACAGATCAGCGTCTGACTCGGGAAGCCGCTCCTCCCAGTAACGGGCGCGCTCGGCGAGGCTGCGGGCAGGCGCGCTGTCACGCAGGCCGGAGGGCGGATTGGCGAAGCTCACATCCTGTACAGTAAGCTGGAGGCAGCTTTCCCGGCTCGCGAAATAGCAGGTCTGCAGAACCAGTGCATGCAGCACCGCGGCGAACGCGGTTGCCGGATTCTGCGCCAGCGCATCCTGCAAGGCGAGTGTGCGCCAGGCGGTCAGATCGGCAACGAGACGATCCGGCAGCGGCTTGAGCCCCTCGTCGGCTTCCTCGTCATCCTCGCCCCCAGTGCGGCCATCGTCATCCGTGCCGACAGGTCTGGCGCTGCCCGTGTCGCCGTCAACCGATACCAGCTCGTGCTCAGTGCCATCCGGCACCGGATCTGCTGCCGGCTCGTCTTCGGGACGGACATAGCCGCGTTCGACACATAGGGAGCCGTCGCGCTCGATCGAAACAAAGACGCCAGCGATTGCCACATCGGCGGGTTCGAAAACCAGCGGTCGATCCGCGAGTTTGCCGATCTCAGCGTTGATGGCGTCGAGCCGGTCATAGACGTCCTGCGGCACATCATGCTCGTCCGCCCATTGCGCTTCGATCTCGTCCGATTCCCCTTGCAGCGCGACAAAGCGGGCTTGCTCAGCCTCGGTCATGGCGACTTCGGTCCCGCTGATTTCGCGATGGCCGTTGGTGACCGCCCAGGGCATGTCGACGGCCGTCGCCACCCACTTCCAGCCTTCGGCGGCGACGTCTTCCCCCGCCCGGCGCAGCTTGTCCGCAACGAGCGTGTCGAGCAATCCGGGGTCGGTCAGCCACCCTCCATCGTCGTCCTCGAACAGGTCGCGCATGACCCCGCCACCGGCAGCGACATAGGCATCGATAGTGACGAAGCGGACACGCTTGTCGGCAACCCGCACGCTGTTTTCGGTGAGGCGCTGCCGAATATATGCCCCCGACTTGTTGTAGCTATGGGCCAGCATCTCCCACACCTGCTCCTGGCGGGCATGGTCGTCCGACACGGTGAACGCCATCAACTGTTCGAGGGTCATGCCGTCATCGGCATAGATTTCGCACAGACGCGGCGAGACCGATGCCAGTTTGAGGCGCTGGCGCACCACGGCGGGCGTCACGCCGAAGTGGGCGGCGATGTCCTCGACCGCGCTGCCTTTGTCGACCATGGCCTGCATGGCGCGAAACTGGTCGAGGGGATGGAGCTGCTCGCGCACCGCATTTTCCGCATAGCTGTCCTCCTCGGCAGATATGTCGGTAGTGGCCGCCTTGACGATGCAGGGTACGAGAGCGGTGCCTGCCAACCGCCTTTGCTTCACCAGCAGTTCGAGCGCACGGTAACGCCGGCCACCGGCCGGAACCTCGAACATGCCGGTTTCGGCACCATTCCCGTCCAGAACAGGCCGGACACTGAGGCTTTGCAGAAGAGTGCGCCGGGCGATGTCTTCGGCAAGCTCGGGAATGGATACCCCCGCCTTGATCCGGCGGACGTTGGACTGGGACAGGACCAGCTTGTCGAACGGGATGTCGCGCGACGGGCTGAGGGTGATTTTCGCAGGCTGTTTGCCCATGTGGTTTCTCCATGACAGGCCGCCGCGAGACTCTCTCCCGGCTCCCGGGCCCATCACGAATTTCCCGGCCCTCCTCTTCCTCTGGCCCGCCGCGAGCGGGGCCGTGCGCAGCCGCGGGGTCACGCCACCGCCCTCGAGGTGGGAGCACCTCCCGCATCAGGCTCGTCTGGCTCCTCGGGATCGTTGGCGGCTTTGCCGCTCGCAGCCGACGGGCCATGCTCGAGCAAGTAGTTGGCCGCCTTTGATGCGGCGCTGGCAGCACGGAGAATGGCGCGATTGTCCTCCCGGATGATCTCGAGCCACGACCCGATATAGTCAGCGTGACGGACGGTCGGGGTGATCCCCAACGCGGCGCAGACAAAGGCACCGGTCATCTCGGCGACATATCCTGACAGTCCAGCCCAAAATGGCGGTTGGAAGGTGAAAACCATCGGTTGCCTCCAGCACTGCCCAAAAGCCCCATGGCCTCCCCCGAGGCGGGGGTGGGCGGCGAGAGCGACCGGAGAGGCCTGCTGAAGCGGCGGGCTGCACCCGCAGGGGCGAAATGAAATGGAGCAGCCCGGCGAAGCCGAGGCTTGCAGCGCGCCGCGGCGGGCCTAGCAGGGAGCGCCGACCACTCCCGCATCGAGGGAGAGGCCAAAAAATCGGAGCCGCCGCGCAAGCGGCGTCCGCTTAATGGCGGGCGACAGCCCGCATCGACATGCATCGCGAAGCGGCCGATCGCGCGAGGGATCGGCCGCCATGGCAGTGGCGCTCGTGCGTTAAGTCAGCATGTAGCCGACGTCGGAGGCGCCGGTCGGATAGGCGAACATGGTGGAGCGAAGATCGGCCGCGGTGAGGCCGTGGCGGATTGCCAGACCGAAAACGTTGATTACCTCGTCGGCGTTCGGCCCCACGAGATGCGCGCCGAGGATGAGGTCCGTGTCCTCGTCGATCAGCAGCTTATGGCCGTAGACCGGCTCGGCGAGGCGGCGGGCGGTGAACCAGTCTGGCGTCGAGGCTGCGTTGACCCGGAGCGCGACGCCGCCGCGGCGCGCCGCCTCCTCTGACAGTCCGACGGCGGCGATCGGCGGCAGAGTGAAGGCCACGCTCGGCACGCCGCGATAGTCCGGCTGGTGCGTCGGGCCATCCAGGAGGTTGGCGGCAACTACCTTGGCATCGTGGCTGGACACCGGCGTCAGCCGCGGCCCGACTCCGGCAGCGTCGCCGGCGGCATAGACCCGCGGGTTGGAAATGCTCCGCAGATGCGCGTCGAGCTGCAGGCGCCCGTCCTGCACCGCCACCTCGCCGGCGGACAGGTCGAGCGCCTTGAGGTCAGGACCGCGCCCGGCGGCATGAACGACGAGATCGGCGGCGACGCTGAGATCAGGCTCGCCCTGGCGCTCGGCGTGGACCAGCAGACCGCTCCCGCTGCGCTCGACCCGGGTAACGGTGGCACCGGTCTCGACGCGGATGCCGAGCGCCTCGAACCGGGGCGTCAGCCAGCCCACCAGGTCGGGATCGAAGTGCGGCAGGAGCCGCTCGGCCCGCTGTAGGATGGTGACCTCTGCGCCCGCTCGGGCCGCCAGATGCGAGAACTCCGCAGCGACATAGCCGCCGCCGATCAGCACGATCCGGCGCGGCAGGGCCTGAAGCTCCAGGAACGCATCGCTTGTGCTCACCAGATCTTCGCCCGGAATGCCGAGCGGGACTGGACGCGCGCCGCTGGCGATCAGGATATGGCGGGCCCGCAATGTCCGGCCTTCCACCACGATCGTGTCTGGGCCGGCAAAGCGAGCAACACCGTGTAATACGTCGACACCGAGCTCGGCGTAGCGGTGCGCCTGCTTGGCGGGGATCGGATCGGTGAAGGTCCGCTTGAACGCCATCAGGTCGGGCCAGTCGATCGCCAGCGTGCCGTCGACGCCATGTCTGGCCATGCGCCTTGCCGCGTCGATCGCTTCCTCGCCGCTGACCAGCATCCTCTTGGGATCGCAGCCACGCAGCGCACAGGTGCCGCCGAACGGACGGTGATCGATGACGGCGACGGACCATCCAGCGGCACGGACCCGGCCGACCGCGACCTGCGCTGCCGTGCCACTGCCGATGACGATCAGGTCGTAGGAAGCCATGGTCGCATCTCCATCCGCATCGGCGCAAAAATCGCGCGCCCAACCTCGAGCGCTTCGGCCAGGCACAGACGAATGCCGTCATCGGCTCCGACCGGACCGCTCGCGCACCAGGCCGCCAGATGATCGTCATCGCAGAAGAAGGCCTGCAAGGTGCAGAGCGACGATGCCGCGCAGCCACTGGCATAGCGACGGCCGGACCAGACGACGATCGCGCCCGGCTCAACCTCTTCCAGCTCGCGGCCGCGGCTGGGGGTATGGATGGCGAGCGTGCGCCGGCACTGGCGGCAGGCCGAGCGGATCATGCAGTCCCGCTCCAGCATGGCGCCGATCCCCAACGCGTCGATGGCGCACATGGCGCTCATGGTCACTCCGCTGACTTCGACTTGATGTTCGCTGGGGCCGTCGGTGAACGGATAGGCGCCGGTCACCCGGCCCGCGCCGTCGAGGACCACGAGATCGCGCCCGGCGAGCCGCTGCAGGGCCGAGCCGACCTCGCCGGAGGGGAGTCCCGATGCGGCGGCGATCTGTGCCGGCACCGGCGAGCGACCATCGGCAGCATAGGCTTGAAGCACGGCGCGCCGGACCCGCTCCTCGACGCCGTCCATCCCGCGCCACTTCGAACCGATGAACGCCGCGAACAGTGCCGTCAGGGCTGCGCGGGCGCTGGGTGTTGTGACTGCGCTCCAGTCCGGGACAACGGCACCGCCGGGAAATGTAACCGTCGATCCAAAGGCGGCTTCAGCGGATGATGCGCGCGCCATCGCCCGCCCTCCTCAGCCGCAGCACGCCTTGCCGCCGCTCTCCTGGATCGGCGGACAGGGCACGTCGCCGTAGGAGCAATAGACGCAGCAATCGCCCGGCTTGGGCTTGAGGACCGCGCCGCAACCCCGGCAGTCGTAGAAATACTGGCAGGCATTGGTCGGCATGGTCTCCGTCGCCCGATGACCGCAGTGGGGACAGGTCAGCGTCGAGCGCAGCTCGGGGGTGGCATCAGACATAGCGATAGCCTGCCCAGAGCAGGGCCGCACCGAGCAGCAATCCGATGAGCGTGAGAACACGCATCCAGCGCGGCGTGCATATGCCGCCCGGCCCACAGCGCGCCGCCGTAACTTGCTGGCGCAACAGCAGCGCCGCGCCGGCAAGCAGGCACAATGCGCCAATGAGGAGAAGCGGCGTGCGATACGGCGCGGCGACAATGGCCACGCCGCCGAGCCAAGCTGCGCCGATCCCGGCGGATGCGAAGAGGATCGGCAGCGCACAGCAGGCGGCGACGCCGAACGCCGCAGCGATCCCCGCCAGCGTGAGCGTGGCGGTGCCGATCCCCTTAGGCGGGCTTGGCGTCTGGGTCACGGGCGACTCCTTGTGGCGGGCATTGAGCTGTCCTAACATCTGTAGCGACTACAGACTCAAGAGGTATTTTGGGGATGGCCGCAACCGGCGCGATCCAGATCGGCGAACTCTCACGCCGCACCGGATGCAACATCGAGACGATCCGCTATTACGAGCGGATCGGGCTGCTGCCCGCTCCGCCGCGGCGGGGCCGCTACCGCAGCTATGGCCGGGAGGACGTGGCTCGCCTGGGCTTCGTGCGCCGCGCGAGGGAGCTGGGCTTTACCCTGGACGAGGTACGCGCCTTGCTCGGACTCGCGGTTGGCGGTCAGGCCTCCTGCGCCGAGGTGCGCGAGCTCGCGGCGTCGCACCTGAAGGACGTACGCGCGCGGATCGCGGACCTCAAGCGGATGGAACGGGTTCTGGCCGACTCGGTGCGCGCCTGCGATGCCGGTCGGGATCCGGGCTGTCCGCTGCTCGACACACTTGGCGCCGAAGTGCGGGTCGCGTGAGCATTACGGCTGTCGGGCGTGCATCCAGTCGGCTGCCGCCTGCGCCTTGCTCGCCGCGGTGAAGATCGCCCGAGGCTCGTCCTTGAGCAGTTGCAGCCAGGAGGCGATGTAGGCCGCATGATCGGGTCGCGGTTCGTGCGCGATCCCAAGATCGGCGAGCAGGAACGATGCGGTCAGTTCGGCGGTCGCTTCCTCCATGGCGAGCGCGTGCCTGGTCCACTTGGCGCTGAAATCCCGGTCAAGCCGATGGGCTGCGCCACTGGCATGAGCCGCTTCGTGAATGTGGGTGGCGTAGAAGCCGTGGGCATCGTGGAAGGCGCTGAAATCCGGCATGTGAATGCGGTCTTCGGCGATATGATAATAGGCGCTGGCCGAGCCGTAGACAGTATCGATGCCGAGCGCGGCGATGAAGGCTTCGGCGGCGGCGAGGCGTTCGCTCTCAGGCAGGTCCGGCGCCGGTTCGGGCGCGTAGCCATCGACCTGATCGGCGTTGAACAGGCTGAACGCCTTGGCGAAAAGCCGTCGATGGTCGTCATCGCCGCCGGCGTCGTCACCCTTCGCGCGAAACTCCTTCCAGAGGACGCCGAGGCTGGCGTGCTCGCCCTTGCGGACCTGCGCGCCGAGCGCCTGCCACTGGCGATAGGTGCCCCAGACCCCGCTCGCGTAGCCGCTGCCATAGGCGGCCGCCCAGAGCGAGATCGTATTTATGCCGCGATAGGGCTTGCCGCTGGCGACGTTGGTCGGGCGGGTGACGTCGGCGCCAAAATGATGCCACGGCATGCGCCAGGTGCCGGTGCCGGCTTCGATGGCGTCGACGATCGCTTGCGTGACGCGAGCGTAGACGTCTGAGCGTGGTGAGGCTGACATGATATGTTCTCCGTTCTCGCGCCGGGGACCATCCCCGGCGGCGGAGGCCCGTTCGCGCCGGGCACAGGGGGGCTCGCGCACCCGTCAGGGCCGCAGCGAAGCGAAGGACGGCGAAGCCGTTGCACGGGCGCGCCGACCGGCGCAGGACTCCGCCAACAGCCGGGGTGGTCTACGGCGCGGGAGGGTCGATCCCGGCAATCACCGCGGTCAGGCGATCAAGCTCGCGCTGGAGCGCCTGACGCTGGAGGTCGGAGATGCGCCGTTCGCGTAAGTGCGCCCGGGCATCGGCCGCCGCACGTTCCCAGGCCGGTCTGTGGCGGGCGGTGATGCAGGCGTTGGGGCAGCGGGTCGGTTCGCACAGGGCGGTAAGCGGCTGCGCGGGATCGGGGGTCGTCACGCGCTTGAGGCAGAGCGCGGTCGCGGGATCGAAGAAGCAATCCGCGAGCGGGCCGACATGGAAGGTGCGCGCGACGCTGGCGAGCATGACGCGCAGGCGGGCCCGATCGGCGATCATGGCGGGCAGTGGCCCGAGCTTAACGGCGGCATCGTCGAGGGTCCGCGCGATGCGTGGTCCCGCCGGTCCGCCGAGTCATGCGCCGCCCTGCCGCCGGTCGAAATAGTCCAGCAGATCGTCAATCTGACCGAGCCGGCGCTGCGCCTCGACCTCTGCGCGAAACCCCGATCCACTGGTCCCGGCATAGCCCTCGAAAGCGGCGACCGAGGCATGCTTGTACTGGATCATGCCGGCGATGGTGCCGAACGGACGGTTGGCGATGTGCCACGCGATGGTGCGCCGGAACTGCCGCGTCGTGATGCGCCACGGCTTGCCATCGGGGCCGGGTGGGATGACCGGCGCATCGGGGCTGCCGAAGACGGTGTTGAGGTGGTCGCGGAAGGCGTTGAGCTGGCGGACCACCTCGCTCGACAGATGCGTCTTGGTGACAGCGCGGGGACGAAGCACCGGCCAGAGCGTGTCGCTTCCAGTCTTCCGTGCCGCGTGTTCCGACAGCCGTTCGAGCACCGTGATCGCCTCGGCCACCGGTTCGATCGTCACCCAGCTCGCCGACTCACCGGCGCTCGATCGGCGCTTGTAGAGGGTCGATCGGACGCGTTGCCGCTCGATCAGGCCGTCTTCGCTGCGCGCGATCGAGAGGCAGCCGCGCCGCATCGCCTGGACCTCGCAGTCGCGCATGCCGGTCAGATAGGCGCATACGATATAGGCGGCGGCCTGCAGCATCCGCTCCTCGATCGCTACGGTCTTCACGTCGAAGCGGGCACGCCATGGCCGACCGCTCTCGGGAGCGATCGAGATCGGCGTGTCCATGCCGCCGACCTCGGTACCAAGCGATGCAACCGCTTCGCGAATGACATCCGGTGCGCCGGTAGTGAGCATGAGATGCATGGCCGGCTCGGCGACGGCATCGATGCCGGCATGCAAATGGAGGAGATGGGCGTTGATCGGCGGGGTTGCATCCCCGGTGAGGGGATCGATGCGCGTGGCGCCGTTGTGTGCCGTCGTCCAGATGGGCACGCCGCGTCCTTGCCGGGCTCGGCGCGCGAGATAGCGCTCGAGGCGCGCGCGCTGCCGCAGGCGGCGCTCTGCATCAGGCAGTCCGCGTTCGGCGGCGAGCAGCCGAGCGCGGACTGCCTCGAGCCGATCGAGCGCGACCCGAGCCGCCAGAATATCGGTCGCGAAGGTCGTGACATAGCGCAGCGACCAGGCGAGCAGCGGCGTGACAATCTCCTCCGGCATGCGTGGGGTGCGGTTCTCGCGCACATGCCGATATCCGGCGACGCGCGCAGCCGCTTGCCCGGCCCACGGCTCGAACCCGAGACCGCCTCCAGGCAGGTGATCCCGGAGATGGTAGAGATCGGTGACCACCTGCAAGAGCTGGCCGACGATGACGGGGCGCCGCGCTGAATCATCCCGCAGGTGGCGCGCATAAGCGTCGATCAGCGCCTGATCGATGCGGCCCAGGTCGAGCCGCCCAAGCCGCTCGCGCGCGAAGGCGAAGAACCGGCGAGCCCGGTTGAATGCCTGTCGGATGCTGGCGGGCGGCAGCTTCGGGTGGTAGCCGGGAAGACCGACGTTGAGGCGGGCGTAGAGATAGGCGCGCATTGCCGCCTGCACATCGGCATGTTCGAGCACGTCGAAATGCACGGTGACGTGGCAGCGCCGAGCGTTCTCGCGGAAGACGGCGGGACCGAGATCCCAGGTCGGGTCGCCGACGTGCGACAGCTCCTCGCGGGCATGGCCCGCCTTGAGCGGCGCGCTCGCCAGCACAGGGCGATCGTCGAACGCGGGCACGAGGGCATGGACGGGCGTGGTCATGCGCGTGCCTCCGGCGGCAGATAGAGCCGTTCGCTCCCCATCTGCCGGCGCGCTTCGGCGATAACGGCATCGGAGAAGACCGGCAGGACCTGGACCGTGATCCGGGTGTGGACGCGGCCGAACTTGGCGGCCCAGTCGCTCGCCGGCAGGCTGCATCGCTGCTCTTCGACGAACGCGAGAAAGGCGAGGATCGCGGGGAGCTTGCGCGCGGTGATGACGGCGTTGGGACAATCGAGGCAGCCCCAGAAGGGCTGCGCGCAGGGCGAACCGGGCTCGGCGAAAGGACTGCTATGGAAGCCCGCGCAGGCGGCGAGCCAGACATCCTGTTCGCCGTCGAGCACCGGACCCACCGTATCAGCCGACATCAGCGACGCGACCTGTTCGGGCGCTTCGCGCAGCGCCTGCTCGGCGGTGGGTGGAAGCACGGTCGGCATCGCCGCAGCGACCGCTGCGCGGAAGGCATCGGCGACGGCCGCCTCGTGCAACGGCCGGAGCGACGGCAGATCGGCATAGTGGCGCGCCGCAACCTCGCGGGTGTGACCGACCGCGAAGCGGGCCATATGCCCCTCGGTCTTGGTGTACCATAACGCCTTGTGGGTCTTGCGCAGCCGGGAAAGCAGCAGATGGAGCGGCTTCCCATCATCGCCGGCGATACCATGGCGACGAGCCCAGGCGGCGAGTTGGAACTTGGGATCGACGATGCCGGCGCGAAGGCCGCCAACGTTGTGATAGAGCCAGAGGCAATCGTCGGTCAGATGCTCGCGTGCGACGGCGGTGACGTCGATCAGGCGACGCATGAGGCCGCCGGGTGTGCCGCTACCCCATCGCGGACCCGCATGCTCTTGTGCTCGGCACCGCGGGCGCGGCGCTTCAGATAGCGCAGCTCCACCGTGCCGGCATGCGGGTTGGTGAGACAATCCACGGTCAGCGTCTTCAGGCACTCCGGCTCGAGGCCGGTATCGAGCGTGAGCAGCACGAGCAGCGCCGGCAGATCGCGCGCGAGCAGATGATGGCGGCCATGCAGGTCGTCGATGAGCGTGCTGATCGGCAATCCGCGCCGCATGCGCATGAAATAGAGGCGCTTCAGCGCGGGCTGGTCTGCGACGATAAAGCCCTGCCGCGCGATGATCGCTTCGACATCGGCGCGCGCCCTGGCGACGACAGGGTCGCCCTCATCAGTGCGGTCGTCGGCGCCGAGGCGGCGAAGCATCGCTTCGATATCGGCCCTCGCGGCGTCGCGCAGCGCGCGGGCGACGAAGGGGCTATAGGCATCGCGCGGGGTCGAGCGGCCCGCCGAAGTGGCCAGCGTGTAGCGCAGCCGCTCATGCAGGTCGGGCGCGATCCGATCGGGCCGGTCTGCCTCGATCGCGCGCAGCGTGTTGATGACCTTGCCGACCGTTATGTGCCGGTGGATCGCGCCCATCCCACGCCGTTCGAGCGCGGACGCAAAGCCATCGATATGGACTGCGCGCAGGTCGTTGACGCCGGTCACCTCCGGCGCATCATCGCCAAGCCAGGCGAAGAAGTGGCGATAGACCTGAACATACTGCTTGATGACGCTGGCCGCACCGATGGGGCCGCCGAGCGCCGCCGATCGACGCAGCGCACCGGCGAAAGCGATGGCGAGTGGGCGAGGATCGAGCCCGGTCATATCGACTAGGACCGTTCCGCCATGCCGCGCCTCGATGGTGAACTTGAGGCCGAGCACAGGATCGGGCTGCGATCGCTCCGGCGTGATCGGCGCAAAGGCGACAGGCCGGCCCTTGCGGGGACGCCCGCTCATACGCCTTGCGGCCCCGGCAGTAACGCCAGCAGCTCCTCGACGGCCGCGTCCACCGTATCGGCGCGGGTCGCGATATGGTCGAGGTAGATATAGGTGGTGGTGAGGCTGGCGTGGCCAAGCAGGCGTTGCACCTGTTGCAGCGGGTCGCCCAGGATCAGCCGATAGCTCTCCACCGGCCCCACCGGCAATGCCGCTTCGCGCAGCCGCTGCTGGATCAGCAAGGCGAGCATATGGACTGCGAAGGCGTGGCGAAGCTGGTGCGGGCTGATCGACAGCGGGAAGCCGTTCTGTGCGCACCGCTTGCAGGCGCGGGTGAAGATCACCTCCCACGAGTTGGGGCGGACAGGCTGGCCGACCTCGGTCAGCCATAGCGCCGCCGGCTCGCGGGGCGTTCCATCCTCGTCGCACAGGATCAGGCGGCATCGTTCCTCCGGGGTGCAGATATCGCGCATGCGGTCGAGACCGGCGCGGGTGACAGGGATCGGTCGGTCGAAGCTGGCCGCACCGTCGCGCGCGGCGAACTTGGCCACGCCCGCGGCGCGCTCGACCGCGACATAGGCGGCGATCTGACGAAGCAGCCGGCGTGGGACCAGAACGCTGCGTCCGCGGTCGCCCTTGGTGAGCGGCGGCGGAAGGGGCAACCAAAGTTGTTGGACGTCACCGTCCTCGCGGTCGATCGCCGCGAGCTCGACGGTGAGCAAGCCCGACGCCTCTTCGAGGCGCAGGCCGGTGGTGACGAGAAGATCCGCGAACAGCGCGTTGCGCAGCCCATTACGGTCGCGAGCGCCGGGGCGCTCCGTGCCGTCAGGGGTGAGCCCGCGCAGGCCGACCTCGCGGAAAATGCGGTAGTCGTCCATCGTGACGAACCGGACATCCGATCGCCTGGCGACACGTTCATAGGCATCGTTGCGCGCCGCGATCATGCCGCGACGGCCACCTTGCGCCGGTCGCCACACGGCGCGGCGGCTGAACGGCGCGTCGGCGATCAACCCTTGCTGCTCGCCCCAACGGTAAAGGCGATCGAGGCTGGCGACGGCGCGGTTCCAGCTTGCCGCCGTTATCCGGTGATCGGCATCGTCGCGGCGTCGCTCACGATGATAGGCGTCGACATCGTCGCGGGTCGCAGCCCACACGGTCTTGCCGCAGGCATCGAGAAAACGAAGCCAGACTACGACATCATAGGCGTAGGCGCGAAGCGAGTGCCGCGAGCGGACGCCCGACAGCGGCAGGTCGAGAAAGAAGCGATCCAGATCGGGATCGTAGAGCGCGTCGTCGCGCTGGATCAGCGGCACATGCGCATCGAGGCCCCTGGCCTCGCGACGCTCGCAAACAGTAATGATCGACACCGGCGCGAAGCCCTCCCCCCGGACCCCCCACCCGGAAGCTGACCTTCACACCGATGCGCGCTATGGCCCGGCAGCTATCAGGCTGGCCTCCGCCAGCTCTTGGGTCAGCGCTACGGCCAGCCTGATTACTGCCTACCGTGGGCGTCCATCGCCGACCTTACTGCAATGTTGCGGACGGCGCAGACTGTCCAGATAACGCGACCAACTCTTCGCGCCCATAGTCCTTCGATCCGAATGCACCTGTCTGGTCACGATCAAGGCGGCTGCGATGCCCGGTCCAGTGCCCCAGCTCGTGAAAGGCTGTGCGATGCCAATTGACGGGGTCGTGAAAATCGTCCGGCCGGGGCACGGCCACGAAATCGTGTGCCGGGCTGTAATAGGCCGATGCGCCACCGATCCGGAAATCTGCACCCGTTGCGCGGATAAGAGCATCCGCCTGCGGCAAGATCAGACCGGCAGGTACGGGCGGTGGCGGTACGCAGACATGTTCGGGCAGTCCTTCGCACTGATCGACCGAAAACACCGTGAAGGTACGCAGGAACGGGATACCCCCGACCGGCTCGCGTTCCTCGGTGGCGGCTCGGCGTTGCTCTTCGCCGGGCACAAACCGGCGCGTGTAGATGATCGGCACGCCGTGCTCGCCGCGCCGTACCGTACCGCCGAGCATCGATGCTTGCCGGAAAGTGAGAAAGGCGTGGCCCGAATATCCGTTGGAGACGATCGCATCCCACAAGGTCAGGATATTGATACCGCTGTAGGCCCGCTGGCTGACGGCATTGTGCGGCATGCCGACGCCCGTCTGGGCACTGGTCCACGGCTGGACCCAAGGCACTCGACCAGCTTCGAGGTCGGCAATGATCCGGTCCGTGATCTGCTGGTAGAGGTTGGCGCGTCCTTTGGGCGAGCGCGGTTTGGTTCGAGATGCCATCGCATGAAGCTCCGCGACGGACCGCGGCAAGCCTCTCTCGCCGCTCTTCATCCGTCACGGACTGATGGAGGCACTCTCACTCTGGCGGGGCGTTGCGGGGCAGCCGCCCCGCTCGAAGGGGTCCGTCAAGACCGGAACGGGCATGGCGGCAGGGGAAGGCCTTCCCCAACGCTAGCTAGAAGCCTGCCTTGAACAACTCGCCTTTGCGGGGCTGCAATCGTACCAGCATGGCGCGCGCAAGATGCGGCGGAATGCGGTGATGCATCGACCACAGGTCGGTATCGTGGCAGTCGCGCAGGCGCCTGGTGCTGCCGCAGGGACAGGGCCAATGCCCCCTCGGTCGCGGCAGTCTCAATATCCGCAGGTAATAGAGAATGTCCTTGCGCCGGTTCGCAATGCCAAGCGCATCGGCATAGGCCTCCTCCATACCCTCCATCCCATGCGCTCGTTCACCGAATGGCCAGCTGCCGGTCTTCTCAAACCAGAACTGACCCAGAAAATACTCGCGCAGAGGTCCGCCGAGATAGGCCGCAATGCCGGTGTCGGCTGCTGTCGCCAACCAGTTTTCCCAGACCGTCACGCAGCAATCGCCATCACCGTTGATGTGGTGATCGGGGTCGCGCTTGATGCGCCCGCCGGTCTCGAACACGCGCGGTTCGATGCGCGGATAGGCATGGGTCAGCTCGATTCTGACAGCGTAGCGCGCCAGTGGACCTGCCGGATCACATACGGCACTGCCGGCTGTGACGACGAACGTCCCTTCAACGACGATTTTGCCGTCTATCTCCGTTGCCCGGAGACCGGGCTGTTCAAACGCGATCGCGGCTTGAACCTCGAGCAAAGTGAGCAAAGTGGCCGCCTCAGCGCACCCAGGGGCGGGACTGGGATCCGCTGCTCTGGATTGCGTCAACCGCGTGGCGGGCACGCTCGAGTTCGGCATCATGGCCGCCCCCCAGAAGCAGTGCAGGAGCCCCGATGGCGCCATCGTCCGGCATAACGCTGTTGAGCGCGCGCTTTACCAGGGCGGGACCGAGCCGCCGCTCCAGTTCGTCCGGAATGGTATCATAGGGGCTGGCGCGCAGATACTGCGCGAAATCCTGCCGGGCCTGTGCGAGCCAGCGGAAGAAGTTGTCGCGCTTGCACGGCTCTTCCGGCCATTTGTCGGCAAAGTTCTCGGCCGGATTAACGGGGTTGGAGACCCAGGCAATGCCGTCACGCTCCTCGATGTAACGATCCATGTTCATCAAGATGGACTGCAGCGCTGCCGACAGCGAGGCTTCCTCGTTATAGGCATGGGCAGCCAGCGTCGTGATGATGATCGAGATCGGCTTGTGTTCGCCGTCTTCGGCAAACATGCAGTCGCGGTGACGCTTGAGAAGCTGGATGGCCTGCTGAAGCGGCGTGCGCACCTTGTAGTCGGGAATCTCGTCGACGCTGGCGGAGATGCGCTCGCGTTCTGCGAACGACCGCTTGGCCTCGGTCAGCCGCACCCGCATCCGGCTCCGGAACCAAGCGGCGTAGCCGTAAGGATTGCTCTGCAGCCAGTCGTCCGAGATCACCGCATAGTCGCTGCGCTGGTTGTCGGTAATTGCGATCGCGTGGCCACTGAGATCGCCGTCAGCGGCGAGGATGCCAAAGCCCTTGGCCCGCAATTGCGCCTGATAGCGCTGCGCATCGGGCAAGGCCGGCAAGACATCCATGTGGAACTGCGCGCCCTCGGCATAATTCAGGGTCCAGCAACGACGACGCTCTTCCGGGTGCATCATGTTCCGAGCACGCGCATACAAGGCAACCTCATGCCCCACAGCGTCCTTAAGCTGCTTCTGCGTGAGCGCAGCTTTCGATCCGTTGACCCGGCAGACAAGATCGACGTCATACTCATCGGCATCAGTCAGCGGGCGCGTGACGGTCCCCAAAAGAAACGAGCCGTGCGGCGAAATGGCAGGATCGAGATCGGCCAGCGTGGATTCCGGGCGGTCGAGCCAGCCGCCCAGCGCTTCATAGCGCTGCCTGGCTTCTTCGAACTTGCCGGGCGGGATATCCAGCGCAGCTGCGATGGCTTCAAGAATATCATCGTGCGACCTGGCCAGCCGCTTGTCGTAAACAGTCATCAGGGCACCTTATGGCAGGGGGTGAACTCCTCGGCGGGCGTGCCGAAGAAATGGGGATGCAGGATTGGTTTCTGGGCGCGGGCTTCGGCAAAGGCGCGGTCCTTGAGGCTGCTGATCCGGCGGGTGTCGTCGAGCGAGTAGAAACCGGCAGGCACCGGCTGGCTAACCCGGAAGACGGCGCGGCGCTCATGTTCGTGACCGGTCAGGATCTGGGCGATGCCGAGCGAGCCGTGCGATTGGCCCGCCATGAAGATGCTGGACAGCTGCGGCGCGATCCTCGCCGCGCCGTAAGCGGCACGCAGGGTTTTGATATCGTCGAGACAGCCAACGCTGAGGAGGTTGATCTGATTAGCTGGCCAGCCAAGCGCGCCGATGGCCTCGACGACTGCCAGTCCGGCAGGATTGTTGGCCCAGAGGCCACCATCGACCAGTCCGACGTCGTTGGCGGTCACATGCTGGGCAAAATAGGTCGGTGCTGCCGCCGTCGCCATGGCTGCATCGATTGCCAGTTCGCGGTAATCGGTCCGCAAGCGAGGGTGATGCGCGGTCTTGAAGACATAGACGCCCTGGGTCTGGGGGTGCCATGCCGGGATCACCAGCCGGGTCCGGGCCTCGCCCAGCAACCGTTCGCCAAGAACGCCATGCAAGGCATTGCGCAGCGGCTCGGCGCTGTACTTAGGCCCCCAGAAGGCCCAGCGACCTTTCCGCAGATGGCGCTCAAGCCAGCCCAGAAAGCCCTTCCGGCTCTGCGAGAAGATGGCCGGGCCTTCCTCTTCGTAGAGGCGCAGAATGTCGGCTGCGCGAAGGCCGAGAGCGAGACCGATGGCGATGATCCCGCCCGTCGATGTTCCCGCGATCAAGTCGAAGTAGCGCCCGATCGGCTGTTCGAGATCCTGCTCAAGATTGGCGAGGAAGGCCGCCGGGAAAGTCCCCCGGATGCCGCCCCCATCGATGGTCAGGATGCGCTTCACCGCCGACTGCTCCTGCGCTCAATGCTTCTTGTCGCGCGGCGGCATCGGGTCGTTGCCCGGCGCGACCGTATCCGAATCGCGCCAGCGGCCGTCACGCCCCTGGATACGGACTTCGCCGCCCCCCAGGTTGCGCACCGTCTGCTTGGCGGCCTGCTCTGCGGAACGCTGGGTCGAATGCACGCTGCTGGCGCGCTGCGCGCCCGCCGCCTTCACGGCCCATCCGTTCGGGTGCTTCGTCACATATCGGTCTGCCATAACCTCACTCCTTGACTCGACTCACGTTAACCGCATATAAACTATTCTCATCGAACGTCAAGGTTCGCATAGTTTCTATACTGATGGAGAGTCGCCAACGTGCGCTGGGGTGTCGAGCAACGACTGGAGTTTATCGAGTTCCGCCTGTTCTGGGAGGGCACGATCAACCGCGCCGATATCATCGAATGCTTCGGTGTCTCGACGCCGCAAGCATCGAAGGATCTGTCGCTTTATCAGGCGCGTGCGCCAGGCAACATGCTCTACGACGCAAGCGCCAAGCGCTACGTGGCGGCAGAGGCATTTGTGCTGCGGTTTCTCGATCCTGACCCGTACAAGTATCTCTCGCAGCTCAGGGCCGTTGCTGAGGGGATGTTGCCGGCAAGCGAATCATGGATCGCAGCGATGCCGAGCGCTGACGTCGCGCTCACGCCCAAGCGCGAAATCGACATCGCTATCCTGCGACGGGTTCTCGAAGCGGTACGGGAGAACCAGTCGATCGACGTATTCTACCAGTCCATGAACAGCGCCCGGCCCGACCCGATCTGGCGGCGGATGACACCGCACGCGTTCGGGTACGATGGCTTTCGCTGGCACGTGCGAGGGTTTTGTCACGTCGAGAACAAGTTCAAGGACTTCCTGCTTCCCCGGATCCTGGAGGTTGGCGGGAAAGGTGAGCCGGGCCAATCTGGCGAACATGACTGGCTCTGGAACAACTATTTCGATGTGATTGTCGGTCCGCACCCGGAGCTGACCGAAAGTCAGAAGCGAGTTGTCGCCAAGGACTACGGCCTCGAAGTCGACACAACGGTGCTTTCCGTGCGCTATGCGATGCTATTTTATGTATTGAAAAGGCTCGGTTTGCTTGATGATGCCGCGAAGCGCAGTGCGCGAAGCCAGCATATCGTCAATGTGAATCGCAAGGAAACGCTGGTCGCGCTCGAACGCGCCGAGTTCCAGCTTTAGGACGTGGGCAGGGGACGGTAGTGCCGATGGGGGCGAAGCTCGAAGAGATCAAGAACGGTGCATCGGTGCGCGGCATTGCCTCGAACCAGCCAGTTCATGTCATTTCGGTCGACTGGATCGGCGATCAGGCGATCAATGTCGTGTACCGTGATCATAACGGAACCGTTGCCGAGTCTGTCCTCTACCGGGATGACGAACATCGCCTAGAGGTAGAGCAGAATGGCCGTCCCTGGTCGTTCGATGCCGACGGTGCGCTTCTGCGTCTTGTGACCGAGGCGAACCGGATCAAGCTGGCGCATTATTTTGACCCCTATCTTGCCATCCACACCAGCATGGTCGACCCGCTGCCGCACCAGATTTCGGCGGTCTATGGCGAGATGCTGCCGCGTCAGCCACTGCGCTTCCTGCTCGCCGACGATCCCGGGGCTGGCAAGACGATCATGGCCGGGCTGCTGATCAAGGAGTTGATCGCGCGCAGCGATCTTGAGCGCTGCCTGATCGTTGCGCCTGGCAGTCTGGTCGAGCAGTGGCAGGACGAACTCGGTCAGAAGTTCAACCTCGAATTCGACATTTTGACCCGGGACATGATCGAGACCTCGCGCTCGGGCAATCCGTTCACGGACCGCGATCGGCTGATCGTCCGGCTCGATGTCCTCGCCCGCAACGAGGATTTGCAGGAGAAGTTGATGAGCGCCCGCGAGTGGGACCTCATCATCTGCGACGAAGCCCACCGCATGTCGGCAACCTACTTCGGCGGCGATGTCAAATATACCCGGCGCTATCAGGTTGGGCAGAAGCTGGGTCAGGTCTGCCGTCACCTGCTGCTGATGTCTGCGACGCCGCATAACGGTAAGGAGGAGGATTTTCAGCTGTTCATGGCACTGCTCGATGGTGACCGGTTCGAGGGCCGGTTCCGCGACGGTGTGCATTATGCCGACACGGCCGACATGATGCGGCGACTGACCAAGGAAGAGCTGCTGCGCTTTGATGGTCGCCCGCTGTTCCCGGAGCGCCGGGCCTATACGGTCAAGTATGAACTCTCCGAGGGTGAGGCTGCGCTCTATACGGCGGTCACCGACTATGTGCGCACCGAGATGAACCGGGTCCAGCGCTTCGCCGAAGGGGATGGGAAGAAGCGCAACAATGTCGGCTTCGCGCTCCAGATCCTGCAACGACGGCTCGCATCATCCCCGGCTGCGATCTACCAGTCGCTGAAGCGTCGCCGCGAGCGCCTCGAGACAGAACTGGGCGAAGCGCGCCTCGCCAACGCTGGTCGCCGGGCAGACATCGCGGTGCCGAAGGTCAATCCCGACATGCTCGGCAATATCGACGAATATGGTCAGGATGAGATCGACGAACTCGAAGACCTGATCTCGACCGGCGCAACGACTGCAGAGACGGTCGAACAGCTGGCACTCGAAGTCGAGACACTAAAGGGTCTGGAATCAATGGCGCTCGGCGTCCTGCGCTCGGGCGTCGACACCAAATGGAGCCAGCTCAACCGGATTCTCGATGACGATCTGATGGTCGATGCGGCTGGCAATCGGCGCAAGCTGATCATTTTCACCGAGCCCAAGGACACGCTCAATTACCTGCTCGATAAGGTTCGGGCACGGATTGGCAATGCCGAGGCCGTCGACGTGATCCATGGCGGGGTCTCGCGTGAGGAACGCCGCAAGGTGGTCGAGCGGTTCATGCAGGACAAGGACATGCTGGTCCTGATCGCCAACGATGCAGCGGGCGAAGGTGTCAACCTCCAGCGCGGCCATCTCATGGTCAATTACGACCTGCCGTGGAATCCCAACAAGATCGAGCAGCGGTTCGGGCGCATCCATCGCATCGGCCAGACCGAGGTCTGCCACCTCTGGAATCTGGTTGCAGCTGACACCCGCGAAGGCGAGGTCTATGCGCGCCTCCTCGAAAAGCTGGAGGCGGCACGCGAAGCGCTGGGCGGACGCGTCTATGACGTGCTGGGCGAACTGTTCGAGGGCACCGCGCTCAAGGATCTGCTGTTCCAGGCGATCCAGTATGGTGAGCAGGAAGAGGTCAAGGCGCGGCTGTTCCAGCAGGTCGATGGCGCCGTCGATCAGACCCATCTGCTTGAGCTGCTGCGCCGGCGCGCGCTGACGAACGACACGATGCCGGAAGCGCGGGTCGAAGAACTCCGCCTGGAAATGGAACGCGCCGAGGCGCTGCGGTTGCAGCCGCACCATATCCAGAGCTTCTTCGTCGAGGCGTTCCAGCATCTGGGCGGCCGCATCAAACGGCGCGAAGAGGGACGCTGGGAAATCACCCACGTCCCGGTCCGTATCCGCGAGCGGGATCGCCAGATCGGAACCGGCGCACCGATCCAGAAGCAGTATGAGCGGATCTGTTTCGAGAAGGACAAGATCAATCAGCAGCCCGTGGCGGCGTTCGTATGTCCCGGCCATCCGCTGCTTGAAGCGGTCATCAGTCTGATCCGCGAGCAATATGAGCAGATCATGCGCCAAGGCGCGATTCTGGTCGACGACACCGACACTGGGGAGGCATTGTCGGCTGTTTTCCTCCTCGAACACAGCGTGCAGGATGGCAGGCTGACCAGCCTCGGCAAACCGCATACCCTGTCGCAGAAGCTGCAATTCGCCGCGATCGACAAGGCTGGCAACGCCACCAATGCAGGGATTGCGCCGCACCTGAACTTGCGCCCGGCAACGCCTGACGAAATCGCGGCGGTGCGAAGCCATTTGGATGAAGGCTGGCTGACCACAGATCTGGAGAAGACGGCGATCCGCTTCGCGACGGTCGAACTGGCGCAGCATCATGTTGCGGAGGTCAAGGCGCGGCGCCTGCCAGAGATCGACAAGGTTGAGCAGGAGGTCCGCGCCCGGCTCAAGAAGGAAATCAATTACTGGGATTCGCGTGCCTTCGAGCTCAAGGAGGAGGAGAAGGCAGGCAAAAAGACCCGGCTCAACTGGCAGAACGCGCAGCGCCGCGCCGAAGATCTGGCTGAGCGCCAGAAGCGGCGGATGGACCAGCTCGAGAAGGAACGGTTCATTTCATCGCAGCCACCGCGGGTCCGCGGCGGCATGGTGGTGATCCCGCGTGGGCTGCTCGACGCCCAGAACGCAGCGCCCATCGGCAACCATTTCTCGGAAGATCCCGCAGCGCGCCGGGCCATCGAGCTGGCCGCGATGGAGGCGGTGATGGCAACTGAGCGAGCTCTCGGTAACACGCCGACCGACGTTTCGATGCAGAAGATCGGCTATGACATCGCCTCGCACGATCCAACCACGGGTCATCTGCGCTTCATCGAGGTCAAGGGCCGGATCGATGGCGCGGATAGCGTGATGATCACCCGGCAGGAAATCATCACCTCGCTGCATGAGCCGGAGAAGTTCATCCTGGCGGTGGTGCCGGTCAGCAACGGCTATGCCCATGAGCCGCGCTACATTCGCGGCCCACTGGTCGAGCGTGAACCATCGTTCCTCGAAACCGCCATTCAATTCCATCTTCCGCGCCTGCTCGAGCGCGCAGAGGCTCCGCGATGAAGCTGGGTTTTACAGAGTTCTCTTATGGCTACGCTTTCACGGAGAACCTGATCCGGTCGAGCGCCAGCGGGCCAGCATCTGCGCCTGTTTTCCCTAATCTCGTCCAGGAAGCCAAGCTGGGTTACGACGTGCGGATCGACATGCCGGGCTCACCGCTGTTCTTCCAGTTCAAGCTGCCTGAGCTGATGGTCCGGGATACTGCACGGGAAATCGCGCAGTTGGGACTGGCGGGGCTCTCAACGCCGTTCTTCCGGATGCCCCTTATGCGTCGCGATCTCTCGGATCAGCATGCCCATCTTATGCAATTAGAAGCGAAATTCCCCGGCGCGGTCTATTATGCGTCACCCACGTGCGAAAGTTCCGCAGCGTTCAACGCTGCCTATGCTCTCGCACAGGTTCACACCAGTTCCGTGTTGATCTCACCTCGCGCGATTGGCCCCTTGCCTGACGATAAAAGCCACGTGGTTTCATATGTTGCCGGGGCCACGATCGCTTGGCGATGTTCTGAGCCGAAAAAGGTCAAGGTAGCCGACTTTGCGGCGATATCGAATGCGGTGACCGAGCGGCTGGCTCAGAATTCCGATGAGTCGCTGGAAGAGACGGTCGGGCAGGTTCGGGAAAAGGTTTGGCCGCTGGTGCCAGAGGGGCTTCGAGGTGCTGAAAATGCGATACGTGATCGATTTCCAATAGCCCTTGAAGGGGCTGATGCCGGCGCGGAAGAGGATCCTCGCATCCGCAAAGTCACAAGAGAAATTTTGGTTCTTCGAGAGGTGGTCCGCGTCGGCCTTGGCGTCGACTTCGTGATTGCGCAGCCTCGCGAACATAAGAAAGAAGTCGAAACGTCATGACTACCCCGTACAAGAAGAAGCTCATCGAGGTCGCCATTCCGCTGGAGGCGATCAACGAGGCCTCGGCGCGTGAGAAATCGATCCGGCACGGGCACCCGTCCACGCTGCATCTTTGGTGGGCGCGGCGGCCGCTTGCGGCCTGCCGCGCGGTGCTGTTCGCGCAGCTGGTGGATGATCCGTCGAGCCACCCTGACAAGTTTCCTACCCACGAGGATCAGGAGGCCGAGCGCAAGCGGTTGTTCGCGATCATCGAGAAGCTGGTGAAGTGGGAAAATTCCACCAACGAAGAGGTCCTGGAAGAGGCCCGGGCTGAGATACGCAAGAGCTGCGGCGGCGAGCTTCCGCCGGTCTATGATCCGTTCTCGGGCGGCGGATCGATCCCGCTAGAAGCACAGCGGCTCGGCCTGCCCGCCTACGGTTCCGACCTGAACCCGGTCGCGGTGATGATCGGCAAGGCGATGATCGAGATCCCGCCCAAGTTCAAGGACAAGGAACCGATTCATCCAGGCGCGAAGGACCGGCAGTTCTATCGGAACGCCGAAGGCTTGGCCGAAGATGTCAAGTATTACGGTGAGTGGATACGCAATAAAGCCTGGGAGCGTATTGGCCATCTGTATCCGAAAGTGAAGCTTTCTAAAGAATATGGTGGCGGGAAGGCCACGGTTATAGCTTGGATTTGGGCGCGAACCGTTCCAAGCCCAGACCCTGCTTTTAGTGATGTCCAGGTTCCGTTGGCGTCAAGTTTTCTGCTTAGCAGCAAGTCAGGCAGCGAAACTTGGATTGAGCCGTTAGTGGATAGGACAACTAAGTCGATCACTTATAGAGTCCGATTTGGCGGCACTAAGGCAGAGATTGCTACGGCAAGCGAAGGGACTAAAGCGGGTCGAGGATCTAATTTTCGTTGCCTTATTTCAGGTACTGCCATCACCCCCGAATACGTGAAGCGAATGGGGAAATCTGGGCAGATGGGGCAAACGCTGATTGCCATTGTCGCTGAAGGTAAGCGCAGCCGCGCTTATATTGCCCCAACTCAAGAGCATGAGGATTTGGCATTTGAGGCAAAGGCTCAATGGGAGCCTGAAACCAGCTTGCCCAATGATCCGCGAAACTTCTGGACTGTAGATTATGGACTGACGACCTTCGGAGATCTCTTTACGGATCGCCAACTTGTCACCCTGAACACATTTAGCGAACTCGTGCATGAAGCGCGTGTTCAGGCTGAAATCGATGGCCGGGCTGCCGGGTTTGGTAACGACCCTGCAACACTTCGAGACGGTGGGAAAGGTGCTGTCGCATATGCTGAAGCAGTGAGTGTGTATCTCGGGTTTGGCGTTAGCCGCCTGTCCGATATCCAAAACTCATGTTGCCGCTGGGAGTCTTCGAAGACACAAGTTCGGAACCTGTTCGGCAGGCAAGCAATCCCAATGATGTGGGACTTCGGTGAAAACAATGCTTTTGCGGATGCAGCGGGAGACTATCGCACTAGTCTTGGAAGCATCGTAAAAGTTATAGAAAGGTTCAGTCCTGCTGCAATCGGGGTAGAACGCAACCACGATGCTCAGACGGTCACCTATCCAGTTGGTGCAGTCATTTCCACCGACCCACCGTACTATGACAACATCGGCTATGCAGATCTGTCCGATTTCTTCTTTTGTTGGCTGAAACCAGCACTCCGCCCGATATACCCTGAAATTTTCGGAGTTCTTGCAACTCCAAAGGCCGAGGAATTGGTGGCGACGCCATATCGTCATGGGGGAAAAGATGCGGCCGAAGCATTTTTCCTCGATGGCATGAGCCGGGCGATTGCGAACATGGCCTCTCAATCGTCGGATCTCTTCCCTGCCACAATCTATTATGCCTTCAAGCAAAGCGAAGTAGCCAAGGATGGGATTAGTTCAACTGGCTGGGCGACCTTCCTCCAAGCCGTTGTTTCCGCAGGTTATGCGGTAGTCGGGACCTGGCCCATGCGTACCGAAATGGCGAACCGAATGATCGCCTCCGGCACCAATGCACTCGCGAACTCTGTTGTGCTCGTGTGTCGAAAAAAAGAGGAATCGGCTGAGATCATTACCCGTGCTGAGTTTATTCGTGCCCTAAAGCGCGAACTGCCTTCGGCGATCTCAGAGCTTCAGGCAGCCAACATCGCCCCTGCTGACATGCCACAGTCAGCAATTGGGCCAGGCATGGGCGTGTTCTCACGGTATAAAGCTGTCTTGGAATCCGACGATAGCCCAATGGCCGTCAAGACTGCACTGCAACTCATCAATCAAGAACTCGATGAATATCTTGGCGGCATTCAGGGTGAATTTGACCCTGACACGCGGTTCGCCATCACTTGGTTCGAGCAGCACGGGAATGCCAAAGGCGATTATGGTGCAGCCGACAATCTTGCCCGCGCGCGCGGCATTTCCGTCGAGAGCGTCAAGCACGCCGGGATCGTCGAAAGCGCGGCCGGTAAGGTTCGCATCCTTGCGCGCGATGAACTTGATGAAGATTGGGATCCCGAGGAGGACCGTCACCTGACGGTGTGGGAGTGCCTCCAGCACCTTGTCCGATTGCATGAGAAGGACGGCATCTCGCACGACACCGCCGTGCTGCTCAAGAAGCTCAGCACCCAGGCAGAGGCGATCAAGGATCTGGCGTATTGTCTCTACGACATCTGCGCCAACAAGCGAAAGGATGCCAAGGAAGCGACGGCCTATAACGGGCTTATCGCCGATTGGACCGAGCTTACCCGCCAGGCAGCCGCTGTCCACGACACCCGCCGTGACGGCCAGATGCGCTTCGACGTCTAAAGGGAACGACCATGGCAAAAAGCACCCGCCAGTATGTGTTCGAAGGCATGGAACTGTTGCCTTCCGCGTTGATCCCGTTCGTGGAAAAGCGCCTGGAAAGCTCGATCAAGGGCCATTGGCAGCTAGAAGTGGTCCAGCGCGTTCAAGGGCTGCGCCCCAATTCGAAGGGCGACGTGGGCTGGGACCAGCAAGGTCTTCTCAAGACGATGATGGCCTTCTGGAAGGACGCCTTCGCCACGGTGCTGGGGCATCCCGAGCGTTCGTACGTGTCGGAATTGCTCGATGTCCGAAACAAGCTCTCGCACAACGAGACCTTCACCTACGACGATGCCGACCGCGCCCTCGACTCCATGCGCCGCCTCATGGAATCGATCAGCGCAGGCGATGCGGCTGAGCAACTCAGCCGGATGCGCGACACGATCCTGCGCACCAAGTTCACCGAGCTTCAGCGCAACGAGGAGCGGCGTAAGACCCAGCGCCTCGAGATTTCGGTCGAAACGGTCGCCGGTCTTAAGCCGTGGCGTGAAGTCGTCGAGCCGCACCAGGATGTGGCGACTGGCGAGTTCCAGCAGGCGGAGTTCGCCGCAGATCTCGCCAAGGTCCATTCGGGCAGCGCTCCCGCAGAGTATCGCGACCCGAAGCAGTTCTTCAGCCGTACCTACCTGACGGAGGGCTTGAGCACTCTTCTGGTCGGCGCAGCCAAGCGCTTGTCCGGAACCGGCGGCGACCCGGTGGTTGAACTGCAAACCAACTTCGGCGGCGGCAAGACCCACTCGATGCTGGCGCTCTACCACATGGCAGGCACGACACCGGTGCAGGACCTGTCTGGCCTCGACCAGCTGCTGGAGACCAACGGCCTGACGGTGCCCAGTGGCATCAACCGGGCTGTCCTCGTCGGCACGTCGCGTGGCCCGCAGGACGTGCTCAATGCTGATGGCGGCCGGAAGATCAGGACCACCTGGGGCGATCTTGCTTGGCAGCTGGGCGGTGCCGACGCTTTCGACATGGTCGCGGAGAATGACGCGACCGGGATCGCACCCGGCTCGAACCTTCTGGAAGCGATCTTCAAGAAGTGCGCCCCATGCCTCATCCTGATCGATGAATGGGTCGCCTACTTGCGCCAGATCTACAAGGTCGAGGGGCTGCCATCCGGGTCTTTCGATGCCAATCTGTCGTTCGTCCAGGCGCTGACCGAGGCGGTGAAGGCCAGCCCCGGCACGCTGCTGGTGGCGTCCTTGCCGGCGTCGCAGATTGAGGTCGGCGGCGAAGGCGGCCAGGAGGCCTTGGCTCGTCTCAAACAGACGTTCAGCCGCGTCGAATCCTCATGGCGACCGGCCAGCCAGGAGGAGAGCTACGAAATCGTACGCCGGCGCCTGTTCAAGGAAATCCCCGGCGACCGCTTCCACCATCGTGACAACACGTTGAAGCAGTTTGCGAAGCTCTACCGCGAGAACGCCAATGATTTTCCGCAGGGCTGCGCCGATGAAGATTATCGGCGCAAGCTGGAGAAGGCATACCCGATCCACCCCGAACTGTTCGATCAGCTCTATACCAGCTGGGGATCGCTTGAAAAATTCCAGCGCACCCGCGGTGTGCTCCGATTGATGGCGCAGGCCATTCACGAATTGTGGATGAGCGGCGATCCCTCAGTCATGATCATGCCGGGCAGTGTCGCCATCAATTCGCCGCGCGTGGAACCCGAACTGCTGCATTATCTTGATGTCAGCTGGCAATCGATCATTGCTGGCGACGTCGATGGCACGGCTTCGACCCCATACAAGATCGACCAATCGGCGCCCAACCTCAACCGCTACTCGGCAACGCGCCGTGTCGCCCGCGCCATCTTCATGGGCACGGCCCCTACTCACCAGCAACAGAACACGGGCCTCGACGACAAGCAGATCAACCTCGGCGTCGTGCAGCCGGGCGAGCGGCCAGCCATTTTTGGCGACGCATTGCGGCGCCTGACCAATCAGGCCAAGTTCATGCACTCGGACCTCGGGCGCTACTGGTATTCGATGGCGGCCAGTCTGAATCGCATTGCGACGGACCGAGCGGCTCAGATCGAAGCAGCATTGGTCGATGTGACGATCGACGCAGAGCTGACCAAGTACGTCAATGCGCTGCCCGATCGAGGACATTTCGACGCCGTGCAGGTTGCACCGGCAGGGTCGGCCGAGGTGCCGGATGAGGCCGGTGGAGTCCGGGCGGTGGTCTTGGGTGTAGCGCATCCGCATAATGGCCGGGAAGGCTCGGAAGCGTTGGTTGAAGCCAAGGAAATCCTGATGCAGCGCGGCAGCACGCCGCGCGTGTACCGGAATATGCTGGTATTCATCGCAGCCGATGCAAAGCAGCTCGACAACCTCAAGGACGCTGTTCGCGCATCTCTCGCTTGGAATGAAATCGTTCGGGATACGGATCGCCTCAACCTCACACAGAGCGATAGCGCTCTGGCCAAGGCAAAGCTCGCCGAAGCCAACGAAACGGTGAAGACGCGGCTCAAGGAAGCGTGGTGTTACCTTCACTATCCGGCGCAAGAAAGTGCGCAGGCAGACCTTGAATGGGTCTCCGGCAAGATCCCCGCCCAAGACGGATTGCTTGCTCGCGCCAGCAAGAAGCTGATCGGCGAAGAAGGGCTGTTGACCGAACTCGGCCCGACGCGGCTTGATAGGGACCTGCAGAAATACATCTGGAACGACCGGCCCCACCTGCAACTGCGGGATCTGCGCGAATACCTCAACCGCTACATCTACCTGCCCCGTCTCAAGAATCAGGACGTGCTGATCAGGTCTGTGCAGTCCGCAGTCAGTGGGATGCTGCCTGGGCCGTTTGCCTATGCGGAGCGCTGGGAAGAATCGACAGGCAGGTATCTTGGTCTGGCGATTGATCACGCCAGCAATGCGATGATCGTCATCGACGGCGATAGCGTCATCATCAGGCCTGAAGTTGCTGAAGCGCACCGACCGGCACCGTCGCAACCCACCGAACCTCAACCGGGAACGCCGGAGACCGGCAACCCCGCCGAACCGGGCAGTCAAACGCCGGGTCAGGAACCGACCCCGCCTGTCGAGCGCAATCCGACCCGGTTCAGTGGCACGGTCATGATCTCACCAGATCGCCCCGCCCGTGACATGCACCAGATCGTCGAAGCCATAGTCGAGCAATTGACGACGCTCCAAGGCAGCAAGGTGACTCTGCGGCTCGAGATTGAAGCAGAAGTGCCCGCCGGCCTCGATCGCGCCAAGGTTCGCACACTCATCGAAAATGCCAATACCCTTGGCTTCGCGGAAAAATCTGTCGAGTGACGCAAGCTCGAATTTCTTACAGTGTGGCCCAGATATTTCTCCAAATTGGAGAGATATCTGGGCAGCTCTCTGAACTGTAAAATCTGTGCTTAAGTTCTCGTTTCAATGCACTACATTGCTGATGATGAATTTTTTCATTGAACACGAATGCTGAACTTGGCTCAATTGGCATAAGGGAGCGAGTTTGGGGGCGGATGCATGACGATCGAGGTTCGGCAGCTGCGCTACGCAGTGCTGACGGCAGACATGAGCAGTTTGTCCCGGGCTGCGGCGGCGCTCAACATGCGACAGGCGACGCTCAGCCAACGGGTAACGCAGCTTGAGGATCAGCTGGGAATCAAGCTCTTCACTCGGTCTACGCGCGGCGCTGAGCCGACCGAAATGGGCAAGGTATTCATCGAATCCGCCCGGCGTATCATCACCGATATCGACAATCTGCAAACCACTGCGCGGGCGGTCAGTTACGGCGAACAAGGTCGGCTCGCGGTTGGCTACAGTTCGTCCCTGATGGCCGGAAACCTCAAGCAGACCTTCTCGGATTACCTGGTGCGGTTTCCCGACGTTCAATTCGATGGCGTCGAAGCTGGTCCCGAGCGCCTGCTCCATCGCTTGCAAGCCCGGACGATCGATGTCGCGGTGGCTCCGACAGGTATGGAAGAGGCGGGGATACGGTCGCGACGGGTCTGGTCGGATCGTCTGATGGTGACTCTGCTCGACGGTCATCGCTTGTTGCAGAACGAACGCATCTATTGGTCTGACCTGCGGCGCGAAGTGTTTGTCGTCCCCGGCAGTGGGGTTGGCCCTATCATTTCAAACCTGCTGGCCGCGCGCCTGACCGAGCAAGGCTACCGCCCCAATATCATTGTCCAGGATACAAGCCTGGAAAGCGTCCTCAGCATCGTGTCGGTCGGGCGTTTCATCACGATCGCGACCGAAGCTTCACAGGGCGTGACATGGCCCGGGCTCAATTTCCGGGAAATCCATGATCAAGGTGGAACGGCCCGCCTGGAGTTTTCGGTCTACTGGCGCGAGGACAATGAAAATCCCGCGCTGCAACGCTTCTTCACGCTCATCAACGAGCGCTACCCCGCCTGAGAATTTCGACGCCCTTTGGCGAAGCCCCGGTCGGTGGCAATAAATCGCTCCAGCATGGGCGGGACAAGCCTTTCGACCGTGGGCGCCCCCTTCGGATCGCCCCCGTTCACCGCAAGGGCATAGGCGGTAAGATCCCGGTGCAGCCGCGCTGGCAGTTCGAGTGTCAGACGTACAGGCTTTTCGTCGGCAAGATCGGTCAGTTTGAGCCGGGTCATCGCGCTTCTCCTGTCTGAAAGGGCTCAAGGATCAGGTCACGCGTGACAATGATCCGGAGAGCAAACCCCGGACGCACGGTAAGGGTGGGTGGAACATTGAGCTGCCGCTGCACCACCTGCCGCCCCGTCTGGCTAACGGTATCCTGTGTGCCGTAGCGCAGTGCCCGGACGAGATCGCTCTCATCACTGGCGACCAGTTCCGTGCCCGCGCCGAGCAGTGTTGAGATCAGGGCAGCCTTAAGCATGTTGCCCCAGTGGAAGTTGGTGCGATCCTGAAGGCCGGCCATACCTGCGACATCTGCACCGGGAAGCCGGTCGAGCAGGATCGAGTGCCCACCCGGGAGGATGAGCCTGTCCCAGGCCAGCAGTACGCGGTTTTGCCCGGACGCAACGTCGCTGTCGTACTCGCCGATCAGACGCGCCCCTTGCGGAATCAGCAGGATGCGTCCGGTGGGGCTGTCATAGACATTCTGCGTGACCTGCGCCGTGATCTGGCCAGGGAGATCCGAGCGAATTCCCGTGATCAACGCAGCGGGAATGATGCTTCCTGCCTGCACGACGTTGGGAGACCCAAGCCGCATAATGCGCTCGGGGCTCTCTGTCCTACGATCCGCCCTTCGCTCCAAAAATGAACGGCGACTGGTCGACGGTGAGGCAGGAGCGGCCTGAGCCGCCTCACCGGCGGAATTGGCAATCGCAGGTATTGCGTTAGGCGCCGCATCGGCTCGATTCTCGTTTTCCCGTGTTCCCCCTGCCAGAAACAGCTGACTCGTGCGCGCGCTGTCGCGCTCCTGCGCGGCCCGTTCCCGCGATTGCTCCGCAGCTATCTGCCTTGGATCGGACGTTGCTGTGTCATTAGCTGGCGGTCCGATTGGGGGAATCGGGACATTTTGACCACCCTGTTGTGCAGCGACGATTGGCCTTCCCAGATCACCTGGTAGCGGAGGCCCTAGTTTGGGGACATCGCTATAGTTGGCTGGCGCGCCGGTCACCTGATCAGCGCGGTTCCGGCTGTTTGTATCGAAGAGGTTTTCTGGCGGTACAGGCGACTTGGGCTGAAGGGCATAGATGAGCGAACCGCCAATGGCGACGCTGGCAGCCACGCCGAGCGTGGCAAGAGCCTTTCGCGATAGCCGCATTACGCGTGGCGGCTCTCCGCCAAGGCGAAAGCCGTCGGGGCTGGTCGGCGCCATTGGGGCTTCTGCTTCCGGCTTTTCATGCAAATCCTTGAGCAGCTCGTCGGCAGATGGCTGATGATGAACCTGGGAGGATGTGATCATGCCCGCCCCCTGCTGCGGGGAATTTCGCGTACGATGCGAACCTGACGTGCGTTGCGGCCGGCACCGAGCCGCAGCTCGGCTTTATCGAATAGCCGGTCTACGACCATGTAGCGCCCTCGCACCCGATAGTTGACGAGTTCCGCCGAACCGTCTGCGCCGATTACGAAGAGGGGTGGCATATCACCGTTGGCGATGCTCGCGGGGAACTCGATGAAGACCTGGCGTCCGTCATCAAAGACCCGCAATGGTCGCCATTGCGGCCGGTCACCAGACATGCGGTAGTCAAAGCTAAGCGCTGAAAAGTCGATTCCTGCCGCAACCGGGGCGCTGCGTTCGGCTTCGGCCTCAGCGCTGCGCAGAGCAATGAGGGCATCCTGCGGATAGGTCCAGGAGACGGCTGCCATATAGGTGGACGTCGTGGCGCTCAGTTCGAGGTGATAGGTACGACGATTGGTGTTGATGACCAGATTGGTGCTGATATCGGCCCGCGTTGGCTTCACCAAAATGTGGACGCGGCGCGTAAGGCCGGTGCCGCTCACTGTATCTCCGATGATCCAGCGGACTGTATCGCCCGATGCTACCGGCCCCGGCCCCACAAGCTCCTCGCCTTCTTGAAGCATGATATTCGTGACATGCCCCGGTGAGGTGTAGATCTGGAACAGCGCGCCTTCAGCATAGGCATATTGCTGGATCGCATTGAAATAGCTTGTCCGCTCCGGCTGCACGCGCGCCGCAGCGTTTGCGCGACCGATACGTGTTCGCGGGTCTGCAGGTTCGGCAGTGGGCGGCGGCGTCTGCGCAAAAGCTCGAACGGGTGCCCCGCTGGCAATGACAGGGACAGGGATGTTTCCGAGAGCGGTTACCGACAACAGAAGCGACAGGCGCAGCGCGCGTGAATGGGGGATCATTGGCTAAGCTCCTTTGACCAGTTGATGGCGTTGACAAACAGGCCGAGCGGATTCTTGCGCAGCGCGTCAGGTGTTCGTGGCGGCTGCACGACCGTGGTTAGAATGGCGGACCAACGTGTGGTTTCGATCAGCGCCCCGTCTTGATAGCGCCTCTCGGTCCATGCGACGCGGAAGCTGTCGTTCGAGGCACGGATGACGCTTGAGACATCCACTGCGACCTGCACCTTGCCGACTTGGGCGAAAGGATCGTTGCCACGCGCATAGTCGTTGAGCGCCTGTGCGCCGCGGTCAGTGGTGAAGTCGTAGGCTCTGAGCCAGTCCTGCCGCAACACAATGGGATCGGCCGGAATGGAGCGCACCTGCTCGATGAAACGGGCGAGGTGAAAAGCCATTTGAGGATCAGTTGGACGAAAATCGGCGTCTGCCGGAGCAATGGCCTGAGCCTGTCCCAACTTGTCGACTTCGACCACCCATGGGGTGATTGTGCCGCGTGCGGATTGCCAGACCAGACTTCCCGCAAGTCCACCCGAAAGCGCAAGGCAGCCAAAGAATGCCAGGCGCCAGTTTTTCGCCTGGACGCGTGCGGAGCCAATACGATCGTCCCACACCTGCGCTGCGCGCTGATAGGGAGTGACGGGTTCGGGACTTGCCCCGTAGCGGATGGATGGACGTCGAAACATGGTGATGTCCTCGTGGATGATTTCAGCTCTTGTCGGTGATGTCGGGGCCTGAGCCGCTGCCATGGCTGTCGCCGCCCTTCAGCGTGTGCGTGGCAATGGAGGCGCCTTGGCCCATGGTCTGCCGGCGCCGCATTGCTGTTGCCCAAGCCGGTGGACCGTCAGGCGTCGCTGTTCCGTCTTTGGGAGCGTCAGCCTTCGCCGAGGCATAGTTGGCCTTGAGGCTATTGGCTGCGCGCTTGAGCGGCGAGGTTGCAGCGTCGGCGGCCGATTTCGCGACGTTGGCAAAACCCGATGCCGCTGCGGCGCCGCCAGTCTTGCCGGCGGCGCCTGCTGCGTAGGCGCGCGAGGCACCACCCGCGGCGCGAGCGCCTCCAGTGGCAGCTCCTGCCATGGCCGATCCGGCGGCACCCGCAGCAAGCTTGGCGCCCGCGATACCACCAGCCAATGTAGCACCTGCAGCAATCACCGTTCCTGCCGCCGCGCCTGCGCCGAGCTGCGGGCCACCGGCAACGATGCCGTTAGCGATGCTGGGACCAAAAATGCCGAGGCCGAGCAGTGTCAATGCAGCCAGAGCAATGGCCATGACCTGCTGGATGTCAGGTTCGGCGCCAAGCCCGGCGTTGATGAACTGCGCAAAAAGAGTGGTGCCGATGCCGGTGATGACGGCCAGCACGAGGACCTTGATCCCCGACGAAATGATATGCCCAAGAACGCGCTCTGCCATGAAGGCGGTGCGTCCAAAGAAGGCAAACGGTAGCAGGACGAAGCCTGCAAGCGTGACCAGCTTGAACTCGATGATCGTGACGAAGACCTGGATTGCCAGCACGAAGAAGGCGATTACGACGATCACCCAGGCAATCAGCAGGATGAGGATCTGCACGAAGTTTGTGAAGAGCCCTACCGGTCCGACGAGGTCTGCGGTCGCATCGATCAGAGGCTGTCCGGCATCAAGCCCGGTGGCGGCGACGACACCGGGGCGCATGAAATCGCCAATCGCCATGCCGCTGCCGCTGGCCTGGAGGCCGAGACCGGCAAAGCTCTGGAGCATGATCCCGGCGAGGTTCGAGAAGTTGCCGATGATGAATGCGAAAGTGCCGATATAGAGCGTCTTCTTGATCAGACGCTGCAGGACATCCTCGTCCGTGCCCCAAGCCCAGAACAAGGCCGCCAGCGTGACGTCGATCACGATCAGGGTCGATGACAGGAACCCCACCTCGCCGCCCAGCAGGCCAAAGCCACTGTCGATATATTGGATGAAGACCGCCAGGAACTGGTCGATCACGCCGGTGTCATTCATCGGTGACCATCCCTTCCATGGAAAAATCGCTGGCGTTCGGCATCCCAGACGGCGTCGCACCCAGATTCCGGCATGGTGATTGTCCGACAGCGCCTGAGTTCGGCGGCATGAGGGTCGGGAGACGTTGCCTCGTCAGCGACAAGGATGGTCGTCGTTGGCACCACTGGCGACCGCGTTGCCGAAGCAATCGCGATCGCCATGAGGAGCCCGCCAAGTGCTGCGGCCGCCGCCAACTTGACCGACCGGCTCATGTCAGTTGCGGGTCCGGAAGCGGCGGAAGCGCTCGCGTCCTTCAGCCTCAGTCGCTGCACTGCGGGCAGCTTCCAGTGCCTGTGCGCGGCCCTGCGCCGCGATGACCGCTGTCAGATCGGCAAGCTGCTGGGTCTGCAACGCGAGCAGCTGATTTCCCGCCTGTGCTGCCTGAAGAGCGCCTGTTGCCGACTGGCTGGCACCAACAAGCGTCGTGATGGTGCTGCGGGTCGCGCCGAGATTGCCAACGATCCCGGCCTGAACCTTCATGGCATCTTCAAACGCGCCGACGCTGTCCTGCCAGCGGGCATCGGCATTGGCGACCATCTGAGCCTGTCCCGCTGACAGGGCTGCGCCCTTGTAGCGACCGTTGAACACCTGCTGGACGTCGGTTACATCGTAGGCGATCCGCTGCGCCTGGTTGAGCAACTGCCGTGTCTGATCGACCTGTTGCTGGAGCGTCTGGATCGTCGACACCGGCAAGCTGGCGAGATTGCGCGCTTCGTTGATCAAGCTGGTCGCCTGATTCTGGATCTGCTGGATCTGGTTGTTGATCTGCTGCAGCGTCCGGGCGGCGGTCAGCACGTTTTGCGCGTAGTTGCTGGGATCATAGACAATCCCGCCGAACTGGGCCTGCGCTGGCGCGGCGATCATGGTGCCTGCCACCAGCGAGGTGGCGATTGCCGTCGCCATGAGGGTGCGGCGGAGGACGGGAATTTTCATGGGAGGATTTCCTTTCCGTTGAGTGCGGGCGGCGGGGGAGGAAGCAGTTCGGCCGCCCATGCGAGGCTGCGATGCCGGAGCCAGGCCGCGGCAAAACCGTCGCGGCCATGGGCAGCGACAAGTTCGGCAATGCGGAGCTGGTCGGATTTGGAGGATGCCGCGCTGAAGGCGAGTGCGACCTCGCCAAGGCCAAGTTCGAACAGGCGATTGCCGCGCCGTGACTGGCAGTAATAATCGCGCTTCGGCGTGGCCCGGCTCAGGATCTCGATTTGCCGGTCATTCAGTCCAAACCGCTCATACACCTTGGCAATCTGGGGTTCGGCGGCCCGCTCGTTAGGCAGAAATATCCGCGTCGGGCAGCTCTCGATGATGGCCGGCGCGATAGCCGAGGTCTCGATGTCGGCAAGGCTTTGCGTGGCGAAGATGACGCTGGCATTCTTCTTGCGCAGCGTCTTCAGCCATTCGCGCAGTTGTGCGGCAAAGGCCGGGCTATCGAGCACCAGCCAGCCCTCATCGATGATGATCATGGTTGGCGAGCCGTCGAGCCGACCTTCGATCCGGTGAAACAGATAGGCGAGAACAGCCGCAGCCGACGACGCGCCGATTAGACCCTCGGTCTCGAATGCCTGGACCGGGGCCTCACCAAGACGTTCCTGCTCGGCATCAAGCAGCCTGCCCCAGGGGCCTCCGACGAGGTAGGGCGACAGCGCCTGTTTCAGCTCCTGCGATTGCAGCAGTACGGCTAGTCCGGTCAGGGTGCGTTCGGGCGGCGGGGCGGACGCAAGTGACGTCAGCGCCGACCAGAGATGCTCCTTTGCCGCCGGGTCAACATGCACGCCTTCGCCCGCGAACATCGCTGCCAGCCATTCCGCGGCCCAGGCGCGCTCACCCGGATTGTCGATTCGGGCGAGCGGTTGAAGCGCGACGGCCGTGTTGTCATCCTCATCTGCGCTGAGGGCACCGCCCAGGTCCTGCCAATCGCCGCCCATTCCAAGTGCTGCGGCCCGGATGGAACCGCCGAAGTCGAAGGCGAAGATTTGCGAGCCGGGGTAGCGCCGGAATTGCAGCGCCATCAGCGCAAGCAGCACCGATTTCCCGGCCCCTGTCGGGCCAACAATCAGGCTGTGGCCGACATCGCCGACATGAAGGGAAAGGCGGAACGGGGTCGAGCCTTCGGTCTTGCCGTAAAGCAAGGGGGCGTCACCGAAATGCTCGTCCCGTTCCGCTCCCGCCCATACCGCTGACAGGGGGATCAGGTGGGCGAGATTGAGCGTGGAAATGGGGGGCTGGCGGACATTGGCGTAGACATGGCCGGGGAGCGATCCCAGCCACGCCTCGATCGCGTTCATGCCCTCGATCGTGCAGGTGAAATCGCGGCCCTGGATGACCTTCTCGACCAGGCGAAGCTTCTCGGCAGCAAGCGCCGGATCGCGGTCCCAAACGGTGACCGTTGCCGTAACGTAGGCAATGCCGGCATGGTCGGCGCCGAGTTCCTGAAGCGCCATGTCAGCGTCGGCAGCCTTGTTCGAAGCGTCCGAATCCATGAGTACCGATTGCTCGTTGGTCATCACCTCCTTGAGAATGGCGGCGACCGATTTGCGCTTGGCGAACCATTGGCGGCGGATTTTTGCCAGCAGCTTGGTTGCATCGGTCTTGTCGAGCATGATCGCACGGGTCGACCACCGGTATGGAAATGCCTGCCGGTTGAGTTCGTCGAGCAGTCCGGGAAATGTTGCGGTCGGGAAGCCGGTAATGGTGAGTGTGCGCAGATGGGCTTGCCCGAGCTTCGGTTCGAGACCGCCGGTCAGCGGCTCGTCGGTCAGCAAGGCGTCGAGATAGACGGGCGTTTCGGGAACGCGGACATGCTGGATTTTGGTGGAAACAGTGCTGTGAAGATAGGTCAGCGTCGCGCGATCATCGAGCCAGCCGGCATCGGGCATGAAGCCCTCGACAAGGTGCAGTACGCGGTCCGTCCGATCGACGAAGGACTTAACCAGCTCGTTTGGGTCGACACCCGTCGCCGCCTTGCCCTCGTAGAGCCAGCTTTCGGCACGGGCCGCATCCTCCGGCGGCGGCATCCACAGCAGGGTGAGGTAGTAGCCGCTCTCGAAGTGCGCTCCCTCTTCGCGAAACTGCTCACGACGTTCCATGTCGACCAGGGCCGAAACGGGATCGGGGAAATTGCTGTGCGGGTAAGCCTGTGCGGGGACACGCTGCGCTTCGACGAACACGGCCCATCCCGAGCCCAGTCGTCTCAGGGCATTATTGAGGCGTGATGTCACGGCAACCAGCTCAGCGGGCGTGGCGCTGTCGAGATCCGGACCGCGAAAGCGCGCCGTGCGCTGAAACGATCCGTCCTTGTTGAGCACCACGCCCGGCCCCACCAGTGCGACCCAGGGGAGGAAATCGGCCAGACTGGCGGATTTGGCGCGGTATTCGCGGAGCGACATCATGGCCGCACCCACGTCGGATATTTGAGGTGACGACGCGCGACGTCGACAAACTGGGGATCGCGCCGGGCCGCCCAGACAGCGAGCGCGTGTCCGATTGCCCATATCGCGAGGCCCGCGAGCCACAGCCGCAAGCCGAGGCCAATCGCGCCCGCCAACGTACCATTGACGATGGCCAGAGCACGAGGGGCACCGCCGAGCAGAATCGGCTCTGCCAGCGCGCGGTGGACCGGCGCGTAGTAGCCCAAGATATCGTCAGCCGGTGGCATCAGATGAGCGCCCCGCCGCCAAAGCTGAAGAAGCTGAGGAAGAAGCTCGATGCGGCAAAGGCGATCGAGAGGCCGAAAACGATCTGGATCAGCCGGCGAAAGCCGCCGGACGTATCGCCGAACGCCAAGCTGAGGCCGGTGACGATGATGATGATCACCGCGACAATCTTGGCGACCGGCCCTTCGATGCTTTCAAGGATCGATTGCAGTGGTGCTTCCCACGGCATCGACGATCCACCAGCAAGGGCCGGGGTGGAAGTGGCCACCGCAACAAATGCTGCGGCAGCGGCGAGCGAAGCACGAGTGGTGCCACGCCGGAGGGCACGGGTCATAGGAGGTTTCCTTGAGTTTGGGTGGCGGGGATCAGTCGATAATCGCCGGTGACAGGGTCGAGCCCGTCGACGCGGGCCAGTTCAGCGAGACGTCGTCCCGTGCCCTCGCGCACCAGCACGGCAACGAGGTTGATAGTCTCGGCAATCAGGGCGCGCGGAACGGTGAGGACCGCTTCCTGGATTAATTGCTCCATCCGCCGAAGTGCGCCCATGGCGCTTCCGGCATGGATCGTTCCGATCCCGCCAGGGTGGCCAGTGCCCCAGGCTTTGAGCAGATCGAGCGCCTCGGCGCCGCGCACTTCGCCAATCGGGATCCGGTCAGGGCGCAGACGGAGGCTGGATCGAACCAGGTCGGATAGCGAAGCCACGCCATCTTTTGTCCGCATTGCCACGAGGTTTGGCGCGCGACATTGCAGCTCGCGGGTGTCTTCGATGAGCACGACTCTATCTGTGGTTCTGGCCACCTCGGCGAGTAGAGCATTGGTCAGGGTGGTTTTGCCGGTGCCGGTTCCGCCCGCGACGAGGATGTTGAGGCGGTCAGCCACGCCGGAGCGAAGCGTTGCGGCCTCTTGAACGGACATGATCCCGGAACCGACATAGTCTTCGAGCAGAAACACTGCGATGGCGGGCTTGCGGATCGCGAAGGTTGGTGCGGCTACCACCGGTGGCAGAAGGCCTTCAAACCTCTCCCCGCTTTCCGGCAGCTCGGCCGACACGCGGGGAGCATCGCTGTGGACTTCGGCACCGACATGATGAGCGACCAAGCGGATTATGCGCTCCCCATCGGCAGCCGTTAGCCGGTCACCGCTGTCCGAGAGACCCATACCCAAACGATCGACCCAGAGCCGCCCATCGGGATTGAGCATGATCTCGATGACCTGCGGATCGGCAAGCCAGGTTGAGATCGATGCACCCATCGCGGTGCGCAGCATGCGTGCGCCGCGTGAACGTGCCTCGATTTTGACTGGCTCAATGCCCATCGGATACCCCGCCTTGGGAGCGGGACAAGTTCGTCCTGCTCGACGGGGACGATTAAGAGACGCAGAAAAGGGGCAGATTCAACAAGGATTTAGCATCATCGTAGTGGGGCGCAGAAAAACAGGGATGAGCGTAGATTGCGACCTGTATCAGCCGTCGACGCTGCGACGCTTACGCCGGGGATTTGATGGTTAGGCCAATACAACCTTGCGGTTCGGTGCTGGCGTTAGGTGGAAGCGGCGCAACTTGATTCCGAGTTCTGCTAAGCAGAGATCCATCCCCTCTGGCAGGTCCCCTTCTGGCAGGACCAGTGTCCGATTGACTTCTGCGCCTTCGCGGACTGAGTGGGCTAAGAGTTGACCGATACCTGTGTAGAGAGACTGGCGCCCGCAGTCCGTTTTGACCTCATAAATTTCGGTCATCCTGCTTCCGATTTTCACCATGAGGTCGACAAGCAGACTGTTTACGACCACTTCATTTTTTGCGGCCATTGCCTGGCGTTCATCACGAAGCGCCCTCACAACATCGCCGTGGTAAGAAAAATAATCGAACTCGGGGCGTCGCCGTCCTTTCCGGCGGCCTGAAGCTTCATCTCTGAATTTATCCCATTCAGCGATCTTCTTACGAGCAGCGACGTTATCAAGGTCTCCTCGCTTCACGGCGTCCTTGAATTGACGGACGGTGCAGACGAAGGTCCAGATGCGGCCAGCCAGATCGGGATCATCTACCCGACCGATGACGATCCCTGATCTTGGCTCGCCTGTCGTTCGTTCGACATCCTCTAGGACACTGTCTGACCAACTCATGAAAGCACCGCGTCCAACGCCCTTTTTCCCGCCGCCCACGCTTCCATCGTGCATGAGATAGGTGGCGCCCGTTGATGGGTCGTGAGCGAAGAAACCTGCGACAGATGCGGAATTCGTAGTGGTCGGGACGTTAATCTCGACGGTAATCATCTGGGTATGGCGCTCGCTGTCATAGACTCCGAAGGCATTCCAGCGCCTCGGTATTTTGGCATCATTGGCATGCGAGAACGCTGCCCACAAAGTGCCGTCACCGTTGGCATACATAGTTTCGTCGAGATTTCCGCTGGGAAAGCCGATGTTGCGCTTTCCGATGCACTGCAAAGATCTAGTCAGGCCGTCTTCCATAGCCTTCTGGGCTGCGTCTTTCGCCTTTTTGTCTTCCACCAGTACGAGCATGCATCACCAATTTCTGGAATTTCCGGCCATATGAAGCATGAATATATGTGCCGGGCAGCAGAAAATGTCAGGCAACATTTTTGCAGGGGCACTGCCGGCGCGCGTATGTGACGGCATTAACCTTCGTGATGATGTTGTGGGCTTAAAGTCGGATGAGAGGCTGACCACAAACCAAAGGCCATCGCCAGGGTCGGTTTCTTACCCTTCCATCTCTTCCCGCAGCTTCGGCCCAGTCTCCATCCGCCGCGCTAAGGACTCCACAAAGGCCTGATACCGCTTTTTCCCGGTTGTCTGTGCCGCCCGCATTGCCTCGTCGGGCAACGGAGCATTGCTGGTCAGCCAGAACCGCACGAAGATCGCAAACGCTTCATTCGACAGCTCAACATGCCATTCGAGGCGCTCAAGCTGCCGCGATATCCGGTCGAGCCGCTTGGTCAGCACGGCCTCGACCCGTTCCTCCTGGTCAGGAGTGAGCATCGAAGCGAGCGCGGCCTCGAGGACTTCTGTTTGCGACACCCGCCTGGACCGCGCACGCTCCGAAAGCTGTCGCGCCAAGTGGGCATCGATGCGGAACGTCATCTTTTGGCGATCAGGCTTCTTCACAGCTCGATTCCATCGTCTGGATCGAGCGAGGCATTACGCGCATTGCGCCGCATGGCCCGGTCAATGGCCTGCCGGTTCTGTACCGTCTCGTCCGGGGATGTGTCGGCGTCGGGATCGAACGGGTTGAAGGGACGGTCCGGCTCCGGCGCGATATTCTCATGCTCGGGCAGGCCGGGCTCCTGGCGGATACCGCTGGTCTCGGTCTGACTATCGGCCTTCGACTTCATGTTGCGCCTCTTGACGGACGCATTGGGCCTGGTGGTTTTCAAAGCTCCTATCGCTGCGGGCCGTCCATTGGCCTCGGGAGCCTGGAGAAGCTGTTCGGCTTGGATGGGCTCACGGCCAGACCAATCATCTGCAGCAGCTTTCGAGAAATTGGCGTGTACCGGCTTTGGTGGCTCGAGCACACGCATGGTGAATCGCGGGTCTCGGAAATAACGTGCCTTGTGCGCACGGATCGGCGGGATCCCAGCAGCCATCACGACCTCGTCATCTGGGGGCAGTTGCATCACTTCGCCGGGCGTCAGCAAGGCCCGTGCTGTCTCGGAGCGCGAGACCATGAGATGCCCCAGCCATGGTGAAAGCCGGTGCCCTGCATAATTCTTCATGGCCCGCATTTCCGTCGCGGTTCCCAAGGCTTCCGAGATTCGCTTCGCAGTCCGCTCGTCATTGGTCGCAAAACTGACCCTGACGTGACAGTTGTCGAGGATGGCATTGTTCTGGCCGTAAGCCTTCTCGATCTGGTTCAATGACTGCGCGATCAGGAACGCCTTGATCCCGTAGCCCGCCATGAAGGCAAGTGCGCTCTCGAAGAAATCGAGCCGTCCGAGCGCCGGAAACTCGTCGAGCATGAGAAGCAGACTCTGCGGACGATTGCCGGGATTGAGGTCTTCGGTCAGGCGTCGGCCGATCTGGTTGAGGAGCAGCCGGATGAGCGGCTTGGTCCGGCTGATGTCACCGGGCGGAATGACGAGATACAGCGAGGTCGGATGCTGACCGGCCATAAGGTCTGCGATGCGCCAATGCGACGCGCTGGTGACCTTCGCCACCACCGGATCGCGGTAGAGCCCAAGGAACGACATCGCGGTCGACAGCACGCCGGACCGCTCATTGTCCGATTTGTTGAGCAGTTCCTGCGCCGCTGCCGCCACGACGGGGTGGACACCCTTTTCACCAAGATGCCGGGTGGCTTTCATCCGGTGCAGCGTCGTTTCGATCCCGCAGCGCGGATCAGACAGGAACGCGGCGACCCCGGCGAGCGATTTGTCCTTTTCGGCATAGAGCACGTGAAGGATCGCGCCGACAAGCAAAGCATGGCTGGTCTTTTCCCAGTGGTTGCGCTTTTCAAGGCTGCCTTCAGGATCGACCAGCACGTCGGCGACATTCTGCACATCGCGCACTTCCCATTCGCCGCGCCGGACCTCGAGCAGAGGATTGTAAGCGGCGGAAGCGGGATTGGTCGGATCGAACAGTAGAACGCGGCCATGGCGAGCGCGAAAGCCTGCCGTGAGCTGCCAGTTCTCGCCCTTGATGTCGTGAATGATCGCCGATCCGGGCCAGGTCAGCAGCGTTGGAACGACCAGGCCCACACCTTTGCCTGACCGTGTCGGTGCGAAGCAGAGGACATGCTCAGGCCCGTCATGCCGGAGATAGGTGTCCGCGAAGCGTCCGAGTACCACACCAGCATCTCCGAGCATGCCCGCCTTGCGGATTTCGCGCTCATTGGCCCACCGCGCCGAGCCATAGGTTTCGGCCTTCCGGCGTTCGCGGGCACGCCAGACAGACATGGCGATAGCGACCATGAAGGACAGAAATCCGCCTGATACTGCAATGAGGGCACCGCGCTCGAATACTGACGGCGCATAGGCATCGAATGCGAACCACCACCAGAAGAAGGCCGGTGGCGGATAGACGGGGGAAGCGCCGATCCAAAACCACGGCTGTCCCAGTTCCGGCTGATAGCCGAGCGCGGCAGCGGTCCACTGGGTCGCGCTCCAGATGGTGAAGAGGATAATCGCGAACACGGCCAATATCTGGCCCCAGAGAATCTTGTCATTCATGGGATTTTGTCCTCTCGGAATTGGTGCATCACAGGCCGATCCCCCGCCCGCGACCCAAGCTCCAATCGACTGTCCCGCCGGGCGACATCGTGCCTGTGATGTGTTGCCCAAGGTGCGTGTCGAGCGCTGGGCGCCACGGCACGAGCTGGAAGCTCATACCGTCGTCGATCCTCGCGAAGCGCCCGGACGATAGTGTCAGGCGCTCGCGATAGATCCCGCTGACGTATTCGCCCGAAGACGACGATTTGTGCTCAAGCCCGGTCCGCGCAGCGATCGCTTGCGCGGTCGACGCAAGCTCTTCGTTCCGGAGCGTGCCGATAAGGTCCTGTGCGAGGATCAACCTCTGTCCCTGCCGCCGGGCAAGACCCTTCGCTTCGAGATGGTGCGCGCGGGCCTCCATCGCGTTGCGCACTTCGAGTCCGAAGCCATTGCCTGTGGTTACCGGTTCGCGCGCGACGATCTGGCGATCGAGCCATGTTGCGCCTGGCGAAGTGATCTGGTCCGCAAGGGGCACGTCCGAACGTGTTGCCAGCGAGAGCCGTGTCTGGCCTTTGGCGTCCTCCCATGATCTGAGCTCGACGATTGCTCCCGGCCTCGCATCGCCGGTCATGTCCATGTCGTCGAAGCGCAAGTGATGCGTACGGCCATCGGTGCCGTCGACGATGGCATAGGCGCTGCCTGCCAGTTCATCCTGGAGGCCGCGCTCAACGAGCCGCCCGACGATGGGGTCACTGGGCGTCTTTGAGTGCAGAGCCAGTGCAGCTGGATCGAAGCGTCCGCCGTCCCGGGTCATGGCGCGGTGCATGGTCTTGATGATGTCGTTGCGGACCGAAAGATCGCGCAAGGCGCGCTCGGCACCGGGATCAATGGTCCAAACTGCAGGACCTTCGCGGGACGCAAGCCCTAGTTGTTCCAGCTTGGCGGCACGGCCGATGAGCAGACGGCGCATGCCGGGTTCGCCATCGCCCCCTGGGCGAAGGTCGACCCGGCCCGACATGTCCTCGCCGAGCTTTGAGAGCTGGCGGTCAAGACCAGTCCACCGTTCGGCATCGACTTCGCGTTCAAGTGCCGTACGGATATCCAGTTCACTGCGCCGTCCGAGTTCGAGCGTGACGCGCTCCTCGGCTCGGCGGCGCAGTCCATCGCTTATGTAGCCGCGGTCGATGATCAGGTCTGTGCCGTCATCAGCAACGCCGCGGACAAGGATATGAATGTGCGGATTGTCGGTGTTCCAGTGGTCGACCGCCACCCAGTCCAGCCTGGTGCCGAGATCCTTGGCCATGTCGGTCATCAACTCGCGGGTGAATGCCCGCAGGTCCGGCATGTCGCCCGCATCTTCGGGACTGACGATGAAGCGGAAGTGGTGCCGGTCATCCTCGCAACGATCGGCGAAGCCTTCGCGATCACTCTCGTCAGAGCGGGCATCGAACATGGATGCATCGCGTCCGTCGCGGGTCACCCCGTCGCGTTCGAGATAGGAGATATGGCGAGCAAGCGGTGCGGCGCGATAGTGTGCGCCCTTGTGCCGGACGATGCGAGCCAGGACAGTAACCCGTCGCTGACCAGGCGAGCGGTGTCGCATAGCGGCAAGCGCAAGCCGACCTCGGCCCGCTCTGCCAGAGCTTCGGCCTGTTCGCGTCCCACCTCTGCGCAGGCGCGTTTGCCCTGATCGTGCTGCAGCACGGCGGACCTGTGCCGCCAGCTTCTGGCCTCTTTGGCCTGCGCCCTTACCGCTGTCTCTCCCCCATCCCGGCCGGACACGAAATTCACTGTCGTCCCCGCTCATGGTCGGTGTGCCATACTGTTTTGCGTTGAAAACAAAGCCGAATTCGAAGCAGCGTATGGCAGACATGCCTTCATGCCATACGAAATCTGCCAATCATCCCAACCACATAGGACTAGCCTGCTGGCAGCCCTTTTATCTTGCCCTCCAAAACTGACCTGTCTCTCCCACGCCTGCCTCACCGCCAGAACAAGCCCGCACATCGCCGTGACCGTCAGAACTGCGACCGAGAACACCATCACGGCACCCGCGGTGAAAGCGGAATAAACAGGGGGTGCGGAGCCGACTCATCGCGCTGCGAAGAAGCCGCTGTTGGTGCACTGATCGCACGTTCCAGCTGCACCGAAGTTGCATCGGTGATGACTTCTGCGCCGCCATAGTCACGCGCCGCAAACAACGCCGCCTGACGCCAAGATTGCGGAGCTGATGCCGGGATCGCCGCAGTGGCAACAGTACTGGCTATACCAAGGCTTGGGGTGATCTGCGCAACATAGCTGACGGTTTCTGCTGGCAGTCGCCGACGGCCATTTGCATAATCATCAGCACGAGCCGGCCCGGCATTGTAGGCCGCCAGCATCAGGCTGACGTCGCCATATCGGTCCCACATAGCGCGCAGATAGGCTGTCCCGCCGAGAATATTTGCGCGGACATCGAACGGGTCAGATCCAAGCCGGTGGCGCTCGGTGAGCATTGCCCAAGTGCCCGGCATGATCTGCATCAGACCCATGGCGCCTGCTGGCGAGACGGCACGGGAGTTGCCCCGGCTTTCGGCCCGCATGACCGCCCAGATCCAGAGTTCGGGTATACCGAAACGCCGCGAGGCTTCCACGACATGCGGCGCGTAAGGATGGGCCGCGAACTGGTCTGACCCGCTAGCAGACGCTGCCTGCTGGGCGGTCACTGAACTGACACCAAGTGCGAGGCAGAGACCGGGAAGGAGGAGATAGCGGTGCAGATGAAAGGCGATCCGCAATGGATGCCGCCTGCTCGCGGAGCGTGATCGACGATCCATGGCTATCTCCGATCGCGATGTGTTGGACGTGTCCAGAGCAGGTGATACTCATCATGCCGACTCATCGAGCGCAGCAGGTTGGCGCGCAAAGGCTGGACAAAAGCCGGGTCATCGATCTGTACCGCAACATAGGCGCCGGCGCGCTCGCCGGTGCGATCCCATCCCGCACCGATTTCGATACCGGTGTCCGCATCGCCAAGCAGAACGCGCCAGTCGGGCGCATTTTCGCTGTCGTTTGCAGACGCTGGAACAAGTGTCACAACAGCATCAAGCATGAGCGTCCTGATGCGGCCTGCAAAGCCGTCCTGCGTGGATTGAAAGTCGCCGATCATCATGGCTTGATCTCCTGGTTGGTCGTCGGGAAAGGGATGGGTCTGTCCGGCACGCGCCAGCGCAGCGGCTCTCCGGGTGCATTGCGTGTGAGGACGGGGTGCGCGGTGCCAATCAGGCCTGCTGCTGGGAGCACCCCGAAATAGCGCCCATCGAGACTGTCGGGGGCAGGATTGAGGAGGAAGATTTCACCGGCTCGGACGCGATGGCAGCCGCGCCAGACAGGCAGCGCGCGGCCCATGCGGTCCTGCAATTTGGCCACAGCCAATGGCCGTCCATCGATCGTGATGACTGCACCGACGCGGCAGACCTGCTGACCCGGCAAAGCCGCGACATGCTTCATGAGCGGCACACCGGACGGCAGATAGCGGCGGTTGTCGAGGAAACGGGCAATCTCGGCGCTAGGCGCGACAGCGACGAGCTGGTCGAGCGTCACAGGCGCATCGCTATCGATCCGGTAGAGACCGATGGGCGCGCTGGCGCTCGCGTTCCACATCAATCGCGGTCGCGGTGCCAGCACAGCGACTGCGGCAAATCCGGCGCTGAACAGGCATGCCGACAGCAGCGTCGCGTGCAGATAGGGACGGCGGCTCACGCTTCGAGCGCCTTACGGCGAAGCCAGGCTGCATGGCGCTCAGCCGTATAAGCGCGAGCCGGCATTCCGGCGCTCAAGCGGTTGCAGACATGGCGCCAGTGATCGGGTGATGCGTCGCACGGATCGACCCCAGCCGCTTCGACGGCATCGATGGCCTGGAGCACTTGTGCGACCTTGGGCCAGCCTTCGATATGCAACAGGATTTCACCGCCCGGGCGCACGAATGGCAGCGTCGTGTAAGGCTCGCCGGGTTTGACGGCGGTGATGATGTCGATGCTGGAGTAAACCGTTCCGAAGTCGCTCGACAACCAGCGCACAAACGCGAAGGTTGTCCCAGGACGGAAGCCGACGATGCGTGTGCGACGGTTGATGATCCGATCCGTCGCCATGCGGCCGAAGCGGATCCATTGCTCGTAGCGCTTCTCGATCCAGGTCAGTTCCACCTCGGTCAACGCGCTGCGTGGTTGCGGTCTGGATGCAGACCGTTGCAATGCCGGACTGCTCATGATTGCCGTCCCGACCCCGAGCGCAAAGCGGCGGTCCCAAGGCCTGGAAGCGTCGGCGCTGCGCCAGCGTTTTCCACAGGTGGCCGGGCCGTTAGCAAGAATCCGAAGGATTCTGTTCTATTAGCAAAGTTAGAGAGCAGTCGATTTGTCGCGGATTTCTGCGGGTTTCTGGCACTATCGGGTTTCCGATAGGCCGAGGATCGGGTTTCTGATGGGCCGAGTCTGGCGGTTTTCGATAGGCCGAGCGTCATGGCAACTTCTCCACAGGCAAGCCAACGCGCCGGGCCGCAGCGACGAACGAGTCGACGGGAATGGGTTTGAAAATCAGCCGCTCGCGGCCGAAGCTGTGCTCGAGGCTCAAATGGTAGCCCGGAAGCGACTGCTGCCGGACGATCTTGCGCAGCTCGAACGCGAATTGCTTGAGCGGCGAGAGCACGCCTGATTTGAGATGCAGGTGTGGAACGTCGAAGCTCCAGCCACCGCGCTGATGGCCGCCATGCTTGCGCACAATCCGGTAAAGCCAGCGCTCGACGCCGCCAGTCAGGCTGAAATAGGCCCGGTCGATGGTCAGGATCAGCCCTCTGTCCAGCACGCCTTCATAGAACCAGTCAGGCAGGATCATCTCGATGCCGGTCGCCCGGCCACGATCGTCCAGTGTTTCCCGCCATTCGTTGATCCAGGAGAAACGGTGACGGCGACGTTGGTGCTGTTGCCGGATTGAGGTCGCAACGGTGGTGGATTGCAGTCGGTCAAGTGCCGCGCGCAGCCGCTCATAATGGTCTTTGCCAGTCCCGCGCCCGATGAAATTCAGGATTTCGTGCGGTCGAGCTGCAACAAGGCGTGACGTGGGTCTTCCTGCATCGCGGGCCTCGACGAGTTGGCTAGCCGCCCAGATCAGGATGTCGGCGTCCCAGATGGTCGCCATGCCATGCTCCGGCACGGCCTCGACCGAAATCCACGTCGCGCCCATCGTGAAATCGATTGGTGTGCAGCGGCGCGATTTGGCGAGGCTGAAAAAGGGCCACGCCATGAGATCCTGTGCGTCCCGCGCGGCGATATCGCCGCCGATCGGCCGGAACAGCTCCAGTTGCGTGGCGGGCGCAAAGGGCCGCATCAGCGCCGCACCGGTCGAGCGGAGAGACAGATGCCTTTTCCGGGGTCCGACGTCGAATTCCGGCGTCCATTCTGTGCCCAGGCGTCGAGGTCTGCGATGGCATAGACGATCCGGCGCCCCAGCTTATGAAAGGCGGGCCCTGTCCCATAGCACCGATGCTTCTCCAGCGTGCGAGCGGAAAGCCCAAGGTGAACGGCAGCGTCTGGTGTTCGAACGTAGCGCGGAACGACGGGTACAAATTCTCCATCCATGACTGTCCTCCTGTGAAGTGCCGGACACACGGGGATTGACCGGCGAGCAGGAGGCGAGAGATCGGATTTTCAGGGGATTGGGTGAACGGACATACCGCGACGGTCTGGATTGTCCCGATCAGTTGCCGTTCAGCAGGCGGCGGTAGCCGCCGTCGCGGACTGCGAGCGCGTGGCGGTGCCAGCGTGCAATCCGCTTGCGCTCGCTTGAGCTATCCCATTCAGCTGCGGAGTAGTGGCGCGCGTCGTTGGCAATCAGGTCAACTGCGAGTTCGCGTGCGCTGACACCTTCAGGCAAGGCATCGAGCAACCTCAACCATTGCACCAAACGCCAGCGTTCGGATGGCCCAGGGTCGAGAGAAACTGGTCGCGGACGCAGCCGACCAAAGTGAATATGCTCATGGAAAGCTGACATGGCAGCCCGGCGCAGTTCCCAGAACGTGTCCGCAGGCAGCATATAGGTGAGCGGGTCAGTGTCGGATGCTCCTGTTGGGACGGTCAAGCGATAGCGTCGTCCGCTAGACGTCAGCACCAGATGTGATGCTTGATCAGCAATATGGCTGGCGATGACCGTCGCACCTTTGCCAGCGGAAAGCATATTGAAGCTGCCGGTCGTGGCTGGATCCGGTTGCAGCCGGATGATTGTAGCGGATGCGAAAGGGTCCCAGATGGCGGGGCTTTGCGTGGCGGTATGTTCAGGGTCGGCCGCGAAAGACCAACCCCCAGTGCTTGGCCAGACGTTTGCGCGCTATGGGCGCTGCGTCGATGGCACGAGCATATTGGGCACGATAATCGGGATTGCGGCGCAGGAATTCCTGCGCGAAGTCCGCACGGTCGTGTGCTTCAAAGGCTTTGGCGTAACTCTCCGAACGCCAGTCGGGCTTCTCTTCCATCACAGCTCTCCTGTGAGGTTTTTTGGAGTCGGACGATCATGTTACCGGCAAGCTCCGAGAAGTGCCGGAGTCAGTGGCACGCTATCAGCGCGAAATGCACAATCGATTGCGCCACAATCGTGGAAAGTCGGGAGTTTAGTTTGTGCGAGGATCCAGCAAATGACGGTATCCGCTCTGTGTCATCCATTTGGCACGAGCGAGGTGGCCGTCGTAAACCAGCTTGGCCCGCTCGGGCTCCTTTTTGGGATCGATGGCGAAGATGATCGCTACCGCCTCTTCCCAGTGCGCACCCTCTTTTTCGGCGTCCAGCAGACGCAAATAGGTCACGAGGTGGCGCTCGTCATAAGCGCTTAGCCGGTCCATCTGCGGTGGTTGATCTTCGAAGTCAGGAGCCGACATGGGTCCCTCCTAAGTGTGGAGCCATAATAGTCGCGTTAACGCCGCAACACGAGTGGTGAAGCAGGCCACATTTCCCCCTAAATCCGTAGGGCATTATGCGCTTTCCCGCATAAGCTGAGACGGATTGTGGTTGCGCAACCACTTGCGAAGAACAAGCTTCTGCTTTCTGTCGTTGAAAAATTGTAAAGTTGGAACGTCGAATCTGCGAACGGGCGCTATTGTGCGGTCACTGTTCGCGAGTCTTGTCGAAGAATCGGGCCGGATCGACGACAAGTTCCTCTGCCAGTCGTTCAACCGTGTCGAGCGTGGGCGAATTTGCTGCGCGTTCAAGCAGGCCGACATAGTTGCGGTTGAGCCCAGCACGATGCGCCAATTCCTCCTGCGAAAGCCCACTGGCGTGACGCATTCGCCTTAAATTCGTCGCAAAAATCTCCCGAAGCTTCATGCTCCGTGGGTCGGCGGAACCCTAATATACTGCCACCCAATATACTAGGGATTCGTCATCGCCCGGTGTTGCCCGGGCGATGACTTGGCCGGGTCAGCTTTCGCTGCGTCGTGCGGGGCGGTTCCAGACCAGATCGTAGCTGCCGTCTTCAGCTTCGAAGAGCTGGGCGAAGATGGGGGCTACGAAGCTCGGATCATCGAGCTTGATCGAGAGGTAGTGCCGGTCATCCTGGGTGCGCTTTTCCCATGCCGCGCCGATTTCGACGTCGCCGACAAATACGCGGTGGCTGGGAGCATTCGAGCTGGCGCCTTCTTCTGCTGCGATACGGACCGACTTGGCCTGCAGTGCGAGAGTGGCGATCTGGCCACGGAATTCTCCCGAGACCTTCTTGAAATTGCCGATCTTTGCCATGGGTATTTCCTTTCCGTTGGTCGGACCGCTCCAGTGCGGCCTCGATGCGCGGATGAAGGTCAGCCAGTGGCAGGCGCCGCAGCGTCAGCCCGCAGCGTCAGCGAAGGACGGGGTGATCGGTCTTTCTTGTCTCGCGAGGAACGGCGGAACGCCGGGGGAAGAAAGTCCGAAACACACCGTTGCGGCAAGCCTGCCAAGCGTAGCATCTTGCTGACATAGGCGCGGATCGAAGGAGGCCGTCCTAGAGCTGTCCGTCTGGAAATGAAGCCCGGTGCGCAGTTCGCGAGGTCAATCGTCGGGAGGGCCGGTCCAGAGGAAGCTCGAACCTGGTCAGTCGATGACGCTGCAGGAGGCAATCGCCCTGACCACGCCGTCCTGCTATTCGTTTCCGACGAATGCAGCGCTATCGGGGATAGCTTCCATCTGATCGGTCGGTAGCTGAGGCCATGTCGAACAGATCGCTGCCACTCATTACGTTTCGCCAGGCGGAGATGGATGTGGCGACAGCCGCGATCGTTCCGAGAATCGCCAATGCGGGATCGCTGCTCGTCGCTAGTGAAGCCAGGCCGTGGGCAGCTTGATAGCCGGCGAAGGCGGCCGGCACCGCAAAGAGCAGCGCAATTCCAAGCCGAACCGAGGGTGATCGGATATAGGCGATCAGAAATCGGCCGATAAGCAGGGTAGCGATTCCAGCGAAAAAGCCAGTCAGAATTGCCGCAGGATAACCGTGCGCGCCGCGAAGCAGGGCAAAGCTCGTACCGATGGCGACGTAGACTGGCAGCGCCAGGCTGGCGAGCCGGAACAGGAGCGAGAGCATGTAAAGGCCGGCGATGCTCCCGAGGATGAGAAGAATGGTCATAGGCGTCCCTTGTCTGGACGCGCTCGCCACCACCACCTCAGCGCAATCTGCGCGGCAAGATTAGCACAATGAATCTCGGTTCGAAACGTCCGAGTGTCCCTGAAGTCAGCGGGCGAAAGGGTCATATTCGCGCACGACCTGATCGGGGTCGCCGTCAAATTCGTCGGCAGGGATGACAAAATAGCCCTGACCGGTCTTGATCAGGACGATAACCGTCATCAGCGTCCGGGAAAGGTTCAAGCCAAGTGATTGTGCGGTTGCAAGTGGCATGATGCGGCTCCTGTCGAGGAGCGGGACCACCCCGCTCGACAGTCGCCCCAAGGGCCGGGGGCTGGCCGCAATCACCGCGGCTCGGCTGCGGCCGCACGCGCTAGCGTAGCGGACCCTTCACGGGTTGATTGAAGGAGGACAGGCTTCGAGCCCAGGGATCAGCGGCTAATGCGAGTGGTTGGTCATGCCCGGGTGCAGGCAATTCGCGTAACCGGCGCCCCAACAAGATTGGCCTGTCCCGACCACCGGTCGTGTGATTATCGATGTTATTGATTGGGCTGGCTGGGACGTGAGCACGCCTGAATTGTCCCAAGCTGGAATTGCACTGGTGACAATGTGGTGACAATCCCGGGGGAATTGACTGTTGTCACCAAGCCCTCGCGAGCTTCGCGAGGTTCAAACAATTGGTTTTCTGGGAGAAAACTGGAGCGGGCGAAGGGATTCGAACCCTCGACCCCAACCTTGGCAAGGTTGTGCTCTACCCCTGAGCTACGCCCGCTCTGGCGTTCCGAACCGGCGGACCGGCTGGGGTGAGGCGGGCTATTAGACGGGGGTTTCGGGTCGCGCAACCCCTAAATGAACTCTTTTCTGTTTTGCCTGTGATGCCCACATAGGGGCGGCTGTCACAGGATAAGGAATCGACGCTTGGCCACGCTAGGACTGACCGCCCCGGAAAAGGATGCCGTGGAAGCGTTCCGCCGCGACGTCGTCGAACCATCGATGACCAGCCTCGTCATCATCGATTTCTGGGCGGAATGGTGCGGGCCGTGCAAGGCGCTGACCCCGATCCTCGAAAAGGTGGCGGAGGCCTATGCCGACAAGGGCGTGGTGCTGGCCAAGATCGACACCGACAAGAATCAGTTCATCGCCTCGCAATTCCAGATCCGGTCGATCCCGACCGTCTATGCGATGTTCCAGGGGCAGCTGGTCGCCGACCTGACCTCTGCCCGCACCGAAAGCCAGCTCAAGCAGATGCTCGACCAGCTGCTGCGCCAGCTGCCGGTGCAGCCGGGTGCAGCGGCCGGGCCGGATATCGAACCGCTGATCGCGATGGGCGATGCGGCGCTGGGCGAGGGCGACGGGGCGCGCGCGCTGTCGATCTTCGACCAGATTGCCGAAATGGTGCCGGAGAACGCCGCCGTCGCCGCTGGCCGGGTCCGGGCGCTGATGGCGCTGGGCGAGCATGACGCGGCGCAGGCGGCGCTGGACGCGCTGTCCGACGATGCCGCGAAGCAGCCGGGCATCGAACAGGTCCGCGCCGCGCTGGCGCTCGCCCGCGATGCGCAGCCGGTCGACGATCTCGCCGCGCTGAAGGCCGAGGTGGAGGCGAACCCGGACGATCACGATGCGCGCTTCCGGCTGGCCGGCGGGCAGATGGCGGCGGGCGACCGCAACGGTGCCGCCGAATCGCTGCTGAAGATCGTCGCCGCCGACCGGGCGTGGAACGACGATGCCGCGCGGCAGCAGCTGCTCAAGCTGTTCGAGGCGGTCGGGCTGGAGGACCCGTGGGTGTCGCAGCAGCGGCGCAAGCTCTCGGCGATCCTGTTCGGATGAGCGGCCGCGTCTCCGTCTTCCCGCTGGCGGGGGCGCTGCTGTTTCCGAACATGCATTTGCCGCTGCACATCTTCGAGCCGCGCTACCGGGCAATGGTGTCGGACGCGCTGGCGCGCGACCGGCGCATCGGCATGATCCAGCCGCGCCCGGTCGGCGGCGACACGGACAGGCCGCCGCTGTTCGATATCGGCTGCATCGGGCAGATCGTCGATGTCGAGGCGCATGCCGATGGCCGTTACGACATCGTGCTGCGCGGGCTGTCGCGTTTCCGCGTGGTGCGCGAACTCGACGTGACCACCGCGTTTCGACAGGTGGAGGCGGAGGTGCTGCCGGTGATCGGCGATACCACGCTGGGGCTGGCCGAGCGTGCGTCGCTGGAAATCGAATCGCGGCGCTTCGCCGACCGGCTGGGCTATGCGGTCGACTGGGAATCGGTCGGGCGGCTGGACGACGAAAGCCTGGTCAACGGCATCGCGCAGATCGCACCGTTCGACGTGGCGGCGAAACAGGCGTTGCTCGAAGTCGACGAACTGTCGGCGCGGGCGGAACTGATCGTGCAACTCATGCAATTCTTCGGTCGGCATGGCGATGACGAAGAGGCGACGCTGCAATGACGCAAACGCAGGAAAAGGCGATCGACCCGTGGCTGTTGTCGATCCTGGTCTGTCCGGTGACGCGCACGCCGCTGACGCATGATGCGCAGGCGGGCGAACTGGTCTCCGATGCCGCCGGCCTCGCCTTTCCGATTCGCGACGGCGTGCCGGTGCTGCTGGTCGAAGCGGCACGGCCGCTGTGAGCCGCGACCTGACGGGCAAGTGGAGCGGTATCTTCAACTATCCGCACACCAACCCGCCGACGGCGTTCGAGGCCGATATCGCCGATCTGGGCGGGTCGATCGTCGGCACGATCCATGAACCCGACCTGCATTCGGTGCCCCCCGGCGCGCTGATCGCTGCGGCGATCGACGGGCACCGCGACGGGGCCAGCGTGCGCTTTAGCAAATTCTACGACGATCGCGGGACGGAGGGCTATGGCGACATGGTCGTCTATGCCGGCGTGCTGAGCGACGATGGCTGCGAGATCAGCGGGCGGTGGGACATACCCGGCGTCTGGTCGGGCAGCTTCCTGATGATCCGCCCCGCGACCGAGCCGGTGGCGGTGGAGGAGACGGCCGAGGCGACCCGCGACGGGTCGGCTTGAGGGCAGGGCATGGCGCTGCTGCATCGCTTGCTGGGGCGCGCGGCGCGGATCGTCTGGCGAGTCACCCGGCCCCGGACGATCGGGGTGCGTGCGGTGCTGCTCGATCCCGCCGGTGCCCGGGTCGCACTGGTGCGGCATACTTATATCGACGGCTGGTATCTGCCCGGCGGCGGCGTGAAGAAGGGGGAGGGCGTCACCCAAGCGCTGCACCGCGAACTGGCGGAGGAGGTGGCGGTCACCGGTGCGACGGTCGAGCGGGTGCTGGGCGTCTATCACAACCGGCGTGAGGGCAAGGACGATCATGTCGTCGTCTATGTCGCGCGGGCGGGGAGCGACGCGCTGCACGGCGCGGATGCGCTGGAAGTCGCCGAAGTCGGGTGGTTCGCGCTCGACGCGCTGCCCGAAAGCACGACGCCGGCGACGCGGCGGCGGATTGGGGAGTTTCGGGACGGTGCGACCGGCAGCGGTGCATGGTAGCGGGGGACCGCTACCCCCGGATCGCGAGGACCAGCGCGGCGAGCAGCGCCAGCACGGTCGGGTAGAAGGTCAACGCGAAGCCGAAGGCGCGGGCGGCGGCTCCCCTACGATACCCGGCCCAGAAGCCTGCGCGCCCGACCGAAAAGCACAAGGCCAGCACCGCGATCGGCACGGCCGACCGATCGGTGGCGAGCGTCAATGCGGCATAGGCGATCGCCGCCAACACCGACTGTTCCAGCGTGTTCTGCGCGATGGCGCGACCATGGGCCACCGCGGGATCGGCATCGCCGCCGTCTATCGACAGGGTTGAAAGGAACCGGATGCGCGCGACGTTGCCGATCGCCGCGACACTCCACAGTCCGACAACGGCGAGGGTGACCGCCAATATTCGCAAGCGGTCCGCCAGGACATGGCCCGGATCGAACCGGAACGCCGCCAGCAGCGCGACGATGCCGACCCCCGCTGCACCCGCCATCCCGCGCGCGACCCCGCGCTGGACGGCGGACAGGGTCACGCGGGGATGCCCTGCAACAGCTTGGGCAGCTTGCCCGTCTCGCCGCGCGCTTCGGCCATGAACGCGGCTTTCAGCGGCGGGATCGAATCGACCGCCGACAGGCCGAAGCGCCGCACCGCACTCGCCGTCTTGCCGGGAATGCCGAACAGGCGGGTCAGCCCGTCGGTCGCCAGCGCCACCGCGAAGGTGTCCAGCCCGCGCCACCGTTGGTAGCGCTCCAGCAGATAGGGATCGCCGAGGTCCAGCCCGGTGCGCTTGCCCTCGACCAGCACCTCGGTCAGCGCCGCCACGTCGCGCAGGCCGAGGTTCAGCCCCTGTCCGGCAATCGGATGGATGCCATGCGCGGCGTCACCGACCAGCACCAGCCGGTCGGCGGTGATCCTGGCGGCATGGTGGAAGCCCAGGGGATAGCTCGACCGTGCCGACAGGTTCGACAGCTGGCCCAGGAACCCGCCCATCTTCTTCGATGCTTCGGCAAGGAAGGCGCGGTCGGACAGCTTCAGCATTGCCGGCCGATCCTTCGCATCGACCGTCCACACGATCGCCGAGCGATGGCCGTGCGCATCATCCTTCAGCGGCAGGATCGCGAACGGGCCGGCGGGGTAGAAGATCTCGTACGCGATATTCTCGTGCGGCACTTCGTGACCCAGCGTCGTGATGATCGCGGCATGGTCGTAGCTCCAGCGCGCGACGCGGATGCCCGCCGCCTCGCGCGTCGGCGAATTGCGGCCTTCGGCGGCGATCAGCAGCGGCGCGGTGAGCGTATCGCCGCCGGCGGTCGTCACCGTCACGCCATGCGCTTCGCGTCGGACGTCGATCGCGCGATCCTTGTACCGCAGGTCGACATGGGGCGACGCGACGGCGGCGTCGTAGATCGCCTGCCGCAACCGCTTGTTTTCGTACATCACGCCGACCGGATCGTCGGCGGCGTCGGGGATGAAATCGAGCTTGCCCGGTGCCAGCCCGTCGGTCGCGCGAATCGCCGCGATCGGGCAGCCTTCGTCGCCCAGCCCCGGCGCGATGCCGATCGCTTCGAACATGCGGTGCGTCGCGCTGGCGATGGCGGAGGCACGCCCGTCGAAGCCCGGCGCCAGCGTCACCGCCGGATCGGCCGGATCGAGGATGATCGAGGTCAGCCCGTGGACGCCCAGCGCCACGCCCAGCGTGCTGCCGACCAGCCCGCCGCCCAGGATGATGACGTCCGCCTGTGCCATGAAACCCGTCCCATCCGTAAAGTCGTTTCGTCCGAGTGGACTTAGGGTCTGGCGCGGCGCACCGCAACGCCGCCTTGACGGCGTGGCCCCGCGCGGCGCACATCGGGGCAGTATCGAACAAGGGTGGAACGAATGGCGACCAACGCGCAGCCGATGTTGTGGCGCGACGCGATGAAGGCGGGTGCGAAGCGCAGCGGGGCGATGATCGGCGCGACGTTGCTGTTCGTCGCCATGATCGTGATCGCCGTCGCGCTTGCCAGCTATTCGCCGGCCGACCCCTCGTTCAGCACGGCGGCGGGCGGGCCGGTCGCGAACAAGCTGGGGTCGGGCGGCGCGATGCTGGCCGACCTGCTGCTCACCCTGTTCGGTGTGGCCGTAGCGATGCTGCTGCCGCTGGGGCTGATCGTCAGCGTCCGGCTGTGGCGCGATGTGCCGGTGGGACCATGGCCGCGCATGGTGCGCGACTGCCTGATCGGCGTGCTCGCCATGGGCACCATGCTGGCGTTCGTGTCGGGCGAGGCGATCCTGTCGCTGCCCGCCGGCTATGGCGGGGTGATCGGATGGAGCATCGCGCAGGCGGTGCAGGGCCTGATCCACCTGATCGGCGTGCCGGTGGCGGAGCTGTGGACGATCCGCGTCGTGGCGCTGGCCACCGGGCTGTTCGGCGTGTGGCGCTGGGCCAAGGGGCTGACGATCGACATTCCCGACGGCACCTTCCGCATGCCGAAGTTCGAACGCCGCGCCCGCGTCGGCGCGGACGAGGGCGACGTGCTGGTCGAGGACGACGACCTACCGTTCGACCCGGCGCCCCGCGCGCCGCTGCTCGCCGATGACGAGGAGGACGACGACGTTCCCGCCCGGCCGCAGCCGCGCCGCGTCGCACAGGCAGACGACCGCGCCCCGCCGGTCATCGCCGAGCGTGCGGCCTCGCCCGCACTCGCCAGCGCGCCGAAGCCCGCCAGCAGCGAGGGCCGCGACAATTTCGCGCTGCCGTCGATCGATCTGCTCGCCCCCCCGCCCGAATCGACCGGCCCCGCGATCGACAAGGCGGCGCTGGAGCGCAATTCGCGCCTGCTCGAAAGCGTGCTCGACGACTTCAACGTGAAGGGGCAGGTGGTGAAGGTCGCGCCCGGCCCGGTCGTCACCATGTACGAACTGGAGCCGGAACCGGGCATCCGCGCCAGCCGCGTGATCCAGCTGGCCGACGATATCGCGCGCAACATGTCGGCGATCTCCGCCCGCGTCGCGACGATTCCCGGCCGCACGGTGATCGGCATCGAACTGCCCAACCAGCGGCGCGAAATGGTGTCGTTGCGCGAACTGATCGCCAGCCAGGCGTTCGCCGACCAGAATGCGCAGCTCCCCATCGTGCTGGGCAAGAATATCGCCGGCGATCCGGTCGTCGCCGATTTGGCCCCCATGCCGCATCTGCTGGTCGCCGGTACTACGGGATCGGGCAAGTCGGTCGGGCTGAACTGCATGATCCTGTCGCTGCTCTACCGGCTGACCCCGGACCAGTGCCGCATGATCATGATCGACCCGAAGATGCTGGAACTCAGCATGTATCGCGGCATCCCGCACCTCCTCGCCGATGTCGTCACCGACCCGCCCAAGGCGGTCCGCGCGCTGAAATGGGCGGTCGAGCAGATGGAGGACCGCTATCGCATGATGGCGTCGATCAACGTCCGCAGCCTCGCCAGCTTCAACGACAAGGTCCGCGCCTCGCTGGCCAAGGGGCAGAAGCTCGGCCGGAAGGTGCAGACCGGCTATGACGCCGACACCGGCACGCCGATCTATGAGGAAGAGACGCTCGACCTGACGCCGCTGCCGCAGATCGTGGTGATCGTCGACGAGTTGGCCGACCTGATGATGACCGCGGGCAAGGAAGTCGAGTTCCTGATCCAGCGCCTGGCACAAAAGGCACGCGCGGCGGGCATCCACCTGATCATGGCGACGCAGCGGCCCTCGGTCGACGTCATCACCGGCGTCATCAAGGCCAATTTGCCGACGCGCATCAGCTTCCACGTCACTTCCAAGATCGATTCGCGCACCATCCTGGGCGAACAGGGCGCCGAACAGCTGCTGGGCCGGGGCGACATGCTCTACATGCCGGGCGGCAAGGCGCTGGCCCGCGTCCACGGGCCGTTCGTCAGCGATGACGAGGTGCAGGCGGTGTCCGACTTCTGGCGCTCGCAGGGCGCGCCCGATTATATCGACGCAGTGGTCAACGAGCCGGAGGGCGATGCCGGCTTCAGCCTCAACGGTGCGCCGACCGGCGACGATTCGCCGGAGGAACAGACCTTCCGCCAGGCATGTCAGCTGGTGGCGGAGAGCCAGAAGGCGTCAACCAGCTGGCTCCAGCGCCAGCTGCGCGTCGGGTACAACTCGGCGGCGCGGCTGATCGAGCGGATGGAGAAGGAAGGGCTGGTCTCGCGGCCGGACCATGTCGGCCGGCGCGAGGTACTGATGGACCCGGACGGGCGGCCGACGGGGTAATTCGGGGCATCCCCTTCTCCCTTCCGTTTGCTTCGAGCGCAGGTTCGAGCCTGTCGAGAACCGTAGTCGAGAAGGCGTTGCCTCAAGCGGGGCGTTCTCGACTACGGTTCTCGACTTCGCTCGAAGCTGCTCGAACCGAACCGGGGTGGGGCGGGGGGCGGAGTGAAACGCCTCTACCCCAAGTCCATCCATTCGTCCTGAGTAGCCGCTGAGCTTGTCGAAGCGGCGTATCGAAGGAGAGCGACAAGTGCTTCGATACGGGTCTTCGACTTCGCTCAGCCCCTACTCAGCACGAACGGAAAGGGGAACGTATCGCGCCTTCATCCTTTGGCAGCCGAACGCCCCAACTGCACGGACACCCCATGACCGACCTCCCCCTCAACGACGGCCGCACCATCCCCGCGCTCGGCTTCGGCACCTACAAGGTCCCCGCAGAAGACTCTTCCCGCCTGTCGCGTGAAGCGATCGATGCCGGCTATCGCTTGATCGACACCGCCGCCTTCTACGGCAACGAAGCCGGCGTCGGCGAAGCGACCGCGAGCAGCGACGTCTTCGTCACCACCAAATTGTGGCGCGACGCCATGGGCTATGACAACGCCCTGAAAGCGTTCGACGCGAGCGCCGCGAAGCTGCCGCGGATCGACCTGTTCCTGATCCACTGGCCGATGCCGTCCGAGAACCGCTATGTCGACACGTGGAAGGCGCTGGTGCGGTTGCGAGAAGAGGGACGCGTGGCGTCGATCGGCGTATCGAACTTTTCGCCCGACCATCTCGACCGGATCGTCGATGCGACCGGCGTGGTACCCGCGCTCAATCAGATCGAACTGCATCCGACCTTCCAGCAACGCGCCGCGCGAGCCGCGCACGAACGGCTGGGCATCGTCACGCAAAGCTGGTCGCCGTTGGGGCAGGGCACGCTGCTGGCCGACCCGACCATCACCGCGATTGCACAGGAGGCGGGCGCGACCCCGGCGCAGGTTATCCTCGCGTGGCATATCCAGGCCGGGCTGGGCGTGATCCCGAAGGCATCGTCGCGGGCGCGGATCGAGGAGAATTTAGCGGCGCAGGCGGTGCGGTTGACGCCGGAGCAGGTGGCGAAGCTGGACGCGATGGATCGCGAAGACGGGCGGTTGGGGCCGAACCCCGACACGCTCTAAGCTCCTCCCCGGCACGGGGAGGGGGACCATCCGCAGGATGGTGGAGGGGGGTGTCCGCATTACGGGACCGTTGCGTTGCGAGGCGCACCCCCCTTCCACCCCTCGCTGACGCGAGCGGTCCCCCTCCCCGCGGGCGGGGAGGATTGCTAGAGGAAGCCATGCTCCCCATCCACGCCGTCCTGCCCCGCATCCTCGAGACGCTGCGCGACCGCACCTCCGCCGTCCTCGTCGCCCCGCCGGGTGCGGGCAAGACCACCGCTGTCGCCCCGGCGCTGCTGACCGAACCATGGGCGACCGGCGGAATCCTGCTCCTCTCCCCCCGCCGCATCGCCGCCCGCGCTGCGGCCGAGCGGATGGCCGCAACCGGCGGCGAACCCGTTGGCCAGACCTTCGGCTACGCCACCCGCATGGACAGCAAGCGGTCGGCGGCGACCCGCGTCACGGTGATGACCGAGGGCATCTTCGTCGCCCGTATCCAGGCCGATCCCGAACTGGCCGGCGTATCGGCAGTGCTGTTCGACGAAGTGCACGAACGCAGCCTCGACAGCGATTTCGGCCTCGCCCTTGCGCTCGACGCGCAGGCGGCGCTGCGGCCCGACCTACGCATCCTCGCCATGTCGGCGACGTTGGACGGCGAACGCTTCGCTGCGCTGATGGATGATGCACCGGTGATCGAGAGCGAGGGGCGTTCCTACGCGCTCGACCTGCGCCATATCGGTCGCAATGCCGAGGCCCGGATCGAGGACTCGGTCGCCGCTGCGATCCGCCGCGCGCTCACCGAAGCGGAAGGCGGCATCCTCGCCTTCCTGCCCGGCGTTGCCGAGATCGAACGCACCGCCGAACGCATCGCCGTGCCTGAGGGCGCGGTGCTGCACCGGCTGCACGGGACGCTGCTGCCGGCCGAACAGCGCGCCGCCATCGCCCCCGATCCGCAAGGCCGGCGCAAGATCGTGCTGGCGACCAGCATTGCCGAAACCTCGCTGACATTGGACGGCATCCGCATCGTCGTCGATTCCGGCCTCGCCCGCCGTCCGCGCTACGACCGGTCGGCGGGCATGACGCGGCTGACCACGGAGCGGGCGAGCCAAGCCGCGGTCACCCAGCGCGCGGGGCGTGCCGCAAGGCAGGGGCCGGGCGTGGCCTATCGCCTGTGGGAGGCTGCCGCCACCGCCGGCCTGCCGCGCTTCGACCCGGCCGAGATATTGGAGGCCGACCTGTCGGCGCTGGTGCTCGAATGCGGCAAATGGGGCGTCACCGATCCGACGACGTTGCGCTGGCTCGACCCCCCGCCGGCGGCGGCGGTCGAGGAGGCGCGCACGCGTCTTGCCACGCTGGACGCGATCGACCGCGATGGCCGCCCGACGCCGCACGGCCTTGCCATCGCCGCGCTGCCGCTCAGCCCGCGCCTCGCCCATATGCTGATCCGAGCGGGGGAGGGTGGCTTTGCGGGCGCGGCGGCGGAGGTCGCGGTGCTGCTGGGGGAGCGGGGGCTCGGCAGCAACGACACCGATCTTGACCAGCGCCGCCGTCGCTGGCGGACCGAGCGCGGGCAGCGGGCCGAAGCGTCGCGCCGTCTGGCCGAGCGCTGGCGCAAGCTGGTGAAGGGCCGCGACGATCCTCCCGCCGATGCCCTGGCGCGCAGCGTCGCGCTAGCCTTTCCCGACCGGATCGCCAGACGGCGCGACGTGTCGGGCGAACGCTGGGCCTCGGTCGGCGGGCGCGGCTTCACGCTGGACGCGGCCGCGCTCGGATCGGCCGAATGGCTGGCGGTCGCGGAGACTCAGGGGCAGGCGGCCGGCGCACGCATCCTGTCGGCGGTGGCGATCGAACAGGCGACCGTCGAGCAACTGTTCGGCGATCGGATCGAGACGCGGCGCAGCGTCACCTTCGACCCCGCGACGCGCGGCGTGGTGGCGCTCCGCGAACGCCGGCTGGGTGCGATCCGGCTGTCGTCGGGTCCCGATGCCGCAGCGTCGCCGGACGAGATCGTCGCGGCACTGACCGAAGGTGCGCGGCGCGACCTTTCACTCTTGCCATGGGAGGGGGCGGATGCTCTTCGCCGCCGTTCGGCCTATGTCGCGGCGATGCTGGGCCAGCCCGATCCGCTCGGCGACGACGCGCTGACGGCTACGATCGACGACTGGCTGCCACCGTTGCTGGCCGGCAAGCGCCGGCTCGACGCGGTGACCGGGCTGCACGACGCGCTGGAGCAACAGGCGGGCTGGGACTGGATGCAACAGGTCCGCCGCCTTGCGCCCGCCCGCTTCGAAAGTCCCGCCGGATCGAGCCACGCGATCGACTATGCCGCCGAAGGGGGGCCGCGCGTCGAACTGCGCGTGCAAGCACTGTTCGGATTGGCGACGCATCCGATGGTCGCGGGCCAGCCGCTGACGCTCAGCCTGACCTCCCCCGCGGGGCGGCCGATCCAGACGACGAAGGATTTGCCGGGCTTCTGGGCGGGATCATGGCGCGACGTGTCGAAGGAAATGCGCGGCCGCTATCCGCGCCATCCCTGGCCCGACGATCCGGCGGCGGCGTCGGCGACGCTGAGGACGAAGAAGGCGGATGCGCGGCGGGGGTGACGTCACCCGCACCACCCCGTTCGGTTCGAGCAGCTTCGAGCCTGTCGAGAAGCAACAGTCGAGAACTGGGTCGTTTGGGGTAACCCCTTCTCGACTTCGATTCTCGACAGGCTCGAACCTGCGCTCGAAGCAGACGGGGAAAGGGTAGGAGCCGCTACCCCTCGCCATGCCCCTTGGCCAGATATTCCTCCGATCGCATCTCCTCCAACCGGCTGATCGTCCGGTCGAATTCGAACCGCCCGTCGCCGGTCGGGTACAGGTCACCCGGTTGTGCGTCCGCCGCCGCCAGCAGCTTCACCCGATATTCGTACAGCGCGTCGATCAGCGTCACGAACCGCGCCGCTTCGTTGCGGTTCTCGGGGCCCAGGACCGGAATGCCGACCAGAATGACGGTGTGAAAGGTCCGCGCCACCTCCAGATAGTCGGGCGCGCCGCGCGCCTCGCCGCACAGCCGCTTGAAGCTGAAGACCGCGACGCCCTTCAGCGCCTTGGGCACATGCAGCGTACGCCCGCCGATATCGAGGTCGCACGACGGGACATGCGCCGCATCCTCGACCGGATAATCGGTCAGGCGGAAGAACGCCGCCGACAGCGCCTCGGTCGCCGCCGGGCCGTTCGGCACCAGCCAGGTATCGACCGCGCCCAGCCGGTCGCGGCGATAATCGGTCGGGCCGTTCAGCGGCAGCACGTCGAGGTTCGATTCGAGCAGATGGATGAACGGCAGGAAGCTGTCGCGCTGCAACCCGTCCTTGTAGAGATCGACCGGCGGCCGGTTCGACGTCGCCACCATCGTCACGCCATGCGTCATCATCTCGGTAAACAGCCGCGAGAGCACCATCGCGTCGGCGGTGTTGTTGATGACCATCTCGTCGAACGCGAGCAGCTTCAGGTCCTTGGCCAGCGCCTCGGCGACCGGCGGCACCGGGTTGCCCGCTTCCTTGGCGCGCTCGGTGGCGAGGCGGGCATGGACCTCGATCATGAAGGCATGGAAATGGACGCGGCGCTTGGGCCCGGTGGCGACGCAGTCGTAGAACAGGTCCATCAGCATCGACTTGCCGCGCCCGACCCCGCCCCACAGGTAGACGCCGCGCGGGGGAGCGACATCTTTGCCGGTCAGGCGCGCGAACAGGCCGCGCTTGGGCGGCGAGTCGAGTTCGGTGGCGAGGCGCGACAGCCGCTCGGCGGCGGCGCGCTGTTCGGGATCGGGGCGGAGTTCGCCGGCGGCGACGAGGTGGTCGTAGCGGGTGAGGACGGTCATGGCAGGATCATTCCCGGTGAATGACCCCTCCGTTTATCCTGAGTAGCCATTGAGCTTGTCGAAAGGGCGTATCGAAGGATCGTCGCCAACGGTAGCGGTCCTTCGATACGCGTCTTCGACAGGCTCAGCCGCTACTCAGGACGAACGGGTGGTGCGTGCAACACCGCCCGAACGAATCAAATGATCCGCTCGACTTCCATCTTCTTGATCTCGGCGATCGCCTTGGCGGGGTTCAGCCCCTTCGGGCACACGTTCGCGCAGTTCATGATCGTGTGGCAACGATACAGGCGGAACGGATCCTCCAGCTCGTCCAGACGCTCGCCGGTCATCTCGTCGCGGCTGTCGGCCAGCCAGCGATAGGCTTGCAGCAGGATCGCGGGCCCCAGGAACTTGTCGCTGTTCCACCAATAGCTCGGGCAGGAGGTCGAGCAGCAGGCGCACAGGATGCACTCGTACAGCCCGTCCAGCTTGTTGCGGTCTTCCGGCGACTGGAGCCGTTCCTTGCCGGCGGGTTCCGGGGTCACGGTCTGCAGCCACGGCTTGATCGATGCGTACTGCGCATAGAAATGCGTGAAGTCCGGCACGAGGTCCTTGATGACGTCCATGTGCGGCAGCGGGGTGATGCGGATATCGCCCTTGATATCCTCGATCGCGGTGGTGCAGGCGAGGCCGTTGCGACCGTCGATGTTCATCGAACACGACCCGCAAATCCCCTCCCGGCACGACCGGCGGAAGGTAAGCGAGGGGTCCTGCTCCGACTTCATCTTGATGAGCGCGTCGAGCACCATCGGACCGCATTCGTCCAGATCGATCTCGAAATCGTCGTAGCGCGGATTCTGTCCCGAATCGGGGTCGTAGCGATAGACCTTGAATTTCTTGATCCGGCCCGAGGTCGCCGACTTGTGGGTCGTGCCCTTCTTGACGACGCTGTTCTTGGGCAAACGGAATTCGGCCATGATACTCGCTCGGTTCGGTCAGGGGGTGGCAATTCCACCCGGTCTGCGGGTCAGATACATGACAGGTGGGGATGCCGCAAACGCGAACAAGGGAAAATTGCCCATAGGGGTAGGCTTCTTACGATCCTCCCCGCTTGCGGGGAGGGGGACCAGCGAAGCTGGTGGAGGGGGCGGGCCGCATACGAAACCGTTGCGTTGCGAGGCGAACCCCCTCCACCACCGCCTTCGGCGGCGGTCCCCCTCCCCATGCAATGGGGAGGAGCCTTGCTCAGACGGCCGGCAATCCTTCCAGCAACTTGTCCAGCGTCGCGGGGTAATCGCGGACCCGTACCCCGGTCGCATTGTAGATCGCGTTCAACACCGCCGCGCCCGCACCGCCGATGCCCAGCTCGCCGATCCCCTTGGCATGAAGCGGATTTGCATGGGGATCGCGTTCGTCGAGGAAGGCGATGTCCATGGGCGGAATGTCGGCATGCGCCGGCACATGATATTCGGCTAGGTCGTGGTTGACGATACGCCCGTCGCGATCGTCATGGACCAGTTCCTCGGTCAGCGCGGTGCCGATACCGAACACGATGCCGCCGATGCACTGCGACCGCGCGGTCTGCTGGTTCAGGATGCGCCCGGCCTCGAACGTCGAATGCCAGCGCGTGACCCGCACCTCGCCGGTGACGGCGTGGACCTTCACCTCGCAGAAATGCGCGCCATAGCTGGCCTGCGTCGTTTCCTTCTCCTGTTTGCCCGGTTCGATCGATCCGGTGGCGGTCAGCCCCTCGCCGACCAGATCGCCGATCGGCACCCGGCGGTTGCCGGCGATCGCGTGACCGTCCTTGAGCGTCAGGTCGTCGGCGTCGACGTCCATCGCCTTGGCCAGCTTTTCGCGCAATGCCTGCGCCGCCAGATAGACCGACGACCCGCTGCTGCCGGCACCCCATGATCCGCCCGATCCGGCACCCGGCGGCGACTTGGTATCGCCCAGATGCACTTCGACCCGCTCGACCGGAAGGCCGAGCATCTCGCCCGCAATCTGGGCGAGGATGGTGTAGGTGCCGGTGCCGATATCGGTCATGTCGGTTTCGACCAGCGCCCGCCCGTCGGGACCGATCGACACCTGCGCTTCGCTGGGTTGCAGCATGTTGGTGCGGGTGGTCGATGCCATGCCCTGCCCGATGAGCCAGTCGCCATCGCGTTTCGCACCGGGCGTCTGGTTGCGCTGATCCCAGCCGAACGCCTCCGCCCCGGCGTCGAGGCAGCGGGTCAGCGAGCGGGTGGAAAAGGGCACGTCCTTCTGCGGATCGCGACTGGGATCGTTGCGGCGACGCAACTCGACCGGATCGATCCCGATCTTCTCCGCCAGCTCGTCCATCGCGTTTTCCAGCGCGAGCAGCCCGACCGCTTCGCCCGGCGCGCGCATCGATCCCGACAGCGTGCGATTCAGCTCGACCAGATCGTGGCGGATGATCCGGTTTTCGCCGCCATAGAGGAACTGGGTCGCCTGTCCGGCCGGCTCGAAATAACCCTCGCCCGGCAGGTTCGAACACAGTGTCTCATGCCCGATCCCGGTCAGCCGCCCCTCGGCATCGGCGGCAAGGCGGAAGCGCTGCTGCGTGTTCGACCGGCGCACGGTGGCGTCGAACACCTGTTGCCGGGTCATCACCGTCTTGACCGGCCGGCCGACCGCCTTCGCTGCGATCGCGGTGGCTACCGTATCGGGCGAAATGCCGAGCTTCGACCCGAAACCGCCGCCGATATAGCGCGCGACGATCCGCACCTTCGATTGCCGTTCGCCCAGCGACTTGGCGAGCTGCTGCTTGTCCGACGACGGCATCTGCAGCGACCCGTAGAGCGTCAGCCCGTCCTCGTCCCACAGCGCGATCGATGCATGCGGCTCCATCGCGGCCGAATTCTGCGACGGGGTGCGCCACACATCGTCCACCGTGAACGCCGCCTCGGCCATCGCCCGGTCGAGATTGCCCTGTTCGTGATAGGGCGGCATCGATCCCGGCGGCGGCTTGATCGCGTCGTCGACATGGTCGTCGAAGGTGAACACTCCCTCGGTCGGTTCATGGCGGATCGACACCAGCTGCGCCGCGTCGCGCGCCACCTCGAAGCTCTCCGCGACGACGATCGCGACCGGCTCGCCGAAATAGGCGACGTCCTTGACGCCCTGCGTCGGCGCCTCGGTCTCGCCGCCCTGCTGCGCGTTGCGGATGAAGGTCTTCAGGTCGACGACGACGTCTATGACGCCCGGCAGCGCCTTGGCGCCTTCCGCATCGATCGACGTGATCGTACCGGCGGCAAAGGGCGCGCGGACGAGGAAGCCGTAAGCGAGGTTCGGAAACTCATATTCCGCGGAATAGGTCGCCTTGCCCGCCACCTTCAGCGGACCGTCGATCCGTTCGATCCCCTTGCCGATGATCCCCTGCACGCCACTGTCGAGCAGGCTGGTGTCGACGGGCTTGTCCATGCGCAATGCGTTCTGGGTCATGCGGTCAGCTCCCGCAGCGTCGCGATCAGCGTGCGCCGGGTCAGAGGAATCTTGAAGTCGTTGCAGCCGTAGCCTTTCGCGTCGCGCAGCAGCACGTCGGCGGCCTCCGCGAACAGTGCGTCCGACGGCGCCTGCCCGACCAGCACCCGCTCGACCGCTTCGTCGCGCCACGGCATCGGCCCCAGGCCGCCGAAGGCGAGTTGGGCCGAAGTGATCTTGCCGTTCCCGACCGCCACGATCCCGGCGACCGACACGAGGGCGAAGGCATAAGACGCCCGGTCACGCACCTTGCGATAGGTCTGCCTGCCCTCGGGAGCCGGCGGCAGTTCGATATGGGTGATCAACTCGCCCTGCCGCAGCACATTCTCGACATCGGGCGTGTCGCCGGGCAGGCGGTAGAAATCGCCGATCGCGATCCTTCGCTTTTCGCCATCGCCGCCCAGCGTCACGATCGTCGCGTCGAGCGCGCGCATCGCGACGCCCATGTCGCTGGGATGGGTCGCGATGCAATGCTCGCTGGTACCCAGCACCGCGAGGATGCGGTTGAAGCCTTCCTTCGCGTCGCAACCCGATCCCGGCACCCGCTTGTTACAGCGCGCCGCCGTCTCGTAGAAATAATAGCAGCGGGTCCGTTGCAGCAGGTTGCCGCCGGTCGATGCCTTGTTGCGCAACTGCCCCGACGCGCCGGCCAGCAGCGCGCGGCTGAGCACTTCATAGCGTTCGCGAATGATCGGATCGGCCGCCAGGTCGGAATTGGGCACCAGCGCGCCGATGCGGATGCCGCCGCCATCCATCTCCTCGATCCGGTCGAGCGGCAACCGGCTGATATCGACCAGCCGTGCGGGCGTCTCGATCTGCAATTTCATCAGGTCGAGCAGGTTGGTCCCGCCCGCGATGAATTTCGTGTCGCTGATCCCGCCTTCGCGGACCGCGGCTTCGGCGCTGTCCGCCTTGGCATAGTTGAACAACTTCATGCCGCCGTCTCCACCTCGGCATCGGCAACCTCGCGGATCGCATCAACGATGTTGGGATAGGCCGAACAACGGCACAGATTGCCGCTCATCCGCTCGCGGATTTCGTCGTCGGTGAAATCGGGATCGTCGAGGTCCGCGCTGACATGGCTCGGCCAACCCTTCTTTACCTCGTCCAGCATGCCGACCGCCGAACAGATCTGCCCCGGCGTGCAGTATCCGCACTGGAACCCGTCATGCTTGACGAACGCGGCCTGCAGCGGATGCAGGTCCTCGGGCGTGCCCAGCCCCTCGATCGTCACGATGTCGTCATCCTGATGCATCACGGCGAGCGTGAGGCAGGCATTGATGCGGCGGCCGTTCACCAGCACGGTGCACGCCCCGCATTGGCCATGATCGCAGCCCTTCTTGCTGCCGGTGAGCGAGAGATGTTCGCGCAGCAGGTCGAGCAAGGAGGTGCGGATGTCCGCCTCCGCCTGATACGGCTGTCCGTTGATGGTGAATTGCATGAGGGCGCGCTCCGTTGGTCGTCAGGGCTAACGTTCGCCAACCAAAGGGTTTCCTGTTGCGAGAGGGTCGCAGATGTTGGGGTTGGTGATGGCGGGAATTCTGGGGGCGACGATGGTGACGGCAGAGGCTCCGCTCGACAGGACGCCGATCGTGATCGCCCATCGCGGCGCCAGCGGATCGCGCCCCGAACATACGCTCGCCGCCTATGAACTGGCGATCGAACAGGGGGCGGACTTCATCGAACCCGACCTCGTGCTGACGAAGGACAATGTGTTCGTCGCCCGGCACGAGAACGAGATTTCGGAAACTACCGACGTCGCCGAGCATCCTGAATTCGCCACTCGCCGCACGACCAAGACTATCGACGGCGTGGCGATGACCGGCTGGTTCACCGAGGATTTCACCCTCGCCGAACTGCGCACGCTGCGCGCGAAGGAACGCCTGCCGCTGCTGCGTCCCGACAACAAGGCTTATGACGGCCGGCAACCGGTGCCGACCCTCGCCGAGGTCATTGCGCTGGCCAAGCGTGCCACCGCCGCGACCGGCCGTACCATCGGCATCTACCCAGAAACCAAGCACCCGACCTATTTCGCCTTGATCGGCCATCCGATGGAGGCGCGGCTGGTCGCCGAACTGCGCGCCGCCGGCTGGGACAGCGCCACGGCGCCGGTGTTCATCCAGTCGTTCGAGGTGAACAACCTCAAGGCGCTGAAGAAACTGACCAAAATCCGCCTGATCCAGCTGATGAACGACACCGGCGGCCCGGCCGATCATCCGGTCGACGATTATGCGACGATGGCGACCCCGGCGGGGTTGAAGGCGGTGGCGACCTATGCCTGGGGCATCGGCCCGAACAAGGTCATGATCGCGGGCGGCAAGCCGCTGGTCCGCGACGCCCATGCGGCGGGCCTGCGCGTCCATCCCTGGACGTACCGCGCCGAGAATATCTTCTTGCCCGAAGCGTATCGCGTGCCGGGCGATCCCGCGACGCACGGCCGGATCGGGCAGGAGATCGCCGATGCGGTCGCGGCGGGCGTCGATGGTTTCTTCACCGATTACCCGCTAATCGGGGCGCAGATACGCGACAAACCCTATTGAGGATTCGGAACCGATGCGACTGGCGTGGATGGTGTTGGCGGTAGCGCCGCTGACCGGTGGGTGCGTCAGCACGGTATGGGACGTCGCGACCGCTCCGGTCCGCGCCGGCGCGCAGGTGATCGACTGGACCACCACCAGCCAGTCGGAAGCCGACCGCAATTACGGCCGCAAGATGCGCAAGAAGGAAGCCCGCGAGGGCCGCGAAATGCGCAAGGAAGAAGCGCGGCGTCGGCGGGAGGAACGACGCCGCAACGACGATTGAGCGGTCACCGAGAATCGGCGCTCGTCCCAAACGTCACCCCAGCGCAGGCTGGGGTCTCTCGCGGATCCTGTCCCGCCCGATAACCGGGAGACCCCAGCCTGCGCTGGGGTGACGTCCGTGGCGGGGTATGACGAACAGCAAATCCTACCGATTCCCCGCCAGCGCCATCGCCACCGCGCGCAGCACGATCAGCCGGGTCTGCACGCCATAATGGCTGCTCACCACCTCGACCGCGCGGCATCCCGGTTCACCCGGCGCATGACAGCCAAGGCCATTAACCAGCCCGTCGCTGGCGCTCCAGATCGCGGTGGCGGGAACCGGCAGCGGCCGGCGCACTTCGTCGGCCAGCGCCAACACGGCGGGGTCGTCGACCGATTCGCCGCTGATCCATTCGTACAGCCGCCACACCCGCGTCGATCGCGCCGGCCCGGCATAGGGGCTGGCGACCGTCACCACCTGTTCGATCAGATCGGGCCGGCGATGCGCGACCAGCCGCGCCATGATCCCCCCCATGCTGACCCCGACCATCGCCACCGGCCGACCGGCCACCTGTGCCAGAGCATCGACCCGGTCGATCAGCGCGCTCGCATCCGTCCCGATACTGCGCTGCCCGAAATTGCGACCCAATCCCCAGCCGGATGGCGCGTGGCCCAAGTCGCGCAGATAGCGCGCCATGATCGTCATCGACCGGTCACTGTTGAACAGGCCGGGCAGCAGCATCACCGGCTCTCCGGAGGCACGCGGCACCCCCGCCAACGCCTGCCGCCACCGGAACGGCACGCCGGCCAGTGCCAGCGCGGCGCGCGGCGTCTCGATCAGGAACTGGCCGAGCGGGGGCGGGGGCAGGGTTTCTACAGCCACGCCGTCACCGTCACCGGAAACGGCGTCCACCGCCCCATCGGCACGCCCGCCGCGCGCAGCATCCGCCCGGTCCACGAATTGCACGTCTCGACCGCACTATAGCGCCCCCGCGCGACGTAGAAGGCATCGGACGGGCCATAGCCATGCACCGGGTCGGTCCGCGCGGCAAAGCTCGCGCGGATCGCGGCCACCAGCCGGCGATATTGGTCGGGCGTCAGCATCACCGGATAAACGCCCGGCTCGCCTACCGGCTCCGGCAGGTGCCCGACATGCATCACGACCGCATCGCTGCCGATCGCGGCGGCGGCGATGGTCGCGGGCCGGACATCGGCCCAGCTCGGCGTGCCGAGATAAAAGGCGCGGTCGCCCCAGCCGATCGACAGCCACCCATGGCCGGTATAGCGCGGATCGGCCAGATCGCCTGCCCGTACCAGATCGTCGAACCCCATGCCCGCGGCATGCTTGGGCAGGACGATGCCGGTATGGATGCCGTTATCCTCGACATAGATGCGGATGCCCTGCGCCGGCGGTGCCTGTCCGCCCGCCGGGATCGCCCCGCCGACCAGCCCGGCGAACAGGTACAGCAGCAGGGTCAGCACGACCGCGCCCACCATACCAGCCATTCGGCGCAGCCATTTCCGTCGCATCGTTTCCCATGCTACTATTTGCGGATGGCAAGCGAAACCCATGTACTCGACCGCCCGCCCGCCGGGGCCAATGCCGACTGGACGATCCCGCAGCGCTGGGACGCCTATAGCGCCGAAGACCATGCGACGTGGGACACGCTCTATGCGCGGCAGATGAAGTTGCTGCCCGGTCGTGCGTCGGACGCGTTCCTGCGCGGGCTCGATGCGCTCAAGCTGTCCGAATCGGGCATCCCCGATTTCGAGGAACTGTCCGACCGGCTGGAGGCGCTGACCGGCTGGCGGGTGGTCGCGGTGCCCGGGCTGGTGCCCGACGACGTCTTCTTCACCCACATGGCCAATCGCCGCTTCGTCGCCGGCAACTTCATCCGCCGCCCCGACCAGCTCGATTACCTGCAGGAACCCGACGTCTTCCACGACGTGTTCGGCCATGTGCCGATGCTCGCCGACCCGGTCTTCGCCGACTATCTGGCCGCCTATGGCCGCGGCGGCCTGCGCGCGCTCGAACTCGGCTCGCTCAAGCAGTTGGCGCGGCTCTACTGGTACACGGTCGAATTCGGGCTGGTGCAGGAGCCGGAGGGCCTGCGCATCTATGGCGCCGGCATCGTGTCGAGCGCGTCGGAGACCCGCTTCTCGCTCGACGATCCCAGCCCCAACCGGATCATGCTCGACCTCGCCCGCGTGATGCGCACCGATTACCGGATCGACGATTTCCAGCAGACCTATTTCGTCATCCCCAGCTTCGACGAACTGCTGCGCCTGACCGTCGAGACCGACTTCGCGCCGGTCTACGAAGCGATCCGCGAGGAGCAGGAGATTGCGGTGGATGAGGTGCTACCGAAGGATGACGTCGTCACCGAAGGCACGCAGCACTACGCCCGGTCGAAGGCCTGAAAGCTCCTCCCCGCTGCGCGGGGAGGATCTCACAAATCCAACGCCCACCCGTCGCGGCCCTTGGGATCGATCGGCGCGGTCGGCACGAACCGCTCGGCCCCGGCGGTCAGCCGCAGCACGCTCCAGTCGCCCCGCCGGTCGACGTCCTCCAGCGAACAGCCGCACGCCGCATAGGCCGCGACCACATCCGCGCGCTGCGTCTCCAGCAACCCGGCCAGCACGATCGTCGCGTGGGCGGCGGCGATCGCCGCCACTTCCGGCGCCATCGACATCAGCGGCCCGGCAAGGATGTTGGCGATCAACAGGTCGTACGGCGCCGCCGCGGTGATATCGTCGGACAGCGCGCCATCGGCCACCACCAGTTCGACCCGATCGACCGCGTTCAGCGTCGCATTCACCGCGGTCACGTCGATCGCGACGGGATCGATATCGGTCGCGATCACCCGCGCCGTCGGCCACAGCTCGCGCGCGGCAAAGGCGAGCAGGCCGGTCCCGGTGCCCAGGTCGATGACGTTCCGGAAATCCCGGTCCGCCATCCGGTCGAGCATCGCCAGGCACCCGCTGGTCGTCTCGTGGTGCCCGGTCCCGAACGCCCGTCCGGCATCGATCAAAAACGCCCGCGCGCCCGCCGGCACCGCATCGGCATAGGCGGCGGTATGGACGAAGAAGCGCCCGACATGCAGCGGCTCCAGCCCCGCCTGGCTCATCGTCACCCAATCCTCGTCGCCCAGCGCCTCGACCTGCGGTGGCGTGCCCGCCGCACTCGGCACCAGCGCGGCGATCGCGGCGATGGCGGCATCGTCCGGCTCGGCCTCGAAATAGGCGTCCAGCCGCCACGTCTCGGTATCGTCCTCGACCGTCTCGGTGGTCATCAGCACCGGCGCGGGATCGATGCCGAAATCCTCGGCTGCATCGATCGTCTCCGCCTCGGCGCGGGTGCAGGGGAGGGTGAGTTTCCAGCTCATCGTGCGGGAGCCGTCAGGGTCGGGGATGCCATGGCCGCGCGGTGTAGGCGCGGGCGCGGGGACATTCAATGCGCGGCCCGATCAAGGCAACATCCCCCGGACTTGATCCGGGGTCCCGCTCCTGTTGGTGCTGTCCGTAGGAGGCGGAACCCCGGACCAGGTCCGGGGGCAGGGGGTGCCGCGCTTACGCGGCGACCTTGCTGATGAACTCGACGGTGCTCGCCTTGAGCGAGCCCAGCTCGCCGTCCAGCAAGAAGAAGCCGTCGCCGACCCGGTCGATTTCCGACGCCACCGTTTCGGTATCCTCGCGGATCGCGGCGATGGTCGACGACATCGAATCGGCGGCCAGCGCGGTTTCGTCGACCGCGGCGGTGATCGCGGTCACGGTCTGCGCCTGCACCTCCATCGCGCTGCGGATGCGGTTGGCGCTTTCCTGCACTTCGGTCACGGTCGAGCGGATCGATGCGTTGGTCTCGACCGTCGAGCGCGTGGCCGCCTGGATCGCGGCGATCTTGGCGGCGATGTCGTCGGTCGCGCGGGCGGTCTGGCTGGCGAGGCTCTTCACCTCCTGCGCCACCACCGCAAAGCCGCGGCCGGCATCACCCGCGCGGGCGGCCTCGATCGTGGCGTTGAGCGCCAGCAGGTTGGTCTGCCCGGCAATGTCGCGGATCAGCCCCAGGATCGATTCGATCGACTTGGCATGGTCCGACAGCGCTTCCGACATGCCGACGGCGGTGCCGGCCTGTTCCGACGCGCGGGTGGCGATCTCGGCGGCGGCCTCGACCTCCATCCGCGCATCCTCGATCGCGCGGATCAGCCCGGCGGAGGTGGCGGCGGCTTCGCGCATCGCGACCGCCGACTGTTCGGCGGCGGCGGCGACTTCGGACGCCTTGCCCAGCATGCCGCGGACATTGGCCGAAGACCGGCTGGCATGGATGCGCAGCGTGTCGCTCTCGCGGCTCGCCCGCTCGACCGTCGCGCCGATATTGTCGCGGAACTCATGCGCCAGCTGGTCGCGCGATTCCTGCAGATCGTATTGGAGATAGGCGTTGAACAGCGACACGAACACTTCGGATTCCAGCGACCGCAGCCGGAACAGCAGCTCGGCGGCATAGCGGAACGCGGCTTCGTCCTCGATCCCGCGACGCAGCACGTCCAGCAGCGTGCGCGCGCCGGCATCGCCCATCGACAGGATCGCGGTCAGCGTGACGTCGGCGGCGAATGCGCTGGCGACGGTCCGCTCGCACGATTCTACCCAGGCCAGGCCGGTCAGGTTGGTGAAGCGGTTGCGCAGATAGGCGACGCCCAGCTCGATCATCCGGTCGTAGTTGCGGTGCATGCTGTTCGCCCCGCCGACCTTTTGCGACTGCTGGAAATGCGCGGCGGCGACTTCTCGGGCATGCGGTTCGATGATGGTCCACAGCTCGCGCGCGGCGGCCACGTCTTCGGCGGAAATGTTGAACAGGTGCAGGCGCTCTTGCAGATCGATCGTCCGGCTCACGCTTTCCGGTGCCGGCAGCTTCCTGGTCCCCACGATTCGCTTCCCCTGTTCGCTGGCGCCCGCAACTGGCACGGCGGACCCCTGTAGCTGCCGGGGGTAACGTGCAGGCGTTAACAGTCGGTTGACCACGGGTCGGGCGTCGTTCGCGCAATGCCGGGGCCGGCCCTTTCGTGCATGCAGACTTGCATCGGCGGGGCGGGTGCGTAGATAGGCCACAATCGCTGGAAATCCGCATCCGCCCGACGTGGCTGCGCGCGCTGCTTTGAGGAATGTCCGACTTGGCCATGGTCCGCCCGAAAAACCGCCCCGTTTCGCCCCATCTCCAGGTCTGGCGCTGGGGGCCGAACATGCTGGTGTCGATCCTGCACCGCGCGACCGGCGTCGCCATGGGCACGGTTGGCCTCGCGCTGTTCGTGTGGTGGCTGGCCGCGCTGTCGGGTGGCGAGGACAGCTATGCCCGCTTCCTGTCGTGGTTCACCGGTCCGTTCGCGCCCATCGGCTATCTGGTCGGCATCGGTCTCAGCTTCGCGCTGTTCCAGCATATCGGCAACGGCGTGCGTCATTTCTTCATGGATATCGGCGCGAATTTCGAACTGAAGGGCAACCGGCAGAGCGCGGTCGCGACGATCGTGTTCGCCGCCTGCGCGACTGCCGCGCTGTGGGCCTGGCTGCTGGTGGGGAAGCACTGATGGGTAACGGAACCAGCATCGGCCGCGTGCGCGGCCTGGGATCGGCCAAGGCCGGCGCGCATCATTTCTGGCATCAGCGGCTGACGGCGGTCTCGAACCTCGTCCTCATGCTGTGGTTCGTGCTCTCGCTCGCGCTGCTGCCCGCCTATGATTACGACACCGTCTATGCGTGGGTGTCGTCGGCATGGGGCGCGGTGCCGCTGATCCTGCTCGCCACCTCGGTCTTCTACCATGCCAAGATGGGCCTGCAGACCGTGATCGAGGATTATCAGCATGACGAAACGCGCGTCGTCGCGCTGATCGCGCTGAACCTCGTCTATGGCGCGGGATGGCTGCTCGCCGCCTTCTCGATCCTCCGCATCGCTTTCACCGGGACGCCCGCATAATGGCCACCGACGCTTACAAGATCATCGACCACACCTATGACGCGATCGTCGTGGGCGCGGGCGGTTCCGGCCTTCGCGCCACCATGGGCATCGCCGAAGCCGGCCTGAAGACCGCCTGCATCACCAAGGTGTTTCCGACGCGGTCGCACACCGTCGCCGCGCAGGGCGGCATCGCCGCCAGCCTCGGCAACAACTCGCCCGACCACTGGTCGTGGCACATGTACGACACGGTCAAGGGCTCCGACTGGCTCGGCGACCAGGACGCGATCGAGTATATGGTCCGCGAGGCGCCCGCTGCGGTCATCGAGCTGGAACATGCCGGCGTGCCGTTCAGCCGCAACGAGGACGGGACGATCTACCAGCGTCCGTTCGGCGGCCATATGCAGAATATGGGCGAAGGCCCCCCGGTGCAGCGCACCTGCGCCGCCGCCGACCGTACCGGCCACGCCATGCTCCACGCGCTGTACCAGCAGTCGCTGAAGTATGACGCCGACTTCTTCATCGAATATTTCGCGCTCGACCTGATCATGGAGGACACGCCCGAGGGCAAGGTCTGCCGCGGCGTGATCGCGCTGTGCATGGAAGACGGGTCGATCCACCGCTTCCGCGCGCATTCGGTGGTGCTGGCGACCGGCGGCTATGGCCGCTGCTATTTCTCGGCGACTTCCGCGCATAGCTGCACCGGCGACGGCGGCGGCATGGTGCTGCGCGCCGGCCTGCCACTGCAGGACATGGAATTCGTCCAGTTCCACCCGACCGGCATCTATGGCGCGGGCGTCCTTATCACCGAGGGCGCGCGTGGCGAGGGCGGCTATCTGACCAACAAGGATGGCGAGCGGTTCATGGAACGCTACGCCCCCTCGGCCAAGGACCTTGCCTCGCGCGACGTCGTCAGCCGGTCGATGGCGATGGAGATGCGCGAAGGGCGCGGCGTCGGCAAGGACGGCGACCATATCTTCCTGCACCTCGACCATATCGATCCCAAGGTGCTGGCCGAACGCCTGCCGGGCATCACCGAAACCGGCAAGATCTTCGCCGGTGTCGACCTGACCCGCCAGCCGCTGCCGGTGACGCCGACGGTCCATTACAATATGGGCGGCATCCCGTGTAACTATCACGGCGAAGTCGTGACCATCAAGGACGGCAACCCCGACGCGGTCGTGCCCGGCCTGTTCGCGGTCGGCGAAGCGGCCTGCGTGTCGGTGCACGGCGCCAACCGCCTCGGCTCCAACTCGCTGATCGATCTGGTCGTGTTCGGCCGTGCGACGGGTCTGCGGCTCAAGGAAACCCTGAAGCCCAACACCCCGCACAAGCCGCTGCCGGAAGGATCGGCCGACCTGGCGCTCGCTCGCCTCGACAAGTTCCGCAACGCGAGCGGCAGCAAGCCGACCGCGCAGATCCGCCTCGACATGCAGAAGACGATGCAGAAGCACTGCGCCGTGTTCCGCGACGACGCGCTGCTGAACGAAGGCGTGACGATGATGGAGGATATCTATCGCTCGTTCGCCGACGTGCACGTCACCGACAAGTCGCTGATCTGGAACACCGATCTGGTCGAGACGCTCGAGCTTGACAATCTGCTGGCGCAGGCGATGGTGACGATCAAGTCGGCGCAGAACCGCAAGGAAAGCCGCGGCGCGCACGTGAACGAGGATTTCCCCGACCGCGACGACGCCAACTGGATGAAGCACACCATCGCGACCTTCGACGGCTGGGGCGGCACGCTCGGCACCACCGCGATCGATTATCGCCCGGTGCACGACTATACGCTGACCGACGAGATCGAATATATCAAGCCGAAGAAGCGGGTGTACTGAGCCTGTTTTCAAACGGTTGAGGGAAGGGCGATCGGTGCGGACCGGTCGCCCTTTTTGATTCACGCGAAGGCGCGAAGAAGAGTTGGAGTTTCGCGAAGGCACAAAGGACGCAGAAGATAGGGGTTCGCGCGGAGGCGCGGAGATGCGGAGGGTTCCGCAAGCGGAGCGGTCGCGACCCGACGCCAACCTGCCCACCCCCGTCACCCCGGGCTTGACCCGGGGTCCCGCTTCTTCTTCTGTTCGACGGGGTTAAGCAGCGGGACCCCGGATCAAGTCCGGGGTGACGATGGGGAGAGGTAACGCTCCTCGCGCCAGCGAGCCTCTCTCCATCTCTCCCCACGAACCCGAATGCCGCAACGACACGGCCCGCCCGCCAGACACGAAACCCCTCCGCGTCTCCGCGCCTCCGCGCCTCCGCGCGAGCCTCTGAACTTTCTTCTCCCGCCAACGACCCATCCCCGGAACATAACCCCGCTCCCCCCGGTTCCGCCGCCGACCACGCCAGAGGGAACGCCCGTCATGTCCGACACCAACGTCAACGATTATCCGCTGCTCGCCCGCCCGCACATCCATCTGACCGGCCCGGTCGACCATGCGATGTACGCCAATTTCCGCGAGCAACTGTTGAACGCCCCCGCAGAAGGCCCGCTCGTCGTCTCCATCTCGACGCTCGGCGGCGATCCCGAAGTCGCCCGCGCGATGGGCGACGATATCCGCCTGCTCCGCGACTATACCGGCCGCGAGGCGCTGTTCCTCGGCAAGGTCGCGGTCTATTCCGCCGGATCGACCTTCATGTCGGCCTTCCAGGTCAACAAGCGTTTCCTGACCAAGGGCACCCGGTTGATGCTGCACGAGCGGCAGATGACCAGCACCATCGAACTGTCCGGCCCGCTGAAGATGCTGGTCGCGACGCTGAAGGCCAAGCTGCACGAGATCGAAACCTCGGTCGAGATCGAGGAAGAGGGCTTCCGCGCGATCGTCGCCGGGTCGCAGGTCCCGTTCGAGGAACTGGTCGAGAAGGCCCCGGCCAACTGGTATATCGGTGCCGAGGAAGCGAAGGAACGCGGCCTGGTGCTGGATGTGATCTGACATCTTTCCGTACCCCCGCGCAGGCGGGGGTCCAGAGCCAGGCAACGCAACGGTAGCGTTCGACGCCCTGGACCCCCGCCTGCGCGGGGGTACGACAAGGGGCAGCACCACGCCACTGGCCACGCGCCCGAAATTCCCCCATCATCGGAACATCATGGCCGACAACGACACCATCCTGACCGCCGCCCGTGACTGGGCAGGCGCGCCGCTTGCCTTGGCCACCGTCACCTCGACCTGGGGCTCCGCGCCCCGCCCGCGCGGCAGCCACATGTTGGTCCATCAGGACGGCCGTTTCGAAGGATCGGTATCGGGCGGCTGCGTCGAAAGCGACATCCTCGCCACCGCCGCCGACGTCATCGCCGGCGCGCCCTTCGCCATCAAACGCTATGGCGTGGCCGACGCCGCCGCGTGGGAAGTCGGCCTGCCCTGCGGCGGCGAGATCGAGGTCATGGTCCAGCGCGTCGACCCGGAGGGCTTCGACCCCGTGCTGTTCGACGCGATCGACGCGGCGGGCGCGGAAGGACGCGCCATCACCCTGTCGACCGATCGCACCACCGGTCGCACCAGCATCGGCGAGACGGAGGGCGCGTTCCTCAACCGCTACGACCCGCCGCGCCGCCTGCTGATCGTCGGCGCGGTACAGATCGCGCAGGCGCTGTCGGGCATGGCGCGCGAACTGGGCATCGCCACCACCGTCATCGACCCGCGCGCCCGCTTCCTGACCGAAGAGCGCTTCCCCGGCGTCACCCTCGACGATCGCTGGCCGGACGAGGCATTGCAGGCGTTGAAGCCCGATGCCGCCACTGCCGTCGTGACCCTCAGCCACGATACGAAGATCGACGACCCCGCGCTGATCGAGGCGCTGAAATCCCCCGCCGCCTATATCGGCGCGCTGGGATCGCGGCGCAGCCACGCCGCGCGGCTCGAACGCATCTCCGCTGCCGGGGCGCAGGGGCTTGAGCGGATCGACGGTCCGGTCGGGCTCGACATCGGGGCGATCGGCCCGTCCGAAATCGCGCTGTCGATCGCGGCGGCCATGGTAAGGAGCTTCCATGCGCGCTGAAGATACCGTCCTGATCCTGCTGGCGGCCGGGCGCTCGCAGCGCTTCGGCGATGCCGACAAGCTGGCGCAGGAATTCCTGCACAAGCCGGTCGCCTATCATGTCGTGACCGCGCTGGAGGCGATCCCGTTCCTCGACCGCGTCGCGGTGATCGACGGGACGAAGCTCGACTTCGCGTCGCGCGGCTATGACGTTATCGTCAACGATGACCCCGCGGCGGGCATGTCGCGCTCCGTCCAGCTCGGCCTGCGCGCGGCGCGGGCCAAGGGCGCGAAGGGCGTGGTGATCGCGCTCGCCGACATGCCGCGCATCACCGCCGCCCATGTCTATCGCCTGCTCGACACCGCCCGCGACGATGCGGACGCGGTAGTCGCGTCGAGCGACGGGACGAGGCCGTGCCCGCCGGCCGTGTTCGGCGCGGGCCGCTTCGACTTCCTCGAATCGCTCGAAGGCGATGCCGGCGCCCGCGACCTCGTCCGCGCCGGTCGCCATGTCGTAACGACGCCGGCCGAACTGATCGACATCGACACCCCCGAAGACCTCGACCGCCTGCGCGCCATCGCCGAGGCCCCGGATCAGCACGACGCGATCACCCTGCCGCAGCCTGAGCCGTGGTGGCATCCGCGCCCGGAATGATTTTCCTACAGCGGGTGCTTTAGGTAGGCTCGCGGGAATGGGTTCACACGGAGGCGGGGAGAAGAAGGAAGGATTTGATCGCGCAGAGGCGCGGAGGGCGCAGAGAGGTGGCGCTCGCCGCGACCGCGGCTCTCTATGGGGGGAGCCGAAAGAGAAGGGCTTTGCCAGACAGACTGACGCCGCCCGCTCCACAACCCCTCTTCACCCTCTGCGCCTCTGCGCGAAAAACAGCCCTTTTTTCTACTCCGCGCCGCCGCGCCTTCGCGTGAAAACGATCTTTCTCACCGTCAGCCCCCAAACGTCGCCCCAGCGAAGGCTGGGGCCTCAAGCGGCTCCTGCCGCCCCCGGTAACGGAAAAATGCCAGCCGCCGCCGGCATGACGCCCAGTTCAAACGGGAGGAATCGCTACCACCACAACAACGCGACGAGTGTGAACTTAGTGAACTTTGGCCTCACGCCATCGCCGCCGCCGCACCCTTCAAATCCTCGACGAACCGTGCAAACTCTTCTTCTGCCTGGATTTTATCGGGCAGCCGCAGCAAATAGCTCGGATGGACCGTGATCCAGCCGATCCCGCCATCGGCCAAGGTCAGCACCCGCCCGCGCTCGCGCGAGATCGTCACCGTCTTGCCGGTCAGCGACCGCGCCGCCGTCGCGCCCAGCGCCACCGTCATGCGCGGGCGGAGAATGCCGCGCTCCTGTTCGATCCACCAGCGACAGGCATCGATCTCGCCCACGCCGGGCTTGGCATGGATGCGCCGCTTGCCCCGCGGCTCGAACTTGAAATGCTTGACCGCGTTGGTGACATAGACTCGCGACCGATCGATCCCGGCTTGGGCCATCGCCCGGTCGAACATCTGTCCCGCCGGGCCTACGAAGGGGCGCCCCGCCAGATCCTCCTGGTCGCCCGGCTGCTCGCCGACGACCATCATATCGGCATCCACCGGCCCCTCGCCGAATACCGTCTGCGTCGCCGGCTTCCATAGCGGGCAGCGCTGGCAGCCCATCGCCTCGTCACGCAGCGCCGCCCACGCCGCCTCGCTATTGCCACCGGGAGCCGCTCGTGCCGTCTCGATCATCGCCGCCTCGCGTGCCTGTGCCCCCGCGATCAGCGCCGGGACCAGCGCGGTTTCGGGCATGTTCTTCCAATATTTGCGCGGCATCTCCTTCAGCATCGCGCCCTTTTTCAGCCGGGCGGGATTGAAGATCGACGCGTAATAGGTCTTCCACGCCTCCTCGACCGGGTCGCCGTCGGGGGCGTCGGCCTTGCTGGCACCGGGCCCTTCGGACAGCGTCTCGCCGTCCCAGTGCAGCGACACCTCGGGCGTCAGGATCGACCAGCGCATCGCCGCGAACCGGTCGACGAAGAACCGGCCATTGTGGCGGACGATATGATGCTCCGGCTCGAACCACGCGACGAAGCGGGTGCCGCCCTCTTCCTCGACCTCGCGAAAGCGCAGAAAGGCGCGCATCTTGTGAATGTCGCGCCGGACCGCCTTGGCCATCTCCTCCAGCCGCCGCATCGCCGGATCGGCCTTGTCGTCGATCAGGCGGGGTTGATCGATCAGGCGGGTGAGCATCGCATAGAGCAGCGCGAATCGCTCCGGGTCGGCGTGCATCGCCACCGTCCGCGCCAGATCGATGAACGCTCGGGGCACGCGGGGGGCGGGGGCGTCGCCGACGACGATCGCCTCGTCGCCGAACAGGTCGGTGGGCAGGTCACCGACCTGCCACACCACCTCCGCCGGGGACACGCGCTGCGCGGCGAGCGACCGGGCGGCATCGCGCCACCCGTCGAAATCATCCGCCGCCGCCAGCGCCGCGACCCGCATTAGAGCCTGAAGGCCTGGTTTTGCCCCATCGGGACGGAGCCGATGCGGATCGGTGGATAGGAGTGAGGAAGGAGCGGGGCCTTGCCCCCATGACTGACGAGCGACGCCACCACAGGCCTGCATCGGCCCGCCGCTTCGCGGTTGCCCTGCGCCGCCCGCCGGACGTCGTCGCACCGCTTGCCCGGGCAAGGTGCCCACGCTGCACGGTACTCCTTGCCGACGAACGGCGCAGGGCAATCACGACGGGTCAAAACCAGGCCTTCAGGCTCTAGTCGCGGTCGTCGCCCGCTTCCGACGTCTCGGCAATCTCCAGTTCCTTGGGCTTGCGGTCCTCGAACACCTTGGCGATGCGCGCTTCCTCGGCATCGCTCAGTTCCTCGGCGGCGGCGGGGAACATCTCTTCCTCCTCCTCGTCGATGTGATGCTCGTAGCGGTGGCGCATCTCGGCGAAGCGCTCGTTCCATTCGTTGCTGCCGGCGTCCAGCTTGGCGATCTCGCCCAGATAGTCGTCGATTTCCTTATGCTCCGACACCGAATGGCGTGCCTCGTCGCGGAGATCGGGATTGGCGAGCATCGTCGCGTACAGCGCCTCCTCCTCCGCGGCGGCATGGGCCGACACCTCGACGCGAAATTCCTCGAACAGTTCGGCACGCTCGTCGCCCGTGGCCGCGTCGATGCGCTTCAACAGGTCGCGGTGCCGGTCGTGATCGGCCTTCAGGTCGGCATAGATGCGGGCGTCGGCCATGGGAAATTCCTTTGCTGGTTCGCACCGACCAACGGCGGCGATCCGCGGAGGTTTCTCTTGCGAGGGATTTTCACCGCCACCCGTCATTCCGGCGAAGGCCAGAATCCATGGACACGGAACGGCGCGCTTCTATCGATATCGGTCGTGACCATGGATCCTGGCCTCCGCCGGGATGACGGCGGTTCAGCTGAACAACTCCATCTGGTCCGCCTTTTTGGGCGCCACCACCGGCCGCAGTTCCGCGCGGTCCGCCAGCAGGACCGGCCGCCAGTCATCGGCGATCAGGAACGGCCGGAGCTTGGCGATCGACACGGTCAGCCGCGCGACATCGGCCAGCGCCAGCCGCCGCCAACGCCGTGCGGTCAGGATCGCGTTGACCGCCTTCACCCCCAGCCCCGGCACGCGCAGCAGCATCTCGCGCGGCGCGCGGTTCACGTCGACCGGAAAGCGATCGCGGAACTTCAATGCCCAGGCGAGCTTGGGATCGATGTCGAGCGGCAGCATCCCCGTCGCATCGTCCGCCGCCGCGCGCACCTCGTCGGCACGATAGTCGTAGAAGCGCATCAGCCAGTCGGACTGGTACAGGCGGTGCTCGCGCATCAGCGGCGGGCGTTGCAGCGGCAGGACGGCGGACGCCTCGGGGATCGGGCTGAACGCCGAATAATAGACGCGGCGCAGACCGTAGCGGTCGTACAGCGTCGACGCCTTGCCGACGATATCGCGGTCGGTCGCCGCATCGGCGCCGACGATCATCTGCGTCGACTGCCCCGCCGGCGCATATTTCGGCGCCGACTTGTACCGCTTTCGCGCGTCGCGACCGTCCGCGATGTCGTGCGCGACCTTGCCCATTGCCCCTTCGATCTGCGTCGCCGACTTTTCCGGCGCCAGCCGCTTCAGCCCGCCGGTGGTCGGCAGCTCGACATTGATCGACACGCGGTCGGCATAGACCCCGGCCAGATGCACCAGTTCGGGATCGGCATCGGGAATGGTCTTCAGGTGGATATAGCCGCGAAAATCATGGTCCTCGCGCAACGACCGCGCGACCTCGACGATCTGCTCCATCGTATAGTTGGACGACCCGATGATCCCCGACGACAGGAACAGCCCCTCGATATAGTTCCGCCGATAGAAGCTGAGCGTCAGCGCCACGACCTCCTGCGCGGTAAAGCGCGCACGACGGACGTTCGACGACTTGCGATTGATGCAGTAATGGCAGTCGAAGATGCAGCTGTTGGTCAGCAGGATCTTGAGCAACGAGATGCAGCGACCATCGGGCGCATAGGCGTGGCAAATGCCCATCCCCTCGGTCGACCCGATTCCCTTCCCGTCGCGCGAATGGCGCTTGGCCGTGCCCGACGACGCGCAGGACGCATCATATTTCGCGGCATCGGCAAGGATCGCCAGTTTCGCACGGGTGTCGAGCTGCGCCATATGTTCGATATATGTTCCAAGACGTTGAACGCCAAGGGGTAATCAGCCGAGCGCCGCGTCCAATGCACGGCGCAACGCGGTCACTTCGCCATTAAGCGCGATCAACCGTTCCGGCGTCATCCCGCTGCGCGCGACGACGGTTGGCGCTAAGCAGCCGCTCTCCGCCCAGCGCGCGCGCCCCGCTTCGGTCAACCGTACCAGTACCTGGCGTTCATCTTCCGGATTGCGCAGTCGGTCGACCAGCCCCGCCGCCTCCATCCGCTTGGCGAGCGGCGTGATCGTGCTCGGCTCCAGCGACAGCCGTTCGGCGATGGCGCCGATGGTCAGTCCGTCCTCCGAATCGCTCAACGTCAGCAGGACGAGGAACTGCGGGTAGGTGATGCCCATCCGGTCGAGCATCGGCTTGTAGGTCCGGTTGATCGCGATCGTCGCGGCGTAGAGCGAGAAGCAGAGCTGTTCGTCGAGGGGCAGGGGCTTGTCCATGCCGGGCATATAGCATGAATGATTGTCGCGATAAATAATACTGGACAGCCCAGCCGGGTAACGCTATTTACTTATCGCGATAAACAAATGGAGCATCCGCCATGTCGATCGACGTCAAGTACAGCACCACCGCCACCGCCACCGGGGGTCGCGAAGGCCATGCGCGCAGCGAGGACGGCCGGTTCGACGTCAAGCTGTCGACCCCGCGCGAACTGGGCGGTGCCGGCGGCGACGGCAGCAATCCGGAACAGCTGTTCGCGGCGGGCTATGCCGCGTGCTTCATCGGCGCGATGAAGGTCGCCGGGCAGCAGCTGGGGATCAAGGTCCCGAACGACGTGACCGTCACCGCGACCGTCGGCATCGGCCCGCGTTCGCTCGGCGGGTTCGGCATCACCGCCGACCTGAAAGTGGCGGTGCCCGGCGTCGATCCGCAGCAGGCGCAAGCGTTGATCGACACCGCGCACGGCATCTGCCCCTATTCGAATGCGACTCGCGGTAATGTCGATGTCGGCCTGACGCTCGCCTGATCGTTCGACAGCGGTGATCGGCTTCGCCTATGCCTTGCGCAAGTGAGGATGCGGGAGACGAGGCTTGCTGACGATCGAGACGATGCGGTGGTTCGCTCCCTCGGACGCCGCATCGCCGAACCATGACGGGGCGGGAACGGCCGAGGCAGTTCCTGCCCCGCATGTCGTTTTGGAGGGGCATATCGCGTGACCACCATCGCCGATGTCGCGGCGCGGGCGGGCGTGTCGATCCGTACCGTGTCGCGCGTGCTCAACCGGTCGCCGTTGGTCAACGCCGCCACCCGCGAGCAGGTGGAGGCGGTGGTCGCCGAACTGCAGTTCCGCCCCAGCGCCCGTGCACGCGGGCTGGCGACCGGGCGGTCGTTCCTGCTGGGGCTGGTGCATAACGATCGCAACGCGCTGGTGCTCGACCCCTTACAGCGCGGGATCGTCGGTGCGGCGGCGGCGCGGGCTTATGAGCTGGTGGTGCATCCGGTCGCGCCGGGCGATGGCGATCCGGTCGCCGACGTGCTCGATTTCGCCGGACGGTCGCGGGTCGATGGCGTGGTGGTCGTGCCGCCCATCTCCGGCATCGCCGGGATGGCAGAAGCGTTGAGCGAAGCGGGTGTGCCGGCAGTGGCGCTCTCTTCGGTCGCGCTGTCTGGCTATGGCGCGGTGCTGGTGTCGGACGAGCGCGGCGCGGCGCGTGCCGTGGCCGATCATCTGGCGGCACTTGGCCATCGCCGGATCGCGCTGCTGTCGGGACCGGCCAGCGCGGCGTCGGCCCGCGAACGGCGTGCCGGGTTTATTGCCGGGCTGGACGACCACGGCCTGACCCTCCGCCATGAGGCAGAGGGCGATTACGGCTTCGACAGCGGCGTGGCGGCGGCGACGCGGTTGTTGCAGGCGACCCCGCGCCCGACCGCGATCTTTGCCGGCAACGACGTAATGGCGGCCGCCGTGCTGAAGGTCGCGGCATCGCTGGCAATCGACGTGCCGGGCGACCTCTCCGTCATCGGCTTCGACGGCAGCATCCTCGCGCAAATGCTGACCCCGGCCCTGACCACGGTCCATCGCCCGATCGCCGATATGGCGGGCGCGATCACGACGCGGCTGATCGACCGGATCGAAGGGGCGGCGGACGACTCGCCGCTGACCGCCGCCCTGTCGCTGTCGGTCGGCGGATCGTGCGGTCCGGTCAGGCGCGGATGAGGTCGAGGAAGCGGATCGCCGCCCGATAATCGCTCGCGCGCGCCGCACGGGTTTCGGCGGCGAGGGCGTCCTCACCCCATTGCTCGGCCTGCCAGTCCTCGTCGACATGCGCCGCCGCCCAGGCGGTGTCGGCATCGATCGCGCGCTCGACGACCGCCAGCCCCAGCAGCAGCGATCCGGTCAGCGAGACGATCGGCGACAGCGGCGCCAGCTGCCATGGCGACAGGGCAACCACCGCCTCGCGCAGCCGCGCCAGCGTCCGCGGCGGTTGTTCGACCGGCATCACGCCATCGGTGACGGAGAAGTCGACGCCGAACCGCTCCCGCGCCCAGTCGAGGACCGGATCCCATATCGCCGCCTGCCGATCCGCCAGTGGTCCGGGCTCGGCGCGATAGCAGAGCAGGTCGCTGCCGCCATACACCGCGATCCCGCCCGCAAAGGTAGCCGCATCGGGTGCGATCCGTTCGATCGCGGCGTTGGCGAGGCCGGTCAGCGGCATCGCCCGCGGATCGATTGTCTCCTCCACCGCGCGCCATTCGTCGGCGATCGCCTCGCCCAGCGCTGGGAAGGGCACGACCAGCGGCAACCGCCCCGGCGTGCGCACCGGCCGCCCGTCCAGCGCGATGCCGCCGTCCGCCGTGACCGCGACGTCCTGCCAGAAGCGCTTCACTTGCTGCGCCACTTCGCGGTCAGCCCGCGGGGTACGACCGCCATCGCGTACAGCGCCGACAGCACGATCGCCGCGCCCAGCACGCGCATGCCGGTGTCCGGAGCCCGCGCCAGCACGATCAGCCCGAACACCGCACCCATCGCGGTGGCGATCCGGATCGCGACCAGCACGAGCCAGCGATTGCGGGCGACGGGATCATCGGTCATGGCAGGTCCAGCAGCTGAGGGAGCAGGGTGGCATCGTCGCACATTCGCTGTGCGCCGGCAGCCATCAAGGTGTCGCGGTCATGATAGCCCCAGGTGACGCCGACCGCCCGTGCGCCCGCCGCGACCGCCATCGCCATGTCGAACCCGGTATCGCCGATCATCACCGTCGTCTCGGGCAGCGCATCGGCCTCGGCCATCGCGGCATAGAGCATCGCGGGATGCGGCTTGGACGGATGTCGGTCGGCAGTCTGCAACGTCGTGAAATGTCGGGTAAGGCCATGATGGTCGAGCAGCAGCGCGAGGCCCCGGTCCGACTTGCCGGTCGCAACCCCCAGCGTCCATCCGCTATCGAGCAGTGCAGTCAGTGCGTTGGCGATACCGGGGAACAGCGGCTCCTCGGCCAGCCTCCCGTCGAGCCGCATCGCGCGGAAATGCCGCTTATACCCTTCCGCCACCGCATCGTGCAGCTCCGCATCGCTGTCGGGCACCAGCATCGCCACCGCCTGCGGCAGGCTCAACCCCACGATTCGCCGTACTTCTCGCGGGTCGGGGTCGGCTAGCCCCGCATCGGCAAAGGCCAGCGCCATAGCGAGGCAGATATTCGCCTGCCCATCGGCCAGCGTCCCGTCGCAATCGAACACGGCGAGGCGGGTCATGCCGTCCGCATCCATGCCGCCAGCGGATGGTCGCCCAGCCGCTCCGCCACCCGCGCGCGGACTTCCGCCGGCTTGTTCTGGTTCAGCTTGGCGGTGCCGCGCGACGTCGTCGGGACCAGCTCGAACCCGGCGATGGCGTCCATCATCGCCTCCGCCTTTTTTGGATCGATCTGGTCGACGGCCCATTGCGGTTCATCTTCGTAGATCGCGGCCAGCGCATCGATCTGTTCACGCAGGCCGGTACGGTCCAGCGCGCGGACCACGCCCTCGACTTCGACCGACAGGTAGTTCCAGGTGGGTACCTCATCCGGCCCCGCCGCGTACCAGCGCGGCGAGATATAGGCGTGCGGCCCCTGCACCACGAACAGCACCGTCGCCCCGTCGAGATGCGCGGTCACCGCATTGGAGCGCGCGACATGGAAGCGTAGCGCGCCGTCCGCGCCCGGCACCACCGGCACCTGCGCCACGCGGGGGCCGTCAGGCGTCATGACGAACAGCATGCCGAAACCTTCCCCGGCGACGAACGCCCGAGCGGCATCCTCGCCCATGCGGAAGGCGGCATTGGGGTGCATCAGTCGCGCTGTCCCCGCGACCGCCGCTCGCCACGCCGTTCCTTGCGATAATTCTTGGCGTGCGCCTTCGCCTTGGCCTTCAGATCGGCCTTGGTCACCGGCGGCGGCGTATCGTCGATCATCGCATTGCCGAGCGACAGGTCGAAGCCCAGCAGGTCGATGCTTTCCGCGAAATGCGGTGGCAGTTCGGCGGTCACGTCCACCTGCCCGCCATCGGGATGGTCGATGCGGATGCGGCGGGCGTGCAAGTGCATCTTGCGGCTGACCCCGCCGGTCAGGAACGCCGCCTGCCCGCCATATTTGCCATCGCCGACGATCGGATGGCCGATCGCCGACATGTGTACGCGCAGCTGGTGGGTACGCCCGGTGAACGGTTGCAGCTCGACCCACGCCGCGCGGTTGCCGACGCGTTCGATCACGCGGTAGCGCGAGCGGGCGAGCTGTCCCTCCGCTTCGTCGACATGCATCTTTTCGCCGCCGGTGCCCGGCTGCTTCGCAATCGGCAGGTCGATGATGCCGTCGGCGATGTCGGGGATGCCGACGACCAGCGCCCAATAGACCTTCTTGGCGGTCCGCCCCGAAAACGACTTGGCGAAGAACGCCGCCGCGCGCGCGGTGCGGGCGATCAGCAGCGCGCCCGACGTGTCCTTGTCGAGCCGGTGGACCAGTTTCGGCCGGCTTTCGCCATCGAACTGCAGCGCGTCGAGCAGCCCGTCGACATGGTCGTGGGTCTTGGTCCCGCCCTGCGTCGCCAGGCCCGGCGGCTTGTTCAGCACCAGCGCCTGCTTGTCGCGGTAAATGACAAGGCTCTGCGCGAACTCGGTCTGTTCGGCCGACAGCGGCGGGCGCTCCGCCTTGGGGCGCGGCTGGGCGACGATCGCCGATTCGGGCGGCGGTACGCGCAGCACCTGTCCGGCCGACAGGCGGGCGCCCGGCTGGGCACGGCCGCCATCGATGCGCAGCTGCCCGGTCCGCGCCCAGCGTGACACGGTGTTGAAGCTGGTATCGGGCAGATGCCGCTTGAACCAGCGGTCCAGCCGGATGCCGTCGTCATCTGCCCCGACCGTGAATTGCCGGACGTCGTTCTCGCTCATGCCGCTCCCCGCGTCAGTTGCAGCCCGGCGAACAGCGCCAGCGCGGCACCCACCACCGATAGCAGTGCATAGCCGATCGCCCCGGCCGCTTCACCCCGTTCGATCATGGTCACCATGTCGAGCGAGAAGGCCGAAAAGGTGGTGAACCCGCCCAGCACGCCAACGCCCAGCGCCAGCCGGACCTGTTCGTTGCCGCCGCTGCGCGCCAGGACGCCGACCAGCAGCCCCATCGCCAACCCGCCGATCAGATTCACCCCGAGCGTCCCCCAGGGATAGTCCGGGCCGAAGGTCGTGAGCGCCCAGCGTCCGAAAAAATGTCGCAGCCCGGCACCGATCGCGCCGCCGGCCATGACGATGAATAGATTTCCCATGATCGGCCGTCGCCTAGCCGATTGCGGCGCGCGAGGAAACCGTCGTGCTGCGCATCGGCCAGCCGGCTGCCTGCAACGGCTCGATCTGGCCGCGCGCCACCGGTGCCTCGATCCCGCCGGTCAAGAGCAGGCGGACGTTGCGTCCGTCGCGCTGGGCGCCCGTGACATGGCTGCGCGAGACCCACCAGCTGCGATGCACCTGCGCGCCGTCCATGCCCGCTAACTCAGCTACCGCGTCGCGCATCCGCATCAGGATCAGCGTCGATCCGGCCGGGGTATGCGCGCGGACATAATGATCCTCCATCGCCAGCGCGATCAGGTCGCGGCCAAGATGGGCGGGCAGGCGGTCGAGGAACGGCGTGGCCGCCGGCGGAGCGATGACGGGCGCGGGCAAAGGTGGTGAAGGTGCCGCAGACGCGCGCCGCATCCTCCCGAACCAGAAGATCGACGTGATCGCCGACCCCAGGATCAGGACATTGGCGTAGCTTGTCAGCCACCCTTCCGCGCTGGGCAGGTGGAGGGGATGCCATAATCCGTCGACTGCCCAGACGACCACGGTCATCGGCGCCGTAGCGACGACGCACGCGGCGACCCACAACCCCGCTTCCGGCAGGGAAAGCCGCCGCGCCAGCCGTGTCGCGATGACCGTGGCGGGCAGGTACAGCGCATAGCCTGCCAGCGCGATGCCCAGCCAATAGGCCAGCCGCAGCGCGAACGGCAGGGCGAAGCTGCCGAACGGTCCCAGCACCGCGAGCAGCACGCCGATGGCGGTCATGATCGTCAGGTCGATCAGCAATCGGCGGGCATCGGGCATGGGGCGGCTCGGCGTGGAAGTTGCCTCGCCGCGATAGCGCGCTCCCCGGTAATTGCCACCTCTGCCATTTCACGCATCGCGAACGGGCAGGGTGGACGATCCACGACGGGGAGGGGCGTTCCACGCAGATCGGCTTGCCGGCGAAGGGCGGGCGGGCACAGCCGGCGGGACACCCCATAGCAGGAACCGCCATGATGCCCGCCACCGCCAAGACCGCCGCCCGTACCAACGACCTGTCCCCGCTGTTGCGCGGCGCGATGGTGGCGGGGGGCACCATGCTCGGCCTGCTGAGCCTGCTGGCGCTGATCCGTGCGGCGACCGGTATCGCGCCGGCCGCACCGGCGGCACATGACGTCGCGGTCGCCGTCCATCTGGCGAGCGTATTGCCTGCCATCCCGCTCGGTCTCTACATCCTGCTGACCCGCAAGGGCGGGGCGCGCCACCGCCTGCTGGGACGGGTCTGGATGGCGCTGATGGTGTCGACCGCGCTCAGCGCGCTGTTCATCCGCCAGCTCAACCATGGCGGGTTTTCGTGGATTCACCTGTTCGTGCCGGTGACGCTGGTCGCGGCATGGGCGGCGATCGCGGCGGCCCGGGCGGGCGATATCGCCAAGCATCGCCGCCGGCTGGTCGCCATGTTCCTCGGCGCGATGGTCGTCCCCGGGCTGTTCGCCTTCGCTCCGGGGCGGGTCATGGCCATTTGGGCGTTCGGATGATACCGCTCCCCCTTGCTGATGCCGGTCGCAAGCGTTACATATTGCTGCGATGCACAACGACGTCGTTCCCGAGTCCACGACCGATACCGCAACGGAAGAGCTGCGCGCCTCGCTCAGCGACATCATCCGCTTTGCGCTGATGCAGAAGATCTGCCTGTCGGTCCGCTACAACAACATGGACATGATCCTGGCGCCGCACATGCTGTGGACCAAGCATGGCGACCTGCATGTCGATGCCGTCACCGTCGAGCGCGCGGGCAGCCCGCCCAAGATCTTCAAGATCGGCACGTTCAAGCTGCTCGGCCTCGGCAATGTCGCGCTGACCTCGCGCACGTTCGAACCGCAGGCGGAATTCGACCCGAACGATCCCAAATATGCCGAAGCCCCGATAGCGTCGGTCACGGGCTGAACCGCCGCGGCAGCAGGCGACAATCGCTTGCACATCCCCGCCGCCGGGGCCATGGACCGGCCAGGCCGGGGTCGCGTCGGGCGGCCGCGCGCAACGGGCGGACTTTGAACCAGTGACCAGCATCGGTATCTTCGGATGGCAGGGCCGGATGGGGCGCGCGATCGCGCAGGAGATCGAGCGCGTCGGCGAAACGCTGGCGGGCGGGGTCGACCAGGGCGGTGATCCGGTCGAACTGGCCGGGCGAGCCGACGTGCTGGTCGATTTCTCCTCGCCCAGCGCGCTTGCCGCCAACCTCGCCGCGGCGCGCGGAGCGGGGACGCCGATCGTCATCGGCACCACCGGCCTGAACGACCGCCACCATGCGATGATCGACGAGGCCGCCGCCGAGATCGCCGTGCTCCAGACCGGCAACACCTCGCTCGGCATCGCGCTCCTGTCGCGGCTGGTGCGCGACGCCGCGCGGCGGCTGGGTCCCGACTGGGATATCGAGATCGTCGAGAGCCACCATCGGCTGAAGGTCGATGCACCGTCGGGCACCGCGCTCATGCTGGGCGACGCGGCGGCCGAAGGCATGGGCACCACCCTGTCCGACAGCGGCGTGATCGGTCGCGCCGGGCTGGTCGGTGCGCGTGCCGGCGGCACCATCGGCTTCGCCTCGCTGCGCGGTGGCACCATCGTCGGCGACCATCAGGTCGTGTTCGCGGGCGAGGGCGAGCGGATCGAGCTCGGCCACCGCGCCGACGACCGCGCGCTGTTCGCCCGCGGCGCGGTGCGCGCCGGACTGTGGCTGGCGAGCGCGCCTGCCGGCCGCTACACGATGGACGCGGTGCTGGGCGTTTGAAGAAGGCCGACATCTTCGAGTTTTTCCGGCGGCTGGCGGAGGACAATCCGCACCCCGAAACCGAACTTGAATCGGTCAACGACTATACGCTGCTGGTCGCGGTCGTGCTGTCGGCGCAGGCGACCGATGCCGGCGTGAACAAGGCGACGCGCGCGTTGTTCGCCACCGTCGACACGCCCGAAAAGATGGTCGCGCTCGGTCTCGACGGCCTGAAGCACCACATCCGCACCATCGGCCTGTTCAATACCAAGGCGAAGAACGTCATCGCCCTGTCCGAAGCGCTGATCGCCGACCATGGCGGGCAGGTGCCGAACGACCGTGCCGCGCTGGAAAAACTGCCCGGCGTCGGGCGCAAGACCGCCAATGTCGTGATGAACGTCGCGTTCGGTGCGGAAACCTTTGCGGTCGACACCCATATCTTCCGCGTCGGCAACCGCACCGGCCTGGCGCGCGGCAAGACGCCGAACGCGGTCGAATCGGTGCTGGAACGGGTCGTGCCGCAGCCCTTTCGCCTGCACGCGCATCATTGGCTGATCCTGCACGGCCGCTATATCTGCAAGGCGCGCCGCCCCGAATGCTGGCGCTGTCCGGTCGCCGACCTGTGCGCGTTCAAGCCCAAAACGCCCGCGCCGAAGCAAAAGGCGGTCGCGACCGACTGAAACGGCTGGCAATGCCGCGCGACCTTTGCTAGGCGCGTGCCTCCACGGCCAAGCACCCGTAGCTCAGCTGGATAGAGCGCTGCCCTCCGAAGGCAGAGGCCAGGGGTTCGAATCCCTTCGGGTGCGCCAACCTTCTCAATAGGTTAGCGGTAGCATGTCCGCGCAGATTGTGCGCCGGGCATAACGGGGGCACGCCTGTTGCAGCGATGGAGTCATCTATCATAGGCTGCCCCGGACAGACCAAGCCACTTAAAGGTTTCATGGAATGACGAGTACCGTTAGCCGCAAAGCGGCTTGGGAAGGCCTGAAACGCCTCTCACAGGATCATGTCACGCCTAATCATTCCGTCGCCGATATTTTCCCTTGGGGCATTCTCAAGACCGTTGGCTCGCGCGACCCGAAGGAGGACCGGGCGCACGCTATCATCGCCAGTTCGGTTGTTGAGCAGGCGCTGGTTTTCGCTTCCCTAAAGCGGTTCCCACGGGAGGACACTGACGTCCTAGATCAGTTGTTCGAAGGAAACGGAGCACCGCTTTCAAGTTTCGATGCATCTATCCGCATAGCCTACTCGTTAGGAATTATCGGAAAAGATACCAGAGACGATCTATCTTCAATCCGTCGCATTAGGAACGCCTTTGCTCACACTCGAATCAAAATAGATTTTGATCGGGAAGAGATACGCAATGCTTGTAGTCAGATAAGTTTACCACAACGATGGCCAGAAATGGGCGTTGATCCTAGCGATGCCCGGGAGGTTTACCTCCAGTCATGTTTTCAATACTCACTATTTCTATTAACGGAGGATGATGGAAGGGGCGACGCAATAAAAGGGGCTAGTAGCGTTCAGCTAATGCGCACTTGAAGCATGGTCACATATACGGCTTCAGCAAGACTCGCTTCGTCTTCATATCGCGAATCGTAAGCTCGGATGATTTTGGCTCCTTCTTCGATCATTCGTTTTGATATATTGAGCTTATTTTCGCGATCGGTCGGGTGTGTTTTAGCGTTGCTCATCACTGAATCCTGTGGTTATTGCCGGGCGGACGCAAGGAGCAACGCCCGCCCGGCTGACTGCTAGGCAAGGGGCGACCCAGCAGCCAAACTTTGACAGCAGCACGGACGCGCCAGCCGCTTCTCAACTCGGTATTCGCTAGCCCGAAGCTTGGCGTCGGCGCGATCGGCCAAGGCAGCCTGTGCGGGCGTTAGAACGTCGTTCGTGCAAGCTTCGATTGCCAGCGCGACAATTTCGGCATCGGTGAGGATGGCTCGCAAGCCAGTGCGCTTAGCCATTTGCGCCCGCCTCGGCCTTCGCCATAATTCGCGCAACCTCATCCGATAGTTCGGGCGGCACGATCGCTTCGCCGTCCGTATCGTAGCGCAACGTCGCCAGCACGATTAGCTCGTCATCGGTGAGGCAGTTCAAATCGTAGGGGAGCGGAGGCAGCGGTGCTTTCGCTTCCAACGTAGCAAGGCGGGTGCGCTGTCGAACGGTTAGGGTCATCACGGCACCGCCCGCACGATGACTTCGCCCGTAGGGGTGCCATCGGGGTTGATGACAGTACGGACGATGCGCGTGATGCGGTCGGCGCTATTGGGGCGTACCGCCTCAATCCTCGCAATCCGCGCCTTCATGGTGTTGCCGGTCACGTGCTCGAAATCCTTTCCTCTAGTGCATCCAGGCGGCTGGCCAGTTCGGCGGTTTCGATGGCCGCGCGATGTTCCTTCAAAATGCCCGCCAGCGCTTGCGCCTCGCCCGGTGTCAGGTCGCCTGCCGCAACGGCCTCCAGCATAGCTAGCAGCGCGCCGGGATGATCGGCGGCACCGGCAACCTTGGGCATATCAAAGCTGATTGTCCGCTCGCGGCGAACCGGCACCAACCTGTCCAAGCAGAGCTTCAGGGCCGTCATATCGCCCGCCTTGGCCTGTTCGATTGCCTTGCGCGTCAAAACTTCGGCCTCGCCTTCCAAGAGCGCCTCAGCGGCCTTCGTGGCAGCATTGCGCGAACCCGGCTGGCGTCCGGGGTTACCCGGCTTGAACGGGCGTCCACGGGGCTTCTGTGCGGGCGTAGGGGCATCTGCCTTCATGGCGTCACCAACGCGATATGCGGCGCAAGCAGGCTGACAACGAATGCCAGCGACAGCAGCGCGCCTAACAAGAAGCTGAGCGAGGCAGCAGCGGCGGGTTGGGGTTGGTTACACATGCCAACCGCCCACCGCGTTAATCTCGCGCTGATACGCGGCGACAGGCATTAGCCCGCCGCCTTCATCAGTTCCGCCGCGAAGTTCACCGGCGCGGGTGGCCATGCCAGCGCCTTAACGTCTGTACCGTGGGGAAGCTTCATGTCGATGATAGCCCGGTCATACACCTGTGCCGGGTTCCAGCCGCGTGCCGTCGTTTCGGCGTATGCGAGCCGCTCACGCCCTTCCGGCAAGGCACTGTTGACGGCATCCAAGGCCCGGTTGTTTGCCCGGAGGCGGGCGGCATATGCCGTCAGCTCCGCAACGATTTCCGGATAGCGTTCGCGCGCCCAAGTGGTCAGCGTGTCGCATTCGCGCTTGGCGGCGCTGTATGCCTTCGCGCAAGCGTCCTTGGCTTCTTTCTTCTCTGCCGCCTTTACCACTTCGGCAACAAGCCCGGTCAACGCTTCCAGCCGCCGCGCTTCAAGCGTCAGTGCGCCCACCTTGCTGTTTGCGGTACTAGCGTCCGTGGGGCTGGTGAACGGGTCTAGCGCTGCCACTCGGCAGGTTTCCCGATCGGCTTCGATACCCAATAGTAGCGCAGTCAGATCGGTCATGATCGCCAGCCCGTCAGCAGCCGTACCGCCGTTGCGGGCATAGCCTTGGGCCTTCTCGATTGTGTCGGTCATGGTCAATTGCCCTTGTTGTAATAGTTGTCGACCCAAGCGGCTCGCGCGCCTTCGCGGTAATCGGCTGCCCGGCTGGCAGCGGCATCATTGGTCCGCTGTTCGGTCGCCGAGGCGCGGCCTGCCATCGCACAGCGAATTGCGGCCAGTGCGTCGGCATCGGTGAACGGGCGGGCCAGTGCCCCGTGCGAGCGTTCGCGAATGTCGTGAAGGTGGCGGGCATAAGCGACAGTTCGCTGCCCCTCGGCGCTATCTGCAAATGCCCGCTCGGCATCGGCAAAGTTAAGTGCGCCTCCACTATCGGAAAGCATCATCGGAACCCTGACCGAATAGCCGTCTTTCAGAATGCCATTTTTATAGGCATCAAATTTAGAACAGAAACGACCTAAACTATCAACGTACTGCACTTTATTCCGACCTTTCGTTCACTTATGGTCAGAATAGCTTGATTGGCAATTGTTGCAAAGGGCAGGAAGTCAATACTTATTGAGCAGATTCATAGCGGAGTTGCTAATCTGCAACACTTCTAGCTTTCCGCTCGGCTGGGTTCGCACGGGTGATGCCCTCAAGATACCCCGTGCCCCCTGCGGATGCTCGACACTTTAGATTATCTCGTATCCTTAGTGACTTACAAGCGGGGAGCCAGCTATTGGCCTTTGCCCTACGGCGGCAGCGGTCGGGGTAAGAGGGTCAGTTTAAGTGCAAACCACTGAAATCACTGAAACCGATTAAACTGGCCATGGGCGGACTTTAGTTTAATCGAGTTCATTAGTTTCATTGATATATTGGCAGCCATACTTAAACTTGCGGCTCACGCAGAAACGCGAGATTTCCAGGCGCAGCAACGGCAAATTTCCCATAGGCTACCTTCGCCACTCTGCCGCCTTCGATTAGCTTGGTTAGCAATTGGCTGGTATTCGAGGACGACTTGCCAACGGCTCGCGCAATATCACCGGCAGCCATAGGTTCGTCGGCGTCGCTCAGTACGTCCAATATCGCCTGCTGTTCGGGCGTGGCGGCTGGCGCGATGATGTTGCCCGCGATGCGCCATTGGCATGTGGTCCGGTCGAACAAGACCGTTTTCTCGAATTCCTCGATATCGCGGCCCCGACCGTAAAGGCCCGAGTTCTCGTTGCCGAAGCCCTTTGTTAGAACGATCGTGCTATCTGCTGAGCCGGTTAGGCCACGTGTTCCACTCACGGAATCAAACGGATCGTCCGACTCCATTTTGCGGGTGTGGTGGACCAAGATTAAGCCAAGCCCCCGCTCAATCGCGAAATGCTGGAGCGCGGACACGTCCTTATAGTCGAGTTCATATTGCGGCTTAGAGCCACCTTTGGATGATTTAACCTTTGCGAAAACGTCTACGACAATGAGCCGCGCATCAGGGTGGCTATCGGCCCAAATTTCCATTTCCTCGACACACCCTTCGCCGACCATCGGCCACTCAGTCATGAGGTCGAGCTTCTCAGGTCCAAGCGCTTTGCCCATCATCCTCATTCGGCCAGCCAAGCGACGCTGATTGTCCTCAAGGGCTAAATACAACACCCGCCCTCGATCGCACTTGATCCCGCCAAGTGTTTCGGTGCCTTCAGCAACCGCCACCGCAATGCCGAGCGCTAGCCACGACTTTCCGACCTTCGGTGCTCCAGCAAGAATCGTTAGGCCCTCCGGTGCGATATTGGGCACAATCCACGTGACGGGCGGAAAGTCCTTCTGCATTAGGTCGCGTGCGGTGATGCCTTTCCGGGCGACCAATCCACCCTCCGGCACGGTGCGCAGCACCCCGTCATTTGCAGCCTGTAACGGCTTGCGTGCAGCATGCTTGCGGTTCCAATTTTCGACTAGCTTCGCCGTCATGGCGGGCCAGTCGCCGATAAAAGCCATCGCGCCTTGGTCGATCCCCTCGTCTGCCCGCGCTCTCGCAATTGCACGACGGGCGGCGCGCTGTGGATCGGATTGGCTAAGGCAATGGGTGCTGATCGGATTGGCTGGGTTCAAAAGAACGCCCGCAATTTGCGTGTCCGAGAATCCGCACCGCACCATCTCGCAAGCTGCATGCAAGGTGTCACCACTGCCGTCTGTGCCTTTGGGTAGCGTCACCGCTTTTGATAGGATGCTGTCGGTCAATCCGAGTTCGTCCAGCGTCGTAAGATCGAACCCCGCGATCTGTACGGCTCCAACGTCGCGCTCAGGTATTTCGGTATCGCCGCGCGGACGTAGCGGGAAAGATGCGGCAAGCTGATGCGCCTCGAATACCTCCCCGGTGTCGGCGCGCACAATTTCCGTCAGGGCGGGCTGGCGTCCGCTCTCACGTTTCTTCGCGTTGGGCAGGTTCCATGTTCCAGGCACACGAAGGATACGGTCAATATTCCATGTCCCGGCGTCCGCCCCCAACGCGTCACGCACACCCTGATTAATCGTTTCGATTGACGACAAGTTTTCGCATTCGCCATCTAGCCGCCAGTACGCGTGCAATCCGGCACCGCTACTCACTACAAACGATGGCGCGCATGGAAGCTCGTCCAAAGCCTCAAGCACCGCCGCGCGCTCGACCAACGTCCATGCACCCGTACCCTTTGGCGGGTCTAAGTCGGCATGCACGAACCGGGCACGGACGATATCGCTTTTCTTTGCCTTAGTTGCCAATGCAGGCCGGGTCAGGTTCGGATGCCAGTAAACACCAAAGCCAGCTTCGCTTTTCTCAAAGGCCCAGTCTACGGCGTCATTTCGGTTTGCGCTCGTAAAGTAGCGCCCCGCTATGTTTCCGGTGTCAGGATGGATCGCACATAGCAGGATTGGTAGCCCTACAAGCTCCAAGCCTTCTGCGATCATCGTCTTGTTCGCCTGCCCCTCTTGATTTTTAAGGGCATATCCGCTATTATTCATCCGTTCGTTACCTTAGTTTTGGTGGCTGCAATCCACCGGAACAATGATTTATGGCCGGGGCAATGCTCCGGCCTTTTTCTTTGACTTATGCTTGTGCGGGTTCGCCGATTAGCTGGCGAAGCGAGGACATGCGAACCATGTTGCGCCGTCCGATATGCACGGTATCGAGCTTGCCGTGTGTCAATCGGCGTCCAAAAAGGACCCCCTATC
>NZ_LQQO01000020.1 GCF_001619955.1 Sphingomonas hankookensis | reverse complement strand
TCTTCTGGCTGTGATCAACGAGTCCTGACCCTAGTGTCCCGTTAACCTAAGGCATTCTACCTTGTTAGCGCGGCGAGAAAGGGCGCAACAGATGTTCGACGCCTTCTTCTGTCTGACCCATCAGCATAACAAGTGGCTGGTCGCGCTCGCGGCCCTGGTCTGCATCGCGGCGACCGGCAGCGTCGTGTTCCTTCTGCGCCATCTTGGCGCCGCGCCGGCGCGCGAGCGGTCCCGCTGGCTGCTCGGCGCGGCCTTCGCGTCGGGGACGGGTATCTGGGCGACCCACTTCATCGCGATGCTCGGCTACGATCCCGGCATCGTGGTCGGCTACCTGCCGGGACGTACCCTGGCGTCGCTGGCCATCGCCATCGTCATGACCTGGGCCGGGCTGCGGACGTGCGTCCTCAGGCACGACCGCATCGGCTATGTCGCCGGTGCGGCGATGGTCGGCACGGGCATCTCGGCCATGCACTATCTGGGCATGAGCGCCGTCCTGTTTCCGGGCACCTTCCGCTTCTCGTCCGTCCTGGTCGTCGCCTCGGTCTTCCTCGCGGTGCTGCCGGTCGCCCCGGCGCTGTACCTCGCCATCGCTCGCCGCGGCGCCGCCACGGGAACTGCCGCTGCCGCCTTGTTGACGCTAGCGATCCTGCTGCTGCATTTCACCGGCATGGCCGCGATCAGCGCCGTGATCTCCGGGTCTGCGGCCGGCACGGGCGGGATCGTGCTGGCGCCCGACCTCATGGCGCCGCTCATCGCTGTTGCAGCGCTGGCGGTCCTGGTCGTGACGGTCGGCGCCGCCAAGGCGCGCGCCGTGCTCGCCTTGCGGGCGCGCGGGACAACGGATGCGGGTTGGGCGGCGCTGGTCCGCTCCAGCCTCGTTGCCGAGTTCGACCTCGACGGCACCGTCCGCTGGGCGAACGAACGCTTCCTCGATACGCTGGGCTACCGGCTGGACGAAATTGCAGGGTTCCCCGACCGCTCGCACGAAACAAGTGGCACCGCATCGAGATCGAGCGATCCGGCGTTCTGGGCAAAACTCGCTGCCGGCGAGCACCAGACGGGTGAGTACCGGCGCATCGCGAAGGACGGCCGTGTGGTCTGGCTGCAATCGACCTACACCCCGGTGCTCGATGAGAAGGGGCGGCCGATCCGGGTTCTGGAGGTCGCGACCGACGTGACCGTGAGCAAGCTGGCGGCTGCCGATTCCGCGGCGAGGCTCGCGGCGCTCGATCGCAGCCAGGCGGTGATCGAGTTCGCGACCGACGGCATCATCCTCGACGCCAACGACGTCTTTCTTCGCCTGACGGGCTATACGCGCGACGAGGTGGTCGGGCGGCACCACCGGATGTTCTGCGACCCCGCTTACGCCGGCACAGCCGACTATGCCGCCTTCTGGGCGAAGCTCGGCCGCGGCGAGTTCGATGCCGGGACCTACCGCCGCGTCGGCAAGGATGCCCGCGAGCTGTGGCTCCGCGCCACCTACAATCCGGTGCTCGACCCGGATGGTTGCCCGGTGCGGATCGTAAAGTTCGCGTCCGACGTGACGGAGAGCCGACAGCGCAATGCCGAGTTCGAAGCGCTCACGCTGGCGATGCGGCGCTCGGCCCTGACGATCGAGCTTGCCCCTGAAGGCATCATCCTCGCGACCAGTAACGGCTATCTCAAGGCACTGGGCTATGCACCGGAGGATGTCGCGGGCGAGCACCACAGGATTTTGTGTCCTCCCGAACTCGCCTCGAGTGACGTCTATGCGGCAGCCTGGGAGACGCTTTGCCGCGGCGAGCATATGACGGGCATCTTCAAGCGGCGCGACCGTGAGGGCCGCGACCTGTGGTTCCAGGCAACCTACAACCCGGTTCTCGATCCGAACGGCCGGGTCGTGAAGATCGTCGGCTTCGCCACCGACGTGACGGACGCGAAGCTGCGCAGCGCCGAGTTTGAGGCGCGATCAAAGGCGATGGACCGCAGCCAGGCGGTCGTCGAGCTTGGGCTCGACGGGACGATCCTGGAGGCCAACCAGAACTTCCTCAACGCGCTGGGCTATAGCCGGGCCGAGGTCATCGGCCGTCACCATCGCCTCCTGTGCGACCCTGACTATGCGCGCTCGCCCGACTATGCCGCGTTCTGGCGCAAGCTGGCCGGCGGTGCCTTCGACGCAGGTCTATACCGCCGGATCAGCAAGGACGGCCGCGACGTGTGGCTGCAGGCGACCTACAATCCCATTCTCGATCCGGACGGACGGCCGCTGAAGATCGTCAAGTTCGCGACCAACATTACCGAGGCGCGTGAGCGCGATGCGGAGTTCAGCGGCCGCGATGCGGCCGTCGATCGCAGCCAGGCCGTGATCGAGTTCGATCTGAACGGGCTGATCCTGTCCGCCAACCGGAACGCGCAGATCATGCTGGGTTATGGCAGCGAGGCGCTCGTGGGCCAGCACCACCGCATGTTGTGCGACGCTGCCGAGGCGCGCTCGACCGATTACACGAGGCTTTGGGAGCGGCTGTCGCGGGGTGAGTTTGATGCGGGACGGTATCGCCGGATCGGGCATGACGGCCGCGAGATCTGGATCCAGGCCTCCTACAACCCGATCCTCGATGCCGATGGACGGCCGAGAAAGGTTGTTAAGATCGCCGCCGACATCACGCGCCAGGTGCTGCTGGAGCGGGAAGCCGAGCACCGCCTTGCCGAAAGCGAGGCGCTGCAGCGATCGCTCGACCTGCGCCGACAGGCATTGCAGGACACGGTGGCCGAGCTGGACACGATCGTGACCGCGATCGGCGGCATCGCTGCACAAACCAACCTGCTCGCGCTCAACGCAACGATCGAGGCGGCGCGGGCGGGCGAGGCAGGCCGGGGGTTCACGGTGGTCGCGTCGGAGGTCAAGAAGCTGGCCAACGACACGCGCGCGGCGACCGAGCGTGCGACGGCCATGATCGGCGCGCGGCGCGCCAGCAACGACGGCTAGTAAGAGGATGGCGAGCAGGACGAGATGATGATGCCAGATGATAGCAGGCGCGCCCATGAGGCGATCCGCGCCGCTGCCTACGCGCTTCGCGACTGCGTCAAGGCTGGACCTCCGCTTACCGACCTCGGCCGGCTACGCATGAACCTGGCCAATGCGGTACGGGAGTATCTGCCTACACAGCAGGGCTGGAACAAGGAGGCCCGAGGCTATTTCGCCGATCGGATGCCGACTTACGAGCGGATCATGGAAGAGGATCGCGAGCTTCGACTGCGCTACTCCGACCACATACGGCGTTGGAGCGGCAACGCGATCGCTTCGGACGTCCCGACCTATGCTGCGGACGTCGCAGCGCTGGTCGACCGCCTCGACCGCTACCTGCGCTCGCTCGAGCACGAGCTATACAAGCCGATGTTCGAGGCAGGGATCGAGGCGTGATTGGTGGTCAGTTGCCCCGGTAGGTGGAGTAGCCGTAGGGGCTGACCACGACGGGGACATGGTAGTGCGCGGCAGGGTCGATGACGCGGAACACGAGATCGATCTCGGGGAAGAATGGCGCCGCTTTCGCGTCCGGGTAGCCCGACATGTCGAACTGCAGCTTGTAGATGCCCGGCGCGAACCGCGACGGCTACCTACCCGAGGCCGATCTCTCGGTCGAGATCGGGCAAACCTGTAGTCCTGCATGACGATCTGGCATCTTGCATCACCGCGAGCAGCTATCGAAACCGGCCTCGATCACCTATCGTTCCTCAAGGCAGGGTCGTTGGTCCTGCGAAACCGATGGTGGGGGTGCCGTTGCGACCTGTGTCAGCTGCGATCTGTGTTCCGGTCCGCAACGAGGAGACTGCGTTACCGAAGTTGCTGGAGGCGATCGGGCGACTGGACTTGGGCGACGTCGAGGCTGCCGTGTTCTTCCTCCTCGATAATTGCTCGGATGCGAGCGAGCAGGTGATACGCGAGCATGCTGGTCGCATGGCCCTTCCGTTCACGGTGGCTCAGGGAGACCCGTCCCCTGATGCCAATGCCGGTCGTGCACGCCGGGCCGCCATCGCCCTCGGCCTGCATCATGCGACGAGCACGCCCCACGGTATTCTCCTGACGACCGACGCCGACAGCCAGCCCCGTGCCGATTGGGTCAGGGCGGCACTGCAGGGCCTGGCCTCGGCCGACCTTGTCGCCGGGCGAATCGTCCGGATCGCAGCGGAGCGGGATCCGGTGCAGGGGAGGGTCGAGCGCTACCTCGATCGGCTTCACGCCTACCGACGATCGGTCGACCCCGTTCCGTGGGACAGTCCTACCGGCTCCCACTGCTCAGGAGGCGCCAACATGGCCTTCCGACCCGGAGCCTATCAGGCGCTGGGCGGCTTCCAGCCGGTGCCATGCGGCGAGGACGCCGCCCTGCTCGACGATGCCGGGCGCGCCGGGTTTCGCGTGCGCCGCGATCCCGGCATGGTGGTTGCGACCTCCTCACGGCGGCTCGGCCGGGCGCCGGGCGGCATGGCCGCTGCGCTCAGTGCCATCGACCATCATGGGGCACCCTCAATGCCGCATCCGCGAGGGGCGGCATGGCAATACCGACAGCAGGCGGAGGCGCGCCGCATCTGGGCCGGGCTCCCCGATTCCTTTGTCGCAGCTCGCTTCGGCGACCGTATCGGATTGACCGGTGACCATGTGATCGGCGTCGCGCGCGACTGCCCCAACGCAGAGGCGTTCGCCATGCGTGTCGTGCCGGCACTGCCCGATATACCCGACGTCACCCTCGCCGAGGCCGAGCATGCCCTGGCAACGCTCGAGCACCAGCTTTGCGAGCAGGCGGTATGACGACGGCCGGAGCTCTGCGCCATGCGATCGTCGCGGCGGGGTGGGCGACCGACCCCGCCGGCGATCCGACGACGCCCAAGGCATATCTGGACCTGCTCCGCCCTCTTTACGCTGCGGGACGCCGGGATCTCCCCATCGGGCGCCTGCTGGAGGGGCATGTCGATGCGGTGCAGATCGTGTTTCGATACGGCACGTCGTCCCAGGTCGCTGCGTTGCGGGCGCGGATCGCTGCGGGAGCGATGCTGGGTGTGTGGAATGCGGGCCTGCCGGGTGAGCCGCTGGTGCTTACCGGCGGACGGCTGACCGGCGGCAAGGGCTATGCATCGGGGGCGGGGATACTGACTCACGCGCTGGTAACCGCGGATAGCGAACGCGGGCCGCAGCTGCTCCTGCTCGACCTGGATGCCGATCCGCCTGCCATCGATCGGGAGTGGTGGCAGACGATCGGCATGCAGCGGTCGGAGACACATCTGGTACGCTGGTCCCGCGCCGCGATCGGTGAAGATGACCCGATCGGCGAGCCCGGCAGCTACGCGCGGGAGCCGTTCTTCAGCGGAGGCGCGCTGCGCTTCGCCGCGGTTCATGCCGGCGGTATCGCGGGTCTGCTGGACGCGGTGCGTGACCACCTGACCACCCACGAGCGCGCTTCCGATCCGTTCCAGGCATCACGGCTCGCCGACCTGTTCCTGCTTGCCCAGGGTGCAGCGGCGAGCATCCGCGACACGGCGGGCGCCTGGTTCAGCGGGACGGATGCGGAACGCCTCGCCCGGGTGTCCGCTGCGCGGCTATCGATCGCCGGTTTTGCCGAGCGCGCCCTGACGATCGCGCAGGAGGCGGTCGGGCTGCAGGGGTTGTTCCTGTCGCATCCGCTGGCGGCAAAGATCGCCGATCTCATGGTGTACCTGCGCCAGCCGGCGCCTGACGCGCATCGCCTTCGCGTCGGCCAGGCTGTCGCCGAGCACATCCTCGACCCCATCCTGTGAGGATCGCGCTGCGAAACGTGCGTGTCGCGCTGGTGATCGCCCCGCACCCGGATGACGAGGTCATCGGCGCGGCAGGCCTCATTGCGCGGCTTCGCCGCCATGGAGCTCGGGTCCGGGTTGCGGTCGTGACCGATGGTGCCGCATCTCACCGGGGCAGCCGAAAATGGCCGAGGACGCGACTGGTCGCGGCTCGCCAGCGTGAGAGCCTTCATGCGCTACGTCGTCTCGGCATCGTTGCTGGCGACGTCTCGTTCCTCAATTTGCCCGATGGCCAGTTGCCCTCGATCCCGGGGCGCTGTTATCGCGCGCTGCGCCGCCAGGTCGCACGATGCCGGGATCTCGATCTCATCGTCGGACCGGCCTGCGATGACGACCATCCCGATCACCGCGCCGTAGCCGCGGCCGTAGCCGGATGCCCGGGTGGCGCCAGTCGGCTGACCTACCGCGTGTGGCCGCCTCGCCCGGACAGGTCCGGACCGGCATGGCGCATCGCTGTGCCCGGGGGAGTTTCGGTGAAACGGTCCCTGATCCGCGTCTACCGGACGCAGCTCGGCGCCGTTTCCGATGACCCAGCAGGCTTCACGATCGCGAGACACGAGCTTGCGGCCTTTGCTCGTCCGGTCGAGCGCTACCGGCCGGGTTCGAAGTGACGAGCCCGATCGATCTTGCCGGGTTCGCCGCCAAGTTCGCCGGCGACGACGATCCCTGGCGCACCTTCACCGCCCGTGACGAGGCGGTGAAGCGTGCCGCGATCCTGCACGCGATAGGTCACCGACCGGTCGGACGGGTGCTGGAGCTGGCCAGCGGCAACGAATCCAACAGTGCCGCGATCGCGAGGATGGCGTTGCGCCTCGATGCGACCGAGGGCACGAGGGAGGGGGTCGACCTGACGGCACGCGCCGTCGCGGCCTGGCCTCGTGCGTGCGCATCGCTGCTCGTGCTCCCCGGTCAACCGCCACGTCTCGTCTATGACGTGATCGTGATCGCCGAGATCCTGTATTACCTCTCAGCGCGAGAGATGGCCCGGGTTGCGCGTGAGATGGCCGCTCGCCTGCGCCCAGGCGGCATCATCGTGCTCGCGCACCACAGGATTGATTTCTACGATTTCGTCCAGCATGCGGCAGGGATCCACGCCCGGTTCCTCGCAGAGACCGGGCGTTGTTGGACGGTTCGCACCGCGCGCCGCACCGGCCGCTGGGTCGTTACCGCGGCCCGCGCCGATGGTATGACCCGATCCCGTTGAACGCGAGCGAGGCAGCACGTCCCACGTCCGTGCGATATGAGGCTTGCCGTTAAGTGGAGCGGCAGGACGTCCACCTGCCGCTCCCGCCAGGGTCGTCAGGCCGCCGCGTCGAGATCGACCTTCATCTCCCGAGCCCAGAACCTGAGGTCACGACAGGTCGTGACGAACGCCTTGACGTCCTTGCTCTTGCTTAGGGCTACGAAGCCATCGTCAAGCTCCGGCACCCGAGAAGCGTCGAACAACGTGGCGGCTGCATCGGTGTAGCCGATGAACTTGCAGTGGCCGAACGCGTCCGCCACGAAGTCCTTGGAGGCCGCATCCTTGGCGAGCATCGCAGCCCCCTCCTCGGACGGGAGCACCGCGACGGCATCGAACAGGACCGAAGGTCCGCCGTCGATCTTCTGCTTGGCCGCGACCTTGGTGCCGTCGTCGAGCGTGACCCCGCCGATCTTCGGCGCGACCACCTCCCAGACCGCGCCTTCGGCTTCCAGCGCCTTGGTCAGCGCATTGAACAGCTCGGCGCTCGACCCATCGGTCAGCAGCAGGCCCATCTTTCGCCCGGCGAAATTCGCCGGGCCGTTGGCGAGGATCGAGAGCGCCGACGATGTCGGCAGGTCTAGCGTCGGCTTGGCCGCCTTGGCGGCGTCCGGCAGGTCGAGGCCGAGCCCGTCCGCAACGGTAGCGGCGAGATCCTCGTCGATGTTGCGCAGGTGGCTGACCGCCCGGGCCCGGATGTCGACACGATCTACCTTCGACAGCTCGAACACCAGCGCGTCGCCGATGTGCTTCTGCTCGATCGGCTGCTGGCTGAGATAGAACTGCCGCGCCTGGCTGTAATGATCGGCAAAGGTTTCGGACCGAATCCGCTGCTTGGTCCCCTGAACCTCGGCGGGGAAGCTGGTGAAGCCGATCTCCGGGTTCTCGCGCGGACCGCCTTCCGCGCCCCAGCTGTTCGGCTCATAGTTCACGCGCCCCTTCGGATTGCGCATCGCCATGTGGCCGTCCTGCTGGAAGTTCATCACCGGACAGCGCGGGGCATTGATCGGCAGGTGGGTGAAGTTCGGGCTGCCGAGCCGCTTCAGCTGGGTATCGAGATAGGAGAAGTTGCGGCCGTGCAGCAGCGGGTCATCACTGAAGTCGATGCCCGGCACGATGTTCTGCGTGCAATAAGCGACCTGCTCGGTTTCGGCGAAGAAGTTGTCGACGTTGCGATTGAGCGTGAGCGTACCGACGATGCGGACCGGCACGTCCTCCTCGGGGATGAGCTTGGTCGAGTCGAGATGGTCGAAGGGAAGCTTGTCGGCGGTTTCCTGATCGAACAGCTGGACGCCGAGATCCCATTGCGGGAAGTCACCGCTCTCGATCGCCTCCCAAAGATCGCGGCGATGATAGTCGGGATCGGCGCCGCTGATCTTGACCGCCTCGTTCCACAGCACCGACTGGAGCCCCTGGCGCGGCTTCCAGTGGAACTTGACGAAGGTCGACCTGCCTTCCGCGTTCACCAGGCGGAAGCTGTGGACGCCGAAGCCCTCCATCGTGCGGAAGGAGCGGGGGATCGTGCGATCGGACATGATCCACATGATCATGTGCCAGGCTTCCGGGGTGAGGCTGGCGAAATCCCAGAAATTGTCGTGTGCGGTTTGCGCCTGGGGGAACGCCCGGTCGGGCTCCTGCTTGGCCGCATGGACCAGATCGGGGAACTTGATGGCATCCTGGATGAAGAACACCGGGATGTTGTTGCCGACGATGTCCCAGTTGCCCTGCTTCGTGTACATCTTGACGGCGAAGCCGCGCACGTCGCGCGCCAGATCGCGCGAGCCCTTGTTGCCCGCTACCGTTGAGAAGCGGACGAACACCTCCGTCTGCTGCCCGACCGTGCTCAGCACGTCGGCGCGGGTGTAGTCGGCCAGACTGTCGGTCAGTTCGAACACGCCGTGCGCGCCATAGCCGCGTGCGTGGACGACGCGCTCCGGGATGCGCTCGTGATCGAAATGGAAGATCTTTTCGCGGAGGATGAAGTCTTCGAGCAGCGTGGGGCCCCGCAGACCCGCCTTGAGACTGTTCTGGGCATCCGCGATCGGGATGCCCTGCTGCGTGGTCATGGTAAGTGCCGCGTCCGAGGTCGTCTGGCGGGTTTCGCCGCCATGGCCCTGCTGCTCGGCATAGTTCGTCGGCTGGTCGGCACCCGCCGGCAGCGGCGGTGCCTTCTTGGCCGTCTCGCCCTTGAGTTTCACCGCGTCGCTTTTGATGCTCTTGCGTGCCATGGACGTAATCCTCCGATCACGCCCTTAATGCCACCAGCGCCACGGCGGTGCGAGGCATAAATCTTTGTAGCGACTGGGAACCGACCCGGAGGAGCGAAATCAAGTTCTGTCAGTCGAGCATGGTTGCCGGTTCGGACGACAGGCGCGGGCTCGGCAACGTAAGTGCTCATGGCTGCGCAGAACCCGACTGCGGCTTCCTTGGTCCTGGATCACAGCCAGGGAAAGCCGATATGAACCGGTTGAGGATGTCGTAACGCCTTGCCGTTAGCCGAGCATGATGTACTCCCAGGTCGTACAGGTTTTCGACTGCGTCCGGCACGACCACGATCCGTGGTTGGTGCTGCTCGCGGGCCTGGTTTGCCTCTGCGGTATCTATGCGTCCTTTGCCCTGGCCGACCATGCCGTACGCTCAGGGCGGAAGACGCGCAGCCTGTGAGAACCTGTCACCATCGTGTCGGCCGGCTGCACGGCCTGGGCGACCCACTTCATTATCTTGCTGGCTTTCAAGCCGGGCATGCCGTCTGCGTTCAACCCGCTGGCCGTACGGCCGTTTTACGGCCGCTCGTTGATGTAAACGAATCAAATAGACGGGGACCCATGCCGCGGCTCAAGGCGTTGAGCGTGATAGACATGGCCCTGACGACAGGGACATCCACTCAGATGAGGAAACGACATGCGCGCACTATGCTGGCACGGTAAAGGCGATGTCCGCGTCGACACCGTTGCGGATCCCGAGATCAAGCACCCGCGCGACGCGATCATCAAAATAACCGCCTGCGCGATCTGCGGGTCGGACCTTCACCTGCTGGATGGCTACCAGCCTACCATGGAGGCCGGCGATATCCTCGGCCACGAGAACATGGGCGAGGTCGTGGCGCTCGGGTCCGAGGTAACCAACCTCAAGATCGGCGACCGTGTCGTCGTGCCGTTCACCATCAGCTGTGGCGAGTGCTGGTTCTGCAAAAAAGGTCTGTTTGCGGCCTGTGATCAAACCAATCCGAACGCCGAGATGGCCGCCAAGGCGATGGGCCATTCGCCCGCCGGGCTGTTCGGCTTCAGCCACATGCTGGGCGGCTACTGCGGCGGCCAGGCTGAGTATCTTCGCGTGCCGATGGCGGATGTCGGCCCGATCAAGATTCCTGACAACGTTACCGATGAGCAGGCCCTCTTCCTATCGGATATCTTCCCGACCGGCTACATGGCCGCCGAGAATGCACAGATCGAGCATGGCGACACCGTCGCGATCTGGGGCTGCGGTCCGGTCGGCCAGTTCGCCATCCGCTCCGCGCTGATGATGGGCGCCGGCCGCGTGATCGCGATCGACGAGGTGCCCGAGCGACTCGCCATGGCGGAGGCCGGTGGCGCTGAGACGATTAACTTCGCCGAAACCGATGTCTATGACGAGCTGCAGGCGCGAACCAAGGGCCGGGGCCCCGACAGTTGCATCGATGCTGTCGGCTGCGAGGCGGCCGCGCACGGGGCGGCGGACGCGGTCATGGACAAGGTGAAGGCAAGCATGATGCTCGCCACTGATCGCGTCCACGTCCTGCGGCAGGCGATCATGAGCTGCCGCAAGGGCGGCACGGTCTCCGTGCCCGGCGTCTACGTCGGGATGGGTGACAAGCTTCCGATCGGTGCAGCGATGAACAAGGGGCTGACGATCAAGCTTGGGCAGACCCACGTGCAACGTTACACCAAGCCGCTACTGGATAAGATCGTCGCGGGCGAGATCGATCCCAGCTTTGTGATCACGCATCCGGCCAGTCTTGAGGACGCGCCCGAGATGTACGCCAAGTTCCGTGACAAGCAGGAAGGTGTAATCAAGGTTGTCATGCGGCCGCACGGCTGATTGGCGGAACAACCGGGAACAGGACGCTTATCGATGCCGATCGCCGCCGCCGCTGTGGATTATGTTCAGCGGCGGTGTCGATCAGCTTGCAACCAAGTATGTCGGCAGATCTAGGTGTCAGTCAGGCTGCAACGGATGATTCTTGCGGAGAGGCAACGAGCCATAGCCGCAGCGCTTCTTCCTCCATCGGACGGGCAAAATAGTAACCCTGCGCCTCCTCACATTCCAACTCGGCCAGGATCGCCGCGGCTGCGGCGGTCTCGACGCCCTCGGCAACGACCCGGTAGCCGAGATCGTGCGACAGCGTGATCATCGACCGGACAAGCGCCTGTCCACGCTCGTCATCGGCCAGATCGCGAAACGAACGACTGATCGATCGGGCTGGTGCCCACCATCGCGGTCGCGCCGATCGAACATACCGCGACGTTCCTGACCGTGGTGTCCATGGCGGCGCTCGGGCTCGGGGTCGATATCCGCACCGTCGCCAAGGCTGGCGGACGGGTCACGCTGGCGGTGGTGCTGTCGCTCCTCTGCTTGGGCGGAATCAGCCTGATGCTGATTTGCATGTTGAAGCTGTCGTGAGGGGCGGCGCGAAGGGCCTGAAGCTTGGCTTTTCAAGTTTGGCCGCTTACACCTCACCCGATCAACACCTTCTCTCTCGACGGTGGTGGTGGGACACCCTTGAGGCACTTGCACGCTGCCAAGGTTCGTCTGCGAGAAGGGGACGCCGGCGTATTTCGGCAATTGGTACCGCTCCGTCGCCTGTGTTTCGTGGCGGGGCGGTATCCAAACTCATCGGCTGTGAAACAACATGAAACCGATCAGCCTGCCGCATCGCTGGTCGGATCCTCGCATCCGGCATGCGATCGACCGAAGCACCAGATCGCCCCGTACCCGATCATCAACCCGATCAGGACCAACAGCGGGGTGGCGGCTTCAGCGATCGAGGCACCCATCTGGTTGAAGCGAATGAACAGGTGCATGGCGGCCGTGGCCGGTGACAACCAGGCGATCGCCGCCAGCCAGCCCGGCATTTCATCGAGCGGCCATGCGAAGCCGGCCAGGAAGACGAGCGGCACCGAGGTCGGCATCAGGAGCTTCAACGCGTCGTCGCCGCTGCGGAACAGGCTTCCCGCGACGAGGCCGAGAGCGGCTACCGTGGCCGCGAACACAGGAAGGGCGAGCAGCAGGCCGGGCACATTGCCGGTGCGTGGCACGTCCTGCACCCAGAACGCGAACCCGAACACGAACAGTGTGGATCGGCGTGGAAAAGGGACCCCGGTA
>NZ_LQQO01000019.1 GCF_001619955.1 Sphingomonas hankookensis | reverse complement strand
TAGGGGGTCCTTTTTGGACGCCGATTGACAGTCGAGTCCGCAAGCGGACCGGTCGAAGCTGCGGATGTAGAACGCCATCACTTGCTCGCTTACCCCCGCGATCCGGTTGCACTCCGAGCAGGACGGAAACAGGAAGCCTTCGGGCCCATGTTTCTTGATGAAGACGATGCGAGCAGGGGCGTGATCGATCTCCGTCGTCGGCCGCCTTCCGGCGCAGTAGCAACACCGCGGGTTACTTGCGATGAAGGCGGCCCGATCCACCTTCTGCGGCATTTTCGCCATGGCTCGGCCTCGTCCTTCCATCGGCACCTCCGCGGCGCCATCTCTGTCCGCAACGCCGCATGTAGCGAGCAGGTTCGATCGTCCTCACCGCGCTGATCTGGCAGGGATGTCGCGTGTCATGGTTGTCGTCAGCCTCGCAGTGCGGCGAAACGGGTCTGCAGGCTAGCGGCGAGCGACTGCCGCCCCTCGTTGTTGTTGAGGTAGGCGAGGTAGCGATGGTGTTGCAGATCGAACGGGATGTCGCCTGCTGATTGCGTGATCGGCACAACGTGCTTGCCCAGGGTGTGCGCGATGCCGGCCTCGTAGAAGACGTTCGGATTGCGCCCCGTGAAATCGCACACGACGATATGGGCCCGGAAGATCAGTGCGAACACGTCCTGGATCACCGCTGAGTGCTGCCAGATGTCCTTGGCGCGCAGCGTCCGATAGCCGGCTTGGGCGGCCGCATGGCCGATCGCCTGAAACACCGGCTCGAACTCAGGCGCGAACGGCGTCATCACCGCGATCAGGTCCGCTTCGACGCCGCCGTCGGGCAGATCGAACACGCTGGGAGTGAACACCACGGTGCGCGACCGCCCGCCGCTGGTCGACACCAGCTCGCCGTCGTCACCGTATTTATCGCGGATAAAGGAAGCGATCGTGGCGAGGTTGTGCGGGTTGCGCTCCGCCAGCGAGAACAGCACGCCATGTGCGTGTCCCGAATAGTCGGGATCCGCGAAGCTGAGGCTGCGCAGTAGGCGATCGTGGCCGGTGATGACGTCGAGCGCGCCGAGATGAACGCCGAGCTCCTTCCAGTCGCCGGCGTTGAAGTTGGCGACCGCGATACGGGCGAGCCGGATCAGATATTGTCGATCCTGGTCGCTCATTGGATGATCGAACACGCGAAAGCCTCTTGAGTAATGATCGTCAGCCCTGCCGCGCGCTGCGCGCGTCGGTGAGCGATGGTGAGGGGGCCGCACCAGGCAGGATGCGCTGGTGATAGGTGTCGGAGACAAAGTCGATAAACGCGACGGCCGCGCCGACGGCGAGGCGGGCATGGCGCGGCTCGAGCCCGCGGTGACGGCCGTCGCGGCCGTGGCCTGAGCCGTACAGGCTGCGGATCTCCGAGAGGTACTGGGTGATCGTGGTCAGATTGCGCAGCAGCAGCCGGATCGCCTCAGCGCCCTTGGCCTCGTCAGGGATGCCCTCGGGAACGAGCTTCAGTTCCTTGGTGAGCAGTTTCGTCAGTTCGGGCAGCGTCACCGTCTTGGAGAAGGTGACCCCCTGCCGGGTGAGGATCGACTTGCAGCAGGTCTCGACCAGATCCTTGGCGGTGCCGATCGCAAGCGCGGGATCGGCCTCGACCGCGACTTCGAGCCGCTCGATCTCCTTCTGCATCCAGCCCGCATCGAGCGCGTCCGCGACCGTTCGCGCGCGGGAGACCGATCGACCGCCGGCGAGCCCCGCGCGCCGGGCCACGAAGCGCGGCCGCCCCGCGATCCGCTCCTCCTCAACCAGCTCCCAGCCGTCCTGGCGCAGCTGGTCGTTGTACTGCGCCACCAGCCGGATCGCCTCGTCCTTGTCGGGACGAACCACGGGGTGGACCGTTTCGCAGAGGAAGCGCAGGAAGACCTCGTCCGGTCCACTCGACAGCCCGAAGCGGGCGTCGTCATAGACCCAGTCCTCGCCCCAATCGAAATTGTTAACGCGGTGCTGGTAGATGTCGCCGGCGGCATCCTTGTAACGCGAGTCATAGGACGGCAGCGTGTCGAGGCTGTAGAGCCGGGCCAGAAAGTCGACGTCGTCTAGCGTGCCGCACCACGCAACCTGGTCGATCCGTAGGCCATCGATGATGTTCTGTCGCGTCTGTCGGCGGACCCGGTCGTTCGGCCGGGCGGGAGCACTTGGCGCCGCGAGCCGCGGCACGAGCTTGGCGCTGTACCAATCCTGGGTGAAGGGTTCGAGCACGGCCTTAAGGCGTTGGGTGATCTGCTCTTCGACCCCGTCCTTGGCGCCGCCTAGCAGCGCATACTCGGCCGGATCAATCGAGAGGAACACCGTCCACTGCTCAGTGCCGCCGTTCCAGTTGTCGTAGCCGGTCCGCTCGATCCGCGGGGTGGCCGCGCGCACGACGTTGGCCGCCTGGGTCATGCGTTCGGCGATCAGCATTTCCTCGACGGTCGCGAGATAGCGCGCCGGCTGTTCAATCAGGTCCTGCACGCGGGCGTCCTCGATATCCTACTCGATAGCACGAACTCGTGCAGTCAGCGGATCGCCACCACCTTGACCTCGGCCGCAGCCGCGATCTCCTTCCACTTACGGTCGGAGGTCCAGGCGGGCAGACCTTCGCGCTTGGCGAGCGCGAGGCAGAAGCGATCGCCGAGCGACAGCCCGCCTTCGACGGTGTGGCGCCGCAGCCGCGCGGCCTCGCGCGCAAGCGCCGCATCGGCCGGGACGAGCTCGACCGGCAGCGGCCGCAGCATGGCGTCGACCTCCTCGTCGGGCATGCCGAGCTTGTGGTAGTGAGTGGCAACCTCAGCCATGTTGACCACCGACATGCGCGCGCCGGCGAGCGCGCCCTCGACCTTCTTGGCGCCAGCCTCGCCGCGCAGCAGCGCGAGCAGCGCCGAGGCGTCGAGCACGACGCTCATTCGCCGTTCTCCGCGGCGCGGGTGGCGAGGAAGTCGTCGACGCTGGAGCCGGGGGCGTCGCGGTAACGGCGCGCGAGCGCCTGCGCCTGCGCCACGATCTGCGGCACGGTGCGCAGCACGACGCCATCGGCCGTCTCGTCGAGATAAACCGCACCGCCGCCGGTGAGCCCAAGCCGCTTGCGGATGTCGGCCGGCAGGCTCATGCGGCCGTTGGGCGTGATGTTGACTTGGACGGTCATGGTGGCAGCCTGTTGCTCGGTGTGTCGCTGGGGACAGTATAGGCGCATCATTGCCGACCCTCAACGTCGGTGATGCCGTGCCACACGTGCAGAAGCGTGACACGCCCCCTTCCCTGCGCCACGCCACACACGGGCACTTTCCATAATCGCGACTTATGGTATGTACAGGCGCGTTATTGCTCAGAACAGGATAGCGGGGCAGGGTGGTGTACGAAGGTAGCAATACACCAGCGCCGAGCGCGCCCGATCAGGGCAAGCGAGATCCTTTGAGTCTCACGGTCGGCGACGTGCCACAACCGGGATCTAAAGACACAAGTGACACCATCATGTCGGCCACCAGCGAACAAGCCGTGCCGACCACGCTGCTGCTCGTCCGGACCCACGCCGTGCTGCCGACGCGCCGCTCGCGGCGCGCCGGCGGCGACGATGCCGCCACACCCGACGCGCGGTTGCTGACCGTGCTCGGCCGCGCCGCACCCGCCGGCCTGCCCCCGGTTAGCGCGCTCGGCGTCGAGACCGCGCTCGAGGCGATGGCCGACGCCTCCAAGCTTGCGGTCGCGGCCGACCTCGACTGCTGGCTCGACTGGTGCGCCGGCGAGCACCGGCGCCCGTGTCCCGCCGATCCCGAGGACTTGGTGCGCTACCTGCGCGCGCTCGAAGCCGACGGCAAGAAGCCCGCAACGCTATCTCGCCGCATCGCCAGCCTTGCGACGGTGCACCGGCTGCTCGGCCTCGGCAGCGACGCCTTGCCGACGTCGGCGCCGATGGTCCGCAACGCGCTGCGCGGCAACCGCCGGCGCCAGGGCGCGGCGCAACGCCAGGCCGCCCCGCTCCGCTTTGGCGGCGGGCTCGGTGAGGCGGGTGGCTTCACTTTGTCGGCGCTGCTCGCCGCCTGTACCGGCGATGCCCAGGGCCTGCGCGATGCAGCGCTGCTATCACTCGGCTACGACGCCGGCCTGCGGGTCAGCGAACTGATCGCCGTCGCGGTTGCCGACCTCAGACCGCAGTCGGACGGCACCGGGTTGCTTCACCTGCCGCGCTCCAAGACCGACCAGGAAGGGATCGGGGCCTGGGCGTGGCTGTCCGCCGACACGATGCGCCGCGTCGCCGCATGGCGCGCCGAAGCGATGATTGGCGACGGCGTGCTGTTTCGGCGCGTTGGCGTCGATCGGCGTCGGCAGCGGTCGAAGGAACTGGCGGACGCGCGCTGGGGCGACGAGGACGCCGAGGCTGCAGCGCTGCTGGTGACCTACACGGTCGGGGACGCGCCTCTCAGCCGCCAGGGTATCACCGGCATCTATCGGCGGATTGCACTCGCGGCCGCCCGGGCGGGATTAGTCGAACTGCCGGCCGGCGAACTCGAAGCGGCAATCGCGGCGCTTTCCACGCACTCGCTGCGGGTCGGACTGACGCAGGACCTGTTCGCGGCGGGTGAGGACGGCGCCGGCATCGCGCTGACACTGCGCTGGTCGTCGCCATCCACGGCGCTGCGCTATGGCCGCCGGCTTCAGGCCCAGAGCGGCGTTGCGGCCCGAGTGCTCTCCCGCGTGCGGACCTGAGCACTCCCTCGCACCGGCTTTTTCCGGCTCAAGCATGAGCCGGACCGTCCTATGTTTAAGCTGCGAAGCTACTATTTCAGGAACACTCCAACGAAGGCGAAATGTCCACTATTTCAGAGAAACCGACATTTGGGCCACGAAGGTTGGCCGTCCGAACCGTTGCATGATCTGTAGGTTTTCCTGAAATGGTGGACGCAATCCGTCCTACAGCAGCACCCTGAAAGAGTGGATCTGCGCCCGAAACAGTGGACGTCAGGCGCACTGGTCCGCCGCCCACCATCCGCCTGAGCCTGCCGCACCCAAAAGCACGAATGTGCGGCTACTCCGCGAGCGGCCGCACGTTGGTGATGGTGACGCCGACCTCAGCGCTCGCCAGCGGAGCGTCCGTCGTGAACATCTCCGCTTGCAGGTCGATCGCCAAGGCAAGACACGCTCGGTCACCAAGCGAAAGACCAAGCGCCTTCGTCGACGGTCGCAGGTCCCCTATGATGAGCGCTTGGGCAGGAGAGAGCGGCCGGACATCTAGCTGCAGCCCGCCAAGCGCCTCACGCACCTTGTCGAGCGGCAATCCTCGGTCCCGAAGCTTGGAGACGACCTCGGCGAGGTTGGTCGTTCCGATAATGCTGCGGGTCAGGACGTCGACTACCCGATCCGCCCCGGGCTCGTCGTTCAACAGGCAGAGCAGGGCGGAGGCGTCGAGTACGACCTTGCTACTCACGCTCCGCCTCGCGCCGGCGCTCTGCGATCAGCTCGTCAGCCAAGCCGACGCCTTCGGGCACATACTTGCGCAGAATCGCACGAGCACGCTCAAGTGCTCTAGGCACGGAACGTACCCGCAACTCGCCATCGTCCACATCGACGAGAACGATGTCACCCGTGGCGATCCCGAGCTCACGGCGCATAGCCGCCGGGATCACCAGCTTACCACCATCCACGATCTTGACCCTTTGCGCTTCCATCTGCACTGAACTCGCTTGGCTGACCCAATCTCTGGAATGTACCGCCTTCCACCGCTTATGCCTAGCGCCAAGGACGGCACTACGTCGCGGTTGGTGATCAGTCCTCGTTCATATCCGTGCTCAATAGCTACTTAGGCCTGGCTTGCTGAGCTAGGCTCGACAGGATCGCAACTTGCCATTCCGAGCCAGCTGCTCCAGCAGTGGCTCCTATGGGTGTACCCAACGGAGCCAACATGAGTACGACCCGCGCTGCTCGCGTGTACCTGCGCGTCAGCACCGATGAGCAGGATCTTGAACGCCAAGAGGCGATGGTCGTGTCCTCGCGTACCGCGGGGTATTATGTCGCAGCTGTTTATCGCGAGAAGGCTTCCGGCGCGCGTCCTGACCGGCCCGAGTTGCTTCGCATGATAGCCGACCTGCAAATGGGCGAAGTCGTTATCGCCGAAAAGATCGATCGGATCAGCCGCCTGCCGTTGGCTGAGGCGGAGAGGCTCGTCACCGCTATCCGCGACAAGGGAGCGAGGCTAGCCGTACCAGGAATTGTGGACCTTACCGATCTTGCTGAGGACAATGGCGGGGTGACGCGCATCGTCCTAGAGGCCGTTCAAGACATGTTGTTGAGGGTTGCGCTTCAGACCGCTCGCGATGATTACGAACTGCGCCGCGAGCGGCAGCGGGAGGGCATAGCGATCGCCAAGCGGGAGGGACGCTATACCGGTCGAAAACCAGACTTGGCCCATCATCGCCGCATTGTCTCACTTCGTGAGGCAGGGATGAGCATAGCGAAAACGGCGGCGCTAGCGGGCTGCAGCATCGCACAAGTCAAGCGCGTTACAGCCCTCCACCGGGCGACCAAGCAGAGCGATGCGTGTCCGACGATACCGTGAGATAGAGCCGGACTCAATTCGACCTCTGAATAATTCTGCTAGGATGGAAAGAGGCGGCAGCGTTGCCGCTGGGACGGTCAAGCAGCCGTGAAGGCTGCAGCGAGATCTCAATTTCTGGCCCGTACTGGCGCAAGGCTAATCGTGGCCGTGCCGCGCCCCCATACCGGTAGGTAGACGCCTTGCCCCGCCGCCTTCAACTGGCCCGTCCGCACGTCCGTCACACGGGCACGCACGATTATGTCGCCAATCCGCTTTTCGTCGATCGCACGGGTGATCTTGCCGATTAGCTTGTCGAAATCCTTTTCGAAGTTCTGGGTCAGCGCGGCTGACACAGTGCCTGATATGCCGGGAGTGTTGGCGAGCTTCAGGAGCAGGCTTGTCCCGACCGAGTCGGCCACACCGGCGACAGTGAGATCGTCGAACGCTACACGGCGATCGTTGACGGCGTTGCGCGGCGTGGCGGTAAGCCAGATCGTGCCTTGCGCAGGCTCCCCACCTTCGGCTGCCGCACTGAAGCGAAGCCCGACCGCGATCTTGTCACCCGTGGTGCCGTAGACGGTCACCTGGTGAAACTGCGCGCGCACGGCCCCGACACCAGGCACCTCGAAGGGGCGGCGGGAACGCTTCACCAATGCCTTGGCGAGAACCGGCTCCAGCTGACGATAGTCGGCGATGACGGGGATGGCGAACAGGATGCGGCCGGGTCCGGGCTGCGTGCGCGACATGGCGGGGAGCGGCTGGCGCTGCGGATCAGGCGGCCGATCGCCGACAAAAGTCTCCGTCCCCGCCGTCATCCCTAGCGCCAGGTTCACCCGGTTGCGCGAAATGGTGTAGCCTCCGTAGCTCAACTGCCGGGGCGTGATCCGCATCCACACCGGCGGGTTCGCCCGGTTCAGTTGGACGGAGGTGAACGCCGACCCCCAGACCTGCGCGATCTGCTCGCGCAGCTGCAATCTGCCGAGCTCCTGCGGCAGCGAGCGCTCCAGGCGCTCGACGACGCCGGCGAGCTTGGCGTCGGCCTTGCTGGTGAACTCGATTCGCTGGCCGAGGAAGTCGACGTGCGGCTCGTCGGTCCAGTCGTAGGCGATCGACACCGTTGCGCGCGGCGACCAGTCGCGGGCGATGTCGAGCCTGACCACGGCCCGGACGCGGGCGTCCGCCTCCGCCGTTTCCCGGCTGAGCACGCCGCCCACGTCGCGGGCGCTGATCGCGGCGTGAAGCGGCATGGTGACAATGATCGTTTTGCCCGAGCCCTCCAGCACCAGCGGCCCTCGGACGACGGTGCCGGTGATGCGGCACTGGATGGCGGGCGTCTTGATCTTCGCGAAGAGGATCTTGACCTTTTTCGGCGGGAGGCAGGTCTGCCCCGGCTTGTCGATCGACCAGAGGCGACGCGGAACCGCCTGTTCGAGGCTGGCCGCCAGCTTGTCCATGTCTGCAACAATCGGGACATTCATGGTAGAAGTCTGCGGGGGCACGCTGATGGTGTCCGTCGCTCGCGGAGGCGCCTCGCGAGGAGTCCGGTCGCAGCCACTAAGGCATGCAACGCAGAGCAGGGCGGACACGATCGAGACACTCGAGAGTTCGTTCTCGCGAAAAAAAGCCCCGGCAATCTGGCCTGCCGCTTCAGCTATCGACCGACTCGGCGTTGAGACGGTTGCCCGAGCGGTCGTGTTCTTCATCGCCGCGCACCTCCAGCCGTCCGAGCGGCCACCATCCCATAGGTTTGCCAAATCAGTTTCGCAAAAGGGAACCGTCCCGTTTCTTTATCGTTCGGCCCGTTGATTTCGGTCAATGCCTAACAACACCAACGGAGGATTTCGATGAAGATTGCGATTGTCGCTGCGCTGCTCACCTTGGCGCCGGTTCCAGTATTGGCGCAGGCCGTTTCGCCCGCCACTTCGGGAACAATGACCAGCGCCGACGTCGGCGTCTCGCCGATCGCGAGCCAGAGCGGGCCCAATTACGTGCTCGCGGCGGCCGACGCCAACCTCTATCAGATCAAGGCCGCGCAGCTCGCCGCGACGCGCGCGCAGCGGGATGACGTCAAGGCTTATGCGAAGCGGGTGCTGGCCGAGACTCAGAGCAGCCACAAGGCGCTTCTGGCGGCGCTGAAGAACGATCAGCGCACGATCAAGGCCCCTTCCTCAAGCCTGTCCGCCGACCGTGCTGCCCTGCTCAAGCTACTCCAGAAGGCGCCCAAGAGCGCCTTCGACAATTTGTATCTGACGCAGTCCGCGCAGGTCCAGCAGGCTGCCTGGGCTGTGCACAAGGGTTACGCGCAGGACGGGACCGATCCGGCGCTGCAGCAGGTCGCCGGTACCGCGGTCCCGGTGCTGGAGAACGAGCTCACCACCGGCAAGTCGCTTACCCCCTCCGGGCTTGCAGGATAGGTGATACCCGCCGGGCCAGGTCGATGAAGCCCCCCTTCGACCTGGTCCGGCACTTGTTTGCGGCGATTATTGCCGGGAGTGCAGCCGGCGGAATTGCTTCCCTGCTTCGCCGCGCATGAGATGCTGCATCACGATCCGGTAGACCGTCACTGCTGGCTCCATCCAAGTCCCATCGTCTTCTGCAAGGCGATGAACGCACGATCAAGTTCACCCGTCGCTTCCAGTACCGACTGATCAGCAGCCAGCGCCGCGCGTTCGGCATCAATGGACGTGGTCAGCGGTATCGCCCCCTGCTCGTATCGCTGCTCGGCGTAGATCGCCGACTGCCTGGCACCGTCCCGGCTCGCAATACTCGAAACGAGGTTACGGCGCTGATTGCCGAAGCGGGTCAGGCTGGTTTCCGCATCCGACAGCGCGCCGAGAACAGCCTTGCGATATTGCGCTTCCGCCTCGTCGCGGTCGGCGCGCGCCTGCTCCACCCGGGCACGATTACGACCGAAGTCGAGGAAACTCCAGCTGATCCGCGGCAGGAGAAGGCCCGCGACGCTGCCAGGATCGACCACATCGGCAATATTGGGACCACCCAGGCCGATGATGCCCATGATGCTGACCGATGGGAACTGCCGGGCGACGTTGACTCCGATCTGCGCGTTCGATGCCGCCAGCTGCCGCTCGGCCGCGCGAATGTCAGGCCGGCGTCGCAGCATGGCGGCCGGATCGCCTATCGCGACCGTCCTTGGGATCATCGGGATCGGAGCAGGGGTGGACAGCAAAACATCGTGTGCTCCGGGCTCGTCGCCGGTGAGCAGGGCAAGCTGGTCGAGCGTGGTCGCGATCTGTCCCTCGAGCGGCAACAGCCCGGCCTCCGTGCGGGTCAGCTCGGTCTTCAGCCGAACCACCTCGTCGCGCGACGATGCACCGCGTTGTTCACGCTGTTGAAGCAGGGCGAGTGATCGCTGTTGAAGCTGCGCGGAGCGGCGGGCCAGGATCAGGCGCTGCTGAAGTTCGCGCAGCGTCACATAGTTCTGGGCAACCTCCGCCGACAGACGAACCTGCGCATCAGCTCTATTGGCTTCGGCCGCCTGAGCCTGGGCCTCGGCACCTTCGGCGGCGCGGCGTCGCGCGCCGAACAGATCGATCTCCCACGATGCGTCGAGGCCGGCGTTATAGAACTCGGCCCTGATACGATCGGATTGCTCGCCTTGCGTCGGCAGCGCCAGCGAGCCTGCGGGAAGATCGGCGACGATCGCAGTGCCTGACGCCGAGACGGTGGGAAGCTGGTTCGCGCGCTGTTCGCGCAAGCTGGCGCGCGCCTTGCGGATGCGCGCCTCGGCGATCGCCACGTCCGGATTGGAGGCAAGCGCCCGGTCGATCAGCATCGTGAGCTGCGCGTCGCCCATGCCTTCCCACCAGCGTGCGACAGGGGTCTGCGGTGACGTGACGGCCTGATCCGCGCGGCGAAATGTCGATCCGGCGCGCTCGCCGCTCGCAACGCCCGGCGGGCCTCCATAGTTGGGGCCGACGACGCATCCGGTCAGGAGTGCGGGGAGAATGGCCCAGCCAAGTCGCTTCATCAGTGCATCGCCATCTGCGTGTCGGAGGAGATCGGGCGGAGGAACAGCGCCAGCGGCGTCGTGATCGCGATCGCGACGCCCAGCGCAAAAAACAGGTCGTTATAGGCCATGACGGTAGCCTGTTCGAGAAGTTGACCGGCGAGCTGCCGATACGCGCCGGCTTCGCCGGACGGCATGACCATGGCTTTAGCGAACCATTCCTGCGTGGTGGCCGCATTGGCCGACACCGTCTCACCCAGCCGGTTGAAATGGAGGAAAGTCTGCCGGTCCTGGAGGGTCGCCATCAGGGCGAGGCCGATCGATCCGCCGAGGTTGCGCCCCGCGTTGAACAGCGCGGACGCATCGCCGGCATCCTCGGGTGCCACAGCGCTGATCGCGGCCTGGTTGAGGAACATCATGGCGAAGATCTGCCCGAAGCCACGGACGAGCTGTGAATCCGTCAGGTCGCCCCCGGCCGACTGCGCGGTCAGGTGCCAGTCCATGGCGCAACTGACGCCGATCAGCGTCATGCCGGCAAAGACCGCCAGGCGAACGTCGAGATATTTGAACGCGAGCGGCAGAAACGGCATCAGCATCAGGGCGGGGATGCCGGAGACGAAGACCACCTTGCCCGATTGCAGCGCGCTGTAATCCGCCATCGACGAGAGAAACTGGGGGATGAGGAAGGTCACCCCGTAGAGCACGACGCCGATGATGAGGCTGAGGACGAAAACGCTGCCGAAGGAGCGGCTGAAGATCAGCGACAGCTTGAGCACCGGATGCGCGGAGCGGACCTGTCCGATCGTGATGAGCGCGAAGCCGAAGACCGTGGCGATCGCGAGTTTCACGATCATGGCGGATTCGAACCGCATCTCGCGCTGCCCCTCCTCGAGCATGACGGTGAGCGCACCCAAGCCGATTGCGAGCCCTGCGATCCCGAACCAGTCGGCATGGCGCAGCTGGTCGAGCCGCAGACGCTCATGCTTGAGCCCGAACAGCAGGAGCAGGACGAGCCCGGCACAGACCGGCACGTTCAGGAAGAAGGCGTAGTGCCAGCTGTAATTATCGGTGAGCCAGCCGCCGATGATCGGCCCGAGCACCGGACCGAGGATCGCGGTGCCGCCGAACGCGGCGGTGCCGATCGGCTGCTGCGATGGCGGCAGCCGTGTCGCGATGATGGTCATCGCGGTCGGGATCAGCGCACCGCCGGTGAAGCCTTGCCCTACACGCCCGGCGATCATCATCGGCAACGTCGTCGAAATCCCGCACACGATCGAGAAACCGGTGAAGCTGACCGCCGCACCCAGAAGGAAGTTGCGCAGGCCGAACAGGCGCACGAGAAAGGGGCTGAGCGGGATCATGACGATCTCCGCCACTAGATAGGAGGTCGCGACCCAGGTGCCCTCCGTTCCGCTCGCGCCGATCTCGCCCTGGATGGTGGGCAAGGCCGCATTGACGATCGAGATGTCGAGCAGCGCCATGAACGACCCGATCGTGCCCGCGGCGACGGCGAGCCAGTCGCGCAGGCCGGCGCGTTCGGCCGCCATCAGCGCGCGCCCTGCGTCTCGCCGCGCTTCAGCCGCTCGGTTTCCTGCTCGATCCGGTCACGACTTCCCTTTGCGCTGATCGTGTCGACCGTAACCTCGACCGACAGGCCGGGACGCAGCACCCGGCGCGCCTCCGGTCCCGCTTCAATGCTGATGCGCACGGGCACTCGCTGAACGATCTTGGTAAAGTTCCCGGTCGCGTTCTCGGGCGGGATGAGCGAGAACTGCGCGCCCGTGCCTGGCGAGAAGCTCGCAACCCGGCCGCGCAGTTCGGCGCCGTCCAGTGCATCCACCTTGACGGTCACGGGTTGCCCGACGCGCATCAGCGCGACCTGGGTCTCCTTGAAATTGGCCTCGATGTAGAGTTGATCGACCGGCACCACCGACATCAGCCGGGTCGCCGGCTGGACATATTGCCCGGCCCGGACCGCCTTGTCGGCAACAACGCCGTCGATGCTGCTGCGGATCTCGACGGCGCCGAGGTCGGTCGAGGCGCGCGCAAGCTGCGCCTGCGCGGTGTCGCGCTCCGCCTCCGCCTGGCCGATGCGAGCCGCTTGTGTGGCGACACTGCGACGGGCGGCGAGGTAGGCGGCGCGCTGCGCGCGCAGCTCTGCGGCGGCTCGATCACGCTGAAGGACCAGGTTTGCGAGGCGCTCACGCGATTCCGCCCCTGTCCGAGTGAGCGGTTCGTAACGTCTTACCTCGTTTTCTGCCGCTGCCGCGGCAGCCTCGGCGCTCGCAACCTGGGCGGCGGCCTGAGCGACAGTGGCCTGCTGCTCGTCAAGCGTCCGGCGCGCGGTCGTGATGTTGGCGCCGGCCGCGGCGATCTGGGCTTGCGCCTGTTCGACGTTGGCGCGGTAGTCGCGGGGATCGAGCACGGCGAGCAGCTGGCCGCGGCGGACAGGCTGGTTGTCAGCGACGAGCACACGCTCGACATAGCCGCCAACCTTCGGAGAGACCGTCACGAAGTCCGCGCGCACATAGGCGTTGTTGGTCGACTGCAGGTATTGGCCGCTCGCGCGGTAGTTCATGTACCAGACGACCGCCGCGACGATGCCCGCAACGAGCGCGGCGATGAGGACGTAGCGGATGATCGGATAGCGCGCGAGAAGCGAGGGCTTCTTACGCCGTCGTTCTCCTCGACACCGTCCTTCGACCTAGCTTCTGGCTGGGAATGCGCATTCCGGTCGTCATGCGGCGCATCGCCGCCTCGATCTTCAGCATGCTCGTCAGCCACTCAGCAACGCTATCGTATGTAAACCGGACCGTATCATAGTATGTGGCGATCGGCATTGCCACCCACTCTGATGGGCTCGTGCACAGCAAACTCAAGCTGCGCGAAACAAACAGCCGCTGGATCTTCGCGGCGGAATGCTTCGGCGTGAACGACTGCGATCCGACGTCCGACACGCCTGACCTTCGGCGTCGTGACAAGTGCATCCAGCCGAGCAGAGGCAAGGAACTGGAGGTTCACGCTGATGAGCTTCGGGAAGTGCCCGGGGGGAAGTTTGCGTGCAAGGGCACGCTTCGCTGCCACTTCGAGAAAGGATGCCACAGCTCCGCCATGCAAGGCGGGAAGGAGAGGGTTGCCGATCATGTATTCCACTGGCGTCAAAACAAAGGCGTCACCGCTCTCTGAAATCATGGAGCCTAGCAGCTGCGCGAAGCCGGTCATGGCCCGACAGCCCGATTGATCGAAAAGACGCCTTGGGCAGTCGCGATCAGGTGAGAAGGATCGGTATCCCAGACTTCGGTCCGTACGAACGCACGGCGCTCGGTAGCGTCGTAACAATGCGCCCACGCTGTCGCGGAGCATCTCGCCTCGGGGGACCGCACATGGTCCACCTTCAGGTTGAGGGTCGAGATTGCCAATCGCCTTCCCAGTCGGGACATTACGGCAACGCCGCAGGCCTGATCGATAAGGCTCGTCAACACGCCCGTTGCTAAAGTCTCGTCCTCGTCGGCCAGCTCCTCACGCCAACCGACACGTAGCGAGCTGAGGCCATCGCCGATCGAAACCAACTCCAGGCCAAGCCTGTTGCCCCACGGTATGTCGCCTGGTTGCAGGCTCCAGTCTCCAGCCACGATTCCATCCTCGTCCTGATCAGGCCTTGCAACCTTGGAAACGGTACGGTTTACAAATCTGGTCCGGCTTCCTAATGGTTATGGTCTCGCATGGAAACGCGGTCGAATAAATTTCTGGTGCTCTCGGTTACAGGCGTTCTGCTGGGTACGCTCCTGATCTTCACCCTGTGGCTGTTCGATGCACGCGATGGAGACGGCAATCCCTACATGATCCGCTTCACCGGAAGCGTTGCCGGTCTCCAAAATGGATCGTCGGTGACCTTCTCGGGCGTGCCGGCCGGTCATGTCACGTCGATACGGCTCGACAAGCAGGACCCGTCAGCGGTTCTCGTCACCGTCAGCCTTGAACCGCGGATCCCCATCGTCGCAGGCGTGAAAGCGTCGATCGCAAGATCGGCACTGGCCGGCACCGCGAACATCAGCCTCGACGGTGCAACCTCTGGCGCGCCCCCGATCGTTGCGGCGAACGACGGGGAGCTTCCCGTCATCCCCACCAAGGAAGGCGGGCTCCTTGGCGGCGGAGGGGACCCCGTCGCACTGGTCGAGAAGATCAGCCGCACCGTGGACTCTGTCTCGCGCAACCTCGACGCCGCTCAGCAGCAGCGGGCCAGCGATCGGCTGGCGGCGCTCGCGGAGAGTTCCGCTGGTTGGGCTGACAAAGCCGGAGCAGCGTCCGATGCTCTCACCGGTGCGCGCGGCCGCGTGATTGCCGTGGGAGACGCCTTGCAGCGATCCGGCGACAGCGCCCAACAGCTGAGAGCGGCAGCGGACGAACGCCGCGCGACCGTCCTCGCGAGAGCGAACCGAACATTGTTGAAAGCCCGAGACGGTGCCGATCGATTCACGGCTCGGCTAGAGGCTATTCGACCCACGATACGCGGCACGGCCGCCAAACAGGCCCAACTGCGTGAAACGGTTCGTTCAGCGAGGAACAAGGTCGGTGCTGTCAGGGATGCGGCCGTTCGCATCGATCAGGAGGGACTGGGCGTGGGGGCTCCGTCCCTTCCCATCTACAAGCCAACGTCACAGGATTGAGCGACGGCGATACAAAAGAACAGCCTTTGGCTGAGATCGAGCTGGCAGGCGAGCAACCGACCTTCTCGGCGTGATTTCTCGTCAACCGGTCCGGATCGCGCTACTCTCGATCCAGGAGAACGAGATTGAGCGATGACGAAAAGAAGAGCCGGCGCCCCAGGAAAATGGGCAGACCGACCACCGAGGACGCGCTCCGCCTTACCTCGCACATCCTAAAAAGCGCTCGCGAGCTGTTCTTCGAACACGGCTTCGAGGGCGCCAGTGCCGACATGATCGCCGAGCAGGCCCGCATCTCGAAGCGGACCCTGTACGCCCGCTTCGGCAGCAAGGCGCGCGTGTTCGAGGCGGTGATCCTCGACGAGATCGATACGCAGCTGCGCGCGCTCGAACCTTCCGGCAGCGACGAACCCGACATCCGAAAGCGGCTTCGCGTAATCGCCGATCGCCTGCTCGAGTGGCTGCTGACGCCGCGGATCACCTCCATGGAACGCGTCGTCATCGCGCAAGCCGTGCGCTTTCCAGCGCTTGCGGCGAACATCCACGACTTCGGTTACCAGCGGGCCGTCCAATGGGTAGCGTCGATCCTCGCCCATGCCGATGCAAAGGGTGAGCTATCGCTGGCAGACCCGGTGTTCGCTGCCGAGCAGTTCGTCACCCTCGTAGTGGTCGCACCCATGCGCCGTGCAGCGCTCGGGCTTTCTCCTCCCGCGTACGACGATGCCGCACGCGATCGTATCTCGCGCGGTATCGACCTGTTCCTCAATGGCTGCCGTCCGCGCGAGGCGGATGGTTGCAGCGACTGATGTCCACCACCGACGAGGAGCCTCAGATCGGTGAGCGCACGCGGCTGGCCGAGCTCATGCAGATCATGGGGCGCCATGGGCTGAACGGGCTCGCCTCGCGCCTGGGCCTGCTGCCCGGTCGCTCGGAGCAGCCAGCGGACGTCGGTACGCCCGAGCGGGTCGTCGCGCTGCTGCGGGACCTTGGACCTGTCGCAGTCAAGCTGGGGCAAGTGCTAGCCACCCGCGAGGACCTGCTCGGGCCGGAATGGGTGCGGGCGCTGTCGACGCTGCAGGATCGCGTGACCCCGCTGCCGTTCGAGGCGCTGGAGCCGACGATCCTGGCCGCGCTCGGCTCCCCGATCGCTGATGTGTTCGCGAACTTCAACCGCGAGCCGATCGCGGCGGCGTCGATTGCGCAGGTTCATGCTGCAACCTTGCGCGACGGAACCGAGGTCGTGGTCAAGGTACGCCGGCCGGGGATCGCGGAACGCGTCGATGCCGACCTACGGCTGCTCCGCCGCATCGCGCGGCTCGCGGCCCGGCACTCACCGGAGATCCGCCGCCTCAAGCCCGACGAACTGCTGCGGTTTTTCGCGGAGAGCTTGTCGCAGGAAATGGACCTCAGCGCAGAAGCGGCAGCCTGCGAGAGCATCGGCGCGTTCCTGCAGCCGCTCGGCGTCCGGACGCCGGCCTTCTACTGGGATCAGGTCGGCCGCCGGATCAACGTGCAGGAGCGGCTTGACGGCATGCCCGTCCGCGAGGTTCTTGACGTGGCGGGTGAGGGCGGTGCTGACGTCGCCGGCAGATATGCCGATGCGGTGCTGCGGATGATCATCTTCAACGGTCGGTTCCACGCGGACCCCCATCCCGGCAACGTCTTTGTTCTGGCCGACGGGTCGCTGGCGTTCATCGACTTCGGGGCGGTCGGCGTGCTCAGTCCCGCCCGGCGGAACGAGGTTGTCACGCTCGTCCTTGCCATCGCGGGTGAGGACACACGATCGGTGACGGACGTACTGCTGCAATGGTCGGGCGAGACCGATGTCGATCGCCAGGCGCTGACCCGCGACCTCGACGCGCTGATCGGCCAGTTCCGCGGGGCGGTACTCCAGCAGATCGAGCTCGCCGACATCTTCGGCCGCGTGTTCGCGCTGCTTCGAACCTATCGTCTGGCGCTGCCGCCGGACCTCGCCCTGCTGCTGCGCACCTTGCTGATCGCCGAAGGGTTCGTGCGACGGCTCGATCCCGGCTTTGACATCACCGCGCGCGCCGCACCGATCGCGCGCGAACTGCTGCGGGAGCGGATCGGCCCGGCCGGCCTCAAGCGTGGCGGACGCCGGCTGGCGACGAGCCTTGGCCGTCTGGCCGCCGCCTCGCCCGAGCTGGTGGCCTTCGCCGAGCGGGTTGCGCGGTCGGGTGCGCTGCCGATCGAGTTGCAGAAAGGTGCCGTCTCCTCACCACCGGCATTGCCCCGGGGCGCAGATCCCAACGTCCTGTCCGCCGGCCTGCTGGTCGCCGGCGCGATCCTCCAGCACGACCATGATGTTGTTGGAGCAATCCTGATGGCTTCTGCGATACTCCTTGCCGGCTGCGCTTGGTACGCGAACAGGCAGCGGCGCTGACCTCTTGTTGTCAGCCTTTCATGTACCCAGTCGCGCGCGATTGTTTCGCTACTGATATTTCATCTCCGACGAGCGGAACGAACCAATCGGCTTGGCGTTTTCCGAAAGTAAACCGGTTGGTACCAAAGCAGCTGACCGGTTCGATTGAGCGAGGGGTTCCGCGTGTCCGAACAAACGGTTGACGAGCCGCATCTGCCATCTGAGGGCTGGTCGGACTTCGGTGCCGAGCTCAGCGCGCTTATGCCTAGTCTGGCGCGCTATGCGCGATCGCTGGCCAGGAATCCCGATACTGCACAGGACCTTGTTCAGGAAACCGTGCTGAAAGCCTGGAGCAGCCGCGCATCCTTCGAAGCCGGTACAAATATGAAGGCGTGGACCTTCCGGATCCTTCGCAACTCATTTCTTTCGCAGGTACGCCGTCGAGGCACGGTACAAGTTAGCGAGACCGCCGAACTCGCCGACATTCCGGTGGCGTCGAACCAGGAATCCGTTGTGACGCTGAGCGATGTTCGCCGTCTATGGCCGCGCCTGACGCCTGAGCAGCAGCGGTGCATCAATTTCATCGGGATCGAGGGATTGAGCTATGAGGAGACAGCCACTATCGAGCAGGTTCCCGTCGGCACAATCAAGAGCCGCGTGGTAAGAGGGCGGCAGATGCTGCGCGCACTCCTAGATCACATGAACAGCGATAAGGGATACAAAACGGAATCTCAGGTCGTGGCGGCCGGTGCAACCTGTCAGGCCGAGCCACCAGTTATCGACGAGGTGCACGAGAGACAGATCGAGCTGCTGCAAAGCTGGCGGACGAAGCGTGCGGCCGACCGCTGTTTGGTAGGCTGAGTGGGCCGGGATCTCTTGATCCCGGCTTCGTGCGGCCAATTTCAGGTCCTTTACCGTCTCGGTTAGCAGAAGACCTGTCGCTAGGGATATCGCACAAAAGGACGAAGAGACCACGGCTGGCCGAGCGGATATGTCCTGTGGTCTGCCCTAACAGCCTACATCCTCCAGCGTGTCATTTGTGCGCTGACTTCCGGGCTGCTCTCCCATCCACCGCCGGGCATCCAGGCGCTTACCCGTCACCGCCGCGGCAGCGTCAGAGCAGAGCCAGAGCAAGGGCGGCACCACGATCTCGGGCGACAGCAGTCCGTCGCGTGCACTATCCGGCAGTCCTTCGGGAATCATGCCGGTCAGCGTCGCGCCCCCCGGCAGGAGCGCGTTCACCGTGATGCCGCTGTCCGCAAGGTCCTGCGCCCAGATCGCGGTCTCCGATTCCAGCGCCGCCTTGGACGGGCCGTAGGGCGAGAAGCCGCGCCGTCGCATCGTCTCGCGGTTCATCGAGATGTTGACGATTCGGCCCCATCCCGCCTCCAGCATGGCGGGGACGGCGGCGCGCGCCATCAGGAACGGGCCGTTGACGTTGGTGTCGGTCACCATGCGCCAAGTGTCGGGGGCGACCTCCCAAAACCGGGTCGGTTCTGTCAGGAAGGTGTCGCTCACATACTTCATGCCGCGCCCGGCATTGTTGACCAGGATGTCGAGCCGGCCGAAGCGCACGAGCGCCGCGCGCACGACTGCGGCACAATCCTCCGCCCGCGTCACGTCGGCGAGCAGCGGCCGCACCCGATCGTCGCCGCATGCCCGCTCTGCCTCCCGTGCGACCGCTTCGACCTCGGCGAGTTCGCGCGCGGCGGTGGCGACGACCCGCACGCCGGCCTGCGCCAGCCCGAGCGTCATCGCGCGGCCCAGCCCGCGACCGCCGCCCGTCACGATCGCGACGCGGCCGGCAAGGCCGTGTCCGTCGCTCCCGCTCATCGGTTCAGCGCCTGCATCTGCGGCGCGGCGTAGCGCTCGCCCGCCGTTGCCCCCTTCGGCGCCGCGCGGTCGAGCCGCTCCAGTTCGCCTCGGGTGAGCGTCACGTCGAGCGCGCCGACATTCTCCTCCAGGTAGCCGCGGCGCTTGGTGCCCGGGATCGGCACGATGTCTTCGCCCTGCGCCAGCACCCAGGCGAGCGCCAGCTGGGAAGGGGTGCAGCCCTTCTCCCGCGACATCGCCTCGACCGCCGCGACGAGATCGAGATTGCGCTGGAAGTTCTCGCCCTGGAAGCGGGGGCTGTGCCGGCGATAGTCGTCAGGCGCGAGATCCTCCACCCGCCGGATCGCGCCGGTCAGGAAACCGCGGCCGAGCGGGCTGTACGGCACGAAGCCGATGCCGAGCTCGCGCATCGTGTCGAGGATCTCGCCCTCGGGATCGCGGCTCCACAGCGAATATTCGGTCTGCAGCGCCGCGATCGGATGCACGGCGTGCGCGCGCCTGACCGTGGCGGGCGCCGCTTCGGAGAGGCCGAGGTGGCGCACCTTGCCCTCGCGGACCAGCCCGGCCATCGCGCCCACCGTGTCCTCGATCGGCGTGTCGGGGTCGACGCGGTGCTGATAGTAGAGGTCGATCGTCTCGACGCCGAGCCGTCGCAGGCTCGCCTCGCAGGCGGAGCGGACGTAATCCGGGCGCCCGCACACGCCCTTGAAGGTGCCGTCCTCGCCGCGAACGTTGCCGAACTTGGTGGCGAGAACCACCGCGTCGCGGCGATCGCGGATCGCACGCCCGACCAACTCCTCGTTACGGCCTACCCCGTACATGTCGGCGGTGTCCAGAAACGTCACGCCGAGATCGATCGCGCGCTGAATGGTCGCGACCGCCTCGGCTTCGTCGGCCTGCCCATAGAATTCGGACATGCCCATGCAACCGAGGCCCAGCGCAGATACGCGCAGCCCGTCGCCCAGCTTTCGTTGCTCAAGCACCAATTATCTCCTGTTGTAAGATCATGCCGGTTGGCCAGTCGTCGGTAGCAAGGCGGGCCGGCACCGGTTCAGCCTTCAGACAGCAACTGCTCGGCGAGCTGGCTGTGCTTTTCGTCGGCCTGCTTGGCCTCGTCCGCGCACGCCTTCATGTCGCGCGCCGCATCGTCCATGCCGGTCTGCCGGCAGTAATTGGCCATGGTCCCGAACGAAGCGATCCAGTAATGAAGCGCGAGCTGCCCGCTGGCGATGATGCCGAGGTCGCGTGAGGCATCGTCCGGTGCCGCTTCGCGGATCCTGCGGCTCACCTCGTAATGCGCTTCGAGCACAGGGTTGTCCTGCTGATCGGCCGGGCCCGCCTGCTCGGCGGCGCGACGGATGCGGTCCGCCCATTGGCGGGAAGTCCGGTTGCCCTCTTCGAGCGCGGATCGCAGCGCCGGGTGGCGCGCGTCGTTGTTGATCTCGTCGGTCGCCTTGGCGGCGACGTCGCTGCCGGCCTGCATCGCGGACAATCCTTGCGCGACCAGCTTCTTCAGGTTGTTCTCGTTCATCAGGTTCGTCCTCGTCCTGCCGTGCCTCGTTCAGGCACGGTGAGGGATTCTAATCTCGTCGTTTCGTTCTGTTCCGTCGGTCCTTCCTCGATCAGACCGCAATCAATGTTTGGAGCTCATGGCCGACCTCCCGGCCTGCACCTCCTGCGGCTTGCAGGAGCGGGCTGCGTGAACCAGCGCGGCAGGGCAGGCATGCGGGAAGCTCGGACCGGCGTTGCAGGCGTGAATAGCGTCGTAAGCGGTCCGAACCGAGCCGAAGCGGACCTTCTTGAGAGCCTTCCCGACAGGAGCATGCTGACGGTGGCTCCAGGCTGAAGTGATTGGACGGAGGCGCTGCAGTGACGGGAGCCCGCGGAAGATAACGCTCAGACCTTTAACATAATCTTTATTATCGATCTTGCGCGTTTGCGCTTGCAGATCATTTACCAGAACTCTCGACCGCCGCGTATTTCACGCCACGCATTGTCCCACTTCACTCCAACCTCGCTACTGACAGGTCGAGATCCAGGCTCAAATTCGGTCATCGCGTCATCAATGTGCTGCGATGGCGCTCCTGGATTAAACGGTGCGATCCGGTGCCGTCGAAGGTGCCAGACATAGGCCTTCTCGTGTTCGCTTGCCGGCTCGGCCCGTCCCCAAGCCACGTCCTGAAATTGGCGCTGCGCAGCGCTCCTGGGTCGCCGCTCGCGCAGTCGCAGCGCCTCGTAGAAACCGAGATGCGCTGCCAACAGCTCCTCGTACCGAGCAGCGATGCGAGGATCCTCTACTGCCTCCTTCGCCGTCATCGCGCGTCCTGCAACGTCGGAAAGAACAAATACGGAAAACCGCTCGCTTAGTTCAATACGGTCTGCTACGCTTTGCAAGCGTAAATCGCGCCTGGTTAAGCCGATTGGTGCAGGAGAAGCGGCCATGTTGAACCATGATACTGGTCAGATGGACTGGGATGCCGGCCGCGCTCAAGGGCCAGCATTCCCCGCCTCGTCCTTCTCGGTGAATCCAGACAATCTTTTCGACCCCTCTACCCCTCGTGGCAGAGAGCTACTGGACGAGGTTTACCCATCTAGCACCGCTGATGTGGAAAACGAAGTGTCGCCGCACGCACGTTGGATCGTTGCTGCCGTGCTGATCGTCATGTTTATCGGCATATTCCTTATTCCTGGACATTCCTAAGCTGGAACCGCTTGGGGTCGACCGGCCTGCCATCCTTCCAAAGCTCGTAATGAAGGTGCGGGCCGGTCGACTTGCCCGTGCTTCCCACCCGACCAAGAACTGAGCCCGCCTCAACGTTACTACCTACCGGAAATGCCGACCGGTCCTGCATGTGGAAGTATTTGCTTTGCGACCCGTCGCCATGCTGCAGAACTAGGTAGTTCCCAGCACCGCCTCCTTGAAAGTCATTCTTCACCACTCGGCCGGACGCTGGCGCACGGATTTCAGTGCCCAGCGCTGCCGCGATATCGACGCCGCGGTGATGATGCCCCGGCTGCCCGGTTACCGGGTCGATGCGCCCCCCCATGTTCGAGCTCAACCGTCCGGAGATCGGCAGCGTTGCCCGCTCTCCCCGCGGCAGCTCGTAAACGTGGCTTGTTCCCTGGCCCATGCCTAGCGTGTCGCGCGCCCAATCACGCGCCCCCTCGACGCCGGGGAGCGTCGTCGGGATCCACGCGTCATTCCGCTCCCGAACGTGGTCGCCCAGACGTCCGGCCGTATCCTTGGCGTCGTCGACCTGGTTTCCAATCTCGAAGGCCTGACGAGTGATGCGTGCGGAGGCGTTCGGGATCGCGTCTGAGACCTCGCCGGCAAGATCGTGATCTCGCGAGCTGTCACGGATCGAGACATCGGGTCCCTGAGCAGCCACGCCAGCAGCGCGATGTCCGCCCCTCCGGCACCGAGACGTAGATATCGCCGCGGTTTGGCTCGTTGACGACCGTGAAGTCCTCGCTGTCGACGCCGGTCGTGAGCTTGGAGACGCTGGCGAAGCGATCGTCCTTGAGGCTGACCCGCGTCAGCCCGGACTTCGACATCGTGCAGGCGACCTCGCTGTTGTCGCGTGCGAGAACGTGCTCGTCGGCGAAAGCGGGCGCCGCGAGCGCGACCCCGCCGACCACGATCATGCAACCGCCGATCAGGCGCGAGAGGTGGCACCAGCGCGTGGTGACCGCCCCGCCAGCGCCGATCAGGCTATAGGCAAGCAGAGGGCTCATGACGCGTCTCCGGGTGCGGCGCCGTCCTTGTCGGCCTTGCTCACCATCCCGAAGCCTTTCAGCTGCAGAGACAGGCCACGGTACGCCCAGTTGAAGCGGAAGGTTTTCGGCTCGGCGGTGACCGACTTCGAGCCGACGACCGTGTGGAGGGTGCCGCTCACCTCAGAGGTCAGAGCCTCAGGGTCGACCTTCATGCCGGTGAGCGTGAAATACTGGCTGATTGTGGAGCCGTTCTGCTCGTTGACGATCTTCATAAGATCGCGCTTGAGCGCGCCGTGGCTCTCCGGCGTGGCGATCGCGAGGATCGAGTCCATCCAGTATTGAAGGTTCTCGGGCGACCGGTTGAGCGTCATCAGCGCTGTGTCGCGCGTGACCATCTCGAGGTAGTCCCGGCTGACACCGCTCGAAGAGAGCGTCAGCGGCGTGCGCACGATCGGCTGCAGCACGATCTCGCGGTCGCGCGTGGCGCCGACCAGGAACAGCAGGACAACGAGACCTGCCAGCACCAGCGCCACGATGCCGAGCATGTTGCGCTGCTTGATGACCCGCTGCGACTGCGCGAGGCCGACACTGTAATCCATTTAGCCCACCATCACGCGAAGGTGAGAGGGCGGCGTCGCCTTCAGACCGGTAAAGCTCGACGGCAGATGCCAGTAGGCCATGTGGAGAATCCACGACGAGGCTTTCCCGGCTTTGAGTTTCCGAAACCCCCACCACCCGAGCAACGAGACCACCAACCCGATCACGACGTGCTGCGAGAGGATGCCCCACACGAAGGGGATCGCCATCGCGAGGAACTCGTCCAGCGTCCAGAAGCCGATCAGCTCCGGGTCGTCGAGATGCGAGGGGATGGAATACCGGTCCATAAGCTAAGCCGCCCTCCCAGCGGTTGATCCAGCCGCGCCTCAGATCGTCGCAGTGACGGTCGAGGTGACGATCGGAATGCCGGTGCCGGCGCCGACGCCGACCGCGACCGGGACGGCCACCTGGCCGAGGCTGAAGCGACCCGACGCGAGCGCGACGATGCCGCCGGCGAGGCTCATCACGGTGATGATCTTGCCGCCCGAGCCCTCGAGGAAGTCCGTGAACTTCGTCAGCGCGGTATTGAACGTCGTGTCGGTGCCGGCGAACGCCGCCGACGCGCCCAGCACCATCACCATGGCGATGATTGCCAGGCCGAGAAGGACGGCGTTGGTACGACCCCCCTTCGGCATCGCAAGTGCAGACATGCTCTTTCCCCTTGATAGACGAAGCGAATTGCTGCGCCGTCTTCAAAAGGAACCAAATCACAAGCATTGAACAGAGGAAAAAAGTTACCCTGTTTGTGACCCCGATTGTAACATCTTGCTCGCGGCCCATGTGCGATGGCGAGATCGAGCCGAAACGGAGCAATCTCGCGACGGCCCCATCAACAGGGTAAAAAAATTCCCCTGTTTACTTACCGCGGACTTTGTGGAGCTATCCGCCTGGCCTCCGTGGAGGCGCCAACAGAATATGGATCACCGCGTATCGGGTATGGCGTATCCGTCGGGGGAAGGAATATGGTCGCCTATGTCCCAGGTGATCTACACTTTCACGTTCGATAAATCGGTGTTCCGGCTCGCGAGTCATGCCATCCGAATCCATTCGCATCACACGCTCGCGTTCGAGAGCGTGTCGGCTACGGCGTTGAAAGGAATGGAGATATTCCTAGGCGCGGAGAACCCGGAAGCTCTGGTTGCCGAGGCGGCGAAGCTCGATCTACCAGGCGACGTCCGGGTGACGTTGCGCATACCCTTGAGCCAAAAGCCCACGTTTCAGCACGCTCGTGACCTAGCGATGCAATACACGGATCATCCCGTTCCAACTCGGCTCGCCTTCATAATAGCGCTGCTCGCCGTATTTCACGGAACGTTTAGCGATTGTTCACAGATTCCTGCCGACGCCATCGATTGACAAATAGCGAGAATACCGGAGTATTGCGGCCGTAAGGGGGTCGCATCATGTACCACCAAGGCAAGGCGTTCGCCGTAAGCGCCGACAGACAGCGAGGCTTTCTCACGCTATTCCGCGAGGAATGGAGGCGTCGGGGGCTGACGAATCCGCAGGTGGCCTCACGGCTCGGGCGCAGCCTCAGCCTGGTCGTGAAGATCAAAGCTGGACGGACGCCGCTTACTGGCCATCTCATCGATCAGCTTGCGGAGATACTCGAGATCGATGTCGTCGGTGCATTCTTCGCCGTCGATATCCTCAACGAACCGATGATCTATTTCGACCCAGTCTTTCTGCAGTCGCTGAACAAGACGATGGTCCTCTATGAGGACATGCTTACCGCCTATCGAGCTCAACAGGACACGTCCGAGCACGACGAGGGCATCACTCTCGATCAGACAGCCGGGTGATCGCTGCAGCGTTTGCCTTGCAGACCAGCGCGACCTCGTTTCGTCATGCCGAAGCCATATTGCACCTCGCCTGATGCTAGCAGATTGTCGTCCGCTTATGACGAACGACGAGCAGCCCATAAAACGCAGCACCCGGTCCATGCGGCTGAAGAAGCAGCGCGAGGATCAAGCCGGCTATCGTCGATCGACGATCGCGTTGTCACCTGTGGCGGTGGCCATTGCAGAGCGGCTGCAGCAGCGACTTCAACTCTCCTCTCGCGAAGCCGTGATCAATGCCGTGCTCGAGCGCATCGAGAGCGACAGGTACATCAAGTACGAGTTTTTGGGCTCAGAGGGATTTCGATCGCCGCCAACCGCGCACCTGCCGACAAATCGAGACACCGAGAATGCCGGCAGCGGCATAGACCCACAGGATCATTCGGTGACCGCCACGGAGTCGGACCGATAGCAGTTGGGGCCGCGGATAGGTCGCGTAGCCGCCGGCGAGCTAAGAAAGCCCTCGACCAGCGATCAGCGCCGCGATCATTTCCCTGGAAAATGGCGGTAGAAGGTCGACAGCGATACGCCGATCGCACCGGCGATCTCGCGTGGTGTCATCTGTGTCTTCAGCAGGCTCTCGGCCGCATTCCGACGATCGTCGGTCATGACCGACTTACGGCCGCCAAAGCGACCGCGACGCCTGGCTACTTCAAGCGCCGCGGTGGTGCGCTCCTTGACCAGCTCGCGCTCCATCTGCGCCATGGCGGCGAGGATGTTGAAGACGAGCCTGCCGGCAGTGCCGGAGGTATCGATCCCATCCGTGATCGAGCGCAAGCCGATGCCCTTCTCCTCGAGCTCGGCTGCGAGATCGACCAGACCCTTCATCGTTCGGCCCAGCCGATCCAGCTTCCAGACGACCAGAACATCGCCGGCGCGCGCGTAGCTGATGGCCTCGACCAGCCCGGGGCGACTGATCTTCGCGCCGCTGGCCTTGTCGGAAAAGCAGCGCTCACACCCGGCCTGGCGCAGCGCATCGAGCTGCAGGGTCAGATCCTGTTCGGGCGTCGATACGCGCGCGTACCCGATCAGCATCGATTTTTCTCAAAACTCATCGACAAGGCTCATCGATCGGGATTACATGTCAATCGGCGTCCAAAAAGGACCCCCTATC
>NZ_LQQO01000018.1 GCF_001619955.1 Sphingomonas hankookensis | reverse complement strand
ATAACCCGGACCACCCGATGGGGGCTGCTCACTACGAATCTCTTGTAAATTATTTACAGAACTACAGTTATAAAACTGCCAAACCATACATCCAGACTGTTTTATCGACACGATGCTGTTGGGGTTTGGTGATTCCGTATGTTTTTTTATACTCCAACCGTGACGGATTACCGATCGCGGATTGGGAGACAGTAGATGACAAAAGAACCGCCGCGCAGTCGCGCCGTGTTCTCGACGGAGGATTTCAGTCTCCTGAAGGAAGCGGTCGGAGCGTACGTCCGGGAGATCGCCGACGATCCCCGCTCGTCGAAGTTTTCCAACCTGTACCATCGCCTGGGCCGTCTGGGCTGATCGCCGAGCGGACGCTTTCACGACCAACCGCAACGGCCGACGCCGCCCCTACGCCAGTTCGGCGTCGGAAGTAGCGCTGCGTCATGCCGCGGCCGCAAACCTTTGGAAGATTTCGACATGACTTACCAGGATCAGACCGCCCGCACCTCCGCACTCATCCGTCAGCAAGGCGGCACATGGGACGGGATCGACGCCGAGGCCGTGGTGCGGATGCGTCTGCAGAACCGCTTCAACACAGGCCTGGACATCGCCAGGTATACGGCCTCCATCATGCGGCGCGACATGGCGGCCTATGACGCGGACCCGGCGGCCTACACCCAATCGCTGGGCTGCTGGCATGGCTTCATCGGCCAGCAGAAGCTCATCAGCATCAAGAAGCACTTCGGCACCACCAAGGGGCGCTACCTGTACCTCTCAGGCTGGATGGTGGCGGCGTTGCGCTCGGACTTCGGTCCGCTCCCCGACCAGTCGATGCACGAGAAGACTAGCGTACCGGCGCTCATCGAGGAACTGTACACGTTCCTCAAGCAGGCCGATGCCCGCGAACTTGGCATGATGTTCCGGGAGCTCGATCACGTCCGCGAGAGCGGAAACGACATGGAGGCCCAGCGGCTCGTCCACGCCATCGACAACTACGAGACGCACGTCGTGCCGATCATCGCCGACATCGATGCCGGATTCGGCAACGCGGAGGCGACGTATCTGCTCGCCAAGAAGATGATCGAGGCCGGCGCCTGCGCGCTGCAGATCGAGAACCAGGTCAGCGACGAGAAGCAGTGCGGCCATCAGGACGGAAAGGTGACCGTCCCGCACGAGGACTTCCTCGCGAAGGTCCGTGCCTGTCGCTACGCGTTCCTCGAACTGGGCGTGGACGACGGGATCATCGTGACCCGCACCGACTCGCTCGGCGCTGGGCTCACCAAGCAGATCGCCTATTCTAGCGAGAAGGGCGACCTCGGCGACCAGTACAACGCGTTCCTCGACTGCGAGGAGGTGCGCGACCTGTCGACACTGCGCGGCGATGTCGTGATCGAGCGCGACGGCAAGCTGATGCGGCCCAAGCGCCTTCCGTCGAACCTCTTCCAGTTCCGCGAAGGCACAGGCGCTGACCGCTGTGTCCTCGACTGCATCACGTCACTCCAGAACGGCGCCGACCTGCTGTGGATCGAGACCGAGAAGCCGCACATCGAGCAGATCGCCGGCATGGTCGATCGTATCCGCGAGGTCGTGCCCAACGCCAAACTCGTGTACAACAACTCCCCGAGCTTCAACTGGACATTGAACTTCCGTCAGCAGGTCTTCGACAGCTGGGCTTACGAGGGTCGCGACCTTTCGACCTATGATCGTACAAAGCTGATGAGCGCCGACTATGACTCGACCGACCTTGCAACGGAAGCCGACGAGCGCATCCGCACCTTTCAGAAGGACGCCAGCGCGCGGGCAGGCATCTTCCACCACCTCATCACCCTACCGACCTACCACACCGCCGCTCTGTCGACCGACAATCTGGCGAAGGAGTATTTCGGCGAGGCAGGGATGCTCGGCTATGTGAAGGGCGTCCAGCGACAGGAGATCCGGCAGGGTATCGCCTGCGTCCGGCATCAGAACATGAGCGGGTCGGACATTGGCGACGATCACAAGGAGTACTTTGCTGGTGAGGCGGCGCTGAAGGCGGGCGGCGCGCACAACACGATGAACCAGTTCGCAGCTTGATCGGACGATGCGTCACGGGGATCGGGAGATCCTCGTGACGCACTCCGTTCCACCCCCGTACTCCGGTTCGGGTGGGCGCACCGCGATCTGCCGTCATGATGATGGGTTGGCTACGTAGGAGATCGGTCTTCGTCGGAAGGCGAATTGAGATCGGGCGGGCCGTCCGGTGCACAGAGCGCTCGGATTCCTGCTGCCACGAAGACGGGCAGTCGGTCGGCTATCCCGAGGAAATTGTCCGAATGCACGAGACCCGACGAGAGTCGATCTATGCGTCCCGTCCGCCCTAGCGAGAACGTAAAGGAGCCGGTCAGGAAGTGATAGCTCCAGTACAGCTTCTCCTTCGACGCGTGGGGCAGGAGGATTTTCATGTCGTCGACCAGTACCCAGGAGACCGGGTCGAACGTCTCGGACATCAGCTCGTACATCTTGCCCCGACTGCTGTTCACGTAGGCGACGATCGAAGCGTAGTTCCGATGCTTGTCGTCAATGTCGGCCATCTCGAATGCGGGCCGCATGAAGGCGTCGAGCAAACCCTCGAGTGTGCCGCCGTTGCCGAGCGATGGACGATAGGCGCCCAAGGCCGCAAGGCGCGCGGCGTTCGCTTCCGGGGCACGCCGACGGAATACCGCGGCGAACAGCTTCTCCTTGTCGCCGAAGTAGTAGCGCATCAGCGACGTGTCGACGCCGGCGCTCGAGGCCACGCTCGAGATGGTGACGCCGTTGTACCCCTTGGCGGCGAATTCCGCTTCGGCATGATCGAGGATCAATGTCATCGAATCCTGACGTCGTTCCGCCTGAAGACGGCGCGCCTCGCGTTTTGTCTCCGTCTGCTCCTTCGTCATTCATCCTGTCCCGTCTGATGTCGCCGCTGTGCCGACCTCGTTGGCCGCTGGGTAGCCCTTTCGTTGCCAGAGCCGCTGGATGTGGCGCTTAACCGCCCTCGCTTTCGAAAAAAAGTTTTACGTGATTCGGCGTGCGGCAACTTATTTCCTGCAACGCAAAGAAATATGATTGACGCCGTTTCGCGGCGGCGTCATCCTCCGCTTCAAGAGACCGGGAACGAACCCCGGCTTTGATGGGAGTAGGATTATGAAGAGCAGGCTTTTTGCCGGCATCTGCACGCTCGCGTTGTGTTCATGGTCATCCATTGGGCTGGCGCAGACCGCATCGTCGACGCCATCGACCACCACGCCCCCGCTCCAGGGTAGTGCCGAGGCGTTGCCGGCATCCGGCGATGAGGATGCGATAGCCGACATCATCGTCACGGGCTCGCGAGCAATCGCCGATGGTTCGCAGGCGCCGACGCCGGTGACGGTCACCTCGGGTGAGCAGCTGGTGAAGGCAAACCCCGGACTGATCGCGGAGTCGCTGAACATGCTGCCGGCGTTTCGCGGATCCACCCGCCCCACGACCGGGAACGTCGTCGCGACCGGCCCGAACGCCGGCAGCTTCCTGAACCTCCGGAACCTCGGTGTCCAACGTACCCTGGTCCTCTTGGACGGGCGTCGTGCAGCACCGTCCTCGCGCGAAGGCGCGACCGACGTCAACCTGCTCCCGTCCGATCTGGTGAAGCGGGTCGATATCGTCACGGGCGGCGCGTCCGCCGCCTACGGATCAGACGCGGTCGCGGGCGTAGTCAACTTCGTGTTGGACAACCGTTTCAAGGGCATCAAGGGGACGCTGCAGTCGGGGGTCTCCGAGCGCGGCGATGGCGCGAGCATCAAGGGCAGCGTCAGCGCGGGTACGTCGTTCGCGAACGACCGCGGACGTATCGTGGCAAGCGCCTCCTACTACGATGTCCAGCAGATCGGCAGCCTGGCGGATCGCGAATGGGGCCGGAGCAATACGGGCTTCCTGAACAATCCGGCCAATCGCGGCCAGCTGATCTTCCGAGACAATCTGCGGGCCGCGACCGCGTCCCCGGGAGGTGTGATCCTGAGCGGCCCGCTCGCGCTCCGCCAGTTCGGGCCGGGGGGCACGCTGGTCCCGTTCTCGCGCGGGACCGCGCAGTCGGGTCTCATCCAGGTCGGTGGCGACGGCGCGCAGGCCTTCTCGAGCCTCTCTGCCGGGATCGAGACCCAGAACTACTTCACCCATGCCGAATTCGACGTGACCCCATCACTCACGATCTTCGGGCAGGCGGCCCTCGGCCTGTCGAAGACGGAGTACAATCAGATCCAGCAGTTCAATCTGGGCGGATTCAACGGCTTCACGATCTTCAGCGGGAACGCATTCCTGAACCCCGCCGTGCAGCAGGTGCTCACCCAAACCAACACGCCAGCGTTCGCGATGGGGCGCGTCAACTTCGATTTCGGCACGCCGGCGAATGCGCTCGCCAAGGGTCGGACCCTCGATCTGACCGCAGGCTTCAAGTACACCGGCGGTGGTGGGTTGACCATCGATGGCTATTACGAGCGGGGCCGCAACCGGACCACGATCCGCACCAACAACAACGTGGCGCTCGAACGCCTCTACGCCGCTGCCGACGCGGTCCGGGACCCCGCGACCAACCAGATCGTCTGCCGTGTCTCGCTGACGAATCCGGGACTGTACCCGGGCTGCGTCCCGATCAACCTGTTCGGCGTCGGCGCCCCATCCCAGGAGGCGATCCGCTATGTCGAGGTCAACCCGGCGTTCCGCACGACGGTGAAGCAGGACGTCGCGGACCTATCGATCCGCGCGACCCCGTTCGCGACCTGGGCAGGCGATGTGGCCCTCGCAGCGGGCGGTACGTATCGGCGCGTGGAGCTCGATCAGACGACCAACGACCTCGCCAACAGCGTGAACGATGCGACCGGCATCCGGGGGTTTCCCGCGGCCTATCTGAACCAGCCCGGCGGCCTGCTGCTCAGCAACGTGTTCCCGGTGGCCGGGTCGTACCACCTCTGGGAGGTGTTCGGCGAAGCGGCCGTCCCGCTCGCGCGTGATCAGCCGTTCCTCCACGCACTCGACGTCAACGGGGCTGTCCGGTACATCAACTACAGCACCAGCGGCGGCGTCACGACGTGGAAGGGCGGCGCGGTCTGGGAGCCGGTGGCCGGCCTGCGTCTGCGGGGAACCGCGTCGCGCGACATTCGCGCACCGAACGTGCCCGAACTGTTCGCCGGCATCGTGCAGCAGACAGGCGCGGTGATCGAGAACAACGTCACGGTTCCGATCATTCTGGCGACGCTCGGCAACGCCGATCTCCGGCCGGAGATCGCGAAGACCTACACCGGCGGCATCGTCCTGCAGCCAGACTTCGCGCCGGGGCTGACGCTGTCCGCTGACTACTATTCGATCAATGTGTCGGGGATCATCACGTCGCTGACGCCGCAGCTGACCCTCGACCAGTGCCGCGCGGGTAACGACGCCTTGTGCGCCAACATCACCCGGAACGCGGCCGGGACGATCACGCGCATCACGAGTCCGACCCTGAACCTCAACGAGTTGAAGGCGAGCGGCGTCGATATCGAGGTCGGCTATCGTCCGTCAGGCGACGTCTTCGGCGGCAAGGCCGGCTTTCGGGTGGTCGCCAGCTATCTGGAGAAGCAGCAGCAGATCTTCACCAACGGCAATATTGTCGATCGGGCCGGGGAAGTCGGACTTAGTAGCAACCCGAGGTGGAACGTGGTCGGCAACGTGACGTGGACGTCCGACACGTTCGAACTGTTCGCGCAAGAGCGCTTCATCAGTGCCGGTCGCTACGACGTCACCCGAAGCGAGCCGACCACGATCGAGGACAACACCGTCGACCACGTGTTCTACACGGACCTCACGGCGTCGTTCAAGGTCGCCCCAAAGTTCCGCTTCTACCTGACGGTAAACAACCTGTTCGATCAGGATCCGCCGCTCGCTCCGACCGGAACGCTGATCCAGTACAACAGGACGAACCCGCAACTCTACGACGTGATCGGACGGTTCTATACCGCCGGCATCAACTTCAACTTCTGATCCACGCGCCCCGCCCGGTTTCGGGCGGGGCGTCCAAGACAACTCGAACGATACGGATGACGCGGTGAGCCAGCCAAAGATACTTCAGACCGCGGGTAGGGACGCATACGCCTTCCCGTTGCTCATCCGCCATCTGCTCGCGAACGTGGCCGAGCAGAGCAGCGCGGAGATCGTCAGCGGAGGACTGCGTTTCACCTATCGTCAATTCGTTGACCGGGTGCGTCGTCTGGCGACGGCGCTGGCGGCGCGCGGCGTCCGTCCGGGCGACACGATCGCCGTGATGGACTGGGACAGTCACCGCTACCTCGAATGCTACTTCGCGATACCGATGATGGGCGCGATCCTGCAGACGGTGAACGTCCGGCTGTCACCCATGCAGATTGGGTACACCTTGCAGCAGTCCGGAGCATCGGTCGTGCTGTACCACGACGACTTCCGCCCACTGTGTGACGCAATCTGCTCACATCTACCGGGGCTTCGCGAAGCGATTCCGATGACCACTCCGGGCGTGCAGTCGTACGAGGAATGGCTCGACGGGACCGATCCGACCTACGAGTTCGAGGACTTCGACGAGAACGCCATCGCGACGACGTTCCACACGACGGGCACGACCGGAGATCCCAAGCAGGTCTTCTTCACCCACCGCCAGCTCGTGCTGCACACGCTGGCCTTCACGTCGACTCTCGCCAGTCAACCTCAAGGCCAGAACCTGACACGGGCCGACGTGTACATGCCGATCACGCCGATGTTCCATGTCCACGCGTGGGGCGCCCCCTACGCCGTCACGATGCTAGGTCTCAAGCAGGTCTATCCCGGACGTTACGATCCCTCGACCCTGCTGCGGCTTCGGCGCACGGAGGACGTCAGCTTCTCTCACTGCGTTCCAACGCTGCTTCGCATGCTTATCGATGCCGCCGCTGGCGAACCGCTTGGACCGTGGACTATCGTTATCGGCGGATCGGCTCTGCCACCGGCGTTGGTGGAGGAAGCGTTCGAGGTCGGTATAACGACGCTTGCGGGGTTCGGCATGTCGGAGACCGGACCGGTGATCGCACTTGCGCGGGGTGAGGCCGAGGACTCGCACGGTCTTAGTCGTGCAGGATTCGCCCTCCCGTTGGTCTACGCGAAGATTGATGGAAAACGTGGCGGAGAACTCGTCCTGCGTGCACCTTGGTTGACGCAAGGGTACGGCAGCCAGGACGCATCCGACACGCTTTGGGAAGACGGGTGGCTACATACCGGGGACGTGGCCGAAAAGGACGCCGACGGCGCCATCCGCATCGTCGACCGTCTGAAGGACGTCATCAAGTCGGGCGGAGAATGGATCTCCTCAATCGACCTGGAGGCGCGCCTCATGGAGGATGCAGCGGTTTCCGAGGCCGCTGTCGTAGGCATCGCCCATCCCCGCTGGGGCGAGCGTCCTATCGCATTCGTGACAGCCGCACCCGACGAAATCATCTCGGAGGAGCGGCTTTACGACGCTTTATCGAAACAAGCAGTGGCCGGACAAATAAGCCGATACGCCATTCCATCGATCATCCATGTTGCAGACGGTCTACCCAGGACCAGCGTCGGCAAGATCGACAAGAAAGCGCTTCGTGAGATCGCCATTGCGCTAGCGGCCGATGCTGCGGCCGCGGTGGAAGCACAGTCGAAGGTAGCCGGAGCATGAGCACAGCGATCGCAGCAACGAGCGAAATCCGCTTCGTCCTCGACCACGTTGCCCAGATCGGGCATCTGGCCCAGAGCGAACGTTTTGCCGCCGCCAGCGACGACGTCATCGAGGCGATAATCGAGGGGGCGGCCACCTTCGCGACCGAGGTCTGGGCTCCGCTCAACCACGCAGGAGACACGGTCGGCGCCAAGTGGACTGAGCAGGGGGTTGTCCTTCCCGACCGGTATCCGGAGGCCTATCGCGCGTACGTGGAAGGCGGATGGGGTACCATCGGAGTGCCCGAAGAGCATGGTGGGCAGGGGCTACCGTTTACGTTGCAGACCGCGGTGCTGGAACTGCTGGGCACTGCCAACCCCGGTTTCGCCCTGTGTCCTACGCTGACGGTTGGTGCCATCGAGGCGCTGGTTCACCACGGTACGCCCGAACAGCAGGCAAAATTCCTGCCGCAGCTGGCAACCGGTGCCTGGACCGGTACGATGAACTTGACCGAGCCACAGGCGGGATCCGACGTGGGAGCGCTACGCGCGCAAGCCGTGCCGCGGGGCGACGGCACGTGGTCCATCAAGGGCACAAAGATCTTCATCTCGTTCGGTGATCACGACCTGGCCGACAACATCGTCCATCTCGTTCTGGCTCGTACTCCTGATGCTCCGGCCGGAACGCGTGGCATCTCGCTGTTCCTGGTTCCGAAGTTCCGCCTCGACAAGGAGGGCCATCTCGGGGCGTTCAACGACGTCAAGGTAGTCTCCATCGAGCACAAGCTGGGACTTCATGCGTCCCCGACCTGCGTCTTGAGCTTCGGCGACAACGACGACTGCGTCGGCGAACTCATCGGTCCTGAGCATGGCGGAATGCGGGCGATGTTCACGATGATGAACAACGCTCGACTGAACGTCGGTCTGCAGGGCGTGCAGATCGGGGAGGCTGCTACCCGAAAAGCCGTTACCTATGCGTTGGAGCGGGTGCAGTCCGCACGATCCGGGGCTACCGACCGCAAACCGGTCCGAATCGCCGACCATCCTGACGTCCGTCGCATGCTGATGCGCATGGCGGCGCAGACCCAGGCCGCACGTGCGCTGGTATACTACGCTGCGGCCCAAGTGGACCGGACGACGCTCGGCGACGCCGCTGCGCGCGAGCGCCTCGAGATCCTCACGCCCCTTGCGAAAGCTCATGCCACGGACCTCGGCAACGAGATCGCATCGATTGGTGTGCAGGTGCATGGCGGGATGGGATATGTCGAGGAGACCGGAGCGGCACAATACTTCCGGGACGCTCGCATCACCCCGATCTACGAAGGCACGAACGGCATCCAGGCTGCGGACCTGGTCGGTCGTAAGCTCGGAATGGGGAACGGTTCGGCGTTCGCTTCCCTGATTGCCGACATGCGTGAAACGTCTCAGACCGCCGCACTGACGGAACTGATCGACGTGTGCGACGAGACGGGACGTCGGCTAGCGGGTGCCGATGCGGACGACCGCCTGGCGGCCAGCTATCCGTTCCTGACGATGTTGTCGGTCGCGGTCTGTGGGTGGTTGATGGAAGCGCAGGGTCGAGCAGCTTCGGATGACGATTTATGGCAGGCCAAGAAGGCAACGACCGCCTTCTATCTCAACCAGATCGTGCCCGAAGCCTTGGGTTTGGCGGCGGCCGCGCGAGCCTCGTCGGCCGAACTTTATGCGGTCGATCCCGCCCTGCTCCTCGCTTGACGAGCTTCAAGACGGAACGCCCATTTCGAGCGGATCCGGAAGCGAGGTGGGCTACATGACGACGCGGGAGTGCAAGGCATGAACGAACGGGAATCAATGCCCTACGACGTGGTGATCGTTGGTGCCGGCCCCGCCGGTCTGACGGCCGCGATCCGGCTGAAACAACTCGCCGAAGCGGCGGGTACCGACATGTCGGTGTGCGTTCTCGAAAAGGGGTCGGAGGTCGGCGCGCACATCCTGTCGGGAGCGGTCATCGACCCGCGTGCCCTCGACGAACTGATCCCCGACTGGCGGGAGACCGATTGCCCGCTTGCCGAAACGCCGGTGACGCAGAACCATCATTGGGTGCTGACGACCAGGAAGAAGTTCAACCTGCCGCATCTCTGGACGCCGCCCTTCCTTCACAACAAGGGAACGTACACGGGCTCGCTCGGCAATCTGTGCCGCTGGCTCGCCGGCCGGGCCGAGGCGATGGGCGTGGAAATCTTCCCCGGCTTCGCAGCCGCCGAGATCCTGTTTCACGAGGATGGGCGCGTGAAGGGTGTAGCGACGGGCGACATGGGTGTCGCCCGCGACGGCACGCGCAAGGGCGACTATCAGCCCGGTCTAGAACTTCACGCGAAATACACCTTCTTCGCCGAAGGCGTGCGCGGTCACCTAACCAAAGAACTGATCCGGACCTTCGATCTCGCCGCCGAGAGTGACCCACAGGTCTATGGCCTCGGCATCAAGGAGCTGTGGGACATCGATCCCGCGAAGCATGAACCCGGCAAGGTGGTGCATACGCAGGGTTGGCCCTTGGGCAGCGACGCAAACGGCGGCGGCTGGATCTATCATCAGGCAAATGGCCAGGTGTCGATCGGCTTCGTCACCTGGCTCGGCTATACCAATCCGTATCTGTCCCCCTTTCAGGAAATGCAGAAGTGGAAAACGCATCCCGCCATCGCCGACCTGCTGGGGGGTGGCCGCCGCGTCTCGTACGGAGCGCGCGCGATCAATGACGGGGGTCTCCAGTCGATCCCTAAGCTGGTCGCCCCCGGCGCCGCGCTGATCGGCTGCTCCGCCGGCTTCCTCAACGTACCGCGCATCAAGGGCACGCACGGCGCGCAGAAGTCCGCGATGATGGCTGCTGAGGCCGCGTTCGAAGCAATCCGGGCGGGGCGCGAAGGCGACGAACTCGCCGCCTATCCGGCTGCGTTCGAGACGAGTTGGCTGAAGAAGGAGCTGTCCGTCGTCCGCAACGTCGTGCCGCTGGTCAAGAAGTTCGGGGATTTCGTCGGCTCCGGCCTGTCCGGCATAACCATGTGGCTGGAGCATTTCGGGCTGAAGATGCCTTTCACCCTGCATCATCATCCCGACCATGACACGCTGGAACGGAAGGCCCTAGTGAAACCGCCGGTCTACCCCAAGCCCGATGGCGTCCTGACCTTCGACCGTCTCTCCTCGGTTTTCCTGTCGAACACGAACCACGAGGAGGATCAGCCCATCCACTTGCAGCTGCGTGATCCCTCGATCCCGATCGCCTACAACCTACCGCTTTACGACGAACCGTCCCAGCGCTACTGCCCGGCCGGTGTCTACGAAGTGGTCGGTGTTGCGGACGGCAGTCCCAAGTTCGTCATCAACGCTCAAAACTGCGTTCACTGCAAGACGTGCGACATCAAGGATCCGACGCAGAATATAAACTGGGTTGTGCCGGAAGGCGGCGGTGGCCCGAACTATCCGAACATGTGATTTCTGTTTGTCAGTAATTGATAGTGTCGACCATCGACACCCACGCGCGCTCCCGACTGTCGAAACAATGACGGCGATATCGGCTGATTGCGTGCGACGTATTGCACAGACATAAGCGCCAACTGTAAGCGTGGCCGGTAGGCCGCCTTGCGGTGGTCTTAGCCTTCGGGATGCTTGTCGTCTTTGACGAGGGCGCGGGTGTTGCGGGAAATTTTCGGTTCTACGACCAGTCATACGAGCACTCGTATGACTGGTCGAATGGAGGTGGTCGGTCAGGTGTCGGGCCGGCGCCGATGGTCAGATGCGGAGAAGTTGGAGATCCTGACCGAGGCGTTTCGGCCGGGGGTTCGGGTCTGCGATGTCATTGCGCGGCGTGAGGTATCGAGCAGCCTGATCTACACGTGGCGCAAGCAGTTGCGCGAAGGCAAGCTGGCCGGAGCGATGCCGTCGTTGCCGGTGTTTGCTGCAGTGCAGGTGGCGGAACTGACGCCGCCAGCGCCGCAGCCGCTGCCATGTGCCTCGGGGCTCATCCAGATCGAGTTGCCGGGCGGCGTGCGGGTGAGCGTCGATGCGAGCGTGGATGCAGGTGCGCTGGCACGGGTGTTGTCGGTGCTGCGGTGAGCCCGGTGCCGTTGCCAACGCGGGTGTTCCTGGCGTGCGGCGTGACGGACATGCGCAAGGGGTTCGACGGCCTGGCGGTGCTGGTGCAGCAGGTGCTGGCGCAGAACCCGCATTCGGGTGCGCTGTTCGCGTTCCGCGGCAAGCGCGGTCATCTGGTCAAGCTGCTGTGGTTCGATGGGCAAGGTCTTTGCCTGTTTTCCAAGCGGCTCGACCGGGGCCGCTTCGTCTGGCCAGTGACCGCGACCGGCACCGTGACACTGACGCCGGCGCAATTGTCGATGCTGCTGGAAGGCATCGACTGGCGTCGGCCTGAGCGGACGTTCACGCCGACACTGGCGGGGTAAGAACGGCGGTTTTGCGCCACTTTCCCTCGCCCAGCGACCTGCAATCTGCTATGGAGACAGCGTGTCGGAAGCGCCTGTTTCCATAGCAGATGCCACCGCGCGGATCGCCGCGCTGGAGGCTTCGCTCGCCCGGGCCAATGCCGCGCTGGCCGCTCGCGACCTGCTCATCGATACCCTGCGCGGACAGATCGCGCGGCTGCGGCGGATGCAGTTCGGCGCCTCGTCCGAGAAGCTGGGGCGCGAGATCGAGCAGCTCGAACTGGCGCTGGAGGAACTCGAGACCGAGCGCGATGCGCCTGGGCTTGAGATGGTTGACCCTGGCGTGGCGGTTCGGCCGGTGCCCGTCCGTAGTCTGCCGGGACACCTGCCGCGCGAGAAGGTCGTCCACGAGCCGACGTCGGGCCCCTGTACCTGCCCAGACTGTGGTGGTGCGCTGCGGCCGCTTGGGGCAGACGCGCACGAGATGCTCGACATCGTGCCGGTGCGCTGGCGCGTCGTGCGCAACGTCCGCCCCAAATACAGCTGCCGGATATGTGAGAAGATCGTCCAGGCTCCCGCCCCGGTCAGCGCCGTGGCACGCGGCAAGGCCACCTTCGCCACGCTGGCGCACGTCGTCGTCTCCAAGTTCGACCACCACCTGCCGCTGTACCGCCAGGCCGAGATGATGGCGGCGCAAGGGTTAGACGTCGACCGCTCGACGCTGGCGGGCTGGACCGGACAGGCTGCCGGGCTCCTCGACCCCATCGTCAGCCGCATCCGCGACGAAGTGCTCAAGGCCGACAAGATTCACGCCGACGACACGCCGGTGCCGGTACTCGACCCCGGCCGAGGCAAGACCGCCACCGGGCGGCTGTGGGTCTATGCGGCCGACGACCGGGCGTCCGGCGGCACGGCACCGCGCGCGACCTGGTATCGCTTCACGCCAGACCGCACCGCCGCGCACCCAACGTCCCATCTCGCCGGTTTCCGCGGCTTTCTACAGGCCGATGCCTATGCCGGTTATGACGGACTGTATCATGATGGCGTCAGCGAGGTCGCGTGCTGGGCGCATTTCCGGCGCAAGGTCTTCGACCTGCACGAGCGGTCGCCCACGCCGCTGACCACCGACATACTCGAGCGTATCGGCGCGCTTTATGTCGTCGAGGCCGAGGTCCGCGGCCAACCGCCCGATGTGCGTTGTCGAGCCCGACAGGAGAAAAGCCGACCGCTGGTCGACGCCTTGCGCGAGGTGCTCGACACTGCCCTACGCCATCTGTCGCCTAGAGTCAGGACTCGTTGATTACAGCCAGAAG
>NZ_LQQO01000017.1 GCF_001619955.1 Sphingomonas hankookensis | reverse complement strand
GAAGAAGAAGCGGGACCCCGGGTCAAGCCCGGGGTGACGTCAGGGGTAGGCGTCACGACGCGGCATACGGACGCGGGCGGCGACGCTGACGCCGCCCACCCCCTCACATCTTCATCGTCAGGCTGAACTGGAACACCCGGCCGGTCTTCAGATAGCCGCCGTTGCGGTCGTTGGAGATATATTTCTCCGTCTTCCCCACGGTCGCCCAATAGGTGTGCTGGTCGAGCAGGTTGCGCGCCGACACGCCGATTTCGAGATTGTCGGTGACTTCGTACGCGGCACCGAAGTTCAGCTCGCCGACCGGCTGGACATAGATGTCCGGCTGGCTGTCCTGCACCGCCGCCAGGAACTTGCCGGTATAGTTGTACCACAGGTTCGTGCGGAACCCGCCGCCGGCATAGAAGACCTCCGCATTATAGATCAGGTCCGGTGCCTGCGGCAGCGTGCTGGTGCGGGTGGTGCGCACGCCGTTCAGCGGGATGACGTAGTTCGCCTCGGTCTTCTGGTAGGTGATGTTGCCGCCCACGCCGAAATTGCCGAGGAACGCGCTGTCGACCATGTCGCCGACGGTGAAGCGGCCCGATGCCTCGACGCCCTTCGCCGTGCCGCCGCCGCCGTTGATCGGGCGGGTATAGGTGATGCCGTCGATCGTCTCGCCCGCGGTCCGGGTCGCGGTGGTGACGACGAAGTTCGACAGGTCTTTGTAATAGGCGGCAAGCTGGACGTAGCGGCCGACGCCCATCTGGACATCGACGCCCGCGTCATAGCTCCATGCCTGCACCGGCTTCAGGTCCGGGTTGGGCTGGCTGATCGCGGTGATCGCGTTGCCCCGTGCCGCGTCGCGGGTGATCCGGGTCGGGCCGGCCAGCAGGTCGAACGCCGGGCGGGCATAGCTCGAACGGGCCGAGGCGCGGACGGTCAGGTTGCCGTTCGGCTTCCACGCCGCCAGCACGCTCGGGTCGACATGGTCGTAATCGCGACCGGCATTGACGAAGCGCGCGCCGTCGCTGTCGCTCAGATAATAGCGCGCGGTGAAGCTGTTATCCTCGTACCGGATGCCCGGCATCACTTCGAGATTGCCGAAGGTCAGCGTGGCGGTGCCGTACAGCGCCTTGCGCCGTTCGCTGCCGTCGAGCAGCCCCTGGTTGATCGTCGCCTGCGCGATGACCATCGGATCGACGAACCCGCGCACCTGCGCATCGAGCTGCGCCCGCGACAGCACCTTGAGCGGGCGTGCCGGATAATAATCGAGGAAGTCCTTCAGGACATAGCCCAGATACTGGTTGATCGACGGCCCCTGCACCGTGCCGTTCTGCAGCGGCGTGAGGAAGCGATAGCGGGTATTGTCGGGGGCAAGGCTGCGGCCGTCGCGGTCCGCGTCCTCATACAGTCCGCCGACCTCGACCGACAGGAAGTCGTCGTTGGTCCAGCCGATGCTGCCCTTCAGCGTCTTCTTGGTTTCGCTGAGATAGTCATAGCCGCGCTGGACATAGAGCTGGGTCGGACGGTCGAGCGAGGAGACGAAGGCGGTCGCCCCGGCCGACAGCACCGGGCGCGGCGATTTCGGGTTGGACAGGTCGACGACGACGCCTTCGGTCGCGGCACCGGTGTTGGTCGCAGTGCCGTTATAGGCGATGCCGCGGAACGCCGCCTCGATCCGGGTCGGCTGGTCGAAGCGGCCATCGGCATAGGCGCCTTCCAGCGCGGCGGTGAAGCCATTCCAATGCGCCTTCGCGCCCAGCTGGGCCGAGAACAGTTCCTGTTCGATATCCTCGGTACGGAAATAGCTGGCCGGGTTCACGCCCTGCGGGGTGTAGACGCCCGCCGCGTTATAGGCGCGGGTGGTGCTGCCGTCGCGGCGCGTGCGCAGCGGATTGCCGCTCGACTGGCCGCTGGTCGTCTCGTTGCGCAGACCCGTCTGGTTCATCGTGTTGGTGTTGAGATATGTGGCGTAGTTTACGCGGGCGAACAGGTCGATCGCGTCGCTGCGGAAATCGAACGCGCCGGTCGCGCCGTACCGCTTGATCTTGTTGTTGTAGAAATTCCACTGCACGCCGTTGCCCGACAGCGCGTTGGGATTGTCGCGCGCGGTGCCGACGTCGAACTGCGTCGTCTGGTAATCGCTCTGCACCGCGGTCGATTCGGCCGCGTTGCCGCGCTCTTCATAATAGCCCGCGAGGTACCCGCCGAACTGGTGGTCGCTGCCGAAGCGGCGCGCGGCGTCGAGGCCGATCGCCCCGCCGAACGCTTCCTGTTCGCGGTCGAGCGCGAGGCCGGCGACCTGCCCCAGCACGCGGGCGCGGGTGAAGCTCTGGTTGAAGTCGAACGCGGTCGGAGTGCGCAGGTCGACGATGCCGGCGATGCTGTCGGCATCCTTGGCGGCGCCCGGCGTCTTGTCGGTGACGATGCCGCCGATCGCGAAGGGTGAGAAGAGGTTGAGCGAGATCGCGCGGTTGTTGCCCGAGGTCTGCGGCAGGCGCAGGCCGTCGAGGGTATAGGCGTTGTAGCTGGTGTCGAAACCGCGGATCGTCACGAACTGCGCTTCGCCGGTCGCGCTCTGGTTGCGGCCCTGGTCGCGGCTGACCGAAACGCCGGGCAGCATCTTGGCGAGGTCGGCGATGCTGGTCTGCGAATGGATCGCCACGTCGCCGGTAGTAACGATGTCGATCGTGGCGATCGCCTGCTGTTCCTCGTTCAGCGCGGTGCGCTGCCGACGGCCGTTGACGACGATGTCGTCGGTCAGCGATTCGCTGGCGGTCTGCTGCGGTTCTTCCGTCGCGGGCAGCGCGGTCGCGTCCTGCGCAAGGGCGGCGGCGGGCAGCAGCGCGCCCAGCGTCAGCGCGGCGATGCCGCTGGACAGGACGAGCGCATGGGCGCGCCGCCGGCGTGCCGGCAGCGTCGGGATCGACGACATGGATATTCCCCCTGGGACGTGTTCTGGATGATGCGGGGTTGTTCCCCGTTGGCCCGCGCCCCTAGGCGGCTGCTGTGTATATTTTATGACACTTGCCGTTCATATCCATGAATCCGCCAATATGAGCGATCCAGTTCACAAAATTTGATGGAATCCTGTTGATATCCGCATGGATCGCTTGTCTCGCGACCTGTCGGCGATATGGTGTGCGCCCATGATGAAGCGCCGCGACCGCCGCCAGGAGATCCTCGACCTGCTCGCGCAGGGGGAGCCACTGGGCATTCACATGCTGGCCGATACGCTGACCGTGTCGGACGAGACGGTGCGCCGCGAGCTGCGGCTGCTGGAGGCGGACGGGCTGGTCGAGCGCATCCATGGCGGCGCGCGGCTGGCGAAATCGGTCGAGGAAGGGCCGTTCGAGGCGCGGCTGCATCGCAATGCCGGCGCGAAGCAGCGCATCGCCGCCGCCGTCGCACAGACGGTGGCCGATGGCGACTCGCTCTATCTCGATGCCAGTTCGACCGCCTTCCATGTCGCGCAGGCTTTGAAGGGGAAGCGCGACCTGACCATCGTCACCAACGCGCTGGGCGTCGCGGCGGAATTGGGCGGGCGCTATGGCAACCGGCTGTATCTCGCCGGGGGCGAGCTGGACGAACGCTATCGCGCATTTTTCGACGCTACTGCACGGGCCTATCTGGCACAGTTCCGGCCGGCCATGGCGATCGTGTCGACCGAATCGGTCGATGTCGCGGCCGGCTTCACCGATTATCACATCGGCGAGGGCGAAGTGTGCCGCCAGATGATTGCCCAGTCGCGGCGGGTGACGATGGCGGTCGACGCATCGAAATTCGACCGGGCGAGCGTGGTCGCGGTGGCGTCGTTCGCGGAGGTCGACCGAATCGTCTCCGATCGGGAGATGGACGACGCCTATGCCGGGGTGAGTGCCGGCGTCGAATGGATCGTCGCATGATCCGCTGGCTGGCGCTGGCGCTGGCGATCGTCGTCCTGCCTGCCGATGCGCGCGACCTGCGCGTGATGAGCTTCAACGTGCGCTATCCCAACCCGGACGACGGCGCGAACCGGTGGGAGGCGCGCGCACCGATCCTGATCGACACGATCCGTAGCGCAGATCCGGACGTGATCGGCACGCAGGAATTGTACCGGCGACAGGGCGACGCGATCGTCGCTGCCCTGCCGCACTGGCGCTGGTTCGGGCGCGACCGGCATGGGGGCCATGCCGACGAGCATATGGGCATCCTCTATCGCACCGACCGGCTGCGGCTGGTGCGGCACGGCGATTTCTGGCTGTCCGCGACCCCCGACCGGGTGGGGAGTGCGAGCTGGGGCATCGATCTGCCGCGCATGGTCAGTTGGGGCGAGTTCCGGCGGGCGGACGGCCAACGCTTTGTGCTGTTCGACACCCATTTCCCGCATCGCGACGTCGATGCGGTGGCGCGGACGAGGGCGGCAGAGGTGCTGCTCGGCCGGATGCGGGGCATCGCCGGGCGGTTGCCGGTGGTGGTGACCGGCGACCTGAACGCGCAGCCCGACAGCGCGGCCTATCGGGTGTTCACCGGCGCGCTGACCGATGCGTGGCAGCAGGCGCCGAAGCGGTCCGGGCCGGTGCTGACGTTCCACGACTTCACCGGCACGCCGGACCGGCGGATCGATTATGTGTTCGTGCGCGGGTTGCGGCCGGTATCGGCGCGGGTAGCGACCGACCATCGCGGCCCGCGCTACCCGTCCGACCATTTCCCGGTGGTGGTGGATCTGCACTGAGCGGCGGACATGTGCCCTGCCCAAATTGTCACCCCGGACTTGATCCGGGGTGACGGGCGGGGTCACCCCCGCCGCCGCACCAGCCACACCGTATCGCCGGCATCGTCGACCACGAAGATCGCGCCGTCGGCCCGCGTCTGGATGCTGACCGGGCGGCCATAGACGGTGCCCTTCTTCGCATCCGCCACGAATCCGGTCAGGAACGGCTGCGGATCGCCGGTCGGGCGACCCTCGGCAAAGGGCACGGCGAGCACGTCATAGCCGCTGAAGCTCGACCGGTTCCACGATCCGTGCCGCGCGACGAACGCGGTCGGCGCGCCCTGCTTGGCAAAGGCGATGCCGAGCGCCGCCGCATGCGCGCCGACCGCGACGTCGGGCAGCAGCGTGGTGGCGAGCAGTTCGCGCTTCTCGTTGGCGTGGCGCGGGTCCTGCTTGCCGAAATAGCTGTACGGCCAGCCGTAGAAACCGCCTTCGCGCACCCCGACCAGATAGTCGGGGGCGATGTCGTCGCCGATCTCGTCGCGCTCGTTGACCGCAGTCCACAGGGTGTTGGTGCCCGGCACGAAGTCCATGCCGACCGGATTGCGCAGCCCCGACGCATAGGTCCGCTCGCGTCCCGTAGTCAGGTCGATGGCGAGGATCGCGGCGCGGCGCTTTTCCTCGTCCATACCATATTCGCCGACATTCGACGCCGACCCGACCGACACGAACAGCGTACGCCCGTCGGGGCTGAGCAGCAGGTTGCGGGTCCAGTGGTTGTTATAGCCACCGGCGGGCACGGTCGCATGGGTACGCGGCGCTGCGGTGATGCTGGTCTGGCCCGGCTGATAGGGGAAGCTGACCACCGCATCGGTATTGGCGACATACAGCCGGCCATTGGCGTACTGCATCCCGAACGGCTGGTTCAGATTCTCGCGCAGCACGAAGCGCTGTTCGGCGATCCCGTCGCGGTTCGCGTCGCGCAGCAGCGTGATGCGGTTGGCGCTGTAGCCGGTGGTCTTCGACAGCGCCTGTCCGCGCGCGACCTCCGGATCGGCGTCGAGCTTGGGCAGGGTGCGCGCTTCGGACACCAGCATGTCGCCATTGGGCAGCAGCAGCGCCTGGCGCGGATAGTCGAGCCCGCCGGCGAACTTCACGACCTCCCAGCCCCGCGGCGCGGTGGGAGCGCGGCCTTCGGGCCAGCCGATGGTGACCGGATGGTTGACCACCGATTCGGTCGCATAGGGCGGCGCGGTTTCGGTGTAGCCGGGTATCGATTTCTGCGGCGCCTGCGCGAAGGCGGCGGTCGAGAACAGGGCGAGCGTCGTCGCGCCCAGCGTGCGAAGGTTCATTGCGAGTCCCCATGTTGCCATGGGGGCGTGAACCGGGCGCGCGCCGCGCGGGTCCGTCAGCAATGAAATGATACGGGTTGGGTACGCGGAGGGTCGTTCCCGGTACGGGGAGGATACAGCTCCTCCCCATCATCTATGGGGAGGGGGACCAGCCGTCAGGCTGGTGGAGGGGCAATGGCGCGCACGCTGACGTGGCGCCTGGGGCGGCACCCCTCCACCATCCGCTGCGCGGACGGTCCCCCTCCCCGCGGTGCGGGGAGGATCTTTTCGCTATTCCACCGTCACGCTCTTCGCCAGGTTACGCGGTTGGTCGACGTCCGTCCCCTTGGCCACCGCGACATGGTACGCCAGCAGCTGCACCGGCACCGCATAGACGATCGGCGCGATCAGCGGGTGGACCTTGGGCATGGTGATCGTCGCCACCGCGCCGTCGCCCGCCGCCTGGATACCGTCATAGTCGGAGATCAGCACGACCTTGCCGCCGCGCGCCTGCACTTCCTGCATGTTGCTGACGGTCTTGTCGAACAGCGGGCCCGACGGTGCGATGACGATGACCGGCACGGACTCGTCGATCAGCGCGATCGGACCATGCTTCATCTCGCCGGCGGCATAGCCCTCGGCATGGATATAGCTGATTTCCTTGAGCTTCAGCGCCCCTTCCAGCGCCAGCGGATAATCGGTGCCGCGCCCCAGATACAGCACGTCGCGCGCGGCGGCGATGACGCCGGCCATGCCCTCGATCGCCTCGTCATAGGCGAGCGCACCGTTGATCGACGCGGGCGCTTCGGCAAGGTGGCGGACGATGCTGCGTTCCTCGGCCTCGCTCAAGCGCCCCTTCGCCTTGGCGAGGTTCGCTGCGAGTGCTGCCAGGACCGCGAGCTGGCAGGTGAACGCCTTGGTCGAGGCGACGCCGATTTCCGGCCCGGCATGGGTCGGCAGCAGCAGGTCGGCCTCGCGCGCCATGGTGCTGGTCGGCACGTTGACGACGACGGCGATGGTCTGGCCCTCGCTCTTGGCGTGGCGAAGTGCTGCCAGCGTGTCGGCGGTCTCGCCCGACTGGCTGATGAACAGGGCCAGACCGCCCTCCTCCATCACCGGCGCGCGGTAGCGGAACTCGCTGGCGACATCCAAGTCGACCGGCACGCGCGCGAATTGTTCGAACCAGTATTTGGCGACCATGCCGGCATAGAAGCTGGTGCCGCACGCGACGATGGTGACGCGCTTGATGCCCGACAGGTCGAATTCGGGGATCGGCAGCGACACGCGCCCTTCGAAGCGCTGGAGATAGCCGCGCAGCGTCTGGGCGACGACGATCGGCTGTTCGTAGATCTCCTTCTGCATGAAGTGGCGGTGATTGCCCTTGTCGATCAGCGCGCCGGTGACGCCCGACAGCGTGACCGGGCGATCGACCGGGTTGTTGTCGCGGTCGAAGATGTCGGTGCCGTCGCGGCGGCAGACGACCCAGTCGCCCTCCTCCAGATAGGCGATGCGCTGCGTCAGCGGGGCGAGCGCCAGCGCGTCGGAGCCGAGATAGACTTCGCCCTCGCCATAGCCGACGACCAATGGCGAGCCGAGCCGCGCGCCGATCAGCAGGTCGTCATGCTGGCGGAACAGGATCGCGAGCGCGAAGGCACCGTGCAGGCGCGGCAGGATCGCCTTCACCGCGTCCTGTGGCGACAGGCCGGCCTCGACCTGTTCGCTGACCAGATGGGCGACGACCTCGGTATCGGTCTCGCTGGTGAACACCCGGCCGCGCGCGGTCAGTTCCTCGCGCAGCGGCTTGAAATTCTCGATGATGCCGTTGTGGACGACCGCAACTTCGTCTGTCGCGTGCGGATGGGCGTTGTCGGTGGTCGGGCCACCATGCGTCGCCCAGCGGGTGTGGGCGATGCCGATATTGCCGGGCAGCGGATGCTCGGCCAGTTCGGCGGCAAGGTTCTTGAGCTTGCCCGACGCACGGCGACGCTCGATCGACTGCCCCTCGACCGTGGCGATGCCCGCCGAGTCATAGCCGCGATATTCGAGGCGCTTGAGCCCATCGAGCAAGCGGTCGGCGACGCTTTCGGTGCCGATGATGCCAACAATTCCACACATAGTCTTGTCTCCGGCGGGATGCCCGCTTGGTTATTTCTTGGCGGCTTTCAGGGCGGCCTGCTTGTGGCGGAACCGCTTGGCCCAGCCGGGATGGTCGGCGCGTTCGGCGCGGACCAGCGCCAGCGCGTCGGCCTCGACATCGCGAGTCACGACCGATCCGGCGGCGACCAGTGCGCCGTCGCCGATCCTGACCGGCGCGACCAGTGCGCTGTTCGATCCGATGAACGCGCCCTCGCCGATCTCGGTGCGGTATTTGAAGAAGCCGTCGTAATTGCAGGTGATCGTGCCTGCGCCGATATTGACGTTCGCGCCGACGCTGGCGTCGCCGAGATAGGTCAGGTGGTTGGCCTTGGCCCCTACCCCCAGCGTCGTGTTCTTCACCTCGACGAAATTGCCGACGCGGCTGCCCTCGCCCAGCACCGCGCCGGGGCGCAGACGCGCATAGGGGCCGACATCGGCCTTCGACGCGACGGTCGCGCCCTCCAGATGGCTGAAGGCGTGGATCGTGACGTTATCGGCAATGGTCACGCCGGGGCCGAACACGACATTGGGTTCGACCGTCACGTCGCGGCCGAGCTGCGTATCGTGCGCGAAGAACACGGTTTCGGGCGCGATCAGCGTCACGCCATCAGCCATGGCACGGGCGCGGCGCTTGGCCTGCCACGCACCTTCGACCGCCGCCAGTTCGGCGCGGCTGTTGATGCCGGCCACTTCGTCCGCTGCCGTCTCGATCACCACCGCGCCGCGTCCGTCGGCGATGGCGAGCATGACGATGTCGGGGAGGTAATATTCGCCCGCCGCATTGTCGTTGCCGACCCGTTCGAGCAGCGCCCACAGGTCGGCCGAGCGCACCGCGGTCACGCCGCTGTTGCACAGATTGACCGCGCGCTCTTCTGCCGAGGCGTCCTTATATTCGACCATCTTGGCGATGTTGCCGGCATCATCGGCGATGATCCGGCCATAAGCGGCGGCATCGGCTGGGCGGAAGCCGAGCACCGCCACCGCCGGCCGGTCGGCTTCGTCCAGCCGTGCGGTCAGCCGCGCGACGGTATCCGCCGACAGCAACGGGGTATCGCCGAAACAGACCAGCACGATGCCGTCGTGGTCGGCGAGCGTTTCCTTCGCCTGCAATGCGGCATGCGCGGTGCCCAGCTGTTCGCGCTGCCACGCGATCTCGACACCTCGGCCGGTGACCGCCTTCTCGACCTGTTCGCCGACCGCACCGACGATCACCACCCGGCGGGTGACGTTCGCGGCGGACAGGCTGTCCAGCAGATGGAACAGCATCGGCTGCCCGGCGAGCGGGTGCAGCACCTTGTGCTTCGTCGACTTCATGCGGGTGCCCTGCCCGGCGGCGAGGATCACGGCAGCGATGGGTTGTGCGCTCATGGGGGCCGTCTGTGGCACACGACCCTTGCCAATTCCATATCGCGCGCGCCAATGCCGATGATGATGACAACAATTTCATTCGATATCGTCGGCTTCGACCTCGACGGGACCTTTATCGATACCAGCGGCGACCTGACCGATGCGGTGAATCATGCTTTGGCCGATGCCGGGCGGCCGCTACTGACGCGCGAACAGGTCATTCCGATGATCGGCGGCGGGGCCAGGCACATGCTGCGGCAGGGGATGGAAGCGACCGGCGGCTGCGACGAGGCGGAACTGAACCGGCTCCACCGGCTACTGCTCGATTATTACGAAGCGAACATCGCCGTCCATTCGCGACCCTTTCCGGGCGCGATGGCGGCGCTCGACCAGTTGGATACTGATGGGGTCAAGGTCGCGATCGTCACCAACAAGCTGGAGGGGCTGGCGCTGCGGTTGCTGGACGAGCTCGACCTCACCCGCCGCTTCGGCTGCGTCATCGGTGGCGATACGCTGGGGCCGGGCAAGTCCAAGCCCAACCGCGCGCCGATCGACGCGATGATCGAACGCTGCGGCGGCGGGCGCGCCGCGTTCGTCGGCGATTCGCATTTCGATATCGATGCGGCCAGGAATGCCGAGATTCCCAGCATCGCCTGCTCGTTCGGTTTCATGATGCAGCCGGTCGCCGAGCTGGGGGCGGATGCGGTGATCGATCATTTCGACGAACTGATCCCGACGCTCGCGCGTTTGGCCCCCTGACCCCTTCCCCTTTCGAGGAACTGCCATGACCCGCCCCGTCGCTCTCATCACCGGCGCATCGTCCGGTATCGGCCTCAGCTTCGCGCATCACCTCGCGCGCACCGGCCACGACCTCGTCATCGTCGCACGGCGCGAGGACCGGCTGCGCGACCTCGCCGAACAGCTGTCGACCGAACACGGCATCGATATCGAGGTGATCGCCGCCGACCTCGCCGACCCCGACGACCTCGACGTGGTCGAGGAACGGCTGGAGGCGGGCGAGCCGATCGCGCTGTTCGTCAACAATGCCGGCTTCGCCGCGATGGGCAAGGTCGGCGAGGGCGACCGCGACGACATGACCGACATGCTGCTGCTCAACGTCGTCGCGTTCAGCCGGCTGGCCGATGCGGCGATGGCCGGCATGAAGCGCTCGGGCCGGGGCACGATCATCAATGTCGGGTCGGGCACGCTGTTCACCAAGATGCCGGCCTATGCCGGCTATGGCGCCACCAAGGCCTATGTCGCCTATTACACCCGCACGATGCAGGCGGAGGCGAAGGACGGCAACATTCGCATCCAGCTGCTGATCCCCGGCGTCACCGCGACCGATTTCCACCATGTCGCGGGCAAGAGCATCGACGATTTCCCGCCCGAGCGGGTGATGGAGCCGGACGATCTGGTCGTCGCCTCGCTGCGCGGGCTGGAGCTGGGCGAGGCGGTGTGCATCCCGTCGCTGCCGGATGTGGCGGATTGGGAAGCGCTGGAAGCGGCCGAAGCGAAGATCGCGCCCAATGCGTCGCGGAACAAGGTGGCGGACAGGTATCACGCCTGAAGCTCCTCCCCGCTCAGCGGGGAGGGGAACCATGCGCAGCATGGTAGAGGGGGGTCTCGACGCAACGCAACCGTGCCGAATGCGGACACTCCCCTCCACCATTCGCTGCGCGGACGGTCCCCCCCGGTGCCGGGGAGGAGCTTGAGCGCCACCAATTATTAAGCTCCCGCCGCTAGTTCGGCCATGGTAGCGGCCAATTCCGGTCGCGGGGGTTGCGGATGTTCAAGCGGGTGCAGCGAATCCTGGTCGTGTTCGGTACGCGGCCCGAGGCGATCAAGCTGTTCCCGCTGATCCATGCCCTTCGTGCCCATCCCGGCTTCGACACCCGCGTCGTCGTCACCGCGCAGCATCGCGAGATGCTGGACCAGGTGATGGAGTTCGCCGGGATCACCCCGGACATCGACCTGAACATCATGACCGCCGGCCAGTCATTGGACGGCCTGACCGCGCGGCTGCTCGATGCGCTGGGCCCGGTGTTCGATGCCGAACAGCCCGACCGGGTCATCGTGCAGGGTGACACCGCGACGGCGATGGTCGCCGCGCTCGCCGCTTATTACCGCAAGGTGCCCGTAGCCCATGTCGAGGCGGGTCTGCGCAGCCACGACGTCTATCATCCCTGGCCCGAAGAGGTGAACCGCAAGATCGTCGGCAGCATCGCCGACCTGCATTTCGCCCCGACGCAGACCGCCGCCGACGCGCTGCTGGCCGAGAATGTGCCGGCCGAGCGCGTCCTCGTGACCGGCAACACCGTGATCGACGCGCTGCACATGGCGCGGACACGCCTCGCCGCCGAACCGGCGCGGACGCAGGCGCTCGACGAACTGGCCGAGCGGTTCGCCGGCACGCGCGTCGTGCTGGTGACGACGCATCGCCGCGAGAATTTCGGCGGCGGCATGGAGAATATCGCCCGCGCCATCGCCCGCATCGCCGCGCGCGAAGATGTCGGCGTGATCTTCCCGGTCCATCCCAATCCGCAGGTTCGTAGCGTGATGGACGCGATCCTCGGGCACAATCCGCGCGTCGCGATGATCGCGCCGCAGGATTATCCGCATTTCGTCCGGCTGCTCGACCTGTGCCATCTGGTCCTGACCGATTCGGGCGGGGTGCAGGAGGAAGCGCCGGGCCTCGGCAAACCGGTGCTGGTGATGCGCGAGACGACCGAGCGCCCCGAGGGCGTGATGGCCGGCACCGCGAAGCTGATCGGATCGGACGAGGACCGCATCGTCGCCGAAGTGGCGACCCTGCTCGACGACCCCGCCGCCTATGCCGCGATGGCCAAGGCGCACAACCCCTTCGGAGACGGCCATGCGTCCGCCCGCATCGTGGAGACCCTCTATGCTTGAACAGCGGATCGCCGCCGCCGACACCTATGACGTGTGCGTCGTTGGCCTCGGCTATATCGGCCTGCCGACCGCCGCCGTCGTCGCCCGGTCGGGCGCGCGGGTCATCGGCATCGATGTCAGCCAGCATGTCGTCGACACCGTGGCGCGCGGTGACATCCATATCGAGGAGGCCGATCTCGACACGCTGGTGCGCGACGTCGTGCTGCTCGGCCGCCTGACCACCGCGACGACCCCGGCGCCGTCCGACATCTTCGTCATCGCCGTGCCGACGCCGTTCGGGCCGGGCCATGTGCCCGACCTCAGCTATGTCCTGAACGCCACCCGCGCGATCGCGCCGGTATTGCGCAAGGGCAATACGGTTATCCTCGAATCGACGTCGCCGGTCGGGACCACCGAACAGATCCGCGACCTGCTGGCCGAACTGCGGCCCGACCTGGCGATGCCTGGGCTGTCGGATACGCCCGACATTGCGGTCGCCTATTGCCCCGAACGGGTGCTGCCGGGGCGGATCATCCTCGAACTCGTGTCGAACGAACGCTCGATCGGCGGGATCACCCCGGCCTGTGCGGAAGCGGCGTGCGGCTTCTATCGCCGGTTCGTGGAGGGTGCCTGCACCGTCACCACCGCGCGGACGGCGGAAATGGTCAAGCTGGTGGAGAATACCAGCCGCGACGTCGCCATCGCCTTCGCCAACGAACTGTCGATCGTGTGCGACAAGATGGACCTCAACGTCTGGGACGTGATCGAGCTGGCCAACCGCCATCCGCGCGTCAACATCCTGAAGCCGGGTCCGGGCGTCGGCGGGCACTGCATCGCGGTCGACCCCTGGTTCATCGTCGATGCCGCCCCCGAACAGACCCCGCTGATCCGCACCGCGCGCGAGGTGAATGACGGCAAGGTCGACCATGTCGTCGCCCGCGCCGCCGCGATGCTCGACGCCGCTCCGCACGCCCGCGCCTCGCTGCTGGGCCTGGCGTTCAAGGCGGATATCGACGACCTGCGCGAAAGCCCGGCGGTGAAGGTCGCGGCCGAACTTATCGCGCGTTATGGCGACCGGATCGATCTGGTCGAACCGTTCGTGACCACCCTGCCCCGATCGCTCGTCGGCGGGCGGCTGGTGTCGCTGGAGGCGGGGCTGGCGAACGACATTCTGGTCGTGCTGGTCGACCATAGCGTGTTCAAGGCGGTGCCGGTCGAGGCGCGCGAGGGCAAGCAGGTGTACGATACGCGGGGGATGTGGCGGTAGGCGGAAGAGGATTCGGTTTCACGCGGAGGCGCGGAGGCGCGGAGGCGCGGAGGCGCGGAGAAGGAGATGAAGAGAGTTTTCGCGCAGAGGCGCCGAGGACGCTGAGATGTTGGGGAGCAGGCCATCTCGGCCTGTCTGGCGCAGCCTGGTTCCTGCCGGCGGCCGATGATGGAGAGCCGCTGTCGCGGCGAGCGTTACCCCTCAGCGTCCTCTGCGCCTCTGCGCGCAATCAAAACTTCTTCTTCGCGTCTCCGCCCCTTCGCGTGAAAACCCTATCTCTTCCGAAACTTGGTCCACAAATGCCGCGCCAGCATGACCGGCGGCATCCGCAGCCAGTGCGAGCGGACATAGAAGCCGAACTCGGTCCCCTTATGGCTGAGCCGTCCCCAGCCGTCGCGCGCCAGCAGGCGGCGGGCGAACAGCGCGTCGGACGCGACCGGATCGCCGCCCCCCGGCGTCCCGTAGATGCGCCGCGCCAATCGTAGCGCCCGCGCGACCGCATCCGACAGATCGTGCAGCGCCGCCCGCTCGGTCAACGACGCGACGAACCCGGCATCCCGATCGACAAACTCGCGGACCAGCCGGTCGATATCCCACAGGTTGCGTAAGCCACCCTGCAGGTCGCCATCGGCGAACAGGTGCGCAGCGGCGTGGACCACCATATCCTCCGGGCACAGCACCGACAGGCCGTTACCAAGCGGCACCGCCCCGGCGATCAGCGCTGCCGCGTCAGGCTTAGGTCGTGCGGTGGGCGGCAGGATCGTGTGGTGGACGTCGATCATCCGGTCGCGTGTCCGGTGGATCAGCGGCGGCAGCTCGTGCATCCAGCGGCGGTAATAGGCGTCGTCATAGGGGTCGGGCTTCACCCATTCCCACCCGGCGGCCAGCAGCGCCGCCTCCACCGCATTGAGGGCGTCGCGCGGCACGAGGATGTCGAGATCACCGATCGCCCGCCCCCGCCCCGCATCCAGTCCGGCGGCGACGAAGGCGGTGCCCTTCAGCAGAACGATCGGCAAACCCAGCGGGGCGAGCGCGCGCCGTGCCATCTCCGCCTCCCACAATGCTGCCACGCGCCCCTGTTCGGCGGACGCGCGCGCGTCGGCCATGATGCGTGCGGCGGCAGGGGGCATCTCGATCCCGTCGAGCCGGGTGGCAAGGCTGCCGATCAGCTGCTCCGCCCGCGCCGCCGCGATCAGCGCGTTCCAGCTGTCGGCGGAATCCAGACCGTCCCACAACTCGGGATCGGCGAGCGCGCCGGCCGTCCTGGCATCCGTCATGCCAGTTTCCCCCACAGCCCCTCCACCAGCGCCAGCGCGGTGTCGGTATCGGGATAGTCGATCGCCCGCACCGGCATTCGCCCGACCAGGCCGGTCAGCGCATCGAACCCGCGCTCGCCCATCGCGACATAGTTGGTCGATGCCTGGGTCAGCCGCACGAAGGTTTCGGCCGCCTCGACCGGCCGCACCGCCTCCGCCTGTCCGAAGGTCGGGAACAGCAGCAAAGCAGGGACGGCGGGGCGATCCATCGCGGCGATAGCGGCGGCATCGGGAACGAGGTGGCGAATGTCCCCCTTCGGCGTGCCCGCCAGCAGCGGGCCGAACCGGCCGGCGGGTGCCGCGCGTTCCATCACCCCGATCGCCTGATTCTTCAGGCTGATGAGCCTGGGAAAGGCATGGACCAGTCCGGTCGCCGGATCGAGCAGCGCGAACTCGTCGCCCATCAACCGCCAGCCGCGCGTCATCAGCAGCGCCGCCAGCGTCGACTTGCCCGCACCCGATTCGCCGGTCATCAGCAGCGCCCGCCCGTCGCGCTCGACCGCCGAGGCGTGGAGCAGCAGATAGCGGCGCTGCGCCAGCGCCATCTGCAAATTCATCCCCATCTCGGCCGCCAGCAGCCCTTGGCGCAGCGGCAGCGGCGCGGCATCGGGGATGGTGAAATCGCCGCCGATCATCACCGATGGGCGCACGAACCGCCGCCACGGTCGCGCGGCGAACAGGCGGACGTTGAAATCGGCGATGCCGTCCTCGGGCCGGGGATAGTCGCGATACAGGTCACGCAACTGGTCGACCGGGCCGCGCCAGTCGCTGCCGATGCGAAAGCCTATGGGGCCGATGCGCAGCGTCGCAACGTGCCTCACGCCGGTTGGTCCAAGCGTTCGGCCAGTCCGGTATCGACCAGTTCGTCCAGCCGCGCGGTCAGTGCCGCCGCATCGCCATCGGGCAGGTCGAACCGCTCGGCCAGCGCCGCCAGCAGTTCGTCGGCAGTCATTGCCCGGTCGGCCAGCAGATCGAGCAGTTCGGGCACCGGCGGCGCGACGACATGGGTCTGGCCCGATGCGCGGTGATAGACGGCGCTGAGCGTATCGAGCGCGACGACCCGGAGAGCAGCCGGCGGCGGCGCGCGATAGCGTGCCGGCATGGAAGCGTCAGCCGCGCGGCATCTGGAGCGAGGCGAAGCAGGTGAAGCCGCTGGTCCCGTTCTGCAACCGCTGGACATATTTCAGATAGGCGCGGGTCGTATCGCCATCGGTGCCGGGCAAATTCTGCCCCTTCATCGCCAGCTTCACCTGTTCGCCGGTGAAGGGGCGGTTGGCGCCGGGAAAGGCGCCGGGCGTGCCGGGGGCGACGACCTGTCCGTCGGCGGCGATCATCTGCCCGGCGCGCGCGCGGTCGGGGATCGGGATTTCGCAGGTCATGATCGACGCCTGGGTCTGTGCCAGCGCCGGACGGATCGACACTACCGCCGACGCGCTCGCCGCGCCGATCAGCAGCGTGCGCCGCGCGAGCCTGCCATCGGGCGAAGGGGTGGGAGCGTCGGTCATCGCGCCATCTTCCCCAACCCGGCATAATTCGCAATCGCAAAGAGGGTTAACCTGTCCGATCGCGGGGCACGCCGCTCCCTCTGGCCTTGATCGTCACTTCCGCCTAATCGGGGGCGATGGACGAATTCGGCCCCCGCCTGCCCCTCGCCCTCGCCATCGCGATCGGCGTCGCCCTGCTGGCGCTGCTGCTGGGTGCCGGGATCAATGCCAGCGCGGTCGTGGCGGTCGGCGCGGTCGCCGCCGTGCTCGTCGCCGGGCTGCACCCGCCCGAACGCGGCACCAGCGAATCGCCCGATACCGCGCGCCAGCATGTCGTCGCCGCGACCCAGGCGGCGATCGATGCGGTCGACGAACCGATCCTGGTGATCGCGCGCGGCCATGTCGAGGCGGCGAACCCCGCCGCGCTCTCGCTGCTCGGCCAGCATGTCGTCGGCGGCGACGTCCGCCTCGCCATCCGCCACCCCGCGGCGGCCGAGCGGCTGTTAGGCACGCGCGACGATCGGGAACCGGTCGGGCTGGTGGGGCTTGGCGCGCGCGACCAGAGCTGGGAGATGCGGGTCCGCCCGCTCGCCGACGACCGCCGGCTCGTCCATCTGGTCGACCGTACCGGCAACCGCGCGACCGAAAAGATGCGAGTCGATTTCGTCGCCAATGCCAGCCACGAACTGCGCACCCCGCTCGCCTCGCTGCTGGGCTTCATCGAAACCTTGCGCGACGAGGCGGGGGAAGACCCGGCCGTGCGCGAACGCTTCCTGAAGGTCATGAACGACGAAGCGCGGCGGATGCAGCGGCTGATCGACGACCTGATCTCCTTGAGCCGGATCGAGGCGGAGAAATACCGCCCGCCCGACCAGGCGGTCGACCTGTCGGCGATGGTGCCGGCGGTGCAGGGCGAACTGGCCGCGACCAACCCGACGCGCGGTGCCGACATCGTGCTGTCGGTCGCCCCCGATGTGACCGTGATCGGCGACCGGGCGCAATTGTCGCAGCTGCTGCACAACGTCATGGGCAATGCGATGAAATATGGCCGCGCCGGCACGCCGGTCGAAATAAGCCTGACCGCGCGCGATACCATGGCGGCGCTGGTGGTGCGCGATCATGGCGAGGGGGTCGCAATCGAGCATCTGCCGCGGCTGACCGAGCGATTTTACCGTGTCGATTCAGGGCGCAGCCGGGCGCTGGGCGGCACCGGCCTCGGCCTTGCCATCGTCAAGCATATCGTCGAACGGCATCGCGGCCGGCTCGATATCGGCAGCGTGGTGGGCGACGGCACGACGGTTTCCGTGCTGCTGCCCCTCCACGGTGTCATAAAGGCGTAACGCCATGGTAACATGGCACCGCCGAGCGTCGCGAATGACCGTCAACGCCCATGGAAACTGGAACCGCATGACCCGCCGGATCGCGTCCGTCCTGGCCCTCGGCCTCGCGCTCACCGCGTGCGAGCCGCAGACGTCGCGCGACCATATCCGCGTCGTCGGATCGTCGACCGTCTATCCCTTCACCACCGCGGTCGCCGAAATGCTGGTGAACGCGAACCCCGACCTGCGCGCGCCGCTGGTCGAATCGACCGGCACCGGTGCGGGCGCGGCGCTGTTCTGCGCCGGGGTCGGCCCGCAGCATCCCGACATTCTCGACGCGTCGCGCCGGTTGAAGAAGTCGGAATATGCCAGCTGCGTCGCGCATGGCGTGAAGGACATCATGGAGGTGCAGGTCGGCGTCGACGGCGTGGCGCTGGCCGAATCGAACAATGGGCCGAAGCTGAAGCTTAGCAAGCGCGACGTCTATATGGCGTTGTCGGCCAATCCGCTGGGCAAGCCGAACAAGGCGCGGATGTGGAACGAGATCAACCCGGCGCTGCCCGCCATCCCGATCCAGTTCTTCGGCCCGCCGGCCACCAGCGGCACGCGCGACGCGCTGGTCGAACTCATCATGGTCCCGGCCTGCGAAGCGGCGATGCCCGAGGTGAAGAAGCTCAAGGACAGCGACAAGGATCGCTACGAGGATATCTGCACCCGCATCCGCGAGGACGCGGCCTATGTCGACAAGGGCGAGAACGACAATCTGATCGTGCAGAACCTGTCGACCAACCCCAATGCGGTCGGCATCTTCGGCTATTCCTATCTGGAGGAAAACAAGTCGCGGCTGCATGGCGTGCCGATCGACGGGATCGTGCCGACCTATGACAGCATCGCCGACGGCAGCTATCCCGGTGCGCGACCGCTGTTCATCTATGTCAAGAAGGCGCACATCAAACCGGTGCCGGGCATGAACGACTTCCTCGCCGCCTATGCGAAGTCGTGGGACCCGGGCGGGCCGCTGACCCGGCGCGGCATGATCGCCGCCCCTGCCACCGTCCGCGCCGAATCGGCGGCCGAGATCAAGGACCAGACGCCGATGAACCCGGCGGGGTTGCACTGATGCACGGCTTTACCCTGATCCTGCTGATGCTGGGGTTCGGCGGCATCGGCTGGATGGTCGCGCGCGCCCGCGCCGCCCGTTTCGCCAAGCCCGCGACCGCTGCGGACCGGCCCAATTCGCTGCCCAGCCAGCATGGCTGGCACATGGCGATCTGGATCGCGGCCCCTGCCCTGCTGTTCCTCAGCATCTGGAGCGCGGTGTCGCCTGCGCTGGTGCGCGATGCGGTGCTGCAGGCGCCCGCCGCCGCCGGGCTGCCCGGCCCCGGCTTCGAACGCTCGGCGATCCTGGCGGAGGCGCGCTCGCTGGCGCTCGGTAATGCCTATGGCGCGTTCAACAGCCAAGCCGAAGCGCTGGCGCCTGCCTATGCCGCCGCGCAAAGCCGCTACGACTGGATCGGCACCGCGCTCGCCATCCTGCTCGCCTTTGCCGGCGGCGCCTTCGCCTTTACCCGCATCCGACCCGATTATCGCGCGCGGACGCAGGTCGAACGCGCGGTGATGCTGGCGCTACTGGTCGCGTCGCTGATCGCGATCCTGACCACGCTCGGCATCTTCCTGTCGCTGGTGATCGAAAGCTGGCGCTTCTTCCGCATCGTGCCGGTCACCGACTTCCTGTTCGGCACCAACTGGAGCCCGCAGGTCATCCGCTCGTCCGATCCGGGGGCGACATTGGGCGCGGTGCCGCTATTCTGGGGCACCTTCTTCATCGGCGCGGTGATCGCGATGATCGTCGCCATCCCGTTCGGGCTGATGAGCGCGATCTACCTGACGCAATATGCCAGGCCGGCGGTGCGCAAGTGGATGAAGCCGATCCTCGAAATTCTCGCCGGCGTGCCGACCGTGGTCTATGGCTATTTCGCCGCGCTGACCGTCGGTCCGGCGATCCGCGACCTCGCCGTCATGCTCGGCATGCCGTTCGCCAGTTCGGAAAGCGCGCTCGCCGCCGGCCTTGTCATGGGGGTGATGATCATCCCGTTCGTGTCGTCCATGGCCGACGATTCGATCGCCGCCGTGCCGCAATCGATGCGCGACGGCAGCCTGGCGATGGGCGCCACCACCAGCGAGACGATCGGCAAGGTCCTGCTCCCCGCCGCGCTCCCCGGCGTCGTCGCGGGCGTGCTGCTCGCCGTCTCCAGAGCGATCGGTGAGACGATGATCGTCGTCATGGCCGCGTCGGGCGCGGCGTCGATTACGCTCAACCCGTTCGAAAGCGCGACCACCGTCACCAAGCAGATCGTCGACCTGCTGACCGGCGAGGCCGAGTTCGACAGCCCGAAGACGCTCGCCGCCTTCGCGCTCGGCCTGACCTTGTTCGCGATCACCTTCCTTCTCAACGTCGTCGCGCTGCGCGTCGTGAAACGCTACCGGGAAGCCTATGAATAGTCCTGCCAACGTCGCCGGATCGCCTGCGATCGAGCGGGACGTGCCCGAACGCGTGCCGACCGACTGGAAAACGGGCGCGATGCAGAAGCGCATCCGTCGCCGCTATGCCGCCGAACGCCGCTTCCGCTTCTTCGGCCTTGCCGCCGTCGTGCTGTCGGGCGGGTTCCTCGCCTTCCTGCTCGTCACCATGTTGATGAGCGGGATCGGCGGGTTTCAGCGGACCTTGGTCACGCTGCCGATCGATTTTCCGTCGGCGGGACTAGAAGTCGACCGCGCGCAGCTGAAGACGCGCGGTGCCGATCTGGCGCTGGCCGGCGCGGGCCTCGAAAACACCGTCAACGGTGCGGCGGCTGCCGCGTTCGGCGAGGAGAACCGCGTCATCTCCGACAGCGCGTGGCTGACGGTGCGCGACGCGATCAAGGCCGATCCGTCGATCCTGTCGCAAAAGGTCAGGATCCCCGTTCCCGCCGCGCCGGGGATCGAGGAAGCGGCCAAGGCCGATGGCGAGCCGGCGGACGAGGCGCTGGTCGCCCGGCTGGAGCGAGCCGGCACCATCTCGACCGGGTTCAACACCGACTTCTTCAGATCGGCCGATTCGACCGATCCGACCGCCGTCGGCATCTGGGGCGCGCTCAAGGGCTCGCTGATGACGATGCTCGTCACGCTGCTGATCGCCTTTCCGGTCGGCACGCTGTCGGCGCTCTATCTGGAGGAATACGCCCCCCGCAACCGGTGGACCGACCTGATCGAGGTGTCGATCAACAACCTCGCCGCCGTGCCCTCGATCATCTTCGGCCTGCTCGGCCTTGCCGTGTTCCTCGGCACGCTCAACCTGCCGCGCTCCGCGCCGATCGTCGGCGGGCTCACGCTCGCGCTGATGATCATGCCGGTCATCGTCATCGCCGGGCGCAACGCGATCAAGGCGGTGCCGCCGTCGATCCGCGACGCCGCGCTCGGCATCGGCGCGTCGAAGGTGCAGGTGGTGTTCCACCATGTCCTGCCGCTCGCCCTGCCCGGCATCCTGACCGGCACCATCATCGGCATGGCCCGCGCGCTGGGCGAAACCGCACCGCTGCTGATGATCGGCATGCGCGCCTTTATCAGCCAGCCGCCGCAGGGGTTCGCCGATCCCGCAACCGTGCTGCCGGTGCAGATCTTCCTGTGGTCCGATCAGGTCAGCCGCGGCTTCATCGAAAAGACCAGCGCCGCGATCCTCGTGCTGCTGGCGTTCCTCCTCGCGATGAACGCGCTCGCCATCTATCTCCGCAATCGCTTCGAGACCCGCTGGTAATGACCGACACCCAACTCAACAACGCGACCCCGAAACTGTCGGCGCGCGGCGTCGACGTGTTCTATGGCCAGAAACAGGCGATCAAGGACGTGTCGATCGACATCGACATGGAGCATGTGACGGCCTTTATCGGTCCGTCGGGCTGCGGCAAGTCGACCTTCCTGCGCACGATGAACCGGATGAACGACACCGTGTCGTCGGCGCGCGTCACCGGCGACATCCGGCTGGATGGCGAGGATATCTATTCCCCCGCGATGGACGTGGTTCAGCTGCGTGCGCGGGTCGGCATGGTGTTCCAGAAGCCGAACCCCTTCCCCAAGTCGATCTATGAAAACGTGGCCTATGGCCCGCGCATCCACGGCCTCGCCGCGTCGAAGGGCGATATGGACGGGATCGTCGAACGCTCGCTAACCCGCGCGGGGCTCTGGAACGAGGTGAAGGACCGCCTGACCGACAGCGGCACCGCACTGTCGGGCGGTCAGCAACAGCGATTGTGCATCGCAAGGGCCATCGCGGTCGATCCGGAAGTGATCCTGATGGACGAGCCGTGCAGCGCGCTCGACCCGATCGCGACGGCGAAAATCGAGGAGCTGATCCACGAACTGCGCGGGCGCTATGCCATCGCGATCGTCACCCACAACATGCAGCAGGCCGCGCGCGTGTCGCAGCGGACCGCCTTCTTCCACCTCGGCACGTTGGTCGAATATGGCCGGACCTCGGACATCTTTACCAACCCCCGCCAGGAGCGCACAAAAGACTATATCACCGGGCGTTATGGTTGAGGGAGGCGAGATGACGACGGGCCACGAACATACGGTCAAGGCGTTCGATCGCGACATCGGCCATCTGCGCGCGCTGATTTCGCAGATGGGCGGCCTGGCGGAACAGGCGATCAGCGACGCGATGCTGGCGCTGACCCGCAACGATCCGGCGCTCGCCAAGGAAGTGCGTGCCAAGGACAAGGCGATCGACGCGATCGAGGCGGAGGTCGAGAAGCTGACCGTCCGTGTCATCGCGCTCCGCGCGCCGATGGCTGACGACCTGCGCGAAGTGGTCGCGGCGCTCAAGATCGCCGCCGTCATCGAACGCATCGGCGACTATGCCAAGAACATCGCCAAGCGGGTCGCATCGATCCATGGCGAAACCCACGAACCGCGCATCGAACCCTTAAGCATCCTGCCGGCCATGGCCCAGCTGGCATCGGACATGGTGCATGACGTGCTCGACGCCTTTTCGGCGCGCGACCCGCAGGCGGCGGTCGAGATCTGCAAGCGCGACAGCGCGCTAGACGATTATTACAACAGCATCTTCCGCGTGCTGGTGACCTATATGGTCGAAAATCCCAAGACGATCAGCCAGGTCGCGCACCTGCTGTTCGTTGCCAAGAATCTCGAACGCATCGGCGACCATGCGACCAACGTCGCCGAAATGGTCTATTTCGCCGCCACCGGGCAGACGATGGCGGAACGTGAAACCTCGGACTTCGCAGGATAATCATGAGCAAGGCACGGATGTTGCTGCTGGAAGACGATGCGGCGCTGGCCGAATTGATCGCCTTCCACTTCCAGCGTGAGGATTTCGAGGTCGTCCGCACCCATGAGGGCGAGGAGGCACTGCTGCTCGCGCGCGAGGCGACACCCGACATCGTCCTGCTCGACTGGATGGTCGAAGGGCTGTCGGGGATCGAAGTCTGCCGCCAGCTGCGCCGCCAGGCCGAGACGCAGAATGTGCCGATCATCATGCTGACCGCGCGCGGCGAGGAAGAGGATCGCGTGCGCGGCCTCGAAACCGGTGCCGACGATTATGTCACCAAGCCCTTCTCCCCGCGCGAACTGGTCGCCCGCGTCAATGCGGTCCTGCGCCGCGTCCGCCCGGCGCTGGCCGGCGAGGCGCTGAGCTATGCCGATATCGAGATGGACACGGTCGGCCACCGCGTGCGGCGCGGCGGCGAAGTCGTGCCGTTGGGGCCGACGGAATTCCGCCTTCTCAAACACTTCCTCGAACATCCCGGCTGGGTTTTCTCGCGCGAACGGCTGCTCGATGCGGTGTGGGGCCATGATTCGGACATCGAATCGCGCACGGTCGACGTACATATCCGCCGCCTGCGCAAGGCGATCAATGTCGGCGACCGGCCCGATATTATCCGTACCGTCCGCTCGGCGGGCTATGCTCTGGACGCGACAGGCTGAAAACTTGCGCGGAAACCTTTTCGTGCCTGGTCGTTCTGGTTCGCAGCCTCAACGATAAAAGTCGAAAAGGAGCTATCCGATGAAGACTGTCGCTTTCATGGCCGCCCTGCTGATGGGCAGCGCCGCCGTCGCGCAGACCACGCCGCCGACGACGCCCGCCCCCGACGCCACCATGCAGCCGGGCACGACGACCGCGCCGACCCCGCCGGCCGACAACATGACCCCGCCGCCGGCGCCCGACGCCCCGGCAGCACCGGCTGATCCGATGGCGACCACCGCCGCCCCGGCCCCGATGGCGCCGCCGGCACCGCCCGCCCCGATGGCAGGTTCGCCGATGGCCGGCCAGCAGATTCAGTTCGCGCCGCCGCAGGTGACCCCGCCGCCGCCGGCGAAGGACAGCTACCCGGTGTGCACGCGCACGCTGAAGGATGGCTGCCGCAATCCGGGCGGCAAGTAACCCGCCCCGGCCTGGCGGCAAGCAACGGCGCCCCGCCCACCCGGCGGGGCGCCTTTTTCATGTCCGGCGGACAGGCGGAGAACCGATCTCGAAACGCAGGCCCTCCGACCTATATATCCGTCATGTTCGACCAGTTCCGCGAGGTAACGACATGACTGGCTCAACCGATCCGCGCGGCGCTGTGGGGGTGGCTGAACGCCCCTCCGCTCCCCCCACGATCGATGGCGTGCTCGAAACCGCGCTCTATGTCACCGATCTCGACCGTTCGGTTACTTTCTTCGCCGACGATCTCGGCCGGCCGGTGCTGCTGCGCAACGAGCGGATGGCCGCGTTCGATGCGGGGCGGCGCAGCGTTCTGCTGCTGTTCGCGCAGGGGCAGTCGGCGGAATCGATGGCGGTGCCCGGCGGCGCCATCCCCGGCCATGACGGCGCTGGCCGGCTGCACATGGCCTTTGCGATCGCCGATGCCGATTATGCCGCGTGGCGCGACCATCTCGAGCAGCGCGGGATCGCACTCACCAGCGAAATCCGGTGGCCCGGCGGCGGTCGCAGCCTGTATTTCGACGATCCCGACGGCCATGTCATCGAACTGGCCACGCCCGGCCTGTGGCCGAACTACTGACCGATCGCCCTGTATTGCATGAGCAATACACATGTGTCATACTCCCCTAATACAGGGAGGTAATGGCATGTATAGCGAGAGCGATCTGAACGGCGCGGTGGAGGCGGGCGTGCTGTCGCGCGACTCCGCCGACGCATTGCGTGCGCATATCGCGCAGCAACGCGCGACCCCGGTGGTGGATGAGGAGCATTTCCGCCTGCTGACGGGGTTCAACGACATCTTCGTCTCGGTCGCGCTCGCGCTGCTGCTGGTATCGCTCGCCTGGATCGGCGGCACGATCCTGACGCCACTGGGCGGTCTGGGCGTCGCGGGCGCCGCATGGTTTCTCGCCGAATATTTCACCGCGCGCCGCCGCATGGCGTTGCCCAGCATCCTGCTGCTGCTCGCGTTCGTCGGCGGGGTCGCTGCAACGCTGTTCGGGATCGTGGTCGAACTCGACCCGCAAAATGTGCCCGACCGGACGACCGCAATGATCTTCGCCGGCATCGGCGTGGTCGCGGCCGGCGCAGCATGGCTGCACTGGCGGCGGTTCATGGTGCCGATCACGGTTGCAGCGGGGGCAGCGGCCTTGGTCGCGACCGTGGCGTCGCTGATCGTCGCGGCGTTCCCGGTGCTCAAGGACAATTTCTACCCGGTGACCCTGCTCGGCGGGATCGCGGTGTTCGTCGCCGCGATGCGCTGGGACATGTCCGACCGCGACCGCCGCACGCGCCGCAGCGACGTCGCCTTCTGGCTGCACCTCGTCGCCGCCCCGCTGATCGCGCATTCGCTGTTCCAGCTGCTGGGCGTGTTCGGGCCGAGCGTCACCGCACCGATGGCGGCGGTGGTGATCGCGCTCTACGTCGTGTTCGGCCTCGTGGCGCTGGCGGTCGACCGCCGCGCGCTGCTCGTCTCCAGCCTCGCCTATGTCCTCTATGCGCTCTACGCGCTGTTCGAAAAGGCGCGGGCGGTCGAACGGTCGGCGGCGTTCACCGCCTTCGTCATCGGATCGGCGCTGCTGACCCTGTCGGTTTTCTGGCAACCGATGCGGCGTCAGGTGGTTGGACTGCTCGGCGGCATCGGCCAACGCCTGCCGCCCGTGGCGATGGCCTGAAAACTCATTCCTTGGAGCGTACCTTGCGGCCCCGGGCGACCGGGGCCGTTTTTTATTCCTCGACCAGCTTCATCAGCCGGCGCTCGACCGGGGCCAGTACCGGTCCCAGTTCATGCCCGCGCTTCACGATCGCGCCGGCTTCTCCCACCAGCGCCCAGATGCCCTGCTTGTTGCGCAAGCTCGGCCGCTTCTCGATGCGGAACTCGGGCCGTTCGGTCGCGCGGCGGAAGGCGCTGAACACCGCCGCCTCGCGCCCCAGATCGATCGCATAGTCGCGCCAATGCCCGGCGGCGACCATCCGGCCATAGAGGTCGAGGATGCGGGTCAGCTCGGCGCGTTCGAACCCGACCTGCCCCGGCTGGCGTGACGCGGGAAAGGGGGTGACGATTCCCATCAGGCGCGGTCGCGATGGTCCTGCTGCTCGGCCAGCAGCGCGTCGAGCTGCCGCTTGAGCGTTTCCACCTCGCAGCGCAGCAGCTCGATCCGCTGCGTCTGCGGATCGAACGTGTCGCGGCATGGCGTGCCATAGGGGACGAAGCGCGGATCGGGTGCCTGCCCGCCCTCGACCACGGTCGGTCGCGCCGGGATGCCGACGACGGTCGTCCCCTCCGGCACGTCCTTCGTCACCACCGCATTGGCGCCGACCCGCGCACGTGTCCCGATAGTGATCGGTCCCAGCACCTGCGCGCCCGACCCGATGATCGCGCCGTCGCTGATCGTCGGATGCCGCTTGCCGGCGATGCCGTTGTCGGGGCTGGTCCCGCCCAGCGTCACATTCTGGTAGATGGTGACGCCGTCGCCGATCTCCGCCGTTTCGCCGATCACGACGAAGCCGTGGTCGATGAAGAAATGCCGGCCGATCGTGGCACCCGGATGGATGTCGATCGCGGTCAGGAAGCGCGAAAAATGGTTGATCGATCGCGCGGCGAAATACCAGCGCGCGCGGAACAGCCGGTGCGAAACCTTGTGGAACGCGACCGCCCATACGCCGGGATAGGTCAGGATTTCGGCGCGCGACCGCGGCGCGGGATCGCGCGCCTTGATCGAATCCAGATAGCGCAACAGCCGCGCAACCATGTGCAGTTCCCTTGGTCGTCAGAATCCTGCGGTGCCGGCCCGCCACGAAACCCGCCTTCGCGCGTTTCGAAACGGACTCTCAACCCGGAATGTAGGCGGCCCGCCCCCATTCGCCAAGTCGTACTGTAGGCGCAACAAACCCTATGTATCTTGTAGGCATTGTCGTTTGCCGCCATCACTGAGCGCCGCTGCGCCAACTCGAAGGGAATGGGATGCTCGAGAATATCGACTGGGCGCGTCTGGCCGAGTTCATTGCCGCCGGATTTGCCGCCCAGATCGTCGATGGTGCGCTGGGCATGGCGTTCGGGGTGATTTCGTCGACCCTGCTGGTGAGCGTGCTGGGCGTGCCGCCCGCGACCGCCTCCGCCAGCGTGCATGTCGTCGAATGTTTCACGACCGGCGTGTCGGGGATCAGCCACGCGCTGCACAAGAATGTGAACTGGAAGCTGTTCTGGCGGCTGGTGCTGCCCGGCATCGCTGGCGGCGTTACCGGCGCCTATCTGCTGTCGTCGCTCGACGCTTCGGTCACGCGGCCGTTCGTGATGACCTATCTGGCCGGGATCGGCCTGTACCTGCTGTGGCGGGGCTTACGGAAGCCACCCGAGCCGAAGGAGCCGAAGGTCATCGCCCCGCTGGGGCTGGTCGGTGGGTTCCTCGACGCGGCGGGCGGCGGCGGCTGGGGTCCGGTCGTGACCTCCAACCTGCTGGTACAGGGCGCCACCCCGCGCACGACGATCGGCACGGTCAACACGGTCGAATTCTTCCTGACCGTCAGCATTTCGGCGACGTTCCTGTTCCATCTGGGGCTGGAGGCCTTCACCACCGCGGTTGCCGGCCTGCTGATCGGCGGCATCGTCGCCGCGCCGTTCGGGGCGATGTTCGCCAAACACATCCCGGCGCGCACGCTGCTGATCCTCGTCGGCGTCGTGCTGACGATCACCAGCCTGTACAGCGTGTATCGGGCGCTTTCATAGCGCAGGCAGAAAAAGAAACTGGTTCGCGCAGAGGCGCAGAGAGGCTCGTTTGGGGAAGCCGATCGCGTAGCGATCAGCCTCTTCGTAGGCTGCGGCTAGGATGAGGGTCCCGCTGACGCCGGACGATCGTGCGCCGCAACTCCTCCGCGCCGCCGCGCCTCCGCGCGAACCAGATTTCTTCTTACTTACGCCACCGCCGCGTGCACCGTCGCCACCGCCGCCAGCACCGCACCGATCCGCACCGCGCCCTGGATGACCTCGGCCTTCACGCCGTGCTTCTTCAGCACGTCCTCATGCGCGTCGATGCACATGCCGCAGCCGTTCATCGCCGACACCGCCAGGCTGAACAGTTCGAAATCGACCTTCTCGATCCCCGGCGCAGCGATCACGTTCATCCGGAGCTTCGCGGGCAGGTTGCCATATTCCTTGTTCTTGGCGAGGTGGACGAAGCGGTAATAGACGTTGTTCATCGCCATCACCGCCGCTGCGGCACGCGCCGCGTTCGCCGCCTCGGGCGACAGCTTGTCGGCGACTTCGGCCTCGGCCGCCTCGACCAGCGGCTTGTGACCGGTGGCATGGGCGCAGGCGAGCATCGTCCCGAACTTCTTCTGCGGGTCGAGCACCGTCTCGTTCAGCAGCGAGCCGACGTTCAGGCGGATATCCTTGGCGAAATCGGGCAGCTGGCCCGCAAATTCCTTGAGCGACATGGGATGTTACCTTCGATGAAAACACGTCACCCCAGCGCAGGCTGGGGTCTCCCAGTTACGGAGAGACCCCAGCCTGCGCTGGGGTGACGTTTGGGAATGGTCGGGCGGGACCGCAGCCCCGCCCGATAAATTATGCCGCGACCTGGAGGACGTCGTCGCCCTTGTTCCAGTTGCACGGGCACAGTTCGTCGGTCTGCAGCGCGTCGAGCACGCGCAGCGTCTCGGCCGGATTGCGGCCGACGTTCAGGCCGTTGACCTGCACCGCCTGGATCACATTGTCCGGATCGATGATGAAGGTCGCGCGGAACGCAACATGCTCGTTCTTGTCGAGGATGCCGAGCTTGCTTGCCAGCACCGCGCCATTGTCCGCGATCCACGGGAAATCGGCCGCGGCCAGATCCGGGTCCGACTTGCGCCACGCCAAGTGGACGTGCGCGGTATCGGTCGATGCGCCGATCAGCACGGCGTCGCGATCGGCGAAGTCTTCCTTCAGCTCGCTGTAACCGACGATTTCGGTCGGGCAGACGAAGGTGAAGTCCTTCGGCCAGTAGAACAGCACCTTCCACTTGCCCGGGAACGCGTCGTGGCTCAGCGTTTCGCCGGCCGGGAGCGCGTCGGTGCCCTGCTGAACGGGAACGGTGAATTCAGGGAGCTTGTCGCCAACGGTCAGCATGGAATGCCCTTTCTTATGGTGCAGTGCGCACCGTGAATTGCTGCGTTGCGATATAGGGTACGCGTTGGACCGATCCAATCGAAATTACCCTTGGGATTGATCGTCGCACTCGATAAGTAACCGGGCATGTCGGTGTACCTGCCTACCCTGAAACAGCTGCAATATCTGGTCGCGCTGCGCGACGCTGGTCATTTCGGCCGCGCCGCCGAGGCGTCGTTCGTCACCCAGTCGACGCTGTCGGCGGGCATTCGCGAACTGGAGACGCTGATCGGCGTAGTGCTGGTCGAACGTACCCGCCGCGTGGTGCGCTTCACGCCGCTGGGCGAAAGCATCGTCGCCAAGGCGCGCACCGTGCTGCGCGAGGCGGAGGAACTGACCGACATGGCGCGCGCCGCCGGACGACCGCTGTCGGGCGAGATGCGGATGAGCGTCATCCCGACCATCGCCCCGTTCCTCCTGCCCCAACTCCTCCCCCGCCTGCGCCGCGACTATCCCGACCTGAAACTGTATCTGCGCGAGGAGCCGAGCGCGGCGGCGTGCGAGGGGCTGCACCATGGCCGCACCGACTGCGTGCTGCTGGCGCTGCCCTATGGCTGTGGCGAGGTAGAAGTCGCGCCGCTGTTCGACGACCGGCTGTTCCTGGCGGTGCCGGGCAACGATGCCGCCGACACGACGCCGCTGGTCGCCGACGATATCGACGCCGAACGCCTGCTGCTGTTGGAAGACGGTCATTGCCTGAAGGACCATGCCCTGCGCGCGTGCGAACAGCCCGAAGCGCGCGGACAGGCGATGATGATGGGCACGTCGCTCCACACCATCGTCCAGATGGTCGACAATGGCTTGGGCACCACCATGCTGCCGCAGATGGCGATCGATGCCGGCATCCTCGACAATACCGGGGTCACCGCCCGCCCGATCGAGGCGAAGAACGCGTCGCGGCGCATCGCGCTGGTGTGGCGACGCGCCTCTCCGCGCGAGCGGGATTTTCGGCTGCTGGCAGAGGTACTTGGCGCGCAACGGCCCTGATCCTTCGGGCAGCGCGGGAACCGTTGGCGTGGGAAAACCGTATTTCTCCGGTCGCTGCTCGATCGGACAGCGAACATGTTTCGACCGCAACCACCGGAGAAAACCGATGATTCGCGCAACGATTTCGGCCGCCGCGCTCACCCTGTCGCTGACCGCCGCCGCCTATGCCCAGACCACGACTGCCCCGACTGCGCAGACGGGGGTGAAGACCGGCACGACCGCCACCGTGCAGACTCCGGTCGGCACCGTCCAGACCGGCGTGAACACCAACATCAACGCAGCTGCCAAGGCACCGGTGACCGTCGGCGGCGCGCCGATGCTGCCGACCGCGACCATCGTCGCCAACGCGTCGAAGGCCAGCAACCTCACCACCCTGGTCAAGGCGGTGCAGGCCGCCGACCTGACCGCCACGCTGTCGGGCCCCGGTCCCTTCACCGTCTTCGCGCCGACGGATGAAGCGTTCGGCCGCCTCGCCCCCGGCACGCTCGACCAGCTGATGAAGCCCGAGCAGAAGGCCTCGCTCGCCAAGCTGCTGAAGTATCACGTCGTCGCGGGCAAGCTCGACGCCGCGGCGCTCAAGCAGCAGATCCAGGCCGGCGGCGGCACCGCCACGCTGACCACCGTCGAGGGCCAGCCGCTCAAGGCGACGCTGGAAAACGACGCACTGGTGCTGACCGATGTCGGCGGCGGCAAGAGCTATGTCACGCAGTATGACGTCGAACAGTCGAACGGCATCGTTCACGTGGTGAACGGCGTGCTGGCACCGAAGCTCGGCTGATCCGGGGTTCAGGCGAGAATGGAGCCGGGCGGGAGCGATCCCGCCCGGTTTTGTTTTGGGGCGCTGCCCTGCCCCGCCATTCCGTCCGGTTCGAGCAGCTTCGAGCGAAGTCGAGAAGCGTCCGTCGAGAACTCCTGCCGCAAACGGACCCTTCATGGGTCACCCCAGCGGAACCCCGTTCTCGATACGCGCTCTCGACGAGCTCGATCGCTACTCGAACCAAACGGGATTGGACGGGTTTGGGTTGGGACTTCTCCAGCCGTTCGTCCTGAGTAGCCATTGAGCTTGTCGAAGGGGCGTATCGAAGGACCCGCCCCAAGCACCTCAGCCAAGATCCCCCCACCGCGCGGCGGCCGCGTCGTCACTCTCCCGCGTCTCGACCCAGCGCGTCTCTGCCCCCCGCCGCTCGCGCTTCCAAAACGGCGCCCCGGTCTTCAACCGGTCGATCAGGAACGCACAGGCTTCCAGCGCCGCGCCGCGATGCCGTGCGGTCGTCGCGACGAACACCACCCGGTCGCCGGGCACCATCGGCCCGACGCGGTGCACGACCGTCGCCTTCACCAGCGACCAGCGCGCCACCGCCTGCTCGCACAAAGCCTCCAGCGCGCGCTCGGTCGCTCCCGGATAATGTTCGAGCGCCAGTTCGGTGACGCCATCGTCACCACGCACCAGCCCGGTAAAGGTCGCCACCGCCCCCGCATCCGCCCCCTCGGCCGCCGCAAATTCGGCGGCGAGGTCGATCGGTGCCGCCTGCACGACCACGCGGATCATCCGCCGGTCACCGGGGGAAAGATCGCGACCTCGCGCGCGCCGGCGATCGGCGTATCGAGCGCCACGAACGCCTGGTCGACCGCCGCGCGCAGCCTTTGCCCATCGGCAAAGGCCGTCGCATAGCCCCCGCCCCTTGCCGCCAGCCAGTCGACCAGATCGGCGACGGTCGCCACCTCGGCCGGCGGGTCGACCCGCTCGCCCGCCACGCCGATCGCCTCGCGCACCCAAGCGAAATACAGCAGCTCGATCGCCATTATGTGTCCATGTGCCGGAGACCGAGCCGCAGATAATCCCAGCCGGTGATCGCGGTCAGCACCGCCGCGCCCCACAGGCAGACGAGCCCGGTCACATGCACGAAGCTATAGGCCGGCACCGCCCCGGCGAGGATCAGCGCCCCGAACGCGACCAGCTGCAGCGTCGTCTTCCACTTGGCCAGCTGCGACACCGGCAGAGATACCTGAATGCCGGCGAGGAACTCGCGCAGCCCCGACACCGCGATCTCGCGCAGCAGGATGATGAGCGCGGCGATCAGGTGGATGCCGGTGATGATCGCCACGTCATGCCGCGTGCCGACCAGCATCAGGATGACGGCGGCGACCATGATCTTGTCGGCGATCGGGTCGAGGAACACGCCCAGCTTCGACACCGTGCCCTGCGCGCGCGCCAGATAGCCGTCGAAATAGTCGGTGATCCCCATCAGGCAATAGAGTGCGAAGGCAATGGCATAGCCCGCCTCCCACATCGGCCACCACAGGAACGCGACCAGCAGCGGCACCGCCAGGATACGCGACAACGTCAATATGTTGGGAAGCGTCAGCACAGTTCGGCGCTTAGCATCCCCGGCCCCTCACGCGAAAGCGGCAAAACGGCGTTGAAGCAGGCGGAGGGGCTGGCTACACCCGATCCAACCAAGCCGACAGGCACGTAGATCAGGTCGTACCCGGAATGAATAATGCGCTGGGGTTGCTCAAGCAGCGCCGTTTCCTGCCGCTGTTCGTCACCCAGTTTCTGGGCGCGTTCAACGACAACCTCTTCAAGCATGCGATGGTGCTGTTCGCGACATACCAGTTGTTCAAGGACCCGGCGAGCGAACAGAATTTCAACGCACTGGCCACCGGTCTGGCCATCCTGCCGTTCGTTTTGCTGTCCGCACTGTCGGGACAGCTGGCCGACACGCATGACAAGGCGCGGATCATCCGCATCGTGAAGACGGCGGAAATCGGCATCATGCTCTATGGCGCGGCCGGCATGCTGATCGCGCGCACCGGCTATGTCACCACCGGCGTGGTGATGATGCTGAGCGCGGTCGTGATGCTCGGCGTCCATTCGACCTTTTTCGGGCCGATCAAATACGCGATCCTGCCCCAGCATCTGGAGGATCATCAGGTGCTGGGCGGCACCGGGCTGATCGAGGCGGCGACCTATCTCTCGGTGCTGACCGGCACGATCGTCGCCGGCTGGATCAGCGTCGAATGGGCCGCCGGGCTGGTCGTCGTCGTGGCGATCATCGGCTGGTTCACCGGGCGGCTCGTGCCCCCGGCACCGCGCAGCGGGCCGGAACTGGTCATCAACTTCAATCCCTTCACCTCGTCCTGGCACCTGATCGCGGCGACGATGCATATCCGCCGGCTGTTCCTTGCGATCGTCGCGATCAGCTTCTTCTGGACGATCGGGTCGGTGCTGATCGTGATCTTCCCGGTGCTGGTGAAGAATGTGCTGACCGCCGACCAGCAGGTCGCCTCGCTCACCATCGCGATCTTCTCGATCGGGGTCGCGATCGGGTCGGTCATCATCAATGCGTTGCTCAAAGGACAGATCTCGGCGCGCTATTCGCCCGCATCGGTCATCGCGATGGCGTTGTGCGTACTGGCGTTCGCGTTCGAGGCGAAGGCCTGGGTCCCGGCGCCCGACGGCACGCTTTATGGCGTGATCGACTTCGCCACCCATCCGCAATCGCTGCTGCTGCTCGCCACGCTGGCGCTGATCGCGATCTTCGGCGGCATGTTCGTGGTCCCGCTCTATGCGTTCCTGACGACGACGGTGACCAAGGACCAGACCGCGCGGACGGTGGCGGCGAACAACGTCGTCAACTGTGCCTCGATGACGATCGGCGCGGTCAGCGTCATCCTGCTGACCAAGGCCGGCCTCGGCCCCACCGACATGCTGCTGATCGTCGCCGCCATGTGCCTCGGCTCGGCATGGCTCGCATGGCGGCTGCACAAGGCGTGCGACGACGGCTGCCCGGCTTGAAGACACCGTCACCCCAGCGAAGGCTGGGGTCGCAAGTGGCTCCTGCTGCGCGCTACCATGGCGAGATCCCGGCCTTCGCTGGGATGACGTCGAGTTCGGTCGACCCGCCCTACAGAAAGAACGTGTAGAAGCAGATGAAGAAGGCGGTGAAGCTGACCGTGAACAGCTTCAGGTCGCTGTCCTCGCTGCGCACCGGAACGCTGGCCATACGCGGCAGCGTGGCGCGGAACGGGTGGCGGCGGCGGGGTGCGTGCGGCTTCATCATGGCCGCGTTAACGCATTATTTACCTTTTTGTCGCCTGCCGCATTTTCGGGCAGCCGTCCGATTACGGGACGGACGCCCTCAACCCGCCGACACCGCGCGGTCGAGGTGCAGATAGGCCGGGGTGAACGACGCGACCCCGCACAACGCGTCAAGGTCGAGAATCGTCAGCGTCCGCCCACCCCAGGCGATCAACCCGTCGCGGCGCAATTCCTGCACCATGCGATTGACGTGCACCGGGGTCAGGCCCGTCGCCTCCGCCAGATCGGCCTGGGTCAGCGGAAATTCGCAGGCGCGGCCCATGCACCGCCCGCTCGTCCGCAACCGGAAATAGACTTCGCAGAACAGCAGCGCGATACGTTCGCGCGCGCTGCGCAGGCCGAGGCTGGCGATCCATTCGCGCTGCGTGCCCATCGCCACATGGTTGTTCCACCACAGCGCGCGGGCGATCGTGGCGCTTTCCCGCCCCAGCGCGGCGAGCGCATCGGGCGCGACCTCCGCCACGGTCATCGTCGTGATCGTGCCGACCGCATGATCGGACCGCGCCACCGCCTGCGGATAGGGATCGATCAGGTCGCCCGGCAGCAGCAGCGACAGCAACTGGCGCCGCCCGTCGGACAGCTGGCGATAGCGGCACGCCCAGCCGTCGAGCACGACATGCACGAATCGCGGCACTTCCCCTTCCGCCACCACGTCGCGACGCGGGGCGATGACCCGCTGCCGCTGGTCGAGCAGGGCATCGATCGCCGTCCGGTCGGCATCGGTCAGTTCGGAAAATGCGTGCAGTCGCGATCGGTACCGCAGATCATGGCCCCCAGTCATAGGGCCGTTCAGCTAGCCGCTATCGCGACCGCGCACGATATACTGGTATAATCGCGAACGGTTCGCGTGTTTTTTGTAATATGGCCGAAACGATTATACGACGGCCAACAAAAAACCCCGCATCGCTGCGGGGTTCTTGGAAAAATGGTGGAGCCGAGGGGGATCGAACCCCTGACCTCTGCAATGCCATTGCAGCGCTCTCCCAGCTGAGCTACGGCCCCGTCCATTTTGTCGGGGCCACTGCTGGTGGGCAGCCCCGCTTCCCCGTTGGGGAGGAGCGCCCTCTATGCGGAGGGCGCCGGTTTGGCAAGCGGCTTTTGTTGCCGCCCGCCAAAAAATCAACGCTCGGCGTCGTTGTCCTCGTCGGACGTGTCGACGCCCAGGTCGTCGTCGCCGCCCAGATCGACATCGTCGTCCGCCGACGGCTCGTCGTCGCCCTCGATGTCCAGATCGGCGTCGAGATCCGTATCCTTCTCGCCATCCTTGTCGCCGCCGACCTTGACCTGCTCGAACGGCAGCGGCTGCTTCGACTTCAGGATCGGTTCGGGCGTCCAGTGCACGCCGCAATTGATGCAGGTGACGGGATCGTCATTGCCCAGGTCGTAGAAGCGCGTCGCGCATTTCGGACAGGTACGCTTCGTACCCCATTCCGGCTTCACCATGTGTAGCCAAACCTTTCGGTATCGTGGAAGAACGGGGCACATACCCCGGATGGGGCCGCGCCTTGCCATAGCGGGCACGCGCTGTCAAAGCCGCCGGTCATGCACGACGCCACCCCCACCCCGCTTTCCGTCGCCGCCAGCGGCCCGCTGACCGGCACCGCCCCCGTTCCCGGCGACAAGTCGATCAGCCACCGGTCGCTGATGCTTTCCGCGCTCGCCGTCGGCACCAGCCGCGTGACCGGTTTGCTGGAGGGCGAGGACGTGCTCGCCACCGCCGCCGCGATGCGCGCGATGGGTGCCGTGATCGAACGCGGCGGCGACGGGATGTGGACCATCGACGGCGTTGGCGTCGGCGGGCTGCTGCAACCCGCGACCGCCTTGGAAATGGGCAATTCGGGCACCTCGACCCGGCTGCTGATGGGTCTGGTATCGAGCCACGCCATCACCGCGACCTTCACCGGCGACGCCTCGCTCAGCAAGCGCCCGATGGGCCGCGTCATCGAACCGCTGTCGCGGATGGGTGCCGAGTTCACCGCCAGCCCCGGCGGCCGCCTGCCGCTGATGCTGCGCGGGATCGTGCCCGCCGTGCCGATCGACTATACGCTGCCGGTCGCCTCGGCGCAGGTGAAGTCGGCGATCCTGCTCGCCGGCCTCAACACGCCGGGCATCACCCGCGTCGTCGAACCGGTCCCGACCCGCGACCATAGCGAGCGGATGCTGACCGGCTTCGGCGCGAAGCTGACCGTCGAGGAAACCCCCGCAGGCCGCGTCATCGAACTGCACGGCGAAGCGGAATTGCAGCCACAGACGATCATCGTGCCGGGCGATCCGTCCTCCGCCGCCTTCCCGGTCGTCGCCGCGCTGCTGGTGCCGGGCAGCCATGTCACGATCACCAATGTCGGCCTGAACCCGACCCGCGCCGCGCTGTTCGACGTGCTGCGCGCGATGGGCGGCGACATCACCTTCGAGAATCGCCGTGAGGTCGGTGGCGAGCCGGTCGCCGACCTGGTCGTCCGCGCCTCGACGCTGACCGGCATCGATGTCGACCCGGCGGTCGCGCCGGCGATGATCGACGAATTCCCGGTCCTGTTCGTCGCCGCCGCGCTCGCCCAGGGGCGCACCGTCACGCGCGGTCTCGAAGAGCTGCGCGTTAAGGAAAGCGACCGCATCACGACCATGGCCGAAGGACTGCGCGCGATCGGCGCGCGGGTCGAGGAGACCGAGGACGGCCTGATCATCGACGGCACCGGCGGCGACCTGTTGCCCGGCGGCGGCACGGTCGAGGCAAAGCTCGACCACCGCATCGCGATGAGCTTCGTCGTCGCCGGCCTCGTCTCGCGCGATCCGGTCACCATCGACGACATGGCACCCGTGGCGACCAGCTTCCCGACCTTCACCACGCTGCTGCGTGGCCTCGGCGCATCGCTGTGATCATCGCGGTCGACGGCCCGGCGGCATCGGGCAAGGGCACCATCGCACGGGCGCTGGCACGGCATTACGGCCTGCCGCATCTCGACACCGGCCTGCTCTATCGCGCAGTCGCGACCCGCGTGCTGCGCGACGGCATGGACCCGACGCGTGAGGCGGATTGCGTCGCCGCCTGCGACTTTTCCGACACGCTGCTCGACGACCCGTGGCTGCGCACCGACGAGGCCGGACAGACCGCCTCGATCGTGTCCGCCCATCCGCTGGTACGCTCGGCGCTGCTGCGCCGCCAGCGCAAGTTCGCGCAGCAACCGGGCGGCGCGGTGCTCGACGGGCGCGACATCGGCACGGTCATCGCCCCCGACGCCGATGCCAAGCTGTTCGTAAAGGCGACCCCGGCGATCCGCGCCCGCCGCCGCCACACCGAGCTGGCGAAGGCAGGGTCGAGCGTCACCTATGACCGCGTCCTCGCCGACATCCGCGCCCGCGACGAACGCGATTCGAGCCGATCGACCGCGCCGCTGGTCATGGCCGCCGACGCCGCGCCGCTCGACACCAGTACCCTGTCGATCGAAGTCGCGGTCGAACGCGCCATCGCGCTCGTCGAGGCACAGCGGGGCAAGTAAGCTGCAACCTTCACCCCCGGACCGTACCCCCGCGCAGGCGGGGGTCCAGGGTAACGGAAGGGCAGCGCGTGTGGCCCTGGACCCTCGCCTGCGCGGGGGTACGAGGAATTGGCTAGAGGTAGACCCAACTGCCCGCAGACGGGGTTAGGAACGTCACCCCTTTCCTACATGGCAGCCACCTGCCATCGTCGGCGGGTCACCCCTTAACACCCGCCGCCCGCACGTCTCTAGCGACCACCGCCACATCCACCGCGCAAACACGTCACTAGTGTGAACTTAGTGAACTTTG
>NZ_LQQO01000016.1 GCF_001619955.1 Sphingomonas hankookensis | reverse complement strand
GGAGGGGGTGGCGGCGGTGGCGGCACGTGGGTGCCGGGCAATCCCCGGGTGCCGGGGCCGTAACCGGGGTGCATGGCAAGGGATGGGATCATGAACATCGACCTTTACGAATCGGCTGACGATGCGACGCTATCCGAAATCAGCCGGCACGCCGAGTCGCTGTTGGCGTCGCAGTTGCAGACGGCGATCGCGGCGGATCAGCGGGCGCTGACCTTTTCCGGGCTGCTGGTGGCGGGCGTGGCAGCGATCATCGCGGTCGCGGCAGGCACGTCGCGGCCGGCGTTGCCGCTGGTGCTGATGGCGACGCTGCTGGGACTGGCGGCGGTATGCTCGCTCTGGAGCGCGCGGCCGACGCGGTGGTTCTTTGTCGGGACCGCGCCAGTGAACTGGGAGGCGGACCTGACCGACCCGGAGAAGACTCTGCGCCGGTCGAAAGCGGAGATGGTCGCGCACTATGACAGCGGGTTGTACCAGAATGCCGAAGCGATCCGGCATGCGGCGTGGGCGATGCGATCGGCGCTGGTGCTGACCGGCGCGGCGCTGTGGGTCGCCATCATCTGGGCATGGGCGCAGGCCCTGCGCTGACCGACGAAACTATCTCTACCTCAACCCATCAGGGCGTCGCGATTGCGGCGCCCTTTTCATTTGAACGGAAGGGCATCGGATGCAGCAGCTACTGGCTTCGCTGGTCACGACGATGAGCGTGCGGGATGCCGCGTTCGAGAGCGGCATGAAGGCGGCCAGCGCGCGTGCCAAAAAGACCGAACAGGATCTGGAACGGTCGACCGACAATATGGGGAATGCGGTTGAGCGCGCCGCCGATCGAATCAACGTCGCGATGGTCAAGGCCAGCGAGGCGATCGCGTCGGTCGGGCAGAAGGTGGCGCGGGCCGGGGTGGCGCTGACCGCCGGGATCACGGTGCCGATGGCGCTGGTCGGCAAGAAAACGAAGGATACCGCCGCCGATTTCGAAAGCGCGATGAACGCGGTCCAGTCGGCGATGCTGGATGCGTCGCCGGAGCAGCTGGAGAAGCTGGCCGACGCGGCAATGAAGCTGGGGCCGGCGATGGGGCGCAGCAGCATCGAAGCGGCGGGCGCTATCGAGATGCTGGCGAAGAACGGCATGTCGGCGGCGGCGATCCTGAACGGCGGGCTGTCGGCAGCGCTGCGCTTGGCGGTGGTCGGGCAGACCGACCTGTCGGGGGCTTCCGACCTGACCACCGATATCATGGCGCAGTTCGGCAAGACCAGTAGCGACCTGCCGGGGATCGTCGACAAGGTGTCGGGCGCGCTGGACGCGAGCAAGATGGGGTTCGACGATTACCGGCTCGCCATCGGGCAGGCAGGCGGTGTGGCCGGTGGGCTGGGGGTGTCGTTCGATGATCTGAATGTAGCGCTGGCTTCGACCGCGTCGACGTTCGCAAGTGGGTCGGACGCCGGCACGTCGTTCAAGACGTTCCTGATGAGCCTGAACCCGGTGTCAAAGGAAGCGGCCGGGGTCATGAAACAGTTGGGTATCGAATTTTTCGATGCCGCCGGAAAGGCCAAGCCGTTGGGCGAGGTCGCAGAAATCCTCCGGCAGAAGCTGGGCAACCTCTCGGACAAGAGCCGTCGTGAGGCGTTGACGACGATGTTCGGATCGGACGGAATGCGGACTGCCATCGCGCTGATGAACCAAGGGGCGGCGGGGATCGAGCGGTATCGTGTCGCGATCGGCAAGGTGACGGCAGATCAAAAGATCAGCGTCTTGATGGAAGGTGATGCGGCGGCCAGTGACCGCATGGCAGCGGCGGCGGAAAATCTCTCGATCAAGCTGGGTCAGGTGCTCCTGCCAATCTTCACGGCCGTAAAGAATGCAGTCGCCGATTTTCTATTGTGGATGGCCGATCTGCCGCCCGCGTTTCATTACGCCATGGCGGCAGTCAGCGCGATGACGGCGATGATCGGGCCATTGATGGTCGCGGTGATCACGCTTGGCAAGGTCGCCTTGCCACTCCTGCTAGCCCGATTTGCGGTTGTCCCCGTCGTGATCGGGCTGATTATCAATCCATTGACGGTGCTAATTGGGCTAATCGGCAGGTTGGCGATTCAAATGGGTGCAACCGCCGCGATTGCCGTTTTCGCGGCCCGTATGGCCAGTGCGGCCACTGGAATCGGGTTGGTGATTACGATCCTGCTTGTCTTGGTTCCGTTGCTCAACAAAAAGGCAGCGGCATCCAAGGCTGCGTCGGCGGCGTCGGCGGCGGCGGCGGCGGCCGATGCGCAGGCTGCGGCGATGGCCGACAAACTTGCCGTCGCGCAGGGTAAGGCTCGGATCGAAGCTATCGCCAAGGCGAAGGCGGATCGGGCCAAGGCTCATGCGGCGATGATGGCGGCTCAGGCCGATATGCAGGCCGCTCGTGCCGCCTATGCCCGCGCAAAAGCGGACGGCGAAGCTGCGCTGCTACGGAATGCCAATAATACGCGCGGTGCAGGCGGCGGCACGGACCCCAGCGTAATCGCGAACAACGCGGCCTTGGCGCGAATCCAGCAAGCACAGGCGGAGTTCGATACGACACTGAAGACCTTTTCGACCACCATCGGGACGAAGCGCAATCTCGACGCGATGATCGCGAATGCCGAGGCATTCCCGACCGACATCCAGAACCCGACGTTCGGCGGCGAAGACGCGGGTAAGGGAAAAGGCAAGGGCAGCGGCCCGAAAGGCAAGACGGCGGAGGATCGTGCCCGCGATCAGGCGCAGTATGAAGACGAGCTGGGCCGTCTGCGCGTCGAGGCGCTGGAAGCGCGGGCCGAACTGAACGGCTCGATTGAGGCCCGGTACGACGCGACGATGGCCGCCATCGCGGAAGATGAGGCGCGGTTCGGACGTTCGCTCGCTCTGGACGACAGTCTGGACGACACAAAGCGCAAGGCGCTGATGGACGCGCAGAAGAAGGTGCTGGCCGAACGCGCTTTGATCGCCGAACAGGAGCGCAGCTTCGCGTTGGCTAAAGATAGCTATGACCTCGAAATCGCGCGCAACGATGCGATGCAGGAGGAAGTGCGTGCCCAGATCGACGCCGCCGATAGCGTCGCCGCACGTCGGGCGGGTGCGCTCCGGTTGTTGGACCTTCAGCGTCGGAACGAGGAAGCGGTACTCGACCAAATCATCGCCACAAAGAAGTCTACGGACATCGAATACGCCAACGCCATGATCCGCAAGGATCAGTTGGATGGCATCTATGCCGACCGCCGCGCTGCTGTCGAACGCGACAACGAAGGGCCGATGGCCGCTTACCGCCGCGAACTGAACCGGTCGACAGCGGCGGTGCGTGAATCGATCGAGGCAATCGAGGCGAGCGGGTTCGAGCGGCTGAACGACTGGATGGCGGACGCGATCATGGGCGCGGACAATCTGGCGAAAGCCTTCGGCACCATGGCACGCAGCATCGTCGCCGACCTGGTGCGGATCGTGATCCAGCAGCAGCTGATCCGTCCGTTGGCGGACGCGTTGGGTGGCGGCTTCCTGAAAGGAATTTTCGGCGGCGGTGGCGGAAGCGCGGACCTGTTCGGGCAGGGCAACGGGCTGCACTCGTTCACGCCCGACCTTAGCGGGCTGTCCTATGCCGGCGGCAAGGCGTCGGGCGGTCGGGTCGGTCCGGGGAACTGGTATATGGTGGGCGAGCATGGGCCGGAGCCGTTCGTACCCGATACGGCGGGCACCATCCATCCGGCGTCCTCGCTCCGGTCCGGTCGCGGTGGGACCGCCACCATCCGCATCGTCGAGGATGAAGGCTTTGCTTCTCGTGTCGTCGGCATCTCCGGCGAGGTATCGGTGCAGACGGCGCGCGCCGGTAGCCGGCGCGCGGTCATGCGGCAGCGTCAGAAAATCTGATGCTCCAGCTACCGGAAAACATCGCGCCGAACGGCGCCACCCCAGCGCTTGTCGATCGCGGGGGCGTGGTGCGCGGAGCGAGTGCGCTGCGCATCAACCGCCTGGGTAGCCATTACCGGATCGCGATGACGCTGCCGCCGCTCGATGACGAAGCTGGGGCGCGCATCGTCGTGTCGCGGCTGATCCGGGCGAAGCGCGAAGGGCTGCGCGTGCGGTATCCGCTGCTGTCGGTCGACCAGTCGGCGTGCGGAACGTCGGTGGTGGTCGACGGGGCAGGACAGGTTGGGGGCGTGTTGCGCGTCCGTGGCCTGCCTGCTGGCGCTGTCGTGCGGGAGGGATACTGGCTGTCGGTCGAGTCCAGCAGCGGGCAGCATTACCTGCACAACCACGGCGGCGATGTCGTTGCGGACGGGAGCGGCCGGGCGGCGCTGCTGGTCGGCGACACAATGCTGCGACGCGCGTTCGCCGATGGGGTCAAGGTCCACTTGGTCGCGCCGATGATCGAGGGGCTGATCGACGGCAACGAGCAGTCGTGGGGCCTGTCGGTCGATCACAACACCGCCATCGAATTTACGATTGAGGAGGCCGCCTGATGGAGCGCGTGACGCTGGTCGGGATGCTCAAGCTCGAATTGCCGGGTCGGGACGTGCTGCTGTGCGATGGCGGTATGGTGCCCTATGGCGGGCAGCTGTTCCAATCGAGCGACGACGTGTTCGGCACGGTCGGGGCGTTCGAGGCGCTGACCGAAGGTGTCGGCGACGAACTGCCGGCCGGCACCATCACTTTCCTGCCGCGCGATACGGCGGCGGCGGTCGAACTGTCGCAGCCGGGTTATCAGAACTCGCGTATCCGTTTGTGGATCGGCGAGGTCGATGAAGCATCTGGGCGACTGGTCGGTGAGCCGGACCTGCTCGCGGACTGGCAGACCGACAAGACGGTCCTGAAGCGCGGCGCGGGCACGCGGTCGCTGGACATGGTGTGCGTCACCCGGTCGCAGCGGCTGCTGGCGCGCAACGAGGGTAACAGCCTGTCATCGACCGCGCACCAGCGCGTATTCGCGGGTGAGCGCGGCTTCGACAATGCGGTGGGCATGGAGGTTGAGGTCGCGTGGGGCGTGGTATCGCCGCCGCGTGGGGTGCAGCGGGCATGATGCGGCTCGACGAACGCGCCACCGCTACCGCTGCCGTCCTTGCCCGGTTTCGTGTCCGTCCGTTCGGATGGAAGGCCGGCGGGACCTGCATCCATCTCGCGCGTGCCCAGATGCGGGCGCTGGGTCATCGGCCGCCTTCGATCCCGCGGTTCCATTCGGCGATCGGTGCTCAGCGGGCGCTGGCGGCGACCGGGTTCGATGACCTGGCTGCGTTGCTCGACAGTATGCTGCCGCGCATCGCTCCGGCGGCGATGTGGGTCGGTGACATCGCGGTGATGGCGCCCAGCGAGGGCGATCCGTTCGACGCGATCGTCGTGTCGACCGGCCAGACGGGGTCGGGATCGATCGGCGGCGGTCAGATGATGGCGGGATACCATGCCGATCATCCGGGCGACGGCATCGTCAATATCATTCCGATGGCATTCAAGGGGGCGTGGCGACTGTGAGCAGCGTGGGCAAGGCTGTCGGCATCGTGGCCGGCGTGGTGGCGATGGGCTTTGCCACCGCTGCGACGTTCGGCGCGGGTGCCGTCGTGCTGGGCCTGACCGCCGCGCAGGTCGGATCGATCGCGGCCGGCGCGGCGATGGTGGCGAGCGTCGGCGGCGCGCTGCTTGCGGAAAAGCCGCCGGCGGCGACCGGCGCGGTCAATCAGATCCTGATCGGCGCCAACCAGCCCCGGCCGTATCTGATCGGGCAGACCTACTATGGCGGCAACCGAATCCATCAGGAGGGGTTCGGCGGCAAGGTTTCCAAGGTCAACAACCCGTATCTGCTGCTGGTCGATGTCTATTCGGGTGCCGGGCCGATCGCGGGCTTCGTCATGCCCTATTTGGATTTCGTGCCCGTCGTCCTGAACGGTGCAGCCGCGACCGGGTACGCCGCGAACCATTTGTACGTCTATCATCAGACGGGCCGCACCCCGGAGCCTCAGGCGTTGTCGACGCATTGGGGCGGCGCGCAGGGCTGGAGCGCGCAGCACAAGCTGTCGAGCTTTGCCGCCATCGCCTGGTGCCTGCGGTTCGATGAGGACGGCAAGCGGTTCGCGGCAGGCGTTCCCCAGACCGGCGGGGAATGGCGTGGCGTGTTGGCCTATGATCCGCGCAAGGATAGCACCTATCCGGGCGGGAGCGGGCCGCACCGCTGGGCGGACCCGGCGGACAAGGCGTCGTTCGCAGCTGCGAAGGCGACGTGGGAATGGACCCGTTGCCCCGGCCTGCATGGGCTTCGTTACGCGCTGGGCACGTGGGAGCGGGATGAGAGCAAGCCGGATGCCGTCTATCGCAAGACGTTCGGCATCGGTATCCCGATCGACGGCATCCGTGTCGCGGATTTTGTCGCGCTCGCCAATGTCTGTGATGCGAACGGGTGGCATGTCGACGGCGTGATCGTCGAGCCGGCGAAGCGCGACGACAACCTGAAGAACATCCTCGCTGCCGGCGGCGCGGAGCGGTGCTGGGTCGGCGGCAAGCTCGGCCTGAAGCTGTCGGCACCGCGCGTCCCGCTCGACACCATCACCGAATACGACCTTGCGAATGATGAGGTCGAAATCGGCGCGATGCAGGGCTGGGAAGCCCGGCTCAACACCATCGTCCCGAAGTACCGCTCGCGCGATCACAAGTGGGAATATGTGCCGTCCGAAGCGGTGACGATCGCGAGTTACCTAGCCGAGGATGGCGAGGAGAAGTCGGAAGAACGGCAGTACAACCTCGTCCAGTCGAAGGATCAGGCCGCGCAGCTGGCCGCGTATGAACTGCTGGACGCGCGGGAACTGGGCGAGATCGTCCTGACCTGCAAGCCGCGGTTGCGACGGTATGGCGCGGGCGATCTGCTGATCGTGCACTTGCCCGACGATGGCCTGGTGCAGCAGCCGTGCGTGGTGCTGAAGCGGACCGTCGATCCGGTGGCGATGACCGTCGAGTTCGTCCTGCGGGGCGAGACGGCGGCGAAGCATGATTTCGCCCTTGGCCGGACCGGGACCGCGCCGGCAACTCCGCGCCTGACCAGTGGGCAAGCCTTGGACGAAGTGGCGGTGGACGTGCCGCTGCCATGGTCCGCCATCGTCGACAATGACGGGAAGAAGCCCGAGGACAACGCGACGGTCGGCGCGCCGGACTGGACGAAGGTCGGGGACCGGCCGGTGCCGAACGTCCTAGCGACGCTCGACGCGGTCGAGCCGATCGTCGAGAAATATCCGAAGCTTGAGAAGCAGGTTAGCGCCATTGAGGAAGCCCAGGTCGGGACCGATGCGGCGCTTTATGCCCTCGACCGGGCAACCGCCGATCAAGCTGCGGCCATTGCCCAGGCGGATCGTGACGCCGGCCGGATCGGGGACACGCTGCTGCGCCTGCTCGCCGAAAGCGAGCGGACCCGCGCCATTCTTCGTGATGCGGGCATCGTGGTCGATCCGTCGACCGGCATCGTCCGCATCTACGCCGTCGATCAGCTGGCCGAGCGCACCGCGCGTGCGGAGATCGTGCTAAACGCCGCGACCGCGTCGATCACGCAGAAGGCGTCGGTCGACTATGTGAACCAACAGATTGCGCTGGCGGTCCTCGATCCGGTGCAGGCGGCGCAGCTGGAGCCGATCATCGCCCGGCTGACCAGCGCGGAGCAGACGATCAGCGGCCTGACGGCATCGGTGTCGACGAAGGCCGAGGTACTCGAACTGACCCGGGTCAGCGGGCGCGTCACGGTCGTGCAGTCGGACCTCGACGCGCTGGCGGGCACGGTGTCGCAGAAGGCGTCGCGGACCGATGTCGACGCGCAGGGCGTGCGGATTGGCGTGGTCGAGGCGGCGCTGTCGTCGCTGCCCGATGTCAGCAGCTTCGGCATCACTGTGCGCCAGGCGCGCGCCGTGGCGGACGATGCGGCCGAGGCTGGCTTGCGCGCGCTGCTGGCCGGCGACGAAGCCAATCGTCGGCAGATCGTCCAGCAGGCGGAGGTGCGCAGCGAGCTGATCGCGAAGCTGGTCGACCAGTCGGGCGCGGAAGCGGCGGCGCGGCAGCTGCTGTCGGTGCAGATCGGCGCGGTCGACGCGCGCAGCGTGCAGGAAAGCATCGCCCGGATTGCCGGTGACAAGGCGCTGACCGTCCGCATCGACGCGCAGGCGTCGGTTAGCGATGAACTCGCCGCTGCAATCTCGACCCTGCGCGAAACGGCGATCGAGGCGCGCAAGGGCATTGCAGGCATCACGACGACGGTCCGCCAGCAGGCGGCCGACGATGACACGACTGCCGAGGCGCTGCTGCGCGCCCTGATCGCAGGCGATGTAACAGGCCGGGCGCGCGCGACGCAGCTGGCGCAGGTGCAGCAGGAGCTGACCACAACGCTGATCGCCAATGAGTCGTCGGCCGCCGTCGCTCGGCAGGCGCTGACGGTACGGATGGCTTCGACCGAGGCGGCGATCGTCGCCACCTCGCGCGCGCTGGCGGACCTGACGCAGTCGCTGGTCGACCGGATTGCGGCGGCTGAGGCGGTGGTGCGTGATCCGGTGACCGGGCTGGCCGCGACGCGCGCCCAGCTGTCCGAGGTCGACCGGCTTCGCTCGGAGGGTGATGCGGCGAACGCGCAGTCGACCGCGACGCTATCGGCGCAGGTAAATCACGCGACGACCGGCCTGCCGGCGACACGCGCCGAGCAGATCGTTGATCGAAAGGCACGCGCCGATGGCGATGCCGCCAACGCCGGCGCGATCGACGCTCTGTCCGCGCAGGTCAATGACCAGACGACCGGCTTGCCCGCTACCCGTGCCCAGATCGTCTCGGATCGCACCGCCAGTGCCGACCGCGACGAAGCGCTGGGCCGGCGCGTCGACACCGTGTCAGCCAGCATAGGCGATACGAACGCCGCCGTCGCTGTCCTGGGCGAGGCGATGGTCGACGGGGACGAAGCCAATGCCCGGTTGATCGAGCAAGTCAGCCTGAAGCTCGGTACGGACGTGGCAACCGTTCAAGACCTCATCGAAATCGTCAAAACCGCGACGGACGAAATCCGCGCGACGAAAACGATCGCGATCGACATCAACGGCAATGTCGTCGGCCAGCAGCTTATCGGCTCGCCAGACGGGCCGGGCGCGCTGGCGCTAATCAATGCTGATCTGCGCATGGGCACCGGTCGCGTCGTCTTTGACAATGGCAGCGTGATGCGGGTGCAGGGCACTGGCTTCGGCAAAAATGGCGACCTGGTCACGTGGTTCGGGCCATCCATGTCGATCGCGGCCTGCACGCGCGCGAACGCCATTTCGTATGAGGCGACCAACGGCGACGCCTATTTCGGTGGCACCTTGTCCGCCGGCACGATCAAGAATGCGGTGCGGACCACCTCGCCGTACACCGACACCCTGTCGACGGGCGACATTGGCAGCAACGGTGACAAGCGCACGATTGTCCTGTCGTTCGCCTATTCGCGTCGGTCGGCTTCGGGGTCCAATCAGGCCGGTAGCGGAGCGTCGTCGGCGGTCGTCGCGCTGTATCGTCGCGGCGTGGAGATCGGCCGCTTGGAGGCGACTGGCGGTTACCTGACCAGTCTGAACGACGGCGTCGGGCCGACCGAGCGGTATCTGTATTCCGAGGAGGTCGGCGGGTCGATCACGGTCACCGACCAGACGGGCGGCAGCAGCGTCGAATACAACGCGCGCGTCCTGTCACGAAGCTTCGGCCCGGGTCCGCACGCCACCGGCGGCATCTCATTCGACATTATCGCCGGAAGCATGGCGATCATTGAAACGGAGGAATAGCATGGCATGGTATCGCGCGGGGACGGTCACCGTCGCCAATGGGTCGTCCACCGTCACCGGGGCCGGGACCGACTTCGTCGCCAATGCCCAGATCGGACACGCCTTTCTTGGGCCGGACGGCAAGGTGTACGAGATCGCGCAGGTCGAAGCGGCGGGACAGATTGTGCTGTCCGCCCCGTATCTGGGCGGGTCGGGTGGCGGGCAAGGCTATGCGATCATGCCGACCAGCAGCTTCGCACGCGATCTGGCGCTCGGCGCGGCGCAGCTGCTGAACACCTTCGCGAATGTCCGCGACACGGTGGGGCAAGGGCTTTTCCCGGACGGCACGCAGGCCGCCCCCGGCATCCGCTTCGGCGGCGATCAGGACACTGGCATGCGGCGGACCGGGTCAAACGCCGCTGCGCTTGTCGCTGGCGGCGTCGATCGTATCGTCTTTGGCGGCGGTCCCACCTTGGCTATGGGCGGGCTTTGCATCGGGTCAGGCGTGGCGGGCGGCAGCGTGCCGCCGGGCACTTTCTCCTATGAGCACCCGTATACGCGCCACTACATCGGCGACGGCACCGGATATGCCTTCGTCTTCTCCAAGCGCGCAGGTGGCGAAACGCGCGACCTCATGTCCATCACCGATACCGGCAGCATCACGTGTCGCGCCAATACCCGCCACATTTTCGGCACGGATGTCCCGCAGGGGCAGGGCTTGCTGAATGTGGAGGCGGGGACTGGCATGATCTGCGCTGTCTTTGCGGCAGTGTCGGCCTATGCGCCGAATGGTGCCAATGCCGCGCTATACCTCGGGCGCGACAGCGCCACCGGGCGGTCGCTTAATGCTACCGGCACCGTCAACGCGAGCGGTGCCGACTATGCCGAGTACATGGTCAAGGCCGCCGGGTGCGGGACGATCGCCAAGGGCGATGTCTGCGGCGTCGATCGTGACGGTCACCTGACCAAGACGTGGGCGGACGCTATCAGCTTCGTCATCAAGTCGACGGACCCCGGATTGGTACTGGGCGATACCTGGGGGCAGTCGGTCGGCCCGCGTCCGGAAGGTGCGGGCGATGAGCCGACCGCGCCGATCGCGCCGCCGGCCGAGCCTGCCAGCGACGATGAAGCCGCCGTGGAAGCATGGCGCGCGATCGTCGTCGCCTATCCTGTCCAGCTTGCCGCCTATCAGTCGGCGCACGCCGCATGGACGGACGCAAAGGCTGCATATGATGTGGCGCTGCCGGAATGGGAGGCGGGGCTGGAGGCCGAGCGGCAGAAGGTCGACCGCATCGCTTTTAGCGGGCAGGTGCCGGTGAATGTGACCGGCGATTTCGCCGTCGGCGATTACCTGATCGCCGCTGCCAATGGCGCGGGGATAAAGGCGGTCGCGGTGCCGGCCGACACGATCACCTTCGACCAGTACCGCCGCCGCCTGGGCAAGGTCTGGGCCGTGCGCGACGATCGCGCATGGGTCGACGTGCAGCACGGCTGACCTCTCCTAGAAAGGGCTGACAGATGACAACGTCCGATCGGGCGCGCTGGGGCGCGTCCGTATGACGCCGCTTGGGCACGTGGCCAGCGTCGTCGCCATTTGGTCGATGATGCTGTTCGGGCTAAGGTTCGCGGTCAGCGCGGTCCATTGGCTTCTGCCGCTGATCCGGGCAACCTATCGCCTGATCCGCTGTACCGAGGCGGTCAAGCGGTTCTGCCGCAAGCAGTTCGTTCATGCGATCGACCAGCTGCACCTTGACCTCAACCGGGCGATCACGACGCCATGGTCGGGCACGCTGCTGTTCTCTGGCTCTATCCTGATTGGCTTCGGCTATGCCGCCGGGTGTGCCGGCGACGTGATGAAGCTGCTGACCAAAATGCCCGACGCATGGGACGCGTTCGACGTGGTCAGCGACTGCATCGCGGCGGTCATGTCGATCACCGGCATGGCGTTCATTCACGCGGCGACCTCCCAACGCCGCACCGCAAGTTTCTTCGTATCGGGCGCGCTGATCGTCAGCGGGCTTGGGATTGGGCTGGTGACGCTGTGAACGAGTGGAAAGCGTATCTGCTGGCCGCGTTCGCGGTGTTCGCAGGGCAGGTGTTGCGCGTCGGTCAGAAGATCGAGGCGGGCAAGCCGGTGACGTGGCGCGATGCCTTCGTGATGTGCAGCCTGCTGCCGGCGTTCGGGTCGATCGCGGGCGCAGCGGCCGTTCATTACCACTGGCCGGTCTGGTCCGTGCTGGTCGCCGGTATCAGCGCGGGCTGGATGGGCTTTGCGACGATGCGGTTCGTGCTGGTGCTGGCCCGGCAGGTCGCCGCTCAGCTGATGGGCACGAAGGTCGAATAACCCCGGCCGCCGGGCAGGCGGTAATCAAGAATGTGAGGTTTTATGACGACGGCAACCCCGGCGTGGCGTGCAGCCGCGTCCGCGCCGATCGCGCGCGCGATCACGTCCATTGCAGTGCATTGCACGGCGACGCGGGAGGGGCAGCCCTTCCACGTCGCGGACGTGCGGGCATGGCACAAGGCGCAGAACTGGAGCGACATCGGCTATCACTTCCTTGTCGCGCTCGACGGCACGATCGAAATCGGCCGGCCGAAGGCGCAGGTTGGGGCGCACGTCGCAGGGCACAACGCGAAGTCGATCGGCATCGTGTACGTCGGCGGCGTCGCGAAGGACGGCAAGACACCGAAGGACACCCGGACGCCTGAACAGAAGGCGGCGATGGTCGACCTGCTGCGCGTCCTGAAGGCCGCGCATCCGGGCGCGGTGGTTCAAGGTCACCGCGACTATCCGAAGGTCGCCAAGGCGTGCCCCAGCTTCGATGCGAAGCGGGAGTACGCAACGCTATGATCCACACCGGCTTGGCGCTGCTGGGCCGCGTCTGGTGGCTGGTCCCGATTGCGGCGCTGGCGGCCGGGTGGGGTGGACCGATCGTGAACTAGCCGATGTGCGGCTGACCCTCGCGAACGAACGCACGGTGCGGGTGCAGGACTTGGCGGACGCCGAAAGGGCGAAGCTGAAGACCGAGCGCGACGCCGCCGAACGGATCGCCAGCGCCACCGGAACCTATGCCGATCGGCTCGCCAACCGGCAGCCGCTCATCCTCGAAAGCACGAACACCGTGAGGGAATATGCCCAGACTGATGCTGGCCGCGTGCGCTGCCGTGATGCTGACCGCGTGCGGTCGATCGACCTGCTCGACGCCCGCTTTGCCGCGCCTGCCGCCGCCGCCGACAGCGGCGACCGCGCCATGCCTGCCGACGCCGCAGCACCGGCAGGCGGACGGTAGCGCCACGGCGGCCGACGACGACGCCACCATCCGAGACGGCCGGTTCGATCTGGCCGCCTGCGACGACAAGCGCCGCCTCGCGATCGAGGCGTGGCCGCGCTGAAATGAAAGGGTTCTCATGATCAATCTTCCGTTGCAGCCAGCGCTACCCGTTGGCGTCGGACTTGTGACCCCTGCGGCGTCCGCTCGCGGCGTCGTCGGTTCGCAGGACAGTGCGTTGCCAGATGATCCCATCGCCGCAATCGGCGGACATCATTTGCTCGGTGTGCGGAGTCGGACCGTAGCAGACCATGTCCAGTTTGAGACATGGCTTGGCGCGAAGGCTGACCTCGTTATCCAGTTCTGCGAGGCGGACAACGGGGCCAGCACCTGGGCGCAAAATGAGGTCATCCTCGACCAGATCATCGTGGAGTGGGCCGGCGTTGACGTCCGCCATGAGTGGAAATTCCCTCTCTGCTCCCGCTCGGAAAGCTTGGCGGACGCGGCGGCCGGCAAATTCGATGCTGTCTGGGAACGCATGCTGCGCAAGATTGCGCGCTTCGACCGGCACAAGGTCGTCATCGTAACCCCAGGCTGGGAAGCCAGTATCGTCGGCGCGTATCCGTGGGGGGTATTCGAGCCGGGGAACAGCAGTGCGCAGTACATCGCCGCTTTCGAGCGCTTCGCGGCGATCGCGCGTCGAGTGTCGTCGCGCTTCATCATATCGTGGTGCCAGACGCCGACGATCGGCCCGGACGGGCAGGAAGTGAATCTCGAAGCACTGCTGCCCAACACCGCAGCTTTCGACGATATGGCGCTCGATCGCTACTACAATGAAGCGACCGAATTGGGGACCGGCACCAATATCCAGCGCTGGGTCGGCATTTTCCTCAACCTGAATTACAGCCTCAAGTGGCTCGCCGAAAAGTCGCTGTTCTACGGCAAAACGGCTTCGATGTCTGAATGGGGGCAGGCGTCGGACTCTGCTGATTTCATGAACGCGATGGCGCGCTGGGCGCAGGATGTGCCGAACCTCCTCCGCATCAACTATTTCAACGTCAACAATGGCGGTCCCAACGGTCAGTTCGATGACCTCCTGTACCCGCGTCCGAACGCCGGCCCAGCGTTCATCAATCAGTGGGGTCCGCTCAGCATCCTCACGCCGGCCACCTTCAATGCCCCGGCCGGCGGGCCGTTCTCCGCGAAGCTGGAGGGGAACAAGCGGCTGAAATGGTCCATCGCCAGCAACGACCCGACGTTCTCGATCGTCGTCGATGGTCGGACCCCGCGGTTGGTCGCGGCGGCGCAAGCGCCCGGGACGCGCAGTGTTACCGTCCGGGCGACGGACGAGCGCGGACAGACGGTCACGAAGTTCCTGACGATCACCTTCGCCGTTGGTGCGCTGGAACCGGAGGCGCAGTTCTACCTCAACCGCTTCCCAGCGCCGCCGTCCGCTGCCTATCAGCAGGCGGTCAGCACGCTGGTCGCAGCGCTCAAGAACGGCGGTGTCTGGGATAAGCTCGACGGGCTGATGTTGCTACAGGTGCCGGTCCAAGCCGCCGTGCCGCTCGATCTGATCCATATTGGTCGGTCCGGCACACTCAAGGGGGCGGTGCTATTCACGCCGAACGGCGGCACGGCATCAGACCAGTCCACCGGCTATCTGGACACCAATTTTCAGCCGCAGATGCCGGGCGTCCGTTTCCAGCAAGACAACATGCACTTTGGCGTCTGGGCGCTGACGAGTACGGCGCGGACCGATGGGGTCGATGCCAGCGAGTTCGGGGCTGGCGGTGTCGTCAGCCTGCTGCGATTGAATGCCAATGGGAACGTCAATGGTCGCCCGCTGGCAACGAGCGCAAAAGCTTTCGCCGGCGCGCCTTTCCCCGGTCACGTCGTCGTCACTCGCGACACGCCCGGCGCATGGCGATCCTATCGGCAAGGCGCTGTCACTGCGAATGGCGATGCCACAGCCTCGACGGCTCGACCCTTTGAAACGCTAAAGGCGCTGGCGGCGCAACCGGCGAGTGGGACGTTCGGCGCGAGCCGGCTTGCTGCCGTGCATTGGGGTAGCGGCCTGACTGATGCGAACGTGGCAGTCATGTACAATGCTTTGAATGCCTACAGGAACACGGTCGGCGGCCTCGCCGCCTGATCAAGGCTTGAGCGCGGCGGTGTGCCCCGCCGCGCTCAAGTCTTGCAAATCTGTTCTCTATCCGTTTCATGCGAGCCATGCGGCGGCATGAACGGATCATCATCGGCTTAGCGGTCGACATCCTGCGGGCTGGGATGACGGACTGCGGAAAGGGGCGGGTGGATACGCCTAGCGTGCGCTTGGCGCTTCGGTGCCTAATGCCCTACTGCCGCGAGCGCTGGCCGCTAATATCGTACTGGGACGGCGCTAAGGGCGACAATGAGATTGGCCGGGCACAGACGGTGACGGCGTCGTTCAATGGCATCATCCGTCAGCTACGAGCGTCGGGGGCTTGGACCGATGGGTCAGGGCCAGGCTGTTAGCAAGGCAAGCGACAGAATTAGCAGGCAGAGGATCAGCCCTGATACCCTGCGGATTGCGCGTGAAGCGTCTAGCGCACGTTGCTTCGGGTGTGGGGTATCTCGTGGCCGAGATTCACGGCCTTTGTAGCCATGAGTAGGATTCGCAGGTCGCCGAACGTGAACGGCGCTCGTTCGTCCAAGCGGGTAGCGTCGTCGGTTGCCAGATCGAGAAAGGCGTGCGCGCGTGCCACGGCGGCCTCCAGCAGCTTTTGCGGGCTTTCCGTCACGGCGGTCTCCTGATCCCATACCGGCCAGCGATACGCGAAAAGCCAGTTCGGGAATAGTTCGGGACTCTGGTGTCACCGCGTTTCCGCTGCGTTCCCCGGACTTCCGCAAATATCCCTGTTGCATGTCTCGAAAAGCACGGGATTCCGCCGGTCTCCCCACCGGGGGCGCTTAGCTCAGTTGGTAGAGCATCTCGTTTACACAGAGATGCTCTATATGATCCGATACAAATCGGACTAGCCTTCATTCCTTAGCTAAAAGGAATGCCAACGCTGCATCAATAGTTTCATCGGCACCGGTCGCTTGTCGCGCTGCCATTTGAAATAACGCTTCGCACAAACGGAAGTAGTTTGGCATGTCGACTACACCCGTTGGCACGTTAGAAGCGCCCAAGTCTTCATCAGTAAATTCGTCTTTGACATGGCCGTCTACTACCAGATATATCTTATAGACTTCCTCAAAATTAATATTTGTAGCCTTCGTAATGTAAATTACTATGTGACCCAAGGTTGCGCTGATTTCATCAGCACCATCATGGCCCCATGTGAGTTTCTTATCTACTGTTCTTTCATACAGCAGTTCCACCAGATTGCGGCTTTTTTGCATGGAAATGCTCACGCAACGGTTCCTTTTTGAAGAATAATATTGATTCGACCCGCTAGTTCATCGTGCTGGCGTATCATTGTTATGGTTTTTGCAGGATCTACATCTAGACTTTTGTTTTGAACGCCATCTTCAATTCGTTCGCAAAGCCTAGAGATGTATTTGTTTGCAAGCTCCACGTTTTCGAGTGTCTCTTGGTCGAAAGTGAAGAGGCTTGCAGTCGTTAAAATCGATCGGCGGAAAACCTCGTAGCCATCGGCGACATCACGCCAAGCCCGGTTTCGAAGGTGCCGCCGTGTCGCATCGAGCGCCGCGATCGCTTTGGCTATCTCGTGGGCGGCATCGTAAGTCGCGATGGCAAGCTGAACACGACGAAGTTCATCCTCAACGGCGGCGGTGGCAGTTTGCGTCTTTATCAATTGCCTCCAGGTAAGACCCAAGCCGAAGATTGTTAGCGCAAACCCTACTATGGTCAGCCAATAGCTGACGCCGGCGACCGCAGCGTCGTTCGTCGGGTCGAAGGGCCACGTAAAAAAGGTCAATGATTCCTCCCCAGGCCCATCCGCTGGGTAGGATTGCAAAAGTCGTGAACTTTGCAAGCGTTACGGACGCACGTGGCGAAAAAGTGGTTCGGACCACTATGGTTATAAGGGGAGCGGGTGAAGGGAATCGAACCCTCGTCGTAAGCTTGGGAAGCTTCTGCTCTACCATTGAGCTACACCCGCTCGGGCAGCGCTGCCCTTAGCCAATGGATCGCACGGGCGCAAGCGTTCCCATGGGCGTCGGCTGTGGTATCGGAAGCGCATGACGACCGCGCGAACCACCCAGGACGCCGTGCCCGGCACGATCCGCCATGTCGCGATCATCGGCGCCGGATTTTCCGGCACGCTGCTGGCGATCAACCTGCTGCGGCACGACGGGCCGGCGGCGACGCTGATCGAGCGCGGCGATGCGGCGGGGCTCGGGGTCGCCTATGGCACAAGGCAGAGCGACCATCTGCTGAACGTGCGCGCCGCGAACATGAGCGCCTTTCCCGACCGGCCGGACCACTTCGTCCGCTGGCTCGCCGAGCGCGATACGGGGGCCAGCGGCGCGGATTTCGTGCCGCGCGCCCTGTACGGCAGCTATCTGCGCGAGACGCTGGCGGCGGCGCAGGCAGCCGCGCCGGGCCGGCTGACCGTGGTGGATGGCGAGGCGGTCGGCATCGACGGCGCGACGGTGGTGCTCGGGGACGGTCGCGTCGTCACCCCGGACGCGGCGGTGCTGGCGGTCGGCAATCTCGCGCCGCAGGTGCCGCCGGGGCTGCGCGGCATCGCCCATCTGCCGGCCTATGTGGGCAATCCCTGGGCAGCGGGGGCGACCGCCGGCCTCACCGACGACGACACGGTCCTGCTGATCGGTACGGGGCTGACCATGGTGGATGTCGCGCTGTCGCTGGAGGCGCAGGGCTTTGGCGGACGGATCGTCGCGCTGTCGCGGCGCGGACTGCTGCCGCATCGCCATGCGCCGGCGGCCCTGCCTGAGCAGCCGTTGACCGAGCGCCCCCGCCCGCCGCTATCGGCGCTGGTCCGGTCGGTTCGCGACCGTGGCGCGGCGATCGGCTGGCACAGCGCGATCGACGAGCTGCGCCCCTTTACCCAGGGGATATGGGCGGCGGCCGATCCGGTCGAGCGGCGGCGCTTCCTGCGCCATTTGCGGCCATGGTGGGACATCCATCGCCACCGGCTGGCCCCGGCGGTCGCCGACCGGATCGACGCGATGGTGGCGAGCGGGCGGCTGACGCTGCTCGCCGGCAAGAGTTGCGATGCGCATGAAGCCGAGTGCGGCATCGCGGTCGAATGGCGGCCACGCGGCGAGGACACCCGGCAGCGCATCGTCGCGACCCGCGTCATTTCGTGCATCGGGCCGCAGGGCGATGTCGCCCGCACCGACGACCCGCTGCTGTCGGCGCTGGTCGCGGACGGGCGCATCCGCCCCGACAGCGAACATCTCGGCATCGATGTCGAGGTCACCGGCCGCGTGTTGCACGACAATGGCGACAGCGACGACCGGCTGTTCGCGATCGGGCCAATGACGCGCGGCGCGTTCTGGGAAATCGTCGCCGTGCCCGATCTGCGGCGGCAGGTGTGGGACGTCGCGCGCTATCTGTCGAACGCGCACTGGGTCGGCGGCGAGGGGCTGTAACGCCGCATTGGGGCGATCCTAGAAATGCTTCGTTGTGGGGGCAGGCCGGCCACCCGAAGTGATCGTCCATGCAACAAGCCCGCAAAATCCTGCCGTCCTTCGGCATTCAGGTCGCGATCGGCATGGTCGCGGGTGTCGTACTGGGACTGCTTGCCGCCGAGATGGGGGGTGCCGATGGTGCGATCGGCACGCTGCTGCACACGGTCGGGCAGATTTTCGTCCAGCTGCTGAAAGTGCTGGTGCCGGCGCTGGTCTTCACCGCCATCGTCGGGTCGATCGCGGCGCTGCGCGATCTGCCCAATGCGGCGCGGCTGGTCGGGCAGACTTTGCTCTGGTTCGCGCTGACCGCGCTGATCGCGGTGTCGATCGGCATCGTCCTGGCGCTGGCGCTCCAGCCCGGCCGGCACAGCGATGTCGCGCTGGCCAGCGCTGTGCAGCCCGGCACGGTGGGCACATGGCTCGATTTTCTGAAAGGGCTGGTGCCCGCCAATCTGCTCGGCCTGACCGCGTCGACCAAGATGGCGGACGGCGGTGCGACCACCATGCTCGGCTTCAATGTGCTGCAGATCATCGTCGTCGCCATCGCGGTCGGGGCCGCGGCGGTGCGGGTCGGCGCGGCGGGGGAGCCGTTCCTTGCCTTCAACACCTCGGCGCTGATGATCCTGCGGCGGCTGCTGCGCTGGGTGATCGCGTTGACGCCGATCGGGTCGGCCGCGCTGATCGGCGATGCGATCGTCCGCTATGGCTGGGGCACGCTGTCGTCGCTCGGTGCCTTTGCCGCGACCGTCTATATCGGCCTCGGCATCGTGCTGTTCGTCGTCTATCCGACGCTGCTGGCGCTGCATCGCATCTCGCCGATCTGGTTCTTCCGCCGGGCATGGCCCGCGATCCAGCTGGGCTTCGTCACCCGTTCCTCGGTCGGCACGTTGCCGGTGACGCAGGAGCGGACCGAACAGGCGCTGGGCGTACCCGCTGCCTATGCCGCCTTTGCTGTGCCGTTGGGGTCGACGACCAAGATGGACGGGTGTGCCGCGATCTATCCGGCGGTGTCGGCGATCTTCGTCGCGCAGTTCTTCGGCTTGGCCCTGCATGCCGGCGATTATGCGCTGATCGTGATGGTGTCGGTGCTGGGGTCTGCGGCGACGGCCGGGCTGACCGGCGCGACCGTCATGCTGACCCTGACGCTGACGACACTCGGCCTGCCGTTGGAGGGGGCGGGGCTGTTGCTGGCGATCGACCCGATCCTCGACATGGGCCGCACCGCCGTCAACGTCGCCGGTCAGATGCTGGTGCCGACCATCGTCGCCAAGCGGGAAGGGCTGCTCGCCGCGCCCGCCGACGCCCCGGCGGAAGTGGCGTTAGGGTAGCAGCAGCGACGCGTCGCCATAGGAATAGAAACGATATTCCCCGGCGATGGCATGGACATAGGCGGCGAGCATCCGCTCCCGCCCCATCAGCGCCGATACCAGCATGAACAGCGTCGATTTGGGCAGGTGAAAATTGGTCATCAGCCCGTCGATCCCACGAAAGCGGTAGCCGGGGGTGATGAAGATCGCCGTATCGCCTTCGAACGGCTGTACCTGCCCCTCAGCGTCGGTGGCACTTTCGATCAGACGCAGGCTGGTGGTGCCGACCGCGATCACCCGGCCGCCGGCGGCACGCACTGCGTTCAGCCGGTCGGCGGTGGGGGCGTCGATCCGGCCCCATTCGGCATGCATCTGGTGGTCGTCGGTATCGTCCGCCTTGACCGGCAGGAAGGTGCCCGCCCCGACATGCAGCGTCAGCGTGGAATGGGCGATCCCTGCCGCTTCGATCGCCGCCATCAGTTCGGGCGTGAAGTGCAGCGCTGCGGTGGGGGCGGCGACGGCGCCGGCTTCGCGCGCGAACAGCGTCTGGTAATCCTGGGCATCGCGTTCGTCGGCCCCGCCGCGCTTCGACGCGATATAGGGAGGCAGCGGCATGCGCCCGGCGCGCTCGAGCAGCAGTTCGACCGGTTCGTCGCCGGCAAAGTCCAGCGCGAAGCTGCCATCCTCGCCCTTGTCGCTGGCTGTCGCCGTCACGCCTGCGCCGAAATCGATCGTGTCACCGTCGCGCAGCCGCCGTCCGTTGCGCACGAACGCCCGCCACCTGCGCGGCCCCTCGCGCTTGTGCAGCGTCGCGCCGATCGCCGCATCGCCACGCTTGCCCTCCAGCTGCGCCGGAATCACCCGCGTGTCGTTGAAGACGAGGAGGTCGCCCGCGCGCAGGCACGACGGCAGGTCGCGAACGCCGCAGTCCCGCGTCGCATCGCCATCCAGCACCAGCATCCGCGCCGCATCACGCGGCGCGGCCGGGCGTAGCGCGATCCGGTCGGTCGGCAGGTCGAAGTCGAACAGGTCGACGTGCATGGGTCGGGAAACTTGTTTTAGCGGGCGCGGGCCGGTTGCGGGCGCTTCGCTGCCGGGGCCGGCTTGCGCGGCGCGGTCGCGGGCAGCGGGGCGACGGTTTCGGGCAGCGCGACCGGGGCGGCGGCCTGGTACGGCGGCGGATTGTCGCTGGCGATATAGGCGTGGACGATGCGCGACGGGTTCGCCGGCGGCTCGCCGCGTTCGATCGCATCGACATATTGCATGCCGTCGATCACCCGGCCGAACACGGTGTACTTCTTGTCCAGCGAGAATTTCGGGGCGAACATGATGTAGAACTGGCTGTTCGCGCTGTTCTCGTCATTCGCCCGCGCCGCCGCCACCGCGCCGCGGACATGAGGGAGGTAGTTGAACTCCTTTTCCACGTTCGGCAGCTTCGACCCGCCGGTGCCGTCTCCGTCCGGATCGCCACCCTGCGCCATGAAGCCGTCGATCACCCGGTGAAAGGCGAGGCCGTCGTAGAATTTCTCGCGGGTCAGCGTCTTGATGCGCGCGACCATCTTCGGCGCGACGTCGGGACGCAGCCAGATCGTCACCCTTCCGCCGGTCGACAGGTCGAGAATCCACAGGTTCCGCGTGTCGGTGGTCGATGGCGGCGGCTCGCGCCCGGGCACGTCGATCACCTGCGCCAGCGCGGGCAGGGCAAAGAACGAGGCGATGACAGCGAGCAAAAGGGCAAGACGACGCATGAACTTCCCGAAACGCGCGAGGGACCCGAAGGGCATGAATGGCGCCGCATAGACCATGTCGTCGCTTGCGCCAATCTGAACATGACGGGCCCGTTCCGCGCCGAAACGGCAAAAGGGATTGGCAAACGCCCGAACCCCCGGCTATCACCCGTGCGACTGGACGGAAAACCGATCGGTCCGGCGTCGCCTCAATACGAAGGCGACCGGAGAGGGGCAGGGCGCGATAAGCGCCCGACGACAAGGGCTGTTGAATGGCGACTGACGAAGATCAGCACGTTTCCGCAGGTGGCACGACGCCGCCGCCGGAGGGTCCGGAAGATCCGCGGAGGCGCGATTACTTGGCCATCGGCGCAGTGGCATTTGCCGGGGTCGGCGCGGGGGTGATCGCGATCCCGCTGGTCCGCCAGATGTCGCCCGCTGCCGATACGCTGGCGCTGTCGACGACCGAAATTGACCTGTCGGCGATCGAGCCGGGACAGGCGATCAAGGCGACGTTCCGCAAGCAGCCGCTGTTCGTGCGCAACCTGACGCCCAAGGAAATCGCCGAGGCCAATGCCGTCTCGATCGCCGATCTGCGCGATCCGCAGACGCTGGAGGAGCGGACCAAGACCGGCAAGAACAACTGGCTGATCACGCTGGGCGTCTGCACCCATCTGGGCTGCGTGCCGCTGGGCGCCGGCGAAGGTGAGAACAAGGGACCGTTCGGCGGCTATTTCTGCCCGTGCCACGGGTCGGCCTATGACACCGCCGGGCGCATCCGCTCCGGCCCCGCGCCGCAGAACCTGCACGTTCCCGAATATACCTTCACGTCCGACACCGTCGTGACGGTTGGCTGAGGAGAGAGACGATGAGCTTCCCCTGGGCCAAGCATTACGAACCGAAGCAGCCGCTGATGCGCTGGCTGGACGAGAAGCTGCCGCTTCCCCGTCTGGTCTATAATGCGGTCGGCGCCGGCTATCCGGTGCCGCGCAACCTCAACTATTTCTGGAACTTCGGCGTGCTCGCCGGCGCGGCGCTGGCGGTGCAGATCATCACCGGCATCGTGCTGGCGATGCATTATGCGGCGAACGGCGCGGTCGCGTTCGATTCAGTCGAACGCATCATGCGCGACGTGCCGTCGGGCTGGTTCATCCGTTATGCCCACGCCAACGGCGCGTCGATGTTCTTCATCGTGGTGTACACGCACATCGCGCGCGGCATCTATTACGGGTCGTACAAGGCGCCGCGCGAGATGGTGTGGCTGCTGGGCGTCGTCATCTTCCTGCTGATGATGGCAACCGCGTTCATGGGCTATGTGCTCCCCTGGGGGCAGATGAGCTTCTGGGGGGCGCAGGTCATCACCGGCTTCTTCTCGGCGATACCGGGGGTGGGCGAGACGATCCGCGTGTGGCTGCTGGGCGGCTATGCGCCGGACAATGCCGCGCTCAACCGCTTCTTCTCGCTCCACTATCTGCTGCCGTTCGTGATCGCCGGCGTCATCGTCCTGCACATCTGGGCGTTGCATATCCCCGGCTCGAACAACCCCACCGGCGTTGAGGTGAAGGGGCCGCAGGATACCGTGCCCTTCCACCCCTATTACACCGCCAAGGACGGCGCGGGGCTGGGCGTGTTCCTGCTGGTGTTCGCCGCGCTGATCTTCTTCGCGCCGAACCTGCTGGGGCATCCGGACAATTACATTCCGGCCAACCCGCTCTCCACGCCGGCGCATATCGTGCCCGAATGGTATTTCCTGCCCTTCTACGCGATCCTGAAGGCGTTCACCGTCGACTTCATCTTCCCGGCGAAGCTGTGGGGCGTGCTGGCGATGTTCGGCTCGATCCTGCTGCTGTTCTTCCTGCCGTGGCTGGACAAGTCGCCGGTCAAGTCGGCCAATTATCGCCCGACCTACCGCATCTTCCTGATCGTGCTGCTCGTCGACGTGCTGGTGCTCGGCTATCTGGGCGGGGCGGAAGCGACGCCGACCACGGTGCTGCTCAGCCAGATCGCCGCGGGATATTATTTCGCGCACTTCCTGGTCGTGCTGCCGATCGTGTCGGCGATGGAGCGTCCGCGTCCCTTGCCCAATTCGATCACCGAAGCGGTGCTGAAGGGCGAGGGCGGCACGTCGCCCGCGCAGACCGCCGCCCATGGTCACGCCACCCCGGCCGCGGCCGAGTAAGGGAACAACGATGCTCTCCTTCGCTTCCCGCTTTCTCGGACGCAACCTGAACCTCGTCGTCGGCGCAGGTTTCCTGTTCGCGCTGCTGCTCGGCATCTTCTCGACCGTCAGTGGCATGATCCATGACGAGCCGGTCCACTCGGCCGAACACGAGTTCCACCTGAAGCCACGCGATGCCGGGCTGCAATCGGCGGGCCTGTTCGGCACGTTCGACAAGCAGCAGCTGCAGCGCGGGTTCCAGGTCTACAAGGAAGTCTGTTCGGCCTGCCACTCGATCCGGCTGGTGTCGTTCCGCGATCTGGAACAGCTCGGCTATGACGAGGGCCAGGTAAAGACGATCGCCACCGACTGGCAGATCGAACAGCCGAGCGTGAACCCGGAAACGGGTGAACCAGCGACGCGCAAGAACCTGCCGTCCGACCGCTTCCCGTTAGTCTTCGCCAACGACGTCGCCGCGCGTGCCGCCAACAACAATGCGGTGCCGCCCGACCTGTCGCTGATGACCAAGGCGCGCGACGACGGGTCGGACTATGTCTATTCGCTGCTGACCGGCTATGGCCCGCAGCCGGCGGAACTGCTCAAGAAGTTCCCCGATGCGAAGACGCCCGCGGGGCTGCACTTCAACCGTTATTTCGCCACGCTCAACCTCGCGATGGCGCCGCCGCTGACCGGGACCGATCAGGTCCAGTATCAGGACGGCACCCGTGCGACGGTGGACCAGATGGCGAAGGACGTGTCGGCGTTCCTGACCTGGACCGCCGAGCCGAACCTCGAAACGCGCCATGCGGCCGGGGCGGCGGTGGTGATCTTCCTGCTGATCTTCACCGCGCTGGCCTTTGGTGCCTATCGCAACATCTGGCGGGACATGAAGCATTGATCGGGACGGATGGCGTCGGACGGCATGAGATCGCCCGACGCATCCGGACCATCGCCGACTTTCCGAAGCCCGGCATCCAGTTTCGCGACATTACGACGCTGATCCTCGACCCTGAGGGGTTGCGGTTGGCGGTCGACGGGATGGTCGGTGCCGTCCAGGGCCCGATCGATCTGGTCGCGGGGATCGAGGCGCGCGGGTTCGTGTTCGCTCCCGCCGTGGCGCTGGCGCTGGGGGCCGGCGTGGTACTGATCCGCAAGGACGGCAAATTGCCCGGCGCGACCATCGCCGAGGATTATGCGCTGGAATATGGCACCGACCGGATCGCGATCCACGCCGATGCCTGCACACCGGGGGCACGCGTGCTGCTGGTCGATGACCTGATCGCGACCGGCGGGACGGCGCGGGCGGCGGTGCGGTTGCTGCGCAAGGCGGGCGCTACGGTCGAGCAGGCCTGTTTCGCGATCGACCTGCCCGATCTGGGCGGGGCGGATGCGTTGCGGGCGGATGGTATCACGGTTTCGGCGCTGGTGGCGTTTCCCGGGCATTGAGGCTGGGGCCGGTCGTTAGGTCTTGTTCGTCACCCCGGACGTGATCCGGGGTCCCGCTGTTTCACCGGCGTTCGAAGAAGAAGCGGGGCCCCGGATCAAGTCCGGGGTGACGGTTTGAGCTATGTCGCCTCAGATCAGAGCGGACTGGGCAGTGGGCGATCCTGCGTGCTCGGACCGTCGGCAGCAGCAGCGCAGTGCCGAAAGCCTTCCATTCCTCATAACGCCCCGCATTCCCTCCCAAATCCCGGACAGCCGCCGTTCAGGCCGCGACAGGCACGGTGCCCATCGGACAGGAACCGGCGATCCGTGCCGACCGTTGGATTCCATCATCATCGGCGCCGAGGCCACCCCCGTCGCCTGCGGGAGCAATCGGATGTTGCAGCGGCTGCGCGCGATCGTGCTGACCTTGGCGGCGGGGGCGGGCGTTTCCGCCTGTGCCTATGGCGATTTCGGCTATGGCGGGGTGGGGGTCGGCTATGGCTCGCCCGGCTATTATGGCGGCGGCTATGGCGGATATTATGACGGCTATGCCGGCGGATTCGGCGATCCCTATTGGGGGTGGTTCGGCGACTATTATTATCCGGGCACCGGCTACTACGTCTATGACCGCTATCGCCGGCCGTTCCGATGGAACGATCGCCAGCGCTATTACTGGCAGCAGCGGCGCGGGGCATGGCGCGGCGGCTGGGGCGACGGGCGTCCGCGTTGGGACGGCTGGGATCGGCCGGGCTGGAACGGGCAGCGGCCCGGCTTCGACAATCGTCCCGGCTTCCAGCATGTCCCGCGTGGCAGCAGCCAGTCGCCGATTCCCGGACGTCCGGATGGGTGGCGCGGCAACCGTCGGCCGGGGTTCGACGGGCGTCCGGGCTTCCAGAACGTGCCGCGCGGCAGCAGCCAGTCGCCGCTACCCGACCGGCCGGGCGGCTGGCGCGACCGGCCCGATGCCGGGCAGGATCGCCGGCCCGGCTTTGACGGTCGCCCCGGCTTTCGCAACGTACCGCGTGGCAGCAGCCAGTCGGCCTTTCCGGGCCGCGCGGAGCGACCCGCGGCGGGTGCGGTGCGCGGCTTCGATCGGCCCGAGGGCGTCCGGCCCGGCGGCGGACGCTTTCGCGGGCCCGAAGGTCGCGGACCGGGACGGCGTTCGCCCCGTCCGCAATAATCGGTCAGCCGGCAGATTGGGCGGCGCGCGTCGCGATCAGGGCCTGTGAGATGAACGTCATCACGACCTGATCGTCCTGGTTGCGCACCGTCACCCGGCTGGCGACGCTGCCCATCTCCGGGCGGCTGGAGGAGGGGCGGGTGGTCAGCACCTCGGTTTCGCAGCTGAGCGTGTCGCCGGGATAGACCGGGCGCCGCCAGCGCAGTTCGTCGATCCCGGCGGCACCCAGGCTGGCGACCGGATCGACCTTCCACTGTTCGACCAGCATCGCCATGGTCATGGCGCAGCTGTGCCAGCCGCTGGCGGCCAGTCGTCCGAAATGGGTCTGTGCCGCCGCTTCGTCGGAAAGGTGAAAGGGCTGCGGATCATATTGGCGGGCGAAGTCGATCACCGCCCCCCGCGTGACGGGGTAGGAACCGAAGCGGGCGGTATCGCCGACGGCGATGTCTTCGAAATAGCGCATGGCACCAGTTTCAACGCGAAACCAGTCGCCGGCAAGCCCCTACCGCAATGCCGCCGATCCGATTCCCGCATCACCATCGAGCGTCGGGTCGGGGGCGATGCCCAGCACCTGGCGCAGCAAAGGATGGATCGCGGTGTTGCGGAAGGGGGGCAGCTTGACGCCGGAGCGAAAGGCCGGGCCGCCGGCCACGAACAGGGCCTGCATATCGGGCGCGGCATCGTCATAGCCATGCGCGCCGCCCTTTACGGGACGCGTCGGGGTCGTCGGGGCGATCGTCCAGCCGATGTCGGCGAGGCACAGGAACGACGCGACACGGGGGTTGGTGCCGTAGCGCAGTCGCGCCGGAATCGCCGCCTTGGGCCAGCATTGCATATGCGGGTGCGGGTGCGACAGCGCGGTCGCCAGCGCGCCTTCCTGTCCGGGCAGCGGTTCGATCGCGGCATAGGGGCCAGTTTCGATCAGGCGATAGCTGCCGGCCGGTGCGATCCGGTCGAAGGGGATCACCCGGCTGGTATCGATCGCCGCCATGCCGTGATCGGCGACGACGATCAGGTTCGCCGGCTGGCCCAGCGCAGCCAGTTCGCGCTGCAGCCGGCCGATCTGCGCGTCGACGGCATGCATCGCCGCATCGGTTTCGGGCGCACCGGGGCCATGGTCGTGCCCGGCGACGTCGACATCGTCGAAATAGAGGGTGACGAAGCGCGGACGGGTTGCCGCCGGGCGGCGGAGCCAGTCGACCACCGCATCGACGCGCTGCCCGGCGTTGATCGCCGGATTGAACGCCTGCCAGTCCGAGGCGAAGGCGCCGCCGGCATAGACGCCATGATCGGGCTTGCCGCTGCCGCCCCACGCGACCTCGCTGCCCGGCCAGAACATCGTCGCGCTGCGGATGCCGGCCTGTTCCGCCGCGATCCAGATCGGCCTGGCGGCGTTCCACCAGAAGGGGTCGGTGGACTCCATGGTGAACTGCTCGCCCGGACGGCGGGGGTCTTCCATCTTGTTGCCGACGATTCCGCTCTTGTCGGGGCGGACGCCGGTGGCGATCGTCCAGAAATTGGGGAAGGTCTTGGTCGGGAAGGACGGCTGCATCGACGCCGACACGCCGCCTGCCGCCAGTGCCGACAAATTGGGCGCGATGGTCGGGGTCAGATAGTCGGGCCGCGCACCGTCGACGCCGATCAGGATCGTGACCGGCGTGCGGGCCTCCGCGACGGGAGCAGCAGGTGCGGCAGCGACCGGCGCGCGCGGGGTGGCGCACCCGCCCGACAGGGCGAGTGCGGCGAACAGGGTCGGGATACGCATCGCGACGACTGCTAACGCGTTAAGATGACGGCGCTATGAACGGTCAGACGTTGAAGCGGAACAGCATCACGTCGCCGTCCTGCACGACATATTCCTTGCCCTCCGCCCGCAGCTTGCCTGCGTCGCGCGCGCCGCTTTCACCCTTGCAGGCGACATAATCGGCATAGGCGATGGTTTCGGCCCGGATGAAGCCGCGTTCGAAATCGCTGTGGATCTCGCCCGCCGCCTGCGGGGCCTTGGCACCGACCGACACGGTCCAGGCGCGCGCTTCCTTGGGGCCGACGGTGAAGAAGGTCAGCAGCTGGAGCAGCGAATAGCCGGCGCGGATCACGCGGGCGAGGCCGGTTTCCTTGAGCCCCAGGTCGGACAGGAATTCGGCGCGGTCGGCCGGTTCCATCGTGGCGATCTCCGCCTCGATTGCCGCCGACACGACGACCGCCTGAGCGCCCTCTGCCTTCGCCTTTTCGAAGACCTTGGCCGACAGGTCGTTGCCCTCGGCGGCGTCCTCTTCGTTGACGTTGCAGACATAGAGGACCGGCTTGGCGGTCAGCAGCTGCGCCTGGGCGAAGAGGCGTTCCTCCTCCTCGTCCTTGATCTCGGTCAGGCGCGCGGGCTTGCCATCGCGCAGCAGGTCGAGCGCACGGCCGAGCACGGCGGCGGCGACCTTCGCTTCCTTGTCGCCCTGCTGCCCCTTCTTGGTCAGGTTGGGCACGCGCTTTTCGAGGCTTTCGAGGTCGGAGAGCATCAGCTCGGTCTCGACCGTGTCGGCGTCGGCGATCGGATCGACCCGGTCGTCGACATGCTGGATGTCGTCATTCTCGAAGCAGCGCAGGACGTGGACGATCGCGTCCACCTCGCGGATATTGCCGAGGAACTGGTTGCCGAGCCCTTCGCCCTTCGACGCGCCGCGCACCAGGCCGGCGATGTCGACAAAGGCGAGCTGCGTCTCGATCTTCTTGGCCGAACCGGCGATCTCGGCCAGCTGGTCGAGCCGGGGATCGGGGACCGCGACGTTACCGACATTCGGTTCGATCGTGCAGAAGGGATAGTTGGCCGCCTGTGCCGCCTGAGTCTGCGTCAGCGCGTTGAACAGGGTGGACTTGCCGACATTCGGCAGCCCGACGATACCGCAGCGAAAACCCACGTGATGCTATCCCGGAGACGATGGAAAGCCTGCGCCTTAGCGGGTGGCGACCAGCTTTGCAAAAGCTACCACCGATAGTTGAAGCTGACGCTGATCCGTTCGCCCTTGCCGGCGTGCGGCATGACCTCGTGCCGCAGCCAGCTTTCCCACAATAGCAGCGTGCCGGGTTCGGGCGCGACGGTTTCGAACGTGCCGGGGCGGGTGGGGGCGGCCATCAGCATGGGAAGGCGGGGGTCCTCGAACCGAATGCCGCCCGCGCCTTCGGGAACGGCGACATAGACGGTGCCCGACACGACGCTGTGCGGGTGGAGGTGGCCCGAATGGCCGCCGCCGGGCTTCAGCAGGTTCACCCACAGGCTGTCGAGCTTCAGCTTGCGGCCCGCCAGTTCCATGCCGCAGGCGGCGGCGAATTTGGCGACATGGCGGTCGAGCACGCGCTTCAGGTCGGCGAAGACCGGATCGCGGAGCGGCAGGTCGTTCAGGGAGGCGTAGGAGGTATAGCCGCGATAGCCATGCTCCTTCGACCAGCGGCGCCCGGCCATGTCCTCCTCCGCCAGCGCGCGGACCGAGGCGTCGAGATCGTCGACCAGCGCGGCGTCGGCGAGGCTGGCTTCGTAGAGATGGGTCGGGAAGAGGGTGCGGACGGTCATGGCGGCGGCTTGGCGGATCGGTGGCGTTTTGGGAAGGGTCAGCGGCGATGCTGCGACAGGAACGCCCAGAGCGCGTCGTTGTCGACGACCCAGCTATGCCCGCCGCCGACGGTGATGCGGCCGGCGACATCGGCACCGTCGCGGCAGCCGGTATAGCGTTCCTCATAGACTTTCGGCGCGACCCAGCGGGTGGTGGGGGCGGCGGTGCAGCCGTTGAGCGTCGCCCAGCGCATCTCGGCGGCGTGCATGGTGTAGGACCAATATTTGGCGCCGCCGCCCTGGATCGGGTTGGTGGTGTCGGCATCGCCGGCGAAGGCGATGACCGGCAGCGGGCGCGACGGGCGACAGGTCGCGGGATCGGGGTGGGTGGGATCGCTGGCCAGCGGATTGCCCGCGCGCAGGCCGACGACCGGGGCGATGGCGGCAAAGCGGTCGGCGGCGACGCAGCCGAGCCACGAGGTCATTCGCCCGCCCCCCGACAGGCCGGTGGCATAGACGCGGGCGGGATCGGCGCAGCCCGCCTTGGCCAGCTGGTCGATCAGCGCGCCGATGAACTTCACGTCGTCGGGGGCGTCGGGGCCGGGGATGGTGCCGGCGACGGTGGGAACGCCAGGAATGTTCCAGACGAAGCCCTGGTCATGGGGGATGCCGGCATCGGGCGCGGCGACGATGAAGCCGTGCTTGTCCGCTGCCTCGGCTAGGTTCGAGTCGCGCAGCATCGCCGCGCCGGTGCCGCCGCTGCCGTGGAGCAGGATGACGAGCGGTGCCGGCCGCGCCGGATCGAAGCCCGGCGGCAGGTGGAGCAGCACCGAGCGCATGCCGTCGTTGATCGTGATCCGTTGCGACTGGTTCGCAGGACCGGCGGTGCAGCGCGGCGCGGCCAGTGCGGCGGTGCCGGTCAGCAGCAGGAACAGGAAGGCGAGCAGTTGCAAGGGTTTGGCCATGGAATGCTTCCTATCGGGCAGGGGCGGCGCGGCGCAAGGCGTGGCCAAAGTTCACTAAGTTCACACTAGTGGCGTGTTCGCGGGGTCGTCGGTTCGGTAGTACGGATGGGGCAAAGTTCACTAAGTTCACACTCGCACGATAGTTTGCGTTGCGTTCGATCCGGTGCGTGGCGGTACGCGGGACATGGCTTGGACCGGGCGAGCATGACGATGGCGGAGGGCGTAGGAAAGCCAGTTTTCTTGCCCGCGAACATCTGAAGCATTCCCCTGTTACGTACCCCCGCGCAGGCGGGGGTCCAGGGCGACACACGCAACCCGTCGTTTTGCTTGGCTCTGGACCCCCGCCCGCGCGGGGTACGGCAGGCTTCTGTCGTCGACCGCGACTTTCAAAGAGGCATCCGCAAGCGGGAGTAGCTGTTCCCGCCTTTTTGGACCGCCTAGCGCAGCGGCAGGAACAGGTCGGTGATCGCATCATGCTCGGCGACTTCCGGGGCGAAGCGGACCCGCTGGCAGAAAAGGGGGAAGTCGCGGAGTTCCTCGCCGCTGATGGGGAGCCAGTCGCGATAGAGGTGGAGCGCGGGGGCTTCGAGGTCGTCGGCGCGGCCGGCGATGCGGATCACGGCGCAGCGACCGCCGGGGATCAGGCCGGTGGTAATGCCGTCTGCCATCGGAAACGCGCGTTCAGTGGCGACGCACAGGTCGATACGGACCGGGCCGGCGTGGGGGTCGTGCGGGTCGCCGTGGAAGACGTTGAAGGTCGCGGCGTCGGACGGCGGCAGGCGGTTCGCGCGGCGCCACGCGATGAAGCGGCGGATGCTGTCGCCGATGCTCGCCATGTCGCCCTCGTGCGACAGACAGGCGATCGGCGTGTCGGGAAAGTCGCGAATGGTGACGTCATAGGTCGGCATGGATCGGTTCCTCGCATGATCCAGCGGCAGAAGCGCCGCGCGCCACGGTGCCCAGTCAGGCACGGAACGGAAAGAGGACGGCGACTGGCCGAAATGCCGCCGAAAGGCGCGGGCAAAGGCATCGGGCGCGTCGTACCCCGCATCCAGCGCGACATCGGTCACGCGGTCGGCGTGGAACGCCAGCCGGTGGGACGCGCGCTGCAACCGGGCAAGCTGGACATAGCGATGGACCGGCAGTCCGAAGGTCGCAACGAACTGGCGATGGAAGTGATATTTGGAAAAGGCCGCGACCGCGCTGATGCTGGCGAGGTCGAGTTCGTCGTCCAGATGCCGGTCGATATGGTCGAGCGCGCGCTGCATCCGGTCGTGATAGGGGGTGGTCGGCGTCATGTCCGTGTCCTGTGTGGCACGGGTGGTATGCGCGGGGGAAGGGTGGCGGCGCTCGACCGATCTTGCGGTATTGCCGACCTCCAGCGTCACCCCAGCGCAGGCTGGGGTATCCCGGTTGGTTGGCGTTGTGTGTCTTCACGGGGAGACCCAGCCTGCGCTGGGGTGACGCTTGGGCGGGGACAGGGGAATGGGGAGGCCGGAAGGGGAGCTCTACCCCATCCGCCGCGCCACCTCGTTCATGAAGCGCACGTCGTCGTTCGCCGCCAGCCACGGCGCCTCCGCCGCGACGGCGCCGAGCAGGTCGGTCAGGTCGTCCAGCTCGGCCTTGGCGAAATTGCCGAGCACATAGGGCGTTACCCGGTCCTTGTGCCCCGGATGGCCGATGCCGAGGCGGATGCGGCGGAAGTCGGGGCCGATATGCGCGTCGGTCGAGCGCAGGCCATTATGGCCGGCATGGCCGCCGCCGATCTTTACCTTGAGCTTGAACGGGGCGAGGTCGAGTTCGTCGTGGAAGACGGTCACGTCCTGCGGCGTGAGCTTGTAGAAGCGCATCGCTTCGCCGACCGAACGGCCGCTTTCGTTCATCCAGGTGCCGGGTTTGAGCAGCAGGATCTTTTCCGATCCGATCCGCCCTTCCTGTATCCAGCCCTGGAACGCGCGTTTGGGCGCGGCGAAGCCATGGACCTCCGCGATCGCGTCGACCGCCATGAAGCCGATATTGTGGCGATGCATCGCATATTGCGGGCCGGGATTACCCAGGCCGGTCCAGAGCTGCATTGAGGGCGTCCTTTGGTGGCGGGTGGGTGCGGAACGCCTGTAGCCATAACCGTCATTCCCGCGAAGGCGGGAATCCATTGCCGCTGGCGTTTGCGATGGAGCTACAGGCGTTGCGTTTATGGGTTCCCGCCTGCGCGGGAACGACGATGGGGGGCCTTTGCTTCGCCACTATCGTCATTCCGGCGGAGGCCGGAATCCATTGTGTCGGGTGTTCGCGATCGAAGCGCGACGTGGCCGTGTCCATGGATCCCGGCCTTCGCCGGGATGACGTGTGGGCAGGAGGTGGGGGGCGCCGCTGGGATGACGTGTGGGCGGAAAAAACGCACCCCAAACGCAAAGGGAGCGGGACGGCATTGCCATCCCACTCCCCATCAGCAGCACAAAGGCGGGGCGGATCAGCCCTCGGCCTTGTCCTCGCCCTCGGCGTCTTCGCCTTCCGCAGCGGCTTCGGCCGACTGCGCTTCGGCAACTTCGGCGTCGAGCGCCTCGTCCTCGGCGGTCAGCGTGGTCGGCGGGGTGATCGTCGCGACGGTCACGGCGTCTTCCGATGCGGTCGCTTCGGCACCGTTCGGCAGGTCGATGTCCGACAGGTGGATCGAGTCACCGACTTCGCGGCCGGTCAGGTCGACGACGATCTCGGTCGGGATGTTCGACGCTTCGACGGTCAGTTCGATTTCATGGGTCACGACGTTCAGCACGCCGCCGTCCCGCTTGATGCCGGGGGCGTCGTCTTCGTTGGTGAAGGTCACCGGCACGGCGACGGTCACGGTCGCGTTCTTGGCGATGCGCAGGAAGTCGACATGGATCGGCTGGTCGGTGACGACGTCGAACGCGACGTCCTTGGCCAGGGTGCGAACCTTCTTGCCGCCGACATCGACCATGATGACCGAGTTCATGAAGTGGCCGGTCATCAGCGCCTTCATGAGTTCGCGGGCGTTCAGGTGAATGCCCTCCGGGTCCTGCTTGTTGCCATAGATCACGGCGGGGACGCGGCCATCGCGACGCAGGGCGCGGGAGGCTCCCTTGCCTACCCGATCGCGCGTCTCGGCCGACAGATTCAGCGTGTCGCTCATCATGTCTTCCTTGAGTACGTATTGATGTGTCTTGCGCGGCCGGGCCTCCAGGGATGACCCCGGCACGAACAAGCGCGGGCGCATAGGGGAGTTTGGGGGGAAAGGCAAGGTTGGGTGCCCCGTTTCCTCCACCCCCGTTTGCTTCGAGCGGAGGTTCGAGCCTGTCGAGAACCGTAGTCGAGAAGGGGGTGCCCCAAGCGGGGCGTTCTCGACGGACGCTTCTCGACAGGCTCGAAGCTGCTCGAACCGAACGGGGTGGGGTGCTATTGCACCCGCATCACTTCCAAACCCATCTTCCGCAACCGATCCTGCACGCTGCCCGGCCCGGTCAGATGCCCCGCGCCGACCGCGACGAAGCGCGTACCCGGCTGGCGCATCCACCTGGCGATGGTGCGCGCCCAGGCGGCGTTGCGCCGGTCGAGCAGCGCGGCGCGCACCGCCGGACCGGCTTGCGTCATATCCTCGCCCAGCAGCCGGTCGAGCGTCGCGACGTCGCCACGGCCCCAGGTGGCGACGACCCGGTCCATCGCCGGCACCGGATCGCGCTCGGCGAGGGTGCGCTCCAGCATCGTGCGCTGGGCGGCCTGCGGCAGGGCGGCGAAGAGGCCAAGTTGCTGGCCGAGCGTTTCGAATGCGGTGACCGGCTTGCCGGTTCGATCGGCGAGTTTCGTCAGCAGCGTCTCGGGGGCGGGCTCGCTGCGGTAGCCGGCCTGCGCCAGCGGTTGCGCGGCGAGGACCGTCGCGGCGAACCACGGGTCGGTCCTGTCGAAGGCATTGCGGGGGAAGCCCAGCTCGGCCGCCCGCGCGCGCAGGCTGCGGTCGAGGGCCGGGGGCAGCGGGGCGGGGCGGGGCGGCGTGACCTGTACTACCGCCGCGCTCATGTCGTCGGGCGTGGGTTCGGGGATTTCGAGGACCAGCGTGTCGCTGTCGGCAAAGGCGTCCGCCACCGCGCCGGTCAGCCACGGCGTTCCCGGCCGCAATTGATGCACCGTGCCGAACAGCCAGATCACCGTATCGGCATCGCGCGCGACCCAGAGCGCCGGCATGAGTATCGGCGGGGCCGCGACCGGGCTGGCGAGCGACAGCCAGCCGAACAGTGCGGCGACGATCCGCGCGATCATCCGCGCAGGTGCTGGACGATGCGGGTCGCGACCAGCGCGGCGATGGCGACGGCCCAGCCGATCATCGCCGGATTGGGCAGCGCCAGCGGTTTCGCCGCGAGCGACAGGACCGGCAGCGCGACCAGCGCGGCGATTCCTGTGACGGCCGCCGCCTCCGTCATCTGCCGCCGCTCGACCTCATCGGCATTGCGCCAGATCCGCAGGTTGAAGACGAGCGCGCCGAGCAGCGCGATGCCGATGGCGATATAGCCGGCATGGTCGCGGGTGCGGATCGCGCGCGCAGGGTCGGCGACCTCGCTATACCCCTCGACGATGCCCAGCACGAAGGTCGTGACCAGCGGTGCCAGCGCGACGACGGCGATGGCTGCCGCGACCCAGATCCATCGCCGCCGGCGGCGCTGTCGTTCGCGGGCGGCGCCCCAATCCTCAACCATCGACGTCATCCTCGAAAATCTGTTCGATCGGCAGGCCGAACAACCGGCTCATGCGGAAGGCGAGCGGGAGCGACGGGTCGTGCTTGCCGGTTTCGATCGCATTCACCGCCTGACGCGATACGTCGAGCCGCCCGGCCAGTTCGGCCTGGCTCCAGTCGCGTTCGGCGCGCAGAATCTTGAGCCGGTTCTTCACGAACCGCTCACCGCCACGATAGCGATACCGCCGCATCGCCGAGTTGGGCGGCGAAGGAAATGCCGCTGGTCGGCGCGGGGGGCGGTGTGGGCCGTTCGTTGCGGTCGGCGGCCATTGCGGCGACGGCTGCGCACAGCGCGACGACGAACAGCGTGTAGCCTTGGGTGTCGGGGCGGGGCATCGCAGTGACCTTCCATGTCAACGATCAGCGACAATGTGTCGTGTTTACCTGACTATGTATCCGCCGATTCGTGCTTTGTGTCAATGCTACCTGACACGATGTCGGTTTAACCTGACATGCGGTTCGCTTGACCGGCGATCGGCGATGCGGCTAGGCGCGGGGCATTCCTGCATTCAAAGGCGAAACCATGGCCGCCCCGCTCAGCTTCCAGAAAATGATCCTGACGCTCCACGATTACTGGAGCGACAAGGGCTGCGTCATCCTGCAACCCTATGACATGCGGATGGGGGCGGGGACGTTCCACCCGGCGACGACGCTGCGCGCGCTGGGGCCGGAGCCGTGGAACGCGGCGTTCGTCCAGCCGTCGCGCCGGCCGACCGACGGGCGCTATGGCGAGAACCCCAACCGGCTGCAGCATTATTACCAGTATCAGGTGATTTTGAAGCCGTCGCCGCCGAACCTGCAGGAGCTGTATCTGGGGTCGCTGGCGGCGATCGGGATCGACTTCACGCAGCACGACATCCGCTTCGTCGAGGACGATTGGGAATCGCCGACGCTGGGCGCATGGGGGCTGGGCTGGGAAGTATGGTGCGACGGGATGGAAGTCACCCAGTTCACCTATTTCCAACAGATGGGCGGGTTCGACTGCAAGCCGGTCGCGGGCGAGCTGACCTACGGCCTTGAACGGCTGGCGATGTACATCCAGGATAAGGACAGCGTGTACGACCTGGCGTTCAATGACGCTGCTGAGGGGAGGGGGGGCGTCACCTATGGCGACGTGTTCCTCGAAAACGAGCGCCAGATGTCGAAGTGGAATTTCGAGGTCGCCGATACCGATGGCCTGTTCGACCTGTTCAAAAAGGCGGCGGCCGAGTGCGAGAATGCACTGGCCAACGACGTGCCGATCGCGGCCTATGAACAGGCGATCGAGGCGAGCCATGTGTTCAACCTGCTGAACGCGCGCGGCGTGATCTCCGTCGCCGAGCGGCAGGCCTATATCGGCCGCGTGCGTGATCTGGCGAAGGCCAGCTGCGCGAAGTTCATCGAGACGCAGACGCCGACATGGCAGGCAAAGTATCCGGGGTGGGTGGCATGACCGATTTTCTGCTCGAACTGCGCAGCGAGGAAATCCCGGCGCGGATGCAGGCCAAGGCCCGTGAGGATCTGGCCAAGCTGTTCGTCGGGGAACTGGCGAAGGCCGGGATCGCCGCGCCGCGGATCACGACCTATGCCACGCCGCGTCGCTTGACGCTGATCGCGTATGACTTGCCCGAGGCTACCGAGCCGGTGCGCGAGGAAGTGAAGGGGCCGCGCGCCTCCGCCCCGCCGCAGGCGCTGGAAGGGTTTCTGCGCAAGACCGGGCTGACGCGCGAGGCGCTGACCGAGCGCGACGGCGTGTTGTTCGCGGTGACCGAAGTGCCAGGGCGCGAGACGGCGCAGGTGCTGGCGGCGGCGATCCCGGCGATCGTGCGTGGGTTCCCCTGGCCCAAGTCGATGCGCTGGGGCGCGGCGTCGCTCAGCCCGGAGTCCCCGCGTTGGGTGCGGCCGTTGCAGGGGATCGTCGCGCTGTTCGGTGGCGCGGTGGTGCCGTGCGAGGTCGCCGGTGTCACGAGCGGTGCGGAGACGATGGGGCATCGCTTCCATCACGGGGGGCCGGTGACGATCGCGTCGGCGGAGAGCTATGTCGAGACGCTGCGCGATGCCCATGTCATCGTCGACCAGAATGAGCGCGCGGCGATCATCGCGGTCGGCGCCAAGATGGCGGCGCAGGGTGCCGGGCTGACCTTGGTCGAGGATGAAGGGCTGCTGGCGGAGAATGCCGGGCTGACCGAATGGCCGGTGCCGTTGCTGGGGCGGTTCGACGAGGCGTTTCTCAGCGTTCCGCCCGAGGTCATCCAGCTGACCGCGCGGGTGAACCAGAAGTACTTCGTTTGCCGCGACGCGGAGGGCAAGCTGGCGAACGCGTTCGTCTGCACCGCCAATATCGATGCGGCGGACGGCGGCGAGCGGATCGTCGCGGGCAATGCTAAGGTGCTGGCGGCGCGGCTGTCGGATGCGAAATTCTTCTACGAAACCGATCTGAAGACGCGGCTGGAGGACCAGCTGCCCAAGCTCGAGAAGATCGTGTTTCATGAGAAGCTGGGCACGGTCGCCGACAAGGTCGAGCGGGTGGCGAAGCTGGCGCGGTGGCTGGTTGAAAGCGGCGTAGTAAAGCCCTCTCCCCTTCAGAGGAGAGGGTTGGGAGAGGGGGCTTCCACCGAAGCCTCGGCTCCTGCGGACAGCCCCCTCTCCCCGGCCAGTTCCGAGTCAACAGCGCCCCGCGCTGTTGAGGTTGTGCCGGGGGCACAACCGACCCGGAACTCCCCTGAAGGGGAGAGGGAGACGTTGGCCGATATGGCCGAACGCGCCGCGCGGCTGGCCAAGGCCGATCTGGTCACCGGCATGGTCGGCGAGTTCCCCGAATTGCAGGGGCTGATGGGCGGCTATTATGCCGCCGCGCAGGGCGAGCCGGCGGAAGTCGCCGAGGCGGTGCGCGATCACTACAAGCCGGTCGGGCAGGGGGATGACGTTCCGACCGCGCCGGTGACGGTTGCGGTGGCGCTAGCGGATAAGCTGGATACGATTGCCGGATTTTTCAGTCGTGGGATGAGGCCGAGTGGATCGAAAGATCCATTCGCTCTGCGCCGCTCCGGTATCGCAATTATCGCTTTGCTGACCCAAAACAAGCTGCGGGTGAATTTGAATGAGATACTCAATACAGCTTTAACTCAGTATATCATTGCTGGCGCCGTAAAGTCGGTTCCAGCCAACAGCGTTCGACTCAATGATGACGGTAAGATGATTCCGCCGGGACCTCTTGTCGGAAGCGAAGACGGTACCGCTGCGCAACTGTATCATGTTGGAGGGCGGTATATCGAGGTGGCGTTGAGTGCGTCAGACGCCAAAAAATTTAACGAGGATGTTGAAGTAGCTGGTCGACTTTTCGACAGCATTGATGAAATTATCGACTTCTTCGCCGACCGCCTGAAAGTCCAACAGCGCGAGGCGGGCGTCCGCCACGACCTGATCGACGCCGTCTTCGCGCTGGGCGGCGAGGACGATCTCGTCCGCCTGCTCGCCCGCGTCCATGCGTTGCAGGCGTTCGTCACGACCGAGGACGGGGCGAACCTGCTCGCGGGGTATAAGCGCGCGGCGAATATCCTGAAGAAGGAAGCGCCCGGCGCCAGCAAGCATATCCCCGAAACCGGCGAGGAAGATCCGCTTGCCATGGTCGAGGACCCCGACTTCGCGCCGGTCGTCGCCGAACTGGCGCGGACCGAGCGCGAGGCGCGCGACTATGATCGCGAGCCGGCCGAAGCGGCGCTGATCGCGGCGCTCGATGCAGCCGAGCCGCAGGCGGAAAAGGCGGTCGAGGCGGAGGATTTCGCCGGGGCGATGGCGGCGCTTGCGACGCTGCGCGCGCCGATCGACGCCTTCTTCACCGACGTCACGGTCAACGATGCCGACCCGCACAAGCGCACCGCGCGGTTGGCGCTGCTGGCACGGGTGCGCGATGCGGTGCACCGGGTCGCCGATTTTTCGAAAATCGAGGGCTGACCTATCGGTTTAACCCGTTTAACGGGGTGGGGAGCGGAGGGTGATTCGTCACACTCCGATGCTAACCCCGTGGCCGTCGGCCCGGATGGAAGGGAACGAGCATGACGCAGTATGTCTATCGGTTCGGCGGCGGGGTTTCGGACGGAGGGTCGGGCGACAAGACGCTGCTGGGCGGCAAGGGCGCGAACCTGGCGGAGATGGCGTCGATCGGGCTGCCGGTGCCGCCGGGCTTCACCATCGCGACGACGATGTGCACCCGCTATTACGAGGATGGCGAGACCTTCCCTGATTCGCTGCGTGACGAAGTCGCCACCGGCATCGCGCATATCGAGGGGATCACCGGCAAGCGCTTCGGCGACGAAGCCGACCCGCTGCTGGTGTCGGTCCGCTCAGGCGCGCGGGTGTCGATGCCGGGGATGATGGACACGGTGCTGAACCTGGGTCTCAACGACCGGACGGTCGAGGGGCTGGCGGCGGTGTCGGACGATGCGCGCTTCGCCTGGGACAGCTATCGCCGCTTCATCCAGATGTATTCGGACGTGGTGCTCGAACTCGACCATGGCCGGTTCGAGGAAGCGCTGGAGATCGCGAAGGAAGATCGCGGCTATTATCTCGACACCGACCTGACCGCCGACGACTGGCGTGCGTTGGTCGCCCAGTACAAGGACATCGTCGTCGAGCTGTGGGGCAAGCCGTTCCCGCAGGACGTGCACGACCAGTTGTGGGGCGCGATCGGCGCGGTGTTCGGATCGTGGCAGGCGGACCGCGCCAAGGTCTATCGCCGGTTGAACGACATTCCCGGCGACTGGGGCACGGCGGTCAACGTGCAGGCGATGGTGTTCGGCAATATGGGCGACACGTCGGCGACCGGCGTGGCCTTCACCCGCGATCCCTCGACCGGCGCCAACGCCTATTACGGCGAATTCCTGATCAACGCGCAGGGCGAGGACGTGGTCGCGGGTATCCGCACGCCGCAATATCTGACCACCGCGGCGCGGGCGGCGGCGAATGCCAAGCCGCTGTCGATGGAAGAGGCGATGCCCGACGCCTATGCCGAGCTGGCGGCGGTGTTCGACCGGCTGGAGCGGCATTACCGCGACATGCAGGACATCGAATTCACGGTGCAGCAGGGCAAATTGTGGATGCTGCAGACCCGGTCGGGCAAGCGCACTGCGAAGGCGGCGCTGAAGATCGCGGTCGACATGGCCGAGGAAGGGCTGATCAGCCGCGAGGAGGCGATCGCGCGGGTCGATCCGCAGGCATTGGACCAGCTGCTCCACCCGACGCTCGACCCGAAGGCGGCGCGCGACGTGCTGACCAAGGGGCTGCCCGCCTCGCCGGGGGCGGCGAGCGGCATCGCGGTGTTCGACAGCGACACCGCCGAGCGGCGCTCGAACGCCGGTGACGCGGTGATCCTGATCCGTACCGAGACCAGCCCGGAAGACATTCACGGCATGCATGCGGCGCGCGGCATCCTGACCGCACGCGGCGGCATGACCAGCCACGCCGCCGTCGTGGCGCGCGGCATGGGCCGTCCCTGCGTGTCGGGCGCAGGGTCGATCTCGATCGATGCCAAGGCAGGCGTGATGAAGGTCGGTTCGCGCGAAATCCGCGAGGGCGATATCGTCACCATCGACGGCGCGACCGGCGAGGTGATGGCAGGCGCGGTCGCGACGGTGCAGCCCGAACTGGCTGGCGATTTCGGCACGCTGATGGAATGGGCCGATGGCGTTCGTCGCCTCAAGGTGCGGACCAATGCCGAAACGCCGCTCGATTGCCGCACCGCGCGCGATTTCGGGGCGGAGGGGATTGGCCTCTGCCGCACCGAGCACATGTTCTTCGAACAGTCGCGGATCACCGCCGTGCGGCAGATGATTCTGGCCGAGGACGAGGCCGGGCGTCGCGTGGCGCTCGACAAGCTGCTGCCCGAACAGCGCAGCGACTTCGTCGAGATTTTCGAGGTGATGGTCGGCCTGCCGTGCACCATCCGCCTGCTCGACCCGCCGCTGCACGAATTCCTGCCGCATGAGGAAGCCGAGTTCGCCGAAGTGGCGCAGGCGGCGGGGATCGAGGTCGAACAGCTCAAGCGCCGCGCGGCCGAGCTGCACGAATTCAACCCGATGCTGGGCCATCGCGGTTGCCGGCTGGGCGTGACCTATCCGGAAATCTACGAGATGCAGGCGCGGGCGATCTTCGAAGCGGCGGTGATCGTCGCGGAGAAGTCGGGCGAGGCGCCGATCCCCGAGGTGATGATCCCGCTGGTCGGCACCAAGCGCGAGCTGGAGCTGATGAAGACGGTGATCGACAAGGCGGCGGAAGCCGTGTTCGCCGACAAGGGCCGCCGAATCGAGTATCTGGTCGGCACGATGATCGAACTGCCGCGCGCCGCGCTCAAGGCCGGGGAGATCGCCGAGGCCGGGCAGTTCTTCTCGTTCGGGACCAACGACCTGACGCAGACGACGCTGGGCGTCAGCCGCGACGATGCCAGCCGGTTCCTGGGCGCCTATGTCGAAAAGGGCATCTATGCCCGCGATCCGTTCGTCTCGATCGATGTCGAGGGCGTGGGCGAGCTGATCGAGCTGGCCGCCGAGCGGGGGCGCAAGACCCGGAGCGACATCAAGCTCGGCATCTGCGGCGAACATGGCGGCGATCCGGCGTCGATCGCCTTCTGCGAAAAGGTCGGGTTGGACTATGTGTCGGCCAGCCCCTATCGCGTGCCGATCGCCCGGTTGGCGGCGGCACAGGCCGCATTGAAGAAGTGAGAAGCGTGATGACGAACGATGCGGCACGGGTGACGAAGGACGGGTTCGACCGTGTCGGTCCGTTCCACCCGGCGTTCGTCTGGGGCGCGGTGATCGTGTTCGACCTGCTCGTCGTGCTCGCGCTGCTGCTGGCGGTCACCAAGATCGGCGACAAGGTCGAGGATGTGGTGTTCCCCGGCGGCCCGGAATGGGTGACGTTCTGATCGCTGCCCGCCCCGGCGCAAACCGGGGCGGGGTGCAGCCTCAATAGGCGGCGGTGAAGCGGGCGCGCGGGTGGCGATGCGCCTCCAGCTCGTCGACCATCGCGATGGCATAATCGGCGAAGCTGATCCGGCTGACCCCGGCATCGTCGGTGACCAGCGTATCGGTGCCGAGCCGATAGCGGCCGGTGCGCTCGCCCGGCTCGATCAGCGCGGCGGGCGAGAAGAAGGTCCAGTCGATATCCTCGACCGAGCGCAGCGCGTCGAGAAAGGCGATGCCACCCATCGCGAACTCGCGCCATTCGGCCGGGAAGTCGGGCGAATCGATCAGCCGCACGCCGGGCGCGACCTCCAGGCTGGCCGCGCCGCCGGTGACCAGCAGCCGTCCGACGCCCGCCTGGCGGAGCGCTGCGAGCAACGTGTCGGCGGTGACGTCGAAATGCAGTGCGCTGATGACCGCGTCGGCGCCGGCGATCAGCGGGCCGAGTACCACGGGATCATGCGCGTCGCCCGCCAGCCGGGTCACGCCGGGCAGGTCCGGGATCGCATCGGGCTTGCGGGCGATCGCGCGGACGCTGTGGCCGCGACGGGCCAGCTCCCGCGTGATCTCCGAACCGGCATTGCCGCTTGCGCCCAGTACCGCAACATCCATCGTCAGTCTCCTGTGGTATCCAATGGTGACCACGTGCTATGGGGAAACCGATGACGCAAGACGGCACTTTTCCGATACGAGGTAACCCGGTGGAAACCGCGTGGCTGAAGGGCGACGTGTTCGCCGCCGATTGCCCGACACGGCTGTTGCTCGACCGGATCGGCGACAAATGGAGCGTGCTGGTGCTGCTGTTGCTGGGCGAGGAGCCGTATCGCTTCAACGAACTGAAACGGCGGATCGCCGGTGTGTCGCAGAAGATGCTGAGCCAGACGCTGCGCATGCTGGAGCGCGACGGGCTGGTGACGCGGCATGTCGTCGCGACCAAGCCGGTCAGCGTCAGCTATGCGATCACGCCGCTGGGCGGCGAATTGATCGATGCGCTGCGGGCGTTGATGACGTGGTCGGAAGCGCGGATCGGGACGGTGCTGTCGGCGCAGCGAGCCTTTGATGCGCGGGAAGGTGCAGCGGGCTAGGCCGGATCGTCAAGGAAACGTCACCCCGCGACAAGCCCGGAGTGACCATAGCCCGATCAGCCCCAGCGGCTGCGATGGTCGTCGTCGCGGCCTTCGCGCAGCATTGCCGCCTGTTCGCGCCAATGTTCGGCGTCGATCGTGCCCGGACGAAGGCGCAGATCCTCCTCGAGCGCGCGTTCGTCGGCTTCGGTCAGCTGCTCGATCGCACGATAGGTCTTGATCCCGCGCTGGCCGAGTGCCCGTTCGAGGTCGGCATCGATGCCGCGAATGCGCGACAGATTGTCGCCGCCCCAGCCGAAGAAACCGCCGCCGCTGCTGCTGGCCGCGGCCGCGCCGGTGGCGGCCGTCGCGGCGGTCGCGGTGGCGGTGCTGCGTTCCTTGGCCAGCCGGTCGCGTTCGGCCTCCACTTCGCGCAGGCGTTCGTCGCGGGCCTTCAGGTCGGCGGCGACTTCGGCGCGATAGGCCTTGTGCGCGGCTTCCTCGTCGCGATAGCGCTGCTTCCATTTCTTGCCGCCCGAAGACGATGCGAGGCCGAAGAACCAGCCGGCAAGCAGCAACAGTGCGAGGACCGCGAACTGGGTCGGCGTCTGGAACAGCATCGTGCAAGCCCCTTTGATTGGTTACGGGGCGATAACGGACGGGGCGGGGCGGCGTTCCCGCCGGCCCCCGATGCCTATTTGCCGAACGCGTCGCTGATGCTGCACGCCGCCGGCCCCAGGATGACGACGAACAGGGTGGGGAGGATGAAGAGGATCAGCGGCACGGTCATGATCGCGGGAAGGCGCGCGGCCTTTTCCTCGGCGCGCATCATGCGTTCGTTGCGGAATTCCGCCGACAGCACGCGCAGCGCGGAGGCGAGCGGGGTGCCGTATTTCTCGGTCTGGATCATGGTCGTGACCACGCCCTTCACTGCGTCGAGGTTGATGCGCATCGCGAGGTTTTCGAACGCCTGACGCCGTTCGGTCAGGAAGCCCAGCTCGATCGCGGTCAGCGAGAATTCCTCGCCCAGTTCGGGATAGGCGCGGCCCAGTTCGCGCGCGACGCGGGTGAAGGCGGCGTCGACCGTCAGGCCGGCTTCGGCGCAGATCACCAGCAGGTCCAGCGCGTCGGGAAGCCCCTTGCGGATCGCGTCCGACCGTTTGGTGATCTTGTTCTTCAGATAGATGTCGGGCGCCTTGTAGCTGAGGATGAAGGTGCCCGCGACCAGGCCATAGGCTTTCAGCGGCGACCAGTCGGCGAAGGTGTCGGTGCCATAGACGATGTAGAGCATCGGCAGGCCGAACACGATCGGCAGCACCAGCCGCCCGAAGATGACCGCGACCGCCCAGTCCTTCGACCGGATGCCCGCCTGCATCAGTTTCAGCTGCGCGACCTTCAGCTGCGAATCCTGCAGCACCTTCATCGACGACAACAGCCCGCGGATGCGGTCGGTCGCGTCGTTCTTCTGCACCAGCTTCGCACGACGCTTGCTGGTCGATGCGGTGATGCCGGCCTTCAGCTGTTCGCGGCGGTCGTTCAGCGCCTTGACCCGGCGGGTCATCGGGTCGCGCGAGGTCGTTGCGATATAGATCGCCAGCATCACCGACAGGACGGCGACCGCCGACAGGATCGTCGCGACATTGACGACGTCGAAGCCGAAGAAGGTGGGGTTGGGCGCGGCGGCTATCATCGCATCAGATCTCGAAATTGACCATCTTGGCCATGATGAAGGCGCCGATCCCCATCCACAGCAGCCCGCCCATGCCCGCGATCATCAGCCGCGGATCGACGAAAAAATTCTGCATATAGGTGTCGTTGATGACCCAGATCATGCCGAACACGATGAAGGGCAGCGACCCGACGATATAGGCGGACGCCTTGGATTCCGACGACATCGCCTTGATCTTCAGCTTCATCTGCATCCGCTTGCGCAGCACGTCGGCGAGGTTCGCGAGCGTTTCGGCAAGGTTGCCGCCGGTTTCGCGCTGGATGGCGATGGTGATGATGAAGAACTGGAACTCGGGCGTGCCGAGCCGGTCGCCGGTTTCCTGCAGCGCGGCGTCGAGCGAGCGGCCGATCTTCATCCGGTCGCTGACCAGGCGGAATTCCTCGCCGACCGGGCCGTCGACTTCCTGACCGACGACGGTCATCGTCTCGGTGATCGGCAGACCGGAGCGGAGACCCCGGACCAGCAATTCGATCGCGTCGGGGAATTTGGCGGTGAAGCGCGCGATGCGTTTCTTGATGACGAAGCCCACCGCGAAATGCGGCAGGCCCATGCCGGCAGCCAGCGCCAGCAGCAGCGCGAGGACCAGCGGAAAGCCGCGCAGCAGCAGCAGGGCGAAGACCGCGACGATGATGCCGAGCGACACCTTGCCATATTGGGCAAGGGTCCAGTTGCGGCCGGTCTTTTGCAAACGCAGCTTCAATTGTTCGACATTGGGCAGGAAACGCGCGGCGGTGCGATCGGCCTTGCTGGTGCTCCGGTTGCCGATGCGGCGCATCTGCGCTTCCATCGCGGTCGCGCTGGCGGCGGAGGCATGACGCTCGCGCACCGCCAGCAACCGCCGGTTGCGCGCCCGCTCGCCCGACGGTCCGGACAGGGCGAGCACCAGCAGCACCAGCGTCATCGCCGCGCCGGTGGCGAGCAGGAGGAGGGGGAGCAGGTCCATCGCCGTGGGTCCTGCGCCTATTTCTTGGCCCGGGCGGGCAGGCGAGCACGCAGCCCGGCGAGCTTGCCGATCAGCGAGGTGCCGCCCTTTGCCCCCTTGCCCTTCGCCGCGCCCTTGCCGTCGTCATCCTCGTCGGCGTCGTGCAGCTGGCACAGGTGCCGCGACAGGTCGATCAGCGGGGCCAGCGCGCGATTGCCCTTGCCCGCTTCGGCCAGCGGCTTGCCGAGCTTGGCCGCCTGCGCCGCAAGCTTGCCGTCCCAGGCGATGGCGAAGTCGAGCTTGCGTTCGATCGATCCTTCGAAGTCCTTGCGGCTGATTTCCTGGTTCGCGACCGGTTGCAGCTTGTTGCCGACCAGGATGACGGTGACGTGCGGCGCGTTGGAACGGAACCACGACAGCAACCGGATCGTGTCGCGCGCGGCGGCGAGCGTCAGTTCGGTGACGATCACGGCGGTCTGCACTTCCTCCACCAGATGCGGATAGGCAACCAGCATGCCGCGCGGCAGGTCGACGATCGTCGTTTCGAACGCGGCGCGCATCTCCTCCTGCAACTGGTAGAAGGCGGTGCCGTCGGTCTGGATCGGCGCGTTGATCGGCGCTTCAGCCGACAGCACGCACAGCCGTTCGCCGGCACGCACCATGGCGCGTTCGATGAACAACCCGTCGATGCGGCTCGGATTCTCGATCGCATCGGTCAGCCCGCGACCGGGTTCGAGGTCGAGGCCCAATGCCCCCGTGCCGAAATGGACGTCGAGGTCGAGCAGCGCCGTGCTGCGCTTTTCCTGTTCGCCGCTGAGCCATGCCAGCGAGGTGGCGATGGTCGAGGCGCCCGCGCCGCCGCGCGTGCCGATGATCGCGACCGCGCAGTGCGGGCGTTCGGCACTAGCCTCCGCCGCCTTGGGCGCATGGAGCAGGGCATGGGCCTGCGCGATCGATTCGCGCACCATGTCGGGGTTGAGCGGCTTGAGCAGATAGTCGTGGATGCCGCTGGACAGCAGGTCGCGGTACAGGCGGACGTCGTTCACCTGCCCCATGGCGATGACGATCGTGCCCGGTTCGCACACTTCGGCCAGGCCGTTGATGTCGTTCAGCGGATCGCCCGATTCGGACAGGTCGACGAACAGGATGTGCGGGCTGGCAGAGACGGACAGCGTCTGCACCGCATTGCGCAGCCCGCCCTTCATCACCTTTTCGACCGGCCAGCCATGGTCGCCGGCGACGCCGCGCAGCGTTTCGGCCGAGTTTTCGTCGCAGACGAACGCGACGAAGGCGTCGCGCTGCCCGGATTTGGCGAGGGAGAAGGGGGCGTTCATTACTGGCTGCTCCCGCCCGAACCGCCGGTGCTGCCCGCGGCGTTGCTGACCTGTCCGCCATTGCCGCTGGGCGCCGCGCGGCGCAGCGCGCCGACCGCCTTGGTGTTGACCATGGTGTCGGTCGTCTCGGCATTGCCGCGTCCGAGCACCATGTCGCCCGGACGCGCGACCATCGCCGCCAGGTTCGAATTGATCGAACAGCCGAAGTCGGACGAGGTCTGCGCCGAAAAATTGGGCTGGTAGGTGCGCGAGTTGTCGGGGCATCCCGGCACGCTGGCGGTCATGCGCGACACGACGACGCGGACGGTGCCGGGGGCGAGGGCGCCGGGCGTCGGCGGCACCGCATCGGCGAGCAGCAGCCCAACGCGGGCGGCTTCGGCGGCGATGTCGCTGCGCACCGCGTCGTCGCCGGCCCCGGCATCGTCGACGCCGATCTCGTCGCCATAGCGCAGGTGCATCGCCTCCAGCCAGCCGGCGAGGCGGGCGCGTTCGCCGGGCGCGAGGCCGGCAGGGCCGGTCGCCATGTCGAAGGCATAGGCGGAGCGGCTGACCACCGGCTGATGCACCGATTCGACGCCGCGATTAACGGTGCCGGAGCAGCCGGCGACCGCGATCGTCGTGCCGAGCGCGAGGATACGGAAAAGGGTCATCGGGGCGTGCCTCACTGGATGCTGAAGCCGGGGGCGACCGGCTGGGCGCTGCGGCCGCCTTTGCGCGGGGCGGGGGCAGCGGGAGAGGGATTGGCGGACTCCGGCACGACCGGGGCCGGTGCGGTGAGCCCGATGGCCGGACGGGCGGCCCCCTGCGGCGCCATGGTCGGTACCGGGCGCGGGGTCGGTTTGCGCTGACCGGTCAGCTGGCCCATCAGCACCCGTTCGACATCGTCGGGGGTCGAATAGGCGTCGGTCGGCAGCGCGATGCGTTGCTGGCTGTCGACCGGCTTCACCAGATAGGGGGTGATGACGATGACCAGCTCGGTTTCGTTACGGGTGAAGGCGTTCGAGCGGAACAGCGAGCCGAGGATCGGCAGGTCGCCGAGACCCGGCGCCTTGTCGATCGAATTGTCATGGCTGTTCGATAGCAGACCGCCGATCATCATGCTCTGACCCGAGCCCAGTTCGACGGTCGTTTCAGCCCGTCGCGTGGTGAGCGCGGGGATCGTGGTGCCGTCGATCTGCACCGCGCCGGCGGCCGACAGCTGCGATACTTCGGGGCGGACGCGCAACGAGATGCGGCCATCGGCCAGCACGGTCGGCGTATAGGCAAGGCTAACGCCGTACTGCTTGTACTGCACCGACACCGCGCCCAGCCCCTGGCTGACGGGGATCGGGATTTCGCCGCCCGCGAGGAACGATCCGGTTTCGCCGGACAGGGCGGTCAGGTTCGGATTGGCGAGCGTCGTCACCTGCCCGATGCGCTCACCCAGATCGAGCGCGCCGAGCAGTTCGAGGCCGAGCAGCTTGCCCGCAAGGTTCAGCGTGGTGCCGTTGGTGCCCTTGGTCGGGAAACCGTACAGCGTGCCGCCGGGACGCCCGCCATTGGCGAGGAAGTCGGTATTGGTTGGCGAACCCGGGATGGTCGTGATCGTCCCCTGCCGTCCCTGCGCGACACCGAACAGCATGCCGCCCGACACGTCGCGCGACGTCAGGTTGACTCCGATATTCTTGACGAAGTTGCGGCTGACCTCGGCAATGCGAACCTGCAGGTTGACCTGCAGCGGGGTGGCCAGCTTCAGCCGGTTCACCACGCCGATCTTCAGCGCGACATTGGGATCGCCCACCGCGACGCCCGGATTGAGCAGCGAGGCGACCAGCCGTTCGGCCTGCGCGCTGTCGGCGGGCGAGGCGATGGTACCGTTGAGGACGGCCAGCTGGCCGACCGTCGTCACGCGGATATCGGCCTCCGGCATCGCCGCCTTCAGCATCCGGTCGAGCGAGGTCAGGTTCTGCCCCACGCGCACATTGGCGGCATAGACGACCGCCCCGCTGGCGCTGGTGGCGAAGATCGTCGCTTCGCCATCGGCCTTGCCGAACAGGTGGATCTGGCGCGGATTGCCGACATAGACGTCGGCGACCGCGGGGTTGGACACCCAGACATCGGCGACATTGGCAGGCAGCGTGACCAGCTCGCCCTGCCCGATCGACAGCTGGACGTCGTTGGTCGGGCGCATCGTGCCGGCGGGCGGGGTGCCGACCCGCGCCGCACGGACCGCGCCAGCGGCGGTGCCGGGCGCGGCGAGCGCGGTGGCGGGCAGCGCCGATCCGGTGACGAGCGCGACCGACAGGGTCGCGGCCAGCGACCGGCGCATGAGGTTCAGGCGAGGCATTACTTGGCTCCTCCGACCGGCACGGCGGTCACATCATTGCCGCGGGTGATCCGCACGACCGGTCCGGCCGGGGCGGCGGGTGCCGTCGGCGTGGCGGTCATCGATCCGGCGGGCGGTCCGGCATTGCTGGGGCCTGCCATCATGCCGGCCTTGCCCGGCACCGAGCTGCGCTGGAAACGCGACACGTCGGCACCGGTCGAAAAGGTCGATCCGCCGTCGATCGGGCGGCTGGCGATACGCTCCAGCGCCGCTTTTTCCGCCTTCGGATCGCCATTGGCCGGCAACTGCACATCGCCGCTGGCGATGGCTTCCTCCAGTTCGGAACGGTTGTCGGCGATCGAACGCAGCGACAGCGACAGCGTGCCGACGGTCTGCGCGACGGCGATCTTCTCGGCAATGCGCGGCGTCGCCTCGACCGTCACGGTCGAATAGGTCGACACCAAAGTCTTGCCCTGATCGTCGGTATTCTTGTCGGTGCGCTGGTCGGTCGCCAGCACGCGCAGGTTGCGCAGGAAGGTTTCCGATGCCTTGAGCGGCGGGCCGTCGCCGCCGCCGGCCACGGTCTGCGTCAGCACCAGGTCGACCCGGTCGCCGGGAAAGACGAAGCCCGCGACCGCGCTCTGCGCCGACACCGGCACGGTGACCGCGCGCATGCCCGGCCCCAGGGCGGCGGCAAGGAAGCCGCGGTCGCCCGGCTTGACCAGCGCGCCCTGCGTGATCGGCTGTCCCGCCGGAATGGCGAAGCGGACGACGGTGCCGACCAGATTGCGCGATTCGGGCATGGCTTCGAGGAAATAGGCGTTTTCGACCAGTTCCTTGGGCCAGGGCGTGAACCGGAGCGCGGTCGCATCGATGATCGTGCCGACCGGCAGCGCCTTGGTCGCGACCAGCACGCGCGGGCCGTCGATCGGCGCCGCCATCGGCGCGGCGGTGGCGACGGGGGCCGAAGCGCCGGCCATCAGGTTGCGCGCCATGAACGCGGTCAGGCCCGCCACGAACAGCGCTCCGATCAGCAGGAACAGTTTCCGAGAATCCATGACCTAGCTGGCCCTTCCATTCGTCTGGCCGGTTGATTCGCCGTTAAACATCACCGAAATGGGTTAAGAACGGGTTCGCAATCGCGAGCATGCCGGCGACGGCGATGGCGATCCCGTAGGGAATTTCCGCCACCTGGGCCGCCCGCCGCCGCCATCGATCGGCAAGGAACAGCAGCGTCAGCCCTCCGCCCAGCAGCGACATGACCATCAGCATCGACAGCACGCCGCCCGGCGGCAGCCACAGCGCGAGTGCTGCGATCATCTTCACGTCGCCGCCGCCCATCTGTCCGGCGACGAACGCGGCGAAGAACAGCGCGAAGACGATCAGCGCGACGCCCAGCTGCCACGCCATATCGACGCCCGACAGATCGTTGGCCCACCACCAGGGCAGCGCCAGCAGCGCGATCGCCGCATTCTTCCAGTTCGCGATTTCGCGGGTTCGTGCATCCTCGATGCCGGCGAGCAGCAACAGCAGCAGCAGCGCAAGCGCCAGCCAAGGAACGACGATACCCCCCATGTCGTTAAGCCCTAGACGTAAGGGGTTTCGAAACCGTAACCGGACCCATGGCCGCCCACGCCCTCTACCGCCGCGCGATTCCCGCCGCTGCCGCCATCACCCGGTGGCAGGCGCCCGACGGCTGGTCGCACCGCCGGTTCGACTGGGCCGCACCCGCCAATGTCCGCCCGCGCGGCAGCCTGTTGTTCCAGACCGGGCGGGGCGACATGTTCGAGAAATATCTGGAGACCTTCGCCCATTGGCATGTGCGCGGATGGAGCATCACCGCGTTCGATTGGCGCGGGCAGGGCGGATCGGGGCGCTGCACCCCGGCGGGCGATTGCGGCCATATCGACCGGTTCGAAACCTATCTCGACGACCTCGCCGCCTTCTGGACGCAATGGGATGCGGAGGGGCCGCGGGTGCTGATCGGCCATTCGATGGGCGGGCATCTGGCGCTCCGCGCGGTGGTCGAGCAGCGTGTCGATCCGGCGGCGTGCGTGCTGGTCGCGCCGATGCTGGGGCTGCGCGCGCCGATCGGCCCGCGCTTCGGCGAGCGGATGGCGCGGCTGATGAGCGCGATGGGCAGCCCGCTGAGGCCCGCATGGAAAGGTAACGAGCGTCCGCATACGGTGCGTCCGCGCGAAACGATGCTGACCCATGATCCGGCACGCTATTCCGACGAACTGTGGTGGCAGGGGACCGATGCCGCGCTGCGGACCGGGCCGCCGAGCTGGCGTTGGGTAATCGATGCGTTCCGCTCGACCCGCGAGCTGCGCGCGAGCCCGGCGCTGGCGTCCGTCCGGGTGCCGATCCAGATGCTGGTCGCCGATGCCGATGCGCTGGTCGATGCGCGCGCGGCGGTGGAGGTTGCCGGGCGGTTGCCCGATGTCGAGTTGCTGCGCTTCGGGCCGGAATGCGCGCATGAAATCTTGCGCGAGGCCGATCCGGTCCGTTCGCGCGCCATTGCCGCGATCGACACCTTCCTCGACGCCCGCGCGCCCGCACCGCACCGGACCCACGCATGACGCGCAGGCGGGTGGCGATTATCGGCGCGGGGATGGCGGGGGCGAGCCTTGCCGCCGAACTGGCCGCGACCGACGATGTGTTGCTGCTGGAGGCGGAGGCGCATCCTGGCTTTCACGCGACCGGGCGGTCGGCGGCCTTCTGGTCGGAAACCTATGGCGGGCCGCTGGTGCAGCCGCTGACCAGCGCATCGGGACCGTTCCTGCACGCGCCGCCCGCCGATTTCGCGTCGCAGGGTTTTTTGCGCACGCGCGGCGAATTGCTGCTGGCGCGGGATCGCGCGGTGCTGGCGGCGATGGCGGCGGAGTTCGCGACGAGCGGCGTGCCGATCGAATGGCGCGACCCGCATGGCGTGGTCGAGGGCTTGCGGGGGCCGTGGCATGCTTTGTGGTCGCCGGGCTGTGCCGATATCGATGTGGGCGCGCTGCATGCCGCCTATCTGGCACAGGCGCGGCGTAGTGGCGTCGCGTTGCGCTGCGATGCGCGGCTTACCGGTGGTCGGCGCGCCGGCGGGCAATGGCGGCTGGAAACGGTGACGGGTGAGGACGTCGTGGCCGATATCGTCGTCAACGCCGCCGGGGCATGGGCGGACGAAGTGGCCGTGCTGCTCGGCGCCGCGCCGCAGGGCATCCGGCCCTATCGGCGGACGGTGGTACAGGTGCGGGTCGATCCGCCGGCCTCGCCCGACCTGCCGCTGGTGATGGATGCGGCGGGGGGGTTTTACTTCAAGCCCGAACCGGGCGGGCGGCTGTGGCTGACGCCGCATGACGAGACGCCCGACCGGCCGCACGACGTCGCCGCCGAGGAGATCGACGTGGCGCTGGCGATCGACCGGTTCGAAGCCGCCGTCGACTGGCGGGTCGAGGCGGTCGAGCGGCGCTGGGCGGGGCTGCGCAGCTTCGCGCCCGACCGGCTGCCGGTCTATGGGTTCGACGCATGGGTGCCCGGTTTCTTCTGGTGCGCAGGGCAGGGGGGCTTCGGGATCCAGACCGCGCCCGCCGCCGCGCGGTTGTGCGCGGCGTTGCTGGGTGTCGGCAATGTGCCGCAGGGGGTCGACGCGGCGGTCTATTCGCCGCATAGATTGTCGGAGTAATTCGCGACACCCATTTACGTTAGCGCTATCAGTTCCTATCTGGGCGCCAACACTTGGCGCAAAGAGGATGCACATGACGATCACCGGCGAACTGTTCCTGGGTTCGAAGCGCGTCGCCCGCGACGACCAGTTCCAGGCCTATGACCCCGCAACCGGCGCATTGTTCGGCGAAGGTTTCTCGAAGGGCACGAAGGAAGACGCGGAAGAAGCGTGCGCCCGCGCGGCCGAGGCGTTTCCGATCTATTCGGCGCTACCGCTCGAACAGCGCGCCGGCTTCCTCGACGCGATCGCCGACGAGATCGAGGCACTGGGCGACGAACTGCTCGAACGCGGCAGCCGCGAAACCGGCCTGCCGATCGCCCGCCTGACCGGCGAACGCGGCCGCACTTGCGGGCAGCTGCGCCTGTTCGCGAAGGAAGTGCGCGACGGCGCGTGGCAGCAGCTGCGCATCGATCATGCCGATCCGGCACGCGCGCCGGTGCCCAAGCCCGACCTGCGGCTGCGCACCGTGCCGGTCGGCCCGGTCGTGGTGTTCGGCGCGTCGAACTTTCCGCTCGCCTTCTCGACCGCCGGTGGCGACACTGCGTCGGCGCTGGCGGCGGGTTGCCCGGTGATCGTGAAGGCGCATCAGGCGCATCCGGGCACCGCCGAGCTGGTGGCGCTGGCGATCGTCCGCGCCGCGGAAAAGACCGGCATGCCCGATGGCGTGTTCTCGATGGTGTCGGGGTCGGGCCAGGTGATCGGCACGACGCTGGTCGCCGATCCGCGGGTGCAGGCGGTGGGCTTTACCGGCTCGCGCAGCGGCGGCACCGCGCTGATGAAGGTTGCACAACAACGCCCGCAGCCGATCCCCGTCTATGCCGAAATGTCGTCGATCAACCCGGTCGTGCTGATGTCCGAAGCGCTCAAGAACCGCGGCGAGGCGCTGGCCAAGGGCTATGTCGGCTCGCTGAGCATGGGCGCGGGGCAGTTCTGCACCAATCCGGGCCTGGTGCTCGGCATCGACGGACCGGAGCTCGACGCGTTCCTCGACATCGCCGGCGACGCGCTGCTCGGCACCCCGGCGCAGGTGATGCTCAGCGACGGCATCCACAAGGCGTATGAGGAAGGCCGCGCCAAGCTGGCGTCGAGCCCCGCGGTGACGCTGGTCGGCGAGGGGCAGGAACCGGACGGCCCGACCCGTGGCCGCGCCGCGATCTTCGCCGTGTCGGGCAAGGACTTCATCGCCGATCCGGCACACGCGCACGAAGTGTTCGGCATGTCGTCGGTCGTCGTGAAGTGCGCGAATGCCGACGAACTGGCCGAAGTGCTGTCGAAGCTGGAAGGCCAGCTGACCGCGACGCTCCAGATCGACGAGGGCGATTATGCCGATGCGCGCAAGCTGATCCCGGTGCTGGAACGCACCGTCGGCCGCATCCTGTGCAACGGCTGGCCGACCGGCGTCGAGGTCGGGCATGCGATGGTCCATGGCGGCCCGTTCCCGGCGACGTCGGACGGGCGCACGACGTCGGTCGGCACGCTCGCCATCCACCGCTTCCTGCGGCCGGTATCGTATCAGGACTTCCCGGAAGCGCTGTTGCCGGAAGCGCTGCGCGAAGGAAACCAGCAGGGCGCGCTGACGCGCATCGACGGGGCGTGGACGGTCGGTTGATCGATCGCGAGGATGCGATGCCGGCCTGAGGGAGCGGGCCGGCAGCGTATCTCCGTCGGCGATGTCGACGGAGACAAGGAGGCGGCGGGTCGTTGATCCGTCGCCTTTTTTGCGTTTGGATGGACCCATGGACGACGATACGATCATCGATACCCCCGAAGGCCCGAAGCGTTGGGGGGATTGGAAGAAGAAGAACCCGGTGCAGGTGCCGTCGCGGCGGACCAAGGGGAAGGATCTGCCGAACAAGGTGAAGATTCGGACAGATGAGTGAGGCTTGCGCCCCGCCGCCCGTTTGTCCTGAGTAGCCATGGAGCTTGTCGAAGGACCGTGTGGGGCGGGCGCTTCGATAATGATCGGGTGAACCATGCCCCGCATGGTTCAGGATCGTCAGGGGGACGATCCGACCCGATCATCCTCGACTTCGCTTAATCCTACTCAGCACGAACGGGTGGGTTGAGTTTGTTGACCTTTCCCCACCCACCCCGTTCGGTTCGAGCAGCTTCGAGCTTGTCGAGAAGCGTCCGTCGAGAACGGGTTGCTTGAGGCAGGCGGGTTTTCGACAGGCTCGAACCGAACGGTGGCGAAGGTGGTTTGCTGCCGATAGCTCCACTCTTGCGGAAACCCGTTCTCGACAAGCTCGAACCAAACGGGGGAAGGGGGAGGCCCGAACCAAATGGAGGGGGGAGGCTCGAACTAAACGCGGGCGGGGAAGGAGAGAAGGTAGCCCCTACCGCCGCCCGGCCAGCCAGATCACATGCCGCGCGCCCTTGGTCCCGCGCGCCCGCACGACCTGCTCATCCACCAGATACCCGCAATCCTTCAACCGCTTGGTGAACGCCGCATCAGCATAGGCCGACCAGATCGCCAGCACGCCCCCCGACCGCAGCGCCCGCTTCGTTACCTGAAGTCCGCGCGCGGAATAGAGCTTGTCGTTGCTGGCATGGGTCAGCCCGTCCGGCCCGTTGTCGACATCCAGCAGGATCGCGTCCCAGCCACCATCCTCGATCGCCCACGCCACGTCGCCGACCGCGATCCGCACGCGCGGGTCGTCGAGGCAGCCGTCGAAGATATGCGCCAGCGGCCCGCGCGCCCATTCGACGATCTTGGGCACCAGTTCGGCGACGACCACCTCGGCATCGGCGGGCAGAATCTTCAGAGCACGCCGCAGCGTGAACCCCATGCCGAGGCCGCCGATCAGCACGCGGGCGCCCTTGCGTCCGGTCAGATGCGCGCAACCCAGATCGGCCAGCGCCTCTTCCGACGCCGACATGCGGCTGCTCATCAACTCGTTGCGGTCGAGGACGATCATGAAGTCTTCGCCACGCTGGACCAGGCGCAGTTCGACGCTGTCGCCGGGGACCTGTGCGGTGTCGATCAGGACGCGCGGGATCATTGGGCCAAGGCCGCATCGCTGGCGAGCTTGTCGGCGCGCTCGTTATCGGGGTGGCCGGCATGGCCCTTCACCCACACCCATTCGATGCGGTGCGGCTTGGCGGCGGCGAGGAGTTCCTGCCACAGCTCGGCATTCTTGACCGGCTGTTTCGCAGCGGTCTTCCAGCCATTCTTCTGCCAGCCTTTGATCCATTTGGTCAGGCCGTCCATGACATAGCGGCTGTCGGTCGACAGGATCACCCGGCACGGGCGCTTCAACGCCTTCAGCCCCTCGATCGCGGCCATCAATTCCATGCGGTTGTTGGTGGTGACCTTTTCCCCGCCCGACAATTCGCGCTCGCGACCGTCCGCGGCGCGCAGCACCGCGCCCCAGCCGCCGCGGCCCGGATTGCCCTTGCACGCGCCATCGGTCGCGATTTCCACGCGAGGGAGTTCGGCAGTCTCGGTCATGCGAAGGCGGTCGGGTTCGCGTCGTACCAGTCGAGCCGGCGCAGATAGGCGAGCGGGTCCTTGCGCGTCACCAGCGCGTCGGCCGGTGTGTTGATCCAGTCCCAGGCGCGGGTCAGCAGGAAGCGGATACAGGCACCCTTCGCGAGCAGCGGCAGCGCGGCGACCTCCGCATCGGAGAGCGAGGCCTGCGTGCGATAGCCGGCCAGCAGCGCCTGTCCGATCGCCGGGTCGAGGGCCACACCCTTGGCGTCGAAGCTCCACGCCGAATGGGTGATCGCGACGTCGTAGGCGATGATGTCGGTGCAGGCGAAATAGAAATCGATCAGCCCCGTCACCCGGTCGCCGAGCATCAGGACGTTGTCGGGAAACAGGTCGGCATGAATCGCGCCGATCGGCAGGTCCGTGGGCCACGTCGCGACGATGGCATCCAGCGCCGAACCCACCCGCGCGCGAAGGCCTGGCTGAATCGAATCGAGCTGATCGGAGCAGTCGGCGAACAGCTTCGGCCAGACCGCGACGCCCATCGAATTGGCGCGGGTCGGCGCGAAGCCGGCAAGGCTGCGGTGTAGCGCGCCGAGCGCCGCGCCCGCCGCATGCGCCTGTTCGGCGGTCGGATGGCTGACCGATACGCCCGACAGGAATTCGATCAGGCAGGCGGGACGCCCCTCCAGCGTCTGGATCACCTGACCCGCGCGGTCGGGCAGTGCGCGCGGTACGGGGTTGCCCGCATCCGCCAGCGCATCGGTCATCGCGAAGAAGAAGGGCAGGTCGGCCAGATCGACCCGCTTTTCATACAGCGTCAGGATGAAACGGCCGGTGGTGGTGTCGACCAAATAGTTGCTGTTCTCGACCCCCTCGGCGATCCCCTTGGCCGAAATCAGTTCGCCATGGTCGTAACCGGCCAGGAAGCGCGCGAGCGCTTCCGCCGACACTTGCGTATAGACGGCCATTACGCGGCTTCGAGACCGCGCGGCAGTTTGAACGCGATCGTCTCGCGCGTCATCTCGACCTCGCGCTCGGTCACGTCGAAGCGGGTGGCGATGCGGTCGACCAGTTCGCGCACCAGCACTTCGGGCGCCGACGCACCGGCGGTGATGCCGAGCGTGCCGACACCGTCCAGCCACGCAAAGTCGAGATCGGCGGCGCGCTGGATCAGCTTGGCCGAGGTGCCTTCGCGTTCGGCCACCTCGACCAGCCGCACCGAATTGGACGAATTGGGCGCGCCGATGACGAGGACGAGGTCGCAGCTCTGCGCGATCGCCTTCACCGCATTCTGCCGGTTCGACGTGGCATAGCAGATGTCGTCGGCCTTGGGCGCGACGATGGTCGGGAAGCGCGCGATCGTCGCCTCGACGATGGCGCGGGTGTCGTCGACCGACAGCGTCGTTTGGGTGAGGAAGGCGAGGTTGTCCGGATCGGCCGGGGTCAGCTTCGCGACATCCTCGACCGTTTCGATCAGCGTCATCTGGCCTTCGGGCACCTGGCCGAAGGTGCCGATGACCTCCGGATGGCCGGCATGGCCGACGAACAGGATATGGCGGCCCGATGCGACCAGCCGTTCGGCCTGGCGATGGACCTTCGACACCAGCGGGCAGGTGGCGTCGAGATAGTCGAGGCCGCGCTCGCTCGCCGCCGCCGGCACCGATTTGGGCACGCCGTGTGCGGAGAACACGACTGGCACGCCGTCGGGCACCTGATCCAGTTCCTCGACGAAGATCGCGCCCTTGGCCCTCAGCGAATCGACCACGAACTTGTTGTGGACGATTTCGTGGCGGACATAGACCGGCGCGCCGTGTTTCTGGATCGCCAGCTCGACGATCTGGATCGCGCGGTCGACCCCGGCGCAAAAGCCGCGCGGGGCGGCGATCAGCAATTCGATGGCGGGGCGCGGGGTCTCGGTCATGGAGCCAGCGCTTACAGCTTGTTCGGGCGCGCGCCAAGTGAAGCCGGGCGGCGGGCCTGCAAACACGCCATTGCTTGCGTGCGCGTAAGGCGGTTCCTATGAAGCATCGCTACTCAGGAGGCGCGGCATCGCCGCACCGTTGCATAAGGTACAGATTTCCGTGACCCTCCGCAAAACCGCCGCCGTCGCCACCATCGCCCCCGTGCTCGCTCTGGTCGCGCTGTCGGGGTGCAAGCGCACCGGCGAGCTGGACGTGACTTCGGGCGTCGGCATTTCGGCGGTGCGGTCGGCCTGTCCGGTCGCGGGCGTGCCGGCCGGGACCGGCGACATCACGCTGTTCGATCCGCCTGCCAGCACCGATGCGAAGGCGATCGACGTCGTCGCGACGCTGACCAACGTCCGCGCCTCCTGCGTCGAGGGGACGGACACGATCAACAGCACGGTCAGCTTCGACGTGCAGGCGCGGCGCAACCGCACCGATGCGGCGCGGGTCGTGACGTTACCCTATTTCGTGACGGTCGTGCGCGGCGGCACGCAGGTCGTGTCGAAGCGCATCGGGCAGATCACGCTCAACTTCGCGGCCGGTGAGGCGCGGGCATCGGCGCAGGGGCAGGGGACGGCGATCGTCGACCGCGCCGCCGCGACGCTGCCGCAGGAAACCCGCGACCAGATCAACCGCCGCCGCAAGCCCGGGGACCAGGACGCGGCGATCGACCCGCTGTCCGATCCGGCGGTGCGCCAAGCGGTGCTGGCCGCGACGTTCGAGGCGCTGGTGGGATTCCAGCTGACCGACGCGCAGCTGCGGTATAATGTGACGCGGTGAGGCCGGGCGGAGCGGGTAATCTGCTTCGTCTTCGTCATTCCCGCGAAGGCGGGAATCCATAGACGCTATGGTAGCGCCTCTTGCCTTGACGTCAGCGCGTATGGATTCCCGCCTTCGCGGGAATGACGACGTGGTTGAGTTGGCATGCCTACGTCATCCGGTCTGCGCGGGGACTGCCAATCGCGTCGGGAAACGGACCGCTTGCAACGCCCCTTCCGTCCGCTAGCCGCCCGCTTTCCCGATTGACTAATCCCCACGCCCAAGCCAGAGGTTCGGGCATCAAGGCTTGCAGCCGACGCCACGCGCGGGAGAGTGCGGAGTGATCCGCCGCCGAAGGAGCAACCGCCCCGGAATCTCTCAGGCAACAGGGACCGCGCGGGGCCACGATACTCTGGAAAGCGTTGCGGCCATAACGGTCGGACCACCGAAGGGGTAAGCAGGGCATGTGCCCCGCGAAAGCTCTCAGGTTCCGTGACAGAGGGGGCGATGGTTGCAGGGCGCGCTGTGCCCCTGCGTCCGTCGATCGTCCCTATCACGAAGGATGTGGCCCATGAGCGACATTGCGCCCGAACCCGCCCACGAACTGCGCGCCGACGGCACCGATCCGGTCGAGGAACTGCCGCCGCAGGTGCTGCCGCTCGACGCCTGGCACCGGGCGAAGGGTGGCCGCATGGTCCCGTTCGCGGGCTATACGATGCCGGTCCAGTATGAAGGCATCATGGCCGAGCATCTGTGGACGCGCGAAAGCGCCGGGCTGTTCGACGTAAGTCACATGGGCCAGCTGGTGATCCACGGACCGCATGCGACTGCCGCGCTCGAAGCGCTGCTGCCGGGCGATCTGCGCATCCTGAAGCCTGCCAAGATGCGCTATTCGCTGCTGCTCGACGAACAGGGTGGCATTCTCGACGACCTGATGGTCACGCGGCTGGATGCGGCGGACCCCGGCGTTCCGTTCCCGATGGATGCGGCGGCCGGCGAGGACGCCTTCTATATGGTCGCCAACGGTGCGACCAAATATGACGATATCGGCCATCTGCGCGAGCATCTGGCCGACGAGATCACGCTCAACCATCTCGACGACCGCGCGCTGCTGGCGTTGCAGGGGCCGAAGGCGGTCGATGCGCTGGATCGCATCCTGCCGGGCGTCGCCGCGCTGACCTTCATGACCGCCGGTGCGTTCGAATGGAACGGGCACAAGCTGTGGATCAGCCGTTCGGGCTATACCGGCGAGGACGGCTATGAGATTTCGCTGCCCGAGGACGCCGCCACCGCCTTTGCCGACGCGATCTGTGCCGAACCGGAAGTGAAGCCGATCGGTCTGGGCGCGCGCGATTCGCTGCGCCTCGAAGCAGGGTTGCCGCTCTATGGCCACGACCTCAGCCCCGATACGACTCCGGTCGCCGCCGACCTGGGTTTCGCGCTGTCGAAGCGTCGTCGCGAGGAAGGCGGCTTCCCCGGCGCCGAGCGTATCCTCGCCGAACGCGCCGCCGGCCCGCAATTGAAGCGGATCGGCGTGATCGTCGAAGGCCGCCAGCCGGTGCGCGAAGGCGCCGAGGTCGTGGACGCCGACGGCAATGTCGTCGGTCACGTCACCTCGGGCGGGTTCGCGCCGAGCGTGCAGGCGCCGATCGCCATGGCCTATTGCCCGCCGGCGCTGGCGGAAAGCGGGGCGATCACCCTGCGCCAGCGCGGCAAGCTGCATCCGGCGCGGGTCGTGCCGATGCCGTTCGTCCCCCATCGTTACGTCCGTTAAGAGGGAGTTGCCCCGATGAGCCGTTTTTTCACGCAGGAACATGAGTGGATTGAAGTCGACGGTGAAGTCGCGACGGTCGGCATCACCGAATATGCCGCCGGGCAGCTGGGCGACATCGTGTTCGTCGACGTTCCCGCCGATGGTCGCGAACTCACCAAGGGCGACGATGCCGCCGTCGTTGAGTCGGTCAAGGCCGCTTCCGACGTCTATACCCCGGCATCGGGCACGGTGATCGAGGGCAATGCGGCGCTGACCGACAACCCGGCGCTGGTCAACGAAGACCCCGAAGGCGATGGCTGGTTCTTCAAGCTGACGCTCCGCGATGAGAGCGAGCTGGGCGAGCTGATGGATGAAGAGAAGTACGCCGCGTATATCGCGCGGCTGTAAGGATCGCGCCCGACACCATCGTGGTCCCGGCGCAGGCCGGGACCCATGGATACGGGCCGTTCCGATATTTCGATGCCGCCCGTGTCCATGGATTCCGGCCTTCGCCGGAATGACGGATGCGATGGCGGTTCTGCAGTAGGACCATCATGCGCTATCTTCCCCTGACCCCGACCGACCGCGCGGACATGCTGTCCGTGATCGGTGCCGACAGCATCGACGACCTGTTCGTCGACGTTCCCGAATCCGCCCGGCTCGACGGGCCGGTGCCCGGTCTGCCCAACCATGCCAGCGAGCTGGCAGTCGAGCGGCATCTGTCGGCACTGGCGGCGAAGAATGTCGCGGCGGGGTCGGTGCCGTTCTTCCTCGGCTGTGGTGCGTATCGCCATCATGTGCCGGCCAGCGTCGACCACCTGATCCAGCGTGGCGAGTATCTGACCGCCTATACGCCCTACCAGCCGGAAATCGCCCAGGGCACGCTGCAGATGCTGTTCGAATTCCAGAGCCAGGTCGCCCGGCTGCTGGGCTGCGACGTGGCGAACGCGTCGATGTACGACGGCTCGACCGCGGCATGGGAAGCGGTGACCATGGCCCGCCGCGTGACGCGCAAGGCGAAGGCGGTGTTCTCGGGCGGGGTGCATCCGCATTACGTCTCGGTCGCCAGGACCATGGCGAAGTACACCGGCGACGTGCTGGACGTGACCGACCCGTGGCTGGTCGCCGAAACCGACGACGATCGGGTGATTGAAAAGATCGACGCCGATACGTCGTGCGTCGTCGTGCAGTATCCGGACATTCTGGGCCGTATCCCCGACCTGAAGCGCATCGCCGATGCGGCGCATGCGGTAAAGGCGCTGCTGATCGCGGTCGTGACCGAACCGGTCGCACTGGGCGCGATCGAGGCGCCGGGCCATCTGGGCGCCGACATCGTCGTGGGCGAAGGCCAGTCGCTCGGCGTAGGCCTCCAGTTCGGCGGTCCCTATGTCGGCCTGTTCGCCTGTTCGGAAAAGCTGGTGCGGCAGATGCCGGGGCGCCTCTGCGGCGAGACCGTCGATGCCGAGGGCAAGCGCGGCTTCGTGCTCACCCTGTCGACCCGCGAACAGCATATCCGCCGGGAAAAGGCGACGTCGAACATCTGCACCAATTCGGGGCTGTGTGCGCTCGCCTTCTCGATCCACCTGACGCTGCTCGGCGAAAAGGGGCTGCGGCAGCTGGCCGAGGTCAATTATGCCAAGGCCTGCGCGGCGGCCGATCGTCTGGCGCAGGTGCCGGGCGTCGAACTGGTCAACGACAGCTTCTTCAACGAATTCACGCTAAAGCTGCCGACCGAAGCGCGGCCGGTGGTGCGCGAACTGGCCGATCGCGGCGTGCTGGCCGGCGTGTCGCTCGGCCGGCTCTATCCGGGCGACGAGGGGCTGGCCAACGGTCTGGTCGTGGCGGTCACCGAAACCGTGACCGAGGAAGATATCGAGGCGCTTGCCGTAGCGCTGACGGAGGTACTGGCATGAGCGTGAACCAGAGCGGCTGGCGTCCCGAAATGGGCGATGCTTCGCAGGCAGCACAGGCGACCTTTACCGGCAACCGCGCGCTGATGCTGGAAGAGGCGCTGATCTTCGAGATCGGATCGACCGAAACCACCGGCGTCGACATCGATGCAGCGCCCAAGGTTGCCTCGCGTCTCGGCAACCATGCCCGCAAGGGCGCGATCGGTCTGCCCGGCCTGTCGGAACCGGAGGCGGTGCGCCACTATACCCGCCTGTCGCGGCAGAATTACGCCATCGACCTCGGCCTGTTCCCGCTGGGGTCGTGCACGATGAAGCACAATCCGCGCCTGAACGAACGCATGGCGCGGCTGCCGGGCTTCGCCGATCTGCACCCGCTGGGGCCGATCGACACGGTGCAGGGCGCGCTGGAGCTGATCCATCAGCTGGCACACTGGCTGGTCACGCTGACCAACATGGATTCGGTCGCCATGTCGCCCAAGGCGGGCGCGCATGGCGAACTGTGCGGTATCCTCGCGATCAAGGCGGCGCTGGAAAAGCGCGGCGAGGGTCATCGCAAGGTCATCCTCGTCCCTGAATCGGCGCACGGCACCAATCCGGCGACGGCGGCGTTTGCCGGCTTCACCGTGAAGGCGATCCCCGCCACCGCCGAAGGGCGCATCGATACGCAGGCGCTGAAGGACCGGCTGGGTCCGGACGTTGCCGGCGTTATGATCACCAACCCCAACACCTGCGGTCTGTTCGAGCGCGACCTGAAGGAAATTTCCGACGCGGTGCATGCGGCGGGCGGCTATGTCTATTGCGACGGTGCGAACTTCAACGCGATCGTCGGCCGGGTGCGGCCGGGCGATCTCGGCGTCGATGCGATGCATATCAACCTGCACAAGACCTTCTCCACCCCGCATGGTGGCGGCGGTCCGGGTTCGGGTCCGGTGGTGTTCTCGAAGGCGCTGACCCCCTTCGCGCCGCTGCCGTTCGTCGAGAAGCAGGGCGACCGCTTCGTGCTGGTCGAAGAGGAAACCGCCGGCGAGCATCACGCCGACAGCTTCGGCCGAATGGTCGCATTCCATGGCCAGATGGGCATGTTCACCCGCGCGCTGAGCTACATCCTCAGCCACGGCGCCGACGGCCTGAAACAAGTTGCCGAAGACGCGGTACTCAACGCCAATTACGTCCTCCGCAGCCTCGACGACACGCTCGACGCGCCGTTCGGCGACAGCGGCCCGTGCATGCATGAAGCGCTGTTCAGCGATGCGAACCTTGCCGAGGGCTTCTCGACGCTGGACGTCGCCAAGGGGCTGATCGACGAGGGCTATCACCCGATGACGGTCTATTTCCCGCTGGTCGTCCACGGCGCGATGCTGGTCGAACCGACCGAAACCGAGAGCAAGGCGGCCCTCGACCAGTTCATCGGTGCGCTGAAGTCGGTCGGCGAACGCGCCAAGGCGGGCGATGCCGCGCTCAAGTCCGCGCCGCACTTCGCCCCGCGTCGTCGCCTCGACGAAACGCTGGCGGCACGCAAGCCGGTGCTGGCGTGGAAGGACAGCGTCGCGCCGGTGGCGGAAGCGGCCGAATGATCGCCGCCGTCCCGCCCGGTCACCGGGCGGGACGATAGCGCCAGCGTCAGAGGATCGCTTCGCGCAGGCGCGGGGCCGGTTTCGCCCGGGCCCGCGCCGCATCGCACACCCGCCCGACCACGACCGCCAGCGCCATCATCGCGGCGAGCGCGACCAGTTGCGCGATATCGGCGCCGATGCCTGCCGCCTGCAGCCGGGCGATGATCGCATAGCCGATCACGGCATGGACGAGATAGAGCGGGTAGGAGATCGCGCCGAGCCACAATAATAGCGGATGGTCGAGGCCGCGGAGCCGTCCGGTTGCAATCCCGAGGAACAGCGCCATCATCGCGATCAACAGCAGCGTGGCGTGCAGACCACCGGTCAATGCCTGTACGCCCAGCATCGCCGCCGCCAGCAACCGCTGATCCTGCCAGCGAACCGTACCGCGCCAGACGGGATAGGCGATCAGCCCGACCGAGAACCAGATGCAATGTTCGGTCAGCAGGACGAACTGCAGCCAGCCCGGCGTCGGCAGCAGCCAGCACACCAACCGGACCGCGAGCCATCCGAGGACGAGCCGCTCGATCGACCGCAGCGCGCCGATCCGCCACATGATTGCGATCAGGGCGTAGAAGATGACCTCCACATTGAGCGTCCAATAGACGCCGTCGACCATCGGCACCCCGGTCAGCTTCTGCATCAGCGGCAGGTTCGCCAGCCATTCGAGCGGAGTGACTGCCAGCCGCGCCGGTCGGAACGTCCATGCGACGATGCCGGTCAGTATCATCGCCAGCCAATATTCGGGCAGCAAGCGCCGGGCACGGGCCTGCGCGAACGCCCCCAGGGTCGGCGTCCGTTCGAGCGTGGCCAGCATCGCGAAGGCTGAAATGGCGAAGAACAGCTTCACGCCGTCATCGCCCCAACGCAGTTGCAGGTGCGGCAGCGCTGTCCCCGGCACCATGAACTGGATGAAATAGCTGTAGTGGTACAGCACGACCGCCAGCGCCGCGAGGCCACGCAAGGCGTCCAGCTCCCGCAGCCGGTCGGCGGGGCGGCGGGGGGCGGTTCCTACCATTCGCCCGATGTGCGGCCACCGGAGTCAAAACCGCGTTAATCGTCGCGCCGTGGCTCCGCACGGCACCTTCCGCGGCGGCGTGGCGACGCATTGCCTGACGGAACCTTGTCCGATGCGACCGGTTGCCATCGGTACATGACCGAAACATCCACCCCCGCCGACGCGGCGACCGAGGAAGAGCGCAAGGTCGCGCTGGATCCCGAACAGGAAGAGGTGGTCGACGATCGCCGTGCCGCCTCCGCGCTGATCGTGCACGAAGTGGTCCGGCGACAGGGGATCGAGGAACTCGAACGGCCCGCCGCGTCGCTGATGTGGTCGGGCATCACCGCCGGTATCGCCATCGGCCTGTCGCTGCTGGGCAAGGCGGTGATGGAAACCGCTGTCCCCGCCGGCCCATGGACGCCGCTGCTCCAGGCGCTCGGCTATGCGATCGGCTTCGTCGTGGTGATCTTGGGGCGGATGCAGCTGTTCACGGAGAGCACGTTGTCGGCGGTCCTGCCGCTCGCGACCGATCCGTCGGTGCGCAACCTGGCGCGAACGCTGCGCCTGTGGGGCATCGTGCTGTTCGCCAATCTGATCGGCACCTTCGCCTTTGCCGGTTTCGCCATGCTCGGCGGGCTGGGGTCGGAACAGGCAGCCGAATTGCTCGAGGTAAGCGGGGTCGTGCTGAAGCATGTCGGGATGGAAGGGTTCCTGGCCGGCATCCCTTCCGGCATCCTGCTGGCCAGCGTGGTGTGGACCTTGCCAAGCGTCGAAGGGCAAAAAGTGACGCTGATCGTGCTGCTGACCGGGTTGATCGATCTGGGCGGCTTTGCCCATGTCGTCGCCGGGTCGGCGGAGATGTGGGTGCTGGTGCTGCACGGCGACATGGGCGCGGGACAGGCGCTGGCGTTCTTCGTTCCGGTACTGCTCGGCAATATCGTCGGCGGCAGCGTGCTGTTCGCGCTATTGGCCCACGCACAGGTACGGGGCGAAATCGAGGAAGATTGAACTCAGTCCTCCTCGACCATCGCGCGGACCTTTTGCCGCCCCAGCCGGTGCTCGCGCCATACGATGAACAGGCCGCTGGCGATGATGATCGGCGCACCGACCCAGGTCATCGGCGTCGGCAGCACGCCGAACAACAGCCAGCCATAGACCGTCGCCCATAGCAGGCCGGAATAGTCCATCGGCACGACGACCGCGACCGGCGCGGCGCGCGATGCGGCGGTCAGCGCGATCTGCCCCATGCCACCGACCATGCCGATCGCGACCAGGTTGGCCCAGGTCAGCCAGTCGTGCGAGCGGATGTCGAAGGCATAGGCGGTGGCGATGAACGGCAGGGTCAGCGTGGAAAACCAGAAGACGGTCGTCCCCGCCGGCTCGTCGCGCAGCTGGCGCAGCGCGATCGCGACGAGGGCGACGAACAGCGCCGCCATGAGCCCGACGAACGCCCCGAACAGCGGCACGTGCGAACTGCCCGGTTGCGACACGACCAGCACGCCGACGAAGCCGACCAGCACTGCGCTCCACCGCTGCCAGCCCGTCCGCTCTCGCAGCACCAGCGCGCCGAGCAAGGTCGCAAAGATCGGCACGGTGAACTGGAACGTGGTCGCCTCCGCCAGCGGCAGCAGCAGCACCGCGCCGAAGGTAAAGACCATGCCGACCAGTCCGATCATCGATCGGGTCAGATGCCCCTTGAACCGCGTGGTGCGAAGCGACCGCAGCCCCGGACCTGCCGCGACGAAGCCCAGCACGATCGGCAACGCGCAGAGCTGGCGATAGAACATGGTTTCGGGCAGCGACGCGCCGCGCGTCTCGGCCAGCTTCACCAGTGCCGACATGGTGGACAGGAAGAAGATCGCGAGCAGGCGGAGCGCCAACCCCGTCAGGATACGGTCGCCGGGCATGGGGGGGCACCTACAGGCTGTAGCGCGCCGACGCCACCCCGCGCGCGTGCCCGCGAAAGTTGCGAAGGTTGCGCAAAGTCGACCGCGAAGGAATCGCTAACCATGACGCCGTGGTGGAGGGCGGCAGCCCGCCACGGCCATCGCCATGACACGTCGACTGCGGAAGTTGACGCCGCCGTGTCGTGCGGCGCCGCGCAAGGAATGCGGTGCTACCGCATGGCGACCGTGGATCGCCGGAGCGAAGCGTATGAAATACAATGATATTAGTCGAACTGCGGGGGCAAAGTCCTTTCCCGCCCAGCGGATCGTTCGTCCCGCGGTGCCGGTGCGCCCGCGCGCGACGTTGCTGTTCTGGCTCGCCATCGCCGTCCTGCCATGGCTGGTGATCGCCGCGATCCTGTTGGCGGGCGATTGAGCGCGTATCCCCGCTTGGCGAACGGCCCCGTTTGCCGCTATCGCGCGGTCCCATGAAGCACGCTCTCAACGTCACGCGCGAACAGGATTTCGCCGCCTGGTATCAAGCCGTCATCACCGAGGCCGATCTGGCCGAGGAATCCGGGGTGCGCGGGTGCATGGTCATCCGGCCCTGGGGCTATGGCATCTGGGAGCGGATCCAGCGGCTGCTCGACGACCGGATCAAGGCGACGGGGCATGAGAATTGCTATTTCCCGCTGTTCATCCCGCTGTCCTATTTCGAAAAGGAGGCCGAGCATGTCGACGGCTTCGCCAAGGAAATGGCGGTGGTCACCCATCACCGGCTGGTCGCGGACGGCAAGGGCGGGCTGACCCCCGATCCCGAAGCGAAGCTGGAGGAGCCACTGGTCGTGCGCCCGACCAGCGAGACGGTGATCGGCACCGCCTTTTCACGCTGGGTGCAGTCGTGGCGCGACCTGCCGGTGCTGATCAACCAGTGGGCGAACGTCGTGCGCTGGGAAATGCGCACCCGCATGTTCCTGCGCACCGCCGAGTTCCTGTGGCAGGAAGGGCATACCGCGCACGCCACGGCGGAAGAGGCGCAGGGCGAGACGCTGAAAATGCTCGAAGTCTATCGCGAGTTCGCCGAAACGTGTCTCGGCCTGCACGTGATCGCGGGCGAGAAGCCGGAGAATGAACGCTTCCCCGGCGCGGTCGCGACCTACAGCATCGAGGCGATGATGCAGGACGGGAAGGCGTTGCAGGCGGGCACGTCGCACTTCCTCGGCACCAACTTCGCGCATGCGCAGAACATCCGGTTCCAGAATGCCGAGGGCCAGTTCGAACACGCCAACACGACGAGCTGGGGCGTGTCGACGCGGATGATCGGCGGCGTCATCATGGTCCATGGCGACGATGACGGCCTGCGCGTGCCGCCCGCGATCGCGCCGTGGCAGGTGGTGATCGTGCCGATGCTGCGCGATGCGCCCGAGGACGAACCGCTGATCGCCTATTGCCGCGAGTTGCAGGCGTCGCTGGCCAGGCAGACCGCGCTCGGCGAACCGGTCCGCGCGCTGCTCGACCTGAAACCGGCCAAGGCCGCCAACAAGCGCTGGGGCTGGGTGAAGAAGGGCGCGCCGGTGATCATCGAGGTCGGCGGGCGCGACATGGCCGGCGGCAATGTGTCGGTCGTGCGGCGTGACCGGCTGTATCGTGGCGATGGCAAGCTCGACAGCGCGGTCGTCGCGAAGGACGATTTCGTGGGCGAGGTCGGCGCGACGCTGGCCGATATCCAGGCGGCGCTGCTGGCGCAGTCGACCGAGAAGTTGCGTGCCGCCATCGTGCCGGTCGAGGACTGGGCGGGGGTCGAGGCGCATTTCGCGTCGGGCGTGAAGAACCCCGGCTGGGTCGATGTCCGCTGGTCGAAGCCGACCGGCGATGCGCTGGAGGCGGTGGTGCAGCGGTTGAAGGGGCTGAAGCTGACGATCCGTAATGCGCCGTTGGGGCAGACCGGGTGTGACGATGGCCCGTGCGTGTTCACCGGTGCGCCGGCGGTGGAGCGGGTGCTGATCGGGCGGGCGTACTGACGCCGGCCCCAACGTCACCCCGGACTTGATCCGGGGTCCCGCTTCTTCTCAACCGCTGGCAAGAAAGCGGGACCCCGGGTCAAGCCCGGGGTGACGATTGGGTAAGGGGCACGTTGTGGCAACCAGCCGGTAGAAACCATGCGTATCCCCGCGCAGGCGGGGATCCAGAGTCACGAACGGTAGCGCTTGTAACCCTGGACCCCCGCCTGCGCGGGGGTACGGCTCGGCCGGCAAGTCACAGAAGCTGCACCTCGCCTGGACCCCCGCCTGCGCGGGGGTACGGCCCTCGATTGGGTGGGTGGATCCGCGCACTGACGTGGACCCCCGCCTGCGCGGGGGTACGGCTTATCGTCTGGTAACAGCCTCCGTTCAACCGTACCCCGGCGAAGGCCGGGGTCCAGTTACGGAATGGTTGCCATAAACTCGCTGACGTCCCCCAACTGGACCCCGGCCTCCGCCGGGGTACGGTTCGAGTAGGTCAGGACGCGACCCTCAATCCTTCAGCTTCCCCGGCACCTGCCCACCGGCCTTGCCGAGTTCCTGCAACACCGCGCGGTGCAGCCAGATATTCATCTCGGCGCTGCCGTCCTTCGCGCCGGTATAGCCCAATTCGGTCGCCAGCTCCTTGCGGTTGTCGAGGCTGGAATCGAGGTCGAGCAGCTTCATCAGGTCGACAATCGACGTCCGCCAGTTGAGCGGCGGATTGCCCTTCTGCGCCGCGATGCGTTCGATCGCGGTCATCGGGTCGACCGGCTGGGGCGCGGCGGGGGTCGCCGGTGCGGCAGGGGCCGCGGGTGCAGGGGCAGCGGGCGCAGGCGCGTGCTGCGCGGGGGCGGGTGCTGGCGTCGGCTGCGGCGCGGGGGCGTCCTTCTTCTGCCCGAAATAATTGTCGCCGAACGGGCCGCCGTCCTTGCCGAAGATCTGCGTCTTGATGCGTTCGAAAATGCCCATGGTCGTCTCCATTCCGGGTGGATCGAACCCCAACGGGCAGGCGGCGGATCGGCTCCCTGACGATACGCCATTGGTCTGACGGGCAGGGCACTCTATGTCATGGCCGATGGTACGCACCAAAACGCCGCCCGGCCTGCCCACGCGTGAGCAGATTATCGATTTCATCCAGACGTCGGATACCCCGGCGGGCAAGCGCGAGATCGCGCGCGCCTTCGGCCTGTCGGCGCAGCAGAAGATTTCGTTGAAGGCGCTGTTGAAGGACATGGCCGACGAGGGGCTGATCGACAGCGCGCCCGGCCGTGCCTTTCACAAGATGGGCGGCCTGCCCAAGGTGACGGTGCTGCGCGTCGCCGATGTCGATGACGGCGGCAATGTCTGGGCGGTGCCCGAACGCTGGGAGGCGGAGACGCCGCCGCCGCGCGTCCGCGTGCGTGAGCGCGGCCGGCGCAGCGCGCTGGGCATCGGCGACCGCATCCTCGCGCGGACGGAGGAGGCGGGGAACGGCTGGGCCGCGTACCCGATGAAGAAGCTCGACCGCGCGGCCGAAGCGGTGCTGGGCGTGCTGCGCGCCGAGGGCGACAAGCTATGGCTGCAGGGCGTCGACAAGAAGGAACGCCGTGAGGTGCCGGTGTCCGACGCCGGCGGTGCGGCGCCCGGCGACCTTGTTCTGGCGGCGATGGCCGGCCGCCCGCCACGTATCACCGCGCGGGTGGTCGAACGGCTGGGCGATCCGTTCGAGGCGCGCAGCTTCTCACTGATTGCGATCCACAAGCACGGCATTCCCGACGTGTTTTCGGAGGAGGTGCTGGCGGAGGCGCGGAAGGTGGCGGGATATCCGATCAGATCCTCTCCTCCCCGCGAAGCGGGGAGGATTTCGGGCCGTGAAGACCTGCGTCACCTTCCCATCGTCGCGATCGATCCGATCGACGCGCGCGACCATGACGATGCGGTGTGGGCGAAGGCCGACGACAGCGAAGACAACGCAGGCGGCTGGCAGGCGATCGTCGCCATTGCCGACGTGTCCTTCTATGTCCGCCCCGGCTCCGAACTCGACAAGTCGGCGCGCTCGCGTGGCAACAGCGTGTATTTCCCCGACCGGGTCGTGCCGATGCTGCCCGAAATCCTGTCGGCCGACGTCTGTTCGCTGAAGGCCGGACAGGACCGTGCGGCGCTGGTCTGCCACCTGACCATCGCGAAGGACGGGACGCTCAGGAAATGGCGCTTCACCCGCGCGGTGATCCGGGTTGCCGCCAACATCGCCTATGAACATGCGCAGGCCGCGATCGACGGCGCGGCGGACGCCCCGGTGCCGGCCGAACTGGTCGAGAACGCGCTGAAACCGCTCTGGGCGTGCTGGGCGGCGCTGGCGAAGGCACGGGCGAAGCGCGAGCCGCTCGACCTCGACCTGCCCGAACGGCGCATCGTGCTGGACGAGAAGGGCCGCATCCTCTCGGTCGCCCCGCGCGAACGGCTCGATTCGATGCGGCTGATCGAGGATTACATGATCGCCGCCAATGTCGCGGCGGCCAAGGCGCTGGAGGCGAAGAAGGCGCCGGTCATGTACCGCGTCCACGAACCGCCGACGCGCGAGAAGCTGGTGGCGCTGAAGGACTATCTCGAAACCTTCGACGTGCCGTTCGCGCTGGGGCAGGTGATCCGCCCCGCGACGTTCAACCATGTCCTCGACCGGATCGGCGAGGCCGATTTCCGACCGCAGGTGATGGAGCAGATTCTCCGCACCCAGACGCAGGCGTTCTACGGTCCGCAGAATCATGGCCATTTCGGGCTTGGTCTCGGCAGCTATGCCCACTTCACGTCGCCGATCCGCCGCTATGCCGATCTGATCGTCCATCGCTCGCTGGTCGGCAGCTATGGCCTGGGCGAAGGGGCGCTGCCCGCCGACGACGCCGCGAACATGGAACGGGTGGGCGAGGCGATCAGCGGCCTCGAGCGCCGCGCGATGGAGGCGGAGCGCGAGACCGTCGACCGTTATGTCGCCGCGTACCTCGCCGAACATGTCGGCACGGTGATGGAGGCGCGGATCACCGGCGTCGCCAGCTTCGGCTTCTTCGCCACGGTCGAGGGGGTGGGCGGCGACGGCCTGGTCCCCGCGCGCGACCTGGGCACCGAATATTTCCGGTTCGACGAAAGCTCGCAATCGCTGATCGGCGACCAGAGCGGCGAGACCTTCGCCGCCGGACAGCGGCTGCAACTGCGGCTGGCTGAGGCCAATCCGGTATCGGGTGCGCTGCGCTTCGAACTGCCCGATGGCAAGGGGTCGGCGGGGAGCGACCGGCGCAAGGGACCGCCGCAGCGCATGTTGAAACGCCGCGGGCGTCCGGCCAATATCCGCCATCAGGGCCGCAAGCGATGAACGTCGCGGTGCAGGACGTCCCGGCGCGCAACCGTCGCGGCCGGTTCCGCCGCTGGTGGCGGATCAACGTCATCGGATCGGTCGATCACGATGCGGTGCTGCGCCAGGTGGCCGAGGAGGCGGGCTGGTCGCCGCGCTATGGGTTGATGATCGTGCTGTCGATGGCGCTGTCGCTGCTGGGGCTGTTGATGCCGTCGGTCGCGGTGCTGATCGGCGCGATGCTGATCTCGCCGCTGATGATGCCGATCATTGGCCTCGGCTTCGGTATCGCGGTGCTCGACGTGCCCGACATCCGCAAGTCGCTGATCGCGCTGGCGATCGGGGCGGGGCTGGCGGTCGGGCTGTCGGCGCTGCTGGTCGCGCTGTCGCCGATCCAGACGATCACGACCGAGATTGCCGGGCGGACGCGGCCGACGCTGTTCGACCTGCTCGTCGCGTTCCTGTCGGCCATCGCCGGTGCCTATGCATTGATCCGCGGGCGTGGGGCGACGGTGGTCGGGGTCGCGATCGCCATCGCGCTGATGCCGCCTTTGTGCGTCGTCGGCTTCGGCATCGCGACCGATAATGCGACGGTGGCGGGCGGGGCGCTGCTGCTGTTCTTCACCAACCTCATCACCATCGCGCTGACCGCCGCCGCGATGGCGCGGATCTACGGCTTTGGCCGGCACCTGACGCCGCGCAACACCACGTTCCAGATCGTGCTGTTCGTCGGCGCGATGCTGGCGCTGTCGGTGCCGCTGGTCGCGGCGTTGCGCCAGATCGCGTTCGAGTCGGTCGCGCAGCGACAGGTGCGCAGCGCGATCCTGTCGCGCTTTCCGGGCGAAGCGCGGCTCAGCCAGCTCGAAATCACCTATGACCGGAGCGCTGTGCGGGTGCGTGCGGTGGTGCTGACGCCGAAGCTCGACCCGCAGGCCGATGGCGCGCTCGCCGCGCAACTGGGGCAGCGGCTGGACCGGCGGCTCGACCTGCATGTCGACCAGATCCGCAGCTCGATGGACCAGCAGGCGACCGAGGCGGCGCAGATCGCCAAGGTCAACGAACGTGCCGGCGCGACCTTCGGCCCGGTGCGCGACCGGATCATGGCGCAGGTGGCGCTGGTCACCGGTGCGGCGGTCGATGCGATGCAGGTCGATGACGCCGGCCGCAGCGTCCGCGCGGTCGCCGCAGAGCTGCCGGGTTTGCCGCCGCGCGGCTATCGCGCGATCGAGGCGCGCGCCCGCGCCGCCGCGCCGGGTTGGCAGGTCGAGGTCGTGCCACCGATCGCCGGCGATGCGCCGCCGCCGATCGCCTATCAGGCCGGCGTGGCCGATGCCCGCGCGCTGGACGACGCGGCATGGCTGTCGGCGCGGTTGAACCGGGGGATCGTCGTCAGCGGCGGCACGACCGCGCAGCGCGACGCGCTGGTCGCCGGGATCGGCGCGCGCGGTGGCCGGGCGGTGGCGGGCGCGCCGGCCGGAGCATTGTCGCTGGCATGGGAACCGGTCGCGAGCGAATGACCGGCGGTGGTTTCTTCCAGGAAAACGATCATTGTCATCTCGCTGTCACGCCCGGTTAGCGCCTGATTCACCGGGCGCACCTATCGCTTGCCAGGCAATGGTTCAGCATACCCGCCTCGACCCGGCTTTGATGGCCGATCATCTGACGATCGGTCATGACGCGACCCTGACGCAGGTCGTCGACCGGTTCCGGCGCCATCATGACCTGCGCCTGCTGGCGGTGCTCGACGAACGGCGGCAGCCGGTGGGGGTGCTGCGCGAGCTGGATGTGCGCGAACTGCTGTTCAACCCGTTCGGCCATGCCCTGCTGCGCAACCCCAGTTTCGGCGATGCCATCGCGCAGCTGATCCGCCCGGCGACCGTCACCGATCACGACACGCCGCTGCCCGATCTGCTGGCGATGCACAGCGACCGGGGCGTCGTGCTGGTGCAGCACGGGACGTTCCTCGCGCTGCTCGATCCCGAACAGCTGTTGCGCATGGCCAGCCGCTGGCATGGCGACGCATCGGCGCTGGCGCAGGCGCGGTCGCAGCGGGTCCATGCCGCCGCCAATGCGTTCGAGGCGGGGATCAAGGCGCTGGCGAACGATATCGGCACCGCCTGCAGCGCGATCGGCCGGGTCGCCGCCGAGCTGGACCAGCGTGCCACCACGACCCATGGCAGCGCCGCATCGGTCGCCGCCGCCGCGCACCAGACGGCGGTCGGCATGGTCGATATCGAACAGCGCGGCCGGGCGCTGGCCCAGTCGATCGAACGCATTACCCGCGACGCGGGCGAGGCGCTGCGCCTGCGCGAACAGGCGAGCGCGGCGGTCGAGCGCACCGGCACGCAGGTCCGATCGCTGTCCGACGTGGCGACCACGATCGAGGAAATGCTGGCGCTGATCCGCGGCCTTGCCAAGCAGACCAACCTGCTGGCGCTGAATGCCGGGATCGAGGCGGCGCGCGCCGGGGCGGCCGGCACGGGCTTCGCGGTCGTCGCGGGCGAGGTGAAGTCGCTGGCGCGTCAGACCGAAGCGGCGGCGGGCGATATCGCACGCCGGGTGGATGCGGTCCACCTGCTGCTGGGTGACGTGGGGCAGGGGCAGGCGGCGGTGCAGAGCGCCATCGCGGCGATCGGCCAGATCACCACGACCATCGGCACGGCCGTCGCCGCCGAGCGCAGGACCACCCAGGCGATCGCCGAACGGGTCGAGGAAGCGCGCGGGGCGGGCGCCGACATCGACGCCAGGGCCGGGGCGATCGCCGCGGCGGCGGACGGCATCGGCGACCGGGCGGGCATGCTCACGCGGCTGGTGGAGGGACTGTCGGGGCTCAGCCGGCAGTTGCAGGGGCGGGCGAGCGAATTGGTGTCGGCGGTGGCGTGAGGGGGCTACCCTCCTCTCCCGTTTGCTTCGAGCGCAGGTTCGAGCCTGTCGAGAACCGAAGTCGAGAAGGGGTTGCCCCAAACTCAGGGTTCTCGACGGACGCTTCTCGACAAGCTCGAAGCTGCTCGAACCGAACGGTTGAGGTGGGAATGCAGCGCTCCAACCCGGCCGTCAGCCCGGACTCGATCCGGGGTTCCGCCTTATTTCCGGCGGTCGGGAAGAAGCGGGACCCCGGATCAAGTCCGGGGTGATGAAGAGGAGCGTAGCGCCGCTACCTTACCCTCACCCTGCCTCTTGAAACTGCAGATTCGCCAACCGCGCATACAGCCCGCCTTGCGCGATCAACTCGCCATGTCGGCCGCTCTCGACGATCCGACCCTGATCCATCACGATGATCCGCGACGCCGCGCGTACCGTCGCCAGCCGGTGCGCGATGACGAGGGTCGTCCGGTTCGCCATCAGCCGGTCGAGCGCATCCTGCACCAGCCGCTCGCTCTCGGCATCGAGCGCCGAGGTCGCTTCGTCCAGCAACAGGATCGGCGCGTCGCGCAGCAGCGCGCGGGCGATCGCCACCCGCTGCCGCTGGCCCCCCGACAGCCGTGCCCCGCCTTCGCCCAGATAGGTGTCGAGACCGTCGGGCAAGTCGCGCAGAAACGCACTGGCATTGGCGGCATCGGCGGCGGCCCAGAGCTGTTCGTCGCTCGCATCCCAGCGGCCGTAGCGCAGATTGTCGCGGGCGGAGGCGGCGAAGATCACGGTTTCCTGCGGGACCATCGCGATCCGCGCGCGCACCGCCGCCGGATCTGCATCGCGAACATCGACGCCATCGACCGCGACGCGGCCGGCTTCTGGATCGTAGAAGCGTTGGATCAGCTGGAACAGCGTCGACTTGCCGGCACCCGACGGGCCCACCACCGCCACCGTCTCCCCCGGCGTCACGTCGAGCGTGAAATCGGTCAGCGCGGCGACTTCCGGGCGGGTCGGATAATGGAAGGTGACGCCTGCGAACGCCACCGCGCCGCGCGCCGGTTCGGGCAGCGCGACCGGATTGGCCGGCGCGGCGATGACCGGGCGTTGCGCCAACAGGTCGGCCAGCCGCCCGGCGGCACCCGATGCACGCAGCAAATCGCCATAGACTTCGGTCAGCGCGCCGAACGACCCGGTCACCAGCGCAGCGGTCAGCACGAAGGCGGTGATCGCGCCGCCGGTCGTCCGCCCCGCCGCGACGTCGCTGACCGCATCCCACATGATGAGGGTGATCGCGGCGAACAACATGCCGATGACGAAGGCGGTCATGATCGCCCGCGTCGCGAACCGTTTCTTGGCGGTGGCGAAGCCGCGATCAACCGCATCGGCGAAGCGTTCGCTCTCGCGGCGTTCCTGCCCGAACGCCTGCACGATCTTCATCGCGCCCAGCGTCTCCGACGCGACCGTCCCGATGTCGGCGATCCGGTCCTGGCTGCTGCGCGACAATTTGCGCACCCGCCCGCCCAGCCACATGATCGGCAGCACGATCACCGGGATGCCGACGATCAGGTAGAGCGTCAGCTTGGGTTGCAGGCTGAAGAGATAGATGACCCCGCCGACGCCGACCAGCAGGTTGCGCAGCGCGACCGATACGGTGGTGCTGACGATCCCCTCGACGATCGCGGTGTCGGCGGTCAGGCGCGACGCGATCTCGGACGGGCGGTTTTCCTCGAACCAGCCGGGCGACAGTGTCAGCAGGTTGCGATGCACCGCCAGCCGCAGATCGGCGACGGTCCGTTCGCCCAGCCACGACACGAAATAGAACCGCCCGGCGGTCGCGATCGCCAGCACGACGACGACGCCCAGCAGCCCTTCGAAATAGACGCCGATCTCGCTGACGCTCGCCCCTTCGGCAAAGCCGTTGTCGACCACCTTCTGAAAGGTGCGCGGGATCCACAATGTCGCGACCGCGGCGGTGACCAGCGACACCAGCGCGCCGACCAGTTGCAGCTTGTAGCGGATGGTGAAGCGCCAGATCAGCCGGAGCGCCGGCAGCATCTTCGCACGATCGGGGGCAGGGGGCGTGTCGGCCATGGCGCTGCCTAGCGCCTGGGGCGGGCGACCGCAAAGGGAACCTCCGACCCCGTCATTGCTTCAACGTATCGAAGGGACGCGATGATGTGTCCACGCATGCGCTTTCAGCGCAGGGACAGATTTGGCGTGCGACGTTCGAAGCGTTGCCGATGGCAACGAATCGCTATATTTTCACTGGTACGGGTAGTCCCCGTCAGAGAAGGTCCGGGGATGCCCATGTTGTACGACGCTTATGAATGGCAACGCTCGCTGCTGGCCGGGGCCAGCGCGATGGCGAATTTCAGCGCGGGGCTGTTGCAGAACCCCAGCAATCCGTTCGCCTATTTCGGTGGTGGCCCGGTGCTGGGATCGGCGTTGCAGGTGTTCGCCCATGCCGCCGCGCCGCGCGGCAAGCCGGCCTTCGGCCTCACCACCACGACGATCGACAGCAAGCCGGTGGCGGTGCGCGAGGAGATCGTGCTGCGCCGCCCGTTCGGGCAGCTCAAGCGCTTCGTCCGCGAAGGGGTGGAGGGCAGCCCCAAGCTGCTGATCGTCGCGCCGATGAGCGGCCATTATGCGACGCTGCTGCGCGGCACGGTCGAACGCATGCTCCCCTTCGCCGATGTCTACATCACCGACTGGCGCGATGCGAAGCTGGTGCCGGTCGGCGACGGCAGCTTCGACCTCGACGACTATATCGACTATGTCATCGCCTTCCTCGAAAAGATCGGCGAGACGGGCGATGCCCGCGCGCATGTGCTGGCGGTGTGCCAGCCCTCGGTCCCGGTCTATGCCGCGACCGCGCTGATGGGGGCGGACGAGCATCCCAACCGGCCGCGCACGCTGACCATGATGGGCGGGCCGATCGACACGCGGCAGGCGCCGACCGCGGTCAACATTCTGGCGACCGAACGGCCGCACGCGTGGTTCGAACAGAATGTCATCGCGACCGTGCCGATGACTTATCCCGGTGCCGGTCGCCGCGTCTATCCGGGCTTCCTGCAGCTGGCCGGCTTCATGAGCATGAACCTGGGCAGCCACATGATCTCGCACTGGGAGATGTTCAAGCATCTGGTGCAGGGTGATGGCGAAGGCGCGGGCGCGACCCAGCGTTTCTATGACGAATATCGCGCGGTGTGCGACATGACCGCCGAATTCTATCTCCAGACGATCGACCTGGTGTTCCAGACCCATGCCCTGCCCGAAGGAACGATGAAGCATCGCGGGCGGCCGGTCGATCCGGGCGCGATCACCGACACCGCGATCCTCGCGATCGAGGGCGAGCGCGACGATATTTCGGGATTGGGCCAGACCCGCGCCGCGCTGACGCTGGCGACCGCGCTGCCCGACGACATGAAGCAGTACCATATGGCGCCCGAGGTCGGCCATTACGGTATCTTCAACGGATCGAAATGGCGCAACCGCATCGCGCCGGTGCTGGAGGAATGGATCGCCCGCCACGACGGCTGATCCGTTAGTTCGGGTACAAGGAACGGGAAGGGCGGGGGCTGCAAGACCCCCGCCCTTCGTCCATTCAGACGTCGACGACGGCGTGGCTGCCGGCTTCGTCCCCGCCCTTGATCGTCTGGCCGGTGAACATCTTCAGCTTGCCGAGCAGCGACTGGTCGGTTTCCCACACCTCGGCATCGTCGAGGTCGAAGCGCAGCATCAGCAGCGACGGGTCCTGCCGGCCCTGTTCGTACCAAGCCTCGACCTGCTTCGACCAATATTTGTCGATGATGGCCGGATCGCTTTCCTCGGTCAGCGTGCCTGCGATGCAGGCGAACAGGTCGTGCCCCTTGGCGACGAACTGCACCATCGCCGGACCGCCCTCGGCTGCACGGTTGTCGCGCTTGGTATAGAACCAGAATTCGCTGTGCGCGTCCTCGTCCAGCACGGCGTACATCGGTTCGGCATGCTGGTGCTTGCCGGTCAGGCCCAGCATGACATAGGGGCTGGCCGCCATCGCCTTCCACATGGCGTCGCGGATTTCGGCGGGGCTCTTGTTCGACATGGATTTTCCTTCCTGGGTAGGTGACCCGACAACGACCCAGAACGCACAGGTTTCCCGCGAAGACGGCGCATGCAAATCCCATTGCGCAACGCGCCGGACTTCCCTAGTGCCTCCCCACCGCGCAACGCGCGGTCGCTGGGGCGTCGCCAAGCGGTAAGGCACCGGTTTTTGGTACCGGCATTCGTAGGTTCGAATCCTGCCGCCCCAGCCAATTTGCCATCTAAGTTATTGTTTTAGCGGCAGAAAATTGGTCTCAGCCACTGGATTGGGCCGGTGGGTGTGACGGCTCCATGTGGAGATGCCGTGCCTGCAATTCAAAATGTCGAGCGCAGAGGCGCCGTCTATTACTGGCGCCGTACCGTCCGTTTTCAGGTTGGTAAGCCTTTCACCCTACGCCTCAGCCTCCGAACTACCGCCCAGGCGGTGGCGCGCAGCATGGGGTGCGCGATGACCGCGAAGAGCGAGACTTTGAAAATGACCTTGGGCCAGGACGGCGGAGCCGCAAGCCTGACAACGACCCAAAAGGCCGGGATCTTCCGTAGGGCGATGGAGGAGATGCGCGACCATCTCGAGTTGGTCCACGTCGGATTCCAGCGTACTGATCCGAACGCCACCTTTTTGATCGAGGGCCTCGTCGGCATCTACGAAGCAATGCTCCGGGATTTCGTCGTGAATGGCGTCCCAACGAACGTCGGTAGTCGCGAGCATGTCGAGGCGCGATTTCCAAGCCTGACGGACGACCAGAAGGAGACACTGATCGACTTCTTTGCCGATCGACCAGACTGGCGTGACCGGTCCCTCGACAAGGCCGCGTGTGACCTTCGCGCGTCAGGCGTATGCGAAACCGCCGACAATCTCGACATTGCCCGGAAGGTCAATCTCGAAGGACGGCTCGCCGCCGCTCTTGAATATCGGCGGCGACTGGTCGATCCCGCAACGATGTGGACTGGCATGATCGACGATCGCGCCGCGTCTGGGCCGATGCCCTTCGCTGCGGTTGCCGCTGTACCCGCGGCCGTTGCTACCACGGCGCCGCCGCCGGAGTCCCAGGTCGCCGAGCCATGGGCATCGATGACGCCGACCCAAGCGGCGGAACGCTTCATCGCCGACAATCCCAAGATCGTTGGTGACGCGAGGCGGAAGGCGCGCTGGACCGCGAAGACCCGGACGCAATTCCTGTCAGCGGCGCGCCTGCTTGAAAAGAGCTATGGTGCCCGCCCGATACGGCTCGTCGTGCGGAAGTGTGGATCGGCGTGGAAAAGGGACCCCGGTA
>NZ_LQQO01000015.1 GCF_001619955.1 Sphingomonas hankookensis | reverse complement strand
AATAACCCGGACCACCCGATGGGGGCTGCTCAGGCTTGCGCTGGCCATAGACCGGCTGGAACACGTCGATGTCATAGGGCTGCGACGCGCTGGGATTGAAGCGGTAGAAGATGCGCCGCTGGTCGTAATCGAACGCATCCGCACCGACGCGCAACTGGTGGCCGATGCCGAGCAGCGTGCGGTTGAGGCTCAGTTCGATGCGACCCGACAGGTCCTGCCAGCGATAGTCATGGATGCGCAGCTGCCGCCGCAGCCGTGTGCCGACCAGCACGGCGTTATGGGTCGACTGGCCGGTCAGTGCGCCGTCACGATATTGCAGCCCCGCTTCCAGCGCGATGCCGGGACCGAGATCGACATAGGCGGTCGCCTGATGCTGCGCGGTGCGCTGGGTCATCGGCCCGTCGTTCGGTTCGCCCAGAAAGCGGCTGCGGGGCAGCGCGCGACCATCGCCTCCGACCGCGACCAGCCCGCGATCATGGACGAAATGTACGAGGTTGTATTCGAGCTGATAGAGCAGGCGCACCCGGTCGCTCACCCGCCAGCCGAGCGAGGGTGCGAACAGCAGGCGGTCGTTGTGGACGAAGTCGCGGAAGCTGTTGCCATCCTGATAGACGCCGATCACCCGCGTCGCGATCCCGCCCGCGATCGGACCGCCGATATCGAAACTGCCGCGCCACGTGTCGAAGCTGGCATAGCCGATCTCACCGCCGGCATGGACATGGTCGAGGGGCGCCTTGGTCACGATGTTGATCGACCCGCCCGGCTCGCCCTTGCCCGACAGCGCCGATGCCGGGCCCTTGAGCACCTGGAAACTCTCCACGGTCGCCACGTCGCGGCGCGCGTTGAACCCGCGATTGGCGCTGAAGCGGTTGACGAGCAGGTCGGGACCCTGGTTAATATCACCCGAAAAGCCGCGGATCGCATAGGCGTCCCACGCCCCGCCAAAGCTGTTCTGCCGCGCCATACCGCCCGCCAGATCGAACAGCTGCGACAGGTCGGTAAAGCCGGTGCGGTCGATCAGCGTGTCGTCGAGCAGGCGGACATTCTGCGGCAACAGCAGCGGATCGACGTCGAGGCCGTTGATGCTGGCATTCGCCAGGCGCGATCCGGTGACGACGATATCGGTGGCCTGATCGTCCGAATCCGTCCGGGGGCCCGGCTGCGCCCAGGCGCCGGTCGCCGCCAGAAACGGTGCGAGCAGCAGTGCCGGTGCGCACCGGCGCAGGCATGGCGTCATGATGATCCCCCGATCGATTCGATATTGATCCCTATTCGCAAAAACGAGCGGAGGGCAAGCGGATGATGCAATGATACATCATCTCTATTGACGATACCCTCCCCGGAAAGGCAGGAAGCCGCCCATGCAAACACCGCTGCCCCCTGCCCGTCTGCCCGGGACCGACCCCGAGATCGCCATCGCCGATGCGTCACTCGCCTATGGTGCGCACCGCGTGCTCGACGGACTGTCGCTGTCGGTGGCCGCCGGCGAGATCTACGCGCTGCTCGGCGGCAACGGCGCGGGCAAGTCGACGACATTGTCGGCGCTGCTCGGCTTCGTGCGTGTCGATGGCGGCAGCGTCCGGGTCGGCGGGATCGATCCGGCGGCGGACCCCGATGCGGCGCGGCGGCGCATCGCCTATCTGCCGGAGAATGTCGCGCTCTACGAACATCTGAGCGCGGTCGAGAATGCCGACTATCTGCTGGCGCTGTCGGGCACGCCCCGGTCGCGCGGGGACATTACCGATGCGCTGACCGCGGCCGGATTGCAGGACCGCGCGTTCGATCAGCGGCTCGGCGGCTTTTCGAAGGGGATGCGGCAGAAGGTCGCGATCGCCGTCGCGTTGTTGCGCGAAGTGCCGGTGCTGCTGCTCGACGAGCCGACCTCCGGGCTGGACCCGCGCGCCACCGCCGATTTCAACGCGCTGCTCCACGCCGTCCGCGCGCGGGGGACCGCGGTGCTGATGGTCACCCACGACCTGCTCAGCGCCGCCGATGTCGCCGACCGGATCGGCTTCCTCGAACGCGGTCGCATCGTCGACGAGGTCGCGGCCGAGGGCGAAGCGCGGTTCGACGTGCGGGCGCTGCACGACCGCTTCTCCGGAACCGGGGCGGCATGAGCGCGATCTCGCTCATCGCGCGGGACGAATTGCGGCTGATGCGGCGCAACCGCGTCGCGGTCACCGCCGTCGCGCTGCTGCTGATCCTGACGCTGGTCGCGGTGGTCACGTCGTGGACCCTTCAACAGGGCATTGCCGACAGCCGCGCGCGCCATCAGGCAGAGGCGAACCACGCGTTCGAGGCACAGCCCGACCGCCATCCGCATCGCGTGGTCCATTATGGCCATTTCATCTTTCGCCCGCTGGGACCGCTCGCCGCGTTCGATCCGGGCGTCGACGCCTTTACCGGCAACACCATGTTCCTCGAAGGGCATCGGCAGAATACCAGCAATTTCGGCGACGTCCGGCAAAGCTCGCTGCTGGTCCGCTTCGGCCAGTTGACGCCGGCCTTCGTGTTGCAGGCGGTGGCGCCGCTGCTGCTGATCTTCCTCGGCTATGGCGCGGTCGCGCGGGAGACCGAACGCGGTACGCTGCGGCCCTTGCTGTTGCAGGGGGCATCGGCGGGTTCGATCATCGGGGGGAAGCTGGGCGCACTGGCGCTGGTCGCGGCGCTGGTCGGCCTGCCGGCGATGATCGGCTTCGTCCTGATTTCGGGACAGCCGGGCGCCTATGCCGGGCCGATGGCGGTCATCGCCTCCGCCTATGCCGCCTATCTCGCCTTATGGGTGGTCGCGATCACCCTCGTTTCGACCCTCGTCCGCCGTCGCCGCGACGCGCTGCTCGCCTTGCTGGCCCTCTGGGCGGTCAGCGTCGTGCTGCTGCCGCGCGTCGCGCCCGATATCGCCGGCCAGGCCTATCCGCTGGCCAACCGGTTGCAGACCGACGTCGCCATCGCCCGTGACCTGCGCCGGATGGGCGACAGCCACAATCCCGACGACCCGCATTTCGCGCAGTTCAAGGCCGCGACCCTGAAGCGCTATGGCGTGACGCGGGTCGAGGACCTGCCGGTCAATTACAAGGGTCTCCTCGCCCTCGAAGGCGAAGCGATGACCAGCAGATTGTTCGACCGCTATGCCGGGCAGAGCTTTGCGACGCACGCGTCGCAGAATGCACTGGTCACCGGGATCGGCCTGCTCAGCCCGACCATCGCGCTGCGCCAGGCATCGATGGCCGCCGCCGGCACCGACTTTACCGGGCATCGCCGCTTCCTCGAACAGGCGGAGGCCTATCGCTACGCACTGGTCCAGCGGCTCAACCGGCTGCAGGCCGATGCGGTCAGCTATGCCGACGATACGGCGAAGGACGCCGGGGCCGACCGGCGCAAGCGGATCGGCGCGGACCATTGGCAACGCCTGCCCGAATTCCGCTTCGTCCCGCCCGATGCCGGATCGCTGGTGCGTGCCAGCCTGCCCGGGCTGGGCATCCTCCTTGGCTGGCTCATGCTGGCGCTGGTCGCGTTGGCGTTCGCCACCCGCCGGCTGGGGACGAAGTGATGGCGATCTGGCTGCATGAAACCCGGCTGCTGCTGCGGTCGCGCATGGCGGCGATCGCGCTGGTCCTGCTGGCCGTGCTCAGCACCGCCGCCGTCGCCGCCGGCATGGCCGAAATGGCGCGGCAGCGCGCGGCAATCGACGCCATCGCAGCGGCGCAGGCCGAGGATATCGGCGCGGTCGCGACCTATGTCGATCGCGAAAAGGACGCGGGCAGCGCCGCCTATTACAGCTTCCACCCGACCTGGGACGCGCCCGCCCCGCTGGCCTTTGCCGCGACGGGGATGCGCGACGTCGCCCCCTATATCCTGCGGGTTCGCGCGCTGGGGCTGGAGGCGCAGATCTATGACGGCGATACCTTCAATCCCGAACTGGCGCTGCCCGGGCGGTTCGACTTCGCCTTCGTCCTCGTCTTCCTTGCGCCGCTATTCGCCATCGCGTTGTTCCACGACCTGCAATCGGGCGAGCGGGAGGCCGGGCGCGCGCGGATGCTGGAGGCGATGCCGGGGGCGCGGCGGCTGTGGCTGCGGCGCGGGCTGATCCGCTTCGCGCTGCTGCTGCTGGCGCTCGGCATCCCCTTCGTCGTCGGCGCGGTGCTGTCGGGTGTCGCGATCGGCCCGCTGCTGCTGATCGTCGCGCTGGCGGCGGCGTATCTGCTGTTCTGGATCGCGCTGGCCGGGCTGGTCGGGCGGCTGGGCCATGGGTCGACCGCCAATGCCGCGACGCTGGCCGGGCTGTGGCTGGTGCTCGTGCTGGTGCTCCCCACGCTCGCCCATGTCGTCATCAACCGCGCCATCCCGGTCGACGACGGTGCCAAGATCGCGCTGGCCCAGCGCGAAAATGTCCATCACGCCTGGGAAATCCCGCGCGAGGAAACGATGCGGCGCTTCTATGCCGCCAACCCGCGATGGGCGGATTCACCGCCGCTGCCGGAGGGTTTCCACTATAAATGGTATTTCGCCTTCCACCAGAATGGCGACGACAGCGTGGCGGCGCGGGTCGACGCCTATCGCCGCGGGCTGAAGCGGCGGGCGGCGACGGCGAATGCGCTGGGCTGGGTGCTGCCCTCGGTCGGGGTGCAGGCGCTGCTCACCCGGCTCGCGCATACCGATCTTGCCGCGCAGCTCGCCTATCAGGACCGCATCCGCGCGTTCCACCGGCGGCTGCGGCATTTCTATTACGACTATATGTTCCGGGACCGGCCGTTCGGCAAAGCGGAGTTCGCGAAGGCGCCGACGTTCGATGACGCGACGGGGGCATCCGCCCGGCGCTAATGCGCGGCCCCCGGTCCGGCCATCCGCTGGGGCCGGGGGGCCAGCCAGATGATGAGCGCCGCACCGGCAAAGATGATCGCCGACAGCAGGAACATGTAGTTGATCGCCAGCGTGCTGCTTTCCTGCGTCACCGTCATCTCGATCGCGCCGCGTACCTGATCGATCGAGAAGCCTTGCGCACTCAGCGCCTGTTGCGTCGCATCGGTGTTCAGCCGCCCGACCATCTCGCTGCGCGCGATCGTCATGTGGTTGGCATAGAGCGTCGTCGATATCGACGTGCCGATCGCGCCGGCCATGGTGCGCAGGAAGCTCATGACGCCCGCCGCCGACGCCGTCTCCTTCGGATCGACCGCGCCCAGCGCGATGGTGGTCAGCGGGATGAAGAAGAACGGCATCCCGAACCCCTGCAGCATCTGCGGAAAGGCGAGCGTCCAGAAATCGGACCCCGTCGTCCATCCGACCCGCAACAGGTTGCACGCCGCGATCCATAAGATGCCGAAGCACACCAGCGCACGCGGATCGCGCTTCTTGAGCATCTTCGCGACGAAGGGCGACATGATGACCGCCCCCATGCCGTTGAACGCGGTGGCATAGCCGGCATAGGTCGAGGTGTAGCCCAGGCTCGCCTGCAACCATTGCGGGATCAGCACGACCGAGGCGAAGAAGGTGCCGAACGCGAAGGACAAGGCGGCGACCGCGACCGCGAAGCCGCGGTGGCGGAACACGCGCAGGTCGACGATGGGCTGCCGCTCGGTCAGCTCCCACGCGACGAACACCGCAGCACCTACCGCCGCGACGATGGCGAGGAGGACGATCGTCGGGTCCTCGAACCAGTCATGTTCGCGACCGATGTCGAGCATGATCTGGAGCGCACCGATCCACAGGATCAGCAGCGCGAGGCCGATCTTGTCGACCTTCAGCTTCTCGCGCTTCGTCTCGGCGGGTTTCAGCAGGCGCAGCGCGCCGAACACGCAGAAGATCGCGACGGGCACGTTGATGAAGAAGATCCAGTGCCACGACCAGCTGTCGGAAATCGTCCCGCCCAGAATCGGCCCCAGGATCGGCGCGGTGACGGTGGTCATCGCCCACATGCCCATCGCCTGCCCATGCTGTTCGCGCGGGAAGACCCGCAGCAGCATCGTCTGCGTCAGCGGCATCAGCGGCCCGCCGCACAAGCCCTGCCCGATCCGCGCGATGACGATCATGGCAAGGCTGGTCGACAGCCCGCAAAGCACCGAAAAGATGCCGAAGCCGATCATGCCCGTCACGAAGGTCCGCACCGTCCCGAACCGCCCTGCCAGCCACCCGGTCAACGGCACGCAGATCGCCTCCGCCACCGCATAGGAGGTGATGATCCACGTCCCCTGGCTGGTCGAGATGCCGAGCGACCCGGCGATATGCCCGACCGACACGTTGGCGATGGTCGTGTCGAGCACCACCATGAAATTGGTCAGCGCCAGCACCAGCCCGGCCAGCCACAGCTTGCCGCCGGTATAGGGTTTGAAATCGTCCTGGCCGGTCATGCCGACTGCTCCCTTGTCGGATGTCCCACGAAATATCGCCTGCCGTACCCCCGCGCAGGCAGGGGTCCAGGGTCAAGCACGAAGCGTTTTCCAATCGGGCGCTGGACCCCCGCCTGCGCGGGGGTACGGTCAGCCGTCGGGGAACGCGCTACCGCCCCGAAACATCCACCTCGGCGGTCATCGACAGTCCGACGCGCAGCGGGTGCGCCTGCAACTCGTTGCGGTCCAGCGCGACGCGCACGGGCAGGCGCTGCACGACCTTGATCCAGTTGCCGGTCGCATTCTGCGCCGGGATCAGTGCGAACGCCGATCCCGTCCCGCCGGAAAAGCCGACGACCCGGCCGTGATATTCGACATCGTCGCCATACAGGTCGGAGGTGAGCTTGACCGGCTGACCCGGCTTCACCCTGGCCAGTTGGCCTTCCTTGAAGTTCGCATCGACATAGGCGCTGTTCACCGGAACGATCCGCATCATCGTCGTGCCGGCCGCGACGCGCTGCCCGATCTGGATCGTCCGGTTGGCGACGACGCCGTCGATCGGCGCGCGGATGACGGTGCGGTCGAGGTCGAGCTGCGCCTGCCGCACCCGCGCCTCCGCCGCCAGCACGTCGGGCGCGCTGCGGGACGTGGCGCCCTGGATCAGCGCCTGATTGGCCGCCAGATTGCCCGCCGCCGCGCTGCGCTGCGACGCAGCCTCCGCCACCGCCGCCCGCGCCTGTTCCAGTGCCGCGCGGGCCGCCGCCAGCGCATTGGTCGCCTGGGTCAGTTCGTCGCCCGATACCGCACCGTTGGGCGCCAGCCGCTGCCGCCGGTTATAGTCCACCTGCGCCTTGTCGAACGCCGCCTGCGCCGATGCCAGCCGCGCGCGGGCGCTGACGATCTCCGCGCCCTTCGCCTGCACCTGCGCCGACAGGGCGCCGCTGGTGGCGGAGGTCTGCCCGAACTGGCGCCGCGCCTTGGCCAGATCCGCCTCGGCACTCGCCAGCGCAATGCGCGCGTCGCTGTCGTCCAGCCGGACCAGCACGTCGCCGCGCTTCACCGCTTGCGTTTCCGATGGTCCGATGGCGATCACCTGCCCGGCGACCATCGGCGTGATCTGCGCCGTTTCCGCGCCGACATAGGCATTGTCGGTCTCGACATAATGGCTGCCGACCAGCGCATACCAGCCGCCATAGCCCGCGGCGCCCAGCAGGACGACCGCGGCGATGCCGGTCAGCCACTTCTTGCGCTTCGTCGGCGCGGTGGTCTCGGGCGCGGGATCGGCATCAGCCATGGGTCACATCCTTGTTCTGCTCGGCGGTCGCCGGGGCGGAAAAGCCGCCGCCCAGCGCCCGGACGAGCGCAATGTCGAGGGTAAAGGCACGCGATTGCAGGTCGGCGACGATCCGCCGCGCCTGCAACACCCGGTCCTGCGCGACCAGCACGTCGGTGAAGCGCGACAGCCCGCCTTCGTAGCGCAGCCGCGCGACGTCGTACCCGGCCTGCGCATCGGCCAGCGAGCGTTGCGATTCGGTCAGGCGCGTCGCCAGCGCGCGCTGGCTGACCACCGCATCGGCGACCGCGCGATAGGCGGCGGTGACGGTCCGGTCGTAATCGGCGACCGCCGCGTCGAACGCCCCGCGCGTCACGCGGTAGCGACCGTCCAGCTCGCCCCCGCGAAAGATCGGCAGGTTGAACGCCGGACCCACGCTGCCTGCGGTCGATCCGCCGTTGATGAGGTTGCTCAACCCCAGGGACTGCAAGCCGAACACCGCCGACAGGCTGAACGACGGATAGAAATCGGCGCGCGCGACCTTGATCCGGTTCGCCTCCGCCTCGACCCGGGTACGCGCCGCGACGATATCGGGGCGGCGGGCGATCAGGTCGGTGGTGACCCCGGCGGGCAGGCCGCGGGCGGGAATGGTCGCGGCGGGCGCGGTGATCGCCAGCCCCCGGTCCGGCCCCTTGCCCAGCAGCGCGGCGATGCGGTTGCGGGTCAGCGCGATCGCTTCGTCGGTCGCCGCCACATCGGCCCGCGCCGCCGGCACCGCCGCATCCGCCTGTTTCTCCTCGGCCCGGGTGTCGAGGCCGTTCGTCACCCGGTCGGCGGTCAATTGCGCGGTCTGTTGTCGCACCTGAAGCGCCGCCTGCGCCACCGCGCGTTCGGCGAACAACCGTGCCAGATCGGCATAGGCATCGGCGATATTGGTCGACAGCGTCAGCTGCGCCTGCGCCAGATCCAGCCGCGCCGCCTCCGCATCCGACCGTGCCGCCGCATAGGCCGCGCGGTTGCGTCCCCACAGGTCGAGGTCGAAGCCGAGCTCGCCCTGCACCCGGCCGGTGTCGTTCCACCCCTTGGGCACGAAATCGGCGGGGATGCCGTTATTGTAGCTCTGCTTGGTCAGGCCGACATTGCCCGATGCGCCGAGCGTCGGCAGCCGCGCCGCCCCGGCCTGCCGCGCATAGCCATCGGCCTGCGCGATGCGCGCGGTGGCGGCGGCAAGGTCGGGCGACCCGGCCAAGCCTTCCGCGATCAGCGCATCAAGCTGGGCATCGCCATAACCCTGCCACCAGTTCTGCGCCGGCCACGCGCTCGCGCCCGACGTGGCAAAGCTGCGGCCGGCGGCGAAACTGTCGGGCGTGCGCGGCACCGGCGCCTCGGCCAGACGCGGCACGCTGGCACAGGCGGACAGGAACAACACCGCAAGCGGCGCCGCGCGGCGGGCTTGCCGAAGACTCGGGCGTATCATGGCGAAAACCGTACTAGTGGGTACGCTTCGTTCCATGATCCTGCCGCTTGCGCCTGTCAACGATTATCTGTACCCGTCAGTACAGTTTATGACCGACACCGAAGAACCCGCGCTCGGCAAGCGCGAAGCCCGCAAACAGGATCGCCGCGACGCGATCGTCGCCGCTGCGCGTCGCTCGTTCCTCGAAGAGGGCTATGCCGCGACGTCGATGTCGGGCCTGCTCAAGACGCTGGGCGGGTCGAAGGCGACCTTGTGGAGCTATTTCCGCTCGAAGGAGGAACTGTTCGCCGCCGTCATCGCCGACGTCACCGCCGCCTTCCGCCAACAGGTCACCAGCGAATTGCTGACGCCGGGCGAGATGGAGGCGACGCTCGTCAATTTCTGCCGCGTATTCATGAACAAGACCGCGCATCCCGATGCGGTGGCGGCATGGCGGCTCGTCGTCGGCGAAAGCGGCCGCTTTCCCGAAATCGGCCGGATCTTTTACCAGGAGGCGGCGGGCCATATCGAACGCGCCCTGTCCGGCTATATCGCGCAGCAGATCGACGCCGGGCGGCTGCGCAATGAGGGCGCGGTCGACATGGCGCGGACGCTGACCGGGATGGCCGCGGTCCATCATAATCGCCGGCTATGGGGCATCGAAACCGCCGACAGCGACATGATCGACGCGCATGCACGGCGGTTCGTCGGCTATTTCCTGCGGCTGTTCGCGGTGCCCTGACCCACCCAAGCGGATCACATCCCGGTCAGCATCCACAGCCCCATCGCGATCATGCCCAGATTCTCGGTCAGCGACACGAAGCCCAACGGCACGTTCGACGACCCGCCGACACAGGCGCATTTCAGTTCGCGCCGGTCGATATAGACCGCCTTGAACACCGACACCGCCCCGATCGTCCCGATGAACAGCGCGACCGCGGCGGACAGCCCGGTCAGCACGCCGGCCACCATCAGCACGCCCGCCAGTCCCTCGGCAAAGGGATAGACATAGCCATAGCGCACCCAGCGCCGCGCCAGCAGGTCGTAGTTGAGGAACATGGTCGAGAATTTCTCGATGTCCTGCAGCTTCAGCAGCGCCAGTATCGCCATGCTGAACCCGCCGAACCATTGGAGCGCGTGCAGCGTGAAGGGCGATCCGAAGGCTGCATGACTGGCCGCCATCGCCAGCAGCGCGGTCATCGCGAACAGGGCGGCGACCGGGCGGTAGCTGGTCGCGCCGGGTTCGGCGACGCGCAGGCCAAGATGACGGCGCAGATCGTCGTAGCCGCCGATGCGCGTGCCACTGATGAAGACCTGCGGGGTCGTCTTCACGCCATGCGCCGCCTTGAACGCGTCCGTCGCCTCGCGCGTTGTCAGCGGGCGGTCCTCGACCGCGAACCCCTTGCGGCGGAGCAGGTCGAGCGCCTTCAGGCCATAGGGACAGGTGTGGCCGGGCAGGACCATGCGGTGAAGGACGGCGGTGGGACGGTCGGACACGGGTGCGCTCCTGGCATTCGCAACGTGCACCCTATATGGGGTCTGGACCATGGTCCGGAGTCAAGGCCCGATGACACAAACCATTGCGCAGCTGGCAAAGGCAGGCGGCGTCGGCGTGGATACGGTGCGCTACTATCAGCGACGCGGGCTACTGGCCGTGCCCGAACGCCCGCACGGCAACGGCTTTCGCCACTACGGTGAGGACGATCTGCACCGGCTGCGGTTCATCCGGCAGGCGCAGGCGGCCGGGTTCACGCTCGAGGAGATCGGCGAGTTGCTGGCGCTCGACGCCACCGACGACCGTGCCCGCGCCCGCGACCTCGCCCGGCGGCGCATCGCCGAACTCGATGCGCAGATCGAGCGAATGCAGGCGGCACGGCAGGCGCTTGCGAAGCTGGCCGATCAATGCGGCGCCGGTAGCGACGGCCCCTGCCCGATCATCACCGCATTCGAACGCTGACCTAAAGCGCTTCGAAATCAATCACTTGGTGTCGATCGAGCGTCGCGCTCGCGGGCGGCAGCGGATATTTGAGGCCAGTGGCACAGTTGAACAGCACCACCTCCTCGTCCGCATCAACCTCCCCATCCCGCAGTGCTTGGCGGTAGGCGGCCAGCGTCGCCCCGCCTTCGGGACACAGCAGCAGGCCGTCGCGGCGCGCACAGTCGTCCACCGCCTTCAGGATCGCCGGGTCGCCGACCGCCAGCGCCTTGCCGCCGCTTTCGCGCACCGCGCGCAGGATCAGGAAGTCGCCGACCGCACGCGGCACGCGGATGCCGGCGGCGACGGTATGCGCGTCCTCCCAGCGTTCGGCATGCTCCTCCCCTGCCTCGAACGCGCGGACGATCGGCGCGCAGCCCGATGCCTGCACCGCATACATGCGCGGCCGCTTCGACCCGATCCAGCCGAGCGCCTCCAGTTCGTCGAACGCCTTCCACATGCCGATCAGCCCGGTACCGCCGCCGGTCGGGTAGAAGATCGCATCGGGCAGCCGCCAGCCGAGCTGCGCCGCCAGTTCGAGGCCCATCGTCTTCTTGCCCTCGATCCGGTACGGCTCCTTCAGCGTCGAGAAATCGAACCAGCGTCCTTCCGCCGCGCCCTTGGCGACGATCGCGCCGCAATCGTCGATCAGGCCGTTGACCCGCCACACCCGGCTGCCCTGTGCCGCGATCTCGCGGACATTCACCTCGGGTGTATCCTCGGGACAGAAGACGATCGTCTCGATTCCACAGCGGGCGGCATAGGCGGCCAGCGCCGCACCGGCATTGCCGTTGGTCGGCATGGCGATGCGGCGCACGCCCAGTTCCTTGGCCATCGCCACCGCCATTACCAGCCCGCGCGCCTTGAAACTGCCGGTCGGCAGGCGACCTTCGTCCTTCACGAGCACCCGCTCGCCGCCCGATTTCGGCACGGGGATCAACGGCGTCTCGATCTCGCCTAGGCTGACAATATTCTCGGCTCGGCGCACCGGCAGCAGTTCGCGCCAGCGCCACAGATCGGTATCGCGCGCCGACAGCGTGTCGCGCGACAGTGCCTCGCCGACCGCCGACAGGTCGTAGCGGACCAGCAGCGGCCGACCGACCTTCGACAGATTATGCAGCGTGTCGGCGGGATAATGCTCGCCCGTCATCGAACATTCGAGATGGGTGACGAAGGTCGGGCGATCGGCGGTCAGATAGTCGTCCATGACCAACCTTGTAGCGCCACCGACGCCCCGGTCCAGCGCCCGCTCAGATCGGCTCCGCCAGCGCCTCCACCAGCCAGTCCGGCCGCAACGCTGCGCCCAGATCGTCGATCCGACGATGCTCGACCGCCAGCCCCAGATCGGGATAGACGATGCGCGTGCGCGGCCCCGCGACGTCAGTGGGCACCACCACCAGCCGGCGGTTGACCGTCGAGCGATAGTTCATCCGCGCGGTATTCTCCTGGCCCACATAGCAGCCCTTGGTGAAGCTGACCCCGTGCAGTTCGCGCGCATTACATTCCATCCACAAGGTCTGCCCGTCGCCCAGTTCGGCGCGTCCCTCGGTCACGCCGTGCCGCAGCCGGTGTTCCAACCATCCGCTCGCCGCGTCGCCCGCCGGAGCCAGCCAGCGCCGCCCCAGCGCCGCCAGCCGGGGATCGGGAACACCCTCGCCGCCCTCCGCCGCCCAATGGACGCCGAGGTCGGTCCGCTCGATCGTCACCGCACGGCGCAGGCGATAGAGCGTCAGCCGCTTGGCCAGCGCATCGGCGACCTCGCCTTCGCAATCGATCAATATGTCGTCGCCATCGGCCCACAGGAGGAAGTCGAACAGCGCCTTGCCCTGCGCGCTCAGCAGCGCCGCCCATTGCGGCGTCTCCGGCGTCACCGCGCCCATATCCTGCGTCACCAGTCCTTGCAGAAACGGCCGCGCCTCCGCCCCGCCGATGTGCAGCACCGCCCGATCGGACAGCCAGGTACCGGGGCGGGTTTCGGGGGTGTTCATGGTCATGGCCAACAGGTAGGACGGCCTACCCCCCGGCTACAAGAGGCGGCAATGGCGACCTTCGATACCAAGCTCACCGGTGGCACCGTCCACCTTCCCTCCGGCCCGGCACAGGTCGATATCGGCATCGTCGACGGACGCATCGCCGGCATTGGCGTGACCGGCGATGCGGGCGAGACGATCGACTGTACCGGCCTCGACATCCTGCCCGGCGTCATCGACACGCAGGTCCATTTCCGCGAGCCCGGGCTGGAGCATAAGGAAGACCTCGCCACAGGATCGATCGCGGCGGTGATGGGCGGCGTGACCGCGGTGTTCGAAATGCCGAACACCAAGCCCGCGACCGATACCGAGGACGCGATCGCCGACAAGCTCGCGCGCGCCAAGGGCCGCATGTATTGCGACCATGCCTTTTACGTCGGCGCGACCGCGCGCAACGCCAACCATCTGGCCGAACTGGAGCGCCTGCCCGGCACGGCGGGGGTCAAGATCTTCATGGGGTCGTCGACCGGCGACCTGCTGGTGTCGGAGGATGCCGACCTGCTGCGCGTGCTCCGCTCCGGGCAGCGCCGCGTGGCGATCCATGCCGAGGACGAGATACGGATGATCGCGCGCGAGGGCGAACGGGTAAGCGGCGATCCGGCCTCGCACCCCGTCTGGCGCGACGACGAGAGCGCGATGCTGGCCACCCGCCGCATCCTGCGCCTCGCGCGCGAGGCGGGCCGCCGGGTCCATGTCCTGCACGTGACCACGCCGGCCGAACTGGAAGTGCTGGGCGCCAACAAGGACATCGCCTCGTGCGAGGTCACGCCGCAGCATCTGACGCTGGCGGGCGAGGACGCCTATCCGCGCCTCGGCACCTATGCGCAGATGAACCCGCCGATCCGCTCCGGCGCGCATCGCAACGGGCTGTGGTACTGGCTGAACCAGGGTGTGCCCGACGTGATCGGGTCCGACCACGCGCCGCACACGATCGAGGAAAAGGCCAAGACCTATCCCGCCACCCCCAGCGGCATGCCCGGCGTGCAGACGCTGCTCCCGTTGCTGCTGAACCACGTCGCCGAAGGGCGATTGACGCTTCAGCGGCTGATCGACCTGACCAGCGCCGGCGCGCAACGCATCTTCGGCCTAGCCGGCAAGGGGCGGATCGCGTTCGGCTATGACGCCGACTTCACCGTCGTCGATCTGAAGCGCCGCTGGACGATCGAGGAAAGCTGGCTCGCCTCGCGCGCGGGCTGGTCGCCGTTCACCGGCGATACGCTGACCGGACGCCCGGTGGGTACGATCGTGCGGGGCCGGACCGCGATGTGGGAAGCCGAGCTGGTCGGCAAGGCGCAGGGTGCGCCGGTGCGGTTCGAATCGACTTCGTTCCAGGGGGGGTGAAGGGGATCAGGACGATACACCACCATCGTTACCCCGGGCTTGACCCGGGGTCCCGCTTCTTCCTTCTATCGCGAACCGATCACGCCAGCGCCGCGGGCAAAGCCCGCGGCGTCGATCGGCTTGCAGCCGCCGGCCGGGCTGGGGCGTGTCCCGCAGGAGCGGGCCGCCCTGCGCCAGCGCCGCGGGCAAAGCCCGCGTCGTCGGTCGGCTTGCAGCCGCCGGCCGGGCTTGCGGGAGTCGGCAGGAGCCGGCCCCGCTTCGCCTTAAAACGGCAGCCACCTCTGCTTTTCACTGAACCGCATATAGCCGACATTGGCGCCCAGCCGCCAACCGACACCCAGGCGAACCGGGATCAGCACCACATCGCCCCGCCGCAGATAGCTCGCCGAAAAACCACCGACGAAATAGGCCCGCCCCTCGGCCGCCGGGAAGCGCTTGTACAGCTCCTGCGAGTCATACAGGTTGTAGACCAGAACGAAGACCTTGGTCGCATCGCCGCCCACGTCGAAACCGACCGACGGCCCAGTCCAATAGACCGGCCGTTGCCCCTCGACCTTGTGGTTCATCACCCCCGAGCCATAGCGCAGCCCGACGACGAACGCACCCGCCGCCTCGCGCCCAGCGATATAGGCATTGGGCTTGCCCTGGTCCTTCAGGATGTTTTCGATGATGCCCGCCAGCCCCTCGGCCCCGCGCCCGAACACGCCCTCGGCGGCACCGATCAGGTCCTCGCGTTCGAACGTGTCGTTGGCCGCCGATGTCGCGGTCGTGCTCGGCGACTGCTGCACCGGCGGCGGCGTTTGCTGCACCGGCGGGACCGGCTCGGACTGATAGGCCGGCGGCACGGTCGATCGCGGAGTGGGCGCCGGCGCCTGCTGCGGGGCCAGATCGCCATCGATCGCGTCATTGGGATCGACGGTCCGCACCTGCGCCTGGGCCGGCACCGCCAGCACCAGCAGCGGCGCCATCCATCCGATCAACCGTTTCATCACCTGTTCCCCGCAAACCTGCCCATCGCGCACACGATAGGCGCCAAGCAGCTGTCCCTGCAATGAACGCGCGGCCGGTCGGCGTCGAATTACGATCAACGTAGGGTGTTGATCCCCGCCCATTCCCCCGTTATAGGCCCCCTCTCCAAGCCGTACTGCGCGCTTGGGAGACGTGGGTGAGTGGCTGAAACCAGCGGTTTGCTAAACCGCCGTAGGGGGATTACTCCTACCGAGGGTTCGAATCCCTCCGTCTCCGCCATTATCTTTTGACATCATTGGATAATCTGGCGGTTTCGGGCGCGATGCCCACTTTGCCGCCCACTTTCGACAATTGATCGACCGATGCGCGCGCCCATAGTTCACGCGCCCAATCGCCATCGCTCCAGCTGAGTCAGCACATCGGCGGCGATCTGCTCGGCGGTGAAGCCGGTGAGGTCGCGATACCGCGCATTTCCGTTCGTCTCCGCCGCCAGGAACCACGCCTTGCTGCGCCGCTCCTCCGACGCCTCCAGCGCGGTATAGGCGGCGAGCGGCCGGGAGCGGGGCGTCAGCCGATAGGTGAAGGCGCGCTCGCTCTGCGCGCCGAGGATCAGCGTGCGCTGATCGTCCTGCACCTCGATAGTGGAATCGGCCCACCCCTCCTTCTGCAAGGCCTCGTGAACCGATCGCAGCGCGGCGTCGCCGTTCCCGGCCAGCTGCCGCACTATCTCGCCGCGCCGCGCCGGGACCAGCAGGCGCTTGAGCCGTTCGGCCATCGGCGCTTCGTCGGGCAGCGCCACGCCGGCGAGGTCGGCATTGGTCTGTCGCACCAACCCGACCGCCAGCAGCAGCATGATGAAGCAGAAGGGCAGCGCGGCAAGCAGCGTCGCGGCCTGCAACGCGCCCAGCCCGCCCATCACCAACAGCAACGCTGCCGTGACGCCCAGCAGGACGCACCAATAGATGCGCTGCCAGCGCGGCGTATCCTCCCGCCCGCCCGATGCCAGCGTATCGATCACCAGCGCACCCGAATCGGCCGAGGTGACGAAGAAGATGCCGACCAATGCGATGGCGAGGGTCGCGGTGACGCTGGCGCCGGGGAGATATTCGAGGAACTTGAACAGCGCCGTCGACAGATCGGCCTGCACCGCCTGGGCGATCCCGCCGGCGGCCGTCCCGAGATCGAGCGAGATCGCGGTGTTGCCGAACACCGTCATCCACAGGAAGGTGAAGGCGGTCGGCACGAACAGCACGCCGATCACGAATTCGCGGATCGTCCGCCCGCGCGAGATGCGCGCGATGAACATGCCGACGAACGGCGACCATGCGATCCACCACGCCCAGTAGAACAGCGTCCAGTCCGCCATCCACGCCCGCGGTTCATAGGCATAGAGCGTGAAGGTCCGCAGGACGAAATGGTCGAGATACAGCCCGAAATTCTGCACCAGCGCACGCAGCAGGAACAGCGTCGGACCCAGCGCCAGCACGAACAACATCAGCAGGACGGCCATCGCCAGATTAAGCTCGGACAATCGGCGTATCCCGCGATCCGCCCCGCTCAGCACCGACAGCGTCGCCGCCCCCATCACGATGACGATGACCGCGATCTTGGTAACGGTGCTGTCGGGCACGGCATATTCATAGGCCAGCCCGGCGGTCATCTGCGACACGCCGAACCCCAGCGAGGTCGAAACCCCGAACACCGTGCCGCACACCGCGAAAATATCGATCGCATCGCCCAGCGGACCGTTGATGCGCTTGCCCAGCAGCGGCGACAGGCCGGACCGCAATGTCAGCGGCAGATCCTTGCGATAGGTGAAATAGGCAAGGCTGAGGCCGACCAGCGCATAGATGGCCCAGGCATGGACCCCATAATGGTGGAAGGTGATCGCCATCGCCTCGCGCGCGGCGGTGATCGTACCGCTTTCCGCTTCGGGCGGCGAGATATAATGCTGGATCGGCTCGGCGACCGCAAAGTACATCAGCCCGATGCCCATGCCGGCTGCGAACAGCATCGCCAGCCACGATACATAGGGAAAGTCCGGTTCGGAATCGTCGGGACCGAGTTTCAGCCTGCCCGCCGGTCCGAAGCCCAGCGACAGCACCACCACCAGAAACACCGCGACCGACGCGATGTAGAACCAGCCAAAGGTATCGATCGCCCAGGCCTGCGCCGCCTTGAACGCCTGATCGGCGCTGCCGGGCATGGCCAGCGTCGTGATCAGCAGGGCGGCAATGATGGCGGACGCGCCCCAGAAGACGCGCGGATTGATATGACTGGCAGACATACCCCCGCCTAACCCATATCAGCCGCGCTGACGACCTTCGTCGGATCGGGGGAAGGGGTTGCGATCAGCCGGGTTTCGCCACCGGCGGCATGGCAAAGGCCTGCACCAGCCCGCGATACAGCGTCTCGCGACACCCGGCGGCTGGCGAAACGCCCAAGGAAGGCGGCCGCGAACATCGACAGCATCAGGCCGCGGCTCGCCGTCGTCTCGGACAGGATGAGGACCGCGGTCAGCGGCGCACGGACCACACCGACGATATAGGCGCCCATACGCAAGATCACGACGGCGCTTGCGCTGAATGCGCACTCCGATGGGATCGGCACTCCCAACCCGATCGACGAACAGGCGGTGATGCTGCCCGAGATCCGTTCGGTCGTTGACCATCTGGTGGGGGCGACGGACCGGGGCCTACACGATCCTTACGTTGGCGATCGGAATGCACGGCACGGAGCCGCTATCTCCCGAGCCGGGCGCACTCCCGCCAACACCCGGCCCGACAACAGCAACCACCTCGCTGCATCGACAACCCGGACACCCGGACAAACGAAAAGGGAGGCCGGTTGCCCGACCTCCCTTCCGAAATTCGACTTCCGAAGAAGTGGAATTACATGCCCGCGCCCGGACCGTAGGTGATTTCCACGCGACGGTTCTGCAGTTCGCGCACACCGTCGGCGGTTTCGACGCGCGGACGGCCTTCACCGAACGCTTCGGTCGAGATCACGCCACCCGAGATGCCACGGCCTTCCATGTACGCACGGACCGAGTCAGCACGACGCTGCGACAGACCGACGTTGTACGAAGCCGAACCCGAGCGGTCGGCGTGGCCGGCCAGCATGACCTGCGCGTTGCCGCACGACTGGTAGTTCGAGATGGCGTTGTCGAGGATGCCAGCCGCTTCCGGCGTGATGTCCGACTTATCCCATTCGAAGAACACGATGTACGGTCCCGGCGTGCAGACGACCGGCGGCGGCGGCGGCGTTTCGACCGGCGGCGGCGGCGGCGGCGGCGTTTCGACCGGCGGCGGCGGCGGCGGCGGCGGGGTCGGCGCGCCGAAGTTGAAGGTCAGGCCACCCAGCAGGCTGTGCGACCGGAAACGACCGTCATAGCCGACGCCACGGACGTTCACGAGGCGGACGTCATCGGCGTTGAAGAAGCGATACTTCAGCGACACGTCGACATTTTCGCTCAGCGGCGCGCGGATGCCCGCCAGAGCCTGCCATGCGAACACGGTGTCCGAATCGTCGAGCGCAGCGAAGTTGTTCACGACGCGATAGTCGTGCGCCTTCACGCGAGCGACACCGGCACCACCGCCGACGAAGCCGCTGATCGCGTCGTCGTCACCGAAGTCGAGCAGGGCATTCGCCATGAACGACAGCGCCGAGGTACGGCCACCGCCGCTGTAGGTGCCTGCACCGACCGCCGTGGTCGGGCCGGTCGCGATCGAACCGGTCGTGCGCAGTTCGTCGACGGTTGCGCTCTTGTACGCAACTTCGGCTTCAACGCGCAGCGCGCCGAAGTCGTAACCGACGGTGCCACCGACGTCGTAGCCATAGTTGCTGTCGACGGTGGTGACGCCACCGGCCGGCGTGGTCAGATCATAGTCGATGTCTTCGACGATCATCGCGCCGCCTTCCACACCCACATACCACGCGTTGTCGCGGGCGAGGGCGGGAGTTGCGAGCGCAGTGGTCGCGAGCGCCAAAGTGACGGCAAGCTTCCGCATTCTAGTCCCCTTTCACAGTTGTCCTACGGACAGCGCAAACCAAGTACCGAAGCGATAGTTTCCACGCAAGCGCACAAATTCTGCGCTGTTGCAGGAAAGACACGCTTTTCAGCCCGCGATCAGCCCGTGCGCACGCAGCGCCGCCAGGATCGCCGTTACCGCCGTCCGTGCCTCTTCGTCGCGGGCCGTACCGCCCTGCGGGGCCGCGATCGCCGGTTGCTGCGCTCCCACGACCGGGTTTCCGGCGATCACGATCCGGCGGGCGGACACTTCGCCGAGCCGCCACGCACCCCCGCGGAACTCCACGGTCGTTTCGCCACCGGTCCACCAGAATCGCATACCCTCGCGCGGCGACACGAAGCGCCAGCCGCCTTCGGTCATGCCGGCGATCCGTCCCGCCTGCCCGGCCCACTCGCCGCTCGGCGCAGCGCCCGTGATCCAGCATTGGCCGGGCGCCGCGGCCACCGGCGGCGCGTCCTGCGCCACCCCGGCGACGCATCCGTGCAACAGCAGGTCGACCAGCATAAGCGCCTCGTTATGCGCCATTTCCTTGTGCGCCTGCGCAACGTGAAGCAGCGGCAGGCCAAGACGATGGGTCAGCTCGTTCATCGCGACATCTCCGGGGAATAGGACAGGGTGGCCGGCGGCGACAGGCCGTTCGTGCCGATCTGGCGCAGCTCGATCGTCACCCGGCCGACGATGTCGACCGGACGCCATTGCGTCTCCGTCAGTTCGATCGACCGGGCGGTTCCGGCGGCATCGGTCACGGTCAACAGATACGCCTCGCGCTCCTCGACCAGCGGCTGGTCGACCCCGTCGCGCCACGGGGCGAACTGTCGCGCCCGGCGGCTCCAGCGCAGAAGCGGGCCGTCGCGACTGGCCATGATCGACAGGTGAACCGGGGCCGGCGGCACCAGCCATCGCCCGGTCGGAACCATCGTCGCGTTCGCCACGTCGCCGTCCACAATGCCGGCCGCCATCATTGCGATCGGAACGCCGGTCATCGCGCCATCGACCGGACGCAGCGTGGCAGGATCGAGCAGCACGAAGCCTTCGCCCGGGCGATGGGTCGCCATCGCCGATGCGGTGCCCCGCACGCCCCGCCACAGGCGCAACAGCCGCCAGCGGCAGGGACCGGTCCGTACCGCCGACCCGAATTGCACGATCTCCTCACCGACCAGCGCGGCATTGCCGCCACGATCCATCGCCGCCGCATCGATACTCTCCAGCGTCATCGCATCGTGCAGCAACGTGACCTCGATCGCCGAGGCCCGATCCTCGACCAGCGATGTCGCCGCCGCCGGTGGCACCGTCACCGACCCGATCACCCCGCCGGCGGCAGTACTGCCGATCTCGCGCCAGCCGGTCGCATCGCCGCCGATCGACAGCATCGCCTGCCGCCAGCCCGCCGTTGTGCCGGCGGCGACGGCATGGACTACCGGGACAGCCCCCGCATCTTCGCCGGGCAGTTCGACCAGCCGGATCACGGTCCGTCCCGCCGGCACGTCCGCCGCCAGCTGCGGCACCCCGGTCGCCGGCCGCGCGGCATGGCCGGCACCCGCGATCCGCACCAGTTCCAGCGTGATCCGCATCGCCTCGATCCGCGTCCGCCGCACCCGCCACAGGCCCGGTACGTCCGACAGCGTCACCCGCTCGCCCGGCGCCACATCGATCGACCGCCAGTCGAGCGCGACCGTCCGGACATCGCCCAGTGCCGTCTCCCGCGCCGCCACATCGCCGGCGATCCGCGCCGCCGTCGCCGCATCCAGCGCGGCGGGCAGTTCGATCCGGACCACCCGTGCCGTGCCGCCAAGGCGCAAAATCTGCTGCACCCCCGCCTGATAATCGCGTGCGATATCGTGATAGGCGATGACGATATCGGCCGGCGCAATCGGCGGACGACGCCACGTCGGCGCATCGGTCGGCAGCGGCGCATCGCGCAATGCCCGCGCCGGCCCCGCCCCGATCCGCAGCGCCGTGCCGTCGTCCGCGGCGGCATACCACCCGCCCAGCGGCTCGACGATCGCCTCGATCGCGTCACGCACCTGCGCGCCACTGGCCGCATAGCCGGCGAACAGCGGACCCGCATCCTCGGCACGGATCGCGCCCCCGCCCAGCGCCTCGACGATCGTCCCGACCGCCACCGGCCCGGCATCCGCCTCCACCTCGAAGGTCAGCGACGGGATGCGGTTGCCGAAATCGGCGAGCGCCAGATCCTCGAACACCGCATAGGCGATGCCGCGATAGGCCGGCGCGTCGGCGATCCCGACCCGGCTCGCGATCAGCGGATCGGGCATCTGCGCCTCGTCGCCCGGATACCAGCGAAAGCCGCCGGTGCGCGTCTTCCAGTCGCCTGCCGCCCCGCGCAGCAACTTCCCCTCGGCCCAGATGCGGCGAATGCCCCGGATCGGCCGCCCCGACAGCGCGACCGCGAACGAAGCGCTATAGCTAAACTGCATCGTCCGCCCCGCGCCCTTGCCGCTGGTCGACGCCGCCTCGCGCAGGTCGGTCGCCCAGATCACCGTCCCCGCCACCCGCATCGTGCCGAACAGCTTGGGGATCTGCGCGCCATTGCTCGACAGCTGCACCTGCAATTCGCGCAGCCTCGGCCCCTGCCGCGCCTGTCCGCCGAAGATCGCGCCGTCCACCGCCCCGCCCGCCACACGCCCCAGCGCCGCCCCGACCGGCCCCGCCACTGCGCCGCCCAGCGTCGTCAGCACCATCGTCGCCATGTTCGTCCTCCCGTTTGCGCCAGATGCTCAGGACCGGCCACGGCGGCGGCCCCGGCCGTTCGACCACCGCCCGCGCCACCGCATCGGCGTGGATCACGCCGTCGCCACTCGCGATCGCCAGATGCAGCTGCCCCGGCCCGCTTTCGATCAGCAGCACATCGCCCGCCACCGCCTGCTCGACCTGCCGGAACCCCTGCCCCAGCCCGGCCACCACCCGCGCCACATCGCTACAGCGCGGCGGACAATCGTCCGGCACCGCGACGCAGTGCGCCCAGCCGACCAGCCCGACACAGTCGAATCCGTCGTCCGGCGTCCGCCCCTGCCGGCGGAACCGACACCCGATGACGCTGCGTGCCCGCCCGACCGCGCTCATGCGCCGGGATAGCGGGTCAGCAGGTCGATGCCGGGCAGATGCGGCTCGCCCCGAAAATTCGCGACATTGCCGAACCGGTCGCGACAGGTCGCCAGCGTCCCGTCGCACCCCTCGCTCAGCTCGACGAATGCCCCCGTCCCCTCGAAGCCCGGCACCGCCTCCAGCGTCACGCTCTCCGCATCCGCCGCGACGACGAACGCCGACAGCCCGCCATTCGCCCCGCCGATCCACCGCAGCCGCCCGCGCGCAAACCCCGCCCCCGCCGCCAGCACCAGCCGCTCGCCCTCCTGCGCGACGACCCGCACGACCTTCCGCCGCCCGCGCATCGCCACCCGGCACCTGCGGTCGCCCAGCGTCGCGCGGCATCCGGGCGAGGTCGCCTCGACCACCGGCGCCTCCAGCCGCACCTCGCCGCCCAGCACTTCGGCAGCAAAGCTCCCCCGCCCCGCCTCGACCGCGCCGATCCGGCCGCTCGCGACCGGCACCGCCGCCCCCGGCCGTTCCCAGTCGATCGCGAACACCGCCACCCGCGCCCCGTCATAGCGCCCGGCCAGCAGGTCGCTTTCCCGGATCGCGGCATGGCTCAGCGCCCCCTCGACGCTCATCGCCGGCGCGTCGAGCGTATCGTCGCGCACGATCGCCGACGGAGTCATCCCCGGCGCCGCGCGATAGGTCAGCCCGTCCACCACCAGGTCGCGGTCATGCGCGGTCAGCCCGAACGTCACCCCGTCGCGCCGCTCGATCCGCCAGCACAGCGTCAGCGTCGTGACCGCGCTCATGCCTCGCGCACCTCGATCAGCGGCACGCTGGCCGCGACACCTGCGCCATGGGTCGCCCGCGCCACCTGCAACCGGTCTTCGGCAAAGCGCACCGGCACGTCGAACACGAACCCCGCCGTCACCGCCACGCCCTTGCCCGGCGCGACGTCGAGCAGCACGACACCGCCCGCGCCGACCGAAAAGCCCTGCGTCTCGACCCCGCCCACGCCGACCCGCACGCTGCCCGCCACCGGCCGGGTGATCCGCCGCACCATCTGCCCGTACCGCTTCACCAGCGCGAACCGCGTCGTCGCGCCATCGCCGATCCCGATCACCACATCGCCAAATCCCGGCACCGCGGCCGTCGAATGATCGAACGGGTCCTGCAACCGGAACGCCCGCGCCGGCCCCAGCCTGGCGCGAAAGAAATCGAGCAGCAGCGCCACATCCGCCTGCGACCGCACGCCGGGTCCGACATCATAGCGGGTGCGCGGTTCCGCCCAGTCGACATTGCGCGCCTCGTGCCCGCCCGCCGCCACCGCGATCGCGGTCGACGTCTCCGGCATCACCTCGGCCTCCGCGCCCAGCGCCAGCGGAAAGCGCACGTCATCGAACGCCTCCATCGCCCCCTCCTCCTGAAAATAGATGAACCCGTCGCGCAGCACCTGCGGCAGCGCCCAGACGAACGTCTCCGCCACGCCCCTCGCCATCGCCACCTCCGCAGCCTCGGCAATCGAGCGCCACTGCGCCCGGTCCTCGCGCTTCAGCACGAAGCCCGAGAAATAATGCTGTTCGTGCGCCGGATAACCGAGCCTTACCCCCGCCGCCGCGACGCCCCGCGCCGTCGCCCCGACATTGCCGGTCGCCGCCCAGTCATAATCCTCCAGCTGCAACACATCGAACGCCGGCCTTGCCCAGCCGACCGGCAGGTTCGCCCGGCTGACCTCGGGGCTGTCGGCATTCAGGATCGTCGGCAGATAGGCGAGCAGCAACGCCTCCTCCGCCCCCGCGCTCCGCGCCGCCGCGACCAAGGCCGCCGTCGAGCTGGCCAGCAACGCCCCCGCCCGGTCGAGCAACCCCCGCTGCGCCGCGCTCAAACGCCCGCGCACATCGTCGATCACCGGCACGTCACCGCCCAGCGCGACCCGCGCGGCATCGTCGTACAGGCAGATGCGATGATCGGTGGTCACCCACCACCATGGCTCGCCGACCTGGAACCGCCCGCGCCCGCCCGCCGCCCGCGCGATCCCGACGAACGCCCGCGCCACCGCCTGCAGATACCCCATCGCGCCCGAATGCGCCGGCGACAGCAAGGTCGAGGGCGGCACCCATCCGGTCAGCGCAGGCGACCCGTCACTCGCCCGCTGTTTCCAGTCGCCCCAGCAATGCGCGTCGAACAATTCGTAGCTGAGCGACCAGATCGGATCGAACCCCAGCGCCCCCGCCCGCTCGGCAAAGTCGCGATGCCACGCGGCGCACGGCCCATTCAGCACGCCCCCGGCCAGCGACACGAACAGCCCGTCACCCGACCGTTCGAGCCGGAAATAATGGCTCATGCCCACATAGTGGACGAGGGCACCACGATACCCCAGCCGCAGCGCATTGTGCAGCAGCCGTTCGGGCGTCAGGTGATAGCTGTCGTCATAGCCGCTCGCGATCCGCAGGTCATGTTCGGGCAGCACCACATCGCCGACGCCCAGCACCGATCCCGGCCCCTCGCACCGGATCGCCGACATCTCCGCCCAGCCCTCCGCCGGCGCCGCCAGCAAGGCGCCACCCTCGGCATAGTCCGGCGGCACCAGCGACACGAACATCCGGTCGACATCGCCCGCCCAGACCGGCACGCCGTCCTCGGGCAGCCTGTACCCGCCGACGACGCTCGCAAAGTCGATCACGACCTCGGCATCCTCGGGCGTGCCGGTCGCGTAATTCCACAACCGCACATACCAGGCCCGCGCTACACCGCCCGCATCGCGCCCCTCGATGGTCAGCACCGGGCCATGCCGCGCATCCAGCGGCCGGATGCCGCCGGACCGCCAGCGGAACCGCAAGGTACAATCGCGATAATCGCGCACCGTGTCATAGCGCAGCAGCGGGTGGTCGTGGACATCCTCCGATGCCCAGATCAGCCCCGCCAGATCGTCCTGCCGGTAAAAGACGCAGTCGACCCGCAGCGCATCCGCGCCCGTCGTCACCACCGACGCCATCATCGGACGCGGAAAATCGACCGTCCAATAGGCAGGGTCGAACCGCGACAGCACCCCCGCCTCCTGCACCGTGCGCCGCTCCGCCAGCCAATATCCCATGGTTCACGCCTCCATCAGCGCGGCGCGCACCGCCCGCGCGACCTGCCGGCTCGACTGTTGCAGCGCGCGGGGCGCGTCGCCGCCGGCGGCGTTGACCGTGATCGCCACCCGCACCTCGCGCGCACCGCCGCCCTGTGCCGCGACCACCTGTCCGCTGCTGGTCGGCACGAACAATTCCGGCCCGCGCTCACCGACCCAATAGGGCCGCTGTGGACTGACCGGACCGCCGGTCGCCCGCCCCGGCGCCCCGCCGATCAACTGCCCCAGCAAAGCGATCAGCCCGCCACCGCCCCCCGGCGTCACCGCCCCGACCACCGCCGCCGCCGCAATCTCGCCCAGCACCTTCAGCGCCGTATCGCGCAGATCGTCGAACCCCAGCTTGCCGCTGCGGATCGCGCGCGCCAGCGTCGTCTCGACCGCCCGCCCCGCCCGGTCGATCCCGCCCGCAAACGGCCCGTCGAGGCTCGCCTGCATCGTCGCCACATCCTGCGCGAACCCGGCGGTATCGGCGCGCACGCGCACGACCAGCCGTTCGATTTCCTCATCCATCGGGAAAACGCTCCTTCAATCGGTCGATCGTGATCCGGTCGCAGGGGTCGGGCGCATCGCCCTGCACCGCCTGCACCAGCGCCGCCAGCTCGGCGGGCGTCGCGGACCAGAAGGCGTCGGGCCCCCAGCCGAACGCCACACCGGCCAGCCCCGCCATCCGCCCCGCCCCCTCGGCGAAGCTCACCGCCCGCCCAAGATCTGCGCGATCAGGATTTTCAGCGCCGGGGTCGCCGCCGCCATCCCGCCCGCCGTCACCCCCTCGGCAAACGCCTCGCGCCCCATCGGCGCCGGATCGCGCAGGCAGTGCCACAGCAGCGCGACCAGCTCGGCCAGCGTCAGCCGCCCCGCCGCCGCCCGCTCGACCAGCGCGAACAGCGACCCGACCTCCGCCTCCGCCGCGACCAGCGCCGCGAAACTCGGTCGCAGCACCAACGTTTCGCCATGCACGCGGACACTCGCCTCACCCCGCACCGGATTGGCCGGCGCACTCATGCCGACACCACCGGGCCGGAGGATTCCAGCGCCAGCGTGTAGTTGCGCTCGCCATTATAATCGCCGGCATAATCCAGCCGCGTGACCAGGAACCGCCCGGTCATCGTCTCGCCGCTCTCGAAGCTCAGCCGATAGTCGTCGATCGTGCCCGACATCGCATTGCCGCGCAGCCGCACCTCCGCCGCCGATCCGGTGAACACTCCCGCACCGCTGACGCTGACAGAGCGAACCCCCGCCCCCGACAGCAATTCGCGCCACCCGCCCGAATCCTTGCTGGTGATCGCCACCGCCTCGCCATTGACGCTCAGCTGCGTGGTCCGAAGACCCGCGACCGTCGCATAGGCCACCGGCACCGCCCCGTTCCCGATCTTCAACAGGAACGCACTACCCTTCTCCGCCGCCATCGATGTTCTCCTGAAAAATATCCGTCACCGCGCACCGAACGTCACCCCAGCGAAGGCTGGGGTCTCCCGCCGCATCTCATGACGCCCACCGCACACACCCCTCCCGCACCCCGGCGAAGGCCGGGGCTCAGTCGGGAAGCGCTGCTGCAAGATCGAAATCGCCACCAAACTGGACCCCGGCCTCCGCCGGGGTACGTCCGGGGATGGAACGGGGCGCCCCGACCAACCCCGTATCCCTGCGCAGGCGGGGACCCAGACCCGGTTGCGATCGGCGGCCTAGTCATGACGACCGTATCCCCGCGCAGGCGGGGATCCAGAGCCCCGAACGCCACCGCCCGCAAAGCAACCCTGGACCCCCGCCTGCGCGGGGGTACGGAGATGGCGTTCCTCTTCGCCGGTCGCGCCGACCCTCGCCCCCGCCTACGCCGGGGTACGTCGTGTCCAGGCAAAGCGCGCCCCACCCGCCCCCTTCGTCATTCCCGCGAAGGCGGGAATCCATTTGCTCAGCGGTTGCGCATCTTTCTTCGGCGTCGGCGGCAATGGATTCCCGCCTGCGCGGGAATGACCATTGGGCCGCCCCCTGACCCCTCCAACATTCCCTCTCCCACCGGGAGAGGGAGGGAGCGGCGCAGCCGCGGAAGGGTGAGGGCGCCCCCCTTCACCCCGCCAGCATCCGCACCCGAAACTCCAGCGCCCCGACCCAGCCGTCGCCCTCGCGCAGCACCCGGCTGCGCACGAACGACAGGCTCACCACCCGCCACCCCGCCAACCCGGCGGGTGCAGACAACACCGCCACCTCCGCCGCCGCCGCCAGGTCGCGCAACCGCACCGGCACCTCGCCGCCGTCGAACAGCTGCACGACCACCCGCCCCTCGCGCCCGGCGGCATCCTTGGTGCCCCAGTCGGTCAGCACCGGCGTATCGACGACGACATAGGGCCGGCTGCTACGCACCGGCGGCGCATCGAACACGCTCGCCATGGTCAGCACCGCCCGCAGCCGCGCGACCAGCATCGCCTGCAACAACGTCCCCGCGATCATCGCCCCCACCCCGCCACAGCCTGCAGCCGGGGATCGCTGACCGTCCGCCGCACAAGGCTCCGCCCCGACAGCACCACGCCATCGCCGACGACCTCCGCCGCGACCCCCGGCACCTCCTCCGCCGCCGCAGCCACCCGCTCACGCACCACCACCGCCCGCCGCTCGCCCAGCGCTTCCGCCCGCTCCAGCGCCCCGATCATCGCCGCACTCCCGCCAGCTGCATCCGCCGCCACGGCCGCCACAGCGCCCCCACCGCCGCCGGAGGTGCCGCCGCCGCCGTGCGCGCATCGAACAGATGCGCGACCAGCAGCACGATCCCCTGCGCGACCGGCGGCGGCACCGCGCTCCATTCCGCCGCCAGCCCCGCGACGAAGCGCACCGGCCCCGCCGCCGCCATCCGCACCCATCCGATGCCCGCCGCATCGATATCGATCGCCGTCACCGGCATGGCGGCAGTGATAGAGGTCACCGGCGCGACCGGCAGCGGTCGCCACTCGTTCGACGCCGCCATCATCGCCTCGTGCGGCCGGGCGATGATGGCGCTGCCGGTATAGGCTTCGGCCAGCGCCAGCGCGCTTTCCGCCAGCCGGTCGATTACCATATCCTCCGCGGTCCCGGTGATCCGCAGATGGTCGCGCGCCGCCACGCGCACCCCCGCCACCACCGCCGCCGGAAAGGGCGCTGCGCTCATGTGTTTCTCCTTGGGTTTGCCGCCTCACGGCGGATGCGGCACCGGCCCACTCCCCCACCCGGCCAGCCACAGCGTATTCTTGATGGGTGGCCGGGTGGGGGAGTGTCGGGTCGATCATGCCCCGGCATGATCTGAACAATGCGGGGCATTGTTCACCCGGCACTGGCCGGTGCCGCCGCAATCCAGCTGCGCTGGATTGCCAACAAAACGGGCGGGGTTTCCCCCGCCCCGCCAGATTACGCCGCGATCTTCAGCAGCTTGATCGCCTCTGAATTCATCACCGCCCCGCCGACGCGCTTGGTGGCGTAGAAATGGACGAACGGCTTGTTCGAATAGGGATCGCGCAGGATCTGCGTCTCGGCCCGCTCGGCGATCAGGTAGCCCGCCTTGAAATTGCCGAACGCGATCGGCAAGTTGCCCGCCGCAATGTCGGGCATGTCCTCCGCCTCGACCACCGGATAGCCCAGCAGCGTGTTCGCCTGCCCCTCGGCAAGACCCGGCGTCCACAGCAGCGCGCCGTCCGCCGTCTTGAACTTGCGGATGCGCGCCGCGGTCTGCGCGTTCATCACCCAGCACGCGCCCTGCCGGTACGCGCCGCGCAAGGCATGGACCAGGTCGATCAGCCGGTTCTCCGGATCGCTCCCGAAATCCGCCGCGGCACCGCTGGGCAGATGCTGCAGCGTCCCGAAGGCACGCACCGCATCGCCGGTCGTGGCGGTCGGATAGGTCAGGAACCCGCGCGGTCGCCCGGCCCCGCTGCCGTTGACGAACGCCTGCCCCTCGGCCCGGGCGAACTCGCCGGCGATCTCGCCCGCCAGCCACACCTCGACGTCGAACGCGGCATCGTCCAGCATCGCCTGGCTCGCCGCCGGATTGGCGTACAGCTCGCCCATCGGCGGGGCGATCTCGTTGAAGGTCGGCGTCGCCGTCTCCGGCCGCGCCCCGCCCTCGCTCGCCCAGCCCGAGGGCGTCGCCCCGCTCGTCACCAGCTTGCGATACCCCGCCGACCCGACGGTCACCACCTGCGCGATGGCGCGGATCGGGCTGGCGCTCTTCAGTGTCGCGCCGATCATCGCATCGATCTCGCGCGGCACCGCATAGCCGCCCGCCGCATCCGACGTCCCCGCCACCGCCTTCGTCTCGACGGTCATCCCGCTCCTCACGAACGCGCCGAAGCCGCCGCCCTGCACCTCGGCACTCAGCATCGGCCGGCTGCCGCCCGCCGCCACACCCGAAAAGCTCCCCGCCAGCGTCTCGATCGTCATACTCGTCGTCCCCATGAAAAAAGGGGCGCCGCGACCCGCGACACCCCCGTTGTGGAAAAGTTTGTGAAGCGCGCGACCCGTCACCCGTCCTCGACCGCATGGATGCGCGCCAGCACCTGCATCGGCTGCGCGACCACGCTCACCTCGATCAGCTCGGCGGCGGCGATCGTCCGCCACGCCCCCTGCCGCACCGACCGTGCCCGATAGCCGAACGACAGCCCGTCGACCGCCCCGGCCCGCACCAGCCGCGCCGCCTCTCCGCCATCGATACGAGCGATCACCCGCAGCCCGCGCGCATCCTCGCCCAGCCACTCGACGGTCCCGATCGGATCGCCCCGGTGCTGCCACAGCAAAGGCACCGCCCCCGCCGCCACCAGCGCCCCCGGCAACACCACATCCCCGCCCCGATCCGCCCGCCCGAAGATCGCGGCGTACCCGGCGAACCTCACCGCGCCCACTCAGGCCACCCGGTCTTGACCGCGATCCCGACCAGCAGCAGCGCGAACGCCATCCGCATCACCCACGCCACCGCCGCCCGCAGCGCCGAGCGCTTGGCATCGCGCCACGCCTTCAACAGCTCGCGCAGCTCCTGCACGTCGCCCGCCGCCGCCGCATCCGACAGCCCGATCCTGGCCATCGCCCGCGTCGCGCCCAGCTCGCCCGCCTCCTCCGCAATCGCGCGCAGCGTCTGCAGGTCGGCGCCATCGTCCGCCGCCTGCCCCATCAACTGCGCCAGCAGCCCCGTATCGCCCATGTCTTGTCTCCCGCTCATGCCCGCGCTAGCCCACGCCCGTGAGACCGCGCCTCCGCATCATCGCCGCCGCCTTCGCCGCGGCGCTCCTCGCCTTCCTGTTCGCGCTGCCGTTCCTCAAAGGGAAACGCTGCCTCGACGCCGGCGGCCGGTTCGACCGCACGACGTTGGTTTGCACGCTGCCCGAGCCGCCGCGCTGATCCCCCTCGCCGCGCACGTCACCCCAGCGCAGGCTGGGGTCTCTCGCGGCAAGCAGACCGAACCCCACCAGGAGATCCCAGCCTTCGCCGGGATGACGCCGGTGGCGAGAATCACATCCCCACCAACGCCCGCTTCTCGTCATCGCTGAGGAAATCCGCCCCCGCGACCCGCGTCCACAACTGGTCGCGCTCGTCGGAGAGCGCCGGAATCGCCTCGACCTCGATTTCCAGCGCCCCCGTCCCCAGCCAGCCATCGATCCCCTGCCCGATCGCGCCCAGCACCCGGTTGCCCAGCGGCACGATCGTCTGCCGCCACAGCGCCCGGTTCGCCTCGCGATAGTTCGCAAAGGTATTGTCCCCCGGCAGCCCCAGCAGCATCGGCGGCACCCCGAACGCCAGCGCGATCTCGCGCGCCGCCTGCGCCTTCAACCCTACGAAATCCATGTCCGCCGGGGTCAGGCTCATCGCCTGCCATTTGAGGCCGCCGTCGAGCAGCATCGGCCGCCCGGCATTGGCCGCGCCGGCAAAGGCATTGTCCATCTGCGCGCGCAGCCGTTCGAACTGCTCGCCCGACAGCACCCCGCCATCGCCCGGATCATGGACCAACGCGCCCGAAGGCCGCGCGGCATTGTCGAGCAGCGCCTTGTTCCACCGCGCCGCCTGGTTGTGGATCGCCACCGCCCCCGCCGCCACGCCCAGGCACCCAAGCCCATAATGATCGTCCAGCGGATGAAAGCCGCGCAGATGGACCAGCCCCGGCCGACCGCCCTCACCCTCGCCCAAGATCCGCAGCACCCGCTCGCCCACCCGGTAGCGATAGGCGACCGGCCACCCGGTCGCATCCGCCTCGACCGTCACCCGCTCGGGGCGCAGCGCATAGAGCTCGCCGATCCCGCCCGCGCCATCGTCGATGATCTGGACATAGGCATTGCCATGCAGCAGCAGCTGCGCCGCCACGCTCTCCAGCAAATCCTGCCCCGCCGACCGCGCCGCGACCAAAGCCACGGCCCGCGCGTCGCCCTTCACCGGCAGCGACGCCAGCCCTTCGGCGACGATCCGCACCGCGCGCTGTGCGATCGGATTGCCCAGATACGCCTCGCGCAGCTGCGCCTCATAGCCCTGCGCCCAATCCCCCGCCGCCGGCCCGCTGCCGTCGCGCCACAAGGTCGCGCCACCGCGCGCCAACACCGGACGCACGCCATCGCGCCCGGACCTGCGTCCGAACCATTTCATGTTCGTTCTCCTGTTGCCGGGCCGCGCCCGGTCGGTTTCGATGACGCGGCGACGTTGCCGCGAGCAATGGACGTACCCCCGCGAAGGCGGGGGCCCCGACGCAGGGCTCGCCACAAACCGCGAGTCGATGGCCGTACCCCCGCGAAGGCGGGGGTCCAGAGCCGCAAACGCCACCGCCCATAACCCTGGATCCCCGCCTTCGCGGGGATACGGCGAGAAACGAAGCGAACCACGCCCACCCGTCACCCCGGACTTGATCCGGGGTCCCGCTTCTTCTCCTTCGGTCGAGCCGGCGCGCTTGCGGCGCCCCCTTCTCGACTACGGTTCTCGACAGGCTCGAACCTGCGCTCGAAGCAAACGGGGGAAGAATTCAGAAGGAAAGGGGGCAGACGGGAACGCCAAAGTGCAAGTACCCACCCTCCCCCACCCACCCCGTTCAGTTCGAGCAGCTTCGAGCCTGTCGAGAAGCGCCCGTCGAGAACCCCGTCCCCACGACCCCAACGCCACCCCAAAACTCACAAAACCCGAACCACAGCCTCCCCCTTCCCCCCCAGCATCAGCTCGAACATCGCCCACACCAGCGCATCCGCCCGATCCGGCGACCGCCCCGGCCCCTCATACCCGCCGCCGGCCACCAGCCCGCACAGCTCGTCCTCCAACGCCGGAAACGCCCCCACATGAAACGCCCGCCTGCCTTCATATAGCGCCACCACCGGCTCGGCCCGCGCGGCCTTGCCCCGCGACGCATGGACCAGCCGCACCGGCAATCCGGCATCCGCCGCGCGCAGCACGCTGGCGACCATCGCCCCGCCCTGGTTCGATTCCGCCACCACCCGGTCTGCGCCATGCCGCGCCGCGCACGCCGCGACCGCCGATGCCCAGCCCTCGGGCGACAGGCCCGACACGCTCGCATCCTCCAGTACATAGGCGTATCCGTCCGCACCCTTGCCGACCGCGACGATCCCGCACGCATCGCCGCCGATCCCGGCCGGCGGATCGACGCCGATCACCACCCGCACCAAAGTCGGCACCGCGTCCACCCGCCGCTCCTCGATCATCGCGCGCGACCACAGCGCGTCCGCGACATCCTCGATCAGCTCGCCCTCCAGCTCCTGCCGCCCCAGCCGCGTGCCGGCATAGGCCCCCTCGATCTGCGCGAAGTAACTCTCCGCCAGATGCCGGTTGTCGCGCGACCGCCCGCCGGTGATCCGCACCCCCGGCATCCCCCGTATCCGCCTGAGCAGCGGGATCACGCGCGGCGTGGTCGTGACCAGCGTCTGCGGCCGCTCCCCGGCCCGCATCCCCATCATCAGATTGTCCCAGGTCGCATCGGCGTTGCGCCATTTCGCCAGCTCGTCGCACCACGCGATATGATGCTCCGGCCCGCGCAGCCCGTCGGGGCTTTCGGCGGCAAAGACATGCGCCTCCGCCCCCGATCCGAACTCCACGACGCCGCGCGAGGGACGATAGGTGACCGACCCGTAATGCCGCCCGATCGCCAGCACCCCCGCCGGCCCGCGCACCATGACGCTCTCGACATCGCGCCGGGTCGCCCCGACCAGTGCGATGCGCAAATCGCCCTGCTCCGCCGCCCGCGCGCACACCCATTCGGCCCCGGCGCGGGTCTTGCCGAACCCCCGCCCCGCCTGGATCAGCCACACCGTCCAGTCATTGTCCGCGATCGTCTGTCCGTCATGCGCCCACAGCCTGAAGCGCGTCGCCAGTTCGCTGCGCCGATGCGGCGTGACCTTCATCAGAAAGCGTTCGAGCTGTGCGTCGCTCAATTCGGTCATGGCCGCGACCAGCGGGTCGATGCCGCTCATACCCGGCGCTCCTGCTTGCCGCGCATCGCCTTGATCCGCGCGATCAGCATCGCGTCCGTCTCGGCCTGGGTCGCACGGGAACGCTGTTCGCGATGCCCGCTGCCGCCCTTCACGATCGAACGATGCCGGTCGAGCAGCTTGATCGCCTGTTCGATGCTGATCGCGCCGCAGACCACCGTGTCGGGATCGCCCACCGCCACCCCCTCCAGCGCGGCGATCGCTTTCGACACCAGCATCTCTTCCAGCCGGTCATATCCGGCCAGCAATGCCATGCGCCACTGCGCGGCAAATGCCGGATCGCGCCGCCGCAACGCATAGACGCTCGATTGAGACAGGCCGACGGCCTCCGTCGCGGCGCGCACATTGCAGGTCGCCGCGACATGATCGAGGAACCGCTCCCGCCGGCTCGGCGTCCATCCCTTGTCCGTGCGCTGCTGTTGTACCGGACGATTGGTCCCCGTCGTCAGAACCTGTTCCCTCGCCATGTCCCCACCCCCCAGACGCGGTTCGGGGCCGACGACGTTTCCGCCCGGCCCCGATCCCTACAATTCCCGATGTTCCTGTTTTGTGCCATATCAGCGTGACGATGTCAACAGGAATGTTCCCATTTGGTTCGTTTTCGCCGGGGCATGGCGGATCGTCGTCCGCACCCCCACATAAGACATATCGTTGGCAGATGGTCCGTAGGCGCCAGCGACCGGGAGACGCACGCGCTTCCGCTTACGCCGTCGGGAGCGTCGAATATGGACCTCAACGATCTTCTCCACCGTCATCAGGTGTCCCTGATGCGTGCCGCCCATGCCCATTCGGTTGAGGCGGCGCATGCCCATGGCGGCATGGCCCGCGGCTATGAACGCCGGATCGCGGCGTTGCGCGACCTGCTCGGCGCCTCGGGCCGGATGGTGGCGGCATGACCGCCGTGCTCGATCCCACGCCGGTCGCCGAAACTCCGGCCGCCCCCCCGGCCGAACCGACGACGCCGCGCCCCGGCGCGATGAAGTTCCGCCGCAAATACACGACCGTCCGCCTGACCCCGGATCAGGCCACCCGCCAGGGCCAGGTCGCCACCAGCGCCTTCCGCCACTTCGGCGAACGCGACGCGGCGATGGCGTTCCTCAACGCCCATGACGAAACCCTGGGCGGCCGCCCGCTCGACCTCGCCATCGCAAGCGCCGAAGGGCTGGCCTCGGTCGAAGCGGCGATGGCGGGGCGGAAGGCCTGACCTTCCCCTTTCGCGCGAAACCGTTGATGCGGAGTAGGGCCCGAGGGAAACGGCCTGATCTTCCCTTCACGCGAAACCGTTCATGCTGAGTAGGGACTAAGCGAAGTCGAAGGCCCGTATCGAAGCACGGGCAGCCCCCTATCCCCACCCACCCCGTTTTATCCCCACCCACACCGTTCGGTTCGAGCAGCTTCGAGCCTGTCGAGAAGCGCCCGTCGAGAACCCGGAGTTCAGGCCACCCCCTTCTCGACTACGGTTCTCGACAAGCTCGAACCTCCGCTCGAAGCCAACGGGGGGGGGGCAGGTGGCGCGGCTGGTGCGCGGCACTTACCCCACCCGTCACCCCGGACCTGATCCGGGGTCCCGCTTCTTCTTCTGCACGAAACAACCGCGAAGGTGCCGGATCACAACCCCGCCAGCATCCCTTCCCAGGCCGCAACCTCCTCCTCCCGCCGCGCCACGATCCGCAGCGCCCCCACGCCGCCGGTCGCCGGATCGACCTCGATCTCCCCGTCCCACTCGAACGTCGCATTGCCCGCGATCGTCACCACGCCGTCCGCATCGGCCTTGGCCCGCACCATGCCGCCGCGATTGAAGACCCGCGTCTCCACGCCCCAGCCGATCCGGCCCGTCCGCGCCGCCGCATGGGTCGACGCCGCCATCGCGCTGCCGCAGCTGTTGGTCAGCCCCACCCCGCGCTCATAGGTGCGCACGAACAGCGCGGGCGCATGCTCGGTCTCGCGCACCTCGACGAAGCTGACATTGGCCCGCGTCGGAATCAGCGCCGGCGCCGCCTCGCACCAGTCGCCCAGTGCGACCAGCTCCGCCTCGTCCACCGCCTCGACGAACGCCACCAGATGCGGATTGGGCATCGCCACCGCGGTAAAGCGCCGCGCGCTCGGCAGGCCGGGGATCACCGCATCGACGAACGGCGCGTCGCCGACCGTCAGTCCGACATCGCCGGGGTTGAGCGATACCGGCCCGACCCTCGTCTCGATCGTGGTCACCCCGCTCGCGATCGGCGCCACCGCGCGCGCCTGTGCGACGCTGGTCTTCAACCGCACCTGGCCTTCGCCGGCCCCCGTCACCTCGAACCCCAGCCGCGCGGTACAGCGCAGCCCGTTCAGGCACGTCTCCGCCTCCGACCCATCGGGATTGAACATCCGCATCCCAAAGATACTGCCCTGGTCCGAACCGGTTAGCAGCAACAGCCCGTCACCCCCGACATCCCCCGCCCGGTCCGCCAGCGCCCGCGCCACCCGCGCCCACTCGCCATCGGACAGCGCCATCTCCCGCGCATCGATCAACGGAAAATCATTCCCCGACCCATGGCACTTCACAAACGCGAACTTCATGCCGAAACCTTTTCACGCGCGCGTTGAATAAACGCCCGCTCCCCCGCCAGCCGCGTGGCAAAGGCGGGCCGTGCCAGCATCGCGTCCAGATAGCGCGCCAGATCCGGATAGGCCGCCGCATCGACCGGCGCGCACGCATGCAGCGCGCTGCCGAACGCGCTGGCGATCGCGATATCGGCCAGCGTCAGCGTATCGCCGACCAGGAACGCCCGGCCCCCGATCGCGCCGTTCACATAGGCGAGGATCGCCGGCCACTGGTCGCGCTCCGCCGCATCCGCCACCGCCGCATCGCCCGCGCCGCCGCGAAACAACGGTCCGACCACCCGGTTGAACAGCATCGCCCGCCCGACCCCAAACACAATCGTATCCGCCAGTTCATCGAACCAGATCACCCGCCCCCTGGCCTGCGGATCGGCGGGGATCAGCGCCGGTTCGGCATGCTTCGCCTCCAGATAGGTGACGATCGCGGTCGAATCGGCCAGCGTGTAGTCGCCATCGACCAGCGCCGGAATCTGACCGAACGGGCTGATCGCGCGGAACGCCGGGGAGGTGTCCCCCGGCGCGGTCGGGACCAGCTCGACCGCCAGCCCCTTTTCCTCGGCAAAGACGACCGCCTTGCGCACGAAGGGCGAGATGGTCGATCCGTATATCTTCATGGGTGCATCTCCATTGGTCCCGAAGGGGGCGACACCGGCCCCCGGCCTGTGCCACAATCGACGGCGGTGACGATAGTCCTCCTCCTCGCCGTGATCGCCCTGTCGATCGCGCTGGCCCGGTTGCACCGGCGCGTCGCGGCGCTGGAGGCGCGGCTGGTCGCTCCCACGCCCCCCATCGTCCGGCCGGAGGAGGCGGCACCCGTTCCCGCCCGGCCGCCGGCATCGCCAACCGCGCCCCGCCCCCGCCCGACCATCGCCCGCCCATCCCGCCCGAGGATCGACTTCGAAACGCTGGTCGGCAGCCGGTTGCCGGTGTGGATCGGCGGGCTGGCACTGGTCGTCGGCGGCATCTTCCTCGTCCGCCTGTCGATCGAGGCGGGGTGGCTGCCCCCGGCGATCCGCACCGTGCTCGCCGCGCTGTTCGCCTGCGTACTGCTGGCCGGCAGCGAGGGTGCGCGCCGCATTTCCGCCACCCGCGACGATCCCCGGATCGCGCAGGTGCTGGCCGGCGCCGGCATCGCCTCGGCCTATGCCACGCTCTATCTGGCCGCCGCGCTCTATCACCTGATCGGCCCGGCGACCGGCTTTGCGATCATGCTGGGCGTCACCGCGCTCGGCCTGTTCCTCGCGCTGCGCCACGGGCCGCCGACCGCCGTCATGGCGCTGGTCGGCGGGTTCGCCGCGCCGCTGGTCGCGGGCTATGACGCCGCCGGGATCGGCGCGCTGCTCGTCTATCTCGGCCTGTTCGTCGCCGCCCTGCTGGCGCTGGCGATCGTGCGCGGCTGGGCGTGGCTGGCGCTGTCGGCGCTGGTCGCGGCGTTCGGCTGGGTCGGCCTGCTGATCGCGCTGGTCCCCCCGGCCAGCCTCGGCGGCATCGGCGTGTTCCTGATCGCGCTGGCCATCGGCGGCAGCCTCGCCGCCCCGCGTGCCGCCATCGCCCGCCCGTGGTTGCGCGCCGCGCCGGTCATCGTCGCGCTGGTGCAGATGCTGGCGCTGGCCCCGATGCTCGACTTTTCCGCTCTGGCGTGGAGCTTCTACCTCACCCTCTCCGCCGCCGCGCTGTTCCTCGCATGGCGCGACACCACGCTGCTGCCCGCCGCGATCGGCGCAGCCCTCCTCGTCACCCTGCTCGTCGCGCTCGGGCTGGTGCAGGGCAGCAATGCGACGCCGCTGGCGCTGCCTGTCGCGCTGCTCTTGTTCGGCGCGGGCGGAGGCGCCGCCTCGCGCCGCGCGCCCGGCTGGGCCGTCGTCGCGCTGGCCGGCACCGCCGCGCCGTTGCTGGTGGCGCAGATCGTCGCGCCGTCGCTCCTGCCCCCCATCGGCTGGGCGCTCGCCGACCTAGCCCTAGCGCTCGCCGCAGCCTTCCCCGCCCACCGCCACCGCGACCGCGCCGGACGGGGGGATCTGGGGCTGGTCGGCGGCGTCGCCGTTGCCGCGCTTGGGCTGGGCCTCGCCGTCGCCGCGATCCTGCCGCCCGCCTTCGCCATGCTCGCCCCGCTGGCCGCGCTCGGCATCCTGCTCGCCGCCGCCCGGTTCGACCCTGCCATCCCGCAAAGCCTCGCCCTCTTCCTGGTGATCGTCCTGCTCGCCCTCGCCCTGCCGCCGCTGTCGGACGTCGCGCAGGCGCTGGCCGTCTCGATGATCTGGGAGGAACTGCCCTATCTCCACCTCCCCCCGGCCGGCGACGCGGCGCGCCTGCTGGTGATCCCGGCGCTCGCCCTGCTCGGCGCAGGTCGGTGGCAACGCGATCTTTTCGGCCCCGCCCGCCGCATCATCCTGCCGGCAACCGCTGCGATCGCCATCGCCGGCCTCTACGTCCTGCTCAAACAGCCGCTCGCCGTCGCCACCCCCGATGCATTCCGCAGCCGGGGCTTCATCGAACGCGCCGTCCTGACCGACCTGACACTGATCGCCGGCGGGTTGCTCTGGTTCCGCCACCGCCCGCTGGCCATGGCGCTGGTGGCGCTGGCCCTTGCGCGCATCCTGTGGTTCGACCTGCTCGGCCTCAACCCGGCATGGGTTCCGCAGGAAGTCGGCGCGCTCCCGATCCTCAACGCCGTCACGCTCCACCTCGCCCTCGCCTCCGCGATCGTCTGGCGCCTGACCGGCCTGCCGCGCCGCAGCCTGATCGCCGCGTTGCTCACCCTCGCCGCGACGCTGGCCACCATCCGGCAGATCGCGCAAGGAAGCCTCCTCACCGGCCCGGTCGGCCTGAGCGAGAATGGCGGCTATTCGGCGGCGATGCTGGTGCTGGCGATCCTGTGGCTGTGGCGCGGCATCGCGCGGCACAGCGCCGACCTGCGCCGCTTCGGCCTGACGCTGCTGACGCTCACCACGCTCAAAGTCTTCCTGATCGACGCCTCTGCGCTCGAAGGGGTGCTGCGCATCCTCTCGTTCATGGCACTGGGCGGCGCGCTGATCGGGATCGGCTGGGCGTACCGGCGGTTCGTGATAGTGACGGCACCGGCCCGCTCCCCCTCCCCGCCACCCACGCCAGTATCCTGAATGGGTGGCGGGGAGGGGGAGCGGGCCGGTGCCGGCTTCATACATTCAGCCGGTAATGCGCCGCCAGCCGATCGAGCGCCAGCGTAAGCACCAGCCGCCCGGCCCGCGCCGGCCATCCCAGCGCCTTCTCCGCCGCCGGCAGCCCTTCGTTCGCGCATACCGTCCGCCACAAGATGTCCGACAGCCCCGGCCCGACCGCCGCCACCGCCGCGTCGAACCGGGCCTTGGCCGCGACCTGTCCGCCCGACGGATCGCCCGGAACCCCCTTCGCCCCCCGCGGCGCACCGTCCCAGCGCATCGTCACCCGCGGCCCCAGCGCCGCGCGCTCATAATCGCCGCGCAGCCGCTCGCCCGCCTCATATTGCCGCGCATCGACCAGCGACCGCGACCGCAGCCAGTCGAGCGGCGATTCGCGCAGGTTCACCTGCACCCGCCGCCCGCCCGGCTCGTCGCGCACCCGTCCGTCCGCCAGCCGCCGCTCCACCAGTTCGCGCAAACCCGCCTCCACCTGCCAATTGAGTGACGGGGTTGCCATGGCGGCACCTTTGTAGGAAAGCGTTTGTACCAGATTGGTTTGCGGACAAAGGATACCGACATGATCACCGCCATCCGCGAAGTCCGCCGCGCACAGGGACTGACGCTGGAGGAGGTCGCGATCCGCTGCGTACCGCCCACGACGGCGCAGACCATCGGCCGCCTCGAAACCGGCACCCGCACCGTCTCGGTCGGCTGGCTCAACCGCATCGCGGCCGCGCTTGCGGTCGATGCCGCCGATCTCGTCCGCTTGCCCGAACGCCCCGACCTGCCCGTCGCCGCGATCCTCGACGGCGCCGGGGCCAGCGCTCCCCGCCGCGCGATGAGCGTCACCCCGCCGCGCAGCGAAGGCGACCTGATCGCGATCATCGTGCAGGCGACCACCGGCGACTATCGCGCGGGCGACATGATCTGGTGCCGCCGCCTCGCCCCCGCCGATTACATCGCCGCGCTCCACCGCGACGTGCTGGCCCCCGCGCCTGCCGGCCGCTTCGCCTTCGGCCGGCTGCTCGCGTTCGATGGCGACATGGTATCGATCCTCCCCGCGACGCTCGGCGCCAGCCCGGTGGCCCTGCGTTGCGCCTGGATCGCGGTGGCCGAACGGCTGGTGCGGAACCTCTAGGGCCGACCCTACCCAGCTCACACCGTACCCCCGCGCAGGCGGGGGTCCAGGGCCCAGCATAACAACGGCCGGCTATCGTGACCCTGGATCCCCGCCTGCGCGGGGATACGAATCCCTTCCCCCCAACCCCCAATTTCCCCAACGTCACCCTAAACCGTGATGACGCCCCGCCCTTCGCGTGTTAGCCCTCGTCCATGCCCGTCTCGGCCACCGCCTCCGCCCGCGAAATCCTGACGAACCTTCACGACGTGATGGCGTCGCGAAGTCCGGCGCAGGCGAAGCTCAACTCGGTCGTCCGCATCATCGCCGAGGCGCTGGATAGCGAGGTCTGCTCGATCTACCTGCTGCGCGAAGGGCTGCTCGAACTCTTCGCCACGGTCGGCCTGTCGCAGGAGGCGGTGCACGTCACCAAGCTGGCGCCCGGCGAAGGCCTCGTCGGCACCATCGTCGCCAATGTCGAAACGCTGAACCTGGCCGAGGCCGCGACCCATCCCGACTTCGCCTATCGGCCGGAGACGGGCGAGGAAATCTATCACAGCTTCGCCGGCGTGCCGATCATCCGCCGCGAGCGCGCGGTCGGGGTGCTGGCGGTGCAGCATGCCGATCCGCGCCGCTATGCCGATGTCGAGATCGAGGCGTTGCAGACCGTCGCGATGGTGCTGTCCGAACTGATCGCCAATGCCGACCTGATCGACGCGACCGGCGCGCCCTCCACCCGGCCGCAGGCGACCGGCGCGGTGCGCGTGCCCGGCTTCAAGCTGGTCGAGGGGATGGCGGCGGGCGTCGCGGTCTTCCACCAGCCGCGCATCGTCATCGAACATACCGTGGCCGAGGATGTCGAGGCGGAGCGCCACCGCGTCTATGCCGCGTTCGACAAGATGCGCGACCAGATCGAACGCATGTCGAACCAGGCCGAATTCGGCGTCGGCGGCGAACATGACGAGGTGCTCGCGACCTACAAGATGTTCGCCTATGACGAGGGTTGGGCGCGCCGGATCAACGAGGCGATCGACAGCGGCCTGACCGCCGAGGCGGCGATCGAGCGCGTGCAGCAGCGCACCCGGATGCGGATGCGCGAGATCAAGGATCCGTTGCTCGCCGACCGGATGCACGATCTGGAGGACCTGTCCAACCGCCTGCTGCGCATCGTGTCGGGCCAGCTCGGCACCGCCGCGCAAATGGGCCTGCGGCAGGACACGATCCTGATCGCCCGCAATCTCGGTCCTGCCGAACTGCTCGAATATGACCGCCGCCGTCTGAAAGGGGTCGTGCTGGAGGAAGGGTCGCTGACCGCGCATGTCGTCATCGTCGCCCGTGCGATGGGCGTGCCGGTCCTGGGCCGCGTCCGCGACATCCGCCGCCTGATCGCGGAGGGCGACCGGCTGCTGCTCAATTCGGTCGAGGACCTGCTGGTCATCCGTCCGACCCCGGCGATGGAGGAGGCGTTCGAGGCCAAGCTGGCGCTGACCCAGAAGCGCCGCGCCGCCTTCGCCGCGATGAAGGGCGAGCCGCCGGTCACGAAGGACGGCCACCGCGTCACGATGATGGTCAATGCGGGGCTGCGCGACGACGTCGCCGCGCTCGACCTGACCGGCGCCGACGGCATCGGCCTGTTCCGCACCGAATTCCAGTTCCTCGTGTCCGCCACCCTGCCCCAGCGCGAGCGCCAGCAGCGCCTGTACCGCGACGTGTTGGACGTCGCCGGCGACCGCCCGGTCGTGTTCCGGACGGTCGATATCGGCGGCGACAAGGCGCTGCCCTATCTCGACCATGCCGAGGGGCATGACGAGGAAAACCCGGCGATGGGCTGGCGCGCGCTGCGCCTCGCCCTCGGCCGCGAAGGGCTGATGAAGGCGCAGGCCCGCGCCCTGATCGAGGCGGCGTCGGGCCGCACCCTCAACGTCATGTTCCCGATGGTCAGCGAACCCTGGGAATTCGACGAAGCACGCGCCCTGTTCGAGGCGCAGCGCGAATGGCTGCGCGGGCGCGGCAAGCCGTTGCCGACCGACATCCGCTACGGTGCGATGCTCGAGGTGCCGGCCCTTGCCGACGTGCTCGATTTCCTGTGGCCCAGCCTCGATTTCCTGTCGATCGGCACCAACGACCTGACGCAGTTCCTCTTCGCCGCCGACCGCGCCGACCCGCGCCTCGCGCTGCGCTACGACTGGCTCAGCCCGGCGATCCTGCGCTTCCTGCGCCGGGTGACGAAGGCGGCGCAGGAAGCGGGCAAGCCCGTCGCCGTCTGCGGCGAGATGGGCGGGCGTCCCTTGGAGGCCATGGCGCTGATCGCACTCGGCATCGACCGCCTGTCGATCACCCCCGCCGCTGTCGGCCCGGTCAAGGCAATGCTCCGCTCGCTAGACCGCGGGGCAGCAATGGCCGAAATCGACCGTCTGCTGGCGACCCCCGCCAGAACCCTCCGCCCCGCCCTCGAAGACTGGGCAAAAACCAACGGCGTAGAACTGTCCTAAAAGCTCCTCCCCGCTCCGCGGGGAGGGGGACCGCCGGCGAAGCCGGTGGTGGAGGGGCCTGCCCCAAACGCACTGCCCCCACCCCAATTCCCCGCCATCCGCCCGCTCCGGCGTTGACAGCCGCCCTGCGCTGGCCGAAACCGCCCATGGACCGGGGGCGGACGATCAGCGGGTTGGAAGGGTAGTGATGATGGACGGCGACAGCACCACGGGCGCGCCACGCACGGCGGGCATGATGCTGCGTTCGGCACGCGAGGCGCAGGGCCTGACCCTGTCGGACGTCGCGCAGCGCACGCGGATTCCGCTGCGCCACCTCGAAGCGGTCGAGGACGGCAAGTTTCAGGCGCTGCCGTCGATCACCTATGCGATGGGCTTCGGCCGTGCCTATGCCCGCGCGGTCGGCGTGGACGAGACGGAGGTCGCGCGCGCGCTGCGTGCCGAACTGGCCGCCAATTACCAGCGCCCCGAACCGCTCCAGGACCTCGAACCGATCGACATGCGCCGTGGCCCCTCGCCCAGCGTCGTCGTGATCGCCGCGGTGATCGCCATCGTCCTGCTGCTGGGCGTCGGCCTGTATTTCGGCACCTCGCTGTTCCGCCGCGACGAACCGGCCAATCCGCAGGCGACCGTCGCCGGCGACCTCGGCATGTTGCCGCCGACCGCCACGCCCGCGACCGGCGGCACCGCCCCCGTCGCCCCGCCGGTCCCGGCGGGCGGTGGACAGGTGACGCTGACCGCCACCGGCACCACCTGGGTCCGCATCTTCGACGACACCGGCACGCTGGTGAACAAGGAGATGAAGGAGGGCGATCGCTACGACGTGCCGATGACCGCCAAGAACCCGCAGATCCGCACCGGCCGTCCCGACCTGCTGACCGTCACCGTCAACGGATCGAACGTGCCACCGCTCGGCACCGGCGAACGCCCGGTCACCGTCGCGCTGAGTGCCGAAGCGCTGCGCAACCGTGGCGCGGCCAGTCCCACGCCGACGCCGTCACCCGCCGGTTAAGCGTGGCGACAGCTCGCCTGCCTAGTTTCCAGCGGCCCGTCCAACCTGCTCCGGGGGGAGTTTTCATGCGCCATTTCAAAGCCCTGCCGCTTCTCGCCCTGCTCGCCGCATGGCCGGCGACCGCCCAGACCACCAGCCAGATCGAACCGCGCGTCAACAAGCTGGAGCGCGAGATGCGCGCCGTGCAGCGGAAAGTCTTTTCGGGCGGCGCCCCCAACCAGGTCGAACCGCAGATCACCGCACCGACCCAGCCGACCGAAATTCCCGGTAGCCCGTCGAGCGGCCCGCTCGCCACGCTGACCTCGCGGGTCGACGCGCTCGAATCGCAGCAGCAGTCGCTGACCGGCCAGCTCGAACAGGCGCAATACAAGCTGCGCCAGCTCGAATCGGCGTTCGAGGCATACAAGTCCGCGACCGATGCGAAGCTGAAGGCACTGGAATCGGCCGGCGCGCCCGCCATCGCCCCCGCCACTCCGGGCGCGGTCGCCGCCTCGGGCGACACCTCGACCGACACCGCCGCCCCCGCGACGCGCGGTCCGGGCAATGGCGGCGGCACGCTCGGCGGCACCACCGTCCGCCCGCCCGCCGTCACCGCACCGGCCGCCACCGCCGACCCGGCGCGCGCCGCCCGCATCGCCGCGATCGACAAGCCCGCCACCGGCGACGCGGCCGACGACGGTTATCTCTACGGCTTCCGCCTGTGGAGCGCGAAACTCTATCCCGAAGCCATTGCCGCCCTGCGCCCGGTCGTCGCGAAATACCCGAAACACCGCCGCGCCAGCTATGCCCAGAACCTGATCGGCCGGTCCTATCTCGACGACGGCAAACCCAGCCTCGCCAGCCGCGAATTCTACGATAACTACAAGAACATGCCCGACGGTGAACGCGCGCCCGACAGTCTGTTCTATCTTGCGGATGCGCTGACCAGGCTGAAGAAGACCAAGGAAGCCTGCGACGTCTATGGCGAACTGACCGACGTCTATGGCGACAAGATTTCGGGTGCGATGAAGGCGGACGTGGCGAAGGGGCGGGCGGCGAACAAGTGCGCGGCGTAAGCGGCCTACCTTCGCTGCCGCCCCCGCTTGTCCTGAGTAGCTGCTGAGCCTGTCGATACAGGTCTTCGACTACGCTCAGCCCTTACTCAGGACGAACGGAGTCCATACCCACCCGTTCGGTTCGAGCAGCTTCGAGCTTGTCGAGAAGCGTCCGTCGAGAACCCGGTGGTCGGGGCAGCCCCTTCTCGACTTCAGTTCTCGACAGGCTCGAACCTGCGCTCGAAGCAAACGGGGGACTAGGGGAAGGAACCCATGCCGCAGTCCGATTCACGTCAACCATGCCGCATTCCATGACCCTCCTCCCCGAAACCCTCACCCGCTTCACCCGCGACCTGACGGCGCTGACCCCGCCGCCGACCCCCGACCGCCCGCTGGCCATCGCCGTCTCCGGCGGACCCGACTCGATGGCGCTCCTCGCCCTCGCCGCGACCGCCTTCCCCGGCAGCGTGATCGCCGCCACCGTCGACCACCGCCTCCGCCCCGCCTCGGCGCAGGAAGCCGCGATGGTCGCCGACTGGTGCCACACCCACGCCATCCCCCACGCCACCCTCGCCCCGGCTACGCCGCCAGCAGGCGCCAGCATCCAGGCGCAGGCGCGCCACGCCCGCTACGCCCTGCTCGGCGGCTGGGCGCTCGCCGCCAGCGCGTCCGCGCTCGCCACCGCGCACCATGCCGACGACCAGGCCGAAACCTTCCTGATGCGCGCCGCCCGCGCTTCCGGCCCGGCGGGCCTCGCCGGCATCCGCCCGCGGTGGGAGTTCGACGCCGATCGCTGGAGGGCATCATCCCGGCAAGAAGCGTACCCCCGCGCAGGCGGGGGGCCAGGGCGACAGGACGCAACCGGTGCGACATGCCGCTCTGGGTCCCCGCGTCCGCGGGGACGCAACCGCGAGGGGGAACGACGCCTCCCCATCCTCCGCCCCCTCCTCACCTGGCGCCGCGCCGAACTGCGTGCCCTCGCCGCCGACCTCCCCTTCATCGACGACCCCTCGAACACCGACCCGCGCCACGACCGCACCGCCGTCCGCGCGCTGCTTGCCGCCGGGCACCTCGACCCACTCGCCCTCGCCGCCAGCGCAGCCCATTGCCGCGAGGTCGATGCGACGCTCACCGAAACCGTCGACTGGCTGTGGCGCACCCGCCGCCGCGATGCCGACGCTGGCGAACACCGCCTCGACATGACCGACCTGCCCCGCGAGCTGCGCCGCCGAATCGCCCGCCGCGCCATCGGCGACGTTCGCCGGATCGACGGGATCACCGAAGGCCCCTGGTCCGACGCCGCCAACATCGAATCGCTGCTGACCGCGCTCGAGTCGGGCAAAAAAGCGACGCAATCCGGCGTTCTGGCCTCGGCAAAAGGCGGAATCTGGCACTTTCGCCCCGCTCCACCGCGCCGATCAGACTGATCGACGTTGTTCCATTGCCATTAACCTCGCCTCGCCTATCTTGGGTGCACTGAGAGGTAGTACGTCCGCATGAACGACAACGACAAGCAGAACGGCCCCGACAATAACGGCGGCAACCCCTGGATGAAGAGCCTGTTGATCTGGGTCGGCATCCTGGTGTCGCTGGCGATCTTCGTCCAGCTGTTCAACGGCCCGTCGACCCAGACCCAGGGGCAGGTGATCCCCTATTCGACCTTCCTGAACCGGGTCGACGAAGGATCGGTGCGTGAGGTCAATATCGCGACCAACACCATCACCGGCATCCAGACCAATGACGAGAAGTTCCGCACCAACGCGCTGAACGATCCCAACCTGATCGAACGGCTGCGCGCGAAGAACGTCGTCATGAACGCCCGTCCGGAGGAAGGGCCGAACATCTGGATGGCGATTCTCGTCCAGTCGCTGCCGTTCCTGCTGTTCCTCGGCATCGCCTTCTTCGTGCTGCGCCAGATGCAGAAGGGCGGCGGCGGTGGCGGCGCAATGGGCTTCGGCAAGTCGCGCGCGCGGATGCTGACGCAGAAGGAAGGCAAGGTCACCTTCGACGATGTCGCCGGCATCGACGAGGCGCGTGCCGAGCTAACCGAGATCGTCGACTTCCTGAAGGACCCGACCAAGTTCGCCCGTCTGGGGGGCAAGATTCCGAAGGGTGCGCTGCTGGTCGGTTCGCCCGGCACCGGCAAGACTTTGCTCGCCCGCGCGATCGCCGGCGAAGCGGGCGTGCCGTTCTTCACCATCTCGGGTTCGGACTTCGTCGAGATGTTCGTCGGCGTCGGCGCATCCCGCGTCCGCGACATGTTCGAACAGGCCAAGAAGTCGGCCCCCTGCATCGTCTTCATCGACGAAATCGACGCGGTCGGTCGCCATCGTGGCGCGGGTCTTGGCAATGGCAATGACGAGCGCGAGCAGACGCTGAACCAGCTGCTGGTCGAAATGGACGGCTTCGAGGCGAACGAGGGCATCATCATCGTTGCGGCGACCAACCGTCCCGACGTGCTCGACCCCGCGCTGCTGCGTCCGGGCCGCTTCGATCGCCAGGTCGTCGTGCCCCGCCCCGATATCGAGGGCCGGATCAAGATCCTGCAGGTCCATATGAAGAAGGTGCCGCTGGCGCCCGACGTCGATGCACGCGTCATCGCGCGCGGCACGCCGGGCTTCTCGGGTGCCGATCTCGCCAACCTCGTCAACGAAGCGGCGCTGATGGCGGCGCGCAAGGGCAAGCGGCTGGTCGCCAATTCGGAATTCGAAGAGGCGAAGGACAAGGTCATGATGGGTGCCGAGCGGCGCTCGATGGTTATGACCGACGACGAAAAGCGCATGACCGCCTATCATGAGGCCGGCCACGCCATCGTCTCGCTCCACGAACCGGCATCGGACCCGATCCACAAGGCGACGATCATCCCGCGCGGCCGCGCGCTGGGCATGGTCATGCGCCTGCCGGAACGCGACTCGTACAGCTATCACCGCGACAAGATGTACGCGAACCTGTCGGTCGCGATGGGCGGCCGCATCGCCGAGGAAATCATCTTCGGCTATGACAAGGTGTCGTCGGGCGCCTCGGGCGACATTCAGCAGGCGACGTCGCTCGCCCGCGACATGGTCACCCGCTGGGGCATGTCCGACGCGGTCGGCCCGGTCGAATATGCCGAACCGCAGGGGGAAAGCTTCCTCGGCTATTCGTCCTCGGCCCCGGCGCGCATGTCGAACAAGACCGCCGAGCTGATCGACAGCGAGATCAAGCGCATCGTCGAAGGTGGCTTGGAGCGCGCGCGTCAACTTCTGACCGAACATGTCGATCAGTTGCACACGCTGGCCGGTGCGCTGCTCGAATATGAAACCCTGTCGGGCGACGAGATCAAGCGGCTGATCGCGGGCGAGGATATCGGCCGCGACGAGGGCACGCCCTCGACCCCGCTGGCCGCTGCCGGCACCTCGATCCCGAAGACCCGCCGCCCGCGCGGCCCCTTCGGATCGCCGACGCCGCAGGGCGCCTGAACGACCTGACCGGTGGCGGAGCGATCGCTTCGCCACCGGTCGGCACATGCGTGCGCGAAGCCGTCACTAGTGTGAACTTAGTGAACTTTGGGCCGATCGTGCCGATATCCACGTCGCCCATATTGACTTCCCTGACACTCCGCCGAACGATGTAACATCATCGCATCGCCGCCCGGCGACACGGTCAGGAGTCCCTTGTTCCCATGCGAATTCGCCCGCTGCTTCTCGCCTGCACCCTCGCGCTCGGCGCCTCGACCCTCGCCGCCCAGACGGCGAAGCCCGGTCCCGACATCTGGCCGCCGAACGGCGACATCCCGGCGAAGTTCGTGCCGCCGACCGACAAATACGACTATGTGAAGCGCGAAGTGATGATCCCGATGCGCGACGGGGTGAAGCTGCACACGGTCATCATGATCCCGAAGGGCGCGGCGAACGCCCCGATCCTGCTGACCCGCACCCCCTACAACGCGTCGGGCCGCGTCGCGCGCGCCGACAGCACCAGCTATGTCGCGACGCTGCCGCAGGGCGACGAGGTCTTCACCCGCGCCGGCTATATCCGCGTGTTCCAGGACATTCGCGGCAAATACGGGTCGGAGGGCGATTATGTCGTCACCCGCCCGGTGCGTGGCCCCCTGAACCCGACCAATGTCGATCACGTCACCGACGCCTATGACACGATCGACTGGCTGGTGAACAAGGCGAACCTGCCCGAAAGCAACGGCCGGGTCGGCATGCTGGGGTCGTCGTACGAAGGATTCACCGTCGTCATGGCGCTGCTGAACCCGCATCCCGCGCTCAAGGTCGCGGCGCCGGAAAGCCCGATGATCGACGGCTGGATGGGCGACGACTGGTTCCATTACGGCGCGTTCCGCCTCGCCAATATCGGCTGGATCGGCAGCCAGACGGGCTACAAGGGCCCCGGCGCCTCGCCGCCCTCCACCACCTATGACGATTACGACCAGTTCCGGAACGTCGGGTCCGCGAACGACTGGGCCAAGGCGTCGGGCTATGCCCAGCTCCCCTTCTGGCAGCGCTTCGTCGCCCACCCGTCCTACGACGCCTATTGGCAGGGACAGGCGCTCGACAAGCTGATCGCCGCCAACCCCTCCAACGTCCCCACGATGTGGGAACAGGGGCTGTGGGATCAGGAGGACATGTACGGCGCCATCACCGCCTGGGAAGCGCTGAAGGCCAAGGGCAAGGGCGGCAATAACTTCCTCGTCATGGGGCCGTGGCGCCACAGCGGCGCGAATTACGACGGCTCGACGCTCGGCGACCTGAAGTTCAACGGCGACACCGCGCTCCAATGGCGCGAGAAGTATCTGTTCCCGTTCTTCGACCAGTATCTGCGCGACGGCCGCCCCGCCTTCACCCCGCCCCAGGCGCTGATCTACAACACCGGCGAGAATCACTGGGACGAACTGCCCCAGTGGCCGCTGTCCTGCGCGAAGGGCTGCGCCGCACCGCTGAAACCCATCTATCTCGGCGCGGACGGCGACCTCGGCTTCACCGCGGCCAAGGCCGGTGGCGACAGCTATGTCTCCGACCCTGCCAAGCCCGTCCCGCACCTGTCGCGTCCGGTCAATTTCGATGACGGCCGGTGGAAGGCGTGGCTGGTCAGCGACCAGCGCCATGTCGACGGCCGCACCGACGTCATGACCTACCAGACGCCGGTGCTCACGCAGCCGGTCAAGGTCGCCGGCGCGCCGATCGCCGATATCTTTGCCAGGACGACCGGCACCGACGGCGATTTCGTGGTGAAGGTGATCGACGTCTATCCCGACGTCGTGCCCGGTCAGCCGGCGATGGGCGGATATCAGCTGCCGATCAGCCTCGACATCTTCCGCGGCCGCTACCGCAACGACTTCGCCAAGCCCTCGGCGATCCCGGCGAACAAGACGCAGCGCTATCGCTTCCGGCTGCCGACCGTGAACCATGTGTTCCAGCCGGGCCACCGCATCATGGTCCAGGTCCAGTCGTCGCTGTTCCCGCTCTACGACCGCAACCCGCAGACCTATGTCCCGAACATCTTCACCGCGCCCAAGGATGCGTACAAGAAGGCGACGGTAACGATCGAACGCGGCGGCAGCAGCCCGAGCGCGGTATGGCTGCCGGTGGTGGAGGCGAAGTAACGGCTCAAGCCAAGAGCGTCACCCCAGCGCAGGCTGGGGTCTCCCTGTTGGTTGGCGGATCGACCGCCACGAGGAGACCCCAGCCTGCGCTGGGGTGACGTTCTTGGTACGTGGGGAGACGAACGCCCCTACCCGTGGCTCCGCCCGAAATCCTCGCGGGCGTCGTCCTGCCCCTGTTCGACGATCGACCGCCGGATCGCCCGGGTCCGGGTGAACAGGTCGAACAGCTCGTCGCCCTTGTCCCACCGGATCGCGCGTTGCAGCGCCGACAGGTCTTCCGAGAAGCGCTGGAGCATCGCCAGCACCGCATCCTTGTTCGCCAGGAACACGTCGCGCCACATCGTCGGGTCCGACGCGGCGATACGGGTGAAGTCGCGGAAGCCGCCCGCCGAATATTTGATGACCTCGCTCTGCGTCACCGCCTCCAGGTCGGATGCGGTGCCGACGATGGTATAGGCGATCAGGTGCGGCAGATGGCTGGTCACCGCCAGCACCAGGTCGTGATGCTGCGCGTCCATCGTGTCGATCTCGGCACCCAGCCGCCGCCAGAACTCACCGACGCGCTCGACCGCCATCGGATCGGCATCGGCCGCCGGGGTCAGGATGCACCAGCGCCCCTTGAACAGGGTCGCGAAGCCCGCGTCCGGCCCGCTGCGCTCGGTCCCCGCCACCGGATGCGCCGGCACCACCGTCACGCCCGGCAGCGCTTCGGCGAAGGCAGTGGCGACCCCGGCCTTGCTCGACCCGACATCGCTGACGATCACGCCTGCCGGCAGATCATCGGCAATCTCCGCGGCGACCGCCCCGATTGCGCCCACCGGCACGCACAGGATGACCAGATCGGCATCGATCACCGCCGCACCGGCATGGTCGGTACAATCGTCGACGAGTCCGAGCGCGCGCACCTGCTCGCGCGCCTCGGCCGACGCATCATGCCCGGTCAGCCGCACCGTCGGCATCTCGGCACGGACCGCCCGCGCGATCGACGACCCGATCAGCCCCAGCCCGATGATGGCGACGCGGGAGAAAGGCAGCATCAGCCGCCCACGATCTCGCGCAGCGCGGCGGCGATCCCGCGCACCTCCGCCTCGGTGCCGATCGAGATGCGCAGGCCGTTGGCAAGGCCCTGTCCCGGCAGCCAGCGCACGATATAGCCCCGGCCCATCAGCGCCTGATACGCATCGCCCGCGCTCACCGGCCCGTCGAACAGGACCAGCACGAAATTGGCCTTGGACGGCACGGCGCGCAGGCCCGCATTGCCCAGTGCCGCGATCTCACCCTCGAACCAGGTGCGCCACTGGCGGTTGTGCGCGCGGCTCGCCTCGACGAAACCCTTGTCGCGGATCGCGGCGATCGCCGCCTGCTGCCCGGCGGTGGTCACGTTGAACGGCGCGCGGATGCGGTGCATCGCATCGATCGCCTCCGCCGAACCATAGCCCCAGCCGATCCGCTCGGCGGCAAGGCCGTGAATCTTCGAAAAGGTCCGGGTCACCAGCACGTTCGGCTGGGTCTTGGCGAGTTCGAGGCCGTGATCGTCCTCCGCCGGCTCCAGATATTCGGCATAGGCCTGATCGAGTACCAGCAGCACGTGCGACGGCAGCCCGGCGTGCAGCCGCGCAATCTCGCTGCGCGCGGCATAGGTGCCGGTCGGATTGTTCGGATTGGCGACGAACACGACGCGCGTCCGCTCGGTCACGCAGGACAGGATCGCATCGACGTCGGTCGCATAGTCCTTGTCCGGGGCGATCACCGGCGTCGCGCCGACCCGCCGCGTGGCGATCTCATAGACCGCAAAGCCGTAGCGGACGAAGATCACCTCGTCGCCCTGCCCCGCATAGGCCCCGGCGGCAAGATGCAGCACCTCGTCCGACCCGGTGCCATAGATGATCCGCGCCGGATCCAGCCCATGCGCCTGCCCGATCGCCACCCGCAGATCGGCGGCGGCAGGGTCGGGATAGCGTTCGAGGCTGCGGTCCGCGGTCGCAAAGGCGGCGCGGGCATGCGGCGAGGTGCCGAGCGGATTTTCGTTCGACGACAGCTTCGCCACCTGCCGCCCGTCATCGGTCTTGGACCGGCCGGGGACATAGGGGGCGATGTCGAGGATCCATGGCTTGGGAGCAGGCGCGTTCATGGGTCCGGGCAGTGGCAAATGCAGCCGCGTAACGCAAGGTTTTGGGGCAAGTGGGGTGGTGCCGGTGGCCCCATATTCCTACGTCACCCCGGGTCAAGCCCGGGGTGACGATGTGCGTGGCGCGCCCCGACCCTTGAACCCGCCGCGCCGCCCGCTTACCGCACCGCCATGGATTCCCGTTTCGGTCCCGATCGCCGCGCTACCCTCTCCACGCCGCTTGCGCTGGATGGCGGCGCGACGCTGCCCGCGATCGACATCGCCTATGAAACCTATGGCACGCTGTCGCCGGCGCGCGACAATGCGATCCTGATCTGCCACGCGCTGACCGGCGACCAGCATGTCGCCTCCACCCATCCGCGCACCGGCAAGCCGGGCTGGTGGTCGCGCATGGTCGGACCGGGCAAGCCGATCGACCTCAACAAGCATTTCGTCATCTGTTCGAACGTGCTGGGCAGCTGCATGGGATCGTCGGGTCCCGCCAGCATCGACCCTGCGACCGGTGCGCCCTACGCGATGCGCTTCCCCGTGCTGACCATCCGCGACATGGTGCGCGCGCAGGGGATGCTGCTCGACCATCTCGGGATCGACCGGCTACGCGCGGTGGTCGGTGGATCGATGGGGGGCATGCAGGCGCTGTCCTGGGCCGCGACCCTGCCCGACCGGGTCGAGGCGGTGGTCGTGATCGCGTCGACCGCGCGGCATTCGGCGCAGAATATCGCGTTCCACGAAGTCGGGCGACAGGCGATCATGGCCGATCCCAACTGGCGCGGCGGCGACTATTATGCCGACGGATCGCCCCCCGCCGCCGGGTTGTCGGTGGCGCGGATGGCGGCGCACATCACCTATCTGTCCGAGGCGGGCCTGACCGCCAAGTTCGGCCGCAAGCTGCAGGCGCGCGCCGATGGACAGGCGGGTGCCAAGACCTTCGGCTTCGACGCCGATTTCCAGGTCGAAAGCTATCTGCGCCACCAGGGGCTGGCGTTCACCGACCGGTTCGACGCGAACAGCTATCTCTACATCACCCGCGCGCTCGATTATTTTGACCTGGCGGAGGAGCATGGCGGGGTGCTCGCCAACGCGTTCCGCGCGACGAAGGCGCGGTTCTGCATCGTCAGTTTCGATACCGACTGGCTGTATCCGACCGCCGAGTCGCGCAACATCGTCCATGCGCTGAACGCCGCCGGGGCGCCGGCCAGCTTCGTCGAACTGTCCTCGCCGTTCGGCCATGACGCGTTCCTGCTCGATTCACCCGAACTCGACCGGATCATGCGCGGGTTTCTGGAGGCAGGCGCATGACGACGACAGGCGGATCACAGCCCTCCCTGCGCCCCGACCTCGCAATCATCGCCGCGCATGTCGCGCGGGGATCGCGCGTGCTGGATGTCGGGTGCGGCGACGGACAGTTGATGGCGGCGCTGCGCGACGAACGCGGCGTCGATGCGCGCGGGCTGGAGATCGATCCGGGCAATGTCGCCGATGCGATGGCGCGCGGGCTGTCGGTGATGCAGGGCGATGCCGATCGCGACCTGGCCGACTATCCCGACGCCAGCTTCGACTATGCGATCCTCAGCCAGACGTTGCAGACTGCGATGCGGCCGCATGTCGTGCTCGACCATCTGCTGCGCATCGGCGCGCAGGCGTTCGTGTCCTTTCCCAACTTCGCCCATTGGCGGGTGCGCGCGTCGCTGCTCTGGGGCGGGCGGATGCCGGTGACGAAGCTGTTGCCGCTCGAATGGTATGAGACGCCGAACATCCACCACCTGACGATCGACGATTTCCGCGCCTATGTCGCCAAGCGGGGGATCACGGTGGTCGATGCATGGTTCCTGTCGAAGGGCAGGCGGACCACGGCGGCGGCGGCCAATTTCCGTGCCGAACATGCGGTGTTCCTGCTCAAACGCTGACGCCGCGTTAACCATTGCGAAGGCTTTGCGGCCGATATTTCCGTGCTGTCGGGGGACAAGACGGGAATCGGTTCGATGCGTACACGCCTGCTCCTGCTCGCTGCCTGTGGTGCCGCGCTGCTCCACGGCTGCGCGCGCAAGACGCCCGAAGTCGCGGTGGTCACGCCGCCACCGGTGCCGGTCGCGACACCCGCGCCCAAGCCGAAGCCGCCGATGGGGGCCGCCGCCAACCTCACCATTCCGGCCGTGCTCGCCGACGGTAATTACGCGACGCCCAACCACGCGCTGTCGGCCGATGCCGCCGTCTGGCATCTGCGGTCGGCGCTGAACGTCGCCGCGCTCCACTGCAATATCGCCGACCCGTCCGGCGTCGCGCAGTATAACCGTCTGCTGAAGGTCCATGCCGCCCGTTTCGCCGCCGCGCACAAGGCGCTGGAGGCCGAATATCGCCGGGGCGGCGGCGACTGGCAGGACCGGTTCGACGACGCGATGACGCGGGTCTATAACTACTTCGCCCAGCCGCCGGTGCGCGACCAGTTCTGCGCCACCGCGCTGCCGATGCTGGCGCAGGTCGCCGACCTGCCGGTGGGCGGGATCGACGGTTTCGCGGCGCCGGGGATCGCCTCGCTCGACCAGCCCTTCGTCGACTTCTACCGCGCCTATGACCAGTATCGGGTCGAACTGGCGGCGTGGCAGGCGGGTCAGGTGCCGACGCTGAAGGTCGATCCGCAGATCCTCGTCGCCTCGACCGATGTGACCGGTGGCGGCTATCGCATGGCGGCGCGCTGACGCCTTGGCTTGACTAGGCCCCCCGTTCGCGCGTCTTGCGGACCGCGAATGCCAAACGGGAGTGCCACCATGACGAATTTGCCGACCCGCACGATCGGACCGTTCACCGTTTCGGCGATCGGTCTCGGCTGCATGAACCTCAGCCATGCCTATGGCGAGCCGGCGACCGAGGCGGAGGGCTTGGCGCTCCTGAACCGCGCACTCGATCTCGGCGTGACGTTGCTCGACACCGCCGCGCTCTATGGCGGCGGGGCGAACGAGCGGCTGGTGGCGCAGGTGCTGCATCGGCGGTCGGAATTTACGCTGGCCAGCAAATGCGTGCTGGATATGCGGGGTGGCCAGCGCATTCTCGACGGATCGCCCGACGCGATCGCGACGACGCTCGACGCCGCGCTCGGCCGGCTCGGGACGGATCATATCGACCTTTATTATCTCCACCGGCTCGACCCGAACGTGCCGATCGAGGAATCGGTCGGAGCGCTGGTTCGCGCGAAGGAAGCCGGCAAGATCGGAGCATTGGGCCTGAGCGAAATGTCCGCCGCGACCATCCGGCGCGCCCATGCGATCCACCCGATCGCCGCGGTGCAGAGCGAATATTCCCCCGCCGTCCGCAATCCGGAGGTCGCCGTGCTCGACACCTGCCGCGAACTCGGCATCGGCTTCGTCGCTTTCTCGCCGGTCGCTCGCGGACTGTTGGCGGGTAGTGTGCGCGCCGACGATTATGTGGCAGGCGATATCCGCCGCACCATGCCGCGCTTCGTCGAGCCGCAGCTGTCGCGCAACCTCGCCGTCATCGATGCCTATGACCGCATCGCCACCGAAGCCGGCATCACTCCGGCGCAGCTGGCGCTCGGCTGGCTGCTCGCCCGCGCGCCGCATATCGTGCCGATCCCCGGTACGCGCTCCATCGCCCATCTCGAGGACAATGTCGCCGCCGCTACGCTGGCGATATCGCCCGACACGCTGGCCGCCGTCGATGCGCTGCTTCCGCCCAATGCACTGACCGGCGCGCGCTATGCCGCCGCCGCGCAGGCGCAGATCGATACCGAACTGCTGACTGGGGAGGAATTGGACGGCTAGAACGCCCGGCGCAGCGTCACCGTCACCTCGCGCGGGGCGACCGGATAGCCGATCGCGCCGACGCTGCCGGTGTTGAAGCGCCGGTCGGTCAGGTTGGTCGCAGCCAGCATCATCGTCCACGGACCCGTAGCATAGGCCAGCTGGGCATTGGCCTGCTCCGCATTGGTCACCCGGTGCTGCGGTTCGTTGCAAAGCGCAATGTTATAGGGCGACGCCCCGGTGACATCACCGCCCAGCCGCCAGCCGCCCCGCGTCACCGCCGCCCGCAGCTGATAACGAAAGGCCGGCGTGAAGCGCAGGTCGAGGTCGCGCTCATCGGCGACGAAGGCGGTGCAGCCGGGGCTGGTCTTCAGCCGGGTGAAGCGGTCGGACAGTGTCGCGATCCAGCCGCCGACCTCCAGCCAGGGCAGAGGCCGTGCACTCGCGTCCGCCTCCAGCCCCTGAATCCGGGCATCGCCGACATTCTGCCGAAAGATTTCGGGCGGGGTGCCGGCGCGGGCGGCGGAGAAGGCGATGTCGGTATAGTCGCTGACGAAATAGTCGACGTCCCAGCGAACGCGCCCACCGGCCGCATTGCCCTTCGCGCCGACCTCATAGGTCCAGACCCGTTCGGGCGCGATTGCCGACTGGCGGTTCATCACGAAGTCGATGTTGCGCGCGCGTCCGTCGAAGCTGCCGCTACGGAAGCCCTTGGCGACCGACGCATAGGCCAGCACCTCGCCCAGCCGGTAATCCACCGCCACGCGCGGCGACAGGTCGCGCCATGACTGCCGGATCGTGCGTTCGGCACGACGACCATCAGGCAGGACCAGCACGGTATCGGGCGCGGTCAGGAACTGCACGTCGTAGCGCTTGCGCTCGTCGGTCCAGCGCGCGCCCAGCGTCAGCCGCGCCTTCCCGATCTTCCCCGTCGCGGAGGCGAAGGCCGACCAGCTGTCGGTGTCGAGCGCCGGACGATAGAGCGACCAGGTGCCGCCGGTGCCCGACCCGCGCGACGGTGCCGCAAAGAAGTCGTCGGTGCGATAGCGCGCCGCGGTTCCCGCCGGGGTGGCGAAGCTGATCGCGGTCAGCTGGTCATTATGTTCGTGGAAATAATAGCCGCCCGCCAGCCAGTCGATCCGCCCGTCCAGCGCGCTGCCGGCAAGGTTGATTTCCTGGCTCACGCTATGCTGGCGCTGGTCCTGCAACAGGATGACCGCCGTCCCGCTGCCGGGGGGATTTGCGGTCTGGTCGAAGCCGATCCGCGAGCGCAAGCTGCGCCAGCCGGTGATCGAGGTCAGCGTCGTGGCCGAACCCAACGCATAGTCGGCGCGCAGCGAGGCGCCGCCGCTGTCGGTCTTGTTGAGCGGCATGGTATCGGCCGAACGGAACCGGTCGATACGCCCGTCGCGCTCGCGAAAGACATTGGTGAAGCGGCCGGGACGCGCTGCGTCGGGCAGGAATTGCTGCGGGAAGCGCGGCGTGGAGCGCTCGCGCGTCAGGTCGGCGGTCGCCAGCAGCGTCAGTCGGTCGGCCGGCGTCCAGAACAGGCTGGCGCGCCCGCCCTGCACGTCCTGTCCGTTGACCACCGCGCCGTCGGTCAGGTTGCGGCCCCAGCCGCGCTGGTTGCGTGAAATGCCCGACAGCCGCAGCGCCGCCTGGTCCGACAGCGGCAGGTTGACCGTGCCGCGTGCGTCGACCCGACGATAGCTGCCGATGGTCAGGTCGGTCATGCCGTTGACGCCATCGGTCGTCGGGCGCTTCGTCACGACCTTGATCGCGCCGCCCGAGGTGTTGCGGCCATAGAGCGTCCCCTGCGGCCCGCGCAGCACCTCGATCCGTTCGATATCGATCAGGTCGAGTAGCGATCCCGTCGCACGCGGCAGCAGCACGTCGTCGACATAGATGCCGACCGGCGGGTCGTTGGTGAAGATCGAATCACCCTCGCCCACCCCCCGCAGGAAGACGAGCGCGCCGGAGGTCGTGCCGAAATTGCGCGTGAGATAGAGGTTGGGGACATTGGCCCCCAGCCGGTCGAGGCTGCGCACGTCCTGATCGTCCAGCCGCGCCGCTTCCAGCACCGTCGCCGCGATCGGCACGTCGTCGGCCCGCTCTTCGCGCCGCTGCGCGGTGACGATGATCTCGCTGTCGCTTGCTCGGTCCTGCGCCATGGCCGGCGTCGCGCACAGGCTCAACGCCGCGACGATGGCCGATCGTGTCGGCACGCTGACGGTCGGTCGCAACTCTCTTCCCCCCAAAACAGGCGCCGGCCCATAGGGAAGAAAATCGCGACCGACCAGCCGGGTCGGTTACAGCCCTTCGTGGCGGAGCGGCCGGGCGAGCAATGTGTCGATCACCTGCGCGACCGGCGTGCCGTCCAGCAATGCCCCGACCGCCGCCGTCACCGGCATGTCGACCCCGGCCTCGGCCGCCGCCTCACGCAGGACCGGGGCGGTGAACGCGCCTTCGGCCACCGTCCGGCGATCGGCCATCAGCTCGGCGGCGGCGCGGCCCTGCCCCAGCCCGACGCCCAACGAATAGTTGCGCGACGCGGTCGACGAACAGGTCAGCACCAGATCGCCCAGCCCCGACAGCCCGGCCAGCGTTTCCGCCCGTGCGCCGCGTGCGAGGCCGAAACGGGTCATTTCGGCAAAGCCGCGCGCGATCACCGATGCCCGCGCATTCTGGCCGAGCCCCGCGCCCTCGACCACGCCGCAGGCGATGGCGAGGACGTTCTTGACCGCGCCGCCGATCTCGGCGCCGATCACGTCGTCGCTCGCATAGGGGCGGAAGGCGGGGGCAGCGAGCCGTTCGGCCAGCCGGTCGCGCAAGGGTGCATCGGCACAGGCGAGGGTGACGGCGGTCGGCTTGCCCGCCGCGACCTCATGCGCGAAGGTCGGGCCGGACAGCACCGCGACCGGCGCCTGGGGATGGACGGCGCGCGCCACCTCGCCCACCAGCAGCCGCGTCCCCGCCTCGATCCCCTTCGCGCACAGCACCAGCGCGCGGGTGCCGACATCGATCGCCGACAACACGCTGCGGACATGCTGCGCCGGGGCGACGACCAGCAGCGCCTCCGTATCGTGCAGTTCGCCGGCATCCGTCGTCGCACGGATGGCGTCGGACAGGGTGACGCCGGGCAGGAACAGCGGGTTGGTGCGGGTGGCGTTGATCGCGTCGGCGACCTCGCCCTCGCGTACCCACAGCGTCACATCGCCGCCGCGCGCCGCAACCTGCGCCAGCGCGGTACCCCATGCGCCGCCGCCGATGACCCCGATCTTCATGCCTTCACTCCTGCCCCACGCACCTTTTCCGCCGACGGATCGAGCGGCCAGCGCGGCCGCGCCGCCACGTCGAGCGGGTCGCTATGCCCCGCCATGAACCGCTCCGCCCCGGCCCAGGCGATCATGGCGGCATTGTCGGTGCACAGCCAGAGCGGCGGCGCGACGAAGCGCAGGCCGTTCGCTGCGGCCAGCCCCTCCAGCGCGCCCCGCACCGCGCGATTGGCGGCGACCCCACCCGCCACTACCAGCGCGCTGACCGGGCCGGCGAGGTGCAGCGCCAGTTTCGTGCGGTCGAGCAGGCAGTCGACCACCGCCTGTTGGAACGACGCCGCGATGTCGGGGGTCGAGTGGATGCCGGCATCGTGCGCGCGCAGCACCGCGCTCTTCAGGCCCGCGAAGGAAAAATGCGGGTCAGGCGTGCCGACCAGCGGCCGGGGCAGCGGCACCGCCTTCGCATCGCCCTCCATCGCCGCCGCTTCGACTCGCGGGCCGCCGGGATAGCCGAGGCCGAGCACCTTCGCGGTCTTGTCGAATGCTTCGCCCGCCGCATCGTCGATGGTGGTGCCCAGCCGCCGATATTGACCGACGCCATCGACGCGGAGCAGCTGGCAATGGCCGCCCGACACCAGCAGCAGCAGATAGGGATAGGCGAGGTCGGGGTCGGTCAGCCGGGGGGAGAGCGCATGGCCCTCCAGATGGTTGACCGCGACCAGCGGCTTGTTCGCCGCCAGCGCCAGCGCCTTGGCGGTGACCAGCCCGACCATCACCCCGCCGATCAGCCCAGGGCCGGCGGTGGCGGCGATCGCATCGACATCGGTTAGCTTGACGCCGGCATCGGCCAGCGCGCCCTCGACCAGCGAGGGCAGGATCTCGACATGCGCGCGCGCGGCGATTTCGGGGACGACACCGCCATAGGGGGCGTGCGCCGCCTCCTGTCCCGCGAGGCGATGCGACAGGATGGTGCGGTCGCCACGCACCAGCGCGACAGCGGTTTCGTCGCAGCTGGATTCGATACCGAGGATGAGGGGGGTGGACATGGGGTCGGCTGTAGCGCGGATCGGGTGGCGGTAGGAAGATTGGTTCACGCGAAGGCGCAGAGGCGCGAAGAAGAAGGGATTTTGATCGCGCAGAGGCGCAGAGGGCGCAGAGGGGTTGCGATTGGGATGACCCGCCCGCGATCGGGAGACGCTTGTCTCGGAGCCGCTGACGCGGCGACACTCGCATCTTCTCTGCGTCCTCTGCGCCTCTGCGCGAAAACAAACTTCTTCTCCGCGCCTCCGCGCCTCCGCGTGAACCAACTTTCTCCACCTTGCCCCAAGCGAACGCGACGGATAGCGAGCACCGATGACGTTCAAACTGGGCACGCGCGGATCGCCGCTGGCATTGGTGCAGGCGCACGCGACCCGCGACGCGCTGGCAAAGGCGCACGGGATCGATCCGGCGACCATCGAGATCGTGATGATCAAGACCACCGGCGACCGGGTGCAGGACCGCGCGCTGGCCGAGATCGGTGGCAAGGCGCTGTGGACCAAGGAACTCGACCGGGCATTGTGCGCGCATGAAATCGACGCGGCGGTCCATTCGATGAAGGACGTCGAGACGGTCCGCCCGACCGAAATCCGCATCGCCGCGATGCTGCCGCGCGCCGATGTCCGCGACCGGCTGGTCGGGATCGCGTCGCTCGCCGACCTGCCCAGGGACGGCGTGGTCGGCACCAGCAGCCCGCGCCGCGCCGCGCAGGTGCTGAGCCACCGCCCCGACGCGCGGATCGTGCTGTTTCGCGGCAATGTCGACACGCGGCTTGCCAAGCTGGCGGCGGGGGAGGTCGATGCGACCCTGCTCGCCGCGGCCGGGCTGGAACGGCTGGGGCGGCATGAGGTCGGCACCGCGCTGTCGATCGACACGCTGCTGCCCGCGCCGTCGCAGGGGGCGGTGGGGATCGAGGTCCGGGCGGAGGACGCCGCCGCGCTCGCCTTTGTCCGCGCGATCGACCATGCGCCGACGCATCAGGCGGTGCGGGCCGAGCGCGGTTTCCTGGCGGCCCTGGGCGCCGATTGCCATTCACCGGTCGGCGCGCTGGCGACGATCGACGGCGACGTACTGACGCTGCGCGCGCAATTGCTGGCGCAGGACGGCAGCGCGCAGGTGGTCGACAGCGCCAGCGGGGCGATCGACGATATCGACCTCCCGCGCACTCTCGCCGAAACGATGCTGGCGCGCGCGCCCGAGAGCGTGGCAAAGCTGTTCGCGCGATGAGCCGGCCGCTGGCGGTGCTGCGCCCCGAACCGGGCAATGCCGCCACCGCGCAGGCGATCGAGGCGCTGGGACGGCGGGCGATCCGCCTGCCGCTGTTCCGCATCGTGCCGCTGGCGTGGGACGCGCCGTCCGCCACGGAGCATGACGCGCTGATCCTGACCAGCGCCAATGCCGTGCGACAGGCGGGCGCGGCGCTGCAAGCCTATGCGACGCTGCCGGTCCATGCGGTCGGCGCGGCGACGGCGGCGGCGGCGCGGGCGGCGGGGCTGCACGTGGTCGCGACCGGCGATAGTGACGGGCAGGCGCTGCTCGACGCGGCCGAACGGGCGGGCGTTCGCCGGGCGCTGCTGCTCACCGCACGCGACCGGGCGGTGGCGGGCCATGCCGTCCTGTCCACGATCCGTGCCGTCTATGCCAGCGAGGCGATCGAAGCGGTCGACGCCGCGCTGCTCGCCGGCACGGTGGCGCTGGTCCATTCGCCGCGCGCGGCACGGCGGCTGGCGATGCTGGCCGAGGATCGTGGCGCGATCGCGGTTGCCGCCATCGCGCCGGCGGTCGCGCAGGCGCTCGGCACCGGCTGGCGCGCCGTCGCGGTTGCCGAGCGTCCCGACGACGCGGCGACGATCGCCGCCGCCCTGTCCCTTGCCGACGCATGATTGACCCGGCGGACGGGCGCGGGGATAAGGCGGCATGATCAGCGAAGATGCGCCCTTCCCGACGACCCGTCATCCGCGTCGCCGGGGCAGCCGGGGATGGCTGGCCATCGCCGTCATCGCCTTCGTCATCGGGATCGGCGCGACGCTGGCGGTGCTGCGCTATGTCGCCCCGCGCTTCGGATGGGGCACGCAGCAACAGACGGCAGCACCGACCGCGCAGCCCACCCCCACCGCCGCCAATCCCGCACCGCCCGCGCAGGTGTCGGCGCTGCCGATCCTGTCGGCGCGCGAGGCGGCACTGGCCGCGCGCATCGCCGATCTGGAGACGCGGATCGTCGGGCTGGACAGCAGCGCGCGCAACGCGGCGGGCTATGCGACCCGGGCCGAGGACATGATGGTGATCGTCGCCACGCGCCGCGCGCTGGATCGCGGTCGTCCCCTCGACTATCTCGAGGCGCAGCTGCGCGACCGGTTCGGCAGCAGCCGGCCCGATGCGGTCCGAACCCTGATCGCCGCCGCGCAGAACCCGGTGACGCTGGACGATCTGCGCACCGCGCTGGACGCCGCCGCCATCCCGCTGACCGCCGGCCCGACGGGCGAGAATTGGTGGGACGGGCTGCGCCGGGAGCTGGGCCAGCTGATCGTGATCCGCCAGGGCACGACGCCGAGCAGCCGCCCGAGCGACCGGCTGGAGCGCGCGCGCCGACGGCTCGATACCGGACAGGTCGAACAGGCCGTCGCCGAGGTCGAACGGCTGCCCGGCGTCGCCAACGCCACGGCGTGGACCAGTGCCGCCAAACGCTATGTCGATGCGCGCAAGGCGCTGATCGAGCTGGAATCGGTCGCGCTCACCACGCCGCGCCCCGCTCCGGTGGCACCGCCGGTGATCCTGCAGCAAGCTCCGCTGCCCTCCGCTCCCCCCGAAGCTACCGGGACGGTCTCCCCCACGCTGTAAAGGAAACGCCCATGGCCGATATGGGCCGGTTCGACTGGCAAGACCCCTTCGCCCTCGACGCGCAGCTGACCGACGAGGAGCGCATGGTCCGCGAGGTGGCGCATGGCTATGCCCGGAGCAAGCTGCTGCCCCGCGTCACCCGCGCGTTCCTCGACGAGGATTTCGCGCGCGGGATCATGACCGAGATGGGCGAGCTCGGCCTGCTGGGCGTCACCATCGACCCGCAATATGGCGGCGCGGGCATGGGCTATGTCGCGTACGGCCTGGTCGCGCGCGAGGTCGAGGCGATCGATTCGGGCTATCGCAGCGCGATGAGCGTGCAGTCGAGCCTCGTGATGCATCCGATCAATGCCTATGGGTCGGAGGAGCAGAAGGCGAAATATCTGCCGAAGCTGGCGAGCGGCGAATGGGTCGGCTGTTTCGGGCTGACCGAACCCGATGCCGGGTCGGACCCCGCCGGCATGCGGACGCGGGCGGAAAAGATCGACGGCGGCTATCGCCTGTCGGGCGCGAAGATGTGGATCACCAACGCGCCGATCGCCGACGTCTTCGTCGTGTGGGCCAAGTCCGACGCGCATGGCGGCAAGATCCGCGGCTTCGTGCTGGAAAAGGGCATGGCCGGGCTGTCGGCGCCCAAGATCGAGGGCAAGCTGAGCTTGCGCGCCTCGATCACCGGCGAGATCGTGATGGAGGGCGTGGAGGTCGGCGAGGACGCGCTGCTGCCCAATGTCGAAGGGCTGAAAGGTCCGTTCGGCTGTCTCAACCGCGCGCGCTACGGCATTGCGTGGGGTACGATGGGCGCGGCCGAGTTCTGCATGCACGCCGCCCGCCAGTACACGCTCGACCGGCAGCAGTTCGGCGTGCCGCTGGCGTCGAAGCAGCTGGTCCAGCTGAAGCTCGCCGACATGCAGACCGAGATCGCGCTGGGGTTGCAGGCGGCGCTCAGGGCCGGGCGGATGTTCGACGAGGGGCAGTTGGCACCCGAGGCGATCAGCATCATCAAGCGCAACAATTGCGGCAAGGCGCTGGCCATCGCCCGCACCGCGCGCGACATGCATGGCGGCAACGGCATCGCGGCCGAGTTCCATGTGATGCGCCATGCGATCAACCTGGAGACGGTCAACACCTATGAGGGGACGCATGACGTGCATGGCCTGATCCTCGGCCGCGCGATCACCGGGATCGCCGCGTTCTGATGAATCGGCAGCCGGTCCTGATCGGCGCGCTGGTGACGGTGCGACCGACGACTGCCGAAGACTATGACGCGCTGTACGGCGTCGCGGCGGACCCGGCGATCTGGGACCAGCATCCGGCGCACGACCGGTGGCAGCCGGCGGTGTTCCGCACCTTTTTCGACGAGGGGCTGGCCGGGGCCGGGATGCTGACCATCCGCGATGCGCGCGACGGCAGCGTCATCGGGTCGAGCCGCTATGGCCCGTATGACCCGCAGGCGGACGAGATCGAGATCGGCTGGACCTTCCTTGCGCGCGACCGGTGGCGGCGGGGCCATAACCGCGAGACCAAGCGGCTGATGATCGACCATATCGCTCCGTCGGTGTCGGCGGTCACCTTCCATGTCGGGCAGGACAATCGCCGGTCGCGGAGCGCGGTCGAGGCACTGGGCGCGACGTTGCGGCCGGGCACGATCGACGTGCCGCGCGGCGGACGGGTGGTGCCGCACGTCGTCTACGAACTGCGCCGCCGGTGAAGCCGCTGGCCGGCATTCGCGTGGTCGAACTGGCACGTATCCTTGCTGGGCCATGGTGCGGGCAGCTGCTCGCCGACCTGGGAGCGGAGGTGGTGAAGGTCGAGCGGCCGGGCAGCGGCGACGACACGCGCCACTGGGGGCCGCCCTTCGTCACCGCGCCCGACGGAAGCCCGCGCGATGCCGCCTATTTCCATGCGACCAATCGCGGCAAGCGCTCGGTCGCGATCGACATCACCACGCCCGAGGGACAGGCCGAGGTCCGTGCGCTGGTCGCCACCGCCGATGTCGTGATCGAGAATTACAAGGTCGGCGGCCTCGCCAAATACGGTCTCGACCATGCCGCGCTGTCGGCGGTGCGGTCGGGCCTCGTCACCTGCTCGATCACCGGGTTCGGGCAGGACGGGCCCTATGCCCATCGTGCTGGCTACGACTTCCTGATCCAGGCGATGGGCGGGGCGATGTCACTGACCGGGGAGCCGGACGGGGCGCCGCAAAAGGCCGGCGTCGCCTATGCCGACCTGTTCACCGGGCTGTATGCGGCGGTCGCGATCCTTGCCGCGCTGCGCCGCCGCACGCTGACCGGCGAGGGGGCATGGATCGACATGGCGTTGATGGATACGCAGGTGGCGGTGCTGGCGAACCAGGCGCTGAACTATATGGCCGGGGGCAGCGTGCCGACGCGGATGGGCAATGGCCACGCCAATCTGGTCCCCTATCAGGCGTTCGAGACGGCGGACGGCGCGCTGATCGTCGCGGTCGGCAATGACGGGCAGTTCGCGCGGCTGTGCGGCGTGCTCGGGCTGACGCTGCATAGCGAGGCGCGCTTTGCGACCAATCCGGCACGGGTGACGCATCGCCGCGACCTGATCCCGGCACTGCAGGCGGCGATCGCGCAGTGGCGCAAGGCCGAGCTTGCGCAGGCGCTGGAGACGGCCGGCATCCCCGCCGGGCCGATCAACGCGCTGGACGAGGTGTTCGTCGACCCGCAGGTGATCGCCCGCGGCATGGCGATCCGGCCCGACGGGCTGCCGGGGCTGGCGAGTCCGATCGTGATCGACGGCGAGCGGATGGTCGCCGAGCGGGGGGCGCCGGAGCGGCCGTGAGGTCCAAAGTTCACTAAGTTCACACTAGTGCGCAGTTTGTCGCGCGGTCACGTTGCCTGAAGAAGTAGCGGCTCCCGGATCAGGTCGGAGCGAACCGGTGGTCGCCGAACGGAGCACGCCGGAGCGGCCGCGGGGTCCAAAGTTCACTAAGTTCACACTCGTGCGCAGTTTGTCGCGCGGTCATATTGCCGTGAAAAGAAGAAGCGGGACCCCGGATCAAGTCCGGGGTGACGTTGGGGTTTGCGGCCATCAGAAAGAGCGGGCGCGGGTCGCGCGTCGCCGATCATGGCGTCGCGATCCCCTGTAGGAAAGCGCAAAGCAGCAGCACCGTCCCCGCCACCCCCAGCAGGCTGCGAACGTCGTGCAGCCGGCCCCAGCGCAGCAGCAGCAAATGGCTGTGCGCGTCACCCCGGCCGGCGATGGCGGGCGACAGGCGGCGGTTGATCGGCAGCAGCGCCGACACGGTGAACGGCCAGTTGGCCAGCATGGCGACCCCGCCGGCGATCGCCCAGCCGTCGCGCAGGACCCAGCCGGCGACAAGACCGCCGATTCCTGCGACCAGCGCCAGCGAGGACTGGATCGGCAGCGCGCGGCGATAGCTTTGCTGCCACTGGGTGAGCATCGGCTCCTCGGCCAGCGACAGGCGCGCCGGATGTTCGACCAATGTGATGTAGAGCGCCGCCCCGGTAAACAGCGTCGCGGCGAGCAGGGCGACCAGCAGGAAGAGCATGACGGCATCCTTTCACAATGCGGGATGACGCCTGACGGAAACGGCCCGGTGCGCCATCCCGAACGGGTTCGGGTTGACGCCGCGGACGGGGGAACCGGCGCACCACGGCGCTGGCGCAGGAACTACCAACCTGCTGCTCTCTTTTCGGCCCGCCCAAGATAACCGCCGTGCGGCCCGGTCGCAAGCCTAGCCCAGCACGCGGCGGACCAGCGCGCCGCAATCGGCATTGCCCGCGCGCGGCGTGTCGTCGCCCTTGATCGCGCGGCCCAGCATGCGCAGGATCCCGCCCGCGCTCTTCACGCCGGGAGGAATCTGCACCTCCGGCGTCTGGAGGCGGCCGGTGACGCGCACCGGACGGTCGAGGTGCAGCAGCGTGCGCTGCTTCGGTGTGCCGGTCAGCGCGATCGACAGGGTTTCGTCGGACAGGCGCACCACCCCCTGCCCCCGCGTCTGCGCGCGCGAGGTGTCGATCAGCAGCGGGTCGATCCGCCCGATGCCGTTGGCGACGTCCAGCCGCAGCCCCAGGCAGCGCAGCCGCGCCTGCGCATCGTCGTCGGTCAGCACGCCGCGCGCCACATCGGCGCCGAGCATCGACGCCATCTTGGCCGGCAGCACGCCGCCCGCCGCGGCAAAGCCGATGGTGCCGTTCGAGCGGCCGACCGCCTGGCGGATGGTATCGCCGCTGCCGACCAGCCGCACCCGCGCGCGCAGCGGGGCATCGACCGGCGCGCCGCCGGCGAAGGTGGAGATGCGCGAATCGCTCAGCCGCAGGTCGAACGTCGTCTTGGGCGTCGTGCGGCCACGCTGATCGACCACCACCTGCCCGGTGATCTTCCCCTGTGCCAACCGCACGCTCAGCGGCGCGACGGTCAGGCGGCTATGGTCGATCGCCAGCACGGTATCGAGGCTGCGCAAGCCCGCCATGTCGAGCAGCCGGTCGACGCGAATGGCGAGCCTTCCGTCGAGCTCGCCCATCTTGGCGAGGTTGATGCGGGTGCCGGGCACGACGCGCGGGCCGATGCGGCGCTCGATCGCGGCGGCTTCGGCGCGACCTTCGTCGGTGGCGAGGTCGTCGAACGACAGGGTGGCGAAGTGCAGCCGCCCGTCGATGCCGGTGCGCTCGTCCGCCTTGGTCACGGTCGCGTTGGCCGATGCCAGCCGCGACCGGCCGATGGTGCCCGACAATCTTTCGATCACCCAGGTCGGATCGTCGTGCCGCACGCGGGCGGTCAGCTTGACCGGCTGGGTGCCGAACAGCCCGGCCTCGATCAGGGCGTCGAGCGTCTTCAGGTCGTTGGCGCGCGCGGTCAGGTCGACGGTCATCTGCCGCGTGTCGAGCGGCGAGGCCATCGTCCCCTTCGCATCGACGGTGATCGTCGGCCCGGCGACGCGCGCGGTGAACGGCCACGCACCGTCGCCGGCGATGGTCGGACCGGCGAGCGACACGGTCACCGGGCGATTGTCGATCGCGCCGTCGCCGCTGGCGCGGAACCCCTGTCCGTCCGACGCCACGGTCACGGCGAAGCGACGATTCTGCACCGCGTCGCGATAGTCGATGACGAGGTCGCGCACGGTCAGGCTGGTGATCGCGGAGGCCGAGCCGTTGCCGCCGCGCTTGTCGGGGGCCCAGTTCTTGCGACCGTCGTGCGACCGCACCATCGCCACCCGGCCGCCGTCGATGGCGAGTGCGGTCAGGTCGAACTTGCCGCGGAGCAAGGGCAGCACGCGAAAGCGGAAATCGATGCGCCGCAACCGGACGAGATCGCCCGGCCCCGCCCAGCTGGGCTGCGCGATGCGCAGGTCGCGCACGATCAGGGTGGGCGAGAAGGACAGCGGCTCGACCCGTTCGATCGTGCCGATCGACACGTCGGAGCCGAAGCGTTCGGCGAGCTTCACCGACACCCGGTCGCGCAGCACCCCCCAGGGAAAGGCGGCGAGGATCAGGAGGATGAGCAGCAGCAGCCCGACCAGACCACCGAGGATGAACCGCCAAGTACGCGAGAGCCGAGCCATCAAGCGACAAACCGGAAGCAGGCAGTTCGTTCCATCTCCGCAATGGAATTACTGACAGGCATGTAGGTTGGATGCCCGGCCGTCGCGCAGCGGCGACGGCCGGGCTGCAGCCGTCAGAAGTCCAGTCGCAGCGTGGTGGAGATCGCCCGCCCGTTCAGCAACCGCCCGCGCACGATCCCGCTGGCGGGAATGCGATCCTCGTCGATGCCGGTCAGCGCCACCGTGTCGAACAGGTTGGTGGCGTTCAGCGACAGCAGCAGCCGGTCGACCAGCCGGACCTGCGCGAAGGCGTTGGTCGTGACATAGCCGGGGATCTTCAGCAGGTTGACGTCCTGTGCATAGGTATCGGTCGTGCCGATGAACACCGCGCCGACCGCGAACCGATCGGTGCTGACCTGCGGCGTCGCCTGGAAGATCAGATTGGCCTGATGCCGCGGCGTATTGCCGTTCAGCGCCGGGTTGACCCGGTCCCTAACGATCAGCGCATCGGTGTAGGTCGCACCCGCCGTCAGGCTGAACATGCCGCGCCGCACGCCGCCTTCGAACTCCAGCCCCTTCGCACGGTAATCGCGGGCGATGACCGCCCCGGTCGAGGTGTTGATGTTCGAATCCTGTGCATCGACATGAAAGCCGGTCAGGTTCAGCGTCAGCCCGGCATGGCGGTATTTGACGCCCAGTTCGGCCTGCTTGACCGGGTCGAACGCGGCCGACGGGATGGCCAGCCTGCCGGTCGCATTGTCGATCACGCTGCCGAAGGTGATCCGGTCGGCATTGGCCCGCGCCCCCCGGCTGTAGCGGCCGAACACCGCCAGCGGCTCGGCCACGCGGAAGACGACGCCGCTCGAATAGGACAGGTAGCGATAGCCGTAATCGACCAGGCCGGGCGCGGTCGGCGTGATGCCGACGCGCTGTTCGGGTGCGGAGATCACGCCGTCGCCATCGATGTCGCGCGCGACCTGCCCGATGCGTCCGCCGCCCAGCTCGACGCCGAACACCTGCCCGCTGGCATGGCCCCAGTCGTAGCGCAGGCTGCCGCCGATCGAGACCCGGCCGATCTTGTAATTGGCCGATGCGAAGGGGGCGTTCACCCGATAGGCCAGCCGCAGCGTGCGGCGCTGCGTGCCCGACAACGGGTTATAGGCATAGATGCCGCCCGCGGTGCGCGCCGTGCCGGCGGCATCGAACACGTCGAGCAGCGCGGCATCGCCGCCGCCCGTCACCTCGGTCACCGCCACGCCGTACAGGATCGACGTGTCGATCGCCTGGCGCGCGGCATAGAATCCGGCGGTGGTGGTCAGGCTGCCGTCGCCGACCTGCCAGACGCGGCTGGCGCGGATGTCGTTGGTGATGTTGCCGACATCCTGCTGACGCCGGTCGCGGATGTTGTAGATCGCGATCAGCCCGTTGCCGTTCAGCGCGGTCGGATCGGTGATGGCCTGCCCGACGTTCGCGCCGCTGGCATAGCGGAACGAACCGCCGGTCGCGCCCAGCCGCGTCAGCGCCGCCGACGGCGACAGCATGAGGCTGCTGAACGGGCCGATCAGCCCGCCCGAGCGCCCGGCGACCCGGAAGCGTTCGGTCACGGTCCATTCCGCCACCGTCACCTGCGATTCGAGGCCGAACGACGTTTCCCGGACCCGCTGGCCGTCGCGGATATCCTCGACGATCGGCCGGTTCGCTTCGTCCAGCAGCGTGACCGACTGGAGCGCACGGGTCGACAGCGTGTCGTGCGTCGGATCGAACGATGCGACCGCCGCGAACGATGGATCGGCATCGCTGCCGGTCACCCGCAACGGCACCGAATCGTAGAAGGGCGAGCGGTCGTCGAGATATTTGCCGTACAGCCGGATATAGCCGCCTGCGAAGTCGCGGGTGACATTCGCCTTGATCTGCCCACCGCGCTGACCGGTGAAGCCGATGCGGCGCGGCCCTTCCCCCTGGCGATAGAAGCCGCCGACATGGAAGCGAAGATGGTCGCCCAGCCGCGCGCCATAGTCGAAATCGCCGCGATACTGGTCGAAGTCGAGCCCGGCGGTCAGCGCGATCGCGCCGCCCTCACGCTCCCCGGTCTTCGAGATGAAGTTGATGATGCCGCCCGGCGCATTGCTGGTGAAGGTGGAGGCGGAGCCGCCGCGGATCGCCTCGACCTGCGCGAGGTTCAGGTCGACGCGCACGAAGCTGTCGGCGCTGGCACCGACGATGTCGCCGAATTCCATGACCGGCAGGCCGTCTTCCTGCAGCTGCACGAACTTCGCGCCCGACGACGACAGCGGCAGGCCGCGGATGGTGATGTTGGCGATGCTTTCGCCATTGGGTGCCTCGGCCAGGATGCCGGGAATGGCGCGCAGCAGTTCGCCGACCGACCGCGGCGCCAGCTTCGCGATTTCCCCCTCGCGCAGCACGCTGGTCGATGTGGCGCTGTCCAGCCGGTCGCGCCCCTTGGCGACGCCGGTCGTGACCGTGTCCTGCTCGGGCGCCACCTGCTGCGCCTGCGCCGGAAGTGCCAACGCGATGGACGACAGGCCACAGATGATTCGCCAATTCATATTCATGCATCCCCCCGGAATTCCCGAAGGGACAATGGTAGGGCGAAGAGTTTCCCAAATAGCTAAGTCGCCGGTAAGACTTTGTTATACGTTGCAAAAACCTCGCTGCTGCGCGACTGCAATCGTTGTCAACGCTCTGTTAAATCGTATTCCATAGGGACGCGATCATTCCGAAGGGGGATTGCGACATCGCGTTCACATCAAATTTTTGCCGGCCTGATTCCACTCATCGCCTGTACGCCGGCCCATGCCCAGACGGTCGCCACGCCCGACAAGGCGGCCGATGAATCGGCCACACGGCAGAAGCCGCCGGCCGACATCGTCGTCACCGCCGTCGCGCGGGGTCGCGATCGGCTGGACAGCGCGATTTCGACCAGCTCGCTGCGCGAAAACGACATATTGAAGGCTGCGCCGCGCTCGACCGCCGAGATTTTCCGCAACGTGCCGGGCATCCGCGCCGAAAGCTCGGGCGGCGACGGCAACGCCAATATCTCGATCCGCGGCCTGCCGATCGCATCGGGCGGCGCCAAGTTCCTGCAGTTGCAGGAAGACGGCCTGCCGGTGCTGGAATTCGGCGACATCACCTTCGGCAATGCCGACATCTTCCTGCGGTCCGACCTGAACCTGTCGTCGGTCGAGGCGATTCGCGGCGGGTCGGCCTCCACCTTCTCGTCCAACTCGCCCGGCGGCGTGCTCAACCTGATCTCCAAGACCGGGGAGCGCGAAGGCGGCGCGATCCAGCTGGGCGCCGGCCTCGATTACGAGGAATATCGCGTCGATGCCGATGTTGGCGGCAAGATCGACAGCACGACGCGCTTTCATGTCGGCGGCTTCTATCGCCAGGGCGAGGGGCCGCGCCGGATCGGCTATGACGGCAATCGCGGCGGCCAGTTCAAGGCGAACCTGACCAAGAGCTTCACCGGTGGCTATGTCCGGCTGTACGCCAAATATCTGGACGACCGCGCCGTCGGCTATCTGCCCAATCCGGTTCGCGTCACCGGCACCGATGCCGATCCCAAATATCGCAGCCTGCCCAATTTCTCGATCACCGACGATGCGCTGCTGACGCGCAACTTCACGACCAACGTGACGCTCGACGGCCGCAACAACCCGGTCCAGCGCGACCTGCGCGACGGGCAGCATCCGGTGGTCAAGGCGTTCGGCGTGGAAGGGCAGATCGACCTCGCCGGCTGGACCGTGACCAACCGCTTCCGCTACGCCGATATCAGCGGCGGTTTCTCGTCGCTGTTCCCGTCCAATGTCGCGGCGGCGGGCGAGATCGCGACCGCGCTGGGCGGTGCGGGCGCGACGCTGCGCTATGCCAGCGGCCCGTCGGCGGGACAGGCGATCGCCAACCCGGCCGCGCTGAACGGCAACGGCCTGCTGGCGCAGATTGTCGTGTTTGACGTCAAGCTGAACAGCCTAGACAACATCACCAACGACCTGCGCGCCAGCCGGGTCTTCCGCGTGGGTGAGGGCGACCTGACCACGACGGCCGGCTTCTACAAGTCGCGCCAGACGATCGACAGCGACTGGCTGTGGACCTCCACGCTGCTCGACGTGCGGGGCGGCGGGCGCGCCGCGCTGGTCGATATCGTGTCGGCTGCCGGTACGCCGGTCACCCAGAACGGCTTCTACGGCTATGGCGCCAGCTATTTCGGTGATTGCTGCCGCCGCAGCTACCGCGTCGATTACGACGTCAACGCGCCGTTCGGGTCGCTGAACTACAAGATCGGCCGCGTCGCGCTGGGCGCCAGCGTCCGCTATGACTTCGGCGATGCGTCGGGGGCGATCTTCGGGTCGGACCTGGGCGGGGGCCGCACCGGTGTCGTGACGCGCGACATGAACGGCGACGGCGTGATCTCGGCCGCCGAGCGGCGCGTGGCGGTCATGCCGCTCGGCAGCCCGGCACCGGTCGATTATGGCTGGAACTACCTGTCCTATTCGGCGGGCATCAACTTCCGCATCGCCGAGCCGTTCGCAGTGTTCGCCCGCTACAGCCGCGGCGGGCGCGCCAATGCCGACCGGCTGCTGTTCGGTCCGGCGGTCAGCACGGTTGACGGGTCGCTGCGCAGCAAGGCCGCGGCGGTCGATTTCGTCCGCCAGGCCGAAGCCGGCGCGAAATATCGCCACAACGGGCTGGTCGTGAACGTCACCGGCTTCTGGGCACGCACCGAGGAACAGAATTACGAAGCGACGCGCCAGGTGTTCATCGACCGCGCGTACCGCGCCTATGGCGTCGAACTGGACGGCGGCTACAGCGTCGGACCGTTCGGCATTACCGGCGGGGCGACGTGGACCGATGCGACGATCGTCAGCGACGCGCTCAACCCCGGCGTCGTCGGCAATACCCCGCGCCGCCAGGCCCGGCTGATCTTTCAGGCGACGCCGCAGGTGGAGCTGGGCCGGATCACGGTCGGTGCGAACGTCATCGGCACGACCAGCAGCTATGCGCAGGACAGCAACCAGCTGAAGCTGCCGGGCTATACCGTCGCCAACGGCTTCCTCCAGTTCCGCGCGACCGACCGGCTGCTGGTGTCGCTCAACGCCAACAACCTGTTCGACGTGCAGGGCTTTACCGAGGCCGAGGATGCGGTGATCCCGGCCAACGGCATCGTGCGCGCACGGTCGATCAACGGCCGCACGACATCGGTGACGCTGCGCGCGATGTTCTGATGCCGACGTCCGGGCCGCGCCTCGGCGTGGCCCGGCGCAGGATCAGAAATCGACGGCGATGCCCTTGTGCGTCCAGTCGCCGTAGCGGGTCGGGCTGAGGCCCAGCGGATCGTCGCCGTCCGATTGGGGCGGCAGCGGTTCCGGGGTCGGCACCGTCGGCGACTTGGAGAGATGCGCGGGTGGCTTCACATGCGGGGGCCGCTTGCCCATAGGGGTTCCTTTCCGGTTCGCTCGGGACTGCACTTGGCGGACCGGCGACAGGATTCAAGTACCCCCTTTGCCGCATCGGAACCCGAACATGGCCCGCCCCCGTCTTGCCCCCGAACCCCCCGGCGTTCCCGCGCGCCGGGCTGCGCTCAAATTGCTCGATGCCGTCATCCGGCGCGGGCTGCCGCTGGAGGCGGCGCTCGCGAGTTCGACCGCCGAGCTCGACCGGCGCGAGGATCGTGGCCTTGCCCATGCCATCGCCGCCGCGGTGCTGCGCCGGCTGCCCGATCTCGACGCGCTGATCGACAGCGCGACGCAGCGGCCGCTCCCCGACGATGCCAAGGCGCGGTTCGTGCTGCGCCTCGCGCTGGCGCAGGCGCTGGTGCTGAACACGCCGCCGCATGCCGCGATCGCCACCGCGCTTCCGCTGGTCGATGGCGGGCCGCGCAAGCTGGTGCATGGCGTGTTCGGCACGCTGATGCGCGGCAATGCGCGACTGCCCGACGCCGCCACCCTGCCCGCCGATACCGATGCCCGGTGGGTCGCGGCATGGGGCGAGGACATGGTGATCGCCGCCGCACAGGCGATCGCGCAGCAGCCGCCGGTCGACCTGTCGCTTAAAGGTCAGGACGGCCCCGAAGGGTTGGCGCTCGCCCCGCGGCATCGCCGCCTCGCCGAGCATGGCGCGATCGCCGACCTGCCGGGCTATGCCGAGGGCGACTGGTGGGTGCAGGATCTGGCGGCGTCGATCCCCGCGCGGCTGCTGGGGAACGGGCCGGGCCGTGCGCTCGACCTGTGCGCGGCACCCGGCGGCAAGACGCTGCAGCTGGCCGCCGCCGGATGGGACGTGACCGCACTCGACAATTCGGAGAGCCGGTTGATGCGCCTCACCGAAAATCTGGAGCGCACCGGGCTGTCGGCGAAGGTCGTGACCGGCGATGCGTTGGTGTGGAAGCCGGCCGAGCCGGTCGACGCGATCCTGCTCGACGCGCCGTGCAGCGCGACCGGCATCTTCCGCCGCCACCCCGACGTGCTCCACCGCGTCCGGCCGAGCGTGATCGCCGAGACGGCGGCGTTGCAGGCGCGGCTGCTGGCGCGCGCCGCCGACTGGGTGAAGCCGGGCGGGCGGCTGGTCTATGCCACCTGTTCGCTGGAGCCGGCCGAGGGCGAGGCACAGCTCGACCGGTTCCTGAGCGGCCGGTCGGATTTCGCGGTCGAGCCGGCGACCGCCGACGAACTTCCGCAAGGGGTGGAGGCGAACCGCCGAGGCTATGTGCGGACGCTGCCGGGGATGCTGGCGGATCACGGCGGGCTGGACGGGTTCTTCATCGTCCGGTTGCGGCGGAGTTGAAGAAGATCCGTTCACGCGGAGGCGCGGAGGCGCGGAGGGGTTGCGCTTGCCGTCCCCTTCCCGCGCAGCGGGCCTGTCGCTCGGCACGGCAACCGGGAAGCAAAGGGCCGCTTGCGCGGCGTGCAGGGGCCACGGACGCACTACCTCCGCGCCTTCGCGCCTTCGCGTGAACCAAATCTTGCTTCCTCCTTTACCCTTTGCTTGCCGAGTCGGCAGACCATGCTAGGACGGACGCCATGCAAGCTGTCCGTATCGCGCCCTCCATCCTGTCCGCCGACTTTGCCAAGCTGGGCGAGGAAGTCCGTGCCATCGATGCCGCCGGCGCCGACTGGATCCATATCGATGTGATGGACGGGCATTTCGTGCCCAACCTGACCATCGGTCCGGCGGTGGTGAAGGCGCTGCGCCCGCACAGCCCCAAGCCGTTCGACGTGCATCTGATGGTGTCGCCGGTCGACCCGCTGGTCGACGCCTTTGCCGAGGCGGGTGCCGATATCCTGTCGGTCCACCCGGAATCGGGGCCGCACCTCCACCGCACGCTCCAGCGGATCAAGGCACTGGGCAAGCGCGCCGGCGTGGTCCTCAATCCCGGCACCCCGGTCGAGGTGGTCGATCAGGTGATCGACCTGACCGACCTGCTGCTGGTGATGAGCGTCAATCCGGGCTTTGGCGGGCAGAAGTTCATCGACAGCCAGTTGCGCAAGATCGAGGTGCTGCGCGCGAAGATCGACGCGACCGGCCGGGCGATCGACCTGCAGGTCGATGGTGGGATCGACCGCGTGACCGCACCCAAGGCGATCGCCGCCGGGGCCGACTGCCTGGTCGCCGGCACCGCGACCTTTACCGGCGGTCCGACCGCCTATGCCGCGAATATCGCCGCACTGCGCGGCGCATGATCCCGCCCCAGCCGATCGACGAACCGCGCGACGGGATCGACGTCGGCAAGCGGCTGGTGCGACAGGGCGGCGGCACCGGACTGTCGCTGTCCGAACGGATCGCCGAGAAGCTGCAGCGCCTCGCATGGCGCACGCCGCTGCACGGGTTGCGGTTGAAGGGGCGGCATCCGCTCAAGCTGATCGCGGTCGCCGACGACCCGTTTTTCGGTGACGTCGCGCGGGGGCAGGCGCTGCTGAACGGCGATCTGATGTTCCGGGGCGAGGCGGTGGCCATCGACCGGCTCGGGCTCGACCGTCCCAAATTCTCCGCCGCGTTCGCCGAGCATCTCCACAGCTTTGCGTGGCTGCGCGACCTGTCGAGCGTCGCGCCGCGCGTGACGGCGGTGCCGATCGCCGAGACGCTGATGCTGCAATGGCTGGCCGCGCATGGCGAGCGCGTGTCGGAACCGGCGTGGAGCGCGCATGTCACCGGGCGGCGGATGCTGTTCTGGATCGCGCATGCCCCGCTGATCCTGTCATCGACCGACCTGGTCTATCGCTCGCGCGTGCTCAACACCATCGCCCGCGCCGCCCGGCATCTGGATGGCGAGGCGGGCAAGGCACCCGCCGGCGTTCGCGCGATCACCGCGTGGGCGGGGGTGGTCGCCGCCGGCCTCGTCATTCCCGGCGGCGATCCGCGCCGGGCGTTCGGCGAACATGGCCTCGCGCGGGCATTGGCGACGGGCATGTTCGAGGATGGCGGTATTGTAGGCCGCTCGCCCGCCGAACAGCTCGATGCGGTGATGACGCTGACGTCGTTGCGCGAAATCTATGCCGCGCGGCGGCTGGACGTACCCGAGGCGCAGGGGCTGGCGCTGACCCGCATGGTCGCCGCGCTGCTGGGCGTATGCCATGGCGAGGGTGGCCTTGCTTGCTGGCAGGGATCGGGACCGGTCAGCGGCGAACGCATCGCCGATGTCGTCGCGGCAACCGGGGTGCGCACCCGCCCGCTACGCCATGCAGGCGACTGGGGCTATCAGCGCCTTGCCGCCGGGCGCACCGTGCTGATGGTCGATTCCGCCCCGCCGCCGGTCGCACGCGCCGCGCGCGAGGGCTGCGCGTCGACGCTGGCGTTCGAGTTGTCGGACGGCGGGCAGCGGATCGTGGTCAATTGCGGCGGCGCGGGCGCCGCGCTGCTGACGCTCTCCCCCGAACTGCGCCGGGCGCTGCGCACCACCGCCGCGCATTCGACGCTGGTGCTGGCCGATGCCAATTCGACCGCGATCCATGCCGACGGGTCGCTGGGCAAGGGCGTCGGCGTGGTCGACCTGGCACGGCAGGAAAGCGACGCGATCAGCCGGATCGAGGTCGCGCATGACGGCTATGCCAAGCGGCTGGGCTTCCAGCATCGCCGCGTCCTGACGCTCTCCGCCGATGGCCGCGACGTGCAGGGCGAGGATATGCTGATCCCGACCGGCCGGCGCGGGCGCAAGGGCGAGACGGGGTTCGTCGCCCGCTTCCACCTGGCGCCCGGCATCGAGATCGCGCCGACCCCCGACGGGCAGGCCGCGTTCCTGCGCGTCCCCGATGGCGGCCCGGTGTGGCAGTTCCGCTGCAAGGGCGCGACGCTGGGCGTCGAGGAAAGCCTGTGGATCGACGAGTCGGGCAAGCCGGTGCCGACCTTCCAGCTGGTCCTGTCGGGCGCGACCCCGGCGGGGGGGCATGATTTTTCGTGGCGGTTCCACCGCGCGCGGTAGGCGAAAGGGTTGATCGATGCTGTTGCTGGTCGTCGCATTGCTGGGTGCCGCTGCCCCGGATTGCCGGTTCGACCGGGCGGCAATGCTCGCGCTGGACCAGCAGGCGTTCGATCAGGACATGGACGGCGGCTGGCGCGCGCTGTCGAAGCGGGGCTGCATGGTCGAAGCTGCCGACCTGATCCGCGACTGGCGCACCGCGCACCCGTCCGACAAGCCGGATGCCAGGATCCTGTTCTGGCACGAGGGACAGATGCGCGCCGAACTCGGCCAGACCGAACAGGCGATCGCGCTGTTCGAGCAAAGCCGCAAGCCGGCGGACAAGGACCAGGCCTGGGGCTGGAATCTGTATGTCGATGGCAGCATCGCCTTCCTGCGCGGCGACCGGGCGGGTCTGGAGCGCGCCCGTGCCGCGCTGGCCGTGCTGCCGAAACCGCCCGAACTGGCCAATGCGCGCGGGCCGGACGGCAAGCCGATGACGGTGCGCTGGCCGATGAACCTCAACGTCCTCGACGGTTTCCTGCGCTGCTGGGGGCAATCCTATCACGACGCCTATGGCTGTGCCGCGCCGATGTCGGTGAAGAAGGGGTAGTCCGGGACAATATCCGTCACCCCAGCGCAGGCTGGGGTCTCCTCGTGACGAAGCGCGCGCCTCGCCGCAGGAGGCTCCAGCCTTCGCTGGAGCGACGGTGAGGAATCGCCTATCCGGGCGCTGCCGCCGATCCGGCGAGCAGCCCGCCATCGATATTGACCTCGGTCCCGGTCAGATACGCCGCCTCGTCCGACGCGAGCATCGCTGCGACCGCCGCGACTTCCTCCGGCAGACCGAAGCGCTTGAGCGGGGTGTCGGCGACCAATGCCGCCATCCGCGCCTCCCGGTCCGGCCCGTCGCCCAGCATCGGTTCCCAGATCGGCGTCAGGATCGCCGCGGGATGGACCGAGTTGCAGCGGATGCGCCAGCCCTGTTGCGCGCAATAGAGCGCGACGCTCTTGCTATGGTTGCGGATCGCCGCCTTCGACGAAGCATAGGCCGCCGCGCCGGGAATGCCGACCAGGCCCGAACGCGACGCAATGTTGATGATCGATCCCGTCCCCGCGACCTTCATCGCACCGATCGCATAGCGACAGCCGAGAAAGGTGCCGTCGAGATTGACGGCATGGACCGCGCGCCAGTCGTCGAGCGACGCATGTTCGGGATCGTGGGCGACCATGCCGCCTTCGAACCCGGTCACCCCGGCATTGTTGACCACGACATCGGCGACCGGCACCTCGGCGGCCAGCCGCGCCCAGTCACCCTCCTCGCGCACGTCGAGCGGCAGGAAGCGACAGCCGAGCGCATCGGCGGCGGCCTGTCCGGCGTGGGCGTCGATATCGGTCAGGACGACAATGCCGCCCTCTTCATGGAAGCGCGTGGCGATGGCATGGCCGATCCCGCGCGCCGCGCCGGTGACGACGCAGAGTTTCGATTGCAGACGTTGCATGATGGAATCCCGGTACGAGTGATCGTGCGGCGGACCTGCCGCCGGTTCAGCGCAGGGACTGGACCATCGTACCGACTCCGTTTGGGGCGGGGCGCAGGGTACGCCCGCCCGCCGAAAGTCGCAAGTCGCGCCCCCTTGCCCCGCCGCCGCATTCGCGCGAAAGGGCGCGGCCATGGATCATGTCACCGCACAGCGCGCGCTCCTCTCGGTCTCCGACAAGAGCGGCATCGTCGACCTCGCCACCGCCCTTGCCAGCCATGGCGTCGAGCTGGTTTCCACCGGCGGCACGGCCAGCGCCTTGCGCGATGCAGGCCTCAACGTCCGTGACATTTCGGAGCTGACCGGCTTTCCCGAAATGATGGATGGGCGGGTCAAGACGCTGCACCCGGTGGTCCATGGCGGGCTGCTGGCGGTGCGCGACAATCCGCAGCACGTCGCGTCGATGAACGAACATGCGATCGGCGCGATCGATATCGTCGTCGTGAACCTCTATCCGTTCGAAGCGACCGTCGCCAAGGGCGCCGACCGCGACACGATCATCGAGAATATCGACATCGGTGGCCCGTCGATGGTGCGTTCGGCGGCGAAGAACCATGACGCGGTGGCGATCGTCACCGATCCGGCCGACTATGCCGCGCTGATCGCCGAACTGGCCGAAACCGGCGGCGCGACGACGCTCGCCACCCGCCGCCGCTTCGCCGCCAAGGCCTATGCCGCGACCGCCGCGTACGACTCGGCGATCGCGCAGTGGTTCGCCGTTGCCGATCAGGGGCAGGCATTCCCCGACACGCTCCCCCTCGCCTTCACCCGTGGGGCCGAGCTGCGCTATGGCGAGAATCCGCACCAGTCGGCGTCGCTCTACATCCCGCGCGGCCCCGCCGCCCGTGGCATCGCGCAGGCCGAACAGGTGCAGGGCAAGGCGCTGAGCTACAATAATTATAACGACGCCGATGCCGCGCTGGAGCTGGTCAGCGAATTCCGCGACGGCCCGCCGACCGTGGTCATCGTCAAGCACGCCAATCCGTGCGGCGTCGCGACCGGCGAAACCTTGATCGAGGCGTATCAGGCGGCGCTCGCCTGCGACAGCGTGTCGGCGTTCGGCGGGATCATTGCGGTCAACCGTCCGCTCGACGGCGAAACCGCCCGCGCGATCAGCGGCATCTTCACCGAAGTCGTCGCCGCCCCTTCCGCCGATGACGAGGCGAAGGCGGTGTTCGCGGCCAAGAAGAACCTCCGCCTGCTGCTGACCGGCGAGCTGCCCGATCCGGCGCGCGGCGGGCTGATGGTCAAGACCATCGCCGGCGGGCTGCTGGTCCAGTCGCGCGATGCCGGCAACCTCGATCAGGTCGAGCTGAAGGTCGTGACCAAACGCCAGCCGACTAGCCAAGAACTGGCCGATTGCCGCTTCGCGTGGACCGTCGCCAAGCATGTGAAGTCGAACGCGATCGTCTATGCCAAGGGCGGCAGCACGGCGGGCATCGGCGCGGGGCAGATGAACCGGCTGGAATCGGCGCGTATCGCCGCGTGGAAGGCGAAGGATGCAGCCGACAAGGCCGGCTGGAGCGAAGCCCGCACCATCGGTTCGGCGGTCGCGTCGGACGCGTTCTTCCCCTTCGCCGACGGCTTGCTGGCCGCGGTCGAGGCAGGGGCGACGGCGGTGATCCAGCCGGGCGGCTCGATCCGCGACGACGAAGTCATCGCTGCGGCGGACGAGGCGGGGCTGGCGATGGTGTTCACCGGGATGCGCCACTTCCGGCATTGAGGCGCAGCACGCTTCCGCACCGATAACGTACCCCCGCGCAGGCGGGGGTCCAGAGTGGCGCACGCAGGCGCCTGTTTTGCCTTGGCTCTGGGCCCCCGCCTGCGCGGGGGCACGTTCGGAGAGATGGCGCCGAGGTTCATTTGCCTCCCCCGCCGCCACCCGGTACGACGCCGCGATGCCGTCGTTCCGCAACACCGACTACGCCGCCTTCCTGTTCGACATGGACGGAACGCTGCTCGATTCTTCTCAAGCGGTCGAGCGCGTGTGGCGGCGCTGGTGCGACCGGCACGGCATCGATGCCGAGGCGCTGATCGCGGTGTGCCACGGGGTGCGCGGCGAGGATACGGTGCGCCGCTTCGCCACGCCGGACATGGATATCGAAGCCGAGGCCGCCTGGCTGAACGCCGCCGAGCTGGCGGATGTCGACGGCATCGTCGCGATCGATGGCATCCATGCGCTGATCGAAGGGCTGGCGCCGTACCAATGGGCAATCGTCACCTCCGCGCCGCGCAACCTGGCCGAGGTGCGGCTGCGCGCGATCGGCCTGCCCGTTCCGGATGTATTCGTCACCGCCGAAGACGTGACGCAAGGCAAGCCCGATCCGCAGGGCTTCCGCCTCGCCGCCGAGCGGCTGAGCGTGGCGACCGAGGACTGCCTGGTGTTCGAGGATGCACCGGCCGGAGTCGCGGCAGGCAAGGCGGCCGGCGCAGCGGTCGCGATCGTTGGGCCGCGCGTGGCGGCGGAGGAAGGGACCTATGCGATCGCCGATTATCGCTGATCTTCGGATCGATCGTCGTACGCTGATCGCCGGACTCGGCGCGTCGCTGGCATTCCCGCGCGCGGTGCTGGCCGCCAATCCGGCCTTTCCCGGCTGGTATGCCGATCCCGAAATCCGCATCTTCGGCGACCGCTACTGGATCTATCCGACCTATTCGGCGGACCAGGGCACGCCCGCGCCGCCGAGCTGCTTCACGCCATGGCAGGTGCAGGAGCGCAAAGCCCCGCATATCTGGCACCCGTTCCTGCGGCAGACCTTCCTCGACGCCTTTTCCTCGCCCGACCTCGCGCACTGGACGCGGCATCCCCGCGTGCTGGACGTCGAACGCGTCGGCTGGGCCGCCTATTCGCTATGGGCGCCCTCGGCGATCGAGCATCGCGGGCGCTATTATCTGTTCTTCGGCGCGAACGACATCAAGAACGATGCGCAGACGGGCGGCATCGGCGTCGCGGTGGCGGACCGGCCGGAGGGGCCGTTTCGCGACGCGATCGGCAAGCCGCTGATCGGCCGGATCGTGAACGGCGCGCAGCCGATCGACCAGATGGCGTTTCGCGACGATGACGGGCAGGTCTATCTTTATTATGGCGGATGGAAGCACTGCAACGTCGTGCGGCTGTCCGATACGCTGACCGGGATCGTGCCGTTCGCCGATGGCACGACGTTCAAATCGATCACGCCCTCGCCCGATTATGTCGAGGGGCCGTTCATGGCCAAGCGGGGCGGCGTCTATTATCTGATGTGGTCGGAGGGCGACTGGACCGGGCCGGACTATCGCGTCGCCTATGCCACCGGTCCCACTGCGCTGGGCCCGTTCACCCCGCGCGGCGTCGTGCTGCAGCAGGACGCCCGGGTCGCGCGCGGCGCGGGGCATCATTCGTTGCTGCAGATCCCCGGCACCGACGACTGGTATATCGTCTATCACCGCCGCCCGCTGACCGAAACCGACGGCAACCACCGCGAAGTCGCCATCGACCGCCTGCATTTCCGCAGCGACGGCAGCATCGTGCCGGTGGTGATCACCGATAAGGGTGTCGGGCCGAGGGTGTTGGCGAAGCGATAGACCGTACCCCCGCGCAGGCGGGGGTCCAGGGTTATCAGCGATGTCGTCCGTGGCTCTGGATCCCCGCCCGCGCGGGGATACGGGTCGTGAGCCTACCCGCCGTGCACCGCGACGATCGACGACACGACCGTCTGGATCAGTTGCTGGCGTTCGGGCACCGGGCGGGAGGTGTCGCCGATCAGCACCGCGATGGCATAGGATTTGCCATCGGGGGCGGTCAGGATGCCGACATCGTTGAAGCCCGCGGTGCGCCCGCCCAGATCCTGTCCGGTGCCGGTCTTGTGCGCGACGCTCCATCCGGCGGGCAGCGCGGCGCGGATGCGGGCGCGGCCGGTGCGGGTGTGGCTCATCGTGTCGAGCAGCCAGCTGGTCGATTGCGGGGTCAGCAGCATGCCGTGGTGCAGCCGCGCCAGCGCATCGGCGATCGCACCTGCCCCCGCGCCATCGGGCGGATCGGACACATAGGCCTGGTACGCGGCACGGCGGACATTGGGGTCGAGCCGTGAGCGCGCCTGGGCAAAGGCATTGCCCTGCGAATATTCCTGTTTCCACGGCAGCCCGGCGGTCTTCGCCTGCAACAGCCGCTCGCCCGGACCGAAGCGGATATTGCCCAGGCCCCGGCTGGCGATGAAGTCGCGCACCGCGACCGGCCCGCCGGCAAGGTTCAGCAGCTTGTCGTTCGCGGTATTGTCGCTCATCGTCAGCGCGCGGCGCAGCAGGTCGCCGACGGTCGTCCGGAACACGCCGTCCTTCATCAGATAGGCGATCGGCTGGTGAAACAGCGTCAGGTCGCTGCGGGTGATCGTGACCGGCGTGGTCAGCGCCAGCCGCCCCTCGTCGACAGCATTCATCACGGTCAGCGCGACCCACAGCTTGCTGACCGATTGCTGCGGCATGCGTTCGTCCATGGCATGACCGACGACCCAGCCATCATCGATGCTGCGCACCGCGATGCCGACCTTGCCCTGGAACCCGCCGCCCAGCGCATTGATCGCCGACACCAACGCCGGCGGCGCCGGCCGGGTCTGTGCCGGCAGCGGCACCGGCACCGCATAGCGCGGCGCGGCGGCCTGTGCCGTCGGCGGCAAGGTCCGCGTCGCCAGCCCGGCGCCGCCCAATGCCACAACCGCCACCATCAGGGCCGCCTTGCGCGACCCGATTCGATTTATCATCTGCGCGACCATCTCACCCCGGAACGTGGCCCGACCATGCTTGTCCGTGTGTTAACATAACAGGGCGTACGGCGACGCTTGCGACGAATCCCCCCGGATGGACGACGAATGGTTACCGGGTCCGGCGAGCGTCAGGGAACCAGGATCGTATCGACGGCCTCCGCCGCGGCTTCCGGATAATCCAGCGTATAGTGCAGCCCGCGACTCTCCTGCCGCTTGAGCGCCGAGCGCACGATCAGGTCGGCCGATTGCAACAGGTTGCGCAGTTCGATCAGGTCGGCGGTCACGCGGAAATGGCCGTAATAATCGGCGACCTCCTCGGTCAGCATTGCGATGCGGTGGCGCGCCCGCTCCAGCCGCTTGGTCGAGCGGACGATACCGACATAATTCCACATGAAGCGGCGGATTTCGGTCCAGTTCTGCTTGATGACCACCTCTTCGTCGGAATCGGTCACCCGGCTTTCGTCCCAGCCCCGGATCGCGGGCGGCGGCGGCAGCGCGTCCCAGCGCGCGGCAATGTCCTTCGCCGCCGCTTCGCCGAACACGAAACATTCGAGCAGCGAGTTGGACGCAAGGCGGTTGGCGCCGTGCAGCCCCGATTGCGATACCTCGCCCACCGCATAGAGGCCGGGCAGGTCGGTGCGCCCATCGCGGTCGATCACCACCCCGCCGCACGTATAATGCTGCGCCGGCACCACCGGGATCGGCTGGGTGGTCATGTCGATGCCGAGGCCCAGCAGCTTCTCGTAGATATTGGGAAAATGGCCGCGCACGAACGCCGGGTCCATGTGGCTGATGTCGAGATGGACGTAGTCGAGCCCGAAGCGCTTGATCTCCGCATCGATCGCCCGCGCCACGATGTCGCGCGGGGCCAGTTCGGCGCGCGGGTCGTAATAGGGCATGAAATTCTTGCCCGTCGTCGGGTTGATCAGCTTGCCGCCCTCACCCCGCACCGCTTCGGTGATCAGGAAGTTCTTGACCTCCAGATTATAGAGGCAGGTCGGGTGGAACTGCATGAATTCCATGTTCGAGACGCGACACCCGGCGCGCCACGCCATCGCGATGCCGTCGCCGGTGGCTCCGCGCGGCGCGGTGCTGAACAGATAGGTGCGCCCTGCCCCGCCGGTCGCGAGGATCGTCGCGCGCGCGGTGAACAGCTCGACCCGGTCGGTGGCGCGGTTGAAGGCATAGACCCCCCACACATTGCCCGCACCCGAATAGCGCTGCTCGTGCCGGCTGGTCGCGAGATCGACCGCGACCATGTCCGGCAGCAGGGTGATGTTGGGATGCGCCTTCGCCGCGCGGATCAGCGCCTCCTGTACCGCCCAGCCGGTCGCGTCGTCGACATGGACGATGCGGCGGTGCGAATGGCCGCCCTCGCGCGTCAGGTGCAGCGCCTCGCCGTCCATGTTGAACGGTACGCCCAGCGACGCCAGCCGCTCGATCGCCGCCGGCGCGGATTCGACCACGAACTCGACGATCGCCCGGTCGTTCAGGCCCGCGCCCGCGACCATCGTGTCCTCGACATGGTTTTCGAACGTGTCGCCGGGTTCGAGGACGGCGGCGATCCCGCCCTGCGCCCACGCGGTCGACCCTTCGTTCAGCGCGCCCTTGGCCAGCACCGTCACGCGGAACCGCTCGGCCAGATGCAGCGCGGCGGTCAGGCCGGCGGCACCCGATCCGATGATGAGGACGTCGCTCTGGGCAGGGTCGTGGGACAAGATGCGCTCCGCTTGGGGGTTGTCCGACGACTAGGCGGGTTTCGTGGGGCGTGACAAGCGTGGTGGCACGCGTGCCGTTCGTCATTCCCGCGAAGGCGGGAGCATCCCTTCCCGTCACCCCGGACTTGATCCGGGGTCCCGCTTCTTCTTCCAGCGGCGGACAAGAAGCGGGACCCTGGGTCAAGCCCGGGGTGACGACGAAGGGGTGGGGTGGTCGTCGATCAGAACGACGCCGACAGCTGCGCGAACCAGTTGCGCGGCCGGGCGAAGATGCGCTCCGCATAGCCGAGCGTCGCGAGCGAGGCGTTGCCCTGGATCAGGTAGCGCTGGTCGAGGATGTTGTTCACTCCGGCGCTGATCTCGATGCCGTTGGCGAGCTTCAGGCCGACCGATCCGTTGCCGACGAAATAGCCATCCTCTTCGATGATCGGGATGCTGCCGGTGATGAAGGTGATCTTCGACGTATAGCTGCCATCGACACGCGGGGTCAGCGTCATGCCGTTGCCCAGCTCGATCTTGTACGCCAGCCCGAGATTGGCCTGCAGGTCGGGGGTGAAGGGCAGATCGTCGTTCGGCGTCACGGTGGCAGTCGCACCCGGGATCGGGGTGATGCTCTTGATCTTGTCCTTGAGCACGCTCAGCCCGCCATCGACCATCAGGCCCCACGGCGCGCGCCAGTTCGCCTCCGCCTCGAACCCGCGGATGCGCGCTTCGCCGGCGTTGAACAGCAACGGCACGACCCCTTGGCGGAAGATCAGCTGGATATCCTGATATTCCGCCTGGAACGCGGCGAGGTTCAGCCGCAGCCGGCCGATATTGGTCTTCATGCCGACTTCGTAGCTGGTGACGCTTTCGTCGGCGAAGGGCACCGGCAGGTTGTTCGACGTCGCCGCGTTATAGCGGGTGTTGAAGCCACCCGACTTGAAGCTCTTGGCATAGGACGCATAGGTGCTGACCGCGCCACTCCAGCGATATTGCACGCTGGCCGAGCCGGTGAGCGCGGCGAAATCGCGCTGGAACGGGCGCGGAAAGATGAACAGCGGCCCGCCCTGCGTCGTCGCCAGCTGCGGCAGCGGGTTGGGATCGGGCTGGGTCGCGGGGAACAGGTTCAGCACCGTTCCCTGATAATATTTGCGGTCCGACGTGTAGCGCAGGCCCCCGCTCAGTTCGAGCCGATCGGTCGGGGACCAGGTCGCCTCCCCGAACAGCGCGACCGAATTGGTCTTCAGGCGCGACACCTGAAGGTCGCGGCTGCCGGGGCCGCCGGCCAGCAGCGAGCGGATGACCGGCGGCGACGGCGGGAAGGCGAGGAAGACCGTCGCACGCTCGTCGGTGGTTTCGTTGAAATAATAGCCGCCAAGGATGCCGCTGACCTTGCCGAAATCGAGCTGGAGCTGGACCTCCTGGCTGAACTGTGCCGACTGCGCCGCGACATCGGTGGTGATGAGCGTCAAGGGCGTGTTGTCGGCATCGCGCACGCCGCGCGAGCTGGTTTCGCGATAGGCGGTGATGAGCTTCACCAGCGCCTGATCGGTCAGGTGGATGTTGGCGGTGCCGGCGACCCCCCACACCTCCGACATGCTCATGACCGGCGCGTTGCCGCCGTTCACGAAATCGCCCTTCGCCTGCAAATCGTTGGCGCAGCGCGCATCGTTGATCAGCGGCACGTTGGGCGCGCCGAAGCGCGGGTCGCCCGGCACGATCGGTGCGAAGGGGATGGTCGCACCGGGGCAGCCGGCGGCGACGCTGGCGATGGCGGCGACCGGCGCCTGTTCATTGACCCCGGCCAGCACGAAGGGTGCGCCATGTTCGTCGCGGCGCGAATAATCGGCGCGCAGGAACAGGTCGAACTGGTCCGACGGCTCCCATTTCAGCGCGCCGTTCAACGAATAGCCATTCTCGTTGCCGAGATCGAGGCCGTCGAACGCGCGGATGACATAGCCGTCGCGGCGGCGGAACCCGCCCGACACGCGCGCCGCCAGCGTCTCACCCAGCGGCACGTTCACCGCCGCGAACCCTTCGCGCAGATTATAGTCACCGACGCGGAGGCGCGCGCGGACGCTGGTCTTGCCCATTTCCGGCTGGCGGGTGCGCACCAGGATCGCGCCGCCGATGGTGTTACGCCCGAACAGCGTGCCCTGCGGCCCGCGCAGCACCTCGACGCCATCGATATCGCCGAAATCGATCGCCCCGCCGACCGCGCGGCCGAGATAGACTTCATCGAGATAGATGCCGACGCCCGGATCGACCGCCGCGGTCGGATCGACCTGGCCTACGCCGCGGATGAACACCACCGATGCCGCGCTGTTGCCCGACAGCTGGCCGGCAGGCTTGAATTGCAGGCTGGGGGTGATGCGTTCCAGATCCTGCGTCTGCACGATCTGGCGCTGGTCGAGCATTTCCGAAGTGAACGCCGAAATCGCGACCGGCGTGTCCTGCAGGCTTTCCGCGCGGCGGCGGGCGGTGACGATGATCTCGCCCTCCTCCGCCTCGGCGGTGGCAGCGGGCGCGTCCTGCGCCACCTCTTGCGCGGCGGCGGCGGCAGGGATGGCGGCGATTGCCAGCGCGCCGATCGCGGCATGACAATGCAGGGCGGCAACCATCGTCGAACGAAGGCCAGTCATAGCATCCTCCCAAGACGGGGAGATCTGTCGCTCCCCTTTATCCACAGGCTACGCCGTCAAACGCTATTGTCAATAACTGTAATGCTACATTGCTATCATTGGGCGAGGGACGCCGCTACTCTGCGTCGGCAAGGATCAGCGCGTCGAGCGCGACCACCCCCTCACCCTTCGGATAGACGACGACCGGGTTCAGATCGATCTCGCGGATCGTGGGGCTTCCCGCCAGCACGCGCCCCAGCCCGGCGATCAACACCGCCACCGCCTCCACGTCGAGCGCGGGGCTGCCGCGATAGCCGTCGAACAGCGCCCCCTGCTTCAGCGCGCGCAGTTCGGCGACGATGGCGTCCGGGGTCAGGTCCACGGCCAACAGCCGGACGTCGTGGAGCAGCTCGGCGGTCACCCCGCCGAATCCGGCGAGGATCACCGGCCCCCATTCCGGATCGTTGCGCGCCCCGACGATCAGCTCGACCCCGCGCTTGCCCATCGCCTCGACCTGCGCCCCGTCGAGCGCGATCGACGCGTCATAGGCCGCGACATTGGCGAACAGCCGCTCCCACGCCTCGGCAAGCGCATCATCGTCGGCGATGTTCAGGATGACGCCGCCGGCATCGCTCTTGTGGCTGAGCGCCGCCGCCTGTGCTTTGATCGCGACCGGATAGCCGACGCGCGACGCGATCGCCTGCGCTTCCGCCACATCGGCGGCGAACCCGCCCGCCGGGAACGGAATGCCGACCGGGGCCAGCAGCTCCTTCGCACGATATTCGGGGATCACTCCGCCGGGCAGGTCGAGCGTCACCGGCGCCGCCTCCGCCGCCGTAAAGTCCCGCGCGGCATGGCGCAGCAGATGGCCCAGCGCCCGGAACGCCCGGTCGGGCGACGGGAAGTACGGCACGCCGATCGCGCGCAGTCCGGCAATGTATTCGCCCGGCACCGGTGCGCCATCGTCCAGCCCGGCGAAGATCACCGGCTTGTCCGGCGCCAGCGCGCGCACCGCATCGATGATCGGCGGAAACTTGCGCGCAGAGGTCGCGGCATCGGTCTGGATGATGCCGAACACCAGCGCGGCATAGGCATCGTCGGCCAGCAGCGGGATCAGCGTACGGCGATACAGGTCGGGATCGACCAACGCCTGCGCGGTCAGGTCCATCGGGTTCGACACCGGAATGAAGTCGGGCACCGCCGCGCGCATCGCCGCCGCCGTCTCCCCCGCCATCGCCGGCAGGTCGAGGCCGATCGCCTCGGCCAGGTCGAGCGTCAGCGCCTTGAACGCGCCGCTTTCGGTCAGCACCGCCGTGCCGCCGCGCCGCACCGGCTTCGCCCGCACTGCGATGTCGATAACGTCGCCCAGCGCTTCGAGGCTGTCGACCAGCACGACCCCGGCGCGTTCGACCTTCGCCTTCATCAGCTGCCAGTCGCCCGCCATCGCACCCGTGTGCGTCGCGGCACTTTCGCGCGCCGCGCTCGACGTACCGGGATGGAGCAGGACGATCGGCTTGCCCGCCGCGCGGGCGCGGTCGGCCAGTTTGAGGAAGTGCGCAGGCTGGCGGAATTGTTCGACGATCATCGCGATGGCCAGCGTCTGCGGATCGCCCAGCAGATGCTCGACATAATCCTCGACCCCCGACGCCGCCTCGTTCCCCGTCGACACCGATGCGGTGATGCCGAGGTCCTTCGCCATCAGCGTCGCGCCCAGCACCACCGCCATCGCGCCCGACTGGCTGACGATCCCGACCGAAGGCTTGTGCGTCAGGTCGAGCACCGGCGCCTCGACAAAGGTCAGCGGCACGCCGGCGGCATAGTTGACCAACCCGAGGCAGTTCGGCCCCTCGACCACCATGCCATACTCGGCCGCGATCCGTGCGACCTCGGCCTGCGCGGCCAAACCCTCCTCGCCCCCTTCGGCGAACCCGGCCGAAAAGATGATCGCCGCGCCGACGTTCCGCCGCGCCAACGCCTGTACCGCGCCCAGCACCGCCGGCCCCGGAATCGCCAGCACCGCCGTATCGACGCCGTCGGGCAGGTCGTCGATCGATTGCAGGCAGGGCCGCCCGTCGATCGTGTCGCGCTTCGGGTTGATCAGGTGGATGTCGCCGGCATAGCCGTGCCGTTCGAGATTGCGCAGGACGGAGTTCCCCAACGCCCCCGGCGTCGGCGACGCGCCGACGATGACGACCGAACGGGGGGTGAGCAGGCGGGAAAGGTCGGGCATGGCAGTTCTCTGAAGCCCCTCCCCTTCAAGGGAGGGGTTGGGGTGGGGCAGTGCGGCGAGCGGCGGTCTCGGACGAGGCATCCCCCGCCCCAACCCCTCCCCTAGAGGGGAGGGACTTTAAGCAGGTCAGGCTCCGGCGCGGTCCTTGTCGTACGCGCCCAGCCCCGGCTTGTAGCTCTTCTCGTCGATGAACTGGCGGATACCTTCCTTGCGACCTTCATTGTCGTAGGAATTGGCCGCTTCCTGCGCGCGGACCAGATAGTCCTCGGCATCGTCATAGCTCATCACGCCGACCCGGCGCATCGCGTCCTTGGTCGCCTTGAGCGCCACCGGATTCTTGGCCAGCAGCACCTTGGCCACCTCGGTCACCCGGTCCTTCAGCTGCGCCAGCGGCAGCGCTTCGTTGACCAGGCCCCATTCGGCTGCGGTCCGCCCATCGATATTCTCGCCCATCATCGCGTGGTACATCGCCTTGCGGAACGGCAGCAGCTCCTGCGCCACCTTCGTCGCGCCGCCGCCGGGCAGGATGCCCCAGTTGATCTCCGACAGGCCGAACTTCGCCTCTTCCGCCGCAAAGGCCAAGTCGCAGGAAAATAGCGGGCCGTATCCGCCGCCGAAGCACCAGCCATTGACCATCGCGATGGTCGGCTTCTGATACCAGCGCAGCCGCCGCCACCAGCCATAGCTCTCGCGCTGCGCCTTGCGCGTGCCGGCCAGCCCCTGCGATTCGGTTTCGCGGAAATATTCCTTCAGATCCATGCCGGCGGTCCAGGCCGGTCCCTCGCCCGACAGCACCAGCACGCCGACATCGTCGCGGAATTCCAGCGCGTCGAGCACTTCCATCATGTCGCGGTTGAGCGTCGGGCTCATCGCATTGCGCTTGTCGGGCCGGTTGAACCGGACCCAGGCGATGCGGTCCTCGACATCGTAGGCGACGACGCCGTTGCTGCTATATTCGGTCATGGTGCAAACCTTCTGCAGGCGCCGGCGAGCATGTTCGCCAGCGAGAATGTCGGATGGAAAGGGGACCGGCGCGCCGCGCGCCCGTTGCGTCAGATCGGATAATGGCCCGGCTGGGTCTCGATCGTGACCCAGCGCAGTTCGGTAAAGGCGTCGATCCCGGCCTTGCCGCCGAACCGGCCATAGCCCGATGCCTTGACCCCGCCGAACGGCATCTGCGCCTCGTCATGCACGGTGGGACCGTTGACATGGCAGATGCCCGACTTGATCCGCCTGGCGACGCCTAGCCCCCGCGCGGTGTCGCGGGTGAAGACCGACGCGGACAGGCCGTATTCGGTATCGTTGGCCAGCTCGATCGCATGGGCTTCGTCGCGGGCGCGGATGATGCCGACGACCGGGCCGAAGCTCTCGTCGCGAAACAGCTTCATGTCCGGCGTCACCTTGTCGATGACGTGCGCCGGCATCAGCACGCCGTTCGCATCGCCGCCATTGACCTGCACCGCGCCGGCGCCGACCGCATCCTCGATCAGCGATTTGACGTGATCGACCGTCTTCTGGTCGACCACCGCACCCAGCGGGGTCTTGCCTTCGCGGGGATCGCCGACCGCCATCGTGGCGACCTTCGCCTTGAACTTCTCGACGAACGCGTCCGCCACCGCGTCGACGACGATGATCCGCTCGGTCGACATGCAGATCTGGCCCTGGTTCATGAACGCGCCGAACGCCGCCGCCTTGACCGCTTCGTCGAGGTCGGCATCCTCCAGCACGATCAACGGCGCCTTGCCGCCCAACTCCAGCAGCACGGGTTTCAGATGCTCGGCCGCACGCTTGGCGATGATCCGGCCGACATGGGTCGATCCGGTGAAGTTGATCCGGCGGACATGGGCGTTGTCGATCAGCGCGCCGACGACCTCACCCGCGTCCTGCGGCGCGTTGGTCACGATCGAGACCGCACCGGCGGGCAGCGCCTCGGCAAAGGCTTCGGCGATCAGGCTGTGGGTACGCGGGCATTGCTCGCTCGCCTTCAGCACCACCGTGTTGCCGCATGCCAGCGGCACCGCGACCGCGCGCACGCCCAGGATGATCGGCGCGTTCCACGGCGCGATGCCCAGCATCACGCCGACCGGCTCGCGCAGCGCCATCGCGATGCAGCCCGGCTTGTCCGACGGGATCACCTCGCCGCCGATCTGGGTCGTCAGCGCGGCCGCTTCGCGCACCATGCCGACCGCCAGCATCAGGTTGAACCGCGCCCAGCCCTCGGTCGCGCCGATCTCGCCCATCATCGCATCGACGAACTGGTCGGCCTTGCCGGCCAGCGCATCTGCCGCCTTGGTCAGCGCGGCGCGGCGGGCATTGGGGCCGAGCGCCGACCATGCGGGAAAGGCGGCGGCGGCGGCGTCGACCGCTGCATTCGCCTCTGCCGGACCGAACGCCTCGGCCGTGGTCGCGACCGCACCGGTCACGGGGTTCATCCGGTCGAATGTTGCTGCGGACGCCATCGGCCCTCTCCTGATTTGTTATGTTTCATAGCCTAAATCGAGTCGCGGGCGGCGTCAATCAGGCAAATCACTTGAGGTGCAACCGGCCTGCCCCCTCCCCGTCACCCCGGGCTTGATCCGGGGTCCCGCTTCTTCTTCTGCGGATGACACGCCGCTATGCCGCCACCGCCGACTTGCCCCGCAACAGCAGCAGCGCGACCGCCGCGACCAGCGACCCGATCCCCATCAGCACCGCGACGATCTGCAACCCGTATCCCGCGGCGAACAGGAACCCGGCGACCATCGGTGCCAGCGCCGCCCCGCCCCGGCCGATGCCGATGACGAAGCCGGTCGCGGTGGCGCGGGCACTCGTCGGGAATCGCTCGGCGACCAGCGCGTAGAGGCCGACCACCCCGGCGTTGGTTGCGAAGCCGGCGGCGGCGGCGACGATCGACAGGCCGGTCAGGTCGCTCTGCGCCCGCCCGAACACGATCACCAGCACGGTCGACAACAGCATTGCGCCGATGGTCAGCGCCAGCAGCCGGAGCCTGCCGGTCAGCAGCCCCAGGATCAGCGATCCCGTCGCCCCGCCGATGCTGGCCCAGACCAGCACGCCCGCCGCCTGCGGCGCGGGAAAGCCCATGTCGACGACGATCTTCGGAATCCATTTCAGAATGAAATAGAAGGTCATGATATGCGCCAGATAGGCGATGGTCAGCGCCAGCGTGGTGCGCAGCAGTTGTGGGGAGAAGAGCGCGACGACCGGTGCCTTGGCGGCCACCGCGCGCGGCTCGGGATCGGGCAGCGCTGCGACGGGCGCATAGCCCATGCGCTTCAAGGTCGCGTTGATCCTTGCCAGCGCATTCGCCGGGCGACGGTGCATCAGGAACGCGACCGATTCCGGTGCGCGCCACAGCACGAGCGGCACGAACAGTGCGCTGCACAGCGCCCCGAACACGAACACCGCGCGCCAGTCATAATGGGTGAGCAAAACCGCCGACACCGACCCGCCGACAATGGTCCCGATCGGATAGCCCGCCGCCATCAACACGACGGCGAGCGAGCGATGCTTCGCATTGGCCGCTTCGGCGACGGCGGCGTTGGTCGATGCCAGCATGCCGCCGATGCCTAGGCCGGTCAGCACCCGCCAGATCGACAGGGTGACGATGCCCGCCGCGCTCGCCGCGCCCAACATGCCCAATGTCATCAGCGCCAGGCACGACAGGATCGTCGTGCGCCGCCCCAACCGGTCGGCGACACCGCCCAGCAGCAGCGATCCGATCGCCATGCCGACCAGCTCCATCGACAATACGATGCCCAGCGCCGCACGGTCGATCCCCCAGTCGGCGGCGATGCCGGGCGAAGCGAAGCTGATCGACAGCACGTCGAATCCGTCCAGCGCGTTCAGCCCGATCATGGTCGCGACGATACCCCATTGGAACCGCGACATCGGTGCCTGCTCGATCGCTATGCGTGGGTCATGCGCCACTTTGTGCACCCTCTCCGGAATTTTTTGTTATGCGGGGTAACATATACCGGTATGGTGGCCGCCGACAACCGGCATTGCCAGTCCACGCAATAATCCACACAAGCCTGTGGATAACTGTGGATAAGTCGGGACAACCCCTGTGGATAACTGCAGGCTGACGGGAGAGAGACGATGCCTACCCCACCCTTTCGGGCCGATCATGTCGGCAGTTTCCTTCGCCCCAAAGCACTGATCGAGGCGCGCGAGGCGTATCGTGCCGGCGCGATCGACGCGGACGCGCTGCGTGCGGCGGAGGATGCGGCAATCCGCGACGTGGTCCGCTTCCAGGAGGATCTGGGGCTGCAGGGCATCACCGATGGCGAATTCCGGCGCACCTATTTCCACACCGACTTCCTGCTCCAGCTCGATGGCGTGGAGGAAGCGGGCGGCACACAAGTAAAATTCCACCAACACGGCGGCAAGGCGTTGGAATATGCCCCACCGGTGATGAAGATCACGGGCAAGGTCGCCCATGCCCACGACATCCAGCGGGCCGACTATGAATTTCTCGCCAGCTGCACGACGCGCACGCCCAAGGTGACGATTCCGTCGCCGACAATGCTGCACTTCCGCGGCGGGCGCGATGCGATCGACGTCGCGACCTATCCCGATCTAGAGGATTTCTACGCCGATCTTGCCGCCGCCTATCGTGCGGAAATCGCCAGCCTCGCCGATGCGGGATGCCGCTATCTCCAGCTCGACGACACCAACCTCGCCTATCTGTGCGACACGACCCAGCGCGAAAATGCGCGGGCGCGCGGCATGGACCCGGATGCGCTGCCGCGGCTCTATGCGCGGCTTATCAACGAATCGATCCGCGATCGTCCCGACGACATGACCGTTTGCGTCCATCTGTGCCGCGGCAACTTCCGCTCGTCCTGGGCGGCGGAGGGCGGCTATGAACCGGTGGCCGAGGTGCTGTTCAACCAACTCGAGATTGACGGCTATTTCCTCGAATATGACGATCCCCGCTCGGGCGACTTCGCACCGCTGCGGCATTTGCCCAAGGGCAAGACGGTGGTGCTGGGGCTGGTGACGACCAAGCTCGGCGACCTCGAATCCGCCGACGACGTAAAGCGCCGCATCGACGAAGCCGCCCGCTTCGCGCCCCTCGACCAGCTGGCGCTGTCGCCGCAATGCGGTTTCTCCTCAACGGTCCACGGCAACGACATCGAGGTCGAGCAGCAGGCGGCGAAGCTGCGGTTGGTCCTGGACGTCGCGCGCGATGTGTGGGGATAAGGCGCAGCGCATGCAAAGCGTCAAGATCGCGATACGGGCTGCCTGCCCGCATCGCGATTGATCTGAATAGCATCTCGAGCGACCAACCTCGGACCGTGGTAGAAACGCGAACAGCCCGCTGGTCTTTCGGCCAGGGGCTGTGTGTCGTTGAAACGCGAGCGGCCCGTGTGTCTGCGACAGGCGGGCCGTGTGTTGTATAG
>NZ_LQQO01000014.1 GCF_001619955.1 Sphingomonas hankookensis | reverse complement strand
TCGAAGCTGATGAGGCATGTGCCGCTTACCGCACCGGGCGGATATTCAGCGCAACAATCCCACCCTGTCACCCTCCGCTGTCGAGGCGCTGCTCAAGAAGCGCATGGCGCGAGGTTATCGGCCTTATCGACCGTCCTCCTGACCTACTCCTCGCCCGTTCCGAAAACCCCTCTCCCGGCGACCCTCTCTGATCCGCAGAAAACCGTCACTCGACGATGGTCGTGAGGCCTGTTCGACAAACGGATGGATTTGGAATGGGACGTCCCGTCACCGGGGACGGGCGAGCAGCCGAGTGTGAGGATCGGACCACGGGTCGGGAACGATCCGGCCCTCATCGACGATCAACTCGATCTCGGTTCCGTCGGGGTGCCATAGGTAGAACCGGAGCCGGGGCGCACGCATGATCATCGATTCCCAGACCCTCGCGCCATCGTGGGTCTGGTTCTCGTCCGAGGCGAGGCACTCGTTGCGCGACGTCACCCACCATTCGATGATCTGTCGAGTGATGCCGTGGCCCTGATATGCCGGAGCAACAATGGTTTTGCCGATATGCCGGTAAGGCAGTGGGCCTTCCGGTCCCCATGTGTTCATCACCGCGACCAGATCGGTGCCGTCGAACGCACCGACGTATTCTGCATCAAAATTGCCCCCGTTGACGCGGACATCAAGCGTCAAGTGACCGGCGGCAACAGTCGTTATCGGGCGATTCCACGGATGAGGAAACTTGAACCGGTATTCGGCGATGAACTGCGTTTGGGAATCGGAGCGGGCAACCATGCCCACACCAAAACCATTTTCTTGACGATTTTGGTATCCGTGAGAGTCTCGCGCCATGCCCAAGCGCGTCGCCCTCTACACCCGCGTCTCCACCGCTGACGGACAACAGACCGTCGAGAACCAACTCCGTGACCTTCGCCTCGCCGGTGAACGGCTCGGTTGGGACATCGTCGCCACCTTCGCCGACGAAGGCATCTCAGGTGCCAAAGGACGAGATCAACGACCCGGCCTTGACGCCATGCTCAAGGGCATCGCCCGTCGTGAGTTCGACATGGTGGCATCATGGAGCATCTGCCGCCTCGGTCGGTCCCTCCAGCATCTCGTCTCCATCCTCGGCGACCTCGATGCCCGAAGCGTCGATCTCTACCTCCACGTCCAAGCTATCGACACCAGCACGCCATCGGGCCGCGCGATGTTCGGCATGATGGGCGTGTTCGCCGAGTTCGAGCGCGCCATGATCTCCGAGCGGGTGAAGTCGGGGCTGGCCCGCTCGACCAAGAAAGGCGGTCGCCCCCGCCTCGACGTCGATAAGCAGCGCCACATCGAACGACTGCTCAGCGGTGGCCTGAGCATCAACAAGACGGCCAAGAAGCTCCGCGTCGGTGTCGGAACCGTTCACCGCATCAAGACCGCGATGGCCCATGCCGCGTAAGCCGTCACAAAGCCCCGTGGAGCACCATCACGACATCAAGGCGGACGAGATGCCCCAAGGCGTCATTCCCACCGGCAACGCATCCTGCGGCGCTCCTGACGATGGTCCTGCTACGGTCGCTCACGATTCGAGTGCTCTTCTGGGACTCGAACCCGCTGACACTGAAAAGGTAGGAGAAAACTCCCCGGTCGAGGTGGAAGCCACCCGCTCGCCCCCGCTCGCTCCTCTTCTGGGCACCATTTCTTCGCATAGCGTCGAAACAGCTTCGGGGATCGTCGGAACGACGGTCCCCGCAGGCACTTGTCTGCGGGCCGGTCGCCCGTCCGGGTGAATATCTTTCGATTCCATCGATCTGCCGTCCGACTGGACGTTACGGGTTGGCGCGTGTCATTCGTCATTACCCTCTGATGATCGACGATGATGTCCTCAAACGCTGGTTCGTCGCGGACGTGCTTCCGCTGGAGCGCGACCTCGAACGCTATCTGGCGCGCCATTGCCGGGCGCGGGATGACGTGATCGACCTTCGGCAGGAGGTGTACGAACATGCGGTCGGTGCCGCGCGCCGGGGGATTCCGTTGAACACGCGGCCGTTCGTCCTGACCATCGCCCGCAACCTGCTGATCGATCGGGCGCGCCGGGCGAAGGTGGTGTCGTTCGAACAGATGGCCGATCTCGACGAGCTGAACGTGCCCGACCTGACCGAGGCGGATCGTGCGCTGGGCGCCCGCGACGAGCTGCGCCGGGCGATGGCGGGGCTGGACCAGCTGCCGCCGCGCTGCCGCGAGGTCGTCCGGCTGCGGCGGGTCGAGGGGCTGAACATCCGCGAAACCGCCGCCCGGCTGGGGGTGGGCCACCACACCGTCGAGCGCCAGCTGACGCTCGGCCTGCGCGCGCTCGCCAATTTCATGCTGGGCGGCACGGCGCGGATCGACCGCACGCCGGGGCTGGCCCCGCGACGGAAGCGGACGCCATGACCGCCCGCCCCGAGATCGAAGCGCGTGCCGCCGCGTGGCTGGTGCGGCGCGACCAGCCCGAATGGAGCGCGGCGGACGATACCGCGCTGGCGGCCTGGCTGGACGAAAGCGATGCGCACAAGGCCGCGCTGTGGCGGCTCGAGGCCGGTTGGGACGCGACCGCGCGGCTAGCCGCCATGCGAAGCACCCCGGTCGAACCGGTGCCCCGCCGCGTCGCCCTTCTGAACAGCCGGGCGCTGCAGGCGCTGGCGGCCAGTCTGGTGCTGCTCTGCCTGTTCGCCGCGATCGCGCTGCCGGACCTGCTCCGGCGCGATCCGCCGCTGCTGCGCCGCTTCGCCACCACCATCGGCGAACATCGCGCGCTGCGCCTGCCCGATGGCAGCGCGGTGACGCTCAATACCGCCAGCACGCTGCGCACCGCGATCGACGGGGGTCGGCGCGCCGTCTGGCTCGATCGCGGCGAGGCCTATTTCGATGTGGCCCACGACAGCAGCCATCCCTTCGTCATCCACGCAGGCGACCGGATGGTGACGGTGCTTGGCACCCGGTTTTCGGTACGGCGCGATGGTCGCACGGTCACCGTCGCCGTCGTCGAGGGCCGGGTCCGAGTGGAGGATGCCGCCGGTGGCGAGCGGGGGCGGGCGGCGGTCATCACCGCCGGCAATGTCGCCATCGCGCGCGGCACGTCGATGCTGCTGACCGACCGATCGCCGGCGCGGGTGGAGGCGGCGCTGTCATGGCGGCAGGGGATGCTGACCTTCGACCGGACGACGCTGGGCGAGGCCGCCGCCGAGTTCAACCGCTATAACCGCCGGCAGATCCGGATCGCCGATGCACGCGCGGCGCAGATCCGGATCGGCGGCACGTTCGAGGCGACCGACATCGATGCATTCGCACGACTGCTGCACGCCGGGTTCGGACTGACGGTGCGCGAAGACGTCGATGCGATCACGATAGATTCCTGATCGGTCGCGTTACGACTTTCCGCCTGCCGTCCGTCTAGCATTGCAGAAGGCCCGAAGAGGCCGTGCAGTATCGGAGGGGGAATATGACCGGAAAGCATCGGTTCCTGGTAGCGGCAGCACTGGCAAGTAACTGCGCGACAACGCCTTCATGGGCGCAGGCGCGAACGGAAACTGTAAACCGGGTCCGCACCTACAGCATTGCGCCCGGTTCGATGCGGGCGGCGCTCGATGCCTGGTCGCGCCAGGCGGGTACGCCGGTGCTCTATCGCAGCGACGAAGTCGATGCGCTGCGCTCGCGCGGGGTTCGCGGAAAGCTGGACGCGATGGCGGCGTTACGGGCGGTCGTCGGCGGGTCGGGTCTCGTCCTGCATCGCGATCGCAGCGGCGCGATCGCCGTGACGCGGATGCCGGTCGCGGATCGCACGGCGGCGGTCGCACCGGTGGCGGAACCGACCGCGGCACCTGCGCAGGAGGATGACAGCATCGGCGACATCGTCGTCACCGCGCGGCGCACCGCCGAACGCGGCCAGCGCGTGCCCGTCGCGATCACCGCCTTCTCGCAGGATGCGATCCGGGAAAAGGGGATCAACAACGGCACCGACCTGCAGAATTTCACCCCGTCGCTATCGGTGGTCGGCGATGTCGCGCGCAACCAGGAAACCTATACCATCCGCGGCATGGGCGGCACCGGCGGTCCGGGGGCGGGCAGCGGTCCGGGCGTGGTCGGCTATTTCGCCGAAGTGCCCACCAGCGTCAGCGGCCCGGGCAATTTCTACGACCTCGCCTCGCTCCAGGTGCTCAAAGGGCCGCAGGGCACGCTGTTCGGGCGCAACACGACCGGTGGTGCCGTCCTGCTGGAGCCGCAGCGGCCACGGATGAACCGGGTCGAAGGCTATGTCGACGGCACGATCGGCAACCTTGAGCGCAAGAGCGTGCAGGGTGCGCTGAACGTGCCGATCGTCGACGACATGCTCGCGATCCGCGTCGCGGGACAACTGGACCAGCGCGAAGGCTATGTCCGCGACGTCGTGACCGGCCGCGACTATCTCAACCGCAACAATTTCAGCCTGCGCCTCGGCATCCAGTTCGATCCGTCGGCGACGATCAGCAACTATACCGCCGTCAGCTATCAGGAAGTGGACGAAAATGGCGGCGGCAGCATCCTGCTCGCGGTCAATCCCGCCCGCCCCTATGCCGCGCTCCTGCAACCCTATCTCGCCGCGCAGCAGGCGCGCGGCGTCCGCCGGACGGCGCTGAGCGTGCCCACGTTCGAGAAGGCCAAGAACTTCCTCGTCCTCAACAACACCGAATGGCGCGTCAGCGATACCTTCACGCTCAAGAACATCTTCAGCTACGCCCGCACCCGCTCGACCAGCGCCACCGATCGCGATTCGACGACGCTGCCGATCGCCGACCTGCTCGGCGCCTATCCGGGCAGCTGGAACAACAATTTGCGCACCATCACCGAAGAGGTGCAGGCCCGCTACGACAACGGCACGCTCCGCGTACAGGCAGGCGGCTTCTTCCTCGACCAGAAGACCCCCGCGCCGCTCACCTTTGCGACGGTCAACCCGTTGCAGGCCGGCGGTATCCTCGGCGGCGGCCCGCTGCTGATTCCGCAGCCGTTGCAGGCGGCGCTCGGCCTCACCAGCCCGCTCGTCCCCGCGCTGACCCTGCAACCGAGCGCCCATGTCGACGGGCACAGCAAGGCGGCCTATGCGCAGGTCCAGTACAAGATCGTGCCGACGCTGACCGCCACCGCCGGCTTTCGCTGGACGTGGGACGAATTCGGCGGTGATATCCAGAGCTATCAGGATCCGGCAAGCTATCAGGTCTTCAACCGGCTCGCCGCGCTCGGCATCATCAACCCGGCACAGGCGGCGCAGATCGTCGGGCTGAACGCCGGGCTGTGCGTCTATGACGCATACCGGGCGGTCGCGGCCGGGCGCGTGCCCACGCTCAAATACCCGAACTGCACCGCTGCGACCTTCCGCGGCACCAGCAACGGGCCGACCTGGCAGCTGGGCCTCGACTGGCAGGCCGATCCGCAGACCCTGCTCTATGCCGTCTCGCGGCGGGGCTACAAGTCTGGGGCGAGCAACCCGATCGTGTCGCTGTTTTTGGGCGAAGACCACCCGCTGTTCGCGGTGAAGCCCGAACAGGTGACCGATGCCGAAGTCGGGCTGAAGCGCGACTGGACCTTCGGCGACGTGCGCGCTCGCACCAACCTCGCCGCCTTCTATACCTGGTACAACGATATCCAGGTGATCCAGCGCGCGGCGATCGCCGGTTCGGACATCCTGACCAATGCCCAGCGCGCGCGGGTGATGGGACTGGAGTTCGAAGGCATGCTGGTCCCGGTCAAGGGCGTGACGCTCGGCGCGACCTATTCGTACAACTCGGCCAAGTATCTGCAATATGACACGATCGCGATCCCCGCGATCCCGCAGGCGCTGACCGCCGCGCAGCCGAGCCGCGACCTGGCCGGCACGCCGTTCTCGTTCGTGCCGAAGCACAAGTACAATCTGACCGCCAGCCTCGACCTGCCGATTCCGGAACAGGAGGGGACGTTGCAGCTGAGCGGCAACTGGTCGTACCAGACCAGCCAGCGCGTCACGCCGGAGGCGCAGCCGTTCGACACCATCGCCGGCTACGGCCTGCTCAACGTCCGGCTCGACTGGCGCGAAGTGCGCGGCTTCCCGCTCGACCTCGCCTTCTACGGCACCAACATCCTCGACCGGGCGTACCGCGTGACCGCCAATCCCAGCTACAATAATTCGGGCTTTATCGGCTCGATCTATGGCGAGCCGGCGCAATATGGCGTCCAGCTCCGCTATCGCTTCTGAGGGGAGCGGCCATGATGCGCCACGCGATCCTCCTTCCCGTCGCCCTGCTGGCCGGCACCGGCATTGCCCGGCAGGCACCACCCACCTTCCAGCCGACCGCTGCCCAGACTGCCTTGCAGGCAAAGGCACGCGCGGCCGGCGCCACCGCCCTCGCCGCGACGGCGGCACCCGGCGGCGGCATGATCCTGCACGGCAGCGTCGAGGGACGCCGCTTCGTCCTGACGATCCCGTCGAACTGGACCGGCGAGACGGTGCTGTTCGGACAGGGCTATGCTCTGCCGGGCACGCCGCCCAGCGTACCCACCGATCCGTTGGCCAAGGACCCCGGCGGCGGGCTGTTCAAGCATCTCTATGCGCAGGGGATCGCCAGCGGCATCGCCGCGGTCGACAAGAACGGCATCGCGACCGAAACGGCGACCCGCAACACCATGCGGCTGCGCGCATTGGCGGCGAAGCTGGGGGCGAAGCGCTTCTACGCGGTAGGCGGGTCGATGGGCGGCAACATCGTCCTGTCGCTGATCGAGAACCACCCCAACGCCTTTTCCGGCGCGGTCGCGATGTGCGGCGTGACGCAGGGGTGGCTGACGATGTTCCGGCAACTGGCCGACATGCGCGGCGCCTATGACGTGCTGACCGCCGGTACGCCCTATGCGTTGCCGGGCGGCAAGGACCTGACCCGCTCGGCGCTGCCGATCGTGCCGCCCCCCGGCGATCCGACATCGGGTGAGGCGTTTCGCGAAGCGCAGAAGATGAAGCTGCTGTCGCCGATCCTCGCGCTGTTCCTCGCCGCGAAGGCGAACCCGCAGGGACCGGAAGCGCGCATCATCCGGCAGATGGCGGCGATCGGCGGCTTCGCGCCCGACCCGGCGGCGCTGGGCGCACCGATCTCGTCCGCCGCGCTCGGTATGGACGATATCCGTGCGACGATGGGCGGCCTGCCGATCGGCAACCGCGACACCGTCTATGCCCCGCCTGAAATGGATGCGGCGCAGGCGGCGGACTTCAACCGCCGGATGCAGCGCTATGATGCCGATCCGCGCGCGGTCGCCTATGCCCGGCGCTGGCATGAGGCGACGGGCCGGTTCCGTATCCCGCTGGTCACCGTCCACCAGACGATCGATTCGCTGGTGCCGTTCGCGCAGACGCAGGGGCTGGGCCGGATCGCCGCCGCCGCCGGCAACAGCGCGCGGCTGGCGCAATATGCGGTGCCGCCGACGACGATCCCGCTGCCCGGCGGGCTGACCGGCTATACCCATTGCGGGTTCACGCCCGCGCAGAACATCGCCGCGTTCGATGCGATGCGCAGCTGGGTCCGCACCGGGCGCCGGCCCGCGGCGGATGCGGTACGATGACCCTGCACCGCTTCCTTGTCGACTTGACGATCGCCCTGATCGGCTTGGGGAGCGCACCGGCGATGGCGCAATCGGTGGCGGTGCCCGCCTTCACCCTGCCCCCGTCCAGCCAGCTGAGCGACGAGGCGCGCACGGTGCTGGTGCGGATGCAGGCGGAAACCGCGCCCAAGACCATTGCCGGCGACCTCGCGCAGCAACGCGCCTTCTACCAGCAATGGAACGACCGCCGCCGCGCCGAGATGCGCCGCCATTTCGCTACGCGCGAACGGCGGGAGCGTATCGCGGGCGTCCCCGTCACCATCGTCGATCCGGTGGCCGGCATCGCCCCCGGCAATGCCGGTCGCGTGCTTATCAACGTCCATGGCGGTGCCTTTCTCTGGGGATCGGGCAGCGGCGCGCTGGTCGAGGCGATCCCGATCGCGGCGACGATGCGGGTGCGGGTCGTCACGCTCGACTATCGGCTGGCGCCCGAACATCGCTATCCGGCGGCGTCGCAGGATGTGGCGGCGATCTATCGCGCCCTGCTCAAAACGCATCGGCCGGAAAATATCGGCATCTATGGCTGTTCGGCGGGCGGCGTCATCACCGCGCAGGCGACCGCATGGCTCCGCCGCATCGGACTGCCCCGCCCCGGCGCGATCGGGACCTTTTGCGGCACCGGCGCGCCCTATTCGGGCGACAGCCCCCATTGGGCCGGGCCGATGACCGGGGAAGAGGCGTTGCCGACGCCCGTTCTGCCCGCGACCTTGCCGACCCCCTATATGGCGGGCGTGGCGGCTGACGACCCTGCCGCCTATCCGCTGCGCTCGGACACCGAAACCCACGCGATGCCGCCGACGCTGCTGCTGGCGGGCGGACGCGACTTCGCGGTCAGCGCGCTGACCCTCGCCCATCGCCGCCTGACCGCTGCCGGCGTGGCGAGCGAGTTGCAACTGTTCGACGGCCTGCCCCACGCTTTCTTCATGTGGCCCGACATGCCCGAATCGACCGAAGCCTTTCGCCTGGTCGCCCGCTTCTTCGACCGGCATCTCGGCCGCCGCCCTCGTTAAACACGGAGTACGCCCGATGCGCGCCTTTCCCCTGATGTCCCTGCTCCTCGCCGGTGCTGCGCTCGCGGCCGCCCCGATTCCGCCCGCCGCCGCGCAGGACGCACCCGCCGCGCGGCAGCAGACGCTCACGGCACAGGCGACGCGGCTGGGCGCCGTCGACGTCACCGCGACGCCCCGCGCCGACGGCGGCGTGACGATCAACGGCCGGCTCGACGGCAACCAGTTCGCGCTGGCCTTTCCCAAGGGGTGGTCGGGCGACGGCCTGCTCTACGCCCATGGCTATTCGACCCCCGGCACCCCGGTCGCGGTATCCCCCGATCCGGTCGACAAGGGACCGGGCACCGGCGCGCTCGGCGAAGCCTATCGCCAGGGCTATGCCGTCGGCCACAGCGCCTATGCCAAGGCGGGGCTGGGCGTCGAAGCGGGCACGAAAGCCACCGCCCGGCTGCGCGACCTGCTGGCGCAGATGGGCGGCAAGCGCATCTATGCGATGGGTGATTCGATGGGCGGCGGGATCGTGGTCACGCTGCTCGAACGCTATCCGACCGCGTTCGCCGGCGGGTTCGCGCGCTGCGGCGTCGTCGCCAGCTGGCAGGATATCCTCGGCCGGCTGATCGACATGCGCCTCGCCTATGCCGTGCTGACCCGGGGCACGCCCTATGCGCTGCCCGGCAATGCCGACGTCCGCCGCGACGCGGTCTCGCCGCTGCCGCCCGCCGGCACGCCCGATGCCGCCGCGCAGGCCTATGTCTTCGGTCAGATCGCCAAGGTCGGCATGCCGCCGCTGGCGCTATGGACCGCTGCACAAAAGGACCCGAACGGCCGCGAGGCGCGGATCGTGCGCGCCGTCACCGAGATCGGCGGCTTCGACTATGACGCTGCCTCGCTCGCCTATCCGCTGGTCACCGCCGCGCTGGGTGCCGAGGACATGGCCGCGACCGCCGGTGGATGGTTCCATGGCAATGTCGGCAAAACCTATCGCGCATCGTCGCTGTCGGCGGAGGAGAATGCCGCGCTGAACCGCGATATCCAGCGGGTGACGGCGGCACCGCGCGCGCTCGCCTATCTGCGCGAATGGCGCACCGCCACCGGCCGGATCGGCGCGCCGTTGGTGACGATCCACAACCGCATCGATTCGCTCGTGCCCTATGCGCAGGAAGCGATGCTCGCCGCCGCGGTGGCAAAGGCGGGGCGGACCGCGAAGCTCACCCAGTTCACCGTCCCTGCGACCCGCGCCCTGCTGCCCATCGGCGGGATCGAGGGCTATACCCATTGCGGCTTCGACAAGACGCAGACGCTGGCCGCGTGGAACGCGCTGCGCGGATGGGTCGAACAGGGCCGCAAGCCCGATGCGACGCTGCGCTGATGATCCGTCAGGCGCACCGCCTCGCGGTCGGTGCGCCGAACCGGTGAGCCGACGATGATCGGCGACGCGTGCTCGCTGCCGATCCGGCGCGTGCCGACGCGGGCCGGTGCCGTTGGCGTCATCGTCGCCGGACAGGCTGGTCCACGCCTGCCGATCGTCCTGATCCATGGCGGCGGCATGGACCGGGCCGCGATCGCCTGGGCGCGGCTGATCGGGCCCCTGTCCGCCGACCGGATGGTCGTCGCGCCCGACCTGCCGGGCTTCGGCGCCAGCCTGTCGCTCGACCCGGTGGGCAGCGCGGCGGCGATGGCGGATATCGTCGGCGATGCACTCGATCGCGTCGGGGTCGATCGCGTCATCGTCGCCGGGGTGTCGATGGGCGGCGATGTCGCGCTGAACCTCGCGCTGCGCTCGCCCGATCGGGTCGCGGGTCTCGTCCTCGTCGCGCCCGGCGGCCTTGCGCCGCGGGTCCGCAATCCTGCCGTGCAGCTGCTGGCATGGGCGGCGGCGCAGTTGCCCGACGCGCTGCTGTTGCCGCTGGTGCGCTGGGGCAACCGCCATGTCGGGCAGCTCATCCGCCGCATGGTGGCCGATCCCGCGACCCTGCCGCCCGGGATCGCAGAACGCTTCGTCCGGGAAGCGGCCCGCGACCAGGCGGGCATCGCCTATCTGCGCTATAACCAGGCGTCGCTCGCGCCCACCCACCTGCGAAACGACCTGAGCGACCGCGTCGGGTCGATCCCGGCCCCCACCCTGTTCTTCCACGGCGCGAACGACCGCCTGGTCGCCCCCGCCGATTCGCGTCGCGCCGCCGCCCAGATGCCGCGTGCGCGCCTCGTGATCGTGCCCGATTGCGGCCATCTGGCGCAGATCGAGGCGCAGGACCGCTTCCGCGTCGAACTGGGCCTCTTCCTGGTCGAACATCGCCTGTGAACTCCGAAGGAGCACCCATGGAAAAGATCGATCTGAAGCGACAGTTTCGCGACCTCTACCACCCGCCGACACGCGATTTCGCCGATATCGTCGTCCCGCCCATGACGTTCGTGAAGGTCGACGGTGCGGGCGATCCGAACACCGCCGCCGCCTATCGCACTGCCGTCGAATGGCTCTACGGCGTCAGCTATGCGATGAAGTTCGCCGCAAAGGCGACGCTCAGCCGCGACTATGTCGTGCCGCCGCTGGAGGCGCTGTGGTGGTCGGACGATCCGGACAGCTTCGTCCGCCGCGAAAAGGACCGCTGGCACTGGACGGTCATGATCATGGCGCCCGACTTCGTAACACCGGCCCTGTTCGAGCAAGCGGTCGCGAAGATGCTGGCAAAGCGCGACGACCGCCCGCCCTCGCTGCGCTTCGAACCCCTGGCCGAAGGGCGTTCGCTCCAGATTCTGCACATCGGCAGCTATGACGAAGAGGGACCGGTCCTGCACCGCCTGCACGACACGGTCATGCCCGCCCTAAACCTCACCTTCGCCGGGCCGCACCATGAAATCTACCTGAGCGACCCGCGCAGGACCGCGCCCGCCCGGCTGCGCACGATCCTGCGCCAGCCGGTTCGCCCCGCCTGAGCGCGCCAAACCGCTTTCGGCGGCACGGCGCGCATGTCATGCTGCGCGCGATGAAGAAGCACGTCTATGAATCGCGGCTGCACGCGTTGCAGCTGGCGCTGGTGGAGACCCAGCTCGCGGCAGCCAAGAGCGGCGAACGTGTGGTGATCCTGCTCGAAGGCCGCGACGGCGCGGGCAAGGACGGCACGATCAAGCGGATGGTCGAGCATCTCTCGACCCGCTCGACCCGCATCGTCGCGCTGCCCAAGCCGTCCGACCGCGAACGCTCGCAATGGTATTTCCAGCGCTATGTCGCGCATCTGCCGGCGGCGGGCGAGATCGTGATCCTCAACCGGTCATGGTATAATCGCGCGGGCGTCGAGACGGTCATGGGCTTTTCGACCGCGACCGAACAGGAATCCTTCCTGCGCGACGCCCCCGATTTCGAACGGATGCTGATCGAAAGCGGCATTCGCCTGGTCAAACTCTGGCTCGACATCTCGCGCGAGGAGCAGAAGGCCCGGCTCGACGCGCGGCGGACCGATCCGTTGAAGCAGCTCAAGGTCTCGGACCTCGACGCGGTGGCGCAGGAGCGGTGGGACGATTATTCCGCGGCGCGCGACCGCATGCTCTCGCGCACCCACACCGCGCTGTCGCCCTGGCATTGCATCCGCGCCGACCACAAGAAGCCTGCCCGCATCGCCGCCCTCGCCCATGTCGTCGCCCGCATCGCCCCGGACGCCATCGCCCACGAACAGGATCTGCCTGATCCGAAGATCCTGTTCCTGTTCGACCAAAGCGCCATCACCGACGGCCGGCTGGCGTGCTGACGCTCAGCCCATATACACCGTCACCCCGGCCTTGAGCCGGGGTCCCGCTTCCTCTTGCCCGGTTGCAAAGTAAGCGGGACCCCGGATCAAGTCCGGGGTGACGAAGCTGGGTTCTATCGGTCCCTCATTGCCTCAAAAGCTATAGGCCACACCCACCGCGCCCAGCCACTGGTTGCTCGACCCGTTGCGCGCCACGATCGGGCTGTCGGCAAAGTCGTTGAGCAGCTTGCGATAGACGACCGTGCCGAACAGCTGCCAGCCCGAGCGCAGGTCGCCGCTGATCGAATGGCCGCCGATCGCGCCGAGCGTCCAGTTCTTCCACCCGCCCCGCGCATTGTAGACCGGCAGGCCGCTGGCGAACGACTGGGACGGGGTGATCGAGAAATAATTGTCGGCATAGCCTTCGCCGACGCGCTCGCCCGATACGAAGATGCCGGCAATCGCCTTGAGGCTGAGCGGCGTGACATAGGTCACGGTCGGTGCCAGCACGGTCGAGCCATGCCCGCCCGCCACGTCCTTGCGATAGCTGATCGACGCCGACAGCCGGTCGAACTGCGAGGTGATGACCCCGGTCTTGCCGATGCCGACATAACCGCCCAGTTCGATCGCGGTGCCGACCTTGCCCAGCGCACGGACCTGCGCATCGTCGATGCCCTTGGTCGTGTTGCGGTTCAGGCTCACCACCGCGATCGGCCCCGCCTGGAAATCCCAGGTCGGGCCGACCCCGTCGCGGATCAGGTCGACGCTGGCGCGGTTGCCGGCCAGCAGGAAATTGAACCCCGATACCCGGCCGGTGGCGGCGGGGACCGGCGTGAAGCCGTAATCGTCCGACCCTTCATAATCGGGCAGCACCGCCGCGCCGATCCCGACGACATAGAAATCGCCGCCGGTATCGTCGTTCGGCATGGCGGAGGCGGGCACCGCCGGCCCGGCCGCTTCCTGCGCAAAGGCGGGGGCGGCAACAGCGGCGGCGGCAGTCAGGACGGCGGCGAAAATGGCGCGCAAGGGCGTAGCTCCGGCAAATATTACAGCCGCGTAACGCTACGTTGCCGACTTCGGTCCGTCCTTTCTACTATAGCAGATAGCGAATCCGTACCTGTTGCATGGTTACATCACCCGCCAGCGGGAATTCCGCCGCGCTGAACTTGGGCGGACCGAAGCGGATCGCCGGATTGCGCGAAAAGCCGAAACCTTCGCGCGGGATGCCGGCAAAGGTGTCGAGCTTCGCATTGTTGTTTTCGTCATGGATCACCGACACGGCATAGTCGCCGCGTCCCAGCCCCGCGATCCGCACGCCGCCGGCATTGGCGGCGAAGGTGCGGGTGACGGCGTTGCGGTCGTCGGTGCAGCCGGGAAAATTCTTGGGGTCGGCGGTCAGGCAGAGGCGGATCACGCCCTTGGTCGAACGCAGGTCGCTGACCCGGACGTCAAGCGTGCCGGTCGGCATCGCCCCCGGCAACAGCGCCAGCGCCAGCACCGCCAGCGCGACGCGCCGCGCGCGCGCGCTCTTTTTCGAAGTCGCCAAGCCCGCCATCGGTGCCGCACAGCCGGTCCCAGAAGCGGAAATAGAGCCCGAAATTGCAGCCATAGCGTTCATGATGCCTCTGATGATGGCTGGCGGTAATCAGCCAGCCCCCCAATCGCCCCGCCCACATGAACCGGGGGAACATTTCCCATCCCATGTGGTTGGTGACGCCCATAACCGTCATGGTCGTCAGCACCAATGCCAGTGCACCGATATGAATCGGAATGACGAAGACGAGTAGCGGAATTACCACAGCACCGGTCAGCGCCTCGATGGGGTGAAACGCCATCGCCGCCCACGCGGTCGGCGGGCGGCTGGCATGGTGGACGGCATGGGCGATGCGAAACCATTTCGGCCGGTGCATCCAGCGATGGGTCCAATAGAACCAGGTGTCGTGCGCAAAGAGATAGAGCAGCACCGACAGCGGCAGATACCATAACGGGTACGCGTCGACGTCACGGTAGATCGCCGTCCAGCCGCGATGCTGCCACCCCCAGGCGACGATGCCGGCGGGGATGCCGTAAATGGCAGCGGACAGCAGCGACCAGCGAATCTCCTTGGCGATCTGCGGATCGAGGCCGCGATACAGCCCCGGATGCCGCACGCGCGTGGCAAAGGCGAAACCGGCCGAGGCAAGCAGATAGCGCACGCCCACGATCAGCGTCATCGCCACGGCGGACAACAGGATAGCCAGCGGGATCGACATGGGGGCCCTGTAGCGGATTGTGGGCGGGGAGGACAGGCTTAGATCCTCCCCGCCTGTGGGAAGCGATCGCCCTCCGCAACCCCACCGTCACCCCGGGCTTGACCCTGGGGTCCCGCTTCTCGCTCGGCCGGCTGTAGAAGAAGAAGCGGGACCCCGGGGTCAAGCCCGGGGTGACGAGGAAATCACACCGACTATCGACAGCGGCTGCCGCACGCTGAAGCCCCACCCCATCGGGCAAGCCGGCTTTCCGCCGTTGCTACCGCGACTTCGCTCCCCTACTGCCCCCCCATGCCAACCATCCATCAATGCGACCTCGCCATCGTCGGCGGGGGATTGTCCGGCGCCCTCATCGCGCTGGCGGCGGCGAAGCGGCGGCCCGATGCGCGCATCCGCCTGATCGAGGGGGCGGCGCACTTCGGCGGCAACCATGTCTGGTCGTTCTTCGGCAGCGACGTCGCGACCGAACAGCGCGCACTGGTGGCGCCGCTCGTCGCCCATGGCTGGCGCGGCTACGACATCGCCTTTCCGGCGCATGCCCGCACCCTCGACACCACCTATTATTCGATCACGTCCGAACGGCTCGACACGGTGCTGCGCGATACGCTGCCAAGTGAAACGCTGATGGCGTCGGCGCGGGTGCTGGGAGCCAGTCCGACCGCCGTCGTGCTGGCGGACGGCGACCGGGTGGAGGCGCAGGGGGTGATCGACTGTCGCGGCCCCGGCGACCTGTCGCATCTCGACCTCGGCTGGCAGAAGTTCATGGGGATGGAGTTGCACACCGCCTATCCCCACGGCGTCGAACGCCCGATCGTGATGGACGGATCGGTCGAGCAGATCGACGGCTATCGCTTCCTCTACACCCTGCCGTTCGATGCCTCGACGCTGTTCGTCGAGGACACATATTATAGCGACACCCCCGACCTCGACACGCAGGTGCTGGCGGGACGCATCGCCGCCTATGCCGCCGCAAAGGGCTGGGACGCGGCCACCGTCGGGCGCAGCGAAACCGGCGTGCTCCCGGTCGCGATGGGCGGCGATTTCGAGGAATATTGGCGTTCTGGCGGCAATCGCGTGGCAAAGGGCGGGATGCGCGCCGGGCTGTTCCATCCGCTGACCGGCTATTCGCTGCCCGACGCCGTACGTCTGGCGCAGCTGGTCGCCGACAGTTCGGACTGGTCGGGCGGAGCGCTCCACACGCTGACCCATGATTATGCGGCGTCGCTGTGGAAAAAGCGCGGCTTCTACCGGATGCTTGCGACAATGTTGTTCCGCGCGGCGGACCCTGTGGAACGCTACCGCGTGCTCGAACGCTTCTACCGGCTGGACGCGGCGCTGATCGGACGCTTCTATGCCGGGCAATCGAATTTGTTCGATCAGGCCCGGGTGCTGATCGGGAAACCGCCGGTGCCGATCGGGCGCGCGGTGCAGGCGTTGATGGGGAGACAGGGGTGAAGACGGCAGTCGTTATCGGCGCAGGGTTCGGCGGCCTCGCGCTCGCCATCCGGCTGCAGTCGGCGGGCGTGCAGACGACGTTGGTCGAGGGGCGCGACAAGCCCGGCGGCCGCGCCTATTATTGGGAGCGCGACGGCTTCGTCTTCGACGCCGGCCCGACGGTCATCACCGCCCCCGAGGCGTTGCAGGAACTCTGGCAGCTGACCGGCCGCGACATGGCCGAGGACGTGACGCTGGAACCGGTGTCGCCCTTCTACCGGCTCAACTGGCCCGACGGCACCAATTTCGACTACACCAACGACGACACGCTGCTGCGCTCCGAAATCGCCAAGCTCGATCCGGGCGATCTCGCCGGCTATGCCCGCTTCCTCGAATATTCGGCGGGGGTGTACGAGGAAGGCTATGTGAAGCTCGGCCACGTGCCGTTCCTCGACTTCGCCTCGATGATCAAGGCCGCGCCGGCGCTGGCGAAGTACCAGGCGTGGCGCTCGGTCTATTCGATCGTGTCGTCGTTCGTGAAGAACGACAAGTTGCGCCAAGCGCTGTCGTTCCACACCCTGCTGGTCGGCGGCGATCCGATGAAGACCAGCAGCATCTATGCGCTGATCCACAAGCTGGAGCGCGACGGCGGCGTGTGGTTCGCGCAAGGGGGGACCAACAAGCTGGTCGCCGGCATGGTCCGCCTGTTCGAAAAGCTCGGCGGCACGTTGATGCTCGGCGATCCGGTCAAGAGCATCGACACGCTCGGCGACCGCGCGACGGGGGTGACGACGAAGGGCGGCGTGGTGATCGGCGCCGACATGGTCGCGACCAATGCCGACCTGATGCACAGCTACAAGGACCTGCTGTCCGGTTCGCGCAGCGCGCAGCGCAAGGTGCAGCGGCTGGAGAAGAAGCGCTTCTCGCCGTCGCTGTTCGTCGTCCATTTCGGCATCAAGGGCACATGGCCGGGCATCCCCCACCACATGATCCTGTTCGGCCCGCGCTATAAGGGGCTGCTCGCCGACATTTACGACCATGGCGTGCTGAGCGAGGACTTCTCGCTCTATCTCCACCATCCGACCGTCACCGACCCGTCGATGGCGCCGGAGGGGCATTCGACCTTCTACGCGCTGTGCCCGGTGCCGCACACTGGCAAGTTCCCGGTCGACTGGGACCAGATCGGCCCGATCCTCGAAAAGCGCATTCTCGATGAAGTCGGCCGCCGCCTGATCCCCGACATTCACGACCGGATCGTGACGAAGTTCAGCTATATGCCGAGCGACTTCACCCACGACCTGAACGCCTATCAGGGATCGGCCTTCTCGCTGGAGCCGATCCTGACCCAGAGCGCCTATTTCCGCGCGCACAACCGCGATGACGATATCCCGAATCTGTATGTGGTCGGGGCCGGCACCCATCCGGGCGCGGGGATTCCCGGGGTCGTGGGAAGCGCCAAGGCGACGGCTGGGCTGATGCTGGGGGGCGAGGACTGAACGCCCTCTCCCGCGCCCAACCCCAACCCCAACCGTTTGGTTCGAGCAGCTTCGAGCTTGTCGAGAAGCGCCCGTCGAGAACGCCCCGTTTGAGGCACCCCCTTCTCGACTTCGGTTCTCGACAAGGCTCGAACCTGCGCTCGAAGCAAACGGATTGGGTATTGGGCAGGTAGGGGCAACGTCACCCGCTTGCCCCCCACCCGCCAATCGCCTACCTCCCACCCCCATGAAGCGCCTGGCCATCTATTGCGGGTCCGCGACCCCCGCCGACCCTGTCTATATCGACTCCGCCCGCGCCGTCGGCCGTGCGCTGGCGGAGCGCGGCATCGGCGTCGTCTATGGCGGCGGCAAGCTCGGCCTGATGGGCGCGGTCGCCGATGGCGCGATCGAGGCGGGTGGCGAGGTGATCGGCGTGATCCCGACCGCGCTGGTGAAGGCAGAGGCCGCGCACAAGGGCCTCACCGAACTGCACGTCGTCGACACGATGCATCAGCGCAAACAGGCGTTCACCGACCTGTCCGACGGCTTCGTCACCATCCCCGGCGGCACCGGCACGATGGACGAATTGTGGGAGGCGATGAGCTGGGCACAGCTCGGCTATCACACCAAGCCGGTCGGATTGCTCAACGTCGCCGGCTTCTACGACCATCTGATCGCCTTCGTCGCGAAGATGGCCGAGGTCGGCTTCATGCGCCCGATGCACCGCGACATATTGCTGGTCGCCGACACGCTCGACGCGCTGCTGGGCAAGATGGCGGCGCACACGCCGGTGCAGGCGATCATCCATATGAGCAGCAAGGACCTTTGATCCCGCCCCGCGCAGCGCTCGTCGCGCATGCTCGCGACACGATCGCGCGCGGCTCCAAGAGTTTCGCGGCGGCGAGCAAGCTGTTCGATCCCGTCACCCGCGAACGCGCCTGGCTGCTCTATGCGTGGTGCCGCGCCTGCGACGACCTGGCCGACGGGCAGGACATGGGCCATGGCATGCAGCGGCTCGACGATGCGCAGGAACGCCTGACCCTGATCCGCGCGCGCACCGCGCAGGCGCTGGCCGGGCAGCCGACCGGCGATCCCGCCTTCGACGCGCTGGGCGTGGTCGCAGCCGAGGTCGGCCTGCCGCATGCCCTCGTGTACGACGTGATCGACGGGTTCCAGCTCGACGCCGATGGCTGGCAGCCGGTAAGCGAAGCCGACCTGTACCGATATTGCTATCACGTCGCCGGCGCGGTCGGCGGGCTGATGGCGGTGGTGATGGGCGTGCCCGCGCACGAACAGGACACGCTCGACCGCGCCTGCGATCTCGGCCTCGCCTTTCAGCTCGCCAATATCGCCCGCGACGTGCGCGAGGATGCCGACGCCGGCCGCTGCTATCTGCCGCGCGACTGGCTGGCCGAACAGGGCATCGACCCCGCCGATCCGATGGCGACGCCCGACCGGGTCGCGATCCTCGCCCGCCGCATGGCCGCGCGCGCGGCTTCCCACGAAGACAGCGCCCGCGTCGGTGCCGCCCGCCTGCCATGGCGCTCGGCCTGGGCGGTGCTCGCCGCCGCCGACATCTATGGCGGCATCGCCCGGAAAGTCGCCGCCGCCGGCCCCGCCGCATGGGACCAGCGGCAGAGCACATCGAAAGGCGAAAAGATCGCCGCCATCGCCCGCGCCTTCGTGGCGGCCCGCTGGCGCCCCGCGCCGGATACCCCGCGCGACCCGGTACTGTGGACGCGCCCCGCCTGACCCACCCGTCACCCCGGGCTTGACCCGGGGTCCCGCTTCTTCTCGACGGCACGAAAAGCGGGACCCGGGATCAAGTCAGCTTGGGAGCGGAGCGCTCACTCCTCCTCCTTCACCTTGTCCGTCGCCACGGTAATGTCCCGCCCCAGCAGCGCCTGCACGTAAATCCGCTGCACCAGCACGAACACGACGATCGTCAGCGGCGCCGCCAGCAGCACGCCGATGAACCCGAACAACAGCCCCATGCCGATGACCGAGAACAGCAACACGGCGGGCGGCACGTCGACCGCATGTTTCTGGACGATGGGTTGCAGGATATTGCCCTGGATCTGCTGGACGATCAGGAACAGCACGATCGTCCACAACGCGGTCGACGGCGACTGGGTAAAGGCCAGCAGCACGGCGGGCACGCCGGCGATGATCGGCCCGACGAACGGCACGATGTCCATCAACCCGGCGATCAGCCCCAGCCCGATCGCGGCCGGCACGCCCAGCAGCGACAGCCCCGCCCCGGTCAGCACCGCGACGACGATGATCGCCACCGCCTCGCCCTTCATCCATCCGCGCAGGCCGCCGGCGGCGTCGTCCACCGCCTTGCGCGCGACGCCCTCGGCCTTGGGCGGCACCAGCGTCACCAGCCCCCGGCGATAGAGTTCGGGATCGGCCGCCAGGAAAATCGCCCCGACCAGCACCAGCACCGCATCCGACAGCCCCGACCCGATCGACAGGGCATAGCCGCCCGCGCGCGACATGATCGTCGACAGGTCGCTGCTGCCCTGCGTCAGCAATTCGCGCGACGGCTCGCCCAGTCCCCAGCTGTCGAGCTGACGCTGCACCGCCTGGAATGCCGCCGGGATCTGTTCCTGGATCGTGTCGAACTGCTGCGCCAGCTGCGCGCCGAACGCATAGAAGATGCCGATCACCGTACCGAGCAGCAGGATGACCGACAGCGCCAGCGCCAGCCCGCGCGGCAGCCGCGTCCATCGCTCGATCCGGTTGGCCACCGCGCTGAACAGCACCGCGATCGTCGTCGCGGCGAACACCAGCAGCACCAGCCGCATCATGCTGACCAACAGCCACGCCGCGCCAACGATCGCCAGTACCATCACCGTCATCGCCGCGACCCGGCCGTAACCGGGCGTCGCGCGCTGCGTATCGTTGTCGGCCATCCCGCTTTTCCCCTTATGCGCCCTCCAACGGTCGGAACGCCGCCGCGTTCCGGTTCGGCTGCGTTACAATGTCATCCTTTTTGCGGATCGTTCGCAATTGGATTGCATCCTCCATGTTCGTTCGCTAATGCGAGCGAATTGCATCAATACATCGGGGGTGGTGTGAAGCGGTTTTGGATGTCGGTCGCGGGCGCGGCCATGGTTTCGGTTCCGGCACTGGCACAGGACCGCGCAGACCCGCCCGCCGATGACGAGATCATCGTGCAGGGCCGCGCCCAGCAACTCTACCGCACGCTCGTCACCACCGTTGGCAAATCGGCACAGGACCCGCTCGACATTCCGCAGGCGCTGCAGGTCATCAATGCCGACCTGTTCGTCGATCAGGGCGCGCGCGACGCGACCGACATCTATCGCAATATCTCGGGCGTCAGCGCATTCAGCTATGCCGGCGTCACCTTTCGCGGCTTCCGCCAGGACCAGTCCTTCTACGACGGACAGCGCGGCAATCCGTTCATCGGCTTTTCGGTCCCGCAACTGTTCAACATCGACCGGGTCGAGGTGCTCAAGGGTCCTGCCGGGCTGTTCTTCGGCCCAGGATCGCCCGGCGGCATCATCAATTACGTGTCGAAGACGCCGTCGGACCGCGCCGCGCTGCGCACCGTCGTCACTGCCGGCAATTACGACCGGTTCGGCATCTCGGCGGAGGCGACCGACCGGATCGATGCCGATGGCGTGGTCAGCTACCGCCTCGGCGGCTTCTACGAAGCGATGCGGCCCTATCGCTTCAACACGCTGAACAAGTCGCTGATCGGCGATGCCGGCCTGTCGATCCGCACCAATCCCGGCGGGCTGCTGACGGTGCAGGTCACGACCTATGACAATTATCTGCGCGCCAACCGGCTGCGCGGGGTGCTGGTCGACGATAGCGGGCGCTTCCTCGGCTCGATCCGCTGGAACGCCAATGAAAAGAGCGATTTCCTCCACCTGACCTCGACCGCGACCCAGGCGCGCTATGCGACCGCGATCGGCGACGCGATCACGTTCGATGTCGGCGCCCGCTACTTCAAGGCGACCGAGCGGCAGAAATATCACGAGCCGCGCGGGCGCAACGCCGCCAACCCCGATCTGGTGCTGCGCGAATTCCGCGATCAGGTCCGCCCGGTCGACGGCCTGTCCTTCGCCGCCAATGCGACCGCGACCACGACATTGCTCGGCATGGAGCACCGGTTCCAGTTCGGCGGCGACTGGTTTCGCGAAACGAATATCCTGCGCTCGCGCATCCTGCGCAGCGGCGTGCTGCCCTTGAGCCTCAGCCGCCCGGTCTATGGCCGCTCGGACGGGGATGCCACGCGGGCGATGGCGCTGCCCTTCACCGTCACCGACACCCGCTCGACCCGCTATGGCTTTTATGCGCAGGATCAGATTTCGCTGACCGAGCAGTTTCTGCTGGTCGGCGGGCTGCGCTACGACCGGTTCGACGATGGCGTGACCGTCGCCACCGGCAACCGCGTCACCGCCCGCTCGCGCTATGCCGACAGCGACGTCACCTTCCGCGGCGGCGCGATCTATCAGCCACGCACCGACCTGTCGCTCTATGTCAGCTGGTCGCAGGGATTCGAACCGCAGGCCAGCGCGTCGCAGGCGACCGACGCCGGCGGCCCGTTCGCGCCGGTCACCGGCAACCAGTGGGAAGGCGGCGTCAAATCGCTCCTGTTCGACGGCCGGTTGCAGGCGAATGCCGCGCTGTACCGCATCGTCCGCGAAAACATCCTGCAGGTCGATCCCGCGTTGCCCCCGGTCAATGGCGTCGATCAGCTGCGCCCGATCGGGCAGGTGACCAGCAAGGGGGTCGAACTCGACCTGACCACCGACCTCACCCGCAACTGGGTGCTGCTCGCCAACTATGGGTATAATGACGCGCGGATCACCGCCACCGCGCCGGGACAGGCGATCACCAACGCGGTCGGCACCCGCTTCGCCAATGCCCCTGCGCACAAGCTCGGCTTCTGGACCCGCTATCAGCTGCCGGTGATCCGGACCGCCCTTGCGTTCGGCGGCGAACATGTCTCGCGCCGCATCAGCCTCGCCGGACAGACGGTCCGGCCCTACACCATCTTCGACGCGTCGATCACGCAGCAGCTGGGCTTTGCCGAACTGATGCTCCGGGTCGATAACCTCTTCGACACGGTGTACGCCGCCTCGGGCTTCTCGGCACAGACCGGCCACTTCCCCGGCGACCCGCGCACCGTCTTCGCCGAACTACGCGCGAAGTTCTGACGCGACCTATCTCCCTCCCATCGTCACCCCGGGCTCGACCCGGGGTCCCGCTTCTTCTTCGCCCCCCCCCCGGATCAAGCCGGGGGCAACGACCCCCAGGCATCGATCGCCGCCCAGCCGGCAATCCCCTTCAGCGTCCGCGCCCGTGCCGCCGTCATCCCGCCCAGCGCGATGACCGGCACGCGCGCACCCACGATCAGCCGCTGGAACCGCACCCGCCCCAGCGCCCGCGCACCGGGATGCGACCGGGTGGGAAAGACGGGCGAAACGAAGATGCCATCGACCCCCGCCCGCTCGGCGGCGATGCGTTCACGCATCGAATGCACCGGCCGCGTCGCCAACCCCTTGGTCTTGCACGCCTTTCTTCCGTGCACCCCATCGCCACCCCGCAGCGGCGGCCCCGCCACCAGCAGCACCAGCCCCCGCGCCCGCGCGATCCGCCGCACCTGTGTAAACTTCCGCCGCCGTTCCCCTTCGGGTGTGGCATAATGCCGGAACACGACACCACTCCCCCGCGGCAACTTCGCCACCATCGCCGGCAATGCCTCGCCCAACCGTTCATCGGTCATCAGCCAGCGGGTCGGCAAAGGGTGGCGGCGGCGCATGGCGGCCTCTATAGCGCGCGCGATGACCAAAACCGACACCCCGCTCGGCCTCGTTCGCGACCGGATCGCCCATGCCGAATCGATCGCCCGCCGCCCCCGCGGCGCGACGACGCTGATCGCCGTCAGCAAGACCCATGACGCCGCCGCGATCCAGCCGCTGATCGACGCCGGACAGCGCGTGTTCGGCGAAAACCGGGTACAGGAAGCGCAAGGCAAATGGCCGGCATTGCAGGAGCTTACGCCCGGCATCGAACTGCATCTGGTCGGTCAGCTCCAGTCGAACAAGGCCGAGGATGCCGTCCGCCTGTTCGACGCGATCCATTCGGTCGACCGCCCCTCGCTGGTCGCCGCGCTGGCCAAGGCGATCGACAAGACCGGCCGCGCGCCCGCCTGTTTCCTCCAGGTCGATATCGGTGACGAACCGCAAAAGGGCGGCTGCGCGCTGTCGGACCTGCCCGCGCTGCTGGCCGAGGCGAAGGCCGCCGGGCTTCCCGTCGCCGGGCTCATGTGCGTGCCGCCCGCCGGCCTCGACGCCGCGCCCTATTTCGCGCTGACCGCCAAGCTCGCCCGCGACCATGGCCTCACCGGCCTCAGCATGGGCATGTCCGACGATTTCGAAACCGCCGTGACGCTCGGCGCGACCCATGTCCGCATCGGCTCCGCCCTGTTCGGCGCGCGGGGCCAGTAAAGGAACGATGATGACCCGTCCGAAAGCCCTGTTGTTCGACTTTGACGGCGTGCTGCTGGAAAGCGAATTTGCCGGCAACCGCCAGATCGCTGACTTCCTGACCCAGGCGGGCCATCCGACCAGCGCCGCCGATTCCATGGCCAATTTCATGGGCCTGTCGGGCGACCACTTCACCCAGGCGATCGAGAAATGGGTCGGCGGCCCGGTGCCCGACGGCTTCTGGGACGCGCGCGCCATCGAGGATGCCCGCGTGCTGGCAGAGGGGGTCGAGGCGGTGGCCGGGGCGGTCGCCTTCGTCCGGTCGCTCCCCGCCGACCTGCCGCGCGCGATCGTGTCGTCCAGCACGACCCACTGGATCGCGACGCATCTGGACCATCTCGGCATCCGCGACGCGTTCGGCGACCATATCTACAGCGGCAAGGAGCATGTCGCGAACGGCAAGCCCGCGCCCGACCTCTATCGGTACGGGGCGAAGCAGCTCGGCGTCGCGATCGAGGACTGCGCGATCCTCGAGGATTCGCCGGTCGGTGTCACCGGCGCCGTTGCATCCGGCGCCCGCGTGATCGGGCTGTGCGCCGGGTCCCATTGCGGCGTCGGCCATGACGACCGCCTGCGCGCGCTCGGCGTGACCGAGATCGCGCATGGCTTCGACGAGGTGGCGCGGTTGCTCGGGCTGGAACCGGTGTCGGTCTGAGTGTGGCCGGACGGTTGGTCCACGTAATGGCGTAAGCGAGTAGCAGGTGGTTTTCACGCGGAGGCGCGGAGACGCGAAGAAGAAGATTAGATTTCGCGCAGAGGCGCAGAGGCGCAGAGGCGCAGAGAGGTTGCGTTTGCCGCGTCCTCATCCGCGCCAGCGGCCTCATCTTAAGCCGAAGCGGGCGCGACGGTCTACCGATCGAGCGCAAGGTGGCAGCAAACGCAACCTCTCTGCGCCTCTGCGCGAACCAATTTCTTCTTCTATTCGAGCCAGCGGGAACACTGGAGGGCGGCACCAACCGCAACCCCTTCGCGCCTCCGCGTGACCCCCATTCTTCTTTCCGAAGCCGGGCCGTTACTGGCCCTTCTTCGCCGCCTGTTCCGCCGCGGCCGGATCGACCGACGGCGCGCCCGATGCCGGGGTCGCGGCGTTGACGACGTCGGCGGTGTTGGCCGGAGCCCCCTCCGCGACATTGCCCTCCGCCTCGGCCGGCGCCGCCTCGGCACCCGCGGCGGGAGCGGCCGGCAGCGGCAGGTTCGATCCCTGCGAATTGAGATAGGCGATGACGTTCGCCCGGTCCTCGGCGCTGCCCAGACCCGCAAAGGTCATCTTGGTGCCCGGCGCATATTTGCGCGGGGACGTCAGCCACGCATTCATCGAATCGAAGTCCCAGTTGCCCGGGATACCGGTCAGCGCGCTCGAATAGGCGAATCCCGGAATATGGCCGTGCTTCTTGCCCAGCACGCCCCACAGGTTCGGACCGATGCCGTTGGCCCCGCCCTGGTTCACCGTGTGGCAGGCGGCGCATTTCTTGAACACTTCCGCGCCCTTGGCGACGTCGGCGGTGGCGAGCAGCGTGGCGATCGGCACGGCGGCGGCAGCGCCACCCCCGGCTTCGGCGGCGCCCTCGACCGGATAGCCCGGCTTTTCCGGCGGACCGGAGTGAAACACCATGCCGCTGGCGATGGAAAGTCCGAGGGCAGCGGCGCAACCGGCCAATACCCAACCTGCGATGGTGTTCGTCCGGTCGTCCATGCCCTGAGCCGTCTCACCTAAATGTGGTTCTGTTTGGGGCCATGCTTAGAGGCGGCATCCGATACTGGCAAGACAGGGTTGCCGCCTGCCCCCGCGACCGATAATCGCCGCACCCCATGCAGAAATACGCCGCACCCGCGCGCCCGCTGGTGGCGCAGATGATCGAAGCCGCCGCGCGCGACCCGAATCGCACCGTCGCCTTTCAGGGCGCACCCGGCGCCAATTCGCATGTCGCGCTGACACAGGCGTTTCCCGACGGCCTGCCGCTGCCCTGTTTCGGCTTTGCCGATGCGATCGATGCGGTGCGTGTCGGACAGGCGGACTGCGCGATCATCCCGATCGAAAATTCGCTGCATGGGCGCGTGGCGGACATGCATTTCCTGCTGCCCGAATCCGGGCTGGTCATCACCGGCGAACATTTCCTGCCGATTCGCCATGCGCTGATGGGTCTGGGCCCGGTCGAGGGCATTCGTCAGGCGATGAGCCACGAACAGGCGCTGGGCCAATGCCGCCACTGGCTGAGCGCGCGCGGGATCGAGCCGGTAGCGCATCCCGACACCGCGGGTGCGGCGGCATCGGTCGCGGCGATCGGCGACCCGACGGTGGCGGCACTCGCCCCCCCGGCGGCAGCCGAGCTGTACGGGCTGCAACTGCTGGCCGACGACATTGCCGATGCCGACCATAATACGACCCGCTTCGTCGTCCTCGCCCGCGCCGCGCCGCCCGAACTGCCCGAGGGGCCGTGCATGACGACTTTGGTGTTCGAGGTGAAGAACCTACCCGCCGCGCTCTACAAGGCGATGGGCGGCTTCGCGACCAACGGCGTCAACATGACGAAGCTGGAAAGCTACCAGCGCGGCGGCACCTTCGCCGCGACGGAGTTCTTCTGCGACATCGAAGGACGGCCGGGCGAGCCGCATGTCGACCGCGCGCTCGACGAACTGCGGTTCCACAGCAAATGGGTGCGGTTGCTGGGGAGCTACGGGCGGGCAAGGGAGCGGGGGTAGAATTTCCCTCTGCGCACCCCGTTCGGTTCGAGCAGCTTCGAGCCTGTCGAGAAGCGTCCGTCGAGAACCTATTGCTTGGGGCAACCCCTTCTCGACTTCGGTTCTCGACAAGCTCGAACCTGCGCTCGAAGCAAACGGCGGCGAGGTGAAGGGGGCTTAAGTCACCCCACCACCCACGCCATCAACAGACTCCGCGCAATCGCATGGCCCGGCGGCGCGATGAACCGCGTCGTATCCCCGGCCAGCGCCGCGCGAACCTCGTCCCGCGTCGCCCAGAACGCGTCCTCCAGCTCGGTCGCATCGATCCGGAGTGCATCGTCCGCCGCCGTCGCGATGCACGCGATCATCAGCTGCGACGGAAACGGCCAGGGCTGGCTGGCGACATAGCGCACGCCGGCAACCGCGACACCCGCTTCCTCCAGCACCTCGCGCGCGACCGCTTCCTCGATTGATTCCCCGACCTCGACGAATCCGGCCAGCGCCGAATAGCGTCCTGCCGGCCAGCTCGGCTGGCGACCCAGCAGCACGCGGTCGTCATGCTCGACCGCCATGATGACCACCGGGTCGGTCCGCGGAAAATGCAGCGCGCCGCATCCCGGACACGACCGCGCCCAACCGCCACGCGCGACGACGCTCGCATGGCCGCACCGCGCACAGAAACCATGCCGCGAATGCCAGTCGACCAGGCTGCGCGCGATGCCGTAGAGCGCGACGTCAGCCGCCGGCATCTCCGCCAGCGCGGCCATCAGCGCGGGCGACCGCATAGCCGGCGCGCTGCCGTCGCCCTCGCCCGCCACGAACAGCGGCGCGCCCTCCAGATAGCCGAGCAGCAGCGCATCGCGGCGCGCCGGGTCCATCGCAGCCAGCTGCAGCGCCCCGTCCTCCGCCACCGGCGGCTCCAATCCGGTCAGCACCAGCAGCCGCGCCGCCGGATCGGCCAGGCACCGGGCGAATGCGGCCGGATCGTCGCGCTCATTGTCGGCACGGACCAGCGCCACGCCGGTAAAGCCGATCATCGCACCGGCCCGGCAAGATCGCTGGCCAATGCCTTCACCAGATCGTCGCGCAGCGGCCATTTGTCCGCCGGGAAGTAATTGACCATGAGGGTCCCGCGCACCTGCCGCACCGGATCGACGAACGCGACCGTGCCGGCCGCCCCGCCCCAGCCATAGGTGCCCTTGCCCGGCCGTCCGGGCAGCGTTTCCAGATACACCGAACCGCCCGCGCCAAAGCCCATTTTCGGCCCCGCCTGCCCACCGGTAGCCCCGTCGACCCCGCCAAAGGTCACGCCGGCCGGCAACAGGTTCGACATGCCCAGCGCCACCGTGGCCGGTTTCATCACCCGCTTGCCGTTCAACGTGCCGCCATTCTGGAGCATGTGAAGAAACCGGTCGTAATCCGCCGCCGACATGACGAGACCCGCTCCGCCATAGGGGAAGCTCGGCGGCGACAGCCAGACCGACGTGGCGCCCGGATCGACCGGCACCAGATTGTCGCCGGCCCAGGCATAGTTGGTGACCAACCGCCCCTTCTGCGCCGCCGGGACCGTCCAATAGGTCGACGTCATGCCCAGCGGACCGAACATCCGCGTCTGCAAGAACCGCTCGAACGACATGCCCGAAGCCACCTCGATCACCCGACCCAGTACGTCCAGCCCGATCGAATAGCTCCACTTCGTCCCCGGTTCGGCGATCAGCGGCAGGGTGGCGACGCGGTTGGCGAATTCCTCCAGCGATTTCGGCCGTGCCTGCGCCATCGCGACCTCGGCCTGCGCGTTGACCGCTGCCGGCACGATGCCCAACCGCTCATATTCCTTGAGCAACGGCCCCTTGGTCACGATGCTGTAGCCAAGGCCGGCGGTGTGGGTCAGCAGATGGCGCACGGTGATCGGCGTGGTCGCCGGCCGGCTGGCGAGGCTCTTGTCGGGGTCGGTCAGCACCTTCATCGACTTGAAGCCGGGGATGAAGTCGCTGATCGGCTGGTCGAGCTTCAGCTTGCCGTCCTCGACCAGCATCATCGCCGCCATGCCGGTGATCGGCTTGGTCATCGAATAGACGCGCCACAGCGTATCGACATTGGCCGACGCGGCATTGGCGTCGGTGGCGACCCGGCCGGCGGCATGCGCGCTGGTCCAGTCCGGCCCGCCGACGATCACCACCATGCCCGGCGCCTTCTTCTGCGCGACATAGCTGCGGACCATCCCGTCGGTTGCGGGCAGTGCACGGACCGCCGGGCGGGCGGGCGCGCGCGGCGGAGCGGCCTGTGCCCAAGCCACCGCCGGCTGCACCAGCAACAGCGCGCCGGTCAGCGCCAGCATATTTCGGACCCGGTTCTCACCCCTCATCGCATTCCCTCCACAGCCGTTATCGCCCGCGCGAACAGCGTCGGCATGCCGGCGGCTTCAAGGTCCGCGACCGGCCACCATTCGCCCTGCGCGGTGTCGTCGACTGCATCCGCCACCATGACGGTGCAGGCAAGATCGAAATGGGTAAAACCATGGCGGACCAGACCGATGGCGCGCCAGTCGGCGGCGAACGGCGCGCCTTCGGCGCCCGGATCGCTATCGCTCCACGGCCCGGTCGGCAGCGCGCGCATACCGCCCAGCATCCCCTTGTCCGGCCGCCGCACCAGCAGCACCCGCCCGTCCCGTTCCGCCCAGAACAGCGTGCCGAATCGCTGCGGCTTCGCCTTCTTCACAGCCTTGACCGGAAAGGCGTCGGGCGTGCCCATCGCATAGGCCGCGCAATCGTCGCGCAGGGGGCAGAGCAGGCAGCGCGGCGAGCGGGCGGTGCAGACCATCGACCCCAGGTCCATCATCGCCTGCGCGAAATCGCCCGCGCGGGCGTCCGGCGTGATCGTATCGGTGCCCGCGCGGATCGCCGGGCGGGCACCGGGCAAGGGCTCCGCAACCGCGAACAAGCGCGACACGACCCGCTCGACATTGGCATCGACCACCACCGCCCGCCGGCCAAAGGCGATCGCCGCGATCGCCGCCGCCGTATAGTCGCCGATCCCCGGCAGCTTGCGCAGATCGCTTTCGGTGTCGGGCAGCCCGCCCCGCGCCGCGACGACCCGCGCGCAGGCCAGCAGGTTGCGGGCGCGGGCATAATAGCCCAGCCCCGCCCATGCCGCCATGACATCGGCATCGTCCGCCGCCGCCAGCGCCGCGAACGACGGCCAGCGCGCGGTCCACGCCTCGAAATAGGGCCGCACGCTCGCCACCTGCGTCTGCTGGAGCATCACCTCCGATAGCCACACGCGGTACGGATCGGGCGCTGCCGTTCCGGGCGGGCTGCGCCACGGCAGGGAACGATGGTTGCGATCATACCAGTCGAGCAACCGTTCGGCGACAGAGAGATGCTTGGCGTCCACGTCGGCTCTATGGCATGGGATGCCGACAATGACGACGCGCCCCCGCCCCCATGCGACGATTCCCGAACCCCGCCGGCGTGGCGGTGCGCGGCCCGTGGCCGAATTGCTGCCCGATATCGGCGGCGCGGCGTTCCGCAAGTTCGGTTTCGTCCAGTCGGCGGTGGTGAGCCGCTGGGGCGAGATCGTCGGCGAACGCTTCGCCCGCGTGTCCGCCCCCGAATCGATCCGCTTCCCGCCGGGCAAGCGCGCCGACGGAACGCTGACGCTGATCGTATCGGGCGCGCATGGCACGATGATGCAGCATATCGCGCCCGAAATCGTCGAGCGGGTGAATCGCTTCTTCGGCTATCCGGCGGTCGCCCGGCTCCAGTTCCGGCACGGCGAGGTCCGCCCGCGCCGCCCGGTGCCGCCGCGCCGTGAACCGCCGCCGGTCCCGGCCGAAATGCACGAAAGCCTGCGCGACATCGCCGATCCCGAGCTGCGCGAGGTGCTTGCCGCACTCGCCGGTGCGGTCGCCGCCCCGCCGCCCCCCGCCATTCCGATCCTCGGCAAGGTCCGCTGATGCGTATCCTCATCCTGCTCTGTTCGTTCATCCTCGCGCTGTTCGGGATGCCCCCGGCCAAGGCGCAGGCCCCGGCCAAGGCGGCGACCGCGCGCAACTGGACCAACAGCGTCACGATGCTGCCGACCGGCGGCATCGCGGTCGGCAATCCGATGGCGCGGGTGCAACTGGTCGAATGGGCCAGCTATACCTGTTCGCACTGCGCCGCCTTCGCCCGCGATGCGAAGCCCGAGCTGACCGCGCTGACCCGCTCCGGCAAGGTACGCGTCGAATATCGCACGCTCCCGCGCGACGCGCTCGACCTGACCGCCGCGCTACTCGCGCGCTGTGGCGGGGCGAACCGCTTCCTGGCGGCGCATGACGCGATCTTCGCGCAGCAGAGCGCGATGCTCGACAAGGCCGAGGCATTCGCCGCGACGCCGCCCGCGCAGCAGCCGACCCCGACCATCGGCAAGCGGCTGGAACAGCTCGCCGCTGCCACCGGGCTGCGCACGCTGGTGCGGGGACAGGGCGTGGACGATGCGAAGATCACCGCCTGCCTGAACGACGAAGCCGCACAGAAGCGGGTGATCGCCATTGCCGAAGCGGCGCAGGCGGCCGGCGTCGAAGGCACACCCAGCTTCGAGGTCAACGGCAAGAAGGTCGAAGCCCATGACTGGGCGACGCTCAAGCCGTTCCTGACCGCCTCCTGATCCTTAGAAGAGAGTAGATCCCATGCGTTTCGCCTTCCCCCTGATCGCGCTTGGCCTGTTGTCGGCCTGTGGCGGTGGTGATTCCGGCACCGGCACCAATGGCAGCGCCGCCGCGCCGGTCGCCAATGTCGCCGCGCCGGCCGGCAAGAAATGGACCGACATGGTCGCGGTCACGCCGGAGGGCGGCTATCGCATCGGTAACCCCGACGCGGCGGTGAAGCTGGTCGAATATGGTTCGCGCACCTGCCCGACCTGCGGGGCCTTTGCCCGCGAAGGCAACGAACCGCTCATCAACAACTATGTCTCGACCGGCAAGGTGAGCTTCGAATTCCGCGACTTCGCGGTGCACGGCGCGCCCGATCTGGCGGCGGCGGTGCTCGGCCGCTGCAACGGCACGGCGACCTTCTTCCCGCTACTCGAAGCCATGTATCAGGACCAGGCGGCGACGCTGGAGCGGATGCAGGCGATCCCGCAGGCCGAACAGGCGCGGTTGCAGTCGATCCCGCCCTTGCAGGCGGTTACCGGCTGGGCCGATGCCGCCGGCTTCGTCGATTTCGTCAAGCAGCGCGGCGTGCCCGAGGCGAAGGCGCGCCAGTGCCTCGCCGACCAGAACCTGCTGCAACAGGTGGTGAAGATCACCGAAGAAGGCGGCGCGACCGTCACCGGCACCCCGACCTTCCTGATCAATGGCGAAAAGGTCGAGAATGCGGTGACTTGGCCACAGATCGAGGCAGCGCTGAAGGGCGCCGGCGCCTGACCCCATGGCCGCGGGTGACGACGCGGCCACTTCACGCGCGCCGGGGCTGACGCTCCGACGACTGCGGCTGAGCGGATTCAAGAGCTTCGTCGACCCCGCCGATCTGGTGATCGAACGCGGGCTGACCGGCGTGGTCGGCCCCAATGGCTGCGGCAAGTCGAACCTGCTCGAAGCGCTGCGCTGGACCATGGGCGAGAACAGCGTGAAATCGCTGCGCGGCGCCGGCATGGACGATGTCATCTTTGCCGGCGCCGAAACCCGCCCGCCCCGCGACTTTGCCGAGGTCGCGATTCTTGCCGAGGATGCAGCGGGCGACGAGGTCGAGATCGTCCGCCGGATCGAACGCGGTGCCGGCTCCGCCTATCGTATCAACGGTCGCGACGTGCGGGCGAAGGACGTGTCGCTGCTGTTCGCCGATGCCGCGACCGGCGCGCATTCGCCCGCGCTCGTCAGCCAGAACCGGATCGGCGCGGTCATCGCCGCCCGCCCCGCCGAACGCCGCGCGATGCTGGAGGACGCCGCCGGCATCTCCGGGTTGCATATTCGCCGCAAGGATGCCGAGGGAAAGCTGCGCGCCACGGAGACCAATCTCGACCGGCTGGGCGAAATGGCGCAGGAACAGGATGCCCGCGCCGCCGTCCTCCGGCGGCAGGCGCGGATCGCCGCCCGCTATCGCGAACTGACCGACGCGATCCGCATCGCCGAGGCGCGCGCCATCTATGCCCGCTGGCGCGATGCCGCCACCGCCGCCGATGCCGCCAGGGCGGAGGCGAACGCCGCCGAAACCCTCGTCGCCAGCCACGGCAGCGCGCAGGCGGAGTCGCTCGCCGAACAAACCGCCGCGACGCAGGCCTTGGCCGCCGCCCGCGCGACCGCGCAGGAACTGCGGCAGCGCGCGGCCGATGCCGGCCATGCCCGCGAACGGTTGCAGGCGCAGGCCCATGCCGCGACCCGGCGGCTGGCCGATCTGGAGGCGCAGGCCACGCGGCTGAGCGAGGATCGCGCGCGCGAGGCGGCTCTGGCCGGCGATGCCGCCAATGCAGCGGCGCGGCTGACCGACGAGATCGCGCGGCTGACGCAGGCTATCGCCGATGCGGCGGCACGCCTCCCCGAACTGGACGGGGCGCTGGTCCGGGCGACCGAGGCCGCGATGGCCGCCGATGCCGCCCATGGCGAAGCGGTCGCGGCCCAGGCCGCCGAACTGGCCGAGGCTCGCGTCGCCGCCGCCGCACAGGACGCAGCGCGCATCCGCCTCGACCGCGCGCGCCGCGACGAAGCGCGTGCGCTCGCCGAACAGGGGGCATTGCCGGCGCTCGCACCGCTGACCGTCGAGCGGACGGCAGCCGTCGAGCGTCGCGCGGCAGCACTGGCCAGCGCCGACACCGCCCGCACCACCATCGCCCATGCCGATGCCGCCGAACGATCCGCGCAGGAGGCGCGCGGCCGGGCACAGGCCGACCGCGCGACCGCCGCCGCCGAACTCGCCGCGTTGGACGGGGAGATCGGCGCGCTCGAACGCGCGCTCCGGCGAAGCGGGCGGGCGCGGATCATCGATTCGGTACGCGTCGAGCCGGGGTTCGAAGCGGCATTGGCGGCGGCGCTGGGCGACGATCTCGACGCCGGGACCGATCCGGCGGACGACCGCTATTGGGAGGATGCCGGGAACAGGGCCGATGGTCCGCCGGTGCCGCACGGCATCGGGCGACTATCGGCGCAGGTTGCCGCCCCCGCGCTCGCCCGGCGTTTGGCGCAGGTGCTGGTCGTGGAACGCGACGAGGGCACGACGCTGGCGGTCGGGCAACGGCTGGTGACGCTCGACGGGGCGATGCGCCGCTGGGACGGCCTGCGTGCCCGAGCCGGATCGGGGGCCGCCGCCGCCGAACGCCTCGCCCGCGCCAACCGGCTGCGGGCGTTGGGGCAGGAACGCCCGGCACTGATCACCCGCCGCGACACCGCCGACGCGGCACTCGCCGCCGCCGATGCCGCGATCGCCGATGCGCGAACGACCCTCGCCGCCGCCCGCCGCACGCTCGAACAGGCCGAAGCGCAGGCCCGCGAGGCATTGCGCGCCGAAGATCGCGCCACCGCCGCGATCGAACGGGCACAGGCGCGCGCCGACGACGTTGCCGCCCGTCTGCAACGCCTCCGCGCCGACCTGATCGAGGCGCAGGACGAGAGCGACCGCGCCGATGCCGCGCTTGGCCAGCTACCCAATCGCAGCGCGACCGCCGGCCGCGTCGCGGCGCTGGCGGGCGCAGCGGCGACCGCGCGGACGCAGATGGCCGACGCCCGCTCGGCCCGTTCCGCGCTCGACGCCGCCCTCAGGCGCGACCGCGAACGGCTGGAGACGGCGAAGACCGAACTGTCCGCGTGGCGATCGCGCGCTACCGATGCCGATCACCGCATTGCCGAGGTCGAGGCGCGAGCCGCCACGCTCGCCGCCGACCGCGCGGCGTTGCGCGACCGGCCAGCGGCCCTTGCCGCGGAGCTGGCGCAGGTCGATGGCGCGCTCGGCGATCTACGCCGCGCCGCGACCGAGGCGGCTACGCTCGAAACCGCGGCCGAAACCCGCCTGCGCGCCGCCGAGCGGGCGGGCAGTACCATCGCCGAATCGCTCGCCTCGGCCCGCGAACGCCGCGCCGGCGCGTCCGCGCGGGCCGACGCGCAGGAACAGCGCCGGCTGGAAATGGGGCGGTTGTCGGGCGAACGCTTCCAATGCCCCCCGCCGCTGCTGCCGCGCATCGGCTTTGTCGGCACGGAGGTGGGCGATGCGACCGACGAGAGTGCCGCGCACGACCGGCTGCTCGCCGACCGCGACCGGATCGGCCCGGTCAATTTGATCGCCGACACCGAACTGGCCGAACTGGAAGCGGCACAGGGCGAGACCACCGCCGAACGTGCCGAACTGGCCGAAGCGGTACAGCGGCTGCGCGGATCGATCGGCACGCTCAACCGCGAAGGGCGCGCGCGGCTGCTGACGGCGTTCGACGCGGTCGACGGCCATTTCCGCCGCCTGTTCGGCGCGCTGTTCGACGGCGGGCAGGCGCAGCTCGCGCTGGTCGATTCGGACGATCCGTTGGAAGCGGGCCTCGAAATCCTCGCCCAGCCGCCGGGCAAGCGGCTGCAATCGCTGACCCTGCTGTCGGGCGGCGAACAGGCGCTGACCGCCGTCGCGCTGATCTTCGCGCTGTTCCTGACCAACCCGTCGCCAATCTGCGTGCTCGACGAGGTCGACGCGCCGCTGGACGATGCCAATATCGATCGCTTCTGCGACCTGCTCGACCGCATGGCCGCCGATACCGACACCCGCTACCTGATCGTGACCCACAATGCCGCGACGATGAGCCGGATGCACCGGCTGTTCGGCGTGACGATGGTCGAACGCGGGGTCAGCCGGCTGGTATCGGTCGATCTGGGCGGCGCGACGGGACTGCTCGCGGCGGAGTAGAACAGCCCCCCACACAACCAAGAAACGTCACCCCAGCGTAGGCTGGGGTCTCGCGCGGCGAGGAGCGCGTTTCACAACGGGGAGACCCAGCCTGCGCTGAGGTGACGTCGACTTTCGTTACTGCCCCGCCTTCACCACCGCGCGAAACTCTTCCCGCGTGATCCGGCCGTCCTTGTTCTGGTCCATCAGCGCGAAGGCGGTGGCGAGGCCGGCGGCTGCCTGCCCTTTCTGCGACGGGTCCTGCTTCGCCGCTTCGGCATCGATCTGGGCGCTCATCACGTCGAACTCGGCCTTGCTGATCGTGCCGTCCTTGTCCTTGTCGAAAATGCCGAAAAACTCGGTCTCGTCCTCGGCCGCCGGTTCGACCACCGGCGCGGGCGGGGTTGCCGGGGCGGGCGCGGGAGCGGTCTGCAGCGCAAGGGCAAGGACGGCGAGGAACATCGGGTTTCTTTCCGAAAAGGGGAAATGTGCGACACGATTGCACCGCATTCGCGCCTGCGCAAGCGCGTGTCCTTGCGCGGCGGCCCCGCGTCGCCTAACCGCGCGCCGAACCACTGCATTCCCAAGGAGCCGCCCATGGCCGAGTCCATCAATCGCGTCGTCCTCGCCTATTCGGGCGGCCTCGACACCAGCGTCATCCTCAAATGGCTGCAGCAGGAATATAATTGCGAAGTCGTGACCTTCACCGCCGACCTCGGCCAGGGCGAGGAACTCGAGCCGGCGCGCAAGAAGGCCGAGCTGATGGGCATCAAGCCCGAGCATATCTTCATCGACGACCTGCGCGAGGAATTTGTCCGCGACTTCGTGTTCCCGATGATGCGGTCGAACGCGCTGTATGAAGGGCTGTACCTGCTCGGCACCTCCATCGCACGCCCGCTGATCGCCAAGCGCCAGATCGAGATCGCGAAGGCGGTCAATGCCGACGCGGTCAGCCATGGCGCGACCGGCAAGGGCAACGACCAGGTCCGCTTCGAACTCGGCTATTATGCGCTGCAGCCCGACATCAAGGTCATCGCGCCGTGGCGCGAATGGGACCTGACCAGCCGCAGCGCGCTGATCGCCTTCGCCGAACAGCACCAGATTCCGGTGCCCAAGGACAAGCGCGGCGAATCGCCCTTCTCGACCGACGCGAACCTGCTGCACACCTCGTCCGAGGGGAAGGTGCTGGAGGATCCGTGGGACGAGGTGCCCGACTACGTCTTCTCGCGCACGGTGAACCCGGAGGATGCGCCCGATACGCCGCAGGTCATCACCGTCGCGTTCGAACGCGGTGACGCGGTCGCGGTCGATGGTGAGGGCATGTCGCCCGCCACGCTGCTCGCCAAGCTCAACGAACTCGGCCGTGCGCACGGTATCGGCCGGCTCGACCTGGTCGAGAACCGCTTCGTCGGCATGAAGTCGCGCGGCATGTACGAAACGCCGGGCGGCACGATCCTGCACGCCGCGCACCGGGCGATCGAACAGATCACGCTCGACCGCGGTGCCGCGCACCTGAAGGACGAACTGGCCCCGCGCTATGCCGAGCTGGTCTATAACGGCTTCTGGTTCTCGCCGGAGCGCGAGATGCTGCAGGCGGCGATCGACCACAGCCAGCACAAGGTGTCGGGCGAAGTCCGCCTCAAGCTGTACAAGGGCGGGGTCCATGTCATCGGCCGCCGGTCGCCCAATTCGCTCTACAGCGAAAAGGTCGTGACGTTCGAGGACGATCAGGGCGCCTATGACCAGCGCGACGCGGCCGGCTTCATCAAGCTGAACGCGCTGCGCCTGCGCCTGCTCGGCCGGCGGGATCGCTGATCGACGTAAGATTGCCTTAACCACATTTTAGCCACTCGCATGGCACCGACCGTTTCGAACGAAGCGGGGGAGTTGTGCGGGTGGCTAGCGACAATGTGGACGTGGCGATCGTCGGCGCCGGTCCGGCCGGCCTTACCGCCGCCTATCTGCTGACCAAGGCCGGGCTGTCGGTCACCGTCATCGAACAGGACCCGCGCTATGTCGGCGGGATCAGCCGCACCGTCGAGCATGACGGTTTCCGCTTCGATATCGGCGGCCACCGCTTCTTTTCGAAATCGCAGGAAGTCGTGGCGCTGTGGAACGAGATTCTGCCCGACGACTTCATCGACCGCCCGCGGATGAGCCGCATCTTCTATGGCGGCAAATTCTACAGCTATCCGCTGCGCGCGTTCGAGGCGCTCGGCAATCTCGGCCTCGTCACCTCCGCGCTGTGCATGGCGAGCTATGCCAAGGCCAAGCTGTTCCCCCGCCGTACGGTCGCCTCGTTCGAGGACTGGGTCGTCAACCAGTTCGGCCACAAACTCTATTCGATCTTCTTCAAGACCTATACCGAGAAGGTGTGGGGCATGCCGTGCGACACCATGTCGGCGGACTGGGCGGCGCAGCGGATCAAGGGGCTGAGCCTCGGCGCGGCGGTGCTCGACGGGCTCAAGCGGTCGCTGGGTCTCAACCGCAAACCCAATGACGGCATGGCGGCCAAGACCCTGCTCGAAAGCTTCCGCTATCCGCGCAAGGGGCCGGGGATGATGTGGGAAGCAGCGCGCGACCATGTCGTCGCGGGCGGCAATACCGTGCTGATGGGCCATGCGCTGCGCACGCTGGAACATGATGTGGCGGCGGATCGCTGGCGGATGGTGGCGACCGACCGCGCCGACGATTCGACGCGGATTATCACCGCGCGCCACGTCATCTCCTCGGCGCCGCTTCGTGAACTCGCCTCGCGCATCCATCCGCTGCCCGCGACGCTGCCCGACGCCAGCGCCCTGCGCTACCGCGACTTCCTGACCGTCGCGCTGATGATCCGGTCGAGCGACCTGTTCCCCGACAACTGGATCTACATCCACGACAACCGGGTGAAGGTCGGCCGCGTCCAGAATTTCCGCAGCTGGTCGCCCGAAATGGTGCCCGATCCAGCCATCGCGTGCGTCGGCCTCGAATATTTCTGCTTCGAGGGCGACGGGCTATGGGCCAGCAGCGACGACGATCTGATCGCGCAGGCGACGCGCGAACTGGCGACGCTCAAGCTGGTCGATGCCAAGGACGTGGTCGGCGGTGCGGTCGTGCGCCAGCCGAAAGCCTATCCGGTCTATGACGAAGGCTATGCCGACCGGGTCGAGGCGCTGCGCACCGAACTGGAAACCCGTTTCCCGACGCTGCACATGGTCGGTCGCAACGGCATGCACCGCTACAATAACCAGGATCATGCGATGATGACGGCGATGCTGACCGTCCGCAACATCCTCGCCGGCGCGCGCATCCACGATGTGTGGCAGGTGAACGAGGACGCCGAATATCACGAGGCGGGCCGCGAAGGCGAACAGGCCGCCCTCGCCAGCGTCCGCGCGGTGCCGACCGCGATCCGGGCGGCGGCGTGAGCGAGGCGGCGGGGCGCGACACGCCCTCGCCGGTCGCGGTCTGGGGGTTCGTTTCGCTGGTCCTGATCCTGTGCGCGATCCCGCGCATCGGTCCGCTGCGCATGTACGATCCCGACGACATCATGCGCCTGCTCGAAGTACGCGCGCTGCTCGACGGGCAGAGCTGGTGGGACGTCGGACAGCATGGCTTTGCAGGTCCGGGGCTGACGATGCACTGGTCGCGGCTGGTCGACCTGCCGCTGGCGGCGGTCGTCCTCGCGCTGCGCGGCATCGTCGGGGACGCCGCTGCCGAGCGGATCGCGGCGATCGCCGTCCCGCTCGTCACGCTGGGTGTCGTCATGACACTGGTCGCGGCGATCACCCGCCGGCTGGCCGGGCGGCCAGCGGCACTGGCCGCGATGGTCATGGTGCCGCTGACGACGCCATTGCTCAGCCAGCTGCAACCGCTGCGCATCGACCATCATGGCTGGCAGATCGCCAGCGGGCTGCTGGCTGCCGCCGCGCTGATCCTGCGCCGCGACGGGCGCAGCGGGATCGTCGCGGGACTGGGTGGCGCGCTGCTCGTCACGATTTCGTTCGAAGGATTCGCCTTCCTCCTCGCGCTGATTGCCGCGGCGGGGCTGGCCTGGGTATTCGTGCCGGCGCGGGCGGCGCAGACGCGCGGCTTCGGCCTGACGATGGCGCTGGCCACGCTGCTGCTCCACCTCGTCACCCGTGGTCCCGGTTGGGCCAGCCCGGCCTGCGACGCGATCGACCCGGCATGGCTGGCGACGATCGGCATCGCCGGGATCGGCCTCGCTCTGGCGACGCTGGCCCCGCTGCGGTCGCCCGTCGGGCGGTTCGCGCTGCTGGCCGTGACCGGCGCGGCGACGGTCGCGACGATGGCGCTGCTCGCCAGCGAGTGCGCCCGCGGGCCGTTCGGAATGCTCGATCCGCTGACCTACCGCGTCTGGTTCCTCAATATCGCCGAGGGGCTGCCGGTCTGGCATCAATATTGGCCGACGATCGCCGGCAGCTTCACCTTGACGGCGGTCGCGGTCGTGGTGACCCTGCGTCGGGTGCTGGCGGCACCGGGGCACCGGCGGGAGCCCTGGACGATCCTGCTCGGCCTGCTGATCGCGGCCACGCTGTGCGGCCTTATCGTGCTGCGATCCGCCGCGCTCGCCAATGCGCTCGCCATTCCCCCGGTGGCGGCGATCGTCGCCGACCGCCTCGCCCGCGCGCGGGCCATCGTGCCGCCGCTCCGCCGCCTCGCCGCCCTGCTGGGTGTCGCGGCGATCGCGGCGCCGGGACTGGTGCTGACCGGCATCCTGTTGCTGCTGGGCGTGCCGGACCGTGCGGTCGTATCGATCCCGCGGCCCTATCTGACTGGGGAAAAGCCCGTCTGCCCACGCCAGCCCGACGTCGTACCGCTGGCAGCGCTGCCGGCAGGCGCCACGATCCTCGCCCCGCTCGATATCGGGCCGGCGATCGTCGCATCGAGCCGCCTCCGGCCGATCGCCAGCGGCTATCATCGCAACGCCCCCGCCATGCGGTTCGTCATCGCCAGCTTCATGGCCCGGCCCGACCTGTCGCGCAGCGCGATCCTCGGGCGCGGGGTCGATTATGTCGTCGGCTGTCCGGGCATTTCGGAAAATCTGGCCTATGCCAATGCCGCCCCCCACGGCCTGTGGGCGCGGCTGGAGCGGGGCGAGCGTTTCGACTGGTTGCAACCGGTCGCAATTCCCGACTCGCCAATATTGGTATGGCGGGTGGTCCGCCCTCTTGCGAGCCCGCCTGCCTAGCCCGTAAGGACGCAAGGGTATGACCCGATCCGCCGAACAGCTCCGTTGGTGGCAGACGCGCTGGTTCGTCGCACTGATGGCGGTGCTGGCGGCGGTGCCGCTGCTATGGCCCGACATCCCGCCGATGGTCGACCTGCCGGGACATATGGGCCGCTACCGCGTCCAGCAGATGTGGGACACCGGACAGGCGCCCTGGTTCCATGACTGGTATAATTTCGACTGGAGCCTGATCGGCAATCTCGGCGTCGACCTGCTCGTCTGGCTGCTCGAACCGCTGATCGGGCTCGAACCTGCCGTCAAGCTCATCATCCTGACGATCCCGGCGCTGACCGCCGTTGGCCTGTTGTGGATCGCGCGCGAAGTGCATGGCCGCATCCCGGCGACCGCGCTGTTCGCGCTGCCGATCGTCTACAGCTTTCCGTTCCATTTCGGCTTCGCCAATTTCGTGCTTTCGATGGCGCTGGCGCTCAACGCCTTCGCGCTATGGCTGCGACTGGGGCGGCAGGGGCGGCTGGTGCTGCGCGGGGTGGTGTTCGTACCCGTAGCCGGACTGATCTGGCTGACCCACACCTTCGGCTGGGGCACGCTGGGCGTGCTGGCCGCCTCGGCCGAGCTGATCCGCGAGCATGACAAGCGTCGCAACTGGTTCGCCGCCGCCTTCCATGCCGGGCTCCATTGCCTCGTCCTTGCGCCCCCTGCGCTGCTGATGCTGCTGTGGCGCTCGGGCGGCCATGTCGGCGGACAGACCGCCGACTGGTTCAACTGGCGCGCGAAGATGCAGTGGATGACGATGACGCTGCGCGACCGCTGGCAGCTCTACGACCTCGCTTCGGTCGCCGTCTTCTACCTCGTCCTGTTCAAGGGGTTGCGCGATCCGAACATCGGCTATTCGCGCAATCTGGGCCTGTCTGCGCTGTTCCTGATCGCCGTCTATGTCCTGTTGCCGCGCATCGTGTTCGGGTCGGCCTATGCCGATATGCGGCTGGTCCCCTATCTGTTCGGGATCAGCCTGATCGCGCTCCGGCCCAAGCCCGGCCTGTCGATCCGTCATGCCGGGGTGCTGGCGGCGATCGGCCTGGCGATCTTCGTCGGGCGGATGGCTGCGACCACCTACAGCTTCTGGCTGTACGACCGCGATTACGACCGCGAACTGGCGGCGTTGGACCATGTGCCGGTCGGCGCGCGGCTGGTCACGTTCGTTGGTGAGACCTGCTACAACGAATGGCGCATGACCCGGCTGCAGCATCTGCCCGGCATCGCGCTCGCCCGGCGCCAGGCCTATGCCAACGACCAATGGTCGATGGCCGGTGGGCAGCTGCTGACGGTCCGGTACAAGGAAGCACGCGGCTTCTCGCACGATCCGTCCGAACTGGTGACCGACGTCAAATGCCCCCGCGAATATTGGCGGCCGATCGCCGGTGCGCTGTACAAATTCCCGCGCGACGCGTTCGATTATGTCTGGCTGATCCGCCCGCCCCAATATGACCGGCGACTGGAACAGGGGCTGGTGCCGCTGTGGCGGAGCGGCCGCAGCGCGGTCTTCCGGATCGACCATAGCGTCCCGCCGCCCGACCTGACATGGAGCGATCTGGGCAATCGTCCGTTCGCCAAACCCCGCCGTCATCCGTCGCGACAGATGGCGGCCAACGAACCGGTAAGGAAAAACTGATGGACCTGCTGAACAACGCCTTGAAGCTGGCCGGCCAATTCGACCTGCCCGCCATCGCCGAAAAGGCGGGGATTTCGCAGGAACAGGTACAGACCGTCCTCGGCCTGCTCGCCAAGTTCGCCGGCCATGCCGACCCGGCGCAGGAAGCCGCCGACCATAGCGGCGTGTCGCGCCATCAGATCGAGGCGATCCTGTCCGAAGTCGGCGGTCCCGATGCGCTGGGCCAGTTCGCGCAGCTGCTCGGCCTCGACGTCAATCCCGGCGCGCTCGGCGGGATCGGCGACATGCTGCCCGGCGGGCTGGGTGGCCTGATGGGGAAGAAGTAAGGCGAGCTACGCAGCCTGCTTCTCTCCTTGGCCATGGACGTCATCCCGGCGAAGGCGGGGATCTCCCGGTAACAGGGCGAGACAGGAGCCGCTGGAGACCCCAGCCTGCGCTGGGGTGACGTTTTTGGCCGGGGCGACTGGACCCTACGCCCGCCGAAACGGCGTCAGCTCGCTCAGAAATTCCTGTTCCTGCCCAACCGCCGCCCGCTCCCGATCCAGGAAGTCCGCCACCGCGCGGCGAAAGCCGGGATCGGGCAGGAAATGGGCCGACCACGTCGTTACCGGCACATAGCCCCGCGCCAGCTTGTGCTCGCCTTGGGCGCCGGCCTCGACCCGCTGCAACCGCCGCGCGATGGCGGCGTCGATCGCCTGATAATAGCATAGCTCGAAATGGAGGAACGGCACCTCCTCCACCGCCCCCCAATAGCGGCCGTACAGCGCGTCGCCGCCGATCAGGTTCAGCGCCCCGGCGATCGGCCGCCCGCCCCGCTCGGCGAGGATCAGCAACACCGCGTCCGGCATCGTTTCCGACAGCAACGAGAAGAAGGGGCGGGTGAGATAGGGGCGGCCCCATTTGCGGCTGCCGGTATCCTGATAGAAGGTCCAGAAGGCGTCCCAATGCGCCTCGGTCAGTTCGCGCCCGGTCAGGTGCCGGACGGTCAGCCCGTCCAGCGCGGCGGCGCGTTCCTTGCGGATCGCCTTGCGCTTGCGGCTGGCCAGATCGTTCAGGAAATCCTCAAAGCTCTCATAGCCGCGATTGGCCCAGTGAAACTGCGTGCCCGCCCGCGTCAGCCAGCCCGCCGCTTCGAACGCCGGCAGCTGCGCTTCCTCCACGAACGTCGCATGGGCCGACGACAGCCCGTTCTGCCGCACCACTGCCTCGACCGCGCCGATCAGCGCGGCGGCATCGGCCCCGTCGCGCAACAGCAGCCGGGGGCCGGGCACCGGGGTGAACGGTGCCGCGATCTGCAGCTTGGGATAATAATCGCCCCCGGCCCGCTCCCACGCATCGGCCCAGCTATGGTCGAACACATATTCGCCCTGGCTGTGCCCCTTGGCATAGGCCGGCGCGATGGCGGCAGGCACGCCGTCGGCATCGTCGACGATGATCGGCAGCGGTTGCCACCCCGATCCCGGCCCGACGCTGCCCGATTCCTCCAGTGCCGACAGGAAGGCGTGGCGGAGGAACGGATTGCCCGTGCCCGCGCAGGCATCCCACTGGTCGGCAGGCACGGCGCGGACGCCCTCGGCGATACGAGCGGTGATGGTGGTCACGGACGGCAAGATAGGGGGTGATGATGGAGTCCGGTAGCCCTCATACCCATCGTCATCCCGGCGAAGGCCGGGATCCATGGATACGGGCCGCTTCGCAAGGTTCGCGACGTCGGTCTGTCCATCGATTTCGGCCTTCGCCGGAATGACGATCCTGTCAGTCCTTCGCCACCTTCAACGCCTCCTTGAACATCAACTCCCGCCGCGGCACCGGAATCTTGATCCCATGCTCGCCGAACAGGTCCCACAACCGGTTGAGCACGTCGGACCGCACATTGCCCACCCCCTGCTCGGGATCGCTGATCCACGCCAATATCTCATGCTCGACCGCATATTCGCCATAGGAGATCAGCCAGACATTGGGCGCCGGGCTGCGCAGCACGCGCGGGCTTTCGGTCGCCGCCTGCAGCATCAGCTTCTGTGCGAGCCTGAGGTCGGTTTCATACCCTACCCCGACCGGAATGCGCACACGCACGTTGCGGTCGGAAAAGGACCAGTTCTCCACCTCCTGGGTCATCAGGTTTTCGTTGGGGATCAGGTGTTCCTTGCCGTCGCGGGTGATGACCGACACCGCGCGCACGCCGATCTTGTTGACCCAGCCGAAGCTGTCGCCGACGACGATCACGTCGCCCGGCTTGATCGACCGGTCCATCAACAGGATGATGCCCGCGATCAGGTTACCGACCGTCTTCTGCAACCCGAAGCCGACCGCGAGGCCCAGCCCGCCCGAAAAGATCGCGAAGGTCGTGAGATCGATGCCGAGCAGGTCGATGCCGAAGAAGAAGGCGGTGATGACCACCGCGATCGACGCCAGCTTCTGCGCCAGCAGTTTCTGTGCGGGGTCGAGGCTCCGCGCCTGCCCGACCGCATGGCTGACCAGCTTGTTGGCAACGCGCACCACGGCATAGAGCACGACGGCGGTCAGCAGCGCACTGACCAGCGCCAGCAGCGACAGGCGCCTGCGCCCTACCGAGAAACCGATCGCGTCGAGCGTGGTGGTGATCGGCTCCAGCCCGCCGACCGATCCGGCCAGCACCGCGACGAACAGGATCGACGCCACCGCCCATGCCAGCCACCGGGCAAGGTTGACGCCGCGCAGCAGCTGCATCGCCAGCCGCGCAACGGCCGCCGCCAGCGCAACCCCGACGACGATATCGCCCAATGCCCCCCAGTCGCGGACCTGCGCCACCAGCGCGAGCGCCACGACCGCCACCAGGTGCCGGACGATATCGCACATCCGCGATGCGAGGCCGACGGCATGGTCGCCGACCCGCTGCCGCCACAAATCGGTCAGGTGCGGCCCCGCCCAGCGCCCGGCCAGCCAGCCAAGCAGCAGCGACAGCAGCACCAGCCCCAGGACGATGCCGGCTTCGATCAGTTCCCGCCCGTCCGCCACCGGCAATCCCTGTCCGGCCAGCCCGGCGGCAAGGTCGTTCACGGCGCCGCCCGGAACCGCGCGAGGCCCGCGGCAAGATCGGCCATCAGATCGTCACTATTCTCCAGCCCGATCTGCAACCGGATCATCGGTCCTTCCGCTTGGCGCCGCGTGACGCTGCGATAGCGATGCGGATCGATCGGCAGCGCGAGGCTTTCGAACCCGCCCCAGCTATAGCCGATCCCGAACAGCTTCAGCCCGTCGATCAGCGCTACCCGACCGGCATCGCTGCCACCGTTCAGGACGAAGGCGAACAGCCCGGCGCTGCCCCGGAAATCGCGCCGGAAAATGTCGTGCCCCGGACAGCCGGGCAACGCCGGATGCAGCACCCGCGCCACCTCGGGCTGTTCGGCCAGCCACCGCGCGATGCGGATCGACGATTCTCCATGCTGTTTCAGCCGCACCGCCATGGTGCGCAGGCCTCGCGCACCGAGCGCCGCATCGTCCGGCCCGACATGCTGGCCCAGTTGATAGGTCGCATCGCGCAGGCGCTGACAGTGCGATGCGACGGCGGTGGCCGATCCCAGCATCGCGTCGGAATGGCCGACGACATATTTGGTGCAGGCCATAATCGTCACGTCGACGCCATGCGCCATCGCCGGGAACAGCAGCGGCGTGGCCCAGGTGTTGTCGAGGATGGTCGTGATGCCGCGTTCGCGCGCGATCGCCGTCATCGCCGGCACGTCCTGCACTTCGAAGGTGAGGCTGCCCGGGCTTTCGAGGAACAGCACCTTGGTCGCCGGCGTCATCAGATCGGCGATCCCCGCGCCGACGACCGGATCGTACAGCGTCGTCTCGATGCCGATCGTCTTCAACATGCCGTGTGCGAAGGCGCGGGTCGGGTCATAGGCGCTGTCGGGCAGCAGCAGATGATCGCCGGGCTTCAGGAATGCGAGCAACGCGGTGGTGATCGCCGCGACGCCCGACGGATAGAGCAACGTGCCCTCGGCCCCCGGCTCCAGTTCGGTCAGCGCCGCGGCCAACGACCATTGCGTCGGGGTGCCGCGCCGGCCGTAATAGAGCCGGTGATGGGTATCCTTGCCCGCCGCCGCGCGCAGGTCGGCGACGTCGTCGTACAGGATCGTCGAGGCCCGCCAGACGGGAACGTTGACCACCCCGCCGGTCCATTCGTCGCGGCGTCCGCCGGTGACGACCTGTGTCTCGGGCGCGTGGCTCGGGTCGGAAGCGCTCATGCCGTCACCTTCGGCGTCTGCGGATCGGCGGCCCATTCGGTCCAGCTGCCGTCATACAGCGCGGCATCGCGGCCGAGCAGATGCAGCGCGAAGGCGGGGATCGCGGCGGTGATGCCCGACCCGCAGGTGGTGGTGATCGGCCGGTCGAGATCGATTCCCGCTTCGGCGAACAGACCGCCGAGTTCGTCGGGCGACCGCCACGTCCCGTCCTCGCGAAAGAAGCGGGCGTAATGCAGGTTGATGCTGCCCGGAATATGGCCCGACGGCAGCCCGCGCGGATCGGCCTCGCTCCCGTCGAACCGTGCCGGCGATCGGGCATCCACGAGTTGCGTGCCCTCTTTCTCCAGCCCCGCCAGCACCATCGCCTTGGTCCGCACGGCGGCCAGATCGGGATCGGCCGCGACGCGGGTCGGGGTCGTCACGCTCTCGCCTGTCTCGACCGGTCGCCCCTCGGCCTGCCATTTGCCAAGGCCACCATCGAGGATCGCCACCGGCAGCCCGCGGGCGAAGCGCCGCAGCAGCCACCAGCCCCTTGCCGCGGTGCGATGCGGCGAATTGTCGTACAGCACCACCTGCACATCGTCGGTCAGGCCCAATTCGCCCAGCCGTCCCGCCACCTTGTCGGCGGCGGGCAGCGACGTCGCCTGCCCGGTCGACAGCGCGCGCAGGTCAAGGAACCGCGCACCCGGAATGTGGGCCACGGCGAATTCGGCGGCTTCGTCGCGGGGCGGATCGGGCTGAACGGGCACGAAGGTCGCGTCGAGGACGACGAGGCCGGGGGTACCGAGCCGATCGGCGAGCCATGCGGTGGAGACGAGCGGTTGCATGGGAGGAAGGCTTAGGCGTGCGACGCGGCGGGTCAAGCGCCGGAGCAAAAGACGGCAGCGTATCGTACCCCTGCGCAGGCGAGATCCAGGGCCAAGTAAGCCGCTGGCCCGTTTTGGCTCTGGATCCCCGCCTGCGCGGGGATACGCTTACCCCGCATATTTCGGTAGCTTGTCCAAGGCCTGCAAAAACCCCTTCGCCTGGCCGCGCAGTTCCTGCCGGGTCTCCTCAGCCATCTTGTCCCACGTCCGGTATGGCATCGCCATGCGCGGATTGTTGCCCAGCTTCTCGCGATTGCGCGCGATGAAGTCCCAGTACAGCGCGTTGAACGGGCATGCATCGGGACCGGTACGCTGCTTCACGTCATAGCGGCAGGGACCGCAATAATCCGACATCCGGTCGATATAGGCCCCCGACGAGGCATAGGGCTTCGACCCCAGCAGCCCGCCATCGCCGAACTGGCTCATCCCCAGCGTATTGGGCAGTTCGACCCATTCATAGGCATCGGCATAGACCTCCAGATACCAGCGATGCACCTGTTGCGGCTCGGCGCCGATCAGCAGCGCGAAATTGCCGGTGACCATCAACCGCTGGATATGATGGGCATAGGCATGGTCCAGCGTCTGCCCGATCGCCTGGGACAGGCAGTGCATGTCGGTCTCCCCGGTCCAGTAGAAGCCCGGCAGGTCGCGTTTGGCGCCGAGAAAGTTGCGGGTGACATAGTCCGGCCCCTCACGCCAATAGATGCCGCGGACGAATTCGCGCCAGCCGATGATCTGCCGGATGAACCCTTCCGCCGCGTTGATCGGCACCTTGCCCGCATCATATTCCTTCTCGACCGCCTTGCAGAGGTCGAGCGGATCGAGCAGCCCGGCATTGATGTATGGCGAAAGAACGGCGTGCCACAGATAGGGCTCGCCGGTCAGCATCGCGTCCTGATTGTCACCGAAGCCGGGCAGCGCATGGGTGAGGAAGGCACGTTGCTGGCGCAACGCATCCTTGCGCGTCACTGCGAAGTCGAACCCGTCGAGCGTGCCGACATGGTCGCCGAACCGGTCGGCGACCAGCGCCAGCACGTCCTGCGTCACCGCATCTGGCTTGAACGACAGCGGGCGGGGGATCAGCAGGTCGCGGCGTGCGGGTTTGCGATTGTCGCGGTCGAAATTCCATTTGCCCCCGACCGGCTTCGCCCCGTCCATCAGCAGCCCGGTCTCACGCCGCATCTCGCGATAGAAGAACTCCATGCGCAGCTCGCGCCGGTCGTCTGCCCAGGCGTTGAACCGGTCGTGCGAGCAAATGAAGCGCGTGTCGGGGCGGATCGCGACGGGAATGCCGAAGATCGTCTCCCACGCCTCCAGCATCACCTGCACCCGCCATTCGCCGGCTTCGGTGACGACGATCCGCGTCGGATCATGCCGCTCGACCGCGCGGGCAATCTCTCCGGTAAAGCTGCCGGCATTGTCGGGATCGTCGAGCCGGACATAATCGACGCTCCAGCCCGCCTCTTCCAAGGCGGCAGCATGGTGGCGCATCGCGGCGAACAGGAACGCGATCTTCTTGGGGTGATGGCGGACATAGGTCGCTTCCTCCACCACCTCCATCATCAGGATCGTGGTGTCATCGGGGTCGGCATCGGCCAGCGACGACAGATGGAACGACAATTGGTCGCCCAGTATCGGGATCAGCACCCGTTCCATTTGTGCGCCGTCCCTTCTACATGGGGGCCATGGACCCGAAATTCCTTGGCCAGGCCAGCCCGCTTCCGACCACTCCGGAAGCCGCCGAACTCGATTATGTTCCCAACCCGCGCAGCACGCCCTATCTGGTGCGCTTCACCGCGCCGGAATTCACCTCGCTCTGCCCGGTGACCGGCCAGCCGGATTTCGCGCATCTGGTGATCGACTATGTGCCCGGGGAGACGATCGTCGAATCGAAATCGCTGAAGCTCTTCCTTGGCAGCTTCCGCAACCATGCCGCCTTCCACGAGGATTGCACCGTCGGCATCGCCGAACGGCTGGTGGCGGAAATGCAGCCGGTATGGCTGCGCATCGGCGGCTATTGGTATCCGCGCGGGGGCATTCCGATCGACGTGTTCTGGCAGTCGGGGGAACCTCCCAAGGCGGTATGGATTCCGGATCAGGACGTGCCGGGATATCGCGGCCGGGGCTGATCGTCGCAGCCGCGACACGGTTCGCCACGGAATCGTGTCGCAGCGCACAATGGTATGCAACCATTCATCCTGTCGAAATGTTTCTGTTTGCGGACACCGCCGGTTATCGCGCGGATATTGCAACGCACAGAGGAACGCAGATGGACCACGGGGTCGCCCTGGATTCGCTTGATCGCATCGCGCTGATCGGTAATTTCCTGCCGCGCAAATGCGGGCTCGCGACCTTTACCACCGATACGTTCAACGCGTTGCGCGATCGCTATCCCGCGCTGGCGGTCGACGTCTATGCGATGGACGACCGGCTCGGCGCCTATGCCTATCCGCCGGAAGTTACCCACGCGATCGCGCAGAACGACCGCATCGCGTATCTCGACGCGGCACGCCGGATCGAGGCGAGTGGCGCGCAGGCGGTGTGGGTCCAGCACGAATATGGCATTTATGGCGGTCCGGCGGGCGAGCATATCGTCGCGCTGCTCGACCGGGTGAACGTGCCCGTCGTCGTCACGCTGCACACCATCCTCGAACATCCCAATGCCGACGAACGCCGCGTGCTCGAAGCGCTGCTGCGCCGCGCGTCCAAGATCATCGTCATGGCCGACAAGGGTCGCGACATCCTGATGCGGGTGCACGGCACCGACGCGCGCAAGATCGCGATGATCCCGCACGGCGTGCACGACCGTCCGTTCGTCCAGCCCGAATCGATGAAGGCCCGCTTCGGCTGGAGCGGTCGCCCGGTCATCCTGACCTTCGGCCTGCTCGCCCCGAACAAGGGGATCGAGACGATGATCGAGGCGATGCCGACGGTCGCTGCGTCGCATCCCGATGCACTCTATGTCGTGCTGGGCGCTACCCACCCCCATCTGGTCGCCCATGAAGGCGAAGCCTATCGCGACCGGCTGAAGGCGCAGGCGGCGTCGCTGGGCGTGGCCGACAATGTCTGCTTCCTCGACGGCTTCGTCGAACAGGACGAACTGCTCGATTATCTTCAGGCCGCCGACCTGTACGTTACTCCGTACAGCAACCCGGCGCAGATCACCTCGGGCACGCTGTCCTATGCCGTCGGCGTGGGCAAGGTCGTGGTATCGACCCCTTATGTCCACGCGACCGAAATCCTGGCGGACGACCATGGCGTCCTCGTCGATTTCGGCGACTCGGCGGCATTCGCGCGTGAGATCGTCGACCTGCTGGGCAATGACGCCCGTCGCGACGGCCTCGCTGCCCGTGCCTATGCCCGCGGTCGGACGATGCTGTTCCCCTGCCTTGCGGAAGCCGCGATGACGGAGGTTGCACGCGCCGTCGCGGCGCGTCCCCGGCGGGTGCGCACCAGCGCCGACCTGACCGCGCTGAAGCCCGACTTCGCGGCGGTCGAGCGGATGAGCGATGCGACCGGCATGTTGCAGCATTCGATCTATTCGGTGCCCGACCGCCGGCACGGCTATTGCATTGACGATAACGCCCGCGCGCTGATCCTGATGTCGCAGATCGAGGACCTTGACCCTGTCGTCCGCGACAAATGGACAACCATCTATGCGTCGTTCCTGCAATATGCGTGGAACCCGGACCGTCGCCGGTTCCGCAACTTCATGAATTTCGACCGGACCTGGTGCGAGGATGAAGGGTCGGAGGACTCCAACGGCCGCACCTTGTGGGCGCTGGCGATCACCGCGCGCGATGCGCAGGCACGCAAGCATCGCGACTGGGCGATGTCGCTTTACGAACAGACCGCCTCGATCGCGCTCGACCTCGACAGCCCGCGCGCGCGTGCCTTTGCCATGCTCGGCGCGGTAGCGATGCTGGAGGTCAATCCGGGCCATGCGCTCTCCACGGAGATCGCGACCCGCTTCGGCGAGGAACTGGTCACCCTGCTCGACGCGAGCCGTCGTCCCGAATGGGGCTGGTTCGAAATCGTGCTGGCCTATGACAATGCCCGCCTGCCCGAAGCGATGATCCGCGCCGGCAAGGCGCTGGGGCGCGAAGATTTCGTCAAGGTCGGGATCGACACGCTCGACTGGATCGTCGCCCGCCAGACCTCGCCCGAAGGCCGCTTCCGCGCGGTCGGCACCGAGAGCTTCGGCCGGCCCTTCGCCGAACCGCTGCCCTTCGACCAGCAGCCGCTGGAGGCGCAGGCGACGGTCGAAGCCTGCGTCGCCGCATGGGACGCGACCGGCGATGCCAAGTGGCGTGACGAGGCGGTGAAGGCCTATAACTGGTATCTCGGCGCCAACGACCTCGACCTGCCGCTGGCGACCGCCCATGATGGCGGCTGTTTCGACGGGCTGATGCCCACCGGATTGAACCGCAATCAGGGGGCGGAGTCGATTCTCGCGCTGCAATTGGCATCCTGTGCGATTTCCGCCCTTTCAAAGGGCCGCGCTTCCGTGGCAGACCCGCGCCGCGCCGTGGCCTGAATCCGGCCGCGGCTTCGGCCGGGAATAGTTGGACGCGCGAATGCTGGAACTCTACAACCACCCCCTCCGGCTGTACGCCGATCCCTCGCGCGTGGTGGTGCGCCCGTTTCACATCGCTTGGCAGCGCAATGGTTCGGCCCCCAGCCGGACCGAGCGGCTGGTCGGCGAAGTGCTGGCGATGACGCCTGCCGAAACGCGCGCGCAACTCGAAACCGTGCTCAAGGATTTCGAGGCACGTCACTGGCAGACGCGCCGGGTGTTCATGACTCGCTATGACGAGATCGAAGCGGTGCTCGGCCTCGACGGCAGCACGATCAGCGATGAGAAGCGCCAGCTGATCGGTGCCTATTTCTGCCATGAATATAGCTATGCCGCCGCCGCGCTGATGAATCCTAGCGCGGTGCCGCATTTCGACCAGTCGGGCATGCCGGAAGGGTCGCTCCGCATACTGATGTCGCTGCGCGCGGTTGGCGAAGGCCATATCTCGTCAGTGGCGTTCCGCGAAGGCATCATCACCGACGAGAACGAACTGGTGCTGGCGCCCGAGCCGCCCTTCGCCACCGCCGCCGATGCGGTCGGCGACGAGGACGAAGCACCCGAGGGCGAAGTGACCGTCTATCGCCACCGCGACTCGACGCTGTCCGGCACGGTGATCTTCCCGATCACCCAGGCGCAGTCGAAGGGGCTGGAGGACATGCGCCTCGTCCACTTCAGCCATGACGACGGCACCGCCGAGTGGCTCGGCACCTATACCGCTTATAACGGGTCGATGATCCAGTCGGAGCTGCTGCGCACCCGCGACTTCCGCGCGTTCGACCTGGTGCCGATGACCGGCAGCGCGGCGCGCAACAAGGGCATGGGCCTGTTCCCGCGCAAGGTGAACGGCCAATATATGATGATCGGGCGGCAGGACGGGGAAAACCTGTTCCTGATCAAGTCCGACACGCTGACCCATTGGGACGAGGGGGAGCTGCTGTTGAAGCCCGTCTACCCGTGGGAGCTGGTGCAGATCGGCAATTGCGGCCCGCCGATCGAGATCGATCAGGGCTGGCTGCTGCTGACCCACGGCGTCGGCGCGATGCGCAAATATGCGATCGGCGCGGTGCTGCTCGACAAGGACGATCCGTCCAAGGTCATCGGTCGCACCCGCGAACCGATCCTCGCGGCGGCGAACGAGGACCGCGAGGGCTATGTGCCCAACGTCGTCTATTCGTGCGGCGCACTGCGCCATGGCGACCGGATATTCATTCCCTATGGCGTGGCCGATAGCTCGGTGGCGTTCGCATTCGTGACGATCGAGGCGCTGCTCGCCGCGATGTGAGGCGCCATCGGGCGGTGGCTACAACCGGTGCAGCGCCTGCGTCGCGCTGCCCAGCACCGCCGCCCGTGCGCGCAGGCTGGCGACCAGAAACTCGGTCTGCGCGTGCAGGAAACGGCGCGGCGTGGTGCCGAGCACCGCATGGGCATCGCGCAGGAAATGCGACGCGCTGACATAGCCCGGATCGATCCGCGAATAGTCGAGGTCGCCTTTCGCCTCGATCAGCGGCACCAGCGACCGGAGGAAGCGCGCGCGGATCAGCAGCGTCTTCGGCACGAAGCCGAAATGCCGCTTGCACAACCGCCGCAGCCGTTCGGGCGACAGGCCCCATTCCGCCGCCGTGTCCGCCACCGCATTGGGACGATCATCGGTCACCATGCGGGCGATGCTGCGAATCTGGTCTTCGTCGGCGACCCGTGGCCCGAGTTCGGCGAGCAGGAAGCGGTCGAGCGCCGGCTTCACGCCATGTTCGTCGCGCACCGCCGACAGCAACGTCACCAGCCGGTCGGCAAAGCCCGGTCGCGCGGCGGCCGATAGCGGCTCGATCCGGTCGGCATAACGATCCGCCGGCCCGTCGAAGAAACGCGACCAGCCGAGCGCACTGATGCCGAAACCGATCATCGCCCCGCCATTCGTGACGGTGTGGATCGCATGGCTGGTCGGCCCGAACAGGCTGGCCTGCGGCAACGGGTCGCTGCGGAACCGGCCGATCGATACCGCGATCGGACCGGCGTTCAGCGTGACGCGGACATTCGCCGTACCGGGCAGGAACCAGTTTTCGAGGCCCATCGCACCCGGCCCGCTAGCGGCGTACAGGTGATAGCCGGTAACATAATCCGCCAGCCGGGGATCGGGCGCGTCATAGCGGATCGCCATGCCGGGTCGCATGTCGAACAGCGATGGGGGGATGCCGGGCGTCTCCGTCCCGCCAGTGATATCCTGTACATCCATGACGTTACCCGCGGAACAACCCGCCCAGAACGCCGCGCAGCAGCCCGCCGACCAGTCCGCCGCTCTTGGCGCGACCGCCGCGCGTCGTACCGAACACCTGCTTGCCGATCTCGTTGACGACGATGCGCCCGACCGCCGACCCGGCCGACCGGGTCGCCGATTGCGTGGCGCGGGTCCATGGGTTGTTCGCCGCCTCGCGCTCGGCAGCACGCGCGGCGCGTTCGTCCTCGCGCGCGGCACGGTCGGTAGCGCGTTGGTCTGCGATGCGCTGGCGCTCTGCTTCCTTGGCGAGGCGGGCGTCCTCCTTCGCCTTGAGCGCGGCTTCCTTGTCGGCGGCGGCCTGCGCCTTGGTCGCGGCGGCGGCGGCGGCAGCCTCGTCGGCCTTGGCGCCCAGCAGCTCGGCGGCGGATTCACGATCGATCGCGGTGTCGTAGCGGTCGCCGACCGCGTCGGTCTGCATCAGGATGCCGCGTTCGACCGCCGTGACCGGCCCGACGCGCGAGCGGGGCGGCCGGATCAACGTGCGTTCGACCGGGCTGGGCGAACCATCGGCCTGCAATACCGACACCAGCGCCTCGCCGGTCTTCAGTTCGGTGATGGCCTGTGCCACGTCCAGCCTGGGATTGGGGCGGAAGGTTTCGGCGGCGGCGCGGATCGCGCGCTGTTCCTTGGGCGTGAAGGCGCGCAGCGCATGCTGCACGCGGTTGCCCAACTGTCCGGCGATCGCGTCGGGAATGTCGATCGGGTTCTGCGTCACGAAATAGATGCCGACGCCCTTCGACCGGATCAGGCGGACGACCTGTTCCACCTTGTCGACCAGCGCGTCGGGCGCATCGTCGAACAGCAGATGTGCCTCGTCGAAGAAGAACACCAGCTTCGGCTTGTCGGGGTCGCCCACCTCGGGCAGCGTTTCGAACAATTCGGACAACAGCCACAACAGGAAGGTGGCGTAGAGCCGGGGCGACGCCATCAGCTTGTCGGCGGCGAGCACCGATACGATGCCGCGCCCATCGTCGGCGACGCGCATGAAGTCCGCCAGGTCGAGCGCCGGTTCGCCGAAGAAGCGGTCGCCGCCCTGCCCCCGCAGCTGCAGCAGCGCGCGCTGGATCGCACCGACCGATTGCTTGCTGACATTGCCGTAGCGGGTGGTCAGTTCGTCCGCCCGTTCGGCGACATGCGCCAGCATCGCTTGCAAATCGTCGAGGTCGAGCAGCAGCAGCCCTTCCGCGTCGGCGACATGGAAGGCGATGGTCAGCACCCCGTCCTGCACGTCGTTCAGGTTGAGCATGCGCCCAAGCAGCACCGGCCCCATTTCCGACACGGTGGCGCGGATCGGATGGCCCGCCTCGCCGAACAGGTCCCAGAACACGACCGGGGTGTCGCGATACTGCCAGTCGCTGTCACCGATCGCGGCGGCGCGTTCGGCAAAGGCGGCGTGGGGCTTGGCGGTGGCGCTGCCCGCCATGGCGATGCCCGACAGGTCGCCCTTCACGTCCGCCACGAACACCGGCACCCCGGCGGCGGAGAAATTCTCGGCCAGCCCCTGCAACGTCACCGTCTTGCCGGTACCGGTCGCGCCGGCGATCAGGCCGTGGCGATTGGCGCGTTTCAGGACCAGCGACTGGCGGATGCCGTCGGCGGTAGCGCCGATAAAGAGTTCGGTGTCGGTCATGGCCTGCCCTTCATACTGCGCCGATATGTACCGCGTTTCGGGCAAGGGTCCATCATGGCTGGCGGACAAAGAAAAGGGGCGGTGGATCGCTCCACCGCCCCCATCGCCACCGTTACTTGGCGGCGTCGATGCCGACCGGCACGAACTGCGCGAAGAGCGATCCGGGCAGCTGGGCATAGATCAGCACCTGCTTGGCACCGGATGCGCGCGCCTGCTGAATCGCACGGGCCAGTTCAGCTTCGGACGTCACCGGCTGACGATTGACGCTCTGGATCACCACGCCACGGCGCAGACCCTTGGTCGCGGCATCGCTGTTCGGATCGACATCCGCGACGACGACACCGCGGATGGTCGAATCGAGCCGCAACTGCCGGGCGATCGCCGGGGTCAGCGGCTGTACGACCAGCCCGGCGGTCGCCGCCAGATTGGTGCTGGCGCGCGGCGTCGTCGGCGCGGTGTCGGGATCGAACTGTTCGGTCTGCGCCGCCAGCTGATCGTTCGAGGGGCGAGTGCCGAGCGTTACCGCAATCTGCTGACGACGGCCGTCCCGCAGCACGTCGAGGTTGACGCGGCTGCCCGGCGCCTCGTTGCCGACCAGATAGGTCAGCGACTGCTGCGGCGTGATTTCCTTGCCGTTGACTGCGAGGATGACGTCGCCCGGACGAATGCCGGCACGCGCCGCCGGTTCGCCCGGCGAGACGCCGTTCACCAGCGCACCGCGATCCTTGGTGATGTTCAGCGCGGTGGCGATGTCGGCGCTGATTTCCTGCTGCGTCAGACCCAGATAGCCGCGCGCAACGGACTGTCCCTTCATCAGCTTGTCGACGATCGGTTTGGCCTGTTCGGCCGGGATCGCGAAGCCGATGCCGATATTGCCGCCGGTCGGCGACAGGATCTGCGAATTGATGCCGATGACATTGCCCTGCATGTCGAACATCGGCCCGCCCGAATTGCCGCGGTTGATCGCGGCGTCGGTCTGGATGAAGCGATCATACGGCCCCTGTCCGACGCGGTTCAGTGCCGACACGATGCCGGCGGTGACCGTGCCCGACTGGCCCAGCGGATTGCCGATGGTCAAAATCCAGTCGCCGACCCGCGTCTGGCGCGAATCACCGAAGCGCACATAGGGGAAGGTCGCGCCGTCGATCTTCAGCACCGCGAGGTCCGACAGCTCGTCGCGGCCGACCAGTCGCGCCTTATATTCCTTCTGATCGGCCAGCGTCACGGTGATCGATTCGACCGTGGCACCCTGTGCGCCCGCCGACACCACATGGTTGTTGGTGACGATATAGCCGTCGCTGGAGATCAGGAACCCCGAGCCGAGCGACTGCGCCTCCTGCGTCCGGGGCGTCGCCCCCCCGCCACGTCCGCCGAAGAACTGCTCGAACGGCGTGCCCGAGAAGGGGTTCGCCTGCTGCGGCACGGTGATGCGCTGCGTGGTCGAGATATTGACGACCGCCGGCGACAGGCGCGTCACCATGTCGGCAAAGCTCATCGGCGCGCCGGCGCGCGGGGCGGAGACTGCGTTGATCGCCCCCGGCTCGTTCTGCGCGGTCTGGGCGTCCGACGGGTTGAGGGTCAAGGTGGCGGCAGCGCCGCCCAGCAAGAGTGCGGAAGTAATGGCGTAGGCGTAACGCACGGTTGGATGGTCCTCTCGAATATGGCTCGCAACCCCTTCGGGAACGAACCTGCCACTACGTTGCTGAACGCGGTTTGAATGTCCGGGAGCGCCCTAGCGTTCCCGGCCACCGAATTCGCGGAGATAGCCGTTCTCCGGCGACAGGATGATCGACGTCGTTCCGCTCTGCCCCGGCGCGCCGGCAAAGGTCGCGCGATAGGACTGCATCGCCCGCCAGAAGGCGTAGAAATCGGCGTCCTTGCCGAAGCTGGCGGCATAGATGCGTGCCGCTTCCGCCTCGGCATTGGCGCGCACGACCTGCGCGTCGCGCTGCCCCTGTGCCTGGATCGTCGCCGCTTCCTGTTCGCGGGCCGACCGCATCCGCGCCAGCGCCGATTGCAGCGGGCTGCCATCGGGCAGGTCGGCATGCTTGATCCGCACGTCGACGATTTCGGCACCATATTGCCGAGCGGTCCGCTGCAGCGCGTTCTGGATATTGTCCATCACCGCGCCGCGTTCCGGGCTGAGCAGCGCCGCGAACGGACGACGGCCCAGTTCGGCGCGCAGCGCCGACGACAGCAGCGGTTCGAGCTGGTTGGCGACGCGTTCCTCGGTATTGGCGGTCGAACCGGTCGAGATCACCGCCTGCAACGGATCGACGATGCGGAACCGGGCAAAGGCGTCGACCTCGAGCCGCAGCTGGTCGGTCGACAGCACCGGCTGGTTGTTCAGCTCGATGTCCAGCACCCGCTTGTCGATCCACACCACGCGGTCGAAGAACGGAATCTTGGCGACCAGCCCGGCCCCGGTGCGGCCGAACGGCTGTTCGGCGCGATAGGGATTGAGGATGCCGACCGGCTGCTGGAAGCGCAGGATCACCGCCTGGCGCGTTTCCGGCACGATCACGATCGTGCTGAACAGCAGGATGACCAGCACCAGCAGCGCGATGCCCGCCGTCATCGGATTGCGGAGCGCGCGGTTCATCGTGCCGCTCCCGTCGCTTGCGTGGACTGGGCCTGCGGCGCCGGGGCCGGCGCCTCCGGCTCGGGGGTCGCCTGTTGCTGGCGACGGACCTCGGGCAGCGGCAGATAAGCCTGAACGCCGGGCTGGACGATCGTCTTGTCGGCGCGGTTCAACACCTGCTCCATGGTCTCGTAATAGAGCCGCCGGCGCGTCACGTCGGGGGCCATGCGATATTGTTCGTAGATCTTGTCGAATTCGGTCGCATCACCTTGCGCCCGCGCGATCACCTGCTGCGCATAGGCGCGCGAGCGGTTGAGGTTCGACTGCGCCTCCTGCTGCGCCGCCGTCACCGCCTTGAACGCGTCGTCGACCTCGGCCGGGGCCTGCGCCTTCTGGATGCTGACGCCCAGCACGCGCACGCCCGACTGATATTCGTCGAGCAGCGTCTGCATCCGGGTCTGGACGTCCGCCTCGATCTCGCCACGGCCCGAACCGATCGCCTGCGTCAGGTTCTTGCTCGCGACCGCCGCGCGCATCGCGCTTTCGGCCACCGCGCGAACGGTTTCCTGCGGGTTCTTGATCTCGAAGACATAGTCCTCGGGGCTCTTGATGTTCCAGCGCACCGAATAGGCGAGGTCGACGATATTCTGGTCGCCGGTCAGCATCAGATTCGCCTGATTACCGCCCGCCGGGAAACTTTCGGTGCGGGTGTTCTGCACGTCCTCCACCTGCACCCGCATGATCGGTGCTGGCAGCGTGAACTGGATGCCGGGATTGAGCGTGCCGGTATATTTGCCGAACATCGTCACGACGCCGCGTTCCTGCGGGCCGATCGAATGGAAGCTGGTGAAGGCGATCCATACCAGGATCAGCGCGGCAACCGCCGCCAGCCACAGCCGGCCGGCATTCGCCGGAAAGGACGGGCCGCCGCCCGGACCGCCGCTGCGCGCGCGCTTCAGGAAATCGTCGAGCGAGGTCGATCCGCCGATCTTGCCGCGCTTGCCCGCCGGCGGCATCGACCAGGGATTGCGCGGGCCGTCATCGCCGCCACCGCCGCCCGATCCATTACCGGAATCGCCTCCGCCGCCCCATGGGCCCTTGTCGCTCATCCCCAGCACTTGCGCGCGTGCGCGCCGCCCCATGATCCATCGCATCCATCCTTTATAGGGGGCCGCCTTGCGTTTTACAGTGGTAACGCGCCGTTCGAACGCTACATCGCCGCCATGGCTTCCGCATCGAACCCCGCCGCCGCGCTCGACGCGCTGCTTGGCCCCATCGCGGCCGGACGCGCCACGGTCCGCGTGACCGGCGATTCGGCGAGCATCATCCTCGACGTCACCGGCCTGCCCCCGGCGGCGCGCGACGCGCTGGAGGCCGATGTGAAGGCGGCGGCCTCGACCGCGCCCGGCATCGCCAGCGTGCGCGTGGCGCAGACCAGCGAACGGGTGCAGCAGCGGATCATTGCCGTCGCCAGTGGCAAGGGCGGGGTCGGCAAATCGACGCTGTCGGCCAACCTCGCCATCGCGCTGGCGCGCAGCGGCCGGAAGGTCGGAATGGTCGATGCCGACATCTACGGCCCGTCGCAGCCGCGCCTGCTGGGCGTCGAAGGAATCAAGGCCGAGGCGCATGACAAGAAGCTGGTCCCGGTCGCGACCGGGGTCGGCGTGCCGCTCTTGTCGATGGGGCAGCTGGTCCCGGGGGGCCAGGCGATCGCGTGGCGCGGACCGATGGCGGCGGGCGCGCTGACCCAGTTGGTCGACGCCCATTGGGAGATGGTCGACACGCTGGTCGTCGACATGCCGCCGGGCACCGGCGACGTGCAGCTGACCATGATCCAGAAGCACAAGCCGGCCGGCGCGGTGATCGTGTCGACGCCGCAGGACCTGGCGCTGATCGACGCGACGCGCGCGATCGACCTGTTCACCAAGGCCGGGGTGCCGATCATCGGGCTGGTGGAGAATATGGCCGGCTATTGCTGTCCGCATTGCGGGGGGCTGTCCGATCCGTTCGGGACCGGCGGGGCGGAGGCGAAGGCCGAGACGCTTAGCATCCCGTTCCTCGGGCGCATTCCGCTGACGATCGACATCCGCACCGCGTCGGACGCCGGAACGCCGCCGGCCGCCGGGAACGGGGCGGAAGCAGAGCCGTTCCTGTCGATAGCCGCCAAGGTCGGCGACTGGCTGCAGAGGAACTGACATGCTCGACGACGATGGCATCCGCACCCTGCTCACCGAGGCGCGGACCATCGCGCTGGTCGGTGCGTCGGACCGGCCCGACCGGGCATCCTATGGCGTGATGGCCTATCTCCAGCAGCGCGGCTACCGCGTGATCCCGGTCAATCCGCAGATCACCGGCGAGCATCTGCACGGCGAGTTCGTGTTCCGCGACCTCGACCAGATCGGCGAGTCGATCGACATCGTCGACATCTTCCGCAATTCGGCCGCCGCGGGTGAGGCAGTCGACGCGGCGATCGCGGCGGGCGCGAAGGCGGTGTGGATGCAACTGGGGGTGGTCAATGCGGAAGCCGCTGCGCGGGCGGAAGCTGCGGGGTTGCAGGTGGTGATGGATCGTTGCCCGAAGATCGAGATTCCGCGGTTGGGGATCGGGAAGGTCGGGTAGCTGCACCCACCCGTTCGGTTCGAGCAGCTTCGAGCTTGTCGAGAAGCGTCCGTCGAGAACCCGGCCGCTTTGGCCACGCCCTTCTCGACTTCGGTTCTCGACAGGCTCGAACCTGCGCTCGAAGCAAACGGGAGTGGTTTGGTTGTACCTCAAACCCGCCCGCCCAGCACCCGCGCGAACAATGCCAGCATCCACCCCGTCGTGCTCACGAACAGCGCCGGATCATAGCGCGGCCCCTCGTCGCGCAGGAAGGCATGCTGTGCATTCACCTCATGCCATTCGTACCGCGTCCCCGCCGCCTCCAGCGCGTCGCGGATCGCCTGCCTTCCGGCATAGGGCACATGCGGGTCCTGCCGCCCCCACACGAACAGCATCTCCGCGCCGATCTCACCGATCCGCGAAAGGCTGTCGTCTGAGCGCCCTTCGCCCAGCGTCCCCGAATGGATATCGGTCGGGTAGAAACAGGCCGCCGCCAGCACCCTCGAATCGAGCGCGGCGCGATAGGCCAGGTGCCCGCCAAGGCACACGCCCGCGACGCCGATCCGTCCCGAGCAGGCGGGATGCTGCGTCAACCAGTCGATCACCAGCGTCGCATCGGCGTCGAACCCTGCGACCGGCTTGGTGAATTTCAGGTCGTTGCCGCGATCGGTGCCCGGCTGGTCATAGGCCAGCACCGTGCCGGGCGCTTCATATTCGTGATACACTTCCGGCACCGCGACGACATAGCCGTGCCCCGCGATGAACGCCGCCAGCCGGCGGATCGGTGCGGTCACCTGATAGATTTCGGAATAGAGCACTACGCCGGGAAACCGCCCCTCGCCCACCGGACGAAAGACATGGGTACGCATCACGCCGCCTGTCGCGCAGGGCAGGTCGGCAAATTCGTCGCTGAGCAGGATCATGCGCGTGCCGTGCCGCCGGCGGGATCGACTGGCAAGGGGGGAACCGGGTCGCCGGGCATCGTCACCAGTTCCAGGCGCTGCGGCACCGTGCCCATCTCGATCCCCTCCGCCCGGAAACGGGTGAGCAGTTCGAGCAGGATGTTGCTGCGCGCGCGGTAGGCGGCGCGCGGCGATTCGACATGCGCGAAACAGTTGAACGCGATGCGATCGTTGACGATCGCGTCGATGAACGCACTGGGCGCGGGGTCGTCCAGCACCGCCTCTTCGCGTGCAAACGCATCCAGCACCAGCTGCTGCACCGCCGCCGCATCGGCGTTGATCGGAACCGAGAACTGGATCTGGATGCGCCCCAAGGGGCTGGCCAGCGTCTTGTTCAGCACCGATTTGGTGATGAGTTCGGAATTGGGCACGATCAGCGTCGAATGATCGGCGAGCGTGATCTCGGTCGATCGCACGCTGATCCGCTTCACATCGCCCTCGTCGGTGCCGACCCGGATCAGGTCGCCGATCTTGATCGGGCGTTCTGCGAGCAGGATCAGCCCGGAGACGAAATTCTGGGTAATCGCCTGCAACCCGAACCCGATGCCGACCGACAGCGCGGAGAGCAGCAGCGCGATCCGCTCCACCCCGATGCCCAGCGACGCCAGCGCCCAGATCACGGCCAGCGCGATACCGACATAGCGCGCGACGAGGCTGACCGAATTGCGCCCGCTGCCATCCAGGTCGGTGGCGGGCAGGTAGCGCCCCTCCAGCCAGCGCATGAAGCCGCGCACCAGCGCCAGCCCGATCGCCAGCACGACGATGCTGCGCAGGATCGCACCGGGCGAGATGGTGACACCGCCGATCTGCACCCCGCGCGCAAGGTCGCCCAGCCGGGTCAGCGCGTCGGACACGCCGCTGCCGCCGAACGGCAACAGCCACAGGGCGACGGCGACGACCGCGATCAACACCCGCAGCACGCCCGAGAGCAGCACCCCGAACTGGTCGACCGTCCCGCCGCGCAGGCCGAGGCCCCGGGTCAGCGCGGCGCCCAGCCGGCTGCCCCGTTCGAACACCGATGTCGCGACATCGTCGGTCGCGGCGAGCACCAGATAGACCGCCGCGCCCAGCACCAGCGTCCATGCCGCCATCTGCCCCACGAACAGGCTGAACCCGACATAGCCCGCCGCCAGCGCCAGCAACGCCACCCCGGCGATGCTCCACGCGAACAGCTGCATCGCCGCCAGCCCGGTATGCGCCGGGGCGTCGGCGGCGCCCTCCTCCGCCGCGTTCGCCTCGGCCCGCATCCGGCCCAGCGTGAACAGGCTGCCGGCGATCAGCAGGATATGCGCCAGCGCCAGCAGCGAATGGGTCGCTATGCGGATCGCCGGACTGGTGCCGATCGCGGTGTCCGCGGCATCGAGCGCGATCACACAGCCGGCCAACCCCGCCAGCACGAAGGAATAGGGCCGGAACCGCGTCGCCACCGCATCGCTGACCGGCGCGATCCGCCAGCTGGGGCTGCGCCGCATCAACGTCGCGCCCAGCACCGCGCTGGAAAAGGCCGCAAAGCCGATCGCCACCAGCCATTGATCGAGCATCGGGTCCCAGCGCGACGCGACCAGCCCCGCCCAGCGCGCACCGGTCAGCAGCGCGGCGGCGGCCAGCAGCGGCGCGAGCGTGCCGACGAGGATACGGCCGAGCGCATTGGCCGACCGCCGCACCCGCCGCCCCGGTGCACCCTCGATCAGCAGGCGCTGCCCGACCCGTGCCGCCGCCAGCCGCGCAGGGCCCAGCAACAGGATCGCGATGGCGAAACCCAGCAGCGCCGGCCAAGCCTGTGCCCAGGGCGCGGCGCGGATCGTCGCGACCTCGGCCGCGACGAAGCGTTCGATCCGGTGCAGGTCGCGCGGCATCGACCGCAGGATCGCGCTCCAGAATGCCGGCGTCAGCGGCGATGCACCGCGCCCGAACAGCTTCTGGTTCAGCTCCGCCGCCTGCCCTTCCTGAATCTCGTCGATCAGCTGCTGCGCCTCCACCGACAGCAGTTTCGCGCGCTTCGTCGCCGAATCGATCGTCGTGCGTTGTCGGGTGAGTGCCGCACGCTCGTCGCGGATCGCAGGGTCCTCGCCCGACGATGCCGGACCCAGCTGCGCCAGCCGCGCCTCGATCCGTGCCATGTCGCCGGTCAGCTGTTGCGCGGTGTCGAGCGTGCTCGCCCGCACCGCCTGTGCCCGGGCGCGCAATTCGTCGCGGTCGCTGCGTTCCAACCGGGTATCGAGCGCGCCGTCGACCCGGCCCAGTTCGTCGGCCGCACGGTCGAGCATGCTGCCATAGTCGGGGGCGGCCACGGTCTGGGCCAGCGCGGGCACACTCGCCGCCGCCAGCAGCAGCGACAGGAGGCAGCGGAGCAACGTTCCGATCATGCCCCCTCGCTATCGCGATCGACGGCCGCGGACAATCGCGGCCATGGCGATGTGCGGCGGCCCACGCTAAATGGCCCGATGCTGCGCATCACCGAATTGAAACTACCGCTCAACCATCCCGAAGAGGCACTGGCCGCCGCGATCCGGGAGCGGTTGCGCATTACGCCGCGCGACCTCGTTCGCTACACCATTGCGCGCCGGGCGCATGATGCGCGCGACAAGGATGATATCCAGCTCGTCTATTCGGTCGACGTGACGGTCAGGAACGAAGGCCAGGTGCTCAACCGCACCAAGCGCGACCGCAATGTCGCCACGACGCCCGATACCGGCTATCGTTTCGTGACCAAGATGCCCGCCGATTATGCCGGGCCGCGCCCGATCGTCGTCGGCGCGGGGCCGTGCGGATTGTTCGCCGGGCTGATCCTGGCGCAGATGGGGTTCCGCCCGATCATCCTCGAACGCGGCAAGGTTGTGCGCCAGCGGACGCAGGATACCTGGGGCCTGTGGCGGCGGAGCGAGCTGAACCCCGAATCGAACGTGCAGTTCGGCGAGGGCGGCGCCGGCACCTTTTCCGACGGCAAATTGTGGAGCCAGATCAAGGACCCGCGCCATCTGGGCCGCAAGGTGCTGACCGAATTCGTGAAGGCCGGCGCGCCGGAGGAAATCCTGACCGAGGCGCATCCGCATATCGGCACCTTCCGCCTCGTCACCATGGTCGAATCGATGCGCGCGACCGTCGAGGAACTGGGCGGGGAATATCGCTTCTCGCACCGGGTCGACGATATCGAACTGGAGGAACGCCCGGACGGCACCCGACGGCTGACGGGGCTGAAGCTGTCGACCGGCGAGACGCTGGCGGCGGACGGTCCGGTGGTGCTGGCGCTGGGGCACAGCGCGCGCGACACGTTCCACATGCTGCACGATCGCGGGGTCTTCCTCGAACCCAAGCCGTTTTCGATCGGCGTACGTATCGAGCATCCGCAAAGCTGGATCGACCAGGCCCGCTTCGGGGCGTGCGCCGGCCATCCCGACCTGGGCGCGGCGGCCTATACGCTGTCGCACCATTGCGCCAACCAGCGCACCGTCTACAGCTTCTGCATGTGTCCGGGCGGCACGGTGGTGGCGGCGACGTCCGAACCGGGCCGGGTCGCGACCAACGGCATGAGCCAATATTCGCGCAACGAACGCAACGCCAATTCCGGCATCGTCGTCGGCATCGATCCGGCGCGCGACTATCCGGGGCACCCGCTGGCGGGAATCGCGTTCCAGCGGCAGCTGGAGGAACGCGCCTATGCCGCGGGCGGCGGCGATTATCGTGCGCCGGCGCAGCTGATCGGTGATTTTTTGGCCGGGCGGCCATCGACCGCGCTGCGCAGCGTGCTGCCCTCCTACCGGCCTGGGGTGACACTGACCGACCTGTCCGAATGCCTGCCCGAATTCGCGATCACCGCGATGCGCGAGGCACTGGTCGCGTTCGGGCGGACGATTCCGGGCTACGACCATCCCGATGCGGTTATGACCGGGGTCGAAACCCGCACCTCGTCCCCGGTGCGGATCACGCGGGGGGAGGATTTCCAGAGCATCAACACCGCCAACCTGTTTCCGGCGGGCGAAGGCGCCGGCTATGCCGGCGGCATCCTGTCGGCGGCGGTGGACGGGATCAAGGTCGCCGAAGCGGTCGCCCGCGCCATGATCGCCAAAGGCTGAGGTCAGGCGATCGGCACGACCGGCGCGGCGACCGACAGCAACAGCGTGGAGACGAGCAGCGCACCGAACAGGGCGGCGACGTGCTGGCGAAGGGTTTCGGTACGGATCATGGTGGCTACTCCCTGGTGCCGTGCGAGCCATCTCGCCGGCTATGCACATTGCATTGCAGGGGGCGTGCCAATTAATATGTTATTGATTTGTAACAATAGTTTTTACAAAGTGCACGGTGTTGGCAATTCTTGCCGGCGCATTACCCCATTTATCAGCCATTTTCGCCAACCGATTGGTTGCGGCCATGGCGCTTCGCCTCGTACAAGAGGGCATCGACCCGCTCGATCGCCGACAACAGCCTTTCGCCCGGCGTCATCGTGACCAATCCGGCCGACAGGGTGATGCCGTTGACCAGCGTATCGCTCTCGCGCAGGCGATAGCGGCGCTTGCCGACCGCGATCCGCGCCTTTTCCAGGAGCGCCCGGGCCGCGCCGGTGCCGATGCCGGTGATCAGCACGGCAAATTCCTCCCCGCCATAGCGCGCGACCAGATGGCCGGGGCATTCGCGCGCCAGCGTCGTCCCGATGGCGCGCAACACGCGGTCGCCGACCGGATGGCCGTGCTGGTCGTTGATCGCCTTGAAATGATCGACATCGCACATCGCGATATGGACCGGCCCATGCTGGGCAGCCTCGACCGCTTCCTCGAAGGCGCGGCGATTGGGCAGGTCGGTCAGCGGGTCGCGGCGCGCATCGTCATGCGCGGCGGCCAGTTGTTCGCGCAGGTCGCTCGCCTCGCGCGTCGCCTGTTCCAGCCGCGCCTCGGCAATCTCGACCCGCGCGCGCATCGCGGCGGTGATCCGTGCCAGTTCGGCAACGGCGGCATCGGTGCTGGCGATGGGGGTCGAGCGTTGCAACGCATCGGCGCTGGCGGCCAGGTCGCGGCCGAAATCCTGCGTTTCGCTGCGGATTTCCGACACCATCGTCGCAAAGCCCGCGACCTGGCGCAGCGTTTCGGTGACCAAAGCTTCGGCGGCGGCGATGTCCGGTTCGGGGGTCGCGGGAGCGGTCGGCGTCACGGGCGGAGCATTGGGTCGCCCGGCGGCGACATCCGCCGCCCCGTCGATCGCATTGCCCAACTGTTCGACCTCGCCGCCGGTCAGGCGGATGCCGCCATCGGTCCGCCGCGCAACCTCCAGCGCCAGCGCGCCCGCCGGTTCGCTGACGACGCGGTAGGCGAAGCTGTAGTTGAGCGGCGTGGGATCGAGCCGCTGGTCCTCCAGAAAAGCGAGGACGGCATGGATCAGACCGTGTCCGGCCGATGCCCCACCGTCGCCGATTTTTTCCAGATACACGCCCGGCCCCTCTGCCCCCACCCCGCACCCGATGTGCCGGATTGTACGGAATGGGCGTAGCGCGCCTTTGCTAAAATCGGGTTTCGCGGAAATTTACCCTAAATCCACGATTGCGGCGGGCGGCTCAGCCGCGCCTGCCCAACGCGCGCACCGCCTCCAAAGTCGAGCGGACATGATCGGCCGGGTTCATGTCGGAATGGACGAAGGCGATCTTGCCATCGCGGTCAATGACATAGCTGGTGCGCGTGGTCATGGTGCGCGGCTTGCCATCGGCACCCGCCGGGCGGTTGAGGGCCACGTCGAATCCCTGGATCACGCGCGGCCCCGCGCTCGCGACAGCGAACCGGCCGGCGCAATGGGCCTTCGAAAATTCCTGCAGCTTGCCGATATCGTCGGCCGACATGCCGATGACGGTCGCGCCGGCCGCCTTGAAATCGTCGACCGCGTCGGCGAACGCCTTTGCCTCCGCATTGCAGCCGCCGGTGAACGCCGCCGGGAAGAAATAGAGCACCACCGGACCTTTACGCAGCTGCGAGCGCAGGTTGAGCGTGAACGCCTTGCCGGCGATCGCGGCCTTGGTCGTGAAGTCGGGCGCGCGAGCACCGGGCGCCAGCGCGGCGGACAGCGGGGCAGCGAACGGCAGGGTCAGGGCAGCGGCGAACAGGGCGAGACGCATCGAGTAGGTTCCTTGCGCGAAGTTGCCTCATTCTAGCAGCTTGGCCGCGGCGCGCCAGCGGCTGGCCTCAGCGGGTGAAGGCGACTCCCAGCCGCGCGCTGGACGAGCGCAGGGCGTAATCGTCGATCGCCTCGCCATAACCGGCAAAGGCCTGTCCGAAAACGTACAGACCGGTGCGCCCGACGGGAAAGGACAGGAACAGCTCGCCCGCGCGGCGGCTGCCCAGCGGATTGCGCAGCGTGGCGGCGATGCGCAGCCCGTCGACCTGTCCGATCGCGCCACCCAGCGACCAGTTGCCCCAATAACGGTCGAGATCGCGATAGCCGGTGCCGACATAGGTCCATGCCCTGGGCGTCGCCTCGACCCGCCAGTCGTCGCCCAGCGGCAGGACATAGCTGGCCGAAGCGAAGATCCGGTTCACGTCGATCGACCCGGCATCGCGCCCGTTCGAATCATGCGCATAGCCCGCCGCGGCGACGATCCGGTCGTCGATCTGCCGCTGATAATAGACTTCGGGGCTGTAGTTGGTCGATCGGAACGGCCCCGACGACCGGTCGATGGCCCAGAACATCGTCTGCGTCCACGCCAGCCGCACCCCGTCCAGCGCGCCGGCACCGTCGAACGGGCGGAAGGCGAGGCTCAGTTGCAGCTTGGCGCCGTCCGACCCCAGCCCGAACGCACCATAGATCGGTTGGTGCGGTTCGAACCGGGCGAGCAGGCCCGACGCCTGACCGCTCGCGGTCGCGACCACCGTTTCGCCCTTTGGCGAGGCCGGTGCCGAAGTCGCCGCGACCGCCACCGGGGCAATGCGGTAGCGGATCGCGCGGAAGCCGCCCGGCGCGACCCGGGCGGGGGCGGTGTCGACCGGCACGATCCTGAGCGGCACCTGATCGGCGGTGACGACCTCCATCGGCGCCGGCGTGGCGTCTGCCTCGCTCGCCCCTTCGTTCAGGACGAACACCGTCACGCCGCCTTCCGCCGCCGCGACCGAGGCGGGCGGTTCGGCGACGATGCGCAGTTGCGGCTGGGCGGCGGCGGCGAGCAGGGTGAGAGCGATCATGCACGTGATGTGACAGGCATTTGCGACAACCGCGAGCATCGTTTGCGCTTTGTCGGCGTCACCGCCTATCTGGGGGTTCCCAACGCAAAGGCCCGCCATGCCCGTCACCGCCGCCGACCTGACCCTTGCCGCCCAGCTGGCCGACGCCGCCGGCGCCGCGATCCGCCCGCGATTCCGCAGCAATTACGGGCTGGAGATCAAGGACGATGCCTCGCCGGTGACGCTGGCCGATCGCGAAGCGGAGGCGGCGATGCGTGCGATCATCGAGCGCGAACGCCCCTCGGACGGCATCCAGGGCGAGGAATATGGCGTGTCGGAGGGGACCAGCGGGCGCGTATGGGTGCTCGACCCGATCGACGGCACGCGATCGTTCATCGCCGGGCGGCCAATCTTCGGCACGCTGATCGCGCTGGTCGAGGACGGCTGGCCGGTACTGGGCGTGATCGATCAGCCGATCATCGGCGAACGCTGGGTCGGCGCGGTCGGGCGCGGCACGACCTTCAACGGGCAACCGGCCCGAACCCGTCGCTGTCGCGATCTTGCGGATGCGCTGCTGGCGACCACCAGCCCGGCGCTGTTCGACGACGGGCAGCTCCACGGGTTCGAACATGTCGAGGCCAAGGTCCGATCGACCGTGCTCGGCGGCGATTGCTATTCCTATGGCACGCTGGCGTCCGGCCATATCGACCTGGTGGTGGAGGCGGGGCTGAAGCTGCACGACTTCGCCGCGCTGGTGCCGGTCGTCGAGGGCGCGGGCGGCACGATGAGCGACTGGTCGGGCGATCCGCTCCATGCCGGCAGCATCGGTGAGGTCATTGCACTGGGCGACGCCGCGCGGCTGGAGGATGTCGTCGACCTGCTCGGCTGTCGCGGCCACTGACGATTTTCTTCGCAACCGGGCGCGCGCCGCATCGTTGGGACGGCACGCCCCCCTTTGCGAAGGATCACGTCATGGGATTGTTTTCCAAGGATATTGCGACGCTCGACGATCTGTTCGTCCATCAGCTGCAGGATGTCTATTATGCCGAGAACCAGATTCTGAAGGCATTGCCCAAGATGGCGGCCAAGGCGACCGACCCCGAATTGAAGGCCGGGTTCGAACGCCATCTGGCCGAAACCGAAGGGCAGATCCGCCGGCTGGAGCAGATATTCCAGCTGCACGGCGCGACCAAGAAGGCGGTCAGCTGCCCCGCCATCGACGGCATCATCAAGGAAGCGAACGAGGTTGCCGGTGAAATCGGCGACAAGAAGGTGCTGGACGCCGCGCTGATCGCCTCGGCACAGGCGGTCGAGCATTATGAGATCACCCGCTACGGCACGCTGATCGCCTGGGCTCGGCAGCTGGGCCGCGAGGATATCGCCGCGCTGCTCGCCGAAACGCTGGCCGAGGAACGTGCCACCGACGAGAAGCTGACGACCATGGCCGAGCACAAGGTCAATGCGCAGGCCGAACTGGCCGAGGCATGAGGTGGGCGGGGCGGTCGCGAGGCCGCCCCGGTTACTGCGGGCGACTGGTCAGGATCGGACGCCCGTTGCTGGGGCACACCGGCATCCCCATCAGTCCGCAACGCGGCGTTCCCTGCCGCAGGCCGTCGGCCTTGTGGTCGAATTCGGGCGTGTCGTCGTCGAGGCGATAGCGGTCGTTCTTGCGATCCGGACAGCCCAGTGCCCGGGGCGTCACGATGCAGTTGACCGGATCGGCGACGCCGAGCTTGGTCGGTGTTGGCGCCGCCTGCGCCATCATAAGCAGCACGGATAGCAACATCGACGCCCCCATCAAAGATCGTTCGTTCCGAACGTCTTGGCGAAACTTTGGTTGCTACCGCGCCAGCGGTCGCGCACGGCCGATGCTGCCGCCCCTGCGGGTCGAGGCGGTCACCCCGACAAAGCCACACCCTTGCAGGAACGCCGCGGTTCCGCAGGCCGGTTGCGGCACGGCGAGCAGGCGCTCCCGCTCGCCCAGCGCGTCGACCGCCTTGGGATCGCCTTCTGCCGGAGGGGTGACCAGCGGAACGCGGAACCGGTCGGCGGTCCGCGCGGCGCACACCACGATCTCGTCCGGATCGGCGTCGATGCGACAGGGCTGGACGACCTGGGTCATGCTGCGCGCCCGCGCCATCATCGCGGCGGCGGCTCCGCCATCCTGCGCCATCGCCAGAAGCATCGCCCACGCCGTCATGCCCGTGCCTTTCGTCGCCGATACACAAGGTTATCCACAACATCCCTTGCCCGACAAGGGCAGGTCGCCTATCGCCGCGTTTAATCCGTTTAACGGCCGGGAGCTTCGTCCAATGCAGCCTGTCAGCAACACCCTCGATCGCGTGCTCGTCCTCGAAATGGTGCGCGTCACCGAAGCGGCGGCGATCGCCGCGTCGACGCTGGTCGGGCGGGGCGACGAAAAGGCGGCCGACGCCGCCGCGGTCGAAGCGATGCGCGCCGCGCTGAACGAACTTTACATGGACGGCACCGTCGTCATCGGCGAGGGCGAGCGCGACGAGGCACCGATGCTGTTCATCGGCGAGAAGGTGGGCCTGGGCAAAGGCCCGGAGATCGACATCGCACTCGATCCGCTGGAGGGCACCACGATCTGCGCCACCGCCGGCCCGAACAGCCTGGCCGTGCTGGCGATCGCCGAAAAGGGCGGCCTGCTCAACGCCCCCGACGTCTATATGGACAAGATCGCCTGCGGTCCGGGCTATCCCGCCGGGATCATCGACCTCGACAAGTCGCCGACCGAAAATGTGAAGGCGGTGGCGAAGGCCAAGGGCGTCGATCCGCACGACATCATCGTCTGCGTCCTCAACCGTCCGCGCCACGAAGCGATGATCGCCGAACTGCGCGCGGTCGGCTGCGGCGTGATGCTGATCGGCGACGGCGACGTGGCCGGCGTGATCGCGACCAGCGACCCCGACACCACCATCGACCTCTATATGGGCCAGGGCGGCGCGCCGGAGGGCGTGCTGGCCGCCGCCGCGCTGCGCTGCACCGGCGGGCAGTTCAAGGGGCGGCTGGTGTTCCGCAACGACGACGAACGCGCCCGCGCGGCGAAGTGGGGCGTGACCGACCTCGACAAGCAGTACGACCTGACCGAACTGGCGCGCGGCGACTGCATTTTTGCCGCGACCGGCGTGACCGACGGGTCGCTGCTCGCCGGCGTCAAGCGGATGCCGGGCAAGATGACGACCGAGAGCGTCGTGATGCGCGCCAGCTCGGGCACGGTGCGCTGGGTGAAGGGCGAACACCGGCTGTAAGGGGCGGCTGCAAAGCAACCACCGTACCCCCGCGCAGGCGGGGGTCCAGGGTTCCACGCGCCGCGCTGCGTTGTTGGCTCTGGACCCCCGCCTGCGCGGGGGTACGCGATTCAGTATGGCCACGACCGCGCAACCCATGGGTTCACGCCGCGTTCAATGCGCCGATCCTACCCCTGCCCCATGATCTGGAGACGCCCCATTCGCCCGCTCGCGCTCGCGTTCGCCCTTGCCGCCCCCGTTGCCCTGCATGCGCAGGCACCGCAGAACGACCTTGCCTCGGTCCAGCGGCATCTGGCGGCGACGCAGACGATGACCGCGGATTTTTCGCAGACCGACCGCAACGGCCGGGTGCTGACCGGCAAGCTGACGCTGAAGAAGCCGGGCAAGATCCGCTTCCAATATGAGAAGGGCGTGCCGATCCTGCTCGTGTCGGATGGCAAGTCGCTCTACTTCCTCGATTATCAGGTCGGGCAGAAGCAGCGCTGGCCGATCGGCAACTCGCCGCTCGGCATCCTGCTGAACCCCGAACGCGATGCGTCGAAATTCGCGAAGGTCGTGCCGTCGAACGATCCGCGAATCGTCAGCGTCGAGGCCTATGATCCGAAACGCCCCGAATATGGCCGGATCACGATGATCTTCGCGCGACAGCCATCCGCGCCCGCCGGGCTGATGCTGCAGGGCTGGGTCGCGCTCGACGCGCAGGCGAATCGGACCACGGTGCGGCTGACGAATCAGCAGTTCAACTTGCCGGTCGCGGACAATGCCTTCCGCTTCAACGAACCGCGCCGCGTGCGCCGCTAACGCCTGATCCACTGACGTGGAGGCGGTACCGGCCCGCTCCCCCGCCCCGCCACCCGCGCAGTATCCTGACGGGTGACGGAGTGGGGGAGTGGGGGAGTGGGGGAGTGGGG
>NZ_LQQO01000013.1 GCF_001619955.1 Sphingomonas hankookensis | reverse complement strand
CCGCCAAGCGAACAGCCTAGACCAACGGGATGAGGGGTCCCTTTTCGACGCCGATCACCCCGCTACCGGGGTCCCTTTTCCACGCCGATCCACAAGCGCGTGGAAGGCTTTGGACCCCACGGGCAGCGTGGATGAAAGCGGATATCGTCGAGTGGCAGGCGCAGGCCCCGCCCGTCGAGATACTCAGCGGCTGCCGTACCGTCCGCGGGAAGGGCCTCCTCCCAGAGCCGTCCGACGTTGCTCCCGCCAGGGCGGTGCCGGGCGGGCGGTGGCTGATGGCTTCCGGAGGGTCGTAGGCGGGAGATTTCGCGCAGGACGTCCCCCGGATCGCAACCGGCAAAACAATGGACGAGAATGCCGTCGTGCCCCTGGCGCACGGACAGGCTGGGATCGCTGTCCTGGTGTGCTGGGCAGCGGCAGGTAGCGATATAGCCCCGCCAGGTGCCGCCGAGGGCACCCACGATATCGACAACGCGCTGGGTGGGTCTGAGAGCGATCAGGGACATTCCCGTCTCCTTTCACCCCCTCCCGCCCTCTTCCCTCCTACAGAAAAGCACATCGCAGGGTTTGCGAGTAGACGACGAAGCGGCAAGCCGATAAGACGGCTTTACGTTTTGCAGGTTTTACGATTACACGTTTCCACGGAAGGTCCCTCTCATGATCGTTGCGTTGCTCAACCAGAAAGGCGGCGTCGGAAAGACGACCCTGAGCGTGAACCTGGCCTCAAGCCTCGCACGCGACGGCTCGCGCGTGTTGCTGATCGACGCCGACCCCCAGGGCAGTTCGCTCGACTGGGCTGCGGCTCGCGAGGAGCAGCCGATGATCTCGGTGGTCGGCTTCCCTCGACCGACCATCCACAAAGAGTTGGATCAGATCGGCCAGGGCTACGATCATGTCGTCATCGACGGACCGCCTCGTGTGACCGAGCTGGCGCGATCGGCGATCATGGCGGCGGATGTGGTGCTGGTCCCTGTCCAGCCTTCGCCTTACGACATCTGGGCCGCGGACGAGGTGGTCAAGCTTATCGTCGAAGCGTCCGTTTTTAAGGAAAGCCTGAAGGCCACATTTGTGGTAAATCGCAAAGTCGCAAAAACGGCGATTGGGCGCGACGTGGTTGAGGCTTTGGCAGCATATCAGATCCCGACCATGACGGCGCAGATCGTCCAGCGCGTCGTGTTTGCCGAGGCAGCGGCCACTGGGCGCGCTGTTTTCGAGATCGACGGCAAGAGTGCGGCGGCAGCGGAAATCGAGGCCGTACGGGCCGAACTAATGGAGCTTGTGGCATGACCAAGAAAGTGACGATTGGCCGACGCCCAACGGCTGGCGCGCCTCCCGCCGCTGGCGCCGATGCCTGGGTGGGAGCCGGAGCAGAGAAGCTTGCCGAAACGCCCGCCGCGGACGTCAAGATGAAGCGTTTGACGATCGACATACCGGAGAGCCTTCATCGCACGATCAAGTCACAGTGCGCGATGCGGGGAACGAAGATCGCTGACGAGGTCCGAGATCTGTTGGTACAGAAATACGAAACGCCGTAATTCCGCCTTTGCGCGTCGGCGTGTCGCCGTAAAGCCGGCGATGTGTCTTTCTGTATCACCGCTTTTCCGTAAATGCGTTGTCTGAATGGCGTTCTTGGCTATCGCGATCCCCCTTTCCCCCGATCGCGGAATAGCATCCGGTTCGATGAAAGGTTCAAGCGAGTGGCAACAGGGCAGGGGTCCACCTTCTTCGTGCCGGGCGTTCCGGCCAAGGACCAAGAGCAAGCGTATAATGAGCTCGCGCTGGCCTGCGGGTGTGCACCGGCGCCGACAGGCAAACGCATCCGCTCGATCACGTTCCGATCGAACGGGGAGACGTGGACAGCCACGGTTGGCGAAAAGCTAAGCGGCTCGGCGACGAAGAAGAGCCGGGCAGGGGGGCAACGCATCGAACGCACCGTTCCTCTCTCAAACGGCTCGACCGTCCTCGCCATCTTCGCCGGCGTGCCCTTTCGGGTCTGGCATGACGGCGCGTCCAGGGTTTGGTCCAACCCATTCCTCGCTGGCGAGCCTTCCTCCGTCACTATGTTCGCGGACGGCGGAGCATAGCCACTTCGACAGTGATGTCGCCCGCATTTCAGTAGATGCGCTTCGTCGTAAATCTGTTTAAGCGCAAAGTCGGGTTCCCGATGCGCTCTCCTCCCGGGCAGGGTAATTTTTTTCCACGTTGACCATGCCTCCGTCCGATGGCTGTTTCGACAAATGAAGCACCCCGGCGCGCTGAGATTAGTCACAGGATTGGTCGCGGCTTCCGTCGCCCTCGGCCCTGCCGACGCGTCCCAGCGGCAAGCTGAACTGGTCGCATTCCGTGATTTGGCTGACGGTGTGGTGATTGATGTAGGCCGCACGGCGCCGAAGCCACTTCCACCATCAAGCGAGCAGCAGGGCGTTTCGCCGGAAGCCTTACAGGATGACTTCCGGAGCATCGCCCTGGCCGAGCAAGCACATACGACCACGGACGTTCCAAGCCCGCCGATTGCGATTCCGCTTTGGATGCAGACGGGGAGGGTGATGACGGGTGCGGCTCAGGTCGCTCAGAGCGTCGTCGCGCCTTACATGTACAGTCCGGCCGCTTGCTCGATGACGCCTTACCGTCCGCGAGGAGATTTGGCTCCGTGGCAGGAGGCACGCCGAGCGCGTTATTTCCCTCTCATCTCCGCCGTCGCCTGTGAGGCTGGCGTGCCTACCGGGCTACTCGATGCGCTCGTCGCCCAGGAAAGCCGCTACGATCCGCTGATCGTCTCAAACAAGGGCGCGGTAGGCCTGACACAGTTGATGCCCGACACGGCTCGCGGCCTGGGTGTTCTCGACTCCCGAGATCCGCTGGCCAATCTGAGGGGAGGGGCCAGATACCTTCGGTCTCACCTGGACGAGTTCAAGCGCGTCGATCTCGCACTGGCGGCCTACAACGCCGGCCCTGGCAGGGTACGAACCTTGGGAAGGATCCCACCCTTCAGGGAGACGATCGATTACGTTGCGGCGATCACCAAGGGGTGGAGCAGCGGTGCCTATCGAGCCGCATCCGTGCAAACCGCCGCGATGCCGAGTGCGGCAGGCTGGCGGGGCAGGGGGGTCCAGCTGCTGGCTTACACGTCGACGAGCGTGCCGAACCCGAGGTAATGGGCAAAGTAGATCGCGATCCCGAGTATAGCCGGTGCACCCAGGAGGTAGTTGAGCTGCCAACGAACCCACAGCCGCGGCGCGACGAGGACCTTGTCGAGCATGGTCGTGGTAGGGAGCCGGCTATTTCCCGTGCGATAGTCATAGGCGGTCTTGATGACCGCGAAGACGGCGCACATCGCGACCATGACGCCGACGGCGGCATAGAGGGAGAGCCAGGCCTGGAGTGTCGCTTGGGGCATATCGACCACCTAGCAGCAAGATGCTGACGATCGCTTAACCCTCTTGTGGGTGCAAAGTTACCAACCTGGCCGGACGCGTGAGTGCTCTACGTGGCCGACGGGATCGATGCGGGGCTCCCGTTTCAGACGAACTACCAGCGGATCGCCCAGGCGTGAACGTGGCCCATCGTTGTCACCGCAATGGCGACGATTGCCGCCGTACCGCTCGCGGCGTTCGTCCTTCTGGGTCGCCGAGAAGATGCCGAGAAGGACACTGCTTCGAGCTGAATGCGTCTCCGGCCACCTCACAGCCTGCCTGATTGGAAGAAGCAGGCGAGGGGCGGGAGGCCTCTCGTTGCTAGCTTGGCAGGGGTTGGCCATCAATGCGCAGCCATTCGCTCGGTCCTGAAACCCCATAGGCTCTTTTGAAGGTCGAGCTCGCCGCGCTTCGCCCGCGCGACCATCCCAGCGTAATAAGCCCCGGCTGTAAGGCGGATCTCATTGCGCGCCTCTCTCTCCGCGGTGATCATGACCGCGACAGCAGCGCCGTCCCGGCCCAGCGTATCGATTGCATCCACCCACGTTCCGGAACGGATGCCAAGGTCATGCCGCAGCCGCGCCGCGGCGTTATGGACGTCCGGCCACCGCGGTCGGGCCTCCGTCAGATACATCGAGGTTGTCGGGAACATCTCCGCGAGGTCGCAAGGCCGCACCTTGAGGCTGCTCTGAGAAGGGGAGGGGGGCAGCACCGCTTGATCGGGAAGGCTCACCTCCGGGTCAGAACTACATTCTCGCTTAGCATGTACGGTATTTTCAGAGGGAATGGTTTGTATGTGTATGTCGGGTGATACCGATGACCCCGACGGGTTATTTTCCTCTGTAAACATGAAGCGATCGATGGTCTCTCCGACGAGATCCTCAACGCCAGGAAGACGGTCGAGCGCGGCCTGGTAGCCTTCGCGGTCGCCCATAGTCCTGGCCTGCGCCGCAGCAAACGCGATCTCGTCAATCGCGTCCTGGAGTGCCATCCAGTGCGGTCCGGTGAGGCTCAGATCAGCGGCCTGCGCGAGTGCCTGTCCGACGATCCGGCGGACACGCGCGATCTCCTTCTTGCCGCTCTTGAAGAGCGCATAGAGGGCGTTGAGGCGATCGCCGGCTTCCTTCAGCTCGGCATAGCGCAGCCGGATGGGGGAGAGATCGAGGCCGTAGGCTTCGACGATGACGCCGTCACGGTTCCGGAAACCGCTTCGACGTCCCGAGGCGCTATCTCGCGCGAGGATCAAGCCTGCGGCGCGCAGCTCACGCAGCCGCGCCTTGATGCAGGCAACGGTTTTCCTGACCTCGTCCGCAAGATGTTGGTTGCTCGGCCAGACGACGAGCGGGCGGTCGGCGGCCCAGTCGGCCTCCCAGGTGAGCTGGACAAGATCCATTAGCGTCTCGATCGCGCCGTTGCTGACCGCGATCGCGCCTTTCAGCGCCTTCACGACCCTGCGAGCGTCTTGTTTGGATATCTGGACGGCGCTCTCGTCGACGACCTTCATCCTCCGGGTGAGCTCGCGCGTCAGTGCCGTGATCGGCCGCGCCCCGGTCCGGCCGGTGAAAGCCGTTTGCGTATAGTTCATCGTTCGCCCCCTCGGATGGAGGGACCGTCAGCAGGCATAACTCGTGCGTGGCGCGAATCGCGCTCCCTTGAACCAGGTGTCAGGATCGTCTAGATGGGAGGCCTATCGCGGACCGGTCAGCGTTTGGCGACGCTGCCCATCTTACGGTTCCAGGGTGCCCGGCCTTCGTGCCGGGCATTCGTTTATGTGGCCACGGTCATAGCTCCAGAAAATGCGACGGAAGGTCGCCCGAGCACAGTGCCGCAGATGCAAAGGTTAAGAAACCACGAGTATTCGTGGTATCGGCTACGCTCGCCGGAAAAGATTCGTGGTATCGACTACGCCCGCGGCGATAAGTTCGTGGTATCGACTACGCGGCAAGGCAAAGTTCGTGGTATCGGCTACGCCCCAGCGGATGGTAGTTGGCCTCCGACGCGGTCGGCAGTGCTGACAAGGTGGGCCGGGTGGAATGCGTCGCCTCTGCGACTGTCGAGATCAAATCCGATCAGTTCTCGGAAGCAGCTTTCGATCGCTTCATCGGCGCCAGGACAGTCGGAACCTCGCGAATGACAACAACCTCGTCCGAGACCTTGCTGCTTTTTGAGGCGCCTTCGGCCGCCTGGATAGAAAACTCGAAGCCCGGGACTGTGCCGTTTGCAGCCTCGACAACGTAAGGCTTGAAGAGCCGGGTCAGGCTTTGATGGCCGATCTGGTGTTGTAGATCACCCAACCTTATCGACGTCACGCCGGAGAAGCGCAGGAAGCAAGCGACTTCATAGAGCCGACGGTTGATCGGGCTCAGCTGGAAGTAGCTGGGTGCGTATTGCATGACACTTCGATCCTTGAGGATCGCCCGGAACAGCCAATCGCACAGACGAACATTCACGGCCTTGAGCCTGCGCTCGCCGGTTCGCGTCTTGGTATATTGAAGGCGGGCAGTCTCGACCCAGGAGAAGAATCCCGCTTCGCCCTCGCCACCAGTCTCGATGTCAGTCTTGATCTGCGTGCTCTGCAGTCGTTCCAATGCCTCGTACAATCTTGTGTACGCGTTGGATGACGGTGTAGCGCCGGTGACCCGGAAGAAGTCATTGGCAGTGAACTGGAAGTTTTGGCTTACTGGCTCGCCGTTCTCGATCTTCGCAGCCATAAGGCTGGCGATGTAGAGGATAACCTCTTTATCGTAGATGTTGGCGACACCCTTATGGCCAGGCTGCACCTCGATACTGATCTCGCCGGTGCTGTAGGCAAGCGGCTTCATCCATGCCTGCTTCGTAAGGGCGAAGAAGGGGTATGCCATCAGCGATAGCTCGCCATGAACACCACCGCGTAGTGGGCTGTCCATGGAGAAGAGGTCGCCCTGCATCGGAACCACTGCGTCTTTGGCAGTGCCGGCCGGCGCCCGATCTTTCGACAGGCCTGGTTCGGCCGCCTTACTCTTCGGCATGACCAACTCCGTCGTCATCCAGTCGGCTCACGCGCGTCCGAACCGCGGCGACACCATAGGCGTAGGCGATACCACGAGCCGGTCGACCCGTAAGGCCGGTCATGGGGTGAGGCGTAGGCGATACCACGAACTTCAGGCGGGTTTCGGGCGGAAAACGCAGCCTTCCGAGGGGAGGGTGCCTGCCAGTTCGGTCCAACTTCGTACTATCGACTACGCCTACGAGACCCGCACCGGGGTTGGTCGGCTTCGTCGCAAACGACCGGGCCTGTTGAAAAATGCCGGACATGCCGGGTTGCTCCTTCGTTTCACCCCTGCCGAAAGGAGCGTCGCTATGATGGGACCAGCCTGTCGCGGTAAGCGGGAAGGGGCGTCCCGCCGCACCATAGAAGCCATGTTGCCCGCAGACCACCTGCTGCGTCGCGTCGATCGATGTCTCGACATCGGCGAGTTGAGACAGGCACTGGCCGGTCACTACAGCGCAAGGGGACGGCCATCGATCGATCCCGAACTCCTCATCCGCATGGCCTTGGTCGGCCGCATTTACGCGATCACGTCCGAACGGCGCCTGTGTGAGGAGCTGCGCTACAATCTGGCCTATCGCTGGTTCTGCCGTCTCGCGCCGGGAGACAAGGTTCCGCACCACTCGACGTTCAGCAAGAACCGGCACGGTCGTTTCCGCGATGCCGACGTGTTCCGGATCCTGTTCGAAAGCACGGTCCGACGCTGCATCAGTGAAGGACTGATTGGCGGAAAAGACGCCGCGATCGATGCATCGTTCATAGCGGCTGATGCGAGCTGGCAGCGCAAGACCGTTCCTGGCTACCTGCCGTATGTCGCCAACGCGTCGCGCGCGGTTAGGGAGTGGGTGCACGACACTGGAGATGCCGTCTTTGAAATGGCGCGCTCGAAAAGCTGCCAAGGCGTCTCTCGAACGGACCCTGCCGCGGCTTGGTCGGCGCGAACGGTGCGTGGCCGGTTCGGCTACGCCCTGAATGCGCTGGTCGACACCCCGAGTGGCGTCGCTCTCGATGTGAAGGCGACACCGGCTCGGTTCGCGGAGGAAGTTGATGCGGGGCGCGTCATGCTCGAGCGATCGGCCGATCGCTTTGATTATCGTCCCAAGCGGGTTGCGGCCGACAAAGCCTATGGCAGCGCCAACTTCCTCGGCTTCGTAAGGGATCACGGCGCAATCCCGCACATTCCGGTAATCGACCGTACGCAACAGACCAAGGGCAAGCTGCCGCGAACGGCCTTCAGCTATGATCGTGACATTGACAGCTTTACCTGTCCGACCGGAAAGCCGCTCCGACATCATGCCTTCCATCTGCCCACCGGCGTACACCGTTATGCAGCCGATGCGCGTGACTGCGAGGCGTGCGTGCTTCGGAAGAAATGCACGACGGCGCGGCGTCGTACCCTGGTTCGGCTGGACGATGAGGACGTCCGCGATCTTGCCAGAGCCGAAGTGGAAACCGGGCTCTACAAGCGGTCTATGCGGTTGCGGCGCGGGGTTGAACGGTTCTTCGCTGACGCCAAGGGTAAGCATGGCATGAGGCGGCTTCACCTGCGCGGTATCCGCGGAGCGGAAGAAGAGTTCCTGATCGGCGCGGCGGTGATGAATCTGATGGTCCTGGCGCGACCCCAGCGGCTGACGGGCAAGCCGCGCCGGGGAGTATGCGTCCCCGCAGCGCTGACGCCGGCTGCGATCTCGGCCCGGTCGATTGAACACGACGTGATCGCCTCGCCTGCTCGACGATATGCCTGATCGCTGAGGCGCGGCGTGATCTATCACGCGGCTTGCAGCCGTTCTTTGCGGTATGGCACACCGTCGAGCAGTGCCTGGCCCGGCGCCTTGGGCGTGCCGTCACCGTTCACGTACATATAGAGTGTCGTCGTCGTCATCCCGAGACGGCGCGCGACATCGGCTGCGATCGCGTTGCGATCGGACATGGCGGCCATCGCTATCGCCAGCGTTGCCTTGTCCATCTTGCGGGGTCGCCCTCCCATGCGCCCCCGCGCGCGTGCCGCGGCAAGGCCGGCCTGTGTGCGCTCGGCGATCAACTCGCGCTCGAACTCTGCAAAAGCGGCGAAGATGCCAAAGGCCAGGCGGCCGTTGGCGGTGGTGGTGTCAATCTGCGCGCCGGCGCCGGTCAGCACCTTCAACCCAATGCCGCGCTCACGCAGCGCCTCGGCGGTGATGACCAAATGCCTCAGGTCGCGTCCGAGGCGATCCAGTTTCCAGAGCACCAGTGTATTGCCGGGCTGCAATGCCTTGAGACAGGCAGTCAGGCCGGGACGTGCATCATGACGACCCGACGCGAGATCCTCATAAATGCGCGAGGCATCGACGCCTGCGGCGAGCAGCGCATCGCGCTGCGGTGCCAGCGTCTGCGATCCGTCAGCCTTGGACACCCTCACATATCCGATGAGCATCGCCACCCTGCCAGAAAAGATATCTGACACCCTGCAATGTGCTGGTGGTTTCCGCAACGGGTATTCCGACCACAAGGCAGGGGGGACGAGGCAAAAACAGCAATCGCCAGAAAACCGGTCGTTTTTCTTGTTGCCCAGTGACAATCACGATGAGCGCCTGCGCGTCATTGCAATGCGCGGTTGGGGTCTGCTTCGGGAGTGCGTACCCGGACCGGAAGCAGCCTCCAACCGCTTCGGCTTGATCTGCGGGTTGCCCTGCTGCCATCCTGCCGTGGCACCGTGGACGAGGCAGACCCTGATCGTGAGTGACAAGTTGTCATATCCTGTCGGCCCTTCAGGCCGGGGACGTTCGGCGTCAGTTTCTCACAAGTGCGGCAAACACTTCACGCATCTGGGTCGAGGGAGAGGGATCGTGCACTTCTTGAAGGATCGAACCGGACCACTGCGAGAGAAGGATGCGCGCCAGTTGGATGCTCGGCATCGCTGGCGTCAGGCCGGTACGCCTCAACAGATGGGAGGTGACGTCGGCGAAGGCGGCCTCGTACGCGACCTTGACCGGTTCGAAGCGCGTGCGGAATGGCGCATTGCGTCGTGCGTGAAGGTGAAGCTCAACCATCAGTACGGAATGACGCGCATCAACGGACAGGGCATCCAGGCTGCGCCCGATCGTATCCAAGATGGATTCTGCGGTTTGATGACGGGTATCCGCCACCAACGTGTCGAGCTTTCGGGCCAGGCTCGCCATGTGCTCTTCGACCAGCGTGAAGAGAAGATCGTCCTTGCTGGCGAAATACGAATAGAATGCGCCCTGCGAGAAGCCAGCGCGTTCGCAGATGCCGCGGATCGAGGCGGCTGCGACCCCGCTCGCGACGATCAGCCCGATCGCGGCGTCTAGCAGTCGCGCCCGCGTCTCCATCCGCATCTCGGGACGCTTCCTGCGGCCTGGCATCCCCCGCGTCGTTAGGGTCAGGACCCATTGATGTGAGCGTCGCGATCTGATTCCGGCTCCGCAAGGAGACCGGGATGAGTGACCTGT
>NZ_LQQO01000012.1 GCF_001619955.1 Sphingomonas hankookensis | reverse complement strand
CAAAGAACTAGACAACAATACCGGCGTCGCTTCCTAGCCTGCCTTTCGGAAGGTTTGGGGCGTCGCCTCAGGTCGCTGTCTGCCTCGGTGACCGTGTCGGCCACCGCTGCGGTGAGCTCCATCTAGGTGGGTGAAACTTTGCTGTCAACAAACTTTCTCAAAAAAGTTCCATCGCTGTGCGAAGAGGCAGGTTTGCGGCGCCGCCGACGGCGCCTCACCCAGCGCCGTCCATCCGCCCCCGCGCCCGGCAAGATCCGCCGGACCCCCCGCTTCGTAACCTGCATCAGGTAAATATTACAACAACTTAGTCAGCCGCCAGGTGTTCTCCACCCCAGACGTTGCACGAACGTGGAGAGCATCATGTACTATCACGACAAGCGCCTGCAGTACCCGGTCACCGTCGACAAGCCCAACCCGGCATTCGCGCGGATGCTGCAACAGGCCATCGGCGGGGTCGAGGGCGAGATTCGCGTCTGCATGCAGTATTTCTTCCAGGCATGGGGCAACCGCGCGCCCACCACCACCTATCGCGACATGCTGCTCCACACCGCGACCGAGGAGATCGGCCATATCGAGATGCTGGCCACCGCGGTTGCCATGAACCTCGAAACCGCACCGGCGTCGGTGCAGGAGGAAGGTGCCGCGGACTCGATCGTCGGCGCGGTCATGGGCGGCGGCAGCGCCAAGGCGTCGATCGAGGGCATGATCCACAAGAACCTGTTGACGGGCGGCCTGGCGGCAATGCCGATCGATTCCGACGGCGTGCCTTTCAACATGAGCCACATCTATGCCAGCGGGAACGTCGCCGCCGACATGTACTGCAACGTCGCGGCGGAAAGCACCGGGCGGGTGCTGGCGGTCCGGCTGTTCAACGCGACCGACGACGACGGCATGAAGAAGATGCTGCACTACATGATCGCGCGCGACACCATGCACCAGCAGCAATGGCTGGCCGTGCTGGAGGAACTGGGCGGCGCCTCGGCCAACCTGCCCGTCCCCAACTCTTTCCCGCAGGACATGGAGGATCAGGCGAACAACTATAACTTCTACGCGACCTCGGTCGACGGCACGTACCCCGAAGGGCGCTGGACCGCCGGCCCGACGATGGACGGCCGCGACGAATTCACCGTGTTCCAGAACAAGCCGCTCGGCCAGGAACCGGTGCTGGGTCCCGCGCGCCCTGACAGCGGCGCACAGGACCAGCAGATCGGCTGACGCGACCGGCGGGGATGCCTCACCATCCCCGCCCCTTTGCCAAGGACCGCGTCCATGCGAATCCATCACCTGAACTGCGGCAGCGACTGCCCCCTGGGCGGGGCGCTGTTCGACGGGCGCAGCCACGGGCTGCTCGGCCATCTCGTCTGCCATTGCCTGTTGATCGAAACCGACGCGCACGGGCTGGTACTGGTCGATACCGGCTATGGCCTGCGCGACGTCGCCCATGCCCATGCCCGCCCCGATCCGCGCATCACCCTGCCATGGCGGATGCTGCTCAACATCCGCCTGCGCGAGGAAGAAACCGCCATTCGCCAGATCGAGGCGCTCGGCTTTCGCGCACAGGACGTGCGGCACATCGTGCTGACCCATCTCGATTTCGATCACGCCGGCGGGCTGGAGGATTTCCCGCACGCGACCGTCCACGTCATGCAGCGTGAATATGACGACGCGACCAGACCCAAGACCGGCATCGTCGCGCGCAATCGCTGGCGCACGCGCCAGTTCGACGACGTCCGTCATTGGCGCGGCTATGGTGCGCCGGGCGAGCCGTGGTTCGGTTTCGACGCGGTCCGCGATCTCGACGGGTTACCGTCCGACATCCTCCTCGTCCCCTTACCCGGGCATAGCTGGGGCCATGCCGGGGTGGCCGTACGCGGCGATGACGGCCGGTGGCTGCTCCACGCCGGCGACGCCTATTTCTACCGGGGCGAGATGCGTCGGGCGCGCCGCCGCTGCACCCCCGGGCTGCGCGCCTATCAGCGCTTGATGCAGGTCGATGCCGATCGCCGCATGGCGAACCAGGAGCGCCTGCGCGCCCTGTCCGTCGACCAACGGGGCGACTTCAGCATCGTGTGTGCCCATGATCCGGTCGAGCTGGAGCACTGTCAGGCCGGAACGCCGCTCTGATCCTGCGCTGGGTCGTGACGGGGCAGGCCACACCGACGGCCCGACCCCGCGGGTAACCGGCCGTCCGTTTCGATAACGATATCCCCTTGCCGCCCCGGAAAGGGTGTGGTGTACTGGCAATACACTACATAACGGGGGGACAAGGCCATGCGTACGTCAATTCTGCTGGGATCGTTGAGCGGGGCGGCACTGCTGTCGATCGCGGGCGCGGCCTATGCCGCCCCGACGGGCGACGTGCCGCTGATCGAGCGTACCAAGCTCTTCGGCAACCCCACGCGCACCAACGGCCGGCTGTCGCCCGATGGCAAATGGCTCGCCTTCATCGCGCCGCAGGGGGGCGTGCAGAACATCTGGGTCGCGCCGGTCGACCGCCCGAACGAAGCCCGCGCCCTGACCGCCGAGACGAAGCGCCCGATCCGATCCTATTTCTGGTCGCCGGATTCGCGGCAGATCCTGTTCGTGAACGACAAGGGCGGCGACGAGAATTTCCTGCTCTACGGCGTCGACCTGACGACCGGCCGGCAACGGGCGCTGACTCCGTTCGAAAAGACGACCGTGCAGGTCATCGGCATGTCCGACACGATCAAGGACCGTATCCTCCTCGGCGTCAACAATCGCGACCCGCGCTGGCACGACGTACAGGAACTGAACCTGGCCACCGGCAAGTTGACGCCGGTGCTTCAGAATGACGGCTATGCCGGCTTCATCACCGACGACCAGCTGCGCGTGCGCATCGCCGTAAAGCCGCGCGCCGACAGCGGCATGGACTATTACCGGGTGACCGACAACAAGGTGGAGGCGACCCCCTTCACCCGCGTCGATTATGAAGATGCCTCGACGACCATCCCCTATGGTTTCACCACCGATGGCAAGACGCTCTATTGGGGCGACGCCCGCGGCCGCGATACCGTCGCGCTGCTGGCGCAGGACATGGCGACCGGGAAGTTCACCACCATCGGCGCGAGCGACCGGGCCGATGTCGGCGCCGGGCTGACCAATCCGAAGACCGGCGTCGTGGAGGCGTATTCCGTCAACTTCCACCGCAATGAATATGTCCCGGTCGGCGAAGCGGTGAAGGCGGACCTCGCCTTCCTGAAGGCGCAGAACAAGGGCGAATTCTATATCGGCACCCGCACCGATGCCGACGACAAATGGCTCGTCACCTTCGATCCGGTCAGCGCGCCGTCGTCCACCTGGCTCTACGACCGTCGCGCCCGCAAACTGACCGCGCTCTACACCCCGCGTCCCGAACTGGTCGGCGCACCGCTGGTCGGCATGGAACCGGTCGACATTCCGACCCGCGACGGGCTGTCGATGGTCAGCTATCTGACCCGGCCCAAAGGCGCGACCGGCGCCACGCCGATGGTGCTGCTCGTCCATGGCGGACCCTGGGGCCGCGACAGCTATGGCTATAACGGCTATCACCAATGGCTCGCCAATCGCGGCTATGCGGTGCTGTCGGTCAACTTCCGTGCCTCGACCGGGTTCGGGAAGAAATTCGTGCAGGCCGGCGACCGGCAATGGGGCCGCAAGATGCACGACGACCTGATCGACGCCGTCGACTGGGCGGTGAAGCGCGGTGTCACGACCAGCGACAAGGTCGCGATCATGGGCGGTTCCTATGGCGGCTATGCGACGCTCGCCGGGCTGACGATGACGCCCGACAAGTTCGCCTGCGGCGTCGATATCGTCGGCCCGTCGAACCTGTTCACCCTGCTCAAGACCATTCCGCCCTATTGGGAGGCGGGCAAGCAGCAGATGTACCGCCGCATGGGCGATCCGACCACGCCGGAGGGTCAGGCGCTGCTGAAGGAACGCAGCCCGCTGACCTATGCCGATGCGATCAAGCGGCCGCTGCTGATCGGACAGGGCGCCAACGATCCCCGCGTCAACGTGGCCGAAAGCGACCAGATCGTCGCCGCGATGCAGGCGAAGAAGATTCCGGTCACCTATGTCGTCTTTCCCGACGAAGGCCATGGCTTCGCCCGCCCGGCGAACAACATCGCCTTCAACGCGGTGGCGGAGAATTTCCTCGCCAAATGCCTCGGCGGCCGCGCCGAACCGATCGGCGGCGCGCTGGCCGCCTCGACCGCGCAGGTGAAGGCCGGCAGTGTAGAGGGCGCGGTAGCGCCGGGCGCCAAGGGCAACTGACCTGCGCAGCACCGCCATGCCCTTCGGCATGGCGGTGCCCCCTTCCCGCCAAACGTCACCCCGGGCTTGACCCGGGGTCCCGCTTTTCCAGCGAAATGCTCCGCGAGCAACGGATCCTCCCCGGCACGGGGAAGGGGACCATGCGCAGCATGGTGGAGGGGGCGTCCGCATACGGCACCGTTGCTTTGCGCAATGAATCCCCTCCACCATCGCCTCCGGCGACGGTCCCCCTCCCCGTACCGGGGAGGATACTTGCTAGCCCGCTCTATCCGACGACCGAAAGTGCCGTCCCCCGCGCGACCCTCGACGGCGCGCCCCCCGCCACCGCCTCCCCCACGATCAACACCGCCGGATCACTCGCACTGATCGCCTCGACCAGAAACGCCAGCGCCGACAGCCGCCCGCGAATGATCCGTTCATCCGGCAACGACGCATTGACCACCACCAGCACCGGCGTCTCCGCCGCGCGCCCGGCCGCGATCAGTTGCTGCGCCACCGTCGCCGCCGCCGCCCGCCCCATATAGATCGCCAGCGTCGCATCGGGTGCGGCCAGCACGTCCCAGTCGAGATCGATCGGCTGTCCCGCCTGCGCATGCGCCGTGACCAGCGTCAGCCGCCGCGCGATCCCGCGCAGCGTCAGGCTGGTGCCCGCCGACGCCACCGCCGCGCTCGCCGCCGTAATCCCCGGACAGATGCGGACCGCGACGCCGGCGGCGTTGCAGGCGGCAACCTCCTCCGCCGTCCGGCCGAAGATCGCCGGATCGCCGCCCTTCAACCGCACGATCCGCTTGCCCGACAGCGCGGCGGCGACGATCAGCGCATCGATCGTTCCCTGATCCTTCGAATGCCGCCCGGACCGCTTGCCGACGCTGACCCGCTCGGCACCCGGCGCGATCAGGTCGAGCACGCCCGGCCCGACCAATGCGTCGTAGAACACGACCTCGGCCGCGCCGATCAGCCGCGCCGCCTTGCGCGTCAACAGGTCGGGATCGCCCGGCCCCGCCCCCACCAGCCACACCGACCCGGCGGGAAAATCGTCATGCGGCATGGGTCTTCTCCTCGGTAAGCAGGCGGGCGAGTGCCGGGCGACACGATCCACAATTGGTCCCGGCGCCGATCGCCGCGCCGATCGCGGCGACATCGGCCAGCCGTTGATCCCGGATCGCTGCGACGATGGTCCGCATGCCGATATCGAAACAGGAACAGATGATCGGCCCACGATCGACCGCCGCGCCCGGCGCACGTCCGGCCAGCACCGTCGGCGCGGCCTGCGCCTCGCTCAGTTGCCCGATCAGCCAGTCGCGGCTCGGCAGCTCCCCGCGCTCGGTCACGAACAGCGCGGCGACCAGCCGCCCTTCGGCCAGCACCGCGATCCGCCGCGTGCCCCGCGCCCGGTCGACCGCCTCGATCCGCTCGCCGGCCGGCAGGCACGCCTCCAGCCGCGCGGCATCGCCATTGCCGGCCAGCTCCCACAGGCTCCCCGCCGGCACCGCCACCCGCGTCGCCCACAGGCAGTCGGGACGGCGCACCGGCTCGCCCGCGACGATCAGGAAGCCGCGCCATTCGGTGGCAACCGCGCCGATGTTGGCGGGGGTCGACTTGAACCCCGGCTGGCCGGAAACCGGATCGGTCAACGGCCGCGGCAGCAACCCCGTGCGCCCGCCGCTCGACGTCCGGTCGGTCCAATGGATCGGGGTGAACAGCTCGCCCGGCCGCTGGCTGTCGGTGACCTGCACCCGGTACAGGCTCTCCCCCTGCGGCGTCGCCAACCGCGCCAGGCCGCCATCGACCAGTTCCAGCCGGCGGGCGTCGTCCGGATGCACCTCGACCAGCGGCTCCTCGCGATGCCGTGCCAACTTCGGCGCCAATCCGGTCCGCGTCATCGTATGCCACTGATCCCGGTACCGCCCGGTGTTCAGCGTCAGCGGCCAGTCCTTGAGCGGCTCCGAAATCGCCTTCTGCGTAACCTTCACCAACTTCGCCCGCCCGTCCCCGGTCGGGAAGCGCCCATCCGCAAACGGCTTGCCCCCCCACCGGAACGGCGTCATCGCATCATACTCGGCATTGCCGCCCGCACCGTGCCCGGCCAGCGAAAACAGCCGCTTACCGTCATTGCGATAGGTCGACAGCCGGACATGCTCGCGCCAGATCTCCGCCGGCCGGTCGTAGGCGAAGGCGGTCTTCCACCCCATGCGCCGGGCGACTTCCTTGATGATCCACCAGTCGGGCTTCGCTTCGCCCGGCAGCGGGAACAGCGCCCGCTGGCGACTGACCGTCCGGTCGCTGTTGGTGACCGTCCCGTCCTTCTCCCCCCACGCCGCCGCCGGCAGCCGGACATGGGCAAAGGCCGACGTATCGGTGTCGGCGATCACGTCGCTCACCACCACGAACGGACACCCCGCCAGCGCTTCGCGCACCCGCCCCGCATCGGGCATCGACACGGCGGGGTTGGTCGCCATCACCCACAACGCCTTGATCCGGCCATGGCCCAGCTCGCGGAACAGGTCGACCGCCTTCAGCCCCGGCTTGGTCGCCATGGTCGGCGACGCCCAGAAGCGTTGGACGAGCGCCCGGTTTTCCTCGGCAAAATCCATGTGCGCCGCCAGCGTCGAGGCGAGCCCGCCGACCTCGCGCCCACCCATTGCATTGGGCTGCCCCGTGATCGAAAAGGGCTGCGCGCCGGGCTTGCCGATACGCCCGGTCGCGAGGTGGACGTTGATGATCGCGTTCACCTGGTCGGTGCCGGTCAGCGACTGGTTCACCCCCTGGCTGAACATGGTCACGGTCCGCGGAGTCGCCGCGAACCATTCGTAGAAGCGGCGCAGATCGGCGGCAGGCACATCGCAGGCCCGGGCAACCGACCACAGGTCGCTGCCCTCACCCACCTGCTCCCAAAAGCCGTCGGGCGTCATCACATGCCGGTCGAGGAAATCGGTATCGAGCGCCCCCGCCTCGCGACACCACGCCAGCAGCCCATTCATCAACGCCACATCGCTGCCCGGCCGGATGGCGAGGTCCAGGTCGGCCTGCTCGGCGGTCTCGGTGCGGCGCGGATCGATCACGACCAGCCTGGCGCCCGCATCGCAGCGCGCCCGGATCCGTTGATAGACGATCGGATGGCACCATGCGGTGTTCGACCCGATGAGCACGATCAGGTCGGCGACGTCGAGATCGTCATAGGATGCCGGAACGACATCCTCGCCGAATGCCCGCATGTGCCCGGCCACCGCGCTCGACATGCACAGCCGCGAATTGGTGTCGATATGCGCCGACCCGATGAACCCCTTCATCAGCTTGTTGGCGACGTAATAATCCTCGGTCAGCAGCTGGCCCGAGACATAGAAGGCGACGCTGCCCGGCCCATGCCGCTCGATCGTCTCGCGGAACCGGCGCGCGACCTGATCGAGCGCCTTGTCCCAACTCGCCCGCCGCTTACCGATCATCGGATGGAGCAACCGCCCCTCCAGCCCGACCGTCTCGCCCAGGTGCGTGCCCTTGGAACAAAGCTTCCCGCGATTGGCCGGGTGGTCCAGATCGCCCTCGATCCGCACGCTGCGCTCACCGGTGACGGTCGCGCGAATGCCGCAGCCGACGCCGCAATAGGCGCAGGTGGTGCGTACAGTCATCTAGCCCTCTCCCAGAAGGGGAGAGGGTTGGGAGAGGGGCGTTCCCGCAAGCGCTTGCCTCGGTGAGACACCCGCCCCCCTCCCCTTCCGGGTGAGGGCTTTTCCAATCCCGCTCACGCCGCCGCCTGCAACGTGGAAGCCCGACAGATCAGCACCCGTCCACCGCTCACCTTGACCGGCACGGTCGGCGTACACCCGCGATCCTCGCCCAGCGCTTCGCCGGTCGTCAGTGAAATCCTCCAGTTATGCAGCGGGCACGCCACCGCGCCGCCATGGACGATCCCCTGCGACAGCTTGCCATGCTTGTGCGGGCAACGGTCGCGCAGCGCGAACACCTTGCCCTCGCCGGTGCGGAACACCGCGATATCGTCGCCGCCATCAACCTGCACCGTGCGGCTGCCGCGCAGGGGGATTTCCTCGACCCAGCCGATATCGAGCCACTCGCCGATCATGCCATCTCTCCCACGGGCTGAAAGCGCGCCATCGGCGTATGGATTTCGCGCTCCTCGCCCGCGACGCGCGCCGCCCACGGATCGTCCTGCGAGAATTGCTGCGAATGGACGAATCGCCGCGCCAGTTCGGCCCGCGCATCCGCATCGGGCAGCAGCCGCGACTGGATGTAGGTCAGCCCGACCCGCTCGATCCAAGGTGCGGTCCGCTCAAGATAGCGTGCCTCCTCGCGATAGAGCTGGATGAAGGCAGCGCACATCTCCATCGCCTCCGCCTCGGTCGCGACCTTGCAGAGCAGGTCAGTGGCACGGACCTTGATCCCGCCATTGCCGCCGACATGCAGCTCATAGCCGCTGTCGACACACACGATGCCGAAATCCTTGATCGTCGCCTCGGCGCAATTGCGGGGGCAGCCCGACACGGCGATCTTGAACTTGTGCGGCATCCACGACCCCCAGGTCGCGCGCTCGATCTTGACGCCCAAGCCAGTCGAATCCTGCGTGCCGAAGCGGCACCATTCGCTGCCGACACAGGTCTTCACCGTGCGCAGCGACTTGCCATAGGCATGGCCGCTGACCATCCCGGCGGCGTTCAGATCGGCCCAGACGGCAGGCAGGTCCTCCTTCTTGATCCCGAAGATGTCGAGCCGCTGGCCGCCGGTGACCTTCACCATCGGCGCGTTGAACTTCTCGACCACATCGGCGATCGCGCGCAGTTCGGTCGGGTTGGTCAGGCCACCCCACATGCGCGGCACGACCGAATAGGTCCCGTCCTTCTGGATGTTGGCGTGCATCCGCTCGTTGACGAAGCGGCTCTGCTGATCGTCCTTATACTCGCCCGGCAGCGCGCAAAGCAGATAATAGTTGAGCGCCGGACGGCACGACGAACAGCCGTCGGGCGTCGACCAGTGCAGCTTCTGCATCACCTCGGGGATCGAGCGCATGTCCTGCGCGACGATCTCCCGACGCACGTCGTCATGGCCGAAGCTGGTGCATTTGCACATGGTCTTCGGCCCTGCCTCGACCTCGCCGCCCAGCCTGAGCGCCAGCAGGCTCTCGACGATACCGGTGCACGACCCGCAACTCGCCGACGCCTTGCACCCCGATCGCACCGCGTCGAGGCTGTGCGCGCCGCCATCGATGCACGCGAAGACCTTGCCCTTGGACACGCCGTTGCAGCCGCAGATTTCCGCATCGTCGGAAAGCGCCGCAACGGCCGCCTTAGGGTCCGCCTGCCCCCCTCCCGAGGCGAAGGCCTGACCGAAGATCAGGGCGTCGCGGATATCGGCAACGCTCTCGCCCTTCTTGAGCAAGTCGAAATACCAGTTGCCATCGGCGGTATCGCCATAGAGCACCGCACCGACGATCCGGTCGTCCCTGACCACCACCCGCTTGTAGATGCCGCGCGAGGCGTCGCGCAGCACGATGTCCTCCGCGCCGTCGCCGCCCGAAAAATCACCTGCGGAGAACACATCCAGCCCGGCTACCTTGAGCTTGGTCGAGGTGGCAGCAGGCTTGTAGCCGCTGGGTGCCTCGACCAGCCCGTCGGCCAGCGCGCGACACATGTCCCACAGCGGCGCAACGAGGCCATAGACCTGTCCGTCATGCTCGACACATTCGCCGACCGCCAGAACGTTAGGATCGCTCGTCACCATATGGTCGTCGACCTTGATCCCGCGCCCGACGTCCAGCCCCGTCTCGCGCGCCAGTGCGACCGAGGGGCGGATACCGACCGCCATCACCACCAGATCGGCGGGGATGACCGTCCCGTCCTTCAGGTGCACCGCCTCGACCCTGCCGTCGCCAACGATTGCGGCGGTGTCGGCCCCCGTCAGGATCGTCTGCCCGCGCGCCTCCAGCGCGGTCTTCAGCAACCAGCCGGCGGCTTCGTCCAGTTGCCGCTCCATCAGCGTCGGCATGATGTGCAGCACGGTCACCTTCATGCCGCGCAAGCTGAGCCCGTGTGCAGCCTCCAGCCCAAGCAGCCCACCGCCGATCACCACCGCGCTGCCGCCCCGGTCGGCCGCCGCCAGCATATGCTCGACATCCTTCATATCGCGAAAGCTGATGACGCCGGGCAGGTCCTTGCCGGGCACCGGGATGATGAACGGATCGGACCCGGTCGCGATCAGCAGCCGGTCATAGTCGAGCGTCAGGCCGCTGCGGCTGGTCACCGTCCGCGCGGCGCGGTCGATGGCGATCACCGGATCGCCGCTCAGCAGCGTGATCCCATTGTCGGCATACCAGTCGAGGCCGTTGATGACGATCTCGTCAAACGTCTTCTCGCCGGCCAGCACCGGCGACAGCATGATGCGGTTATAGTTCACCAGCGGTTCGGCACCGAAGATCGTTACCCGGTACCGGTTCGGATCGCGCGCCAGCAATTCCTCGACCGCGCGGCATCCCGCCATGCCGTTGCCGATGACGATCAAGTGCTCGCGGGTGTCGCCTTGCGGGCTTTGGATGGGTTCGTGTTGCATGACTATCATCCGGTGAAGAGGGATCAGATCCGCACGCCGTCGGCGGTCGCCCAGCGGCGGCGCCAGCCGGCCTTGACCAGCGTCAGTCCGCCCAGCGCGAGGACCGACAGCGCGGCGAAGATCAGGAAGCCGGGCGCAAAGCTCCCCGTCCATTGCTTGGCGAGGCCGAGCGACGAGGCGAGGTAGAAGCCACCGACCCCGCCGGCCATGCCGACCAGTCCGGTCATTACGCCGATCTCGGCGGCAAAACGCTGCGGCACCAGCTGGAACACCGCGCCGTTGCCGGTGCCGAGCGCCAGCATGGCCAGCACGAACAGCGCCAGTGCCGCCTCGACGCTGCCCGCCGCACTCACTCCCACCAGCGCCAGCGCAGCGACCGCGAACACGGCGGTCAGCGCCTTCACGCCGCCGACCTTGTCGGCCAGCGCCCCGCCCATCGGCCGCACCAGCGACCCGGCAAAGACGCAGGCGGCGGTGCAATAGCCGGCCGCGATCGTCGAGAGCCCGAATTGATCGGTGAAGTAGACCGGCAGGCTGGCCGCCAACCCGACGAACCCGCCGAAGGTCACGGCATAGAAGCCCATCAGCCACCAGGCGTCGGCCTGCTTCAGGGGGCTGAGATAGGCGGTCAGCGAACGCGGCGCGGGTGCATTCGGCGCGTCCTTCGCCATCACCATATAGGCGAAGAAGACGAGGGTCAGCGGAATGCAGGCCAGGCCCAGCACGGTGTTCCAGCCGAACAGCTTGGCGAGCGCAGGCGCAAACAATGCGGCCAGCACCGTGCCCGAATTGCCCATGCCGGCGAGGCCCATCGCCTTGCCCTGATGCTCCGGCGGATACCAGCGGCTCGCAAGCGGCAGGGCGATAGCGAAGGACGCGCCGGCAAAGCCGAGGATCACGCCCAGCGCCAGCGTGCCGCCAAAGCTGTTTACGCCCAGCAGCCACGCGACGAACAGGCCGGCGATGACGATGATCTGGCTGATCGCCCCGGCGCGCTTCGGCCCGATCCGATCGACCGCAAGGCCATTGACGACCCGCAGCACCGCGCCCGCCAGCGTAGGCACCGCGACCATCAGCCCCTTCTGCGCGGGCGACAGCCCCAGCGTCAGTGCGATGTCGGGCGCGAGCGGCCCGAGCAACACCCACACCATGAACGCGAGGTCGAAGTACAGGAACGCGGCGATCAGCGTCGGCTTGTGCCCGCTGTTCCAGAAACTGTCGCTGCCTTCGCGCTCAACCTGCGTGTCTTGCCAATATGCCGTTGCCATTCCTGCCTCCCAGAGCCGGAAACGAAAAAAGCCGCCAGAACGGCGGCCCTAGTCGGGCGCGTTCTGGCGGCTTCGTTGCCTGTGTCGGATGACGGGCCGATGCCCGTACTCCGTCAGCGGGAACCTCCCCGGCGCTGGAGAGGCTTGTCGCTGCTATTGCGTGCCCGACGCCATTGCCGGGCTGCGATCAAGCTGCCCGATTCGCGGATCGGATACAAGAGGCTTTCGCAGACGCAGCAAAATTGCGTTGGTAACAGCGCGAAACCAAAGCCTTCATCGCCACGCCGGGCTTGCCCCGAGGCGACGGCTAGAGGCACCGACTTATGGCAAACCAGCCAAATACCCCGGAATGTCATCCGGATCGAACGACCGCTCGTCGAAGAACCGATCGCTGCCGAGCATCAACCGACCCTGCGTCGAGCCCGCCCCGATCGGCCCACCCAGCGCCCCTTCCAGCTTCGAACTGGCGCCTGGCAACGGCGCGCCCGATCCGGCCAGCGCGGCTCGATACAGGTCCGGCCGGAATGTTGCCGCCGCGATCGCCGCGTCCCCGGCATCAAAACCCCGCCCGTCCCAGCGAACCATCTGTGCATAAAGCCACGCCGCCTGACTGCGCCACGGGAAGTTCGCTGCCTCGCGATACTGGAACATGAAGTCCGGATAGTGAACGGGCGCCCCGCCCGGCACCACCCGGATGCGGTCGGTGATCGCCCGCAGGATCGCGTCGACCGGCGCGTCGAGATAGGCGTCGCGGGCAAGGATCGCAGCACTCTGTTCGACCGTCGCGGGATCGACGAAATGCGCAGCGGCAGCGTGCAATGCGCGGATCAGCCGCAACGTCGCGTCGCCCCGCCCGGCAGCGGTATCAGCCCGCATCGCCAGCACCTTCTCGACGCCCCGCCGCCATATCTGCGCGGTCGCCAGCGCGATCCTCCCGACGCCGAGATCCACCGCGATGGAATTCCACGGCTCGCCCACGCAGATGCCGTCCACCTCGCCCGCCGCCAGCGCATCGGCGGCGAAGGGCGGGCTGGTCACGACGATCTCGACATCGATATCCGGTCGGATGCCGACTCCCGCCAGCCAGTAGCGCAGCATATAGTTGTGGCTGGAATAGCGATGGACGACACCGAAGCGCAGCCTTCGCCCCGCCGACGCACGCGCTTCCGCCACAGCCTTCAGCGCCGCACCCACGGCGACCGGATCGCCCAGTTCGTCACCCAGCCCGCACGCCTCGCCCAACGCGGTCGAAAAGGTGATGGCATTGCCGTTCAGCCCCAGCACGAACGGCACCGCCATCGGCACCGCCGGCCGGTCGCGGCCCAGGCTGGACGCGATGGCGAGCGGCGCGACCATATGCGCCGCATCGGTATGGCCATAGAGCAGCCGGTCGCGCACCGCCGCCCAGGTCACGTCACGGACGAGATCGATCGCGACGCCCTGTTCCTCGGCAAAGCCCAGTTCGTGCGCCAGGATCGGCAGCGCGGCGTCGACGAGCGGCAGGAAGCCGATACGGAAACGCTCGGTCGTCATGGCAAATCCCCCATCAGCGCATCGCTGGTGACGATCGCCTCCGCCACTTCGGCAATGCGGCGGTTCGACTGCATCGCGTGGCCGCGCAGCAGCGCATAGGCGGCGGGTTCGTCGATCCCGCGCCGCCGCATCAGAATCGCCTTGGCCTTATCGATCGTCTGCCGATCGGCCAGCGCTGTCTTCGCTTCGGCCAGCTCGGCCTGCAACCGCGAAAAGGCTTCAAACCTGCGGATGGCGACATCGAGGACCGGCTTGATCCGCTGCTTGGCAAGCCCGTCCACGACATAGGCGGACACTCCGGCATCGACCGCCGCCAGCGCGCTGTCCGCATCGGACTGATCGACGAACATCGCGATCGGCCGGTCGAGCGCGCGCGACATGGCGAAGAAATCCTCAAGCAGGTCGCGGCCCGGATTTTCGAGGTTGATCAGCACGACTTCGGGCGAACATGCCTCGATCTGGCGGACGATCGGTCCGGCGGGATCGATCACCACCTGATCGTCCAGCCCCGCTTCCGCCAGGCCCTCGGCGATGATCGCCGCGCGCGTGCTGCTGGTGTCGATGATTGCGATCCTCACGGATGCCTCGACTACCGCGATCGGCCGGATGCGGCAACTATACGCCAGCACTATGCGATCGAACGGAATCGCTCTCGAATTGATACGCCCCATGCGCCTAATCGCGCACCCCGTAAGGCGCCGTCGCGTGACGGACGCCTCGACATAGGGGTAACATCCATGACGTTCCGTCCCGCCGCCATCGCCTTGGCGCTGGCCGCATTTCCCACCACCACCTACGCCCAGGCCGCGCCCGAACCGACCGAACCGCCGGCCAGCGTCACCGTCAGCGGATCGGCGGCCGTCGCTTCCGACTATCGTTTCCGGGGCGTCTCGCAGTCGGATCAGGAAATGGCGGTACAGGGCGGCATTACCATCGCACACGACAGCGGCGCGTATATCGGCACCTGGGCATCGAACCTTGCCGGATGGGGCACGTTCGGCGGCGCCAACATGGAACTGGACCTGATCGCCGGCTACAAGACGGCGATCGCCGACGGTGCGACGCTCGACGTCGGCCTGACCTGGTATGTCTATCCCGGCGGGGCGGACAAGACCGACTTCGCCGAACCCTATGCCAGGCTGACCGGCACCGCCGGCCCCGCGACGCTGACCGCGGGTGCCGCCTATGCGCCGAAGCAGGAGGCGATCGGGAAATGGTATGCAACCGGCGCCGATGCGGCACGCGGGGTCTATACCCGCCCGGGCGCGAAGGACGACAATCTCTACCTGTGGGGCGACGCCGCCCTCCCCGTCACCGGCATCCCGATCACCGCCAAGGCGCATATCGGCCACAGCTGGGGTCAGGACGGGCTTGGCCCCAACGCGACCGCTGTGTCACCGACCGGCAGCTATTGGGACTGGTCGCTGGGCGCGGACGCGACCTGGCGCACCCTTACCCTGAACGTCAGCTATGTCGACACCGACCTCTCCGACCGTGACGCCGCCTATCTCCGCCCGAGCTTCAGCCGCGGACAGGACGGCAGCGGCAACATCGCCGGCGGGACGGTCGTCGTCGCGCTGACGGCCGCCTTCTGAATCGGGAGCGACCATCATGCAGGATATTCTCTGGCTCGCCGTCATGGTCGGACTGGTCGCGCTGACGCTCGCCTATGTCCGCCTGTGCGACAACGCGTGAGGGGGCGGCGATGACCCTCGACCTCTGGCTCGCCGCGATCACCGCGCTCGGGCTGCTCGTCTATCTGGTGGCGGTGCTGATCCGCCCCGAACGCTTCTGAAGGGGCGGTTCCATGACATTTCAGGGCTGGCTCCTGATTCTTGGCTTCGTTGGCATCCTGCTGGCGCTGGCCAAGCCGATGGGCCTGTGGCTGCACGCGCTCTACGAAGGCCGTCGTACGCCGCTCCATCTCCTCCTCGGCCCCGTCGAGCGGGGCCTCTACCGTCTTTCCGGCATCGATCCGAGCCAGGAACAGGGCTGGCGGCGCTATGCCGTGCACATGCTCGTGTTCAACGCCGTGTTGATGTTCTTAACCTATGCCGTGCTGCGGTTGCAGGCGGTACTGCCGGGCAATCCGCAGGGGTTGGCGGCGGTCGGTGAGCATCTGTCGTTCAATACCGCGATCAGTTTCACCGCCAACACCAATTGGCAGAGCTATGGCGGTGAGAGCACCATGTCGAACCTCAGCCAGATGCTGGGGCTGACGATCCACAATTTCCTGTCGGCGGCGACCGGCATCGCGCTGGCGTTCGCGCTGTTCCGCGGCTTTGCCCGGCGGGAAGCGAAGGCGATCGGCAATTTCTGGGCCGACATCACCCGCATCACGCTCTACCTGCTGCTCCCGCTCTGTGTCGTGCTGACGGTCTTCTACATCGCCAGCGGCGTGCCGCAGACGCTGGCCGGCGTCGTCGACGTCCAGACGCTGGAGGGCGCACGTCAGTCGATCCTGCTGGGTCCGGTCGCATCCCAGGAAGCGATCAAGATGCTCGGCACCAATGGCGGCGGCTTCTTCAACGCCAATTCGGCGCACCCGTTCGAAAACCCGACCGCACTGACCAACTTCATCCAAATACTGTCGATCTTCGTGATCGGCGTCGGGCTGACCTGGACCTTCGGCAAGGCGGTCGGCAACCCGCGTCAGGGTTGGGCGATCCTCGCCGCGATGATGATCCTGTTCCTGGCCGGCACGACCGTCACCTACTGGCAGGAAGCCGCAGGCAACCCGATGCTGCACAGCCTTGGTGTCGCAGGCGGCAATATGGAGGGCAAGGAAGTCCGCTTCGGGATCGCCGCCAGCGCACTCTTCTCGGTGGTCACGACGGCGGCATCGTGCGGTGCGGTCAATGCGATGCACGACAGCTTCACCGCGCTGGGCGGCCTGATCCCGCTGTTCAACATGCAACTGGGGGAGGTCGTGATCGGCGGCGTGGGCGCCGGCATCTACGGCTTCCTGCTGTTCGCGATCCTCGCCGTGTTCGTCGCCGGACTGATGGTCGGACGCACGCCCGAATATGTCGGCAAGAAGATCGAGGCGCGCGAAGTGAAGCTGGCGGTGCTGGCCATCGCCGTCCTCCCGCTCGCCATTCTCGGCCTCACTGCGCTGTCGTCGGTGCTGGAACAGGGGCTGGCCGGGCCGCTCAACAAGGGGCCGCACGGGTTCAGCGAAATCCTCTACGCCTTCACCAGCGCGGTCGCGAACAACGGATCGGCCTTCGCCGGCCTCACCGCCAACACGCCCTGGTACAACGGGATGCTGGGCGTCGCGATGTGGCTCGGCCGCTTCTTCGTCATCGTGCCGATGCTGGCCATCGCCGGCAGCCTCGCCGCCAAGAAGCATACGCCGGAAAGCACCGGGTCCTTCCCGACCACCGGCGGCCTGTGGGTGGGGCTGCTGGTCGGCATCATCCTGGTGCTGGGCGGCCTGACCTTCTTGCCGAGCCTCGCGCTCGGTCCCATCGCCGATCATCTCGCGATGATCCGCGGTCAATCCTTCTAAGGGGAGCCATGGTGGCACAATCCCAAGGCAAGAGCCTGTTCACCGCCGATCTGATCGTGCCGGCGTGTCGGGCTTCGTTCGTTAAGCTGCACCCGGCCGAACTGGTGCGCAATCCGGTCATGTTCGTGACCGCGACCGTCGCGGCGCTGCTCACCATCCTGCTCGTCGTCGGCAATGACGGCCTGACCGCCGGCTTCAAGCTGCAACTGGTCGTGTGGCTGTGGCTGACCGTCCTGTTCGGCACCTTTGCCGAGGCACTGGCCGAAGGGCGCGGCAAGGCGCAGGCGGCATCGCTGCGCGCGACCAAGGCGGAACTGACCGCAAAGCGGCTGCGTGGCGATGGACGCAATTATGACGCCGTTCCGGCAAGCGCGCTGACCGTCGGCGACGTCGTACTGGTCGAAACCAACGACCTGATCCCGTCGGACGGCGAGGTCGTGTCGGGCGTCGCCTCGGTCAACGAAGCGGCGATCACCGGCGAGAGCGCGCCGGTGATCCGCGAGGCGGGCGGCGACCGTTCCGCCGTCACCGCCGGGACCCGCGTCATCTCCGACGAAATCCGCGTCCGCGTGACCGTCGAGCCGGGCAAGGGCTTTCTCGACCGCATGATCGCGCTGGTCGAGGGAGCGGAGCGGCAGAAGACCCCGAACGAGATCGCACTGACGCTGCTGCTCGTCGGCCTCACCATCATCTTCCTGATCGCGGTCGCGACCATTCCGGGGTTCGCCAGCTATGCCGGCGGCAACATCCCCGTCGCGATCCTCGCCGCGCTGCTCATCACGCTGATCCCGACGACCATCGCCGCGCTCCTGTCGGCGATCGGCATCGCCGGCATGGACCGGCTGGTCCGTTTCAACGTGCTCGCCAAATCGGGCCGCGCGGTGGAAGCGGCGGGCGATGTCGACGTGCTGCTGCTCGACAAGACCGGCACGATCACCATCGGCGACCGTCAGGCATCCGAGTTCCGCGCGGTCGGCGGCACCAGCGAGGCCGAACTGGCCGAGGCGGCGCTGCTCGCCAGCCTCGCCGACGAGACGCCCGAGGGCCGCTCGATCGTCGTCCTCGCCCGCGACCGGTTCGACCTGAGACTGACGATGCCGTCGGGCGCGGAGGTCATTCCCTTCACCGCACAGACCCGCGTGTCGGGCATCCGGGACGGCGAGACCGTGATCCAGAAGGGCGCGGTCGATTCGATCCTGAAGGTGAGCGGCGGTGCCGGCGCCACCGCAGCCGCCACCGAACTGCGCCGCATCACCGATGAGATTGCGCGGGCCGGCGGCACGCCACTGGCGGTGGTGAAGGACGGCCGGCTGCTCGGCGCGATCTTCCTGAAGGACGTGGTGAAGGCCGGCATCCGCGAACGCTTCGGCGAACTGCGCGCCATGGGGATTCGTACGGTGATGATCACCGGCGACAACCCGCTGACCGCCGCCGCCATCGCTGCGGAAGCCGGGGTCGACGACTTCCTCGCCGAAGCGACGCCGGAGGACAAGCTGGCGCTGATCCGCAAGGAACAACAGGGCGGCAAGCTGGTCGCGATGTGCGGCGACGGCACCAACGACGCCCCCGCCCTTGCCCAAGCGGATGTCGGCGTGGCGATGAATACGGGCACGCAGGCCGCACGCGAAGCGGGCAACATGGTCGATCTCGACAGCGATCCGACCAAGCTGATCGAGGTCGTGGGGCTGGGCAAGCAGTTGCTGATGACCCGCGGGGCGCTGACGACCTTCTCGGTCGCCAACGACGTCGCGAAATATTTCGCGATCATCCCGGCGATGTTCGTCGCGCTCTACCCGACGCTCGGCGTGCTCAACGTCATGGGGCTGGCCTCGCCGCAATCGGCGATCCTGTCGGCGATCATCTTCAATGCGGTCATCATCCCGATGCTGGTGCCGCTGGCGCTGAAGGGTGTCACCTACAAGCCGATGGCGGCGGGGCCGCTGCTGTCGCGCAACCTCGCCATCTACGGTCTGGGGGGGCTGGTCGCGCCGTTTTTCGGCATCAAGCTCATCGATATCGTCGTCAGCGGCCTCGGCCTCGCGTAAGGAAGACGGACATGAACAAGGATTTCTCCTCCGCGCTGCGGCCGGCCATCGTGATGACGCTACTGTTCGCCACGCTGCTCGGCCTCGGCTATCCGCTGGCGATGACCGGGATTGGACAGGCGCTCTTCCCGGCGCAGGCCAATGGCAGCCTGGTCCGCGACGACGCCGGCCGCGTGATCGGGTCGAGTGTCGTCGGACAGGCCTTCACCACCGACCGCTATTTCCAGACCCGTCCATCGGCGGCAGGCAAGGGCTATGACGGACTCGCCTCGTCCGGCTCCAACCTCGGCCCGACGTCCAAGGCGCTGATGGAACGCGTAACGACAGACGTGGCGAAGCAGCGCGCGGAAGCGGTGAACGGCCCCCTGCCAGCCGACCTCGTGACCACCAGCGGATCGGGGCTCGACCCCGACCTGTCGCCAACCGCCGCGCTGGCACAGGCGCCCCGGGTCGCGCGGGTACGCGGGATCGGCGTCGATGCGGTCCGCCGCCTCGTGACGGAGACCACCGAAACCTCCGTCCTCGGCGACCCGACTGTCAATGTCCTCGCGCTCAACCGCGCACTCGACCGGCTGGCCCCCGCCCCGCGCTGATGCCGCCAGCCGACCCGCACCGTCCCGACCCCGACGCCCTGCTGCGCACCGCCGCGCAGGAGGGGCGCGGGCGGCTGAAGATCTTCCTCGGCGCGGCGCCGGGGGTCGGCAAGACCTATGAGATGCTGTCCGAAGGGGCGGCGCGCAAACGCGACGGCGTCGACGTGGTGGTCGGAGTCGTCGAGACGCACGGCCGGGTCGAGACCGAGGCGCTGACCCGTGGGCACGAAATCGTCCCCCGTCGCGACGTCGCCTATGAAGGCCGCACGCTGGGCGAGATGGACATCGACGCCATCCTGGCCCGTACCCCCCGCCTCGTCCTCGTGGACGAACTGGCGCACACCAACGCACCGGGCAGCCGCCATCCCAAACGCTATCAGGATGTCGAAGAACTGCTGGCCGCCGGCATCTCGGTCTATTCGACGCTCAACATCCAGCATGTCGAAAGCCTCAACGACGTCGTCGCCAGCTTCACCCGGGTCCGCGTCCGCGAAACCGTGCCCGACAGCATCCTCGAAGCCGCCGAGATCGAGGTCGTCGATATCCCTCCCGACGAGCTGATCGACCGGCTGAAGGCGGGCAAGGTCTATCTGCCGCAGGAGGCCACCCGCGCGCTCGACCATTTCTTTTCCAAATCGAACCTCTCGGCGCTGCGCGAACTGGCGCTGCGCCGCGCCGCACAGGCGGTCGACGCCCGAATGCTCGACGATGTTCGCGCGCTGGGGCTGGGCGGGACCTGGGCGGGCAGCGACCGGATCGTCGTCGCGATCAACGAACTGCCCGGCGCCGACAATCTGGTCCGCGCGGCCAAGCGCGTTGCCGACGGCCTGCGCGGCCCCTGGACCGCGCTGTTCGTCGAAACCCCGCGCACCGCCGCCTTCACGCCGGCGCAGCACGCCCGCGTCGCTGCGACGATGACCCTCGCGACTCAACTCGGCGCAGCGGTCGCGACCGTGCCGGCGCCCAATGTGGTGGACGGCATCCGCGGCTTTCTCTCCGATGCCCGCGCGACCCAGCTGGTGCTGGGCAAGTCGCGCCGGTCGCGCTGGTTCGAATTGCGGCATGGATCGGTCGTCGACCGGCTGGTGCGCGACACGCCGGGCGTGACGATCCACGTCCTGCCGGTCGAAGGCGAAGCGCCGCCCGACAGCCGCCGACAGCGCCCGATACATCCCTGGGGTACGGCCACCGGCTACGCGCTGACTACCGCGATGGTCGCCGGCATCACCGCGATCGCCAGCGCGCTGTTCCACATCCTCGAACTCGGCAATATCGGGATGCTGTATCTGCTCCCGGTGATGGTCGCCGCCAGCCTGCATGGGCTTCGCACCGGCCTGTTCGCCGGACTGGCCTCCAGCCTCGCCTACAACTTCTTCTTCCTGCCACCGGTCGGCACGCTCAGCATCAGCAATCCCGAAAATATCGTGTCGGTCGTGGTGCTGTTCGGTGTCGCCGTCGCGACCAGCCAGCTGACCGCGCGCGTGCGGGCGCAGGCCGATCTTGCCGCCGCCAGCGCGCGGACCAACGCGACGCTCGCCGGCTTCCTGCGCCAGATCGCGAGCGTAAACGACATCGACACCGCCGCGCGGATGATCTGCGACGATGTTCGACGGCTGCTCGGCGTACAGGTGCTGCTGCTGGGACCGGATCGCGCCAGCAACGTCGCAATCCTTGCCGCGACCGACCCGGCCTATCGGCTCGACACCATGGACCACGCCGCCGCAAACTGGGCCTATGAAACCGGCACGCCTGCCGGCAAGGGATCGGGCACGCTCACCGCCTCCGAATGGCTGTTCCACCCGCTGAAGGCCGGCGAACGGAGGGTCGGTGTACTGGCCATCGCCAATGAAAGTGGCGGCAATCCGGTCCGCCCCGACCAGCTTCCCCTGCTCTCCAGCCTCGCCGACCAATCCGCGCTCGTCCTCGAACGGCTGCGCCTGCAGGCCGAGATGCGCGACGTCGACGCCGTCCGTACCCGCGACCGGCTGCGCGCCGCACTGCTGTCGTCGGTCAGCCACGACCTGCGCACCCCGCTGACCGCCGTGATGGTCGCCGCCGACCAGCTGGGCCACGGCGTCACGCCCGAACTGGTCGGCACGATCCGGTCGGAAGCGGCGCGGCTGAACCGCTTCGTCGCCAACCTGCTCGACATGGCGCGGGTGGAGGCCGGCGCGATCCGGCTGAAGGTCGAGGCGACCGACCTCAGCGATGCTGTCGCCGGGGCCGCGCACGACGCGCGCGATGCGCTGGCGGGGCATGACGTCCGCCTCGACGTGCCGCCCGATCTGCCGCTGGTGCGCGTCGATCCGCAATTACTGCACCATTGCCTGCTCAATCTGCTCGACAATGCCGGGCGTTACGCCGATCCGGGCACCGAAATCGTGATCGAAGGGCGCAACCGCTATGGCGAGATCAGCCTGTCGGTCCGCGATCAGGGGCCGGGCCTTCCCCCCGGACAGGAGGCGCGCGTGTTCGAAACCTTTACCCGGCTGGAGGGGACCGATCGCTCGGCCGGCGGCACCGGGCTGGGCCTTGCCATCGTCAAGGCCTTTGCCGAAGCGATGGGGATGACCGTCACCGCCGCGAACCGACCCGATGGCGCCGGCGCTATCTTCTCACTGATCCTCCCGCCCGCCCTGCTGCTGCGCGACGTCGCGGGGAGCGCCGACTGATGCCCGCGAAAATTCTCGTCGTCGACGACGAAGCCGCCATCCGCCGTCTACTCCGCAACACCCTGGTCCGCGCAGGTTATGACGTCGTCGACGCCTGTAACGGTCGGGATGCCTTGCACGAAGCTGCAGCCGAACGCCCCGACGCGGTCCTGCTCGACCTCGGCCTGCCCGACCGCGACGGACTGAGCCTGATCCCGCTGCTGCGTGCGCAGGGCGACGCGGTCGTGCTGGTCGTCTCCGCGCGCGATGCCGTGGAGGAAAAGGTATCCGCGCTCGACCTCGGCGCCGACGACTTCGTCACCAAGCCGTTCGATACCGAGGAACTGCTCGCGCGCCTCCGGGTCGCGCTGCGGCATCGCCGCGCCAACGACCCCGCACGGCAGATCGTCGAGCGCGGCGACCTGCGCATCGACCTGGATCGTCGCACCGTATTCCGCGCCGGGGTCGAGCTCCACCTGACCCGCAAGGAACATGACGTGCTGGCGCAACTCGCCCGCCACATCGGCCGCATCGTGACGCACGAACGGCTGCTGACGACCTGCTGGGGTGGCGACGAGGACCCCCGCATCGAATATCTGCGCATCATCATCCGCAACCTGCGCCAGAAGCTCGAAGCCCCCGACCCGGTCGGCAGCGTCATCGCCAATGAACTGGGCGTCGGCTATCGGCTGCGGTCTGACAGCTGACCGCGATTTTGCCGCTTCGGCATCCGGCGGTATAGGCCGCACATGCACCGCCCGCCGAGTGAACCCGATATCGAAACCATGCTGCTCGGCCCGGTCCTGCCGGAGCGCGACTGCGGCGACTGCACTGCCTGCTGCACCCATCTGACGGTCAATTCGCCGGATTTCGCCAAGCCGGCCGGCATCGCCTGTTCGCACCTGACGCCAGGCGGATGCGGCATCCACGCAGTACGCCCGCATATCTGCCGGACCTGGTTCTGTGTCTGGCGCCGCCGCGCCGACCTGCCCGACGCCGCCCGGCCCGACCGCTCCGGCCTGCTCGTCTCGCTGAATTTCGTCGACCAGGCGCAGAATTGTCTGGAGGCGGTGTCGATCAATATCCGCATGCTGCCGGGCAGCGACGCAATCCGCAACGGGCTGGCCGCCGCGACGCTCGACCGCCTGTGCCGGGACCTGGTGCCGGTCTGGTTCAGCGACGGCGAGGAAAAGATGCTGATGCACCCGGCGGCCGACGTCGCCCGTCACGTCCTGTCCGACACCCCGCCGCCCGCCGCGCTCGCGCCAGAGGTAGCCGCTTGGCGCGAACGCTACGCCCTGTTCGGCGCCGATCGGACCGATGCCGACTGACGCAGACCGTCTGGGCTGACAACGTTATCATCCTGCAGTAAGTCGGGCGCGAACAGCGAACAGGAAACGGCTGGGGGACGATGATGCCAGTATCGACAAACGGACTGAATAGAACCATTGTGAACGTTCACTCGACTTCGATCGGAAAGCACCGCATGCCCGCCACTTCCCGCACCACCCTGCTGCGCCTGCTCGGCGGCACGTTGCTCGCCGGCAGCATCCTGTCGTCGCCCGCTTTGGCGCAGACGACCAACAACGCACCCAAGGCCGCTAGTGCGCCGACCGAAGGCCCGCAGCAGCGCCCATGGATGAACACCGCGCTCGACGCCGCGGCGCGGACCGAATTGCTGCTGAAGGAAATGACGCTCGACGAAAAGCTCCAGCTGACCTTCGGCTATTTCTCGACCAAGGCGGAATGGCAACGCTCGCCGATCAAGAACTGGCAGATGCCGAAGGACGGCCTGCCCGATTCCGCCGGCATCGTCCCGGGCATCCCGCGCCTCGGCATCCCGAACCAGTGGCAGACCGATGCCGGTGTCGGCGTCGCCAGCCAGCGTACGCAGACCCCGCGTCTGCGCACGTCGCTCCCCTCGGGCATCGCCACCGCCGCGACCTGGAACCCCGAACTCGCGCAGGCGGGCGGTGCGATGATCGGGAACGAGGCGTTTCTGTCGGGCTTCAACGTGCAGCTGGCCGGCGGCATGAACCTGATGCGCGAACCGCGCAACGGGCGGAATTTCGAATATGGCGGCGAAGACCCGCTGCTCGCGGGCATCATCACCGGCCACGAGATCAAGGGCATCCAGTCGCAGAACGTCGTTTCGACGATGAAGCATTTCGCCTTCAACGGGCAGGAAACGAACCGCTTCAACATCGACCACAGGATCGGCGAACAGGCCGCCCGCCAGTCCGACCTGCTCGCTTTCGAATTCGCGCTGGAGGTCGGCGATCCCGGATCAGTCATGTGCGCCTACAACCGCGTCAACGGCTTCTATGCGTGCGAGAATGACTGGCTGCTCAACAAGACGCTGAAGCAGGACTGGGGCTACAAGGGCTTCGTCATGTCCGACTGGGGCGCAACCCATTCGACGACGCAGGCGGCCAATGCCGGGTTGGACCAGCAATCGGGCTGGGCGTTCGACCGCTCGCCCTATTTCGCCGATGCGCTGCGCGAAGCGGTCAACAACGGCTATGTGCCCGAAGCCCGCGCGACCGACATGGCCCGCCGCATTCTGTGGGCGATGTTCGACAACGGCCTGTTCGACAAGCCGGTGGCCGGCGACCGCGCGACCACGATCGACTATGCCGCCCACGCCGCCGTCACCCGCGCCGATGCGGAAGAAGGCATCGTCCTGCTCAAGAACACGCCGGGCCTGCTGCCGTTGTCGCGCACGGCAAAGTCGATCCTCGTCATCGGTGCCCATGCCGATGTCGGCGTCCTGTCGGGCGGCGGGTCGAGCCAGGTCTATCCCTATGGCGGTCCGGTCAACGGCTTGGCCGTGGCGGACGAATTCCCCAGCGGCTTCCCCGGCCCCAAGCTCTACCACCCGTCCTCACCAGTGAAGGCGTTGCAGGCCCGCACCCGCGCCACCGTTACCTATCTCGACGGCAAGGACGTTCGCGCCGCCGCGGCCGCCGCGCGCAAGGCCGATGTCGTCATCGTGTTCGGTGAACAATGGACTGGCGAATCGATCGACGCGCCGAACCTGAACCTGCCCGACAATCAGGATGCGCTGATCGACGCGGTCGCGCGCGCCAACAAGCGCACCGTCGTCGTGCTCGAAACCGGCGGTCCGGTGCTGATGCCGTGGCTGCCAAAGGTCGGCTCAGTGCTCGAGGCATGGTATTCCGGCACCTCGGGCGGCGAAGCGATCGCCCGCGTCCTGACCGGCGAGGTCAACCCGTCGGGTCACCTGCCCGCAACCTTCCCCGCTTCGCTCGCCCAGCTGCCGCGTCCGGTGATCGAGGGCGATCCCAAGCTCGACCGCGATTCACACCCGATGGGCAATTACGATATCGAAGGCGCTGCGGTCGGCTACAAATGGTTCGACAAGACCGGCGCCAGGCCGCTGTTCCCGTTCGGCTACGGCCTCTCCTACACCAATTTCACGCTCGGCAAGCTGACCGCCACGCCGCAGGGCAAGAGCGTGTCGGCGAGCTTCACCATCACCAACAGCGGCAAGGTCCGGGGCAAGGGGCTGGCCCAGCTCTATGTCGCCGGCAACGGCTGGGAAGCACCCAAGCGGCTCGGCGGCTTCACCAAGGTCGATCTGGCCCCGGGTGAAAGCCGGTCGGTCACGCTGACCGTCGATCCGCGCCTGCTAGCGACCTTCGACAGCAAGACCCGCGGCTGGAACATCGCCGGCGGCGACTATCAGCTGCTGCTGGCCCATTCCGCGACCGACATCGCCGAACGGGCAACGGTGCGGCTGGCGCCCGCTACGCTCGACAATCGCGGGCGGTGATGGGACGTCCGGGGATCGGTCTCGATCCCCGGATCGTCCAACCAGACCACGCCATCTCCGTCACCCCGGGCTTGACCCGGGATGACGAGCTGGTGGATCGGTCCTGTCGCGCTCAAATTCGTCGTCCGCCGGACAAGCCGAGCCGGCCGGGTTTTACGCCATGAAGTGGGGAAGGTGACGCTCTCCGCAAAACAAAAAGGGCCGCGGTAGCATCTGCCACCGCGGCCCTTTTCGCAGCAATCGACGCGGCATCCCGCCGCGTGCGACTTACTTCTTGCCGAGCGTGAGACCGCCGAAGCGCTTGTTGAAGCGCGCGACCTGGCCGCCCGAATCCAGCATCTGGCCACGGCCGCCGGTCCATGCCGGGTGCGCCAGCGGGTCGATGTCCAGCTGCATCGTGTCGCCTTCCTTGCCCCAGGTGGAGCGGGTTTCGAACACCGTGCCGTCGGTCATCTGGACCTTGATCATGTGGTAGTCGGGGTGCGTGTCTTTCTTCATCGACTGTCTCCGCAAGCGGCTGGTTCCGACCAGCCCTGGAAAGGGGAAGGCGCGCCCGTACACGGACGCGCCCATAATAGCAATGATCGGTATCCGCCTACGCCTTGGGCGGGTCGGCGATCATCGCGGTGAATTCGCATTCGGCGGCCAGTTCGCCATCGATCCGCGCCTTGCCCGCGAACTTGCAGACCCGCGCGCGCTTCTGCACGAACTCCGCCTCCAGCGTCAGCAGCACGCCCGGCTCGACCGGCTTGCGGAACTTCACGCCGTCGATCGACATGAAATAGACCAGCTTGCCCGAGCCGGCGAGGCCGAGGCTTTCGACCGCGAGGATGCCGGCGGCCTGCGCCAGCGCCTCGACGATCAGCACGCCCGGCATGATCGGACGGCCGGGGAAATGCCCCTGGAAAAAGCCTTCGTTGATCGTCACCGCCTTGATCGCGGTGATCGACCGGTCGGGGATCAGCTCCGCGACACGGTCGACCAGCAACATGGGATAGCGATGCGGGATCGCCGCCATCACGCGCGTGATGTCGAGCGGTCCGATCGAGGTCGCTTCCCCTTCCATCGATCAGCGGCCTGCCGGGGCCGGACGTGCGCCGGCGGCGGGCGCGGTCGGGGCGGCCTGTGCCGGGGCGGTCACGCTGACGCTCGGCAGCTGCGCGTTGAGGGCGGCGAGCACCGCGTCGGTGATCTCGGTCGCCGGTGCGTTGTAGAAGCTGCTGCCCTTGTCGACGGCCAGCGTCGCGCCGCGCTGCTGCGCGACCTGGGTAATGATCGGGCCCAGCTTCGTGCCGATCTGTTCGCGGACATAGGCGATGTTGCGCTGGACCTGCTGTTCCTGCTGGCCGATCTGCTGCTGCGCCTGCTGCTGGCGCTGCTCGAAGGTGCGGATGCGGGTCTGGAGCGCGGCGTCCGGGTTGCCCTTGGCGGCGGTCACGGCGGTCTGCAGCGACTGCGCTTCGGTCTGCAGCGGCTGGCCGAGCGAGGTCGCGAGCGACTGGAGCTGGGTGCGCTGCGTCTGGAGCTGCGCGGTTGCCGCCTTGCACGCGGTGCAGTCGCGGAAGATCCGCTCCGAATCCACGACGGCGATCTTCGCGTCGGGCAGCGCCTGGGCGAACGCCGGGGCGGTCGGAAGGGCGAAAACGAATGCGGCGACAGCCGCCTTGGTGAAGCTACGCATCAGAATTGGGTTCCTACGTTGAAAGTAATGAGTTTCTTGTCGTCGCCCGGCTGGCTCAGCAACGCCTTGGCAAGGTCGATGCGCAGCGGCCCGAACGGCGAGTTCCAGTTCACCCCGATACCGATCGACAGGCGCGGGCGAGCCGAATCGCCAAGGAACTGTTCGAGGAAGGGATCGGTGGTCGACACGGCAAGCGTGTTCGCTTCACCGCCGGCGCACGTGCCACCGATCGTCGCCGAGTAACCGACCGCACAGGTGGTCTGGCGGAATGCCGTTGCGCCCGACGCGTCGGTGAACTGGTTGTTGTAGACCTGCTGACCGTTGATCTTGGTCGGCTGGCTGAACGGCAGCAACGACGGCGACCCGTCCTTGTTGAACCGCAACGTGCCATCGGCATTCTTCGCCTGCTCGAACTGAACGGTCGGCAGCGGACGGGTGACGCCGAACAGCGCACCGGCCTGGATGAAGATCGACGGACGCAGCCCCAGCTCGGCGATGCCCGATCCCAACGGCGGCTCGAGTTCGAGCTTGCCGAGATAATAGGCCTTGCCGCCCAGCGGGTCGTTCAGCACCTGATCGCGTGCGGTGATCAGCGCCTGATCGCCCCCGGCGACCGACCCGGTGTAACGCTGCCGCTGGATGCGCGGGCCGACGCCGCGAATGTCGAAGCCGCGGAACTGCGGTTCACCCAGATAGAAGCGATCGACGATGCGGACCGGATCGATTCCCTCGCCCGGGCTCTTCTGGAGCGCGTGGATATAGCCGCCCTCGATACCGGCCGACAGGACGAACCCGCCGAGATTCCAGTATTTGTCGAAGTCGCCGCGCACGCGGGCATAGCGCACGTCGCCGCCCAGACCGGCAAAGTCGACGCCGGTCACCAGCCGCTGGCCACGCGACGGGCGCAGGCGGTTGTTGAGATTGTCGAAGATCAGATTCGCGCCGACGATGCTCGACAAACGGTTGCCGATTGAATCGCACAGATAGCGCCCGGCCTTCAACGGGTCGCAGACGCCGTCGGTGAAATAGGTCGCCTCGTCCAGCCCGACATTGTCCTGGCTCAACTGATAGCGGCCCGACAGCGTCCAGAACTCGGTCAGCGGCACGCTCGCCACGACCTGTCCGCCGGTCGAAATCTGCGAATAGAGCGAGTTGCGGCCGGTGCCGAGGAAGTTGAACGAATTGAAATCGCGGCGGAACAGCGTACCGCCCAGCGCGATATTCTTGTCGAACAGATAGGGTTCGGTGAAGCCCAGCTCGATCGACTTCTGATAGGTCGAATAATTGACCGACGCCTGAAGGTCCTGCCCCTTGCCCCGGAAATTCCGTTGGCGGATCGACGCCTGGATGATGAAGCGTTCGAGGCTGGAGAAGCCGGCCGACAGCGTCAGTTCGCCGGTCGACTTTTCCTCGACATTCGCCGCCAGGATGATCCGGTCGGGCGAGGACCCTTCCTTGCGCTCGATTTCGAACTTGTCCTGGAAATATCCCAGCGAATTGATGCGGTCCTGCGAACGCTTGATCAGGAACGCGTTGAACGCGTCCCCTTCGGCCACGCGGAATTCGCGACGGATCACGCGGTCCTGCGTCTGCGTATTGCCGGTGATGTCGATCTTCTCGACATAGGTGCGGTTGGCTTCGTTCAGGAAGAACGTGATCGCCATGGTCAGGTTTTCGCGGTCCGGCTGATATTCCGGGCGCACGTCGGTGAACGCATAGCCGAACAGCCCGGCATATTCGCTCAGTTGGTCGATCGCGTCTTCGGTCAGCTTCGCGTTGTACCAGTCGCCCTTCTTCATCGGCAGCGACTTGGTCAACGATGCGTTGTCGAAGTCGCGGATCGCGCTTTCGACCGCCACATCGCCGAATTTGTACCGCTTCCCTTCCTCCACCACGTAGGTGATGATGAAGTCTTCCTTGTCCGGCGTCAGTTCGGCAACGGCCGAGATGACGCGGAAATCGGCATAGCCGTTGGTCAGGTAGAATTGGCGCAGCTTCTGCTGGTCGTAGGCGAGGCGATCCTGATCATAGCTCGTGTTCGAGCTGAAGATGCGCCACGGCCGCGACTCCTTGGTCGCCATCTCGCCGCGCAGCTCGCTGTCGCTGAACACCTCGTTGCCGAGGATGTTGATCTGGCGGACCTTGGACTTCGGCCCTTCCTGGATTTCGAAGATTACGTCGACGCGGTTCTGGTCGAGCATGACCATCTTCGGCTCGACATTCGCCGCGAACCGGCCCTGACGGCGATACAGCTCGACGATCCGCGCCACGTCGGCACGGACGGCGGTACGGGTGAAGATCTGCCGCGGGGCGAGCTTGATCTCCTTGGTGATCTTGTCGTCCTTCAGCCGCTTGTTGCCTTCCAGCACGACGCGGTTGATGATCGGGTTCTCGCGCACCCGGACGATGATGTCGCTGGTCTCGGCGCCCTCGATCTCGACATTGGCGAGCAGGTCCGACGCGTACAGGTCCTTGATCGCCTGATCGAGCGTTTCCGCGGTGTACGGAATGCCGACGCGCAGCTTGGTATAGGACAGCACCGTGTCCGGTTCGATACGCTGTGCGCCTTCGACCCGGAGCGAGCGGATGGTACGGGTCGGCGCGACGGGCGCCGCCGGCGCCTGCGCGGTGGGCGGCTGGACTGCCGGGGCAGCAGCGGCCGGGCGCGTCTGGGCCGAGGCGGCCGTGCCCGAGAGCATCGTGCTCGCGAGCAGCGCGACGCCATGCGCGCCGTAAATCGAAAACTTGCTTGCCGTCACCAAACCCACCCCAACCGGAGGAACTTTCCAAACAGGACGATTGCGCCCTGCCCTAACCGCGTCAGCCGATCAAGCCGGCCAGCCCACGCCACACGCCGAACGCCCCCAGATCGTTCACCGTGACGAAAATCATCAATGCAAGCAACAGCGCCAATCCGCCGCGGAACGCCCACTCCATCGTCTGCGGGCTGACCGGCCCGCGCTTCACCGCTTCGATGGCGTAGAAGAACAGGTGGCCGCCATCCAGCATCGGAACTGGCAACAAGTTGATGAACCCCAAGTTAATGGATACGAACGCCACGAACGTCACCAGCGCCGGCCAACCGAGCGACAGCTGTTCGCCCGACGTCTTGGCAATGCGCAAGGGGCCGCCCATTTCGTCCATCGAACGCCGCCCGGTGATGATCTGCCACAGCCCGTCGACGGTCCCGCGCAGGATCGCACCGACCATCCGCGTGCCTTCGGCTGGCGCCTGCCAGAGCGGCAGCGGGGCATAGACCGGAGGCCCACGCTCGATGCCGAACCGGCCGATCTTCGCTTCGTTGCCGAACCGGTCGCGCTGTACCACCGAACCGATGACGGCATCGGTCTTCTGCGCCGCTCCGCCGCGCAGATACTCCACCGTCACCCGTTCGCCCGGATGCATCGCGGTATAGAAGGACAGGTCCGAAAAGGTTTCGATCGTCCGCCCGTCCAGCGCCGCGATCCGGTCCCCCGGCTGCAATCCGGCGCGGTCCGCAGCACTGCCCTGCACCACACCGCCGACTGTGGCCGGCGTGCGATCCACGCCATAGGCTGCGGCAAAGCCACCCAGGATCAGGACTGCGAGCAACAGGTTCACCGCCGGCCCCGCCGCAACGATGATCGCCCGCTGCCATACCGGCTTGGCCTGAAACGTGCGAGCGCGCTCATGGGCCGGCAGTTGCAGCCATTCCGCATCCGGCTGCGACGCCGGGTTCATGTCGCCGGCAAAGCGGACATAGCCCCCCAGCGGTAGCCATCCGAACTTCCACCGGGTGCCGTGCCGGTCGGTAAAGCCGGCAATCTCCCGGCCGAACCCGACCGAAAACGCATCGACCTTCACACCGAACCAGCGTCCGGCGGCATAATGGCCAAGCTCGTGCAGGAACACCAACGGCCCCAGCACCAGCAGGAACGCGATGATGGTCATCAACAGTCCGGGGGATTCGATCAAGCGACGCCGTCCTTCACACGCTCGCCCGCCAACACCCTTGCCTCCGCATCGATCGTCAGCACGGCGTCGAGCGTCTGCGGCTTCGGCGGATCGAAGCGATCCAGAACATCCGCGACGATTGCGGCAATTTCGAGGAAGCCGATCCGCCGGTCGAGAAACGCCGCCACCGCGACTTCATTCGCCGCGTTCAGGATCGCCGGCCGCGCCCCGCCCGCCGACAGCGCGGCACGGGCCAGCGCGAGAGCGGAGAAGCGCACCATGTCGGGCGCCTCGAAATCCAGCCGCCCGATCCGGGCAAGATCGAGCCGTTCGCACGGCGTATCCATCCGGTCGGGCCAGGCGAGCGCGTGCGCGATCGGCACGCGCATGTCCGGCGACCCCAGTTGCGCCAGTGTCGACCCGTCGACATATTCGACCATCGAATGGATCACCGACTGGCGATGGACCAGCACGTCGAGCTGTTCGGGGCTGACGGGGAACAGGTGATACGCCTCGATCAGTTCGAGGCCCTTGTTCATCATCGTCGCCGAATCGACCGAAATCTTGGCGCCCATCGACCAATTGGGATGCGCCACCGCCTGTTCGGGCGTGATGGCGCGCATCTCTTCCAGTGATCGCTCGCGGAACGGCCCGCCGCTCGCGGTCAGGATGATGCGGCGGATGCGCTCGGGCGGGCAATCGTCGAGGCACTGGAAGACCGCATTATGCTCGCTGTCGACCGGCAGCAGCGTGGTGCCCGCCCGGCGCGCCGCCGCCATCATCACATCGCCGGCCGAAACCAGGGCTTCCTTGTTGGCAAGCGCCACCGCGCCACCGCGCGCCAACGCTGCCATGACCGGCTTCAGCCCCGCGGTGCCGACGATCGCCGCCATGGTCCAGTCGACCGGCCGCGCCGCCGCTTCGACCACCGCCTGCGCGCCGCCCGCCGCCTCGATCCCGCTGCCGTCCAGCGCGTCGCGCAACGCCGGCAGACAGGCTTCGTCGCCGACCACCGCCAGCGCCGCGCCGACCCGGCGTGCAGCGGCTGCCAGCTTGCCGACGTCACGATGTGCCGTCAGCGCCTCGACCGCGAAATCATCGGGATTGCGCTCGATCAGGTCGAGCGTCGACGACCCGACCGATCCGGTCGCGCCCAATATGGTAACCCGCTTCATGCCAGATACAGCCCCGCCAATACCATCAGCGCCGCAGCCGGCGCGACGGGAACCAGTCCGTCCAAACGATCCAAGACGCCGCCATGGCCGGGCAGGACGTTGCCCGAATCCTTGACCCCGGCCTTGCGCTTCAGCTGGCTCTCATACAGGTCGCCCATCTGCGCCAGTACCGCCAGCAGCGGCGTCGCCAGCACCAGATGCAGCGGCAGTCCGGCATATTGCAGCACGCCCGCCAGCACCGACGCGGCGATTACGCCGCCGATCAGTCCGGCCCAGGTCTTGTTCGGGCTGATCGTCGGCGCAAGCTTCGGCCCGCCGATCGACCGGCCCGCGAAATAGGCGCCGATGTCGCATGCCCAGACCAGCGCCATCGCCCAGAAGGCGAGCAGCAGCCCGTCGCCCTGCCCGCGCAGGAACACGACCGCCAGCGCCGGCGCCCCGCAATAGACGATGCCACGCGCCAGCCCCGGCAGGCGGGTCGTGATGACGACGAAGAACGCAGCGCCAATAATCAGCCCCAGCGCCAGGAAACTCGCTCCCGCCGCCAGCGGCGACAGGATCGCCAGCGGCACGGTCAGCGCGAACTGCGCCAGCCGCTTATGCTCGCGCGAGACTTTGTGCAGGTCGGCCCATTCGGCCATCATGAACAGGGTGCCGATCGCGACCAGCAGCCAGAACACGAAACCGCCCAGCCACAAGGCGGTCGCCGCCACCGCAATCATGCCGACACTGGCCAGCGTCCGCGTGGCAAGGTCGGATTTGCGCCGCGCAACCGGATCGGCGGCGGGATCGGGAATCACAGGCCCCCGAACCGGCGCTGCCGCTGGCCATAGGCGGCGATCGCCTGCGCCAGGCACTCGCCGTCGAAATCGGGCCACAGCGTGTCGACGAACAACAGCTCGGCATAAGCCGCCTGCCACAACAGGAAGTTCGACAGGCGCTGTTCCCCCGACGTGCGGATCATCAGGTCGAGCGGCGGCAGGCCATCGGTATCGAGTTCACGGTCGATCGCCGCCTCGTCGATCGCCGACACGGGCATCCCGGCCGCAACCTTTTCCGCCAGCCGCCGCGCCGCCGCGACCAATTCGGCCTGCGCGCCATAGTTCAGCGCGATGGCCAGGATCGGCCCGGTGTTGGTCGCCGTCCGCGCCACCGCGTCGTCGATCAACTCGACCAAGTCGGCCTTGAGCGCGCGGTAATTCCCAAGGATGCGCAGCCGCACGCCCTCGCGCGTCAGTTCCTTGATCTCGTTCTTCAGGAAATGGCGCAGCAACCCCATCAGGTCGCCGATTTCCTCTTCCGGCCGGCGCCAATTCTCCGACGAGAAGGCATAGAGCGTCAGCGCCTCGATGCCCTGTTCGCGCGCGGCCCGGGTGATGCGACGCACCGCCTCCACGCCCTGCCGATGGCCCGCCACGCGCGGCAGGCGCCGGGCCTTCGCCCAGCGGCCGTTGCCGTCCATGATGATCGCCACATGACGCGGAATGGATGCGGAGGAATGCAGGCCCGGTTCGTCGGCATGGGCCGGAACCGGAGCACGCGCGGCGAACGACGTCACTTGCCGAGGATTTCCTTTTCCTTGGCATCGGCCGCCGCATCGATCTCGGCGATCGTGGCGTCGGTCAGCTTCTGGACCTCGGTCTCGTGGCGCTTGCGCTCGTCTTCCGAATAGACGCCCTTCTTCTCGTCGGTCTTCAGGCTTTCCATGCCGTCGCGACGGACGTTGCGCACGGCGATACGCGCCGATTCCGCATATTTGCCGGCCAGCTTCGCCAGTTCCTTGCGACGCTCCTCGGTCAGGTCGGGGATCGGCAGGCGCAGCGTCTGGCCGTCGACGATCGGGTTGAGGCCGAGACCGGCCGAACGGATCGCCTTGTCGGCCGGGCCGACATTCGACTTGTCCCACACCTGGACCGACAGCATGCGCGGCTCGGGCGCCGACACGGTCGCGACCTGGTTCAGCGGCATGTGCGCGCCGTACACCTCGACCATCACCGGATCGAGCAGCGATACCGCCGCCCGCCCGGTGCGCAGACCGCTCAGGTCGCCCTTCAGCGATTCCACGGCACCGGCCATCCGGCGCTCCAGATCGGCCTTGTTATATGCGGCCATAACCGACTTCCTTCTGAATCAAGCGTTGTTCTGGACGATCGTCGACACACCTTCGCCCGCCAGCACGGCGGCAAGGTTGCCTTCGTCGCGAATGTTGAAGACGACGATCGGGATATTGTTGTCGCGGCACAGCGCCACCGCCGACGCGTCCATCACCTTCAGGTCGTCGGCCAGCACGCGCCCGAAGCCCAGCGTGTCGTAGCGCTTGGCGGTCGGCACCTTCTTCGGGTCCGCGTCATAGACGCCGTCGACACTGGTGCCCTTGAACAGCGCCTCGCAACCCATTTCGGCGGCGCGCAGCGCGGCGGTGGTATCGGTGGTGAAGAACGGGCTGCCAGTGCCGGCGGCGAAGATCACGACGCGCCCCTTCTCCATGTGGCGCACCGCGCGACGGCGGATATAGGGCTCGCACACCGACGCCATCGGGATCGCCGACTGGACGCGGGTTTCGACGCCGATCTGTTCCAGTGCGTTCTGCATGGCGAGCGCGTTCATCACGGTCGCGAGCATGCCCATATAATCGGCGCTCGCGCGCTCGAAGCCCGCCGCAGCCCCGGCGACACCGCGGAAGATGTTACCGCCGCCGACCACGACGCACACCTCATGCCCTTCGCCCCGCGCGGCCTTGATCTCGCGGGCGACGCGGTCGCACATCGCGGGGTCGATGCCGAACTGGCCCGATCCCATCAGCACTTCGCCGGACAGTTTCAGGAGGATACGATTGAAGCGGGGACGGGTCATGAAACCTGCAAAGTTGGCTGGATTGGAGCGCGGCGGACCCTAGCCGCGACCGCCCGCAAAGCCAAGCGGCCATTGGCCGATACGACAAGGGCCGCAGGTGCATATCACACCTGCGGCCCCTGCCTTTGCCGGATCGGCGGGTAGGACCTTACTTGGTCAGGCCGGCCGTGGCGGCGACTTCGGCGGCGAAGTCGCTCTCTTCCTTCTCGATGCCTTCGCCGAGCTGGAAGCGGACATAGTCCTTCAGCACGATGGTCGTGCCCGCGTCCTTGGCCGCCTTGGCGACGACGTCCGCGACCGGCGTCTTGCCGTCCATCACGATCGGCTGGCTCAGCAGCGCGTTTTCCTTGGCGAACTTCTTCACCGAACCTTCGACCATCTTGGCGATGATGTCGGCCGGCTTACCCGATTCGGCGGCCTTTTCGGTCGCGATCTGGCGCTCACGCTCCAGGATGTCCTGGTCCAGACCGCTCTCGTCCAGCGCCAGCGGGAAGGCAGCGGCGATGTGCATCGCGATCTGCTTGCCCAGCGGTTCGAGGACGTCGACGCCGGCGTCCGATTCCAGCGCGACCAGCACGCCGATCTTGCCCAGGCCGGGGGCGGCGGCGTTGTGGACATACGGGATCACCGCGCCCTTGGCGACTTCGACGGCCTTCGCGCGACGCAGCACCTGGTTTTCGCCGATGGTCGAGATGTTGGCGACCAGCGCGTCCTCGACGGTGCCGCCGTTCGGCATCGCCTGGCCCTTCAGCGCCTCGATATCGTCGCCCTTTTCCAGCGCGATCGCGACGACGTCACGAACGAAGCTCTGGAACTGGTCGTTCTTGGCGACGAAGTCGGTCTGGCTGTTGACTTCGATCGCAACGCCCTTGGTGCCGGCGACGGCAACGCCGACCAGACCTTCGGCCGCGGTGCGGCTCGACTTCTTGGCGACGGCGGCAAGGCCCTTGGTACGCAGCCAGTCGACGGCGGCTTCCATGTCGCCATTATTCTCGGACAGCGCCTTCTTGCAGTCCATCATGCCTGCGCCCGAGCGCTCACGCAGTTCCTTGACGGCGGCGGCGGTAACTTCTGCCATGATCAGGCTCCTGATTGGTGTTCGATATGCTTGCGGGCGAGGCAGCGCGTGTTCCGCCCTGCCCCGCCCGCACGTCAGTTCCGTGACAGCTTACGCTTCGACAGCGGCTTCCGGCTCGGCGGTCAGCACTTCCTCTGCCGGCGGCTCGTCCATCGCGCCCAGGTCGCGGCCCGAATGGGCCATCGCCTGCTGCCCGCCACGGGTCGCGGCGATCGCCACGGCTTCGCAGTACAGGCGGATCGCACGGCTCGCGTCATCGTTCGCGGGCACCGGGAAGGCGATGCCGTCCGGCGACACGTTCGAATCGAGGATCGCGACGACCGGGATACCTAGCGTGTTGGCTTCCTTGATCGCCAGCTCTTCCTTGTTCGCGTCGATCACGAACATGATGTCGGGAATGCCGCCCAGATCGCGGATACCGCCGAGCGACAGCTCCAGCTTGTCCTTCTCGCGGGTCAGGTTCAGCACTTCCTTCTTGGTCAGGCCGTGCGTGTCACCCGACAGCTGCTCTTCGAGCGCCTTGAGACGCTTGATCGAGTTGCTGATCGTCTTCCAGTTGGTGAGCATGCCGCCCAGCCAGCGATGGTTGACGAAATGCTGGCCCGACTTGCGCGCTGCTTCGGCGATCGGCTCCTGCGCCTGGCGCTTGGTGCCGACGAACAGGACCTTGCCGCCCGACGCGACGGTCGACGACACGAATTCGAGCGCGCGTGCGAACAGCGGCACGGTCTGCGACAGGTCGAGGATGTGGACGCCGTTACGATCGCCAAAGATGTACGGCTTCATCTTCGGGTTCCAGCGGTGGGTCTGGTGGCCGAAGTGCGCGCCCGATTCGAGCAGCGCCTGCATGGTGACGACGGGTGCCGCCATAGGATAATTCCTTCCGGTTGATCCTCTGGGAAGCAGGAACCCTTGTTTGGGCCTTAGGCCCGGGCACCGGTATATGCGCTTCCCATGTGGGGTTGAGACGGCGGCCCTTAGCGGAACATCGGCGGGCGATCAAGACTTGACGATGGAACGATATGAGAACATACAGGGTTCAGACACGGACCATGGAACAAGAACTCAACTAACCTGTTGAGGGGGCTTGCGATTTCATGGTCGCATGATCGGGGAGTTTCGAGATGGCCCTGTTGGTTTCTGCGTTGTTCGCTTTCGGTTTCATCGTCGCGGTGGCGACGATCTTCGCCACCATCGTTCCGGCAAAGGACCGCATCCTTCGCCTGCTGCTGCGTGGCCCGGAATGGACGATCGACCCACTGCCCCCGGTACGGCTGACATCGCGCCGTGGCGTTATCCGCCAGCGCGCCGCTACGGCCGCTGCGCAGCCGCTTCGCGTAGCCGCCTGACCCGCGCATAGCTGCGAATGCTGAACGGCAGCGTCACCAGATAGGCGACGCATACTGCCGTGAGCGTTTCCCACGCGGCGGACACCAACGCAGCCGCAACGATCACCACGCCGACAATCGCTTCGAACCGGATGTTCGGACGCAGCTTGAGCGACGACCAGCTATAGGTGGCGAGGCTCGACACCATCAGGAAGGCGACGAACGCCACCCAGGGGGCGACCAGCCACGGCGACCGGAACAGGTCCTCGCCTGACCAGATCCAGATGTATAGCGGCAGCATGGCCAGCCCGGCACCCGCCGGGGCAGGAATGCCGGTCAGGAATCCGGCGGACTTGTGCGGCTGATCGGCCACGTCGATCCGCGCGTTGAATCGGGCGAGGCGGAGCGCGGTGAATACCGCATAGACCAAAGATACGATCCATCCGATCCGCGGCTCGGTCAGCAGCGACCAGAGGTACAGGATCAGCGCCGGCGACACACCGAACGAGATCGCGTCGGACAGCGAATCGAGCTCCGCGCCGAACTTGCTCTCGCCGCGCACCAGTCGCGCGACCCTGCCGTCCAGCCCGTCGAGCACCCCGGCGAGCAGCACCATCAGCACGGCGCGCTCCCACTCGCCGCCAATGGCGAAACGGATGCCGGTCAGGCCGGAACACAGCGCCAGCGCGGTGATGGCATTGGGCGCGAAGGCACGCAGCGGAATACCGCGCACGGGAAGCTGGCGACGCATCCTCACTGTGCCACACCGACGGGGGCGGCAAGTCCCGGTCGTCCCAGTACCGTTTCACCGGCAACGCTGCGCTGGCCCAGCGCAACCTGCGGCTCGATCCCTTCGGGCAGGAACACGTCGACGCGGCTGCCGAAGCGGATCAGGCCGATCCGCTGTCCTGCCGCGACGAAATCCCCCGGCTTCACGAAGCCGACGATCCGCCGCGCGACCAGCCCGGCAATCTGGGTGAAGCCGACCCGCTGCCCATCCAGTCCCTCGACCACGATATGCTGGCGCTCATTCTCGTCGCTTGCCTTGTCGAGATCGGCGTTCAGGAACTTGCCGGAAATATAGACGACCTGCCGCACCGTGCCCGCGATCGGCGTACGGTTGATGTGCACGTCGAACACCGACATGAAGATCGACACCCGCACCAGCGGCTGATCGCCAAGACCGTTGGGGCCGCGCAACTCCGGCGGCAGTTCGACCCGCTGGATCATCGTGACCATGCCATCGGCCGGCGCGACGATCAGGCCTTCGCCCTGCGGCGTCGTGCGGATCGGATCGCGAAAGAAGGAGGCGACCCACAAGGTCACCAGCCCCATCGGCCATGCCAGCGTCTCCCATGCCATGAAGGCGAAGAAGGCGGTGATGACGGCGGCGATGAGGACGTATTTGCGCCCTTCGGGATGAACCGAGGGCCAGCGCCACTTGACGGTCGTGGTGCCGACCGCGGGCTTTTCGAGCGATGCCATGAAGCGTGGTGTAGCCAAGGCGGGTCGTGCTGACAACCGCCCCGCTCCGCCCGCCCGGTTGATCCCGCGCCAACGACCCCCTAAGGCCCTCGCAACCGCAACAATATCGAGAGCAGGCGCATGGCGAAGATCAAGGTCAAAACCCCGGTCGTGGAGATCGACGGCGACGAAATGACCCGCATCATCTGGGCATGGATTCGCGAACGGCTGATCCTCCCCTATCTCGATATCGACCTCGAATATTATGACCTGGGCATCGAGAGGCGCGACGAGACCGACGACAAGATCACGGTCGACAGCGCCAAGGCGATCCAGAAGTATGGCGTCGGCGTGAAGTGCGCCACGATCACCCCCGACGAAGCCCGCGTCGAGGAATTCGGCCTGAAGAAGATGTGGCGCTCGCCCAACGGCACGATCCGCAACATCCTGGGCGGCGTGGTCTTCCGCGAACCGATCGTCATCTCGAACGTGCCGCGCCTGATCCCGGGCTGGACCAAGCCGATCGTCGTCGGCCGCCATGCATTCGGCGACCAGTATAAGGCGACCGATTTCAAGGTGCCGGGTGCGGGCAAGCTCACCATGAAGTGGGAAGGCACCGACGGGCAGGTGATCGAGGAGGAAGTGTTCGACTTCCCCGCCGCCGGCGTCGCCATGGGCATGTACAATCTCGACGAATCGATCCGTGACTTTGCCCGCGCGTCGATGAACTACGGCCTCGGCCGTGGCTGGCCGGTGTATCTGTCGACCAAGAATACGATCCTGAAAGCGTATGACGGCCGCTTCAAGGATATCTTCGAGGAAGTATTCGCGACCGAATTCAAGGATCAGTTCCAGGCCGCCGGCATCGAATATCAGCATCGCCTAATCGACGACATGGTTGCATCGGCGCTGAAGTGGCACGGCGAGTTCGTCTGGGCCTGCAAGAACTATGACGGCGACGTGCAGTCTGACCAGGTCGCGCAGGGTTTCGGTTCGCTCGGCCTGATGACTTCGGTTCTGATGTCGCCGGACGGCAAGACGATCGAAGCCGAAGCCGCCCACGGCACCGTTACGCGACACTATCGCCAACATCAGCAGGGCAAGGCGACCTCGACCAACCCGATCGCGTCGATCTTCGCCTGGACCGGCGGCCTGAAGTATCGCGGCAAGTTCGACGGCACGCCGGAAGTCACCAAGTTCGCCGAGACGCTGGAAAAGGTCTGCATCGAAACCGTCGAAGCCGGCCACATGACCAAGGATCTCGCGATCCTGATCGGCCCGAACCAGCCGTGGATGACCACCGAACAGTTCTTCGAACAGGTTCGCGTCAACCTCGAATCGGCGATGGGCGCGCAGAGCTGATCCGTCCCCATCATCGGTAGAGGCGAACGGCGTTCATCCCCGCGGATGGGCGCCGTTCGTGCGTTAGCGGTTGCCGCGTCCGTGCCGCATCCGCAACAATGCCGCCATGCCATTGCCGATTGATTCGACGCCGTTCAGCGATTCGCTGGTCATTCTGGGGGCCGCCGGCCTCGTCATTCCCGCGTTTGCCCGCTTTCGGGTCAACCCGGTCATCGGGTTCATTCTGGTCGGCGTGCTCGTCGGCCCCTTCGGCCTCGGCGCGCTGGTCGACCGTGCGCCCTGGCTGTTCCACATCACCATCACCGACCGACATTCGATCGAACCCTTCGCCGAATTCGGCATCGTCCTCCTGTTGTTTTCGATCGGCCTCGAACTGTCGTTCAAGCGCCTCTGGGCGATGCGCCGGCAGGTGTTCGGACTGGGCGCCGCCGAACTGTTCGGATCGGCGCTGCTGATTGGCATCGCGCTGATGGTACTGGGTCAGGCAACCGCGGGTGCGATCGGGCTCGGCCTCGCCCTCGCACTTTCATCGACCGCGTTGGTGCTGCCGATGGCAGGCACGACCGGACCGGTCGGCCGCACCGCCTTCTCCATGCTGCTGTTCGAGGATCTGGCGCTCGTCCCGATCATCTTTGCGCTCGGCGCGCTCGCTCCGACCGCGACCGATGACGGCTGGGTCGGCCTTGCCAATACCGCGATGTGGGGCGGCTTGAGCGTCGTCGGCCTCTATGCCGCCGGCCGCCTGTTCCTGCCACGCCTGTTCGCGCAGGCAGCCCGGACCAAGAGCCCCGAGCTGTTCCTGTCCGCCAGCCTGCTCGTCGTCATCGTCGCCAGCCTCGTCACGACCGCAGCCGGCCTGTCGCCGATCGTCGGAGCGCTGCTCGCCGGCCTGCTGATCGCCGAAACCGAATATCATAGCGAGGTCGAGGTCATCACCGCGCCATTCAAGGGACTGGCGCTGGGCGTGTTCCTGATCACCGTCGGCATGAGCCTCGACCTCGCGACTATCGCCGACAACTGGCCCGAACTGCTTGGCGCCATCGCCGGCGTGGTCGTGCTGAAGGCGGTCGTTACCAGCGGGCTGCTGTGGTTCAACGGCGTGCGCCCTGGCACCGCAACCGAAACCGGCCTGCTGATGTCGAGCCCGTCGGAAACGACGCTGATCGTGCTGGCCGCCGCGACGCAGGCGCAGCTGATCCAGTCGTCGACTGCCGCCTTCTGGCAGACGGTCACTGCCATCGGTCTGACCATCACGCCGCTGCTGGCGACGCTGGGCAAGCGGGTGTCACGCCGGATCGAGCATCGCACGGGTACGCCGGAGGAAGCCCCGGTCGAAACCGCCGCCGCACGCGTCGTGATCATCGGGTTCGGGCGTGTGGGTCGGCTGGTCGCCGAAATGCTCAAGACCCACGGCAAGAGCTATATCGCGGTCGATTCAGACATCGACAACGTCGCGGCGGCACGCGCGGAAGGGCATCCGATCCTGTTCGGCGACGTATCGCGTTCCGAACTGGTCGATCGCCTGGACCTCGGCCGTGCGTCTGCCCTGGTGCTGACGATGGACGATCCCGTGCTGACCGTGCGGTTGACGCGCCGGGTTCGCGGCTGGGTGCCGAACCTGACGATCCTCGCCCGCGCTCGGGACGCGACCCATGCCGCCGAACTCTATGCAGCCGGGGTCAGCGACGCGGTGCCCGAAACGCTCGAAAGCTCGCTGCAATTGTCTGAAGCGGTGCTGGTCGATCTCGGCGTCGCGATGGGACCGGTGATCGCCTCGATCCACGAAAAGCGTGACGAATTGCGCCAGACGATCCGCGAGCAGGCCGATCTGGAACGCGAACCCCGTATCCGCCGCCTGCGCCGGATCGACGATCCTGTGTGACTTAAGAGAAGGTCGCCAGTCCTGCCGATGCGGGACTGGCGACGAAGGATCAGCCGCGGCCGATCAGCCGGCGGGCAATGGCATCCGCGACGTCCGAATGCGGCTTGCCGCTGGCTTCGCTCTCGTCCCACACCTGCACCAGCCGGTCGGGGATGCGCGCAATGCGGGCCTCGACCTCGGCACGGTTGCCCTGGCCGAGATATTCCAGCGCGACGTTGATGATCCCGCCCGCGTTGATGACGTAATCGGGCGCGTAGAGGATCCCGCGATCCTGCAGGCGCGCACCGTCCGCAGCCGTCGCCAACTGGTTGTTGGCGCCGCCCGCCACCGCGCGGCACCGCAGCGCCGCAATAGTTGCTTCATCCAGCACCGCCCCCAGCGCATTGGGGCTGACGATATCGGCCTCCAGCGTCAGGACCGTTGCCGGATCGGCGGTCGTCGCGCCCAGCTCGCTCGCCAGCGCTTCGGCCCGTGCTTCGTTGACGTCGGCCAGCGTCAGCACGGCACCGTCCTTGGCCAGCAGGCGCGCAAGCCCGCCACCGACCGAGCCGACACCCTGCACCGCGACGCGAACGCCGCGCATGTCGTCGCTGCCCAGCGCTCGCCTGGCCGCCGCACGGACGCCCAGATACACGCCCATCGCGGTGAAGGGCCCCGGATCGCCGCCGGCATTGCCCGCCGCGACGGGCAGGCCGGACACATATTTGGTCGAACCGGAGATCGTGATCATGTCGGCTTCCGACATGCCGACATCTTCGGCCGTAACGTAGCGCCCGCCGAGCGATTCGACCGCACGACCGAAAGCCGCCAGCAGTTCGGGCGTCTTGGCGCCGCCCTCAGGCGCCAGCACCACGCCCTTGCCGCCGCCCATCGGCAGGCCGGCCATCGCGTTCTTGAAGCTCATGCCGCGCGACAGGCGCAGCGCGTCGGTCACCGCCGCGTCACTGGTCGCATAGCGCCAGAAGCGCACGCCGCCCGCCGCCGGGCCCAGCGCGGTCGAATGGACCGCGATGACGCAGCGCAGGCCGGTCTGGTGATCAGAAAAGAGGTGGATGCCCTCGTGATCGTCGAAGTCGGGATAACCCCAATCGGTCTGCACGGCGGCGGCTCCAGCGCTGTAAGGGATGGGGCGACCGACGGGACTTGAACCCGCAACTTCCGGCATCACAAGCCGGCGCTCTAACCAATTGAACTACGGTCGCCGTGGAGTGGCGCGCTTAGCCGTGCGTCGCGCGTCGGTCAAGCAGTGGCGCAACGATAATCGTTCTGGCAGGAAAATCTCCATGCAAACGCACGCCACCCCCGCCCGCCCGTCGCTCGGTTCCGGCTATCCATCGGAACCGGTCGTCGAGCACATCATGGCCCAACCGGGCGTGCAACGCGTACCCAGCGCCAAACTGTCGCTGTTCATCCGTCGGGCGCTGATCCCCGCCAATCTGTGCGCCGCGCTGATCGAGCGGATCGATGCCAAGCGCCGGCCGTCGACCATCGCCGACGCCAATGGCGACCCGACCTTTCGGACCAGCGAAACGTGTGACCTCGATTCGACCGATCCGGTGGTCGCTGCGGCAGAGGCGTTGATCTTCGACTTCTGCGCGCTCGACCCGGCCCATGGCGAGCCGTTGCAGGGACAACGCTATGCCGTGGGGCAAGAGTTCAAGGCGCACACCGACTATTTCGATCCGCATGGCGGCGACTTCGCGAAATATTGCTCGGTCGCCGGCAACCGGACCTGGACGGTCATGCTTTACCTCAACGAACCGGGTGCCGGTGGCGCCACGCGCTTCAAGGCGATCGACAAGATCGTCCAGCCCGAGACCGGCAAGCTGCTCGCCTGGAACAATTTGCGCGCGGACGGCACGCCGAACCCCGCGACGCTCCACCACGGGATGAAGGTGCGCGAGGGCACGAAATACGTCCTGACCAAATGGTTTCGCGAACGCCCGTGGGGATAAGCGAACGGGCCGCCGGCATCGCTGCCGACGGCCCGTCCTGCCGCGTTACGCCGGATCAGAACTGGGCGGTGATGCCCAGCGAGAACATCCGGCCGAGGTCGTAGCGGTTGATATAGACCGGGTTGCCGCCGAAATTCTGGCTTTCCGAATAACGCTGGCCGGTCAGGTTGCGGGCCTCCGCCTTCACCTCCAGATTGGCGCCGGCCACTTCGAACCCCTGCCGCGCGACGAGGTCGAGGCGGATGCCCGGACGCTCGACGATATCGGGCTGGAACCCCTGCCCCGACAGGTTCGACGGACCACGGTTCGTCACACGGTCGCTGGCATAGTTGAATAGCAAGGTCAGCTGCGACAGGTTGGCGGTATCCTCCAGCCCGACCTGCACGTTGACCAGATGGTCCGACTGGCCGGTCAGCGGCGCGCCGTCGCGGAACAGCAGATTGGCACGACCGAAGCCCGCCGCACAGCCACCGATGCCGGGCGAACCCAATGCCGCCGCCGGATTGGGCACGCAGCTGCCATCCGCCGTGATCTGCGACTGGGTATAGGTATAGTTCGCCAGCAGCAGCAGGCGCCGCGTCGCGAAGAAATTGCCGAGGCTTTCGAGCGGAACATATTTCTGCGCCTCGACCTCGCCGCCCCACAACGTCGCCTTGGGCAGATAGGTAAAGCCGGTTTGCAGCGTCGCGTCGGGGCTGGGATAGAAGCCGGCCTGTTCGATCGGGCGATCGATCCGCTTGTAGAAACCGGCGGCGGTGAAGCGCTGGTCGCGGCCGAAGAACCATTCGTAGCGCGCTTCGAGATTCCACAATTCGGAATCGCGCAGGTTCGGGTTACCGAAGAACAGGCGGTCCGAGTCGGGATCGCGGAACTGCTGGGGGGCAAGCTCGCGGAATTGCGGGCGCGAGATCGTCTTCGCGCCGCTCAACCGCGCCTGCATGTCCGACGCGAAATTCCACGTCAGCGTGCCCGCCGGCAGCCAATAGCCGTTCTTCAGGATGGTCGACGGATTGCCGATCGGCGTCACTTCCTCGCGCGCCGTTTCGTAACGCACGCCGGCGACCGCGCGCAGGCCGTCGCTAACCTCGGCCTCGGCCTGGACATAGCCGGCATGGATTTCGAGGCCGGCATCATAGGCATAGGCGCCGTTCTGCGTATTGAACTGCAGCTGGATCGTGCAGGCCCCGGTCCCGCGCTGCGGACAGGCGTTGAACAGCGAGTCGGGCGACAGCAGATAGTCCGGACGCAGCAGGTTGTTGGGGAAACCCGGCGCCGTGCCTGCGCCATCGCTGGTCTGGTAGTTGAACTGCAACCGGCGCGAATTGCGGTCGGTGTTCGAATAGAAATAGCCGGTCGACAGCGTGATCGGTCGATCGGTCGCCAGCTTGTACGACAGGTCGGCCTGACCGGTGTACAGATTCTCGTCCAGCTCGCTGAACACGACGCTGGCAAAGGGCGAGAAGCGCTGCGTCACCTGATAGGCGCCGTTGCAATTGAACCCGCGCGAGAAGGGCGCACCGTCAGTCGTAATCGGATAGCCGTTGGTCGTACGGTTCGAGCAGAGATAGTCGAACTGCCGCTCATAGGGCGCGTTGCGCTTCGAATTGGCGAAGGCGCCGCGCGCGTCGAACTTCAGCGCATCGGTCAGCTTGAATTCGCCGACCAGTTGCGTCTCGATCAGCTGGCGTTCGAACCAGTTGGTGTTCTGTTGCAGGCGCAGGCCGCTGAAATTGTTGTACGCTTCCGACCCGGCCAGACGGCCCTGCTTCAGCGTGTCGTGGATATAGACGTTGGTCCAGCGGATCGTATTGTCGTTGAACTCGTAGCCCAGCCCGACCAGCGCATTGGCCACAATCCGGTTGTCGGTCAGCACGGTGCGGAAATCGTTGCGGACCGTGCCGTCCTCGCTGACGCTGTCCTGCTGGATCGCGTCGCGGGTGCGGAAGGTGTTGGACAGGCCGAGCGACGCGATGACGCCCAGCCGGTCGCTGCCGATATCGAACACCGAACCGCCGGCGATCTCACCCGACAGGTTGGCCGGCAGCTGGTTGTTGACCTGCAACAGCGTCGTGCGTGCGTTGTTCAGCTGCGCCACCTGATCGGCGGTGAAGATGCCCGATCCCTGGTCGGCGTTGCGGATGAAGGCGGGAACGCCGCGCGTCCCATCGTCATAGCCGATCCAGTCGGACTTGCCGCCGGCATAGACATAGCCGAGCTCGCTGGTCGTCACCGTGTCCGCAGCTATCGACCCGCCGATTGACAGGAAGTTCTTCTTCGGGATCGCCTTCGACGTCAGGTTGATGACGCCGCCGCCGAATTCACCGGGGAAGTTGACCGAATAGGTCTTTTGCACCAGCGCCGATCCGACGATCGAGGTCGGGAAGATGTCGAGCGGGACCGAACGGCGCAGCGGCTCAGGGCTGGGCAGCGGCGATCCGTTGAGCAGCGACGACGAATAGCGATCGCCGAGACCTCGGACATAGACGAAGCCGCCGCCGACAACCGACAGGCCGGTGACACGGGTCAGCGCGCCGGCGATGTCGCCGTCACCGGTGCGCGCGATGTCGGCTTCCGACAGCACCGACACGATCTGCGGCGTGGCACGCACCACGTTCGGGATGTTGCGGCCGACGACGACGATTTCCTCCGCCGTCGATTCGTCGAAGCCCGGCGAGGAGACTTCGGCCGGGGTGTCGGTCGTGGTCGTGCCGTCCTGCGGCGTGGCGACCGGGTCCGGCTGGGTGCCGGTCTGCACGACCGGCGGAGTGGCCGCGGTCGGTGCCGGCGCGGTCTGCGCCAGTACGGCCGGCGCGACCAGTTGCGATGTCAGGAGAAGGAGCGTTGCATAGGCGCGGCGGTGCTGCATGACCGGAGATCCACCTGTTCAAGTCGTAAAGAGCGAATGCCGGGACGGGCGTATCGGCCCGCCCCGGCATCGGCGTGTCATCGCTTGGGCGCGATGGTGTCGCGGATCAGCGCCCGTTGCAGGCGAAGTAGATCGAGCTGAACACCGGCGGGCCGAATTCCTGCGGGCCGCCATTGTCGGTCGGACCAGTGTTCGCCGCGCGGATCGTCGAGCGATCGCTGGTGCCCGCCACCAGGTTGAGGCACGGGACGCTCGACACCGACTTCACGATGCCGTTGACATAGCGCATGTCCGACCCGCCGCGCTGACGGATCGCGGCCGGCGCCAGCGCCGTCTGGATGAAGGTGAAGTTGGCATAGGTCGAGAAGGTCCGCGGCAGCAGGTCCTCGGCGTTATTAGAGTCGATCTCGGTCGAGAAGGAGTCGGCGGTCGCGCCCAGCGTGCGCTGCGCGGCGATCATGAACTGCATGAACCCGCGATAGCCATTGTCGATGTCGAAGCCGTCATCGTCAGCACCGGTGATCGCGATGTACTTCAGATTGGTCGTGCCACCGAAGATTTCGATGCCGTCATCGGCCGAATTGTGGCTCTGGATATGGTCCAGAACGGTGCCGGTCCCGGTGCCGCCCAGCGTCAGGCCCTGCAGTTCGTTGCCGTCGCTGATCGCGATACCCGAATAGCGGATCTGGACGTACGACATCTGGCCGGAGCTGTCGGCGACGTTCGGACCGCCATAGAAGCGTCCCGTCACGCCTTCGATCGCCTGCTGGCAGGTGGTCGACGAACCGGCGGCGTTGTTCGGGCCGGTGCCGGTCGCGCAGACGGCGGTCGGCGCACGGCCGAGCAGGATGATGCCGCCCCACTGACCCTGAGTCGCGTCCGATACGCCGTTGCTGACGGTGTTCTGCTGCGAGGTGAAGATGATCGGCGCGTCGCGCGTGCCGATCGCCGAAATCTTCGAACCGCGGTTGACCAGCAGCAGGTCGTTGGTTGCTTCGGTCGAGTCGGCGGCGATGACGACGCCGGCGGCGATCGTCAGTGTGGCGCCGGTGCCGCCCGTGGTGCCGAGGTCGGTGCCGACTTCGGTCTGGCCGCGCAGGCGATAGACGACGCCGGCGATCTTGGGCAGCGACAGGTCGGTGGTGATGTTCTGCGGCAGGCGGCAATAGCGGATCGTCGGGCTCGACGAGCTGTTGGTGCCGTCATCCAGCGTGCCGGTCGGGCAGACCGAGGTCGCCGCGGCATAGGTGCCGATCGACGGGACCGCGGTGCAGCGCGCGCCCGAACCGCCGAATTCGGCCGAGGTCGAGTTGCAGGTCCAGCCCTGGAACGCGGTATCGGTCGGACCGTTCAGCGCGCCGACATAGTTGGTGCTGGTGAAGAAGCTGTTGATCGTCGACGGATCGGTCGCGGTGGCCAGCGAGGCGCTGCCGACCGGATAGACGCCGTTCATCGTCGAACCGACGCCGTTCACATTGTTGTTGGTGCCGGCATTGACGATGGCGAGCTGTTCTTCCGGCGTGATCGAGACGCCGTTGACGGTGGTCGAGGCCGCGAACTGCGCCGCGGTGATCGCGCTCGGGGTGGCCGAGGGCGTCGGGGTCGGCGTCGGGGCCGGCGCGGGGACGGTCACGTTGATGCTGCCCGCACCCGGCGAGGCGACGCCATCGGCGCCGCTGCACCCCGCGAGCGCGGCGCAGGCCGTCGACGCCATGAGAATAAAGCCGATGCGCTTGCTGCTGGCCATCACCGAAGAACTCCCGAAACCTGGTTGTCGTTATGCGGGCGCATTGACCCGGCGATCGACCAAGGTTCCCCCGTCGGCCGATCCACACCCGCCCGTTAGGCGCGCTGGATGACGGGACCGTGCGATTTGGATGAAGTTTCGGAGACGTTACGGTTTCGGTTTTGTGACAGCGTTCCAGATCGAACCATGTTGCCCGGAATCAGAAACGGCCGCCCCGCACAACGCCTCTGTTCAGAGGTCGCAGTGCCGGACGGCCGTTGATCTGGTGGGCGCGACAGGGATTGAACCTGTGACCCCACCCGTGTGAAGGGTGTGCTCTACCGCTGAGCTACGCGCCCGGAAACCCGGAGGACGGCTCCCTAAATGGGTCCGGCCACCGTGTCCAGAACTTAATTCACCGAATCCTTCAGGCCCTTGCCGGCCTTGAACTTCGGCTGCGACGACGCCTTGATCGTCATCGGTTCGCCGGTCCGCGGGTTGCGGCCGGTCGACGCCTTGCGCTTCGACACCGAAAACGTGCCGAATCCGACGAGACGAACCTCGTCACCCTTTTTGAGCGCCGCCGAGATGACGTCGAACACCGCTTCGACCGCCTTCATCGCATCGCCGCGGGTAAGCCCCGAATGGTCGGCGACCTGCCCGATCAGCTCCTGCTTGTTCATCCCGTGGAACCCCCTTCAGCCTAATAACAATATGGAAAACTCGAAAGCGGCAATAAGGCCGCTCGAACGCGGGCTGTCAAAGCAAATTGGACGCATTAGTGCAATCCGGTGCTTTGCACGCCATCGTCCGCCAAACGTACATCAGGATCGGACGGGGGCGGCCATTGGCCACCCCCATCCTCATCAATGTGGGCGCGACTCGCCGATGCCCGGTACCGGGACCGGCGGTTGTGCCGCCAGATCGTCTGCCTCGGTCCAGTCGATCGCGGTCAGCGGCTCGGTCAGCGCCAGGCGCAGCACCTCGTCGACATGCGCGACCGGAATGATCTCCAGCCCCGAACGGATGTTGGCCGGGATTTCCGCCAGATCCTTTTCGTTCTCGACCGGGATCAGCACCGTGGTGATCCCGCCGCGCAGCGCCGCGAGCAGCTTTTCCTTGAGACCGCCGATCGGCAGTACCCGACCGCGCAACGTCACCTCGCCGGTCATCGCCACCTCCCGCCGCACCGGCACGCCGGTCAGCGTGGACACGATCGACGTGACCAGCCCGATGCCGGCCGACGGGCCGTCCTTCGGCACCGCGCCCTCGGGCAGGTGGATATGGACATCCTTGCGGTGGAACAGGCTGGGCTTGATGCCATAGCCAGGCGAGCGCGCCTTGACGTAGCTCCACGCCGCCTCGACCGATTCCTTCATCACGTCGCCTAGCTTGCCGGTCGTCTTGACCGACCCCTTGCCCGGCACCGTGACGCTTTCGATGGTCAGCAGTTCGCCACCGACCTCGGTCCAGGCGAGACCGGTGACCGCACCGATCTGATGCTCTTCCTCGCCCACGCCGAAGCGATATTTGCGGACGCCGGCGAACTCGGACAGGTTGTCCGGGGTGACCGTGACCGACGTCGCCTTGCCTTCGAGAATGCGGCGCAGCGCCTTGCGGGCGAGTTTCGCAATCTCGCGCTCCAGCGTGCGGACACCGGCTTCGCGGGTGTAGAAACGGATCAGATCGCGCAGGCCGTCCTGCGTCAGTTCGAACTCGCCCGGTTTCAACCCATGCGCATCGACCTGCTTGGCGACCAGGTGCCGCTCGGCGATCTCGACCTTCTCGTCCTCGGTATAGCCTTCCAGCCGGATGATCTCCATCCGGTCGAGCAGCGGCTGCGGCAGGTTCAGCGTGTTCGCGGTGCACACGAACATCACGTCCGACAGATCGATGTCGATCTCCAGATAATGATCGTTGAACTTCGCATTCTGTTCGGGGTCGAGCACCTCGAGCAGCGCCGATGCCGGATCGCCGCGGAAATCCTGACCCAGCTTGTCGATCTCATCGAGCAGGAACAGCGGGTTCGACGCGCCGGCCTTTTTCAGGTTGGTGACGATCTTGCCCGGCAGCGACCCGATATAGGTGCGGCGATGGCCCCGAATCTCCGCTTCGTCGCGCACGCCGCCCAAAGACTGGCGGATGAACTCCCGCCCCGTCGCCTTCGCGATCGACTTGCCCAAGCTGGTCTTGCCGACCCCCGGCGGGCCGATGAGGCACAGTATCGGCCCCTTCAGCTTGTTGGTCCGGGCCTGCACCGCCAGATATTCGACGATGCGGTCCTTGACCTTTTCCAGCGCGTAATGGTCGTGGTCGAGCACGTCCTGCGCGACCGCGATATCCTTCTTCAGCTTCGACTTCTTGCCCCAGGGCAGGCCCAGCAGGACGTCGAGATAGTTGCGCACGACGGTCGCCTCGGCACTCATCGGCGCCATCGTCTTGAGCTTCTTCAGCTCCGACGTCGCCTTGGTCCGCGCTTCCTTGCTGAGCTTCAGCGTCGCGATCTTCTGCGTCAGCTCGGCGATCTCGTCGCCGTCGCCATCCTCGCCCTCGTTGCCGAGTTCGCGCTGGATCGCCTTCAACTGCTCGTTCAGATAATATTCGCGCTGCGTCTTCTCCATCTGGCGCTTCACGCGGCTGCGGATTTTCTTCTCGACCTGCAACACGCCCAGTTCGCCCTCCATGAAGGCGAACACCATCTCCAGCCGCTTGTGCGGATCGGATTCGACCAGCAGTGCCTGCTTGTCGGCGACCTTGACCGCGATGTTACCGGCAATCGCATCGGCAAGGCGCGAGGGATCGTCCAGCTCGGACAGCTGCACCGCGGTTTCCGCCGGCAGCTTCTTGTTGAGCTTGGCGTAATTCTCGAACTGGTCGACCACCGACCGCATCAGCGCCTTCAGCTCGGCACTCGGCTGAGCAACCGATTCGGCGACGCGCTCCTCCATGCCCTCATCTGCATCTTCCAGCGTCGTGTCGTCCGCTTCGGCCGGCGTGACTGTCGCGACCAGATAATTGTCGACCGATTCGAGCTCGGTCAGGGTCGCGCGCGCCTTGCCCGACACCAACACACGAACCGTGCCGTCGGGCAGTTTCAGCATCTGCATGACTTCGGCAGACACGCCGACATCATACAGGTCCTCGCGCGCCGGATCGTCATCACCGGGATCGAGCTGCGCCACGAGGAAGATTTCCTTCGATCCCGCCATCGCGGCCTCAAGCGCCGCGACCGACTTGTCGCGCCCGACGAACAGGGGCACGATCATGTGCGGAAACACGACAATATCACGCAGCGGCAATACCGGCAGCTTCAGCGGCTCGGACGAAACGGAATTGGTAATCTCGGACATGGACACTCCACGACCCGGCCGAAGCGCCGGACCCACGACCTTATATGGTGGCAATTGCCGCGCCATCAATCTCCGTTCGCAGGCACACTGACCCATGACGGTATCGCTTGCGCTGGCGCTGGCCGCCGCGTTGCAGGTGGCGCCGACCGAAACGGTGCCGCCGGTCCATCCGATGACCTTGCGATCGGGCGGCCCCATCGCCGCCGATCGCGCCGCACTGCGGCTGGCGCATGCCGATCTGGCGATCGAGGCGTTGCCGGCGCGGCGGATGTTGTCGGCACGGGCGACGCTGACCCTCGCCGCCAATGCCGCGGTGCCTCGCATTCCGATCGACCTCGACGATGTGCTGACCGTCCGGTCGATTCGCGTCGACGGCCGCCCGCTCGATCGCGCCCGCTGGCGCCAAGCGGGCGGACAGGTGGTGATCGACACCCCGCTTGTCGCCGGACAACGCACCACGATCGAGATCAGCTATGCCGGTAGTCCGCGGGTTGCGAAGCGCGCGCCATGGGATGACGGCTTCGTCTGGAGCGAATGGAAGGGCAAGCCCTGGTTCGGCACCACCGCGCAGGATACCGGCTGCGACCTGTGGTGGCCATGCCTCGACTTTCCCGCCGGTGAACCCGCCGCCGTTGACCTGCACCTGACCGTCCCGGCCGGTCTGTCCGCCCCGGCCAATGGCGTGCTCCGCGGGATCGACCGGCTGCCCGATGGCCGGACCACCTGGCACTGGCATGCCGGTTCGACCAATCCCTATGCGCTGGCGATCAGCGTCGGCCCGTATCGCGAGATCAAGGGCGAGTATCGCAGCCGCTTCGGCAACGTCATCCCGCTGCATTTCTGGCATTTGGAAGGGAAGGACGAGCAGGCGAAGCAGCTGTTCGCCGAGTTCGCCCCGACGCTCGACTTCTTCGAATCGACCATCGGCCCCTACCCGTTCGGCGACGAGAAGGTCGGCGTGGTCGAAACGCCCTATCTCGGCATGGAGCATCAGACGATCAACGCATACGGCAACGGCTACAAACCGGCGCCCGAAGGCTTCGACTGGCTGTTCCAGCACGAATTCAGCCACGAATGGTTCGGCAACCAGATGACCGCCGCCGACTGGGACGATTTCTGGCTGCACGAGGCATTCGCGTCCTACATGCAGCCGCTCTACGGCAAATGGCGGGAAGGCGACGCGCGCTATTTGTCGATGCTGCTGATCCAGCGGCAACGCGTCGCCAATCGCGCGCCGATCGTATCGGGCAGTTCACGGACCACGCGTGAGGTCAACGGCGAGACCGGCCCCGGCACCGACGTCTATTTCAAGGGCGCGTGGATGCTGCACAGCCTGCGCCACCTGATCGGCGACCGCGCTTTCTTCGCGGCGACGCGTCGGCTGGTCTATGGCCGCCCCGATCCGAAACCGGGCAATTTCACGCCCCGTTTTGCCACGACGCGCGAATTTGAAACGGCGGTGGCGGAGGAAACGGGGAAGGATTTCGGCTGGTTCTTCGACGTCTATCTGCGACAGGCCGCCCTGCCCGATCTGATCGAGCAGCGCAGCGAGACCGCGCTGATGCTGCGCTGGCAGGTGCCGGGCGACGGCCCCTTCCCGCTGCCGGTCGAGGTCGAAGTCGATGGCGTCCGCCACACCCTGCCGATGACCGGCGGCTCGGGCGCTATCGCGGTGCCGCAGGACGCCCATGTCGTGATCGACCCTATGGCTTGGTTGTTGCGGCGTTCCCCGGCGATCGAACGGATGCAGGCGCCGCGCGTTGCCACCCCATGACCCAGCTATCCAGACGCGCTGCCGAAATGGCCGCGACCTTCATGATCGGCGACGGGCTGCTCGGCCTGTTGCAGCCCAGTCGCCATATCGCGCTGTGGCAGGAACGCGCCGGCGGTGCGCAGTGGCTGGTGCGCCCCTTTATCGGTCGCCCCACCCTGCGCCGGGCCTATGGCGTCGCACAGATCGCTGCCGGGCTGGCCCTCGCCGCCCGGCAGCGGGCGATCACGGAACGATCGTGATGAACAGATAGGCGGCGAAAATTGTCAGGTGGACGATGCCGGACAGCACCGTCGTCCGCCCGTTCCCGAGCGTCAGCGTCGACACCAGCAACGATAGCGCGAACAGCACCATCGACTTGGCATCGATGCCCAGCGACAACGGCCAGCCCATCACCAGCGACACGATCGCGACGCTGGGGATGGTCAGCCCGATGGTCGCCAGAGCCGATCCCATGGCGAGGTTGAGACTGGTCTGAAGCCGGTCCTTACGCGCGGCCTTCACCGCCGCCAGGCTCTCGGGCGCGAGCACCAGCGCCGCGATCAGAATGCCGACGACCGCCAGCGGCAACCCCGCCCCCAGCACCGCCGCTTCGATCGTCGGCGACAAATCCTTCGCCAGCAGCACCACCCCCACCAGCGCGATCAGCAACGCGCCGAACGCGATCCAGGCGGTTCCGGCGCTCGGCGGCTCGGCGTGGGCGTCCTTGGGCAGCGAACCATCGGTCGCCGGCAGGAAATAGTCGCGGTGCCGCACCGTCTGCACCATCACGAACGTGGCATAGAGAATGACCGAGATGATCGCGACGAAGGTAAGCTGCGACGGCGACAGTGTCGGCCCAGGCACGCTCGACGTATAATTGGGCAGGACGAGCGACATCACCGCCATCGCCGCCAGCACCGACAGCGCGGCGCTGACCCCGCGCAGCACGAACCGCTGCTCGTGGTGACGAATACCGCCGACCAGCAGGCAGATTCCGACGATGAAGTTCAGGATGATCATGATCGCGGCGAACACCGTATCGCGCGCCAGCGTCGCAACGTCCCCCGAGCCGGACAACATCAAAGATACGATCAGCGAAACCTCGATCACCGTCACCGCGACCGCCAGCACCAGCGTTCCGAACGGTTCGCCGACCTTGTGGGCGACCACCTCGGCGTGATGGACGGCAGCGATCACGCAACCGATCATGATCGCTGCCGCAAGACCGGCACCGATCCCGCCCACTTTCGCCAGGTTCAGCAGGATCGCAACCAGCCCCAGCACCGGAATGACCGTCGACCACCATGGCAGCGCGGTACGGTCGAGCAGCGCACGTTTGGTCGCCGGACTGACCAGCGTTTCCTCGAATTCCGCCGCCATCGCCGCTTCATGGTCTCGTGCCGCCGACATCATCGCTCCCTGATCGTTACGCAAAGCCAATGCTTCGGGCGCGCGATGTTTCCATCGGGCGCAGGCATTTAGCGGCCGATCGAGTCGATCCAGTCGGGCAGCGCCGCCAGATCGGGCAACTGGCGAAAGCGGGGATGGTCGATCGGCGGCTCACCCGCCTCGTGCGCCCAGGCCAGCGGCTGCGGAACATACGCGGCCCATGCCCCGGCCGACAGGGCGGGCAGAACGTCGGAGCGCATCGAATCGCCTGCCATGACCGCTGCCTCGGGTGTCGCGCCATAGCGGTCGAACAGCCGCGTAAACGTCTCGGTCGTCTTGTCGCTGACGATCTCGATCCCGGCAAAGCGGTCGCCAAGGCCCGATGCGGCGAGCTTCGCTTCCTGGTGCAGCAGGTCGCCCTTAGTGACCAACACCAGTCGTCCGCGCTGCGACAGCGCATCCAGCGTCGCCTCGATCCCGTGCAGTAACTCGACAGGATGCGCCAGCAACCGGCGTCCGGCGGCCAGTATGTTGGCGATCACGCCGCTCGGCAAACGATCCCCGCCCAGTTCGAGGGCCGTTTCGATCATCGATAGCGTGAATCCCTTGGCACCATAGCCATAGAGTTTTAGGTTGCGCGCCTCGCAGGCGTCGAGCGTTTCGAGCGCGACATCGGCGGCCGCGAACGGGCGAAGCATTGCGGTGAAGGCGTGATGCGCCTCCTCGAAATGGCGCATATTGTGCCAGAGCGTGTCGTCGGCATCGAGGCAGATAAGATCGATCGGCATGGACGCTGGATAGCGGGCGGAGGGTGGCGAGGAAAGTCATAGCACCTCCCCATCGTCATTCCGGCGTAGGCCGGAATCCATGGACGCGGCGACGTCGCAAGCAGATCGTAAACGCCCGACACAATGGATTCCGGCCGACGCCGGAATGACGATGGCCGGCTGGCTGGCTGGCGAACCAGAACGCAAAACGGGCGCCGGTTTCCCGACGCCCGCCCTACAAACCGGCTGATCGCAGCTTACGCGGCGTCGCCCGCCTTCTTCTTTTCGGCATAGACACGAACCGGTTCCTTCCGGCCCTCGATCACGTCCTTGTCGACGACGACCTCGTCCACCCCGTCCATCGACGGCAGGTCGAACATCGTGTCCAGCAATATGCCTTCGAGGATGGAACGAAGCCCGCGCGCGCCGGTCTTGCGTTCGATCGCCCGCTTGGACACCGACACCAGCGCTTCCTCGTTGAAGCCGAGCTTCACGCCCTCCATGTCGAACAGCTTCTGATACTGTTTGACCAGTGCGTTCTTCGGCTCCGTCAGGATTTTGATGAGCGCCGCGACATCGAGGTCTTCGAGCGTCGCGATCACCGGCAAGCGGCCGACGAATTCAGGGATCAGGCCGAACTTCAGCAGATCTTCGGGCTCGGTCTGACGCAGCACCTCACCGGTACGGCGTTCCTCCGGCGCCGCGACATAGGCACCGAAGCCGATCGACTTGCCCTGCAGACGATCGGCGATGATCTTTTCAAGACCCGCGAACGCGCCACCGCAGATGAACAGGATGTTCGTCGTGTCGACCTGAAGGAATTCCTGCTGCGGATGCTTGCGCCCACCCTGCGGCGGCACCGACGCGGTGGTACCTTCCATCAACTTGAGCAGCGCCTGCTGCACGCCCTCGCCCGACACGTCGCGCGTGATCGACGGATTCTCGGCCTTGCGGCTGATCTTGTCGATCTCGTCGATATAGACGATTCCGCGCTGCGCCCGCTCGACATTATAGTCGGATGCCTGGAGCAACTTCAGGATGATGTTCTCGACATCCTCACCGACATAGCCCGCTTCGGTCAGCGTCGTTGCATCGGCCATGGTGAACGGCACGTCGAGGATGCGCGCCAGCGTCTGTGCGAGCAGCGTCTTGCCGCAACCGGTCGGCCCGACGAGCAGGATGTTCGACTTCGCCAGTTCGACGTCGGCGCCCTTCTGACCGTGGTTCAACCGCTTATAGTGGTTGTGCACCGCGACCGACAGCACGCGCTTCGCCTGCTTCTGCCCGATGACGTAATCGTCGAGCACGTTGCAGATTTCCTGCGGCGTCGGGACCCCGCCATCCTTCTTGGCGACCAGTGCCGACTTCGTTTCCTCGCGGATGATGTCGTTGCACAGTTCGACGCATTCGTCGCAGATGAACACGGTCGGACCCGCGATCAGCTTGCGCACCTCGTGCTGCGACTTGCCGCAGAACGAGCAGTACAGGGTGCTCTTGGAGTCGCCGCCGCTGAGCTTCGTCATTCAAATCATCTCCCGCGCCGCTGTGACGCGTCTTTCCGCCCGTCAGGATACACACAGGCTTGTATCCGGCAATGCATTAAAAGTTTACCCGCCCGAGCCGCCGGATAGGCCGTCGGGCGGGGCAACCGCTTATGCGGCCGGGGTCGCCTCTTCCGGCGCGCCCGGACGCTTGTCGAACACTTGGTCGACCAGACCGAACGCCTTGGCTTCCTCCGCTTCGAGGAAGGTGTCGCGGTCCATCGCACGCTCGATCTCTTCCAGCGGCTTGCCGGTGTACTTCACATACAGCGCGTTCATCCGGTCCTTGATGCGCTGGATTTCCTTCGCCTGGATCTGGATGTCCGACGCCATGCCCTGCGCCCCGCCCGAAGGCTGGTGGATCATGATGCGGGCGTTGGTCAGCGCCACGCGCATCCCGGGCTCACCGGCGGCTAGCAGGAAGCTGCCCATCGACGCTGCCTGCCCGATGCAGACCGTGCCGACGCGCGGGCGGATATACTGCATCGTATCGTGGATCGCCATGCCGGCCGTCACCACCCCGCCCGGCGAGTTGATGTACATCCAGATGTCCTTCTTCGGATTTTCCGATTCGAGGAACAGCAGCTGGGCGGTGATGAGCGAAGCCATGTGGTCCTCGACGCCGCCGGTCACGAACACGATCCGTTCACGCAGCAGGCGCGAGTAAATGTCGAAGCTGCGCTCCCCGCGGCTCGACTGTTCGATGACGATGGGGACGAGGCCGTCGTGAATATCTAGCATTGGGTTCCCGCTGAGTAGGTTTCGACGCCCTACATCGGCGCTCCCGACTGAGCGCGCAAGGGGCCAGCGCATCGCTACGCCCCCGGAATGATGGTTAGCGTGCGATCCACCCGCTGCCCGGTGCCGGATGCGCCAGATAGGCCAGCCGCCGCACCTCCCGCCGCCCCCGCACAACCGTGTCGAGAATCAGGCCGGAAAAGAGGCACAGTGAGGCAAGGATGACCAGCCCGGTCGCGAGAATCGCCGTCGGGAATCGCGGCACTAAACCGGTATGCAGATAGGTAATGACGATCGGCACCGCGAGCACGACCGCGATCAGCGCCAGCAACAGGCCAATCGCGCCGAAGAACCACAAGGGCCGCTCGATCCGGTACAGGGTCGCGATGGTCCGCGCGATGCGGAACCCGTCGCCATAGGTCGACAGCTTCGACGCGGACCCTTCCGGCCGGGCGAAATAGCGGGTCGTCACCTCCGCCACCGGCATCCGCAGTTCGAGCGCGTGGACGCTGATCTCGGTCTCGATCTCGAAGCCGGCCGACAGCGACGGAAAGCTCTTCACGAATCGCCGCGAGAAGACGCGATATCCCGACAGGATGTCGGTGAAGCTGCGCCCGAACAACCGCGCCAGCATCCCGGTCAGCATCGCATTGCCGAAACGATGGCCCCGCCGGTACGCCAGCGCAGCCTCACTCACCCGCTGCCCGACCACCATGTCGAGCTGCTCGTCGAGCAGTCTAGCGACCAGTTCCGGCGCGGCGGCCGCGTCATAGGTCGCATCGCCATCGGCCATGACATAGATATCGGCATCGACATCGGCGAACATCCGCCGCACGACCGCGCCCTTGCCTTGGATACGCTCGCTGCGCACGACCGCCCCGGCGGCACGGGCGACCTCGATCGTGCGGTCCGAAGAGTTGTTGTCATACACATAGATGGTCGCATCTGGCAGCGCCGCGCGAAACCCCGCGACCGTCGCGCCGATCGCGGCTTCTTCGTTGTAGCAGGGCAGCAGGACGGCAACGGTCGTGGACATGGCCCTGCGTACAACACCGGACGCCGCCGAAAGCAAGCGCCCGACATGCAAAGGCCGCCCGCTCCTCGTGGGAGTGGACGGCCCTTTCGCATCAGGATCGACCGATCAGTCTTCGCTGGCTTCGGTTTCGACCTTCTTCTTGGCGCGTGGCTTCTTGGCCGGGGCCGGAGCGGCCTCGCCCTCGGCGGCTTCGGCCGGAGCGGCTTCCGCCTTCTTGGCCGGAGCCTTCTTCGCCGGAGCCTTCTTCTTCGGCGCTTCCGCGTCGGTGGCAGCTTCGCCTTCCGCCGATGCTTCGGCGGCCGGCTTGGCCTTGGCAGCCTTCTTCACCGGCTTCGCATGGTCATGATCGTGATCGTGGTTGCAGTCCGGGCCGTGCACATGCGGCACCGCGCCTTCCTCGCTCTCGATCGCGGCTTCCAGTTCCTCGCGCGTCACTTCGCGGTCGGTGATCTCAGCCTTGCCGAACAGGAAGTCGACGACTTTGTCCTCGTACAGCGGGGCACGCAGCTGCGCGGCGGCCATCGGCTCCTGCTGCACATACTGGATGAAGCGCTGGCGATCTTCCGGGCCGTACTGCTGCGCGGCCTGCATGATCAGGCGCTGCATTTCCTGCTGGCTGACCTCAATGCCGTTCTTCTGGCCGATTTCGGACAGGAGCAGGCCGAGGCGAACGCGGCGCACCGCGATCTGGCGATAATCGTCACGCTCGGCTTCCAGCTCGGCACGGGCCGCTTCCGGATCGGCTTCGTGGCCGGCTTCGTGCTGCAGCTGGGCCCAGATCTGGTCGAACTCGGCTTCGACCATCGACGGCGGAACGTCGAAGTCGTGGCCGGCGGCCAGCTGGTCGAGCAGCTTGCGCTTCATGTGGGTGCGGGTCAGGCCGTTCAGTTCCTGCTCGACCTGCCCCTTGATGAGCCCGCGCAGCTGTTCGAGGCTTTCGAGGCCCAGCGACTTGGCGAACTCGTCGTCCGGGCCACCTTCTGCGGGCACCTTCACGTCGGTGATCTTCAGGTCGAAGGTCGCCGCCTTGCCCTTCAGGTTTTCGGCCTGATAATCGTCGGGGAAGGTGACGTTGATCGTCTTCTCGTCGCCCTTCTTCACGCCGATCAGCTGGTCTTCGAAGCCGGGGATCAGACGACCCGAACCGATTTCGATCGCCATGCCTTCGCCGGTGCCACCGTCGAACGCCACGCCGTCAACCTTGCCGACGAAATCCATCACGACCAGATCGCCAGTGGCGGCTTCATGGCCTTCCTCGGCGTCGTTGTGGCGCTTGTTGTTGCTGGCGAGCTGCTCGAGCTGCTGGTCGACCACGGCTTCGTCAGCGGGAACGGTCAGGCGCTCCAGCTTGATCTCATCGATCGCCGGGGCCGGCACGTCGGGCAGCACTTCGAGCGACACGGTTACGGCCGCATCCTTGCCCGGTGCATAGTCGCCTTCCAGCGAGACCTGCGGCGCGGTGGCGGGGCGCAGCTTCTGCTCGGCGATCAGCGTCTGGATACCGTCCTGGATCGAGCTGTTCAGCGCGTCCTGCGACAGCGCTTCGCCGTGCATCTTACGGATCAGGTTCGCGGGCACCTTGCCGGGGCGGAAGCCGGGCATCTTCACGGTCGGCGCGACGCGCTTCACTTCGGCATCGACCTTCGCGTCGATATCGGCAGCGGTGATGGTCAGCGTGTAGGCGCGCTTGAGGCCCTCGTTCAACGTCTCGACAGTCTGCATTCTCACGGCTTTCGTCAAAAGAATCGAATGGAGCGGCTCCAGCTTCGACAGGCGCTGGCGGCGTCACTGGTGCGGGCGAAGGGAGTCGAACCCCCACATCTTTCGATACTGGAACCTAAATCCAGCGCGTCTACCAGTTCCGCCACGCCCGCCGAGCGGACGCCGCCGGCACGGGCGCGTCTATAGCAGCCATGCGCGTCGGGGCAAGTCGCCACGCTTCGCAGAGTTGTATGAGCACCGCAACCCGTCCGCGCGGCGGACGTTGGAGTGCGAGAAGGAGAGACTTTCCATGCCCGTCGAACCGCCGATCCCCGCCGAAACGCCCGCCCCCGAACCGGGCGTAGCGCCGACCACCCCGCCGCCCGAACAGCCGGCGCCGCAGACCGAACCCGGCCAACCGACCGCCCCGCCGCCGGAAATCGACGTACCCGGTCCCGATATCGACGTGCCCAGCCCGCTGCCCGGCGGCGATCCGGGCGTGACGCCCGTTCCCGGCCAGCCGGTCATGGGAGGAAACTGACATGAGCGACCGCGATCGCAGCATTCACCCCGACAGCGCCCCGCAGGACGATACCGATCGTCGCAGCGATATCGAAAAGGCGGTCGATGCCGTCAATGGCGATGTCGAACGCGGCGGAACCGACAGCGGGGCGACCTCGCCGACCGAACCCACCGTGTCGCCCGATACGGGCGGCGGGTCGGGCGGGGTCGTCCGCAATCAGGAGGGCGACGGACAGTAACGCCCGTACTGATCGACAAGGGTCGATCGTTCCAGCGCAATCGTAACCCCGGACTTGCTCCCGGGTCCCGCTTCTACTGCAAACGGCGAACGAAGCGGGACCCCGGCTCAGGGCCGGGATGACGCGTACAAGAAGACAGGCCTACTTCAGCACCCGCCGCGCGGTGATGACCTTCACCGGCGCAGCGGGCATTTCGCCCTTGAACGCACCGTTGCTCGCCTTGGTCGGATCTACCGGAGTATCGAGGATCTTCACGAGCACGTCGCGCCCGTCGACGACCCGGGCAAAGGCGGCATAGCCCTGCCCGTCCGCCGGCACGCCCGGTGCGGCATCCAACGCGCGGCGCTGATCCCCGACCGAAATGGTGAATTCGCCGCGCGCCGTTCCCAGCCCTAGACGGGCGACCGACAGCGTGCCGTCGGTATGCGACAGCCCGGTCAGCGTCGTCGGCTCATGCTTGATCGGCGGCAGATACTTCTTCGCATCGGTATGCGGCCCGAACTGGACGAAGCCGAACTCCGGTCCGACCTTCACGATGCGATAGAAGCTGACGCCATCGAGCCGCTTCTGGTCGACATAGCGCAGGAAATTGGCCGCCGTGATCGGCGCGCGCTTCACCTCGACCTCGACGGTCAGGGTGCCGGCGGTGGTAACGATCGCGACGCGCGGCAGCGGCGGTTCGGCGCCCGGTTGCGGCGCCGGCGTCTGTGCCAACGCCGGCCCGGCCCAAGCCAGCACCACCAGCAGCGCGCGCCTCGTCGTCTGCATCATCCCAGCGCCTTCTTCAGCAGGTCGTTGACGACGCCGGGATTGGCCTTCCCGCCCATCGCCTTCATCGTCTGCCCGACGAAGAAGCCGAACAGCTTGTCCTTGCCGCCGCGATAGTCGGCGACCTTGTCGGCGTTCTTTTCCATGACCGCGGCGATCACCGCCTCGATCGCGCCGGTGTCGCTGGTCTGCTTGAGCCCGCGTTCCTCGACGATCGCATTCGCCCCCTGCCCGGTTTCGAGCATGATCTCGAACACCTGCTTCGACAGCGTACCCGACAGCGTACCGTCGGCCACCAGCTTGAGCAGTTCCGCGCCCTGCGCCGGCGACACCGGGCTGTCGCCGATGCCCTTGCCCAGCCGATTGAGCGCGCCATACAGGTCAGAAATCAACCAGTTGGCGGCCGACTTTGCCGGCACGTCCGAACCGCCTTCGGCCAGCAGCGCCTCGAACCAGCGCGCCGTTTCGACCTCGGCGGTCAGCACCGCGGCATTATACGCCGACAGGCCGAGCTCGCTCTCATAGCGCTTGCGCTTGGCATCGGGCAGCTCGGGGAGCGACGCACGACATTCCTCGAGAAACGCATCGTCCAGTTCGAGCGGCAGCAGATCGGGATCGGGGAAGTAGCGATAGTCGTGCGCGTCTTCCTTCGACCGCATCGACCGGGTCACGCCCTTGTCGGGATCGAACAGGCGCGTTTCCTGCACGATGCGGCCGCCATCCTCCAACACCGCCACCTGCCGGTTCGCTTCATATTCGATCGCGGCCATGACGAAGCGTACCGAGTTGACGTTCTTCGTCTCGGTCCGCGTGCCGAATTCCTCGCCCGGACGGCGGACCGACACGTTGACGTCGGCGCGCATCGACCCCTGGTCCATATTGCCGTCGCACGACCCGACATAGCGGAGAATCGTGCGCAGCTTCGACAAATAAGCGCCTGCTTCGGCAGGCGAACGCATGTCCGGCCGGCTGACGATCTCCATCAGCGCCACGCCCGATCGGTTCAGGTCGACATAGGACCGCGTCGGATGCTGGTCGTGCATCAGCTTGCCGGCATCCTGCTCGACATGGATGCGCTCGACGCCGATCGCCTTGGGCACGCTATTCGGGTCTTTCTCGTCCAGCACGATCTCGACCACGCCTTCGCCGACCAACGGATGATAGAGCTGGCTGATCTGATAGCCCTGCGGCAGATCGGCGTAGAAATAATTCTTGCGGTCGAAGCGCGACCATTTGTTGATGACCGCATCGATCGCCATGCCGGTCCGCACCGCCTGCCGGATGCATTCGCGGTTCGGGGTCGGCAGCATGCCGGGCATCGCCGCGTCGACAAGGCTTACCTGCGTATTCGGCTCGGCACCGAAGGCGGTCGCCGCGCCGGAGAACAGCTTCGCGTTCGACGTGACCTGCGCATGGACTTCGAGGCCGATCACGACCTCCCAGTCGCCGGTGGCACCACGGATGCGGTAATCGCTCATGTCATCGCTCTTCATACGGGCCGGTCGGCGGCCGCTGTTCCATTTCGCTCCTCGGGACCGGTGTCGGCCCGTCGGAGATCGTGTGCTTCGTCTTCGACTTCCCATCGGGGATCAGATCGATGGCAGTTTCCACCACCGCTCCGATCGCCTCGATCAGCAGTTCGACAACTACCACCATTTGTCCGCACGGGCGACGAAGCCGGCGCGCTGCTCGATCGCAAGGCCTGCGTTCAGCACGCCCTGTTCGTCCAGTGGCTTGCCGATGATCTGCAACCCCAGCGGCAGTCCGTCCTTGTCGACGCCGCCCGGCACGCTCATCGCCGGCAGGCCTGCCAGCGACGACGGCACGGTGAAGACGTCGTTCAGATACATCGCGATCGGATCGGCGCTCTTTTCCCCCAGCGCGAACGCCGCCGATGGCGCGGTCGGGGTCAGTAGCACGTCGCACTGTTCCCACGCCTGTTCGAAATCGCGCGCGATCAGCGTCCGCACCTTCTGCGCCTGCGTGTAGTAGGCGTCGTAGAAGCCAGCCGAGAGCACATAGGTGCCGATCATGATCCGGCGCTTCACCTCGTCGCCGAAACCGGCGGCGCGGGTGGCGGCGTACATGTCCTGCAGGCCGGCGCCATCAGGCAGCACGCGTTGACCGAACCGCACACCGTCATAGCGGGCAAGGTTCGACGACGCTTCGGCCGGCGCGATGATGTAATAGGCCGGCAGCGCATATTTGGTGTGCGGCAGCGAGACCTCGACGATCTCCGCCCCCGCATCCTTCAGCCATTCGATGCCCTGCTGCCACAGCGCCTCGATCTCCGCCGGCATGCCATCGACGCGATATTCCTTGGGGATGCCGACCCGCTTGCCGCGCAGGTCGGCGTTCAGCCCCGCTTCCCACGCCGGCACGGGCAGGTCGAGCGAGGTCGAGTCCTTCGGATCGAACCCGGCCATCGCCTCCAGCATGATCGCACAGTCGCGGACGTCGCGCGCCATCGGCCCGGCCTGATCGAGCGAGGAGGCGAACGCGACGACGCCATAGCGCGAGCAGCGGCCATAGGTCGGCTTGATGCCCGTGATGCCGACGAACGCGGCGGGCTGGCGGATCGAACCGCCGGTATCGGTGCCGGTCGCCGCCGGGCACAGCCGCGCCGCGATCGCCGCGGATGACCCGCCCGACGATCCGCCCGGCGCCATCGGCGCGGTGTCGCCCGGACGCCGCCACGGCGAGATGACGTTGCCGAACGCGCTGGTTTCGTTGGACGATCCCATCGCGAACTGGTCGAGGTTCAGCTTGCCCAGCATCCCCGCCCCGGCATTCCACAAGTTACCGGAAACCGTCGATTCATACTGAGGCACGAAGCCTTTTAAGATACCACTTGCCGCCGTCGTCTCGACGCCCTGCGTGCAGAACAAGTCCTTCATGCCGATCGGCACGCCGGCCAGCGGCTTGAGCGTCTCGCCAGCGGCGCGGGCATCGTCGGCCACCTTCGCGGCGGCACGGGCATGGTCGGGGGTTTCGACGAGAAAGGCGTTGAGCGGCTTCGCAGCGGCGACCGCGTCGATGAACGCGTCGGCGACATCGCGGGCGGAAAAATCGCCGCTGCGCACGCCGTCGCGGATCGCGGCGACGCCAAGGTCGGTCAGGTTCGACACTATTCGATCACTTTCGGAACGGTGAAAAAGCCATGCTCGCCCTGCGGCGCATTGGCGAGTACCTTGTCGCGGACGTCGCCATCGGTCACGACATCGTCGCGCAGGCGCAGATGGTTGGGGATGACCGCGGTCATCGGCTCGACGCCCTGGGTATCGACCTCGCCCAGTTGCTCGATCCAGCCGAGAATGTTGCCGAGTTCAGGTGCGAGCTTTTCGGCTTCGGCATCGGTGATCGCGATACGGGCAAGGCCGGCCACGCGTTTGACGGTTGCAGGTTCGACGGACATGGGAAGGGCGGCTAGCATCCCGGCACGCCCCCCACAAGCACCCGCAAAGCAGTTGCACCCGGCCGCGCCATCCCGCATCGGTGCGCCGACTGACGGTGGAGTTCGGATTGGCGCGCAAATTTCTGTACATTGTGGCGACGCTGATCGTCCTCGTCATCGCCGGCGCCGTAGCCTATCGCATGTTCGGCAACGACCTGCTGCGCCGCGCGCTGGTGCCGAGCGTTGCGTTCCGGACCGAACCGACCATTCCGTCGCGACTCTATGCCGACAAGACGATGTGGTTCGCACGGCCAGGGCTGACCAATACGCCGGTCGACTGGTTGCCGCCGGGGGTGCAGCCGACGCCGCCGGGCCGGGCCGAGATTTTCTTCATCCACCCGACATCGTTCGTCGGCACCGACCGCTGGAATGCGGTGCTGGACGACGCCGAGACCAACGACCGCGCGCGCATCTTCCTGCGCGGGCAGGCCAGCGCCTTCACCGCCGCCGGACGCGTCTGGGCGCCGCGCTATCGCCAGGCGACCTTCGGCGCGTTCCTGACCAGCGAAGATGCGGCGGAACAGGCACTCGACCTCGCCTATCACGACATCGAATCGGCGTTCGACCGGTTCGTCGAGGAAATCGATCCGAAGCGGCCGATCATCCTCGCCGGCCATAGCCAGGGCGGGCTGCACCTGACCCGGCTGCTGCGAGAAAAGGTCGCCGGCACGCTGCTCGCCCGACGGATCGTCGCGGCCTATGTCGTTGGCTGGCCGGTATCGAAGGTGACGGATATCGTCGCGCTCGGCCTTCCCGAATGCACGACCGCCGATCAGGCCCGGTGCCTGCTGTCGTGGCAGAGCTTCGCCGAACCGGCCGATCCGTCGCTGATCCTTGAACAATATGACGCATCGACCGGGTTCGACGGCCGCCCGCGAGCGAAAACGCCGATGGTCTGTACCAATCCGCTGACCGGCACCGCCGATGCGCAGGCGCCGGCCAGCGCCAATCTCGGCACGCTGATCCCGGATAAGTCGCTGCAGAACGCGACGATGACGCCGGGGCTGGTGCCCGCAGCCTGCGGGCCGCGCGGATTCCTGTCGATCGGTGACAACCCGCCCGACCTCGGCCCCTATGTGCTGCCGGGTAACAACTGGCACGTCTACGACTACAGCCTGTTCTGGGCGAATGTCCGCGCCGACGCGTTGCGCCGGCTCGCGGCGTGGAGGGTAAAATGATTACCGAAGACCGCGCCGTCTTTCGCGACGCGCTGCCCGAAGGCGGTCGGCTGATCGGGCTGGATGTCGGCACGAAAACGATCGGCACCGCGCTGTGCGATGCCGGGTGGAGCTTCGCCAGCCCGGCTATTTTGGTGAACCGAACCAAATTCACCGCCGACAAGGCACAACTGGCCACGCTGATCCGCCAGCAATCGGTGCGCGGCATCGTCATCGGCCTGCCGCTCAACATGGACGGCAGCGATTCGCCGCGTACACAGTCGGTCCGCGCCTTCGCCCGCAACCTCGACGATTTGAATCTGCCGATCTTTCTGTGGGACGAACGCTGGTCGACGGTCGCGGTCGAGCGGCAGATGATCGCCGAGGACCTCAGCCGCGCAAAACGCGCGGAGCGGGTAGACAAGCTCGCCGCCGCCTACATCCTGCAAGGCGCGATCGACGCTCTGGTGAATGTCCCGCTAGCCTGAGCTTGCAAGGGCGCGCGGCGCGGCCTAACCGGTCGCCTCGATGCCTATTTCAGACCACCGCCCCGCCGCCATGATTGATGGCGGCGCCGTTTTCCCGCATCGGCACCTGACCGGGATCGAGGGATTGCAGCCCCATGAAATCCTGTTCCTGCTCGACGAGGCGGAGCAATGGATCGACGCCAATCGCAGCCGGGCACCCGGCGACCAGCGACTGAAGGGCGTGACGCAGATCAACGCCTTCTTCGAAAACAGCACCCGCACCCTTTTGTCTTTCGAGATCGCGGGTAAGCGGCTGGGCGCGGACGTGGTCAACATGCATGCCGGCCAGTCGAGCGTGAAGAAGGGCGAGACGCTGATCGACACCGCCGTCACGCTGAACGCGATGCGCGCGGACGTCATCGTCATCCGTCACAGTTCGTCCGGCGCCGTGCAGTTGATCGCCGACAAAGTCGACTGCCCGGTGCTGAACGCCGGTGACGGCTGGCACGAACATCCGACGCAGGCGCTGCTCGACGCGTTGACCATCCGGCGCCGGCTGGGCGAAATCGCGCACAAGCGGGTCGTGATCTGCGGTGACATCCTCCACAGTCGCGTCGCGCGCTCCAACATCCTGGCGCTGACGACGCTGGCTGCCGAGGTGCGCGTCGTGGCGCCAGCCACGCTGATGCCGCACGCGATCGAATCGATGGGCGTAACCCCGTTCACCGATTTCGATGCCGCACTCGAAGGTGCCGACGTGGTAATGATGCTGCGGTTGCAGAATGAGCGGATGAACGGAGGCTTCATCCCGTCGACCCGCGAATATCATCTGCGCTACGGCCTGACCCGCGAGCGGCTGAAACGCGCCGAACCGCATGCGATCGTGATGCATCCGGGGCCGATGAACCGGGGGATCGAGATTAACAGCGACGTCGCCGACGATTCCGAGCGGTCGACGATCACCGAGCAGGTGGAAATGGGCGTGGCGGTCCGCATGGCCTGTCTCGACGTACTGACCCGGCGTAGCCGTGGCGTGGAGGGCTGGGCATGAGCAAGCAGTTCACTGGCGGCACGCTCGTCTGTCCGGTCGACGGGATCGCCGCGCGCGACCTGCTGGTCGCCGGCGAGAACATCGTCGCCGATGCGAACGGTGCCGAGACGATCGACGTGTCGGGCAAGCTGATCGCGCCCGCCATCGTCGATCTGGGCGTATTCGGAATCGACACTGCCGCGTTTCGCGCCGGCGGCATCGTCCGCGTCGGGTTGATGCCGGATCAGGCGCCGGTGCTCGACGATCCGGGCATCGTCGCGCGCGCGGCCTATATGGGCAAGCCCGACCTGTGGATTCACCCGATCTCCGCCGCGACGCAGGGGCTGCGCGGGACGGACCTTGCCGAAATGGCGATCAATGCCGAAGCGGGCGCGGGCGCGGTCGCGACCGGCCGGCGCTGGATCGGCGACAGCGGCGTCATGCGCAAGGTGCTGGCCTATGCCCGCGATTGCGGTCTGGTCGTCATCGCCCATGCCGAGGATGGCGGACTGGCCGGGGATGCGGTCGCCACCGCGGGTGAGACCGCGACGCGGCTCGGCCTGCCCGCGGCACCGGCGATGGCCGAAGCGCTGGCGATCGCGCGTGACGTGATGCTGGCCGAGGAGACCGGCGCGCGGCTGCATTTCCGGCAGGTGACGACGGCGGCCGGGTTCGACCTGGTCCGCGCGGCCAAGCGGCGCGGGGTGCGGGTTACCTGCGGCATCACTCCGGCGCACCTCTATCTGTCCGACATCGCGATGAGCGATTTCCGCACCTTCGCCCACCTCTCCCCGCCCCTGCGCAGCGAGAGCGACCGGCAGGCGGCGGGCGCCGCGCTGGCCGATGGGACGATCGACGTGCTGTGTTCGGGCCATGATCCGCGCGGACCGGAGGCAAAGCGCCTGCCCTTCGCCGATTCGGAGCCGGGCATGGCCGGTGCGGAGACTCTGTTGCCGCTGGGGCTCGGGCTGGTGCGCGATGGACTGATCGGGCTCGACCGGTTGTTCGCCCTGTTGTCGTACAACCCCGCCAAGCTTCTGGGCCTCGACTCGGGCACGCTCGCCATCGGTGCGCCGGCGGACCTGATCGTCGTCGATCAGGATGCCCCGTGGCAGGTCCGTGCCGACGCATTGGCAGGCAAGGCCGCGAACACGCCGTTCGACGGCCTGCCGGTGCAGGGCCGCGCAGTACGCGTGATGAAAGGCGGCGCGTTCCTGTAACGGAACGCGCCGCCTCCTCCTGGGAGAGGCTTGGAAAGGGTTAGCGCGAGGCCAGCCGCTCGGGGCGGGCCCAGCTGGCCAGCTGTTCGCCGGCATGGGTCCGCACGAAGCAGCGGTCGCCCTTGGCGCGTATGCTGCCGCACAGCGCCGTGGCGTCGTTGCGGGCAAGGCCACCGACCGACAGGCGGTAGAAGCTCGCCCCGCGAACGCTGGCCTGCATCCCCTGCGGCGCCAGCGCAGCGAGACGGGGGACGTTGCGGCTCATCCGCTTCCACGCGTTGCGCGCGACGCCGGCATTGTCGAATGCCCCCAGCTGCACATAATAGTTGCCGGTGGCCGTCGCGGGCGCGGAGGCCCGGACCGGTCGCGGCGTCGAGCGCGCTGCCATCCGAACCGGCTGCTCCTGCCGCCGATAGCTACCGGGCAGCGCCTGCACGATCTCGCGACGCGGGGCGAAGGTGATGGCCGGACGGGCGACCGCCGCGACCTGCACCGGTGCCGCGACGGCGGGCACGATCGGGGTATCGCCGACCGGCTCGACCGCGACGACTGCCGCCGGGACTTCGGGCACGGGATCGGCCTGCGCCAGCGCGACCGACGCCGCAGCCGCAGGTTCAACCAGTGCCAGCTGCACCGGCTGGCCCCGGTCCGGCGACGGCGTCACGCCCAGCAGCGCCGCAACCTGTTGCGCCGCATGTTCGGGCCGGGCGAATGCCGCCCATTCCATCAGCCGCTGATCGACCTGCGCCGGCGGCATATCGACCGAGGCCACGGTGCGCGCATCGACCCAGCGCCCGTCGAGCGCGAGCGCCAGCGCCAGATTCTGCCGCACGGTCGCCGTCGCCGCCGGGTCGCGCGCCGCTTCGCTGAGCAACGCGATGCCGCCTGCCGGATCGCCCGCCAGTGCCAGCGCCAGGCCGCGATCGGCCGGCGAAATCCGCGCGGCATGGGCGGTCAGCGTCTCGCGCGCCGCGACCCATTCGCCGGTCGCCGTCTGCGCCAGCGCCAGATTGAGCGCGGCCTTCGCATCGGCGGGGTTGAGCGTCAGGACGTCGGTAAATGCCTGGGTGGCCGATGCGAACCGGCCGGCGGCCAGATAGGCGCGACCGAGCAACGCGCGATAAGCCGCATCGCGCGGCGCGAACGCCACCGCCTGTTCGGCGAAGGTGACCGCATCGGCCGCGCGACGCTTGGTCAACGCCTTGGTCGCCTTCACTGCGAACTTGCGTGCCGGGCCGTCCTCCGACGACGCGACCGCGATGGTGCCGCCGCCGACCAGCGCCAGCGATCCGCCCAGCATGGCCGTGGCGAGGCCGATCGATACCAGGAGATGCGTCTTCATGGCTTGCCCTTTGTTGCCCCATCGGGGGCGAGGCGCTGCACCAGCGCCGCGATGTCGGATGCCGACGGGAGGGAGCGATCGAGCGCATCGCGCACGAAGGCTTCCGGGGTAACGTTGCGCACCGTCGCCGCCAGCTTCAGCCGGAGCATCCGGTCGGGGTCGAGGTCGAGCATGATCGATTCGGTGGCCGGTGCGGGGGGTGTCGGCAGCGCGTGCAGCTTCGAACGCTCGCGCAGCACCGGAGGCAACGCCTCTCCCAGATCGTTCCAGCCCAGATCGTCGCCATCGCGGCTGTCCGGACCGGTGCCGTGCGGCCGCATGGCCGGGCGTGCCTCGCCCTTGCGCGCCAGCAGCGACGAGTTAATCTGGGCGGGGGGGCGCGGCGTCGTCATCCGCTCACCCCTGCCCCCGCCGCCCGAACCCGCCGGCGGGTACGCGCATCGCGGTCGGCATCGTCGGCACGGCGAAGACCGTCCGGCGGAAATTCTTCTCTAAGCGATCCTGGATATAGAGCCACAGGGCCTCAATCTCGGCGCTCGACTTCGATGCCGGATCGATCTCCATCACCGTACGGCCATCGACCATCGACGATGCGAAATCGACGCGGTGATGAATCGTCACCGGCGCGACCGTGCCGTGCTGCGACAGTGCCATCGTCGCTTCGGTCGTGATCCGCGCACCAGGCGTCGCAGCATTGACGACGAAGACCAGCGGCTTTCCCGCGCGGTCGCACAGGTCGACGGTTGCCCCCACCGCGCGCAGGTCGTGCGGGCTGGGCCTAGTCGGCACAACGATCAACTCGGCGACCGCAATCACGCTCTGGATCGCCATGGTGATGGCGGGCGGTGTATCGATCACCGCCAGCTTGAACCCGTGCGACCGCAGCGTTTCGAGGTCGGCGGCAAGGCGCGCAACCATGGTCTGCGCAAAGGCCGGTTCGTCGGTGACGCGTTCGTTCCACCATGCCGCCAGCGACCCCTGCGGATCGATGTCGATCATCACCACCGGCCCGGCGCCCGCGCGTTGGGCCTGCACGGCCAGATGCCCGGACAAGGTCGTCTTGCCCGAACCACCCTTTTGCGAAGCCACCGCCAATACGCGCATCGCGCCACCGTCTCCCCGTAATCTCCGCACCCCGATGCCATGGCGGCGGATAAGAACCGGTTAACGCGCCGCTTCCCATGCCACCGATGCGAAAGGCATTCCGATCATGGTAAACCGCTGATAGGGAATGGCGGACGGACGCAGAGGGGATCGTGATGCGCGTGATGGTTGGGCTGGCACTGGCAGGTGCGCTGCTGTCGACGGCGGCGGGAGCGGATGTGAAGGCCGGAGTCGATGCCTGGGCCCGTGGCGACTGGGCGACGGCGGTCCGCGAATGGCAGCAGCCGGCCGCCGCCGGCGATGCCGATGCGCAGTTCAACTTGGGCCAGGCGTACAAGCTCGGCCGCGGCGTGCCGATGGACATGGCGCAGGCCGAACGCTGGTACGCGCTCGCCGCGCAGCAGGGGCACCGCCAGGCGGAGGATAATTACGGCCTGATCCTGTTCCAGAACGGCAAGCGCGCCGATGCCGTCAAATGGCTCGAAAAATCGTCGCAGCGGGGGGAGGCGCGGAGTCAGTTCGTGCTGGGGACGATGCTGTTCAACGGCGATGCCGTGAAGAAGGACTGGCGGCGCGCCTACGCATTGATGACGCGGGCGTCGTCGGCCGGCCTGCCGCAGGCCGCAGCGACGCTGGCGGAGATGGATCGCTATGTGCCGCTGCCCGACCGGCAGGCGGCGCTGGCGATGGCCCGTGATCTGGAGCGTAATGCCGGGCGGCCGAGGCTGACTGCCGTCCAGCCACAACCGACCACGCCGGCCGCTCGCCCGACGCCCGCCCCCACGCCGCGCGCAGCGCCTGTAGCCAAGGCACCGCCCGCCCCCGTCGCCAAGCCGACAGCGATCCGCGATGGCGGCTGGCGGGTGCAGCTCGGCGCGTTCAAGGATGCCGGCAATGCCCGCCGCCTGTGGAGCAGCGTGTCGGACAAGTTCGCCGGTCGCCAGCCCTATTATGAAGCGGCCGGCGCCAATACTCGGCTGCAGGTCGGCCCGTTCGCCAGCAGCGCGGAGGCGACCCGCGCTTGCGCCGCGATCCGCCCGACGCCCTGCGTGGCCGTGAAGCGCTGAGCGGTCAGCCCGCCGCCCAGTCGGCGGGTGCGATCCCCTGGATATAGAGCAGCGCGGTCAGGTCGTTATGATCGATCCGCACGCCCGCCTCCGCCGCGACGATCGGCTTGGCATGATAGGCGACGCCCAGCCCGGCGCGGCGGATCATCGGCAGATCGTTGGCGCCATCGCCTACCGCCAGTGTCGCGGCCGGATCGATGCCGAGTTCGTCGATCGCGGCGAGCAGTGTCACTTCCTTGGTCGTCGCATCGACGATCGGCTTGCGCACCTTGCCGGTCAGCTTTCCGTCCTCGATCAGCAGGCGGTTGGCGATCATGCGGTGAAAGCCCAGTTCGGTTCCGACCGGCTCGGCAAAGCGGGTGAAGCCGCCCGACACGAGGATCGTCGTCGCTCCCCGCGCGCGCATCGTCTGAATCAAGGTCCTCGCGCCGGGCATCAGCTTGACCCGTTCGTCGAGGCACCGCTGGATCGCCGCTTCCTCCAGCCCCTCCAGCAACGCCACCCGCGCGTCCAGCGCGGAGGCGAAGTCGAGTTCGCCGCGCATCGCCCGCTCGGTCACCTCGGCGATTTCCGCCTTGATCCCGGCATAATCGGCGAGTTCGTCGATGCATTCGACGGTGATAATCGTCGAGTCCATGTCGGCGACCAGCAGAGACTTTTCGCGGTTGGCGGCCGCCTGAACCGCCACATCGGTCCGGTTGAACACGCCCTCCAGCGCAGGGCGCGCTGCGGCGACCTCGCTCGCAAAACGAATGTCGGCGGCGCGACCCTCGTCGATCCAGCTCCAGCCCTCGACATGACACCCGACCATGTCAAGCCGGTCCGCCGCTGCGGAAACATCGCCCGCGGCGAGTTCGGCTGCTATCAGCGTGGCGATGAACATGGCGAAGTCTCCTGAACGTCCGAGGGTCGCGCTCATCGCAGGCCCGACCGCCAGCGGCAAGTCCGCGCTGGCGATCGAGATCGCACGGCGACACGACGGCGTGGTCATCAACGCCGACAGCGCGCAGGTCTATCGCGACCTGCGTATCTTGTCCGCCCGTCCCTCAACCGACGAGGAGGCGCAGGTGCCGCACCGCCTGTTCGGCCATATCGACGGTGCCGCGCCCTATTCCGCCGCCTTATGGTCGCAGCAGGCGACCACCGAGATCGAGGCCGCCCATGAAGCCGGCAAGTTGCCGGTGCTGGTCGGCGGCACCGGCCTGTATCTGCGTACGTTGATCGACGGCATCGCCCCGGTGCCCGATATCGACCCGGCGATCCGGCAGGCGGTTCGCGCACTGCCGACCGATCAGGCGGCGCAGGCCTTGCAGCGCGAGGACTCGGCAGCGGCGGCCCGGCTGAACCCGACCGACACGACCCGGATCGCGCGCGCCCTCGAAGTCGTCCGCTCGACCGGCCGGACGCTGGCCGACTGGCAGCGCGACCGTATCGGCGGCATCGGGCACCGGATCGCGCTGTCGGCGATGCTGCTGCTGCCCGACCGCGACTGGCTGACCGAACGCTGCGACCGCAGACTGGCGCAGATGTTCGATGGCGGCGCGGTCGAGGAGGTCACAGCGCTGCTGGCCCGCAGCGATATCGCGCCGGACGCGCCGGTCCGCCGGGCGATCGGCGTGGCGGAAATCGCCCGCTGGCAAAGGGGCGGGTCCACCCGCGACGAAGCGCTCACCGCCGCCCGCTTCGCGACGCGGCAATATGCGAAACGGCAATATACCTGGTTCCGGAACCAGCCACCCGCCGACTGGCTTCGCACGAGCGAAACCGAAAAATACGCACTTGCCGGTCATTTAGACACTTTATTACGTAATTGATGGTTGACACGAATATTTCATGCGGCTAGCGACGCCGCTCCAACGGTGCTATTGCGCCCGCGAAATAGTGAGGAGTTGAAGACCCATGCCTGAGAAGAGTGGAGCCGCCATTTTGGTCGAGGCCCTCGTCGACCTCGGCGTGGAAGTCGTATTCGGCTATCCCGGCGGCGCGGTGCTGCCGATCTATGACGCGTTGTTCGAACATAGCCGGATCAAGCACATCCTCGTCCGTCACGAACAGGCAGCGACCCATGCGGCGGAGGGCTATGCCCGCTCCACCGGCAAGCCCGGCGTCGTGCTCGTCACCTCCGGTCCGGGCGCGACCAACGCGATCACCGGCATCACTGACGCGCTGCTCGATTCGATCCCGATGGTCGTCATCACCGGGCAGGTGCCCACCGGCCTGATCGGCACCGACGCGTTTCAGGAGGCCGATACCGTCGGCATCACGCGCCACTGCTGCAAGCATAACTACCTGGTGAAGGACCCGGCCAAGCTCGGCCATGTCATCCACGAGGCGTTCCATATCGCCACCGCCGGCCGTCCCGGTCCGGTCGTGATCGACATCCCGAAGGACGTGCAGGTCGCGACCGCGCGCTATACCAAGCCCGGCCCGATCCAGCACAAGACCTATCGCCCGAAGGTGAAGGCCGACCGCGCGCAGATCGAACAGGTCGTCGACATGCTCGCCGCGGCGGAGCGGCCGGTGCTCTATACCGGCGGCGGCATCATCAATTCGGGGCCGGCGGCGTCACAGCTGCTGCGCGAACTTGCCCGGATCAGCGGTGCCCCGGTCACCTCGACGCTGATGGGTCTGGGCGCCCTGCCCGCCTCCAGCCCGCAATGGCTGGGGATGCTCGGCATGCACGGCACCTATGAAGCCAATATGGCGATGAACGAGGCCGATCTGGTCGTCGCCATCGGCGCGCGCTTCGACGACCGGGTGACGGGACGGCTCGACGCCTTTTCCCCGCGCAGCCGCAAGGTCCATATCGATATCGATCGTTCCAGCGTGAACAAGATCGTCCGCGCCGACCTTGGCATCATCGCCGATGCGGGCCATGCGATGGAGGACATGATCCGCGTCTGGAAGTCGCGCCAGCATCCCAAGCCCGACCTGTCGGCATGGTGGGCGAAGATCGACGGCTGGCGCGCCAAGCGTTGCCTCGATTTCCCGGAATCGACCAGGGAAATCATGCCGCAGCGGGCGATCCGGGCGCTGTACGAGGCGACCAAGCATCGCGCGCCGATCGTGTCGACCGAGGTCGGCCAGCACCAGATGTGGGCCGCGCAGCATTTCGGTTTCGAAGCGCCCAACAAGTGGCTGACCAGCGGCGGTCTCGGCACGATGGGCTATGGCCTGCCCGCGGCGATCGGCGCTCAGCTCGGCAATCCGGGGGCACTGTGCATCGACATTGCCGGCGAGGCGTCGATCCAGATGAATATTCAGGAGCTGGCGACCGCGACGCAGTATCGCCTGCCGGTCAAGATCTTCATCCTGAACAACGAATATATGGGCATGGTCCGCCAGTGGCAGGAGCTGACCTATAGCTCGCGCTATTCGAACAGCTATTCGGACTCGCTGCCCGATTTCGTGAAGCTGGGCGAGGCCTATGGCTGGAAGGGCATTCGCATCGAGCATCCGGACGAGTTGGAAGCCGGTATCCAGGCGATGCTCGACCATGACGGCCCGGTGATCGTCGACTGCATGGTGGCGAAGCTCGCTAACTGCTTCCCGATGATCCCCAGCGGGGCGGCGCATACCGACATGATCCTGCAGGCGAACGAAGTCTCGGGCGAAATGGACGACGAGGCCAAGGCGCTGGTGTAACCCTTCAAGATCCTCCCCGCTCCGCGGGGAGGGGGACCGCTCGCAGAGCGGTGGAGGGGGATCGCCACAAGCGGAACGCTGCTCTCGGCAACGCCCGAGGAACAGGGACGAACATGCACATCAAGACCGAACAGACCGAACGGCACACGCTGGCCGTGCTCGTCGACAACGAACCCGGCATCCTGGCGCGCATCGCCGGGCTGTTCTCCGGCCGTGGCTACAACATCGAAAGCCTTACCGTGTCGGAGATCACCGTCGACAAGGCGGTCAGCCGCATCACCATCGTCACCAGCGCGTCGCCGTCGGTGATGGAACAGATCATCGCGCAGCTCGATCGGCTGGTCCCGGTGCACAAGGTCGTCGACCTGACCGTGCAGGGTGCGCATGTCGAACGCGAGCTGGCGCTGGTCAAGGTCGTCGGCACCGGCGAGCATCGGATCGAGGCGCTGCGCCTCGCCGAGGTCTATCGCGCCCGCGTGGTCGATGCGACGGTATCGAGTTTCGTGTTCGAGGTGACGGGATCGATCGAAAAGATCGACAAGTTCACCGAATTGATAGCCGAGGTCGGTCTGGTCGAGGTCGCTCGCACCGGCATCGCCGCCATCGCCCGCGGACGAGAGGCCGCCTGAATCCATTCGCGTCGCCGAACCGGACGACGCCAACCTATCGAAAGGGAACCCACATGCGTGTCTATTATGATCGCGACGCCGATCTGAACCTGATCTCGGACAAGAAGATCGCGATCCTCGGTTACGGTTCGCAGGGCCATGCCCATGCGCAGAACCTGCGCGATTCGGGCGTGAAGAACGTCGCCATCGCGCTGCGTCCCGGTTCGGCGAGCGCCGCCAAGGCCGAAGGTGCGGGCTTCAAGGTGCTGCCGAACGCGGAAGCCGCCGCATGGGCCGACATCCTCATGATCCTCGCGCCCGACGAGCATCAGGCCGCGATCTATGCCGACGACATCCATGCGAACCTGAAGCCCGGTTCGGCGTTGGCCTTCGCGCACGGCCTCAACGTCCATTTCGGGCTGATCGAGCCGCGTGCCGATGTCGACGTCATCATGATCGCGCCCAAGGGACCAGGCCATACGGTGCGCAGCGAATATGTGAAGGGTGGCGGCGTGCCCTGCCTCGTCGCGATCCATCAGGACGCGTCGGGCAACGCGCACGACATCGCGCTCGCCTATGCATCGGGTGTCGGCGGCGGCCGTTCGGGTATCATCGAGACGAACTTCCGCGAGGAATGCGAAACCGACCTGTTCGGTGAGCAGGCCGTGCTGTGCGGCGGCGTGACCCACCTGATCCAGGCCGGGTTCGAAACGCTGGTCGAGGCGGGCTACGCCCCCGAAATGGCCTATTTCGAATGCCTCCACGAAACCAAGCTGATCGTCGACCTGCTGTATGAGGGCGGCATCGCCAACATGCGCTATTCGATCTCGAACACCGCCGAATATGGCGACATCGTCACCGGCCCGCGGATCATCACCGACGAAACGAAGAAGGAAATGAAGCGCGTGCTGGCCGACATCCAGTCGGGCCGCTTCGTGAAGAACTTCGTGCTCGACAACCGCGCCGGCCAGCCCGAGCTGAAGGCCGCGCGCAAGCAGGCGGCGGCGCATCCGATCGAGAAGACTGGTGCCGAACTGCGCGCGATGATGCCATGGATTGGCGCGAACAAGTTGGTCGATCAGACCAAGAACTAGTCGCAGCGCGCCCTGACCGTAGCACTGCTACGGTCGGCACGCGCCAGACCGGCCGGTGCGACAAAGCCCGCCCTTCGGAGCGCGGCTTTGCCGCGACCGACGGGCGGGCGGCGATCTTGCCCCAACGTCATCCCGGCGAAGGCCGGAATCCATGGTGTCGGGTGGTATCGATAAATCCCGACTGTCCCGCGTCCGTGGATCCCGGCCTTCGCCGGGATGACGGCAACCAACGTACCCACCGCCCAACCCACGGCACCCAAACCGAAACCGATCGTTTCGCATCCGGTATTTGACCCGAAGCCCGGCCCGCCCGACAACGGCGGCATTCCGACTTCGCCTCAACCGGAGAGCTTTCCATGCGCACCCCCCTGATCCTCGCCGCCGCCCTGTTCGCGGTCGCTGCCCCGACCGTCGCCCAGATGCCGGGCGCCCCCGACAAGTCGCGCGTGACTGCCGGCAACTACACCGTCGACACCGCGCACACCCAGGTCGCGTGGCGCGTGAACCATATGGGCTTCACCATGCTCGACGGCCTGTTCGGCGCGACCGGCGGCACCGCGACCTTCGACCCGAAGAACCCGGCCGCGACCAAGGTGTCGATCGATTTCGACATCGCCAAGTCGCTGACCGTCACCAGCCCGCAATTCGCCGAGCACCTGAAGTCGAAGGACTTCTTCGACGTCGCCAACCACCCGACCGCGAAGTTCGTGTCGACCCGCGTCCAGCCGATGGGCGACCATTGGATGCTGGCCGGCAACCTGACGATCAAGGGCCAGACCAAGCCAGTCCAGCTGACCGTCCGCTTCATGGGCGCCGGTGAGAACCCGATGAACAAGAAGAAGAATGTCGGCTTCACTGCGACCGGCTCGATCAACCGCAGCGACTTCGGCCTCGGCATGGCTGCCCCGGTCGTGTCGGACAAGGTCGACCTGACGATCAACGCCGCGTTCGTCGCCGCCTGACCTTCGTGCGGGTTGCGGGCAATCGCCTGCGGCCCGCATCGGCTCTGGACATTTGCGCGGGGCCACGCCACACAGCCGCCATGTTCGGACGCCGCATCCTTCTGCGACTTAGCCGCCCTTAGGGCAGGATCGCACCGGCGTGCGCCTGCCCTGAGGGAGTATCACACCCTTTCCGGCAGATACTGGCGCGCAATCACCGCGCGCCCAAGACAGGCTGAGACGTCATGTTGCGCGATCCTTCGACCAAATACCGCCCCTTTCCGACCGTGAACCTGCCCGACCGCCAATGGCCGTCGCGCACGATCACCGCCGCCCCGCGCTGGCTGTCGACCGACCTGCGCGACGGCAATCAGGCGCTGATCGACCCGATGGGCGCGGAGAAGAAGAACCGCTTCTTCGATCTGCTGGTAAAGGTCGGGTTGAAGGAGATCGAGGTCGGGTTCCCATCGGCCGGTGCCACCGAGTTCGACTTCATCTCGGGCCTCGTCCAGCAGGATCGCATCCCCGACGACGTCTGGGTGCAGGTCCTGACGCAATCGCGCCGCGACCTGATCGAGCGCAGCTTCGAAAGCCTCGACGGCGCGAAACAGGCGATCGTCCACCTCTACAACGCGGTCAGCCCGGCGTGGCGGCGGATCGTGTTCGGCATGGAACGCTCAGAAGTCCGCGAGATCGCGGTGAACGGTGCGAAGGTGCTGCGCGACGAAGCGTCCAAGCGTCCTAACACCGACTGGCGCTTCGAATATAGCCCGGAAACCTTCTCGACCGCCGAACTGGATTTCTCGGTCGAGGTTTGCGCGGCGGTCATGGACGTGCTGCAGCCGACCCCGGACAAACCACTTATCCTGAACCTGCCCGCCACCGTCGAGGCGGCGACGCCCAACGTCTATGCCGACCAGATCGAATGGTTCTGCCGCAACGTGCCGAACCGCGACAGCGTCGTCATCTCGCTCCACACCCACAACGACCGCGGCACCGGCGTTGCGGCGGCGGAACTCGGGTTGATGGCGGGCGCCGACCGGGTCGAGGGCTGCCTGCTCGGCAACGGCGAACGCACCGGCAATTGCGACCTCGTGACCGTCGCGCTGAACCTCTACACCCAGGGCGTCGATCCGCAGCTCGACCTCTCGGACATCGACGAGGTCGTGAACACGGTGAATTACTGCACCCAGCTGCCGGTCCATCCGCGCACGCCCTATGCCGGTGATCTGGTGTTCACCGCATTCTCGGGCAGCCACCAGGACGCGATCAAGAAGGGCATGGCGGCGCAGGCGGTGCGCAACGACGGGCTGTGGGAAGTCCCCTATCTGCCGATCGACCCCGCCGATCTCGGCCGCAGCTATGAAGCGGTCATCCGCGTCAATTCGCAGTCGGGCAAGGGCGGCGTGGCGTGGGTGCTGGAACAGGACAAGGGCCTGAAACTGCCCAAGCGGTTGCAGGCGGATTTCAGCCGCCATGTGCAGGCGATGGCCGACCGGCTGGGCCGCGAGCTCAACGCCGCCGACATCTGGTCCGCGTTCCACGACGCCTATCTGCCGCAGGGTAAGGATCGCTATGCGCTGATCGACTATGCCGAAACCCATGCGCCCGGGGGTGGCCCGCCGCGTACCTTCGTCGGTCGTGTCCGGCTGGATGGTGAGGAACGTTCGATCTCGGGCAAGGGCAACGGGCTGTTGTCGGGCCTGCTCGCCGCGCTGCGCGAGGAGGGCGGCATCGACATGGATGTGGTCGATTACAGCGAGCACGCTATCGGCCATGGCGCCGATGCGCAGGCGGCGGCCTATCTCGAATGCAGCCTGTCTGATGGACGGCGGTTATTCGGGGTCGGCATCGATGGCGACGTCGCCACCGCCACCGTCCGCGCCGCTTTGAGTGCCGCCAACGCGACAATGCGGGACTGAGTCTCCGTCCATCGTCGTATCCCCGCGCAGGCGGGGATCCAGGGTCACAAACACGACCTTCTGCGACCTTGGCTCTGGATCCCCGCCTGCGCGGGGATACGGTTACTTGGTCGAGCGCGACGTGGTAGTGGTCAGTAACCCCGGCGAGTACTTGTCGGTGGTCGCCCGACATGAGGTTCGCGACACCAGTAAAACCCCACACCGTCACCCCGGACTTGATCCGGGGTCCCGCTTTCTTATCAACCGCCGAAGAAGAAGAGGGACCCCGGATCAAGTCCGGGGTGACGATGCGGTCTGGATCGGCCCAGCGCTATCACAAGCTCAAAACGCGAACCGCGCCCGTCCCAGAATCCGGTCGCCGCTATGCGGTCGATCGCCGATCGACGTCACCCCGCGATCGTCGTTCAGGTCGGTCCCGACATAATCGAGCGCCAGCGTCAGCGGACCGGTCGTGTGCTCCACGCCCAGCCGCCAATCGACATAGGTCCCGCCCGGCCGCAACCGGTCAGCGCGCAGCGCATCATCGACCGCACCGGATGACCGTCCGATCCCGCCGACCAACGTGAACGGCGTCATCGGAATGCCCGCCACCGCCTGTGCTGACAGATACAGGTTGCTGCCCCCGATCGCACGCTGCGGCGGGGCGTAGAGCGCGCCGGCAGTCAGTTCGACCGGCCCCAGCGTGTAGCGCGCGTCGCCGCCGAACTCGGCATAATCCATACCCTGCTCCGCGCCGGCAAAGACGTGGCCGATCGCCCGCCCGCGCAATTGGAACGGCCCGACATCGGTGACGATCGCCGCACCCAGATCGGCGACCGCATCGGCGCCATCATGCCGCACCGACCCGCGCAGCGCCGACACGCGGGCATCGAGTTCGATCATGCCCAAAGTCAGCGCGGCATCGCCCGAAATCGACGCCTTGCCCTCGCTCCAGCTCAAGCCGCGACGCCGTTCGTCGGTCGTCGCCTCGACGCCGACCGACGGCAGCGATTGCGCCTGCGCCGCTGCCGTCACCAGCAGCGACGCGACGCCCCATCCGATCCGTCCGATCATCCGGCCTGCATCGTCCCGTGCATCCGGTCGATCTCGGCATGGAGCACCGGATGGTCTTCCTGTGCCAGCTGGACCAGTCGCGCCTGCAACGCATCGTTGCGGCTCGCGACTTCCTGCGCGATCGCCGTCTTCTGTGCGCTGCACCAGCCCGGCCGGCTGCCTTCGATCACCTTGTCATGGGTGAACGATCGCGCCAGCGTCGATCCCGACTCATGGCGCGCCTGCCGCTCGACGACCAGCCCCGCGCGCCACAGGCAGCGCAGAGTCGACGGACGACCGCCGACCCCGACCGTGCCGATCTGCTGATGGGTCACCTGCACATCGGCGGTATAGTCGGAATGTACCGCACCGGTGCGGTGATCGATCCGTGCGCTGTGCGCAATGTCACCATTCGGTGCCGCCATCGCCGCTCCCAGCAACAGCCCGACCAACCCGAACGTCATGTCCTATCTCCTTGTCCTGCTGCGGATGGCCTCGGCCTATGGTGGCCGATGACCGTTTCGGACTTTCGTCCGATACGTACATAACCGATGACACGGCAAGCGCGTTCCGGTTTTCGTGCCGGCAACGCTTTGTTACGAAACGAAAACGCCGTCCGAAGGCGTTCCTTCGGACGGCGTATCGCTGAACAGGCGGCGCCGGGTCCGGCGCCAACCGGTCACTTCATGTGCGCGCTGAGGAGCTTGTTCATTTCGAACATCGAGCACGACTTCTTGCCGAACAGCTTTTCCAGCGTTTCGTCCGCCAGGATCTCGCGCTTGTCCTTCGGATCCTGCAGGTCGTGCTTCTTGATGTATTCCCACATCTTGCTGACGACTTCGCTGCGGGGCAGCGGGTCGGAACCGGTGATCTTCGCCAGATCGGCCGACGGCGTCACCGGCTTCGCGATTCCGCCCCGGGCGCCGCCGGTCGTCGTGGTTTCCTTGGCCATAATATTCCTCCTAATCCCCCTGCAAACCGCGCCTCGCGGGCGCGGCAGGTCGATGGTTATGCAAGGTTCCGAACCGCTTGTCGCGGGGGAATTGCGACAAACCGTACCGTCAACCGCACGAAATTTCCTCCGCGACCGTCCTTTTCCGTCCCGACCGGCTCAGAAGCCGAACCGGGCGCGCACCCCGTAGAAGCGCGGCATGGCGGGATAGACGCCATAGGTGCCGGTCTGTTCGGGGATCGCGAAGCCGGAAATGTTGAAATACTGGTTGGTGATATTCTCCACGAAGAATTCCAGCTGCTTGCTGCGATCGTCGGTCGCAACGCCGATCTTGCCGTTCAGCAGCGGATAGCCGTCATTGCCGACCGTCGTCGCACCGGTGCCGTCGCGGACGATCGACACGTCGCTGTTGTAGCGCATGTCGACATGGAACAGCGCGTTGAGGTTGTCGGTCAGGCGCGGGGTCCACGTCGCCGCGACCGTCACGACGTTGCGCGGCTGGTTCAGGAACTGGCGGCCATTCTGGTTCTGGAGCGGCGTGCCGGCGAAATTGTTGTCGGCATCATAGGACGCATCGAGCAGCGTATAGCCCAGGCGGAAGCTCAACTCGCGGATCGGCTGGATCAGCGATTCCAGCTCGACGCCCTTCGCCGTCGACTTGGGCACGTTCTGCACGACGAAGCTGTTGCCCGCGAAAATCAGCGACTGCAGCCCCTTGAACTTCTGGTAGAAGAACGCCGCGTTGAACGAGAATTGCCGCGTCACGCTGGTCTTCAGGCCCAGTTCGTAGCTGTCGACCGTTTCCGCGCCGAACTCCAGATCGGTCGCCTGTGCGCCGTCACCGCCCAGGACGCGAGTGTTGAAGCTCGCCTGGTCGAGATTGTAGCCGCCCGACTTGAAGCCGCGATCATAGCTGGCATAGCCCAGCACGTCGGGCGTGAACTTGTAGGCGAGCTTGGCGGTGCCGGTCAGGCGGCTTTCCGACCGGTCATGGCTGTAATTGCCGTTGAACTCGCTCGACACCGCCGGATTGCAGCTGAGCAGAAACAGGTTCTGGAACAGCGCCGGGCTCGCCTGACGGATCAGGTTGCGATAGGTCACCGCTCGCGGATCGTTGCCGAGGAAGAAGCCGCACGCCGCCGGATTGCTGTTGATCGACGCGGCCAGCTCCTTGCGCTCGTAATTGTAGCGCAGGCCCAGCGTCAGCGAGAGCTTGTCGTTGACGTTGATGATGTTGTGCGTGAACAGCGCGAAGGCGTTGGTATCGACCTGGAAATCGTCGTTATTGTTGCCTTGTCCCGCGACGTTCGGGGTCAGCGGCGTGTTCAGATAGTTGAACAGTGCCGATCCCGGAGGCGCCGCCTGCTGCAACGCCGCGCTCTGGGCATAGAGCAGTTGCCCGAACAGCGGCACGGTCCCGGTCGGCAGGGCCGCCCCGCCACGCAGCGACGTCACCAGCTGGGTAAAGGTCGGCACGTTGAAGCTGCCGTAGAACTGCGCCTGCCGCCCGATACCGCCGGCCGACGGCGGCGCGCCGAGCACACCCGCCAGCAGCGTGTCGACATAGCGGTTGGCATCGTTGCCCAGCCGCACCGTGTCGCGCAGGTTCAGCTTTTCGTTCAGGTAAAAGCCGCCGACGAGGAAATCGAGCTTCCCGTCGAATAGCTGCCCCTGTAACCGCAGTTCCTGCGTGATATCGCGCAGCGACGACTTGTACCCATCGCGATAGGCGCGATCGATGCCCGAATAATCGATGTCTTGGTTCCGTAGCACGCGGAAGTCGCGATAGGCGCTGATCGAGGTGAGCTTCAACTCACCGATATCGGCGTTGATCTCACCCGACACGCCCCAGTCGCGCACCGCTTCCTTATAGTCGCGGTTGGGCGAGGCGGCCATCTTCCGCTCGGACGGGGCGCCGGTGTAGATGCCGGTGCGACCCTGCTGCGCGGCGATCGCCTGGATCGCGGCGGCCGTCGGCCCCCGCGTGCCGCTGACCACGCCGCAGCATTGCTCGTCGGTCTTGTAGTAATCGCCGATCAGGCGGAAGCTGAACGCCGAGGTGTCGTACAGCGCCTGACCGCGGACATACCAGCGGTTGATGTCGTTGAACGCGCGGTCCGAATTGACGTCCTCGATATAGCCGTCGCGCTTGCGATAGCCGCCGTCGACGCGCAGCGCGAGCTGTTCGCTGACCGGCCCGGTCAGCGCGCCCTTCAGCTCATAGGCGTTGAAATTGCCATACTCGCCCTCGACATAGCCGCCCAGGTCGAACTTCGGCATGGCGGTCGTCACCGACAGCGCGCCGGCCGAGGTGTTCCGGCCGAACAGCGTTCCCTGCGGCCCGCGCAGCACCTCGACTCGTTCGACTTCGGGCAGCTCGGCGATGGCGATGCCGGCGCGCGACCGGAACACGCCGTCGATGAACACGCCGACCGCCGGTTCGAAGCCGGGATTGTCGCCTGCCGTGCCGACGCCGCGAATCGACAGCGAGGTCGCGGTCGCCGACGACTGGCCGGTCGTCGTCTGAAGCGAGGGAGCGAGCTGTTCGAGGCCGCGGATATCGCGCACGCCGGCATCGTCGAGCAGCTGCGCATTGACCGCGGTGACCGCGATCGGCACGTCCTGGATCGGTTCGGCGCGGCGGTTGGCGGTCACGATGATCTCGTTCCCCCAATCGTCATCGGCCTGTGCCGTAGCGTCACCGGGCGCAGCCGGCGCGGTCGGCGTCTCGACCGGCGCGGTCGGCGTCGTCTGCGCCAGCGCGGGCGCGGCGCCCGCGACCAGGGACAGGGCTGTCGCGGTCAGCAGATGGAACTTCTTCATGGCATCCCCTCTTCCTCAGCTGCCGATATCGTCCGGCTATGCATGTTGCATTTGGTGACGAAGCATCTAAGCCGCGTCAACGGGCAACCTGCATCCGACCTACGCTTTCATCGGCGAACGGGTATGGAAGCCACAGTACGGCGCCGCAGGGGATCGCCCCGGTCGGCTGCAAAAAGTCGAAGATCGGGAATGGAACAGAACCATGTGTGACGCGAACGACGATGCCGATGGCGGCGAACTGGTCGGCCCCGCGCCCAAAATTCCCGTTCCCGATCATGTCGCTGACGCGATCCGCACCCTGATCCGCTGGACCGGCGACGATCCCGATCGCGAAGGATTGCTCGACACGCCGCTGCGCGTCGCGCGCGCGTGGAAGGAATATACGCAGGGCTATGCGGAGGACCCCGCACACCATCTCGAACGCGTGTTCGAGGAAGTGGGCGGCTATGACGAGATCGTGCTGCTGCGCGACATTCCGTTCCAGTCGCACTGCGAACATCATATGGCGCCGATCGTCGGCAAGGCGCACATCGCCTATCTGCCCAAGGACCATGTCGTCGGCATTTCGAAGCTTGCCCGCGTACTCCACGGCTATGCCCGGCGGTTGCAGGTGCAGGAACGGCTGACGGCGGAAGTCGCCGACTGCATCTGGAACGGCCTGCGCCCGCGCGGTGTCGCGGTGGTGATCGAGGCGACGCATGGCTGCATGACCTCGCGCGGGGTGCGCACGCCGGGTGTCACCATGACGACCAGCCGGATGATGGGCGTGTTCCGCGACGACGAACGCAGCCGCAAGGAAGTGCTGGCGCTGATCGGGCGCGGCTGACGGAACGCCCGCGCCGCGCGGGACGTTGCAACGCGATGATCCGCCCCCTCGCCTTCCTGCTTGGCCTAGCGTCGCTTGCCGCCTGCTCGGCCGACCCGCCCGCCGCTGCCAATGCGGCCGATGGCGTGCTTCCGGTCGGATCGGTAGGAGGCGTCGATCCGGCGACGAACGCCCAGTTCGCGGCGGCGCCGCCTCCGGCACGGGGGCTGCCCGATACGCCGGCGCCCCACGCAGCACCGGAATTGCAGCCGATGGTCTATGCCGACTTCGCCGAAAAGGAGTTGCTCGGCTCTGGCTGTTCGTTCCGCACCGTGCCGCGCGGCCCGGTCCTGCTGTTCGTCCGCGACCAGGGCGACGGACTGGTCAGGTTCGACAAACGCCTGCGTCGGATCACCGCCGCAACGCCGGGCCGCGAGGCGGTCGAGGACGGCGGCATCCTTGCCGGCGACCAAGTGTCGTTCACGGTCGAACGCCCCGCCGACCGGGCTGATCCGGCGGCGGATTCGACCCGGCAATGGCCCGCGACGCTGACCATGCGGACCGCCGATGGCGGCGAACGCGTCTATCGCGGCGGGCGCTGGGAATGCGGCAGCTGATCGACCCGATTGCGTCGCGGCCAAGGGCATTCTACAGCGACCGCCTGGCCTCGTAGCTCAGCTGGACAGAGCGCCGCTTTCCTAAAGCGGGCGTCGGGGGTTCGAGTCCCTCCGAGGCCACCAGATTTACCGTTGCCACCGTCCCTCGGGGAATCCGTTCCGTTCGAGCAGCTTCGAGCCTGTCGAAGCAAACGCGTGGCGGGCGGATACAAGCTAAACCGCCCGCGCCAACGACGTGATCCGCCCGCCAATAAGTCCGTTCGGTTCGAGCAGCTTCGAGCTTGTCGAGAAGCGTCCGTCGAGAACTTCATGTCTGGGGCACCCCCTTCTCGACTACGGTTCTCGACAGGCTCGAACCTTCGCTCGAAGCAAACGGATGGACTTTCGGGGCGACGGTTTGGCGGAAAATGGCCTAATTTGCCCGCTCGGGCGGCACCACCGGCAGCGGCAGCGGCGCGATCGGCACGCCTTCCTCCGCCAGCGCCTTCGCCTCTTCCCGCGTCGCCTGGCCATGGATCGGTGCCGGATCGGCGTCGCCGACATGCATCGCCCGCGCCCGGTCGGCAAAGGCGGTGCCGACCCATTCGCTTCCCGCCAGAACCTCGCGCTGCGCCTTCGCCAGTGCCGCCAGCGCGGCTTTCATCGCTTCGGGCGGCGGCCCCGCCGGCCGGTCGCCCTTGGGCGCGATGTTCGGCGCCATCACCGCTTTCTCGATTCGGGCGTCGTCGCACATCGGGCAATGGATCAGCCCGCGTTCGCGCTGCCCGGCATAGGCGTCGCTCGACGCGAACCACGCCTCGAACACATGCGCGTTGCCGCACCGCAGGTCGAAAACGATCACTTGGCGATCTCGACCGGCGGGATCGCCCGGCGATGGTCGAGCACCGGCACCCGCGCCCGCACCGCTGTCACCTGCTCCGGATCGACGTCGACATAACCGATCCCGGCCGCCTGGCCCATGTCGAGCAGCACCTTGCCCCACGGGTCGATGACCAGCGAATGGCCATAGGTCGCGCGGCCGTCCTGATGGAGGCCGGTCTGCGCCGCGGCGACCACGAACGCCCCCGCCTCGATCGCTCGCGCACGCAGCAGCACATGCCAATGCGCCTGTCCGGTCGGTACGGTGAACGCGGCGGGCACCGACAGGATCGTCGCCCCGACATCGCTCATCGCCCGGAACAGGTCGGGAAAGCGCATGTCGTAGCAGATCGACAGTCCCATCGCCCCTGCCGGCGTCGCGACCACACAGGCGCGCTCGCCCGGCGCATAACTCGCCGACTCGCGCCAGCTTTCGCCGCTGGGCAACGTCACGTCGAACAGATGCAGCTTGTCATAGGTCGCGCGTATCGCGCCGCTGCCGTCGATCACATAGGCGCGATTGGCCAGCCGACCATCCTCGCGCCGGATCGCGAGCGACCCCAGATGCACCCATAGGCCGGTCCGCGCCGCCGCATCGCAGACCGCGTGCAACACCCGGTCCTCACCTTCGGTGGCGATCGACCCCGCTGCCCGTTCGCGGTCGCGGTCGATCAGCCCGGACATTTCGGGCGTGAACAGCATCACCGCCCCCTCGCCCGCCGCCTGTTCGATCGCATCGACCAGCACCGCCGCATTGGCATCGGGATCGATGCCGGCGGTCATCTGCAGCAGGGCGAGCTTCGTCACGCCAGCAGCGCGTCCAGCTTGCCTTCCCGCTCCAGCGCGGCAAGGTCGTCCGATCCGCCGACATGGGTGTCGCCGATGAAGATCTGCGGCACGGTCGTCCGGCCGTTCGACTTTGCCAGCATTTCCTGCCGCTTGGCCCCGCCCATGGTAATATCGATCTCGTCATAGGCGGCGCCCTTCTCATCGAGCAGCCGCTTGGCGCGCGTGCAATAGGGGCAGAACGCCTTGGTATAGATGATGATGCTTGCCATGCGTCCCAGTTGTGGTCGCACCGCCGCCTTGTCAATCATCCGCTCCGACGACCCGTGCCCAGCACAGCGCCGTGACGCGCGCCGCGCCGGCCCGCCGCAGCGCCAGCGCACAGGCATCGATCGTCGCTCCGCTGGTATGGACATCGTCGATCAGCACGATTCGCTTTCCCGCCACGACCGCCGGATCGGCCACGACGAAGGCACCGCGCACCATTTTCGCCCGCGCCCGCCCGTTCATGCCCCGCAGCGGCGGCGTGGCGCGGGTCCGCCGCAGCGTATCGCGCAGTACTGGTACGCCGCGCATCCCCGCCAGCGCGGTCGCGATCAGCACCGACTGGTTATAGCCGCGCGTCCACAGCCGCCGCCGGTGCAGCGGCACCGGGATCAGGCAATCGGCATCGTCGGGCAGGTGCCGGCACATCAGCCGCGCCATCGTCGTCGCCAATGCCAGCCGCCCGCCATATTTCAGCTTCAGCGCAACGTCGCGCGCCACCGGGCCATAGGCGACCGCCGCCCGCACTCCGTCATGCACCGGCGGTTGGCTCAGGCATGGCGCACAGCGCATTCCCGGCCCCTGGTCGATCGGCAGCGGCGTCCCGCAAGCCGCGCACGCCGGATCGCCCAGGAACCGCAGCCCCGACCAGCAGCCTGCACAGAAACGATGGTCCGCCTCCACCACCACCCCGCACCCCGGACAACGCGGCGGCAGTGCCAGGGCGACCAGTTGCGCGATCGCAGCGACGGGTATGGTGGCAAGGCGCATCGCTTGCCCTTGTCGCCGCGCCCGCCGCCCGGCACAAGGCGCCGCGTGAGTGCCCCCGATCTTTTCGCCCGCCCGCGCCGCCGCCTCCACCGCGACCGCGCCCAGCCCGGTTTCGCCCGCGCCGACTTCCTCCACCGCTATATGCTGGAGGGGGTCGAGGACCGGTTGCAGGCGGTGACGCGCAGCTTTTCGGACGTGCTCGACCTGGGATGCGCCGACGCCGCCTTCACCCCGCCGCCCGGCGCGCGCGTGGTGCGGTTCGATCCCGGTTTCGCCTTCGCCCGTGCGGCGGGCGGCGTGCAGGGTGATGAGGATCGCCTGCCCTTCGCCGATGGCGCGTTCGACCTCGTGGTCTCGGTCGGCGTGCTCGACAGCGTCAACGACCTGCCCGGCGCGCTGACGCTGATCCGCCGCAGCCTGCGCCCCGACGGCCTGTTCCTCGCCGCCTTTACCGGGGGCCACAGCCTCGCCACCCTGCGCCAGTCACTGCTGGCCGCAGAGGCGGATCGCCCGGCGGCCCGGGTCCATCCGCAAATCGACCTGCGATCGGCCGGCGACCTGCTGGTCCGCGCCGGCTTCGCGCTGCCGGTCGCCGATTCGGAGACGCTGACCGTACGCTATTCGGGACTGGGCAAGCTGGTCGACGACCTGCGCGGCATGGGGGCGACCGGGCTGCTGGAGCCGGCCCCGCTCGGCCGGGCGGGCCTCATGGGCGCCGCATCCGCCTTTGCCGAGCGTGCCGATGCCGATGGCCGTACGGCGGAACAATTCGAGGTCATCTACCTGACCGGTTGGGCACCCGCCCCCAGCCAGCCGCAACCCGCCCGTCGCGGCAGCGCCACTGCCTCGCTCGCCGACACGCTCCGCCCGCCGGAACCGCGCTAGACCAACGCCTCCAGCAGGCCGATCAGCGGACGGTCGGCCGGCGGCATCGGCAGCGCGTGCAGCTGCACCGGGCGCAGCCATTGCAGCGCGGTCGCATGGCGCGCGACCGGCCTGCCGTTCCATTTGCGCAGCGCATAGAGCAGCAGCAACAAATGCCGCTCGCCCAGCGCTTCGCTGGCAAAGGCGGCGGGGGCGAGGCACTGGTGATCGACGACGATCCCCAGTTCCTCGTCCAGTTCGCGGACCAGTGCCGCCTCCGGCGTCTCGCCCGGTTCGACCTTGCCGCCGGGAAATTCCCACAGCCCCGCCATCGCCGTGCCCGGCGGACGCTGCTGCACCAGCACGCGCCCGTCGGCGTCGATCATCGCGGCGGCGGTTACCAGTAATATCGGGGCCGGGTTGGACGACACTTTCTTAACCTCGTCGGGCTTAGGGATGGGGGCGACGTTCAACAGGAGTCATCCGTCATGCGTTCAACTCTGCGCTCGTTGCGCAGCCTGTGGCGGGACCGGCGCGGTGCGACCGCCGTGGAATATGGCATGATCCTCGCGCTGATCGTAATCGGCCTTATCGCCGTCGTCGCCCAATTGGGAAAGACGACCAGCGCCATGTGGAACGGCGTGGCACACAACGTTACCGAAACCGGACCGCGCGGTTAACCATCATAGTGATTCCGCAAGGATTCCTTTAAACTTTTGTCAACCGCGCTCCCGTTACTCTGCTCCTGTCGAACGGAACCTGGTTTCGAACGACCGGGAATTGAAGCACGCAGAACCATGGAGCAGATTATGCAGAAGATCCGTACCTTCCTGAAGAACAGCAAGGGCGCGACCGCCATCGAATACGGCCTGATCGCAGCGCTGATCGCCGTCGCCGCCATCGCCGCGATGCAGGGCCTCGGCAACCAGCTGAAGCTGACCTTCGGCAACGTCACGTCGAACATGAAGGCGTCGTAAGACACTTCACAATCGCGAAGAGGGCGGCGGGACGGGGGTCCCGCCGCCCTTTTTGTTTGCCCGCGTAACTGGCGACAAACGCCGTTACAGCCGCCCCATCGCCAGGAACTTCTGCCGCCGCGACTGCCTGAGCGCGACCGCCGGCTGCGCGGCCAGTTCGCTCAGCTCGCCATCGATCGCATCGCCCAGCGCCGCGATCGCTGCGGCAGGATCGCGATGCGCCGCACCTAGCGGTTCGGCCACGATCCGGTCGATCACGCCCAGCGTCTTCAAGTCCTGCGCCGTCACCCGCATCGCCTCGGCCGCTTCAGGTGCCTTGTCGGCAGTGCGCCACAGGATCGACGCACAGCCTTCGGGCGAAATCACCGAATAGACCGCGTGCTCCATCATCAGCACGCGATTGCCCGCCGCCAGCGCGATCGCGCCGCCCGATCCACCCTCGCCCAAAATCGCCGATACCATCGGTACGCCCAGGTTCAGCGCCGCTTCGGTCGAGCGCGCGATCGCTTCGGCCTGCCCGCGCTCCTCGGCCTGGATGCCGGGAAACGCGCCCGACGTATCGACCAGCGTGACGACCGGCAGACCGAACCGGTCGGCCAGCTGCATCAGGCGGATCGCCTTGCGATAGCCCTCGGGCTTGCCCATGCCGAAATTGTGGCGCAGCCGGGTCGCGGTGTCGTCGCCCTTTTCATGGCCGATCACCATCACCTTACGGCCCCGAAACCGGCCGATCCCGCCCAGGATCGCCTGATCGTCGGCAAAGGCGCGGTCGCCGCCCAGCGGCATGAAATCCTCGACCAGCGCCGCCACATAATGCTTGAAATGCGGGCGTTCGGGATGCCGCGCGACCTGCGTCTTCTGCCACGGGGTCAGCTTCGCATAGGTTTCGCGCAGCAGCCGGTCGGACTTGGTCTGCAACCGCCCGATCTCGGTCGCGATGTCCAGCTCGCCATCGGCGGCGGTATCGCGCAGTTCGTCGATGCGCGCCTGCAGCTCGGCGATGGGTTTTTCGAAATCAAGGAAGGTAGCCATGGTTCCGCGCCCTATGGCCGTGTCCGCCCGGCGTCAATCAGCGGGTGGAGTTCGCCGACCAGCTGCACCAGCCGCGAAGCATCGACATGGGTGTAGATTTCGGTCGTGGCAATATCGGCATGGCCCAGCATCGCCTGTAGCGCGCGCAGGTCCGCCCCGCCCTCCAGCAAATGGGTGGCAAAGGCATGGCGCAGCACGTGGGGGCTGATCCGGTCGGGGGCGATCCCTGCCTCCCCGGCCAGCGCGCGGACGATCTGGTAGAGCCGCATCCGCGACAGATGCCCCTTGCCCGACGGGAACAGCCACGGGCTGTCCGCCGGGACATGCGCCCGCCACCGCGCCACGGCGGCACGCGCCCGGTCCGACAGCGGCACCATCCGCTCGCGCCCGCCCTTGCCCTTCAGGATCATGTACGGCCGGTCGGGCGCAATGATCCCGCGCGGCAGGGACACCAGCTCGGTCGCGCGCAAGCCCGATCCATAGAGCAGCTCGAACAGGGCCGAGAGGCGCAGGTCGTTACGGTCGGGCGGCACCCGCGCGATCCGCGCGTCGATCGCGGCGAACATCGCATCGATGTCGCGGCTCGACAGCGTCTTGGGCAATCCGCGCGACGTGCCCGGCCGGGGCAAGGCCGCCCCCGGATCGTCCGCCCGCAGCCCCTCCTCCGCCAGAAACGCGAAGAACCGCCGGAGCGCCGCCGATTTCCGCGCGACCGTCGCCTTGGCAAGGCTCGCCCAGCCATCGGCCAGCCGCCCGATCGCTTGCGTATCCGCCCCCGACAGCCGCCCGCCCAACACCTCGGACGCCAGCGACAGGTCGGTGCGATAGGCGGACAGCGTGTTGCGCGCCGCTCCCGCCTCCGCCGCCATCATCTCCAGAAAGCGGTCGATCAGCACCCGGTCGCTGCCGGGCGCCATCACGACCGCGCGATCGCTTCCGCCGCGATCATCCGCGCCTCGCCCTCGCGCCCCGCCGCACGCAGTGCCGCGACGATATGGAACAGCGCCTCGGCCGGCACCCCGCGCCAGTCGCGGGTCTGCATGCCGGTCGCGGCGAGGAGCAGCACCGTGCCGCCCTCGCCATTCACGCCCGCCCGGTCGATCGCATCGGTCCACGCGTTGCGCGCCCCGACCGCGACGTTCAGGTCGCGCGCCATCGCCGCCACCTGGTCGCGCGGCAGGCGCCCCAGCCCGGCCAGCGCCGCGAACAGCAACTGCCCCTTGCGGGCATTTTGCCCCGCATAGTCCGACACCGTACCCGGCGCGACCGACCGGCCCATCGGATCGGCGACCGTCAGCATCGCCCAGCCGTCGCTGCCGACGGGAACGATCCCGCGCCACCGCAGCGCTGGCAGATCCAGTCCGGCGGTCAGCATCGACGCAATCAGCTGATCGGCATCGCCCGCATGATCCGCGACCGGCGCGATCATGGCCGCCGCCCGCGCGGTCAGCACCCGGCGCGCATAGCCCAGCTCGGTGGTGATTGCCGGTTCCCAGAACTGCCGCAGCATCGCCAGCCGCCCCGCATCGTTCCCGGTAAAGGCGGTGCGAAGGTCGGTGGCGAGCGCGGTCTGCGTGCTCGTCGCATCCTCGTCGCTCGACAGCTGGGCATAGAGGTCGACCAGCGCCTCGCTGGACAACACGCCCTGCGCAGCGGCCAGATCGGCATCCGCCAGCCGGACGTTCGGCGCGAATTGCGGCGCGGTGGCATGCCAGTAGCGGACCTGCGGCCCGACCCCGCCGAACAGCCCGGCGGGCACCGGCGTCGCGCTGGCGGCGGCCATGCCGTATCGCCATGCGGTCAGACGGTCGATGCCATCCCATTCGATCGTCGCGGCGCGGCGGCCCTGCGCGCCCTTGCCGACCAGCTTTTCCGCCAGCGCCACGTCGATCGCGCCGCCACCGGGCGCCTGCCGCCTTGCCTGATCGACGATCCGCCCGGCCTCGCGCGCTTCGCCCTTCAGGCCGAGGCAGATGGCATTGGCCAGTCGCCAGCCGCGTTCGTTCGACACCTGCATCGCCGGTGCGGTGAGCGGACACAGCCCGCCCGGATCGCCGGTCGCCAGCATCGCCTGCATCGCGATCTGGAACAGCTTGGGGGTATAGTTGTCGATATCGACCGACTGCACCAGCGCGCGGGCCGGTGCCGCCTCGCCCATCCGCACCAGCAGCCATGCCCGCTCGGCGGCGAAGTCCGCGCCATCGACGCCCGCCGGGGTGGCGGTGTCGGACACCAGCGCGCGACGCAGCCCGATCGAGACCCAGCGCGAGACGACCGGCGCATCGAGCGAGCGCATGATCCGTTGCAGCCACGGCCCGTCGCCGGTGCCGAAGGCCTTGCCGTCGAACGCCCCGCCCCGTCCGGCGATGCCGATGCTGGCGGTCGAACGGCGCGCATAATCCGGCAGTTCATATTGCCGAAGCGCCTCTGGGCTGATCGGGCTCGGCGTCGCGGACGCGCTGGGCTGCGGCGTCGGGGTCCCCCCCGGGACGCCGGGCACGCCCGGCAAGGGCTGCACGATCGGCGCGGCCGGCGCGAAGTTCGGCGCGCCGGGCGCGGTCGGGCGCGGGCTGGCGCGCGGGGTCGGCGTGGGTGCAGGGGCCGGCGCATCGCCGAAGCCGGGCGGCAACAGCGATTCGGGCACGTCCTGTCCGATCGCCGGCACCGCGACCGCGATCAGCGCGGCAGCGGCGATCCCGACGCGCAACCGGTCAGTTGGCGAGGTTTTCAAGCGAGACCGCCTTTTCGATCTGGGTCGGCTGCTGCTCGGTCGAACGTCCCGCCAGAACGAACATGCCCGCGACCAGCGCGACGAGGACGACGAGAAGAATGACAAGCGAACGCGACATGGATCAAATCGTCCCGAATATTTTGGCCAGGAAAAAGACGGCGACGCGCCTTTTGCCCGATCGGCGGGGCGGCTGTATAGCCCCTCCCGCAATGCTGCAAATTCAAGACTCCCTGCCCCACCCCGCCCCTCGCTGGACCGGCCGCCCGATCGTGCTGGTCGGGTTGATGGGCGTGGGCAAATCCACCGTCGGCCGCCGCCTGGCGCAGCGGATGAAGCTCGATTTCGTCGATGCCGACAACGAAATCGAACATGCCGCCGGCATGACCATCGCCGAAATCTTCGAACGCTTCGGCGAGGATCATTTCCGCGACGGCGAACGGCGGGTCATCGCCCGGCTGATCGATGGCTCGCCCAAGGTGATCGCGACCGGCGGCGGCGCGTTCATGCAGCCCGAAACCCGCGAACTGATCCTGGGACAGGCGCTGGCGATCTGGCTCGACGCCTCGCCCGCCGTGCTTGCCGAACGGGTCCGCCGCCGCGACACCCGCCCGTTGCTGCGCGGCAAGGACCCGCAAAAGGTACTGACCGAACTCGCCCGCGTCCGGAACCCCGTCTACGCCCTTGCGCCGATCCATATCGTCAGCCAGCACGCGCCGCACGACGCCACCGTCTCCGCCATCCTGAAAGCCATCGGCCAATGACCGTCATCACCGTTCCCTTGAGCGACCGCAGCTACGACATCGTGATCGAGGACGGCGTGCTGGCGCGGGCCGGGGACTATCTGGGGCCGATCGCGCGCGGAAGGCGGATGGTGATCGTCGCCGATGCGCAGGTGCCGATGCACCTCGCCACGCTGCGCACGTCGCTGACAGCCTCCGGCATCGCCAGCGAAGCGATCGAGATTCCGGCGGGCGAAGGCTCGAAGAGCTGGGCGACCTTGGAACTGCTGCTCGATTCGCTGCTGGCGCTGGGTGTCGAGCGCGGCGACCATATCGTCGCGCTGGGCGGCGGCGTGATCGGTGATCTGGTCGGGTTCGCCGCATCGATCCTGAAACGCGGCTGCGGCTTCGTACAGGTGCCGACGACCCTGCTGGCACAGGTCGATTCGTCGGTCGGCGGCAAGACCGGGATCAACACCCGCGCCGGAAAGAACCTGGTCGGCGCGTTCCATCAGCCCGCACTGGTGCTGATCGACCCGACCACGCTCGACACGCTGCCGCCCCGCGAAGTCCGCGCCGGCTATGCCGAGGTCGTGAAATACGGCCTGATCGACGATCCCGACTTCTTCGCGTGGTGCGAATCGAACGGCACCGTGCTGCTGCTCGGCGATCCGCTGGCCCGCGCCCATGCCATCGCCCGTTCCGTGTCGGCCAAGGCAAGGATCGTCGGCGCCGACGAGCGCGAGACGACCGGCACCCGAGCGCTGCTCAACCTCGGCCACACCTTCGGCCATGCGCTGGAGGCCGAAGCCGGCTTCGACGGATCGCTGCTGCATGGTGAGGGGGTCGCCGCCGGCATGGCGCTCGCCTTCGCCTTCTCCGCCGAACAGGGCCTGTGCCGCGCCGAGGATGCGGATCGGGTCGCGCGGCATCTGCGCGACGCCGGCCTGCCCGACGGGATTGCCGCCGCCGGTATCACTGCCTCTGGCGAAACGCTGGTCGGCCACATGCTGCACGACAAGAAGCGGGAGGGCGGCACGCTGCCGTTCCTGCTCGCGCGCGGCATCGGTCAGACCTATCTCGACCGCTCGGTCGACCTGCAACAGGTCGCCACCTTCCTCGACCGCTGCCCCCGCTGATGCCGCAGGGTGTCGCCAAGCGCGACCTTCCCACCAAAGTCTGTCCGGTGTGCGAACGCCCGTTCGCATGGCGCAAGAAATGGGCGCGCGACTGGGACAATGTCGTCTATTGTTCCGACCGCTGCCGCCGGACGGGCAAGGCGAATTAACGAAATTACAGTTAATTACCGGCTATCCCGTCTGATCGACCGCGTTCGGGATCAACGGCATGAACCATCAGCGACAGGCGCGCCTCGCCGGCGGTAACCCGGCGCTCGCATGGCTTGGCGATCCCGTCGTGCCGGTTCCCGACGCGGCGCGGCCCTCCGTCTATGCCGCCGTGCTGGCCACGCCGTCGGTCGTCGTCATGGCCGCGCTGGCCAGCCTGATGGTCAGCGTCACTGCTGCACTGCGCACCGGGCAGTCGATCTTCTGGATATTGGTGCTGTGCGAAATCGTCGTGCTCGGCGTGCGGCTGCGCACCATCTTTCGCGCCCGCCGCGCCGATAGCGCGGGACACGTGCCTGCGATCGATCCGGCGATCCGCTGGTCGATCGCCTGGGCGGCGTTGCAGGGGGTAATGGCGTTCACCATCGCCCTGACCGACGACAAACCGTTGCTGATCGTCACCATGGCCTTCATCCTCGGCCTGACCGCACCGATCTGCGCGCGCAACTATGCCATGCCGCGCCTCGCCACCCTGATGGTGATGCTGTGCGATCTGCCGTTCAAGCTCGGCCTCGCGATGTCCGGCGATCCATTGCTGTGGCTGCTGCTGCCGATGACCATTCCGTTCTTCATCGGCGTGCGGGCGCTGCTGGGCAGTTTCGGGCGGATGCTTTCGCTGTCGCTGCAGGTCGCGGAACAGCATCGCCACCTCGCCGGCCACGACCCGCTAACCGGCCTCGTCAACCGCCAGCGCCTCGACGATATCCTGCGCGGCATGATGAATGCGCCGCAGGGCTCGCTGGCGCTCCACTGTATCGACCTCGACCGGTTCAAGCCGGTCAACGATCGCTACGGCCACGCCGCGGGCGACCGCGTTCTGGTCGAGGTCGCCGAACGCCTGCGCCAGGCCGCTCCGGACGAGGCGCTGATCGCACGGCTGGGCGGTGACGAGTTCCTGGTCGCGGTCACCGGCCTGACCGTCGCCGACGCCGGGCGACTGGCCGAACGGCTCCACCACGCCCTGTCCGCGCGCAGCTATGCGATGGACGACACCGCACGCGCCAATGTCGGGGCGAGCCTCGGCTATGCCTGCTTTCCCGAAGACGCCGACACCCTCGACCAGTTGCGCCAGCGCGCCGATGCCGCGCTCTACGCCGCGAAGCGTTCGGGCCGGCTGCGGCGCTACGGCCCCGACGTCGGCCGGGTGAGCGACGCGGCCTGATCCGTTACGGAATGGCGCGTTCCTGCGCCTGCTGGTCGCGGCGCCACGCGAACCATTGGCGCAGCATCGCCTGGGTACAGCCGGTCTGCCCGCCGGTCCCGACCACCGAACAGCTGTTCGGCCGCCCGATCCGCGCCTCCTCCATCGCGCTGTCCGCCCGCATCGCCCAGCTGGCACCCGCCGACGACTTGTCCGGCGGGTTCCGGAACCGCTTGGGGATGCGATAGCGCTCATTCTCGCCCAGCCGCGCGCACACCACGATCTCGTCGTCGCTGCTCGGCTTGGGACAGGCTTCGTCGCCATAGACGGTGGCATTGCGCACGCGCTGCGGCGGGTCGGCGGGGGCATCCTGCGCCAGCACGGGCGCCGCGAACGCCAATGCCAGTCCCGCCAAAACCCAACGCGCCATACCCGTATCTCCTGCAAGCCACCCACTAAGCGGACCGCCCCGATGACCAGCACCTGAACGCATGAGCTTTTGTGGCCGTTGCACCGCGCCCGCAGGACGCTATGGCGGTGCCATGATCCTCGTCATCGACAATTACGACAGCTTCACCTGGAACCTGGTCCATTACCTGATGGAACTGGGTGTCGAGGTCCGCGTCGAACGCAACGACAACCTGAGCGCGGCGGAGGCGCTGGCCAGCAACGCGCAGGGCTTCCTGATCTCGCCCGGCCCCTGCACCCCGACCGAAGCAGGGGTTTCGCTCGACCTCGTCGCCGCCTGTGCCGATGCGCAGCGCCCGCTGCTCGGCGTGTGCCTAGGCCACCAGGCGATCGGCCAGCATTTCGGCGGGAAAGTCGTGCGCGGCGGGCTGATGCACGGCAAGACCTCGCCGATCGACCATGACGGCACCGGAGTCTTTGCCGGCCTGCCCACGCCCTTCACCGCGACCCGCTATCACTCGCTGATCGTCACCGACATTCCCGATACGCTGGCGGTCAACGCCACCGCGTCGGACGGCAGCGTCATGGGCTTCCGCCACCGCGCCCTGCCGATCCACGGCGTGCAGTTCCACCCGGAAAGCATCGCCACCGAACATGGCCACGCCATGCTCGCCAATTTCCTGAACGACGCCGGCATCGCCGCGACGGTGCCGGCATGACCGTCACCACGCTGCTCCCCGACCCCTCGACGCCGCTCAGCCACGAGAGCGCGGCCGAAGCCTTCGCCGCGATCCTCGACGGCACGGTATCCGACGACGCCATCGCCACCTTCCTGACCGACCTCGCCATCCGCGGCGAAACCAGCATCGAGATTGCCGAGGCCGCCCGCGCGCTGCGCCACCGCATGATCCCGATAAACGGCCCGGCGGGTGCGATCGACGTCTGCGGCACCGGCGGCGACGGCCACCACACCCTCAACGTCTCCACCGCCGTCAGCCTCGTCGTCGCAGCCAGCGGCGTACCGGTCGCCAAGCACGGCAACCGCGCCGCCTCCAGCAAGGCCGGTGCCGCCGACACCCTCGAAGCGCTCGGGCTCGACATGGGGGCGGCGGGTGCGTTGGCGGAGTCGACGCTGAACGACATCGGCATCGCCTTCCTCTTCGCCGCCAACCATCATCCGGCGATGAAGCGCATCACCCCCATCCGCCAGCGGATCGGGCGGCGCACCATCTTTAACCTCATGGGCCCACTCGCCAATCCGGCGCGCACCACCCGCCAGCTGATCGGCATCGCCCGCCCCGATTACGCGACCGTCTATGCCGAGGCGATGGAGCTATTGGGCGCCGAAACCGCGCTGATCGTGTCGGGCGAGGAGGGCTTGGACGAAATCTCCGGCGCCGGTCCGACCATCGTCGTGCCGGTCGGCATGGCCATGGCCGACCGCATCGTGCCCGAGGATGCCGGCCTCACCCGCCATCCGATCAGCGCGATCCGCGGCGGCGACGCGGTCCATAACGCCGCAGCCCTGCGCGCCCTGCTGCGCGGTGAAAAAGGCCCGTATCGCGACGCCGTCCTACTCAACGCGGCCGCCGCGCTGCTGATCGCCGACACCGCCACCGACCTGCGCGACGGCGCCGAACGCGCCGCCGAGGTCATCGATTCGGGCGCGGCCGACCGCCTGCTCGACCAATGGATCGCCTACGCATGACGATGCTCGACACAATCCTCGCCACCAAGCGCGCCGAGGTCGCCGACCGCAGTGCCCGCGCCAGCATCGCCGCCCTCGACGCCCGCGCGACCGAGCAAACGGCGCCACGCGGCTTTCGCGCCGCCCTCGACGCCAAGCCCGGCCACGCGCTGATCGCCGAGATCAAGAAGGCCAGCCCGTCCAAAGGCCTGATCCGCCCCGATTTCGATCCCCCGGCCCATGCCCGCGCCTATCAGGCCGGCGGTGCCGCCTGCCTCTCCGTCCTGACCGATGTCGAGTATTTCCAGGGGGCCGACGACTATCTGGTCGCCGCCCGGCAGGCATGCGACCTGCCGGTCCTGCGCAAGGACTTCAACGTCGACCCCTGGCAGGTCGCCGAGGCCCGTTCGCTGGGTGCCGACGCGATCCTGATCATCGTCGCTGCGCTCTCCAACGCCCAGATGGCGGAGATCGAGGCGGCAGCGATCGAACGCGGTATGGACGTGCTGGTCGAGGTCCACGACCGCGCCGAACTCGACCGCGCGCTGAACCTGAAGTCGCGACTGATTGGCGTAAACAACCGCAATCTGAAGGACTTCACGGTCAGTTTTGAGCGAACCTATGAACTGGTCGGCCACGCGCCCGCCGGCTGCACCTTCGTCGCCGAAAGCGGCCTCACGTCGCGTGCCGATCTCGACGCGATGGCGCAGCACGGCGTCCGCTGCTTCCTGATCGGTGAGGCGCTGATGCGGCACGCCGATGTCGAGGCTGCGACGCGGGCGATGATCGCTTGAGCCTCACCCATCTCGACGCCGATGGCAGCGCCCGCATGGTCGATGTCGGTGACAAGACCCCGACCCGCCGCGTCGCCGTCGCCACCGGCCGCATTGCCATGTCGCCGGACGCCCTCTCCGCGATCCGCGACGGGCTGGTAAAGAAGGGCGACGTCCTCGCCGTCGCCCGCGTCGCCGGCATCATGGCCGCCAAGCGCACCAGCGACCTGATCCCGCTGTGCCACCCCCTGCCACTGACCAAGGCCTCGGTCGACTTCGCGTTCGAGGAAGACGCGATCCGCGTCACCGCCACCGCCGCCACCGACGGCAAGACCGGCGTGGAAATGGAAGCATTGACAGCTACTTCTACCGCACTCCTCACCATCTATGACATGGCCAAGGCGATCGACAAGGCGATGGTGATCGACGGCGTGTGCCTGTTGGAAAAGCAGGGCGGCAAGTCGGGAGACTGGGTAAGAGGCTGAGCACCCCCATTATCGTCATCCCCGCGAAGGCGGGGATCCATAGACGCAACGCCGCTGATAATCCTCACTGCCAGCGCCTATGGATTCCCGCCTTCGCGCGAATGACGACGAGAAAATCGATCGACCGCGGCTCACATTCTATCGACCATCGAGCAGACCACGGCGAACGCACAACCAACCCCACCCCCAACGTCACCCCGGGCTTGACCCGGGGTCCCGCTTCTTACTTCTATCGAGAGAGAAAGCGGAACCCCGGATCAAGTCCGAGGTGACGAAGAGTGACTGCCACCCGCCCTGTAAGCCATAAGGCCAAGCGCATGACCCTCCTCCCCGTCGCCGAAGCCCAGACCCGCGTCCTCGCGCTCGCCCGCCCAGCCGCCCCGGAAACCCTCCCCCTCGCCAAAGCCCTCGGCCGCTACGCCGCCACCGACGTCGTCGCCCTGCGCACCCAACCCGCCCGGCCCTTGTCCGCCATGGACGGCTACGCGATCCGCTTCGACGACCTCCCCGGTCCGTGGGACGTCATTGGCGAAAGCGCCGCCGGCGCCTCCTTCCCCGGCACCGTCGCCCCGGGACAGGCCGCCCGCATCTTCACCGGCGCCGCGATGCCCACCGGCACCGACTGCGTGCTGGTGCAGGAAGAGGCGACCCGCGACGGCACCCGTCTCCACCTCGCCGGCGAAGGCCCGGTCCGTGGCGGCAATGTCCGCCGCGCCGGCCTCGATTTCCGCGAGGGCGACCTGCTGATCGCGGCAGGCGAGCGCATCACCCCCGCCCGCGCCGCACTGGCCGCCATCGCCGGGCACGGCACCCTGTCGGTCGGCCGCCGTGCCCGCATCGCCATCGCCGCCACCGGCGACGAACTGGTCCCCGCCGGCCAGCCCTTGCGCGAGGACCAGCTGCCCGAATCCAACGGCCTGATGCTCGCCGGGCTGCTCGCCGACCTGCCGGTCGATCGCATCGACCTCGGCATATTGCCCGACCGGATGGACGCGCTGGTCGATGCGTTTCGCGCGGTAGATTGCGACCTGCTCGTCACCACCGGCGGCGCCTCGGTCGGCGACCATGACCTCGTCCGCCCGGCCCTTGCCGCAGCCGGCGGCGAGCTCGACTTCTGGCGGATCGCGCTGCGTCCCGGCAAGCCGATGCTCGCCGGTCGCCTGCGCGACGCCGCCGTGCTCGGCCTGCCCGGCAACCCGGTATCGTCGTTCATCACCGCGCTGCTGTTCGTCCGCCCGCTCGCCGCGCGCATCGCCGGTGCCGCCGATCCGATGCCGCGCGCCATCCGCGCCACGCTCGCCCACCCGCTCCCCGCCAACGGCCCGCGCCAGGACTATCTGCGCGCCACGCTGATCGACGGACAGGTGTCGACCGCCGCCATTCAGGACAGCTCGATGCTGCGCACGCTTGCCCGTTCCGACTGCCTGATCGTGCGGGCACCCCATGCCCCGGCGGCCGATGCCGGCGACTCGGCGGAAATCCTGCAACTCGCTTGACGCCACATAAATCGTTTCCTATTGGTTCCACGTCTGTTCCGACGGAGGACGTTATGCTGACGCGTAAGCAGCACGAGTTGATCTGCTTCATCGACGACCGGTTGAAGGCGACCGGGGTTTCCCCCTCGTTCGAGGAGATGAAGGAGGCGCTCGACCTCAAGTCGAAGTCCGGCGTCCACCGCCTCATTTCGGCGCTCGAGGAACGCGAATTCATTCGCCGCCTGCCCAACCGCGCCCGCGCGCTGGAGGTGCTGCGGATGCCCGACCGCCCCGTCGCGAAGAAGCCGGCGGCCAAGCCCATGGCAACGCCCCGCCCGACCCCGCAGCCGGCGAACGACGTCATCGAACTGCCGCTGCACGGCCGCATCGCCGCCGGTGTCCCGATCGAGGCGATAGAGGGACAGGCGACCCTGCCCGTTCCCGCCGCCCTGCTCGGCGCGGGCGATCATTATGCGCTCGAAGTCGCCGGGGACTCGATGGTCGAGGCCGGTATTCTCGATGGCGACTATGCGCTCGTCCGCCGCACCGAAACCGCCCGTGATGGGGAGATCGTGGTGGCGCTGATCGAAGACAGCGAAGCGACTCTCAAATATTTTCGCCGCGAAGGCGCGATGATCCGGCTCGATCCCGCCAACCGCAGCTACGACCCGCAGCGCTACCGCCCCGAACAGGTGCGCGTACAGGGCAAGCTCGCCGGCCTGCTGCGCCGCTATTGATTCGCAATGTCGTTGGTAAAGGCGTCCCGACGACAAACGCGGCGAGTGTGAACTTAGTGAACTTATTTCGAATAGCCGTTTAAACGCTGACACTTAGCCGAAAATGGCAAGCCAGACCTCTCGCTTCGTTGGGCAGACATCGGTGAACTGACCGGCACCCCGGCCTTGAGCCGGGGTCCCGCTTCTTCTTCTGCGACCGGAGCGGACGACCTATCGCCCATTCCCCGGCGCATAGGGCGTCCGAACCGCCTTATACCACGCCAACGGATGCGTCGGCGGCACGACCCCCGCCGGCAAGGCCCGCCCCGACACCTCGGCAAAGTAAGCGATACAGGCATCCCGCCACCACTGCGCCTCGGCGCGCTGGATCGTCAGGAACTGGCTGACCTCGTCATGTCGCTGCTCGTCCACCCGACCCCGCAGCGCCGCCCACTGTCCCTGCATCGCCGCAACCTCGGCCACGCCGCGATCGTACCGCGCGACCAGTTCCTCCCACAGCGTACGCCCTGACGCCATCCGCCGCTCCCACGGAACATGGTGGAACCACAGCAGCAGGTCTTCGGGCACCGTCGCCGGATCGCCCCAGCGCTTCGCCAGCGCCGGCGCATATTGCCCCACCGCATCGCTGCCGCTCCGGGTCCGGTCGAACCCGATGCCCGCCCGGTCGGCCTTGTGATAATAGACCGGGTTCCAGTCCGGCCGCGCCAGATCATCGACCCATGGCCCCGGCCCATAATGATGCCCCGTCGCGAACAGGTGATGCAGCCCCAGCGGCATCATATAGTCGACCACCGCCTGCCGTGACTGCAGCATCATCGCCGCCACCGGATCGGCCACCGCCGGCCCCCAGGTCATCGCCGCCCAGTCCCGCGCGATATCGCTTGCCCGGTCGTCGGGGTTCCACGCCATCCGCCCGAACGCATACCAGTTGGCCTGGTCGAACTGCGACCCCGACCAGTTGCGGTCGGTCCCGACATTGGCCACCCCCGCCATGCCGCTCAGCCGGGACTGGGCAAGCACCTTCGCCACGGTCATGCCCCGGCGCGGCCGATAGGTGTCGCTCCGCAACACCTCCTCCCACATCGGTCCCAGATAGGCGAGGTGGGTGGCGAACCCCAAATATTCCTTGGTAATCTGCACTTCCATCATCAGCGGCGTGCGCGGCATCGCCCCGAACAGCGGATGGAACGGCTCGCGCGGCTGGAAATCGATCGGCCCGTTCTTCACCTGCACGATCACATTGTCGGCGAACTTCCCGTCGAGCGGCTGGAACTCGCTATACGCCTGCTTTGCGCGGTCCTCGGGCTTGTCATGGGCATAGACGAACGCCCGCCACATCACGACGCCGCCATGGGGTTTCAGCGCGGCGGCGAGCATGTTCGCCCCCTCCGCATGGCTCCGCCCATAATCGCCCGGCCCCGGCTGCCCCTCCGAATTGGCCTTGACCAGAAACCCGCCAAAGTCGGGAATGCGGGCATAAATCTCGTCCGCCTTGGCCCGCCACCACGCAGCAACCGCCGGGTCGAGCGGGTCCGCCGTCTTCAACCCGCCAATCTCGATCGGGGCGGAGAATTTGGCCGACAGATAGACCCGTATCCCCCAGGGCCGAAAGATCGTCGCCAGCCGCTCGACCTTTGTCAGGAACGCCGGCGTCAACATATCCGGACTGGCATTGACGTTGTTAAGCACCGCGCCGTTGATCCCCACCGACGCATTGGCCCGGGCATAGTCGGTATAGCGCGGATCGCTGAACCCCGGCAGCTTCTGCCAGTCCCACAGCGACTGCCCCGCATAGCCCCGCTCGACATAGCGGTCCGGATTGTCCCAATGGTTCAGCACCCTGAGCGCCAGCCGCGGCCGCTCGACGATCGCCAGGCGGTCGAGCGACTGCCCGGCCTGCGCGATCCGCAACAGCCGGAATGCGCCATAGAGCACCCCCACCGGCCGGTCCGCCGCGATCACTGTCACCGGTCGACCCTCGACCGTCACCGACCGCACCAGATAGCCCTCCGGCCCCAACCCGGCCAACGGCAGCCGCAACGCAGCGATCCGCGCCGACCGCGCGGTACCGATGACGATCGCCCCCTCGCCCAGATCGCCGCCCGCGATCCGCCTGCCCGTCAGCCCCGACAGCCCGCGCTCCAGCTCAGCTGCTGCCAGTCGGATCGTCTCGTCATCTTCATCGCGAACGACCGTCGTCGCCTTGCTCGCAACCGCATCGGCCTGAGCCGCAGGCAATGGCCGATAGCGCAGCCACAGGTCATAGCCGTCCTCAGCACGTGCCGGAGTCGCGCAGGCGACCCACAGCGCCATCATCCAGCCGAGCGATTTCAACATCGTGCATCCTCTGATCCCGTCTGATCGACGGCGTTGACACCGACATATCATCGCGATCATGGTAACGCTACCACGTCAGAGAACGAGGATATGGAGAGCGCATGACCCTGATCGACCGCCGCAGCATCCTCGCCGGAGGCGCAGCGATGCTTGCCGCGCAGGCGTTACCCGCCGCCTCGGCGCCGCTGACCCTGAAGGACGCTGCCGCCCGCCATGGACGTCGCTTCGGGTCCGCCTTCGCCTGGGCGCCGCCGGGGCGCGACGCAGCGTCATTCAACAACCCGGCCTACGCCGCGCTCCTGCAACGCGACTGCGCAGTGCTGGTCGCCGAAAACCAGATGAAATGGCAGGCGCTGCGCCCCAGCGCCGACCGGTTCGATTTCGCGCAGTTCGACGCGATGGTCGACTGGGCGATGCGCAACGGTTTCATGATGCGCGGCCACACGCTCTACTGGGCCTATTCCAAATGGTTTCCCGCATGGCTCAACACCCAGGACTTCGGCCAACGCCCGGCCTCGGCAGCGGCCGGCATTCTCGACCACCACATCGATACGATCGCCAAGCGGTACGGCCGAAAGATCTACAGCTACGACGTGGTGAACGAAGCGGTCGATCCCGACACCGGCGCCTTACGCGAAACGTCGTTGTCGCGCGCGATGGGCGGGACCGCCAACGTGCTCGACCACGCCTTCCGCACCGCCCGCGCCGCCGCGCCGCATGCCGAGCTGGTCTATAACGACTATATGAGCTGGGAAGACGGCAACGAGAAGCATCGCGTTGGCGTGCTCTCGCTGCTCGAGGAGTTCCGTCGTCGCGGCACGCCGGTCGATGCGCTCGGGGTGCAGTCGCATATCGGCCTGTTCCAGCCGACCACCGACGCCGGTGTGCTCGCCCATCGGCTCGAACCCGAATGGCGGCGGTTCCTCGACCGGGTTGTGGCGATGGGGTACCGACTGGTCATCACCGAATTCGACGTACGCGACCGCGGGTTACCGGCGGCGATTGCCCCGCGCGACCGTGGCGTCGCCGACTTCGCCCGCGCGTACCTCGACATCATGCTGTCCTACCCGCAACTGGGCGACGTCCTCGCCTGGGGCCTGAGCGACCGGTACAGCTGGCTGCGTGGCTTCGAACCCCGCCCCGACGGGGCCGTCGCGCGCGGCTGTCCCTATGACATAGACCTCAAACCCAAGCCGCTGCGCGACGCGATGATCGCCGCGCTAGCGAACGGCACCACGCACCGCCGGTGACGCGGCGGCGGTGTTACCGCCGCCGCCCATCAATAATCCCGGCTGTAGCGCAGCGAAGCGTTCGACCCGCCGAACGATCCGGTCTGCGACAACAGGCTGAGCGTCCGCGACAGCGCGATCTGGATCTGCGTGGCGGTGAAGCCCCGCGCATCGGTGATGATCTCGATATAGATATCATCGGTCAGATACTTGCCCGCCGCCAGCGACGTGCCGCGCCCGCTCGCCTCGTCCCCGCCCAGCACGCGCAGCCGGTCGAACCCGGTCGCGGAACGCAACTTGCCGAGCGGGTTCAGCCCACCGCCGCCCGACCCGCGCAGCGAGTTCAGCGCGGCGGCCAGCTGGATCGCCTCGGTCGCAGACAGGTTCGTCACCGAACTGCCGAACAACAGCCGCGACAACACTTCGTCCTGCGCCAGCGACGGGGTCGAGTTGAACGCGATCTGCGGTGCCTGCGCGGTGCCGGACACGTTGATCGACGCGGTGATGCCTTCGGCCGTGGTCGACGCGACGATATCGATCACCGGGTTGGTATAGTCCTCGCCCTCGAACCGGATCACCCCGCGCTCGACCTCGAACCGTTTGCCGGCAAACGAGTAGGTGCCGCGCACCAGCTGCAACTGTCCGTTGATCGTCGGCGCAGCGGAGGTTCCCGCGATGCGCAGGTTCGCCTGCCATTCCGACTCCAGCCCCATGCCCGACACGAACAACCGGTTATCGGCTCGCACCCGCAGCGCGAGGCGGAACAACCCGGCCGACGCCGCCGCCTGCCGCTGCGGTGTCGCATTCGACCGGTTCGCATCGCTCTTGCGCCGGACGCCGGTCAGCTCCGGCACCTCGGCCGCGCCTTGCCGGATGATCTGGTAGCGCGCTTCGGGAATGACGAGGTCGCCGGAGATCAGGCCCCCATCGCGCCCGTTCTGGATGCGGATGTCGCCGGTCGCCGATGCCCCCAGCGCATCGCTGCGCGCCAACTGGGCATCACGCAGCTGGGCGCGGATGTCGATCGGGAAGCCGCTGTCCGCCGCCAAGCCCACTGTTCCCTGCGCCGCAACCGTGCCCTCACCGGCGCGCGCCCGCAGCTGGGTCAGCTCGAACCGGTCGTTGGTGAAGCGGCCATTGATGCCGAGATTGGTCAGCCGGGTGCCCAGCGTCTCATTCTCATAGGTCAGGTTGTTGGCGCGGACGATGCCGGTCAGCTGCGGCGACTGCACCCGCCCACCGAAATCGGCGGCCAGGCCGATCGGCCCGGACAACTGCTGATCGGCCAGCCCGGCAAAGGAGAACAGCACGCCCGCCGGGCCGTTGTACCGGATTCCGCCCGACAGCGGTGCCGCCAGCATCCGTGTGACCCACGACCCGCTACCCGGCGGCAACGGCCGGAGGTTCGCAACCATCCGCCCGACCGTGGTCGTGCCGCGGCGGATCAGCGCCCGTCCGCTGCCACCCTCAGGCCGCAGGTCGCCGGCAAAGACGATGTCGACCGGTTCGGAGACAGAGGCAAGGCTGGTCCGCTGGAAATTGCGGATGGTCAGGCGTGCATCGGCCCGCGGAAAGCTCTGGTCCGCCGCCTGCGCGAAGTCGAGGCTCCCGGTCGCGGTGCCACCGATACCGGTGCCCGGCACGAAGGCATTGACGATGCTCAGGTCCAACCGGTCGAGCCGGGTCTGGATCGACATGCCATTGCCATAGACGCCCGCCGCGCGGATCGAGCCTTGCGCGAAGTCGATCCGCGTCGGGTACAGGCGATAGCCGCCCGGGGCCGACACGATCCGCGCCGGGTTGACCGTCTTGAACGGGATCGAATTGGCGACACCCTGCAACGCGACCAGATAGTCGTTTGGGCGCAGCCGCGCATTGGCGGCGACCCGGAACGGCACGCCCGACGACCCTTCGGCGAACATCTGCGCCGTGCCGTTGCCGCCGCGATAGTTGATCTTCGCCCGGCTGCGCTGGAGCAGGAAGTCGCCCATCGACAGGTTGGCGACCTGCGCATCGGCGACGATTTCCGGCTGGTCGTACAGCACCGCGCTGCCGGTCACGATCGCGCGACCGATGCGCAGCCCCATATTGCCCGGAATGACCGCGTTCGACGCCTGCGCATTCACGTCCGCGCGCTGGAATCGCCCTTGAGCCGACAGGCGCGCGATACCGGCCACGCCCGATCCGGCGAAGTTGATTCGCCCTGCGAACGGCCCGGCATCGGTCGCCTCCACCCGGCCGTCGATATTCATGCCGGCAAAGGTTGCGGAGTGGATATCGGCGACTAGCCGCGGCGCGGTCGACAGCAGCACATCGGCGCGGAACGGCCCGTAATCGGTATTGCCGGTCGCCTGGATCGCATAGCGGTCGCCCTGCCCACGCACCCGTGCCTCGAGATTGGCGAGCCCGACCCCAACGCCCGGGCGCGCGGCGCGCAGCAGGACCTGCGGCGCAGCGACGGTACCGGTCACCCGCGCACTCAGCGGACCATATTGCGTCGAATAGGCATCGGCATTTACGAGCAACGGCCCCGCCGGATCATAACGGCCAGAACCGTTGGTGATACGGAACTGCGGCGCATTCATCCGCACGTTGGAGAAGCTGACGATCCCATCCGGTCCCACACCGACATCTGCGCGCGTGGTGGTGACGTTGCCGCCCAGAAAGTTGCGAATGCCTTCGTTGAACAGGCGGGTGGTCTGCGCGACCACACGGCCCTTGATCCCGAACCCGCCCTGTGGCGCGGCATAGAGGCTGGCGTCGGTCGTCAGGTTCAGGATGCCGATGCTGGCGACTTCGTAATCGTTGATCCGCCCCTTGATCGCGCCGGTGTAGCGCCCGGTGGTCAGGTTGGCGGCGACGATGGCGGTCGCGTCGATCCGGTCGGACCGGATGCGCAGATTGTCCGACAGCACCTGATCGCCCGAAATGGCAAGGTAACCATTGATCGCGACGTTGGTGACCAGTCCGCCGACCGCCGCGTTCAGCCCAGAGATACGCCGCGCCTTCGCCGCAATCGGGATCAGAATGCGGTCGGCATCAACCGTCGCCCGTCCTTCGGCATAGAGCTGTTCAACGACGGTTTCGCCAAAACCCAAGGCAGCGGCCTGCACCTTGTAATCCACGGTCGGCGTGCCGAACCCACCGTCGAGGACGACAGCGGCGCGGACCGATCGCCCGTTTAAGTTCGGCGCGATCGCACCGGGGGTCAGCAGCATCGCTTCGGTCCGGAAATTGCCGAACCGGCTGTTGCCCAGGTCAAGCAAACCGGCGGCGTTCACCGCCAGCGCACTCGATCGCAGCTGGATGCGGGTATCGGCCTTGCGATCCTGCAACGCCGCATCGATCGCCACGTCGAGCCGCGGAGCGGTCAGCCGTTCGACCGGACCCTGGAGGATCAATCCCGGCTGGGTCGAGCCCCGGACCGTAAAGCGACCCTCCCGTCCGGTCAGCGCCAGATCGGCCAGCGGCCGCCCGCCCAGCGTGCCGGCAAGTCGCCCGCGCCAGTTACGCCAGTCGCCTTGGCCATCGACCGTCGCGACGATCGGCGCCTTCAGTCCCGCCATTCCCGCGATCATGCCATTGGCTGGTCCGGTGATCCGGGCATCGACATCGAAGCGATTATCGTCGGGCACCGCGTCGAGCTTCAGCGCGACACGGTCGCCCCCCGCCACGCCCGGCGCGGCGATGGTCGCGGCGTTGGCGGTCACCTGCGCGCGACGGTCGGCGATATGCACCTCGCCGTCCAGCCGCGCGATATGGCGCTGCCCGGTCACCGCCGGGCCGACCTCGATCCGGTCGACGCGCAGGCGGTTCACGTCGATGTCATAGTCGGGCAGCAGCGGCGCATTGGGGTCGCCCGGCGGCGTGTCCTTCAACACCGGATTGCGCGCATAGCGGATCAGCGGGCTCGTCAGGCTACGAATATCGACATGCCCGTTCGCGAAGGCGAAGGGCCGCCAGTCGACCGCGACTTCCGGCGAATAGGCGAACACGCCCTGCGTATCGCTCAGCCGCAGCTCGCGGACGGTCATCGCGCCATAGAGCGAACCATCGATCCGGCCGATATTGACCTTCAGCCCCGACGCGGTGGTGTAGCCGTCGAGCTTGCTGACGATGAACCCCCGCCCCGGCCCGGTGTTCAGCGCGAACACCAGCGCGATCAGCAGGATGATCAGCGTGGCCAGCGCGATGCCGACCCATTTCAGGACCTTCTGCCACAACGGACGATCGCGCAGGATCACGGTTTCGGTGGCGGGCATGTCGGCGTCGGTCATCAGAAAGCCTGCCCGATCGAGATGTAGAGCGCGATCTTGGATTCTCCCGGCCGCCTTGCGATCGGCGTGGCGACATCGACCCGCATCGGACCGAAATTGGTATAGAAGCGCCCGCCGATACCCGCGCCGAAGCGCAGGTCGGACCCCTTGGGCAGGCTGGATTCATACACCTGACCGGCGTCGATGAACGGCACGATCCCGAAATTGCCGAAGCGATAGCGGGCTTCGAGCGCGAACTCGATCAGGCTGCGTCCGCCGATCGGACGGTTGAGGTTGTTGCCGTCCTCGTCCACCTCCGGCGTCCGCGGCCCGAGTTCCTGGAACCCGAAGCCGCGCACCGAGCCGCCGCCGCCGGCATAATAACGGCGCGACGGCGCCAGATCGTCGCGGGCGATCCCCTGGATCGATCCCGCGCGCGCGCGGCCGGCGATGACGATGCTCTCCCCGATCGGGTAATAGGCGGTGCCCTCGACCATGAACCGGCCATAGGGCCGAACCGCACCCTGCACCGACGCCTCGGGGCTGACGTTCAATTTGAGGCGGAACCCCTTGGTCGGGTTCAACAGATTGTCCGACGTATCGAACCCGGCGAACAGCGGCAGCGCGGCGATGCCATAGGTCTTGCGACGGCGCGCCGCCACGTCGAAATCGTAAGTGTCTTCGTTGGTGCCGATCAGTTCGGCACCATAGGCATAGGTGAAACGCTTCTGCCAGATCGGCGTCGAATCGTACGACCAGCGGATGCCGAGCGTACCCGTAAACGCTTCGAACGCATCGTAATTGGTGCGGCTGGCATTGGCGAGGATCTGGAACGTCCGGTCGCGGCGACCGGCATTGGACCGGCGGAAGGTGACACCCGCCCCCTGTTCCTGCGTGCCCGCGACCCCGCGCACGATCAGCGCGCCTTCCGGCGGGAACAGGTTGCGATGCGTCCAGGATCCTTCCAGCCGGACGCCCTGCCCGGTGCCATAACCCGCTTCCCCGGCCAGCGTCCGCGCAGGCCCGGCATCCTGCTTGACCAGCAGATTCACATATTCCGTCCCGTCCGGCGCGATCTGCCCGGTGCGCTGCGGCTCGACCGACACGCCGGAGAACAGTCCCGTCGACACGAGCGCGGCGCGAAGGTCGTCGACCTTGCGGTTGTCGTACAACTCACCCTGCTTGAACCGGGCAAGCACGCCGACATGCTCGGCATCGAACGCCAGCTTGCCGGTCGTCGAATAGGTCCCGAACGACGATCGCGGACCGGTGGTGACCGGCAGGGTATAGGCGCCGGTTACGGTCGTATCGTCGAGCAGGATGTCGCGTTGCCCGACCTCGACGAACGGATAGCCCTGCTGCGGCAGCTTCAGGCTGACATTCGCCTCGGCTGCCTGGATGCGTTCGGCATCGATCGGATCGCCGACCTTCAGCGGCAATTCGCGCTGGACCAGATCCGGCGGGACGGTCGGCTGGGTATCGATGCGGATCGACCCCAGCGTGAATTGCTTGCCCGGAATGGCGGTCACGACCGCACGCAGCCGCTGCCCCGGCGGCTGTTCGATCGCGGAGGTAGCGGTGCCGTCATAATAGCCCTTGGCCCGCATGATGCGGACCGCGAGTTGCTCGTCCTCCTTGGCACGGGCCTGCACCATCGCGGCGTTGGCCGCCTTGCCGTCGCCTTCGCGCAACGCGGAGAGTTCACGAAATTGCGTCGTGCCGTCGATCTCGTCCAGCCCGTTGACGACGGTATCGTACCGGATTTCCACCGCCTTCTTGTCGTCGACGCCGGCAACCTCGACCGGGGTGACGTCGAACGACGATAGCGGCGTCAGCGGCTGGGCCAGTTCCGGCGCCTCGGGCAACACTGCGTCGGGCAGGGTTTCGGCGGGCACCTGCGCCTCCGTCGTCGGAGCGGTCGGGGTTGGCAGGGGCGGCGTATGCGTGGTCGGTGCGGGCTTCGCATCGAATGCCGACATCGGCTCCAGCGGCGCGTTGATGTCGCCCGACAGGGTCGGCAGTGCGGAGTCGAACTCGCTGTTGGGAACGATCGGTTCGACCGGCGGTTGCTGCGTACGGACTGTCGTAGGCGACGACGCCTGCTGCTGCGCAGAAGCGACCGGGATCATCATCGTGCTGGCAAGCAGCACAACAACTGTCCTTGCGCGAAAATCCCCCAAACCCTGTCCCCGTCCCCTTGGCAGGCGTCGTGACGTACGACCCCCGTTCACCCCGAAAACGCCAAGCAGCGGATTTGGTTCAATTTGTACGCCACGCTGCATCCGATCGACCGGCGCTGCGTTGGTCCGGGCAGCAAGGGGAGCCACATTGACCGACACCGTACCGCCGATCGATCCCGCCAACGTGCCGGGCAGCCAGTCCGAACATCCGTGGCAGCACCCCTGGCCGGCGTGGCGCGCGATCTTCGTCCGTGTCTATACCATGGTCGGCTATCACAATCTGACGCTGATGGCGGCGGGGGTCGCTTTCTATGCCTTCTTGTCGTTCGTTCCGCTGCTGGGCGCGATCGTGATGACCTATGGCCTGATCGCCGATCCCTCGACGGTCGCCCGGCACATGGAGACGATCTTCGACCTCGTACCCGCCGATGCCGCGCGGCTGATTTCGGACCAGTTGATAGCGGTCGTCACTACCGCATCGTCGCAGGCCGGGCTGGGCCTGTTCGTCGCGCTGCTGCTGTCGATCTACGGCGCGATGCGTGCCGCCAGCGCCATCATCCAGGCGCTGAACGTCATCTATGAGGAAGAGGACGAGCGGAGCATCGTCGTCACCACGGCATTGGCGGCGATGCTGACCGTCGCGGCGATCATCGCCGCCATCGTCGGCATCCTGTCGGCCGGCGTATTGACCTGGATCCGGAGCCAGACCCAGTTCCTCGGCACCGCCGGCGCGATCGCGATTCAGGGGGCGACGTGGCTGGTCGCGGCGAGCATCGCCAGTGCCGCCATCGCCTTCGCCTATCGCTATGGTCCGGATCGGGCGCGCGCCAAATGGCGGTGGCTGTCGGTCGGTTCGGTTGCAGCGACGCTGTTGTGGTTGCTGGCGACCGTGCTGTTCGGCGTCTACGCGGCCAATTTCGCCAATTACAACGCGACCTACGGCGCGCTGGGCGCCGTCGTCGTGCTGCTGATGTGGCTGTTCGTGTCGAGCCTGGCGATCCTGATCGGCGCGGAGATCAATGCAGAGGCGGAGCGACAGACGGCGGTGGATTCGACCGTCGGCCATCCCCGGCCGATGGGCCATCGCGGTGCCCGCCTGGCCGATACGCTGCCCAGCAAGCGACAGATGAAGCCTCGCCGCGACCGCTACTGATCGCCGGTGCGTTGCTCCATGGCGTCGGCCGCCGCCTGGACCCGTGCCAACATGTCGCGCAGGACGTCGATCTCCTGCGCGCTGAACGAAGCGAACAGTTCCTGTTCGATCAGCAGCGCCTTGGGCGCCACCTCTTCGTACAAGGCCCGCCCGGACGCGGTGAGCCGTAGCAGGTGCGACCGCTGATCCCCGGCATTGGCGCGTCGTTCGACCAGCCCGCGGTCGACCAGCGCGATCGCGCCGCGACTGACGGTCACCTTGTCCATCCGCGTCGCGACGCACAGCGCCTGCTGCGTGATCCCGTCGCTCTCGGCGATCACCGTCACCAGCCGCCATTCGGGAATGCGCAGTCCGAACAACGACCGATAGGTCGATGCAATCGCATCCGAAACCCGGTTCGATGCGATCGACAGGCGATAGGGAAGGAAGTCATCCAGGAGCAGGCGTTTGTTCACAGCTGCGATTGTTGCCGCCGTCCCCGCCACGCGTCAACCGGGCGGAACCTGTATCGGCCGCGAAACGTAGTGTCGTTCCAATCACCGGGTCGGGATCTCCGCAATGTTCAACTGGAAACACGAGGCACAGGACCGCCTCGAAGCCCTGCTGTTCGCCCATATCGACGACCGCGCATTTCCCTGCGTGGGCGCAAAATCCGCGATGGCGCGGGGTACGCTCGATGTACTCGCCTGCTCCAGCATCGACAGCGCATGGGACGATGTCCGCATTCACGATGCCCTGATGCGACTGGCCGAAGATTATCGCCGCGACCGGGCGATGTACCGTAGCTTCGCGGTCGTGTTCGAAGGGCCGGGCGACCTGTCCGAACCGGAATTCGAACGTGCGCTGTGGCAACGGGTCCAGTCGCTGTCCGACAAGGATGTGTGGCGCGGACAGGACTATGACGCGCGGGTCAGCGCCGACCCGGACAATCCGCATTTCTCACTGAGCTTCGGCGGCGAGGCCTTTTTCATCGTCGGCCTCCACCCGCGCGCCAGCCGTCCGGCGCGACGGTTCGAACGGCCGACGCTCGTCTTCAACCTGCACGACCAGTTCGAACGGCTGCGCGCCGAAGGCAAGTATGAGACGATGCGCGAGAAGATCCTCGTGCGCGACGAAGCGCTGGCGGGCAGCCGCAACCCGATGCTCGCCCGCCACGGCGCCGCCAGCGAGGCGCGGCAATATAGCGGCCGGGTGGTCGACGAACGCTGGGCCTGCCCGTTCCATTATTCGGGGGAGGCGAAGTGAACGTCACCATCCCCGAACGGTCGGGCACGGCGTTTCGCCTGAAAACGGGGGATACGCTGGTCGTGGTCGACCCGCGCGGGTGCCAGGTGGCCGACCTGCTGGCATTCAATGCCGACGACATGGACGAAGTCATCTCGTCCGGGCGGACGCTGGATTATGCCGAGACGATCCGCCTGACGGCCGGCCATAAACTCTATTCGAACCGCAGCCGGGTAATGCTGGACATCACCGACGACACGGTCGGGGTGCATGACTTCCTGCTGACGCCATGCTCCTACGACACATTCCACCATTTCTACCCGGACCTGCCGCCGCATCGCGGCTGTTTTGGCAATCTCGCCGCCGCGCTGGAACCCTATGGCGTGACGCCGGACCGCATTCCGGTAGCGTTCAATTGTTTCATGAACGTGCCGGTGGACGGCACGACGGGCAGGCTCAGCGTCCTGCCCCCGATCAGCAAGGCAGGGGACACGATCACCTTCCGCGCCGCGATGGACCTCGTCATCGGCCTCACCGCCTGTTCGGCTCCGGCGTCCAACGGTGGCAGCTTCAAACCGATCGAATATCGGATCGAACCGGCCTAAAGCGCCCAGCATAGAAAGGCCGCCCCGGCGAGCAGCGTGCCCAGCGGCAAGCGGTCGGTCGCCGTCACCCGGCGGCCGGCGAGCGCCATCGCGAGCACGATGGCCAGCCCGGCAAGCGCCGCCACCAACAGCACCTGCGGCAAGGCGCGCCAGCCGAGCCACAGGCCGATTGCACCGAACAATTTCGGATCGCCGCCGCCCAACCCGACCCGGCCGCGCAACGATCGATAGAGAGCGGCGACCAGCCACAGCACGCCGAACCCCGCAATGCCGCCGATCAGCCGTGCCGAAAGATCGGCACCGAAGCCTCCAACGCCCCCCGTCAAGGCGACGACGGCCAGCGATGCGGTCAGGACGTCAGGCAACCAGAACGCGGCGAGGTCGATCGCCCCCAGCGCCAGCAACAGCCAGCCGCATGCGGCCCCCGCCACCCCTTCCCAACCCGGCGCGGTCAGGCCGGCGACCACGCCGATCCCCGCGCCCAGCAGTTCGGTCACGACATGTCCCGGCGCGATTTGCGTTCCGCACGTCCGGCACCGGCCACGCAGCGCGACGAAGCTAAGCACCGGCACCAGTTCCCACGCAGCTAGCGTCCGCGCGCACCCGTCGCACGCCGATCGCCCGGTCGAAACCGACCGTCCGGCCGGCCAGCGGATCGCGATCGTCGCGATGAAGCTGCCGAACACGGCACCCAGCATCCCCAGCAGGATCGGCCAGAAGGCAGGAGGCAGCGCGGACGACATCGTTCAGCGCCTAGCGCGATTGCGGCGGCGCGGCCATCGCCCTAGATGATAACAAACGAAACAAGAAATATCCCGGAGAGCGTTTCATGTCCGACCCCGTCGTCATCCTGTCCTATGCCCGCACGCCGATGGGCAGCTTCCAGGGGTCGTTGTCGGGTGCCACCGCCACGCAACTGGGCGCGACGGCGGTCGGTGCGGCGGTCGAGCGCGCCGGCCTGTCGGGCGAGGCGATCGAGCGTATCTATATGGGCTGCGTGCTGCCCGCCGGCCTCGGCCAGGCGCCGGCACGACAGGCGGCATTGGGCGCAGGTCTGCCGCAGCATGTCGAGGCGACGACTGTCAACAAGATGTGCGGATCGGGCATGCAGGCGGTGATGATGGCCGCCGATACCATCGCCGCCGGTTCCGCGGACATCATCGTCGCGGGCGGCATGGAGAGCATGACCAACGCGCCCTATCTGTCGCAGCGCCATCGCAGCGGCGCGCGGATCGGCCATGATAGGCTGATCGATCACATGTATATGGATGGGCTGGAGGACGCCTATGAACCCGGCCGGCTGATGGGCAGCTTTGCCGAGGAAACCGCGGTATCCTATGGCTTTACCCGCGAGGCGCAGGACGCCTTCGCGATCGAATCGCTGACCCGTGCGCAGGCGGCGCAAGCCTCCGGTGCGTTCGATCGCGAAATCGTGCCCGTCGAGATCGCCGGTCGCAAGGGAACGACGACCGTTCGGCTCGATGAACAGCCCGCGCGCGGCGACGTGGCCAAGATTCCGACGCTCAAACCCGCCTTTGCGAAGGATGGTACGATCACCGCCGCCAATGCCTCGTCGATTTCGGACGGCGCCGCGGCGCTGGTACTGGCGCGCGCCTCGGTGGCCGACCGGCTGGGGCTGACCCCGATCGCGCGGATCGTCGCCCATGCCGGCTTCGCCCACGCCCCCGCCCGCTTCGCCACCGCCCCGGTCTTCGCGATGCGCCGCGCGATGGAGCGCGCGGGATGGAGCGCGGAACAGATCGACCTGTTCGAGGTGAACGAAGCCTTTGCCTGCGTCACCATGGCGGCGATGCACGACCTGGACCTGCCGCACGACCGGGTGAACGTCCATGGCGGTGCCTGCGCACTCGGCCATCCGATCGGGGCCAGCGGTGCACGGGTGCTGGCGACCCTGTTGTCGGCGTTGGAGACGCGCGGGAAGAAACGCGGCCTCGCCTCGCTATGCATCGGCGGCGGCGAAGCGACGGCGCTGGCGCTCGAATTAGTCGACTGACGAACGGAACATTATCCCCCCGCCCGGCGTAGGCTACGCCACAGGCGTAGAGAAGGAATTGCCGTGGCGGATCGGGACGATGTGGTGGGATATGACGGCCCGGCAGGCGGCTGGGGCTCGGTCAAGGGGATGTCCAAGGTCCTTGCCAAGGAGCGTAACCGCCCCGCCGCGCTGGCGCAACTCGCCCGGCAGAACAAGCCCAAGGGCTTCATGTGCACGTCCTGCGCATGGGGCAAGCCCGCCGAGCCGCACCCGTTCGAATTCTGCGAGAATGGGGCGAAGGCGACGTTGTGGGACCTGACGCCCAACCGCTGCACGCCGGAATTCTTCGCGAAGCATTCCGTGACCGAGCTGAAGACGTGGAAGGATTTCGATCTCGAACATGTCGGGCGGCTGACCCATCCGCTGCGCTACGACCACGCGACCGATCATTATATCGAATGCAGCTGGGACGAAGCCTTCGCCGCGATCGGTGCGGAACTACGCGCGATCGATCCGAAAAAGGCGATCTTCTACGCCTCGGGTCGCGCCAGCCTCGAAACCTCCTATCTCTACGCGCTGTTCGCCAGGCTTTATGGGCACAACAATCTGCCCGACAGTTCGAACATGTGCCACGAAACGACGTCGGTTGCGCTGAAGAAGACGATCGGCGCGCCGGTCGGCACCTCGATCCTCGACGATTTCGAGCATTGCGATGCGATGTTCTTTTTCGGGCAGAACACCGGGTCGAACAGCCCGCGTTTCCTCCACCCCTTGCGCGACGCGGTGAAGCGCGGGTGCAAGGTCGTGACGTTCAATCCCGTCAAGGAACCCGGACTGGTCGCCTTTACCGACCCGCAGAACCCGTTCGAGATGGCGACCCGCAGCGAGACGAAGATCAGCTGCCAATATCATCAGGTGAAGCCCGGCGGCGACGTCGCGGTGATGATCGGCCTCGCCAAGCATGTGCTGGCGGCGGAAGACAAGAGCTGGGCCGAGCACAAGGTCCATGTCCTCGACGTCGACTTCATCGAACAGCACACTACCGGCTTCGCCGAGTTCGAGGCGATGGTCCGCGCAACCGACTGGGCTGATATCGAACGCGAAAGCGGCCTCAGCCGCGCCGATATCGAGGCAGCCGGCCAGGTCTATGTCGAGGCGGATCGGACGATCGGCATCTACGGCATGGGCCTGACCCAGCAGGTCAACGGGTTCGACAATGTCGCGACCTACGTCAACCTGCTGCTGATGAAGGGCAATATCGGTCGCGTCGGCACCGGCATGTCGCCGGTCCGGGGGCATAGCAACGTGCAGGGCCAGCGTACCGTCGGCATTTCGGAAAAGCCCGAACTGGTGCCGATGGACCGGTTGCGCGAACTGTTCGATTTCGAACCGCCGATGGACCATGGCCACAATACCGTGACCGCCTGCGAAGACCTGTTGAAGGGCGAGATCGACGCCTTCCTATCGCTCGGCGGCAATTTCCTGCGCGCGATCCCCGATCTGGAACGGATCGAGGCGGCATGGCCGTCGATGCGCCTGACGGTGCAGATCGCGACCAAGCTCAATCGCAGCCACCTGATCAACGGCAAGGTCGCCTATCTCCTCCCCTGCCTCGTCCGGACCGAAGTCGACAAGCAGGCCGGCGGCGAACAGATCGTCACGATCGAGGACACGTTCAGCCATATCCACGGGTCGATCGCGACCCATGAACCGGCCAGCGAGCATCTGAAGTCCGAAGTCGCCATCGTCGCCGGGATCGCCAAGGCAACGCTCGATCCCCATCCGAAGGTCGACTGGGACGGCTGGACCGGCGACTATGCAAAGGTCCGCAAGCTGATCGAGGCGACCTATCCGGAGGAGTTCCACGATTTCGAGGAACGCATGTTCACGCCGGGCGGCTTCTATCGCGGCAATTCGGCGCGCGAACGCGTGTGGAAGACCGAGAGCGGCAAGGCGGAGTTCACCGTTCCCCGGTCGCTGTCCGGCACCGACATTCCCGATGCGCCGGGTCGGCTGCGGCTGGTGACGCTACGGTCGAACGACCAGTTCAACACGACCATCTACGGCTATGACGATCGCTTTCGCGGCATTTCGGGCACCCGCGATGTCGTGCTGATGAACCCGAAGGAGATCGAGAAGGCCGGCCTGCACAAGGGGCAGGTCGTGACCATCGTCGGCGACAGCGACGACGGGATCGACCGCCGCGTGGCCGGGCTGAAGGTCGTGCCGTTCGACCTGCCCGATGGCTGCATCGCCGGCTATTATCCCGAGCTCAATCCGCTGGTCCCGCTGAACTGGCACGACCACGGATCGCAGACGCCGGCGGCGAAGGCGGTGCCGGTGCGTATCGTCGCCTGATGGATCAGGGGGGTAGCGCCACCCGGCGGTTCGACCGGGTGGCGGCATCGGGGGATGCCGAACGACAGGAACGCGCCATCGCGATCGAGGCACCGGTCGCGATCGAGGTGAATGGCCTGGGCTATGCCGTGCTGATGGCGACGCCGACCGATCTGGCCGACTTGGCTTACGGCTTCGTCTTGTCCGAACGGCTGGTGGATGATGCTGGCGAAGTGGTCGAGGTGTCGACGCACCCGGCGGCATCGGGCACGCTGCTGCGCATCACGCTCAGCGCGGAACGGCACGACCGGGTCGCCGAGCGCGTGCGGCACCGCATCTCCGAATCCTCCTGCGGGCTGTGCGGGATCGAAAATCTCGAACAGGCGCTGCGCCCCCTGCCCGCCGTGTCGGAACGAAGCGGAGCATCGCCCGCCGCCATTGTCGCTGCGGCGGCGGCCTTGCGCGACTATCAACCCCTGGCGCAGGCAACCGGCGCGACCCATGCCGCCGCGCTGTGCGCCATCGATGGCAGTGTCCGGCTGGTGCGCGAGGATGTCGGTCGACACAACGCGTTCGACAAATTGATCGGCGCGATGCGGCGTGCCGGCCAGGACTGGGATGGCGGCTTCGCGCTGCTGTCGTCGCGCTGCTCCTATGAACTGGTCGAAAAGGCGGTGCTGGCAAACTGCCCGCTGCTCGCCACCCTCTCGGCCGCCACGTCGCTGGCGCTCGACCGCGCGGCGAGTGCCGGGCTGCCGCTCCGAACGCTCGTCCGCGGCGACGCGATGCTGGCGATATGACCCGCGTCCTCGGAACGATCCTTGCCGGCGGGCGCTCGACCCGCTTTGGCAGTGACAAGGCATTGGCGACGCTCGACGGGCGCGCCCTGATCGACCGGGTCATGGATGCGCTCGGTCCGCAGGTGGACGCATTGGTCGTGGTCGGTCGCTCGCATCCGGGCGTCCCCTGCATCCCCGACCGGCCGGCACCCGACCTCGGACCGCTCGGCGGAATAGCGGCGGCGTTGCATCACGCCAGGGCGCACGGCTTCGAACAGGTGCTGACCGTACCCTGCGACGCGCCGTTCCTGCCGACTACCCTCCGACAACAGCTGTCCGACGCCGGTCCCGCTGCCTATTACGCCGACCTGCCGGTGGTCGGATGGTGGCCGTCCGGCGCCAGCCCGGTGCTCGACATGCTGCTGGCAGAGGGCGGATCGCGCTCGGTCCGGGCCTTCACCGATCGCATCGGCGCGACGGCCGTGGCCGCATCGGGTGAAATTGCGAACATCAACACGCCGGATGATCTGGCGCTGCTGGCGAAGCGCGATATAGCCGAACGGTGATGACCGCGTCGTTCCTGATCCTGCGTGTCGGCGATACCCGCCTCGCGCTGCCCATGGCGGCAGTGCGGGAAGTGCTGCCGTTGCTGCCGATCGACACGCCGCCCGGTCTCCCGCGCCCGCTGCTGGGCTTCGTGACGCTGCAGGGGCTGCCGGTGCCGGTCCTCGCCCCGCACCTGCTGCTCGATCCGCAGCAGCAGACGGGACCCGTCGACCTGTCCGCCCATCTGGTCCGGCTGCGCGACGATGTCTGCCTGCTGGTCGACCGCGCGGAGGATGTCGCGACCGGCGACGTCGGCCCGCTCGACCCCGGCCATAGCCTGAACGACGCGATCACCGGCGAACTCGCGCTGCCCGATGGGACGGTCCATGTCGTCGCCCCCGACCGCCTGCTGCTGGACAGCGAACGGGCGGTGTTGGCCGAGCTGACCGCCGTTGCCGCCGAACGCCGTTCGCTATGGACCGCGGCATGATCGCCGACGACGCCTTTGCGGAGGTGAAGGCGCTGGTCATCGCGCGGACCGGCCACCATTATTACGTCGATAAGGACAGCCAGCTGGCCGACCGCATCGCGCAGCGGATGGCGGCCACCGGCGATGCGACGCTGGCCGACTATGGCGCCCGCCTGCGTGACCCCACCGATCCCGAATGGCGGCGGCTGGAAAGCGCGGTCACGATCAACGAAACCTTCTTCTTCCGCTTCGCCGAACAGTTCGCGGCGCTGCGCACGACCATCCTGCCGGCGATGATCGATCGCCACCGGGACGACAAAAGGCTGCGCATCTGGAGTGTCGGCTGTTCGACCGGAGCGGAGGCCCACTCGGTCGCGGTGGTGCTGGACGATCTGCTGGGCGAGGCGATCGCGGACTGGCGCATCGCGCTCACCGGAACCGATATCGACGAAGCGGCACTGGACGCCGCGCGGCGCGCGGAATATTCGTCCTGGGCGCTTCGCACCATGGGCGAGACGGAGCGGGCGCGGTTGTTCGACCGCACCGGCGATCGCTACCGCCTGAAGGACCGCTACCGCGGGATCGCGCGGTTCGAACGCCACAACCTGTTGTCGATGATCGACGCGGCAGCGCCGCTGGGGTTCAGCGATTACGACCTGATCCTGTGCCGCAACGTGCTGATCTATTTCCGGCAGGAGGATGCGACCGCGATCGTCGGCGCGCTGGCCAGGCGGCTGGCGACGGACGGCGTCCTGCTGCTGGGGCATGCCGAACCCAATCCCGGCTTCGATGCGGTCGCCGATAGCGAACTGATCGCTGGAATCCTGACCTATCGGACGCTCGGCACCCGGCCGAAGCCGGTGCCGCCCACCCCGCCCGTGATCGAAACCGTCCCCGCGCCACACGTCGATAAATCACGCTCGGCGCCGCTCCCAAGGCCCCCAGCGCCACCCCCGCCGACGCCAAAGACGGAAGCGCCGCTGGTGGTGCGCACGCCCGATGCCGTTGCCCATTATTTCGCGGCCCTCGATGCGCTGGCTGCCGACGACAAGGAGCGCGCCGAACGGGCGTTTCGCGACGCGCTATACCTCGATCGATCCTTTGCGATGGCGCATTACCAGTTCGGCCACTACCTGCTGGCACAGGGCCGCGCGCCCGATGGTCGCCGCAGCCTGACCAACGCGCTGCGGGTCGCCAGCGCGCTTGCGCCCGATACCGAACTGGCCGAAGGCGAAGGCATGACCGCCGGCGCGATGGCCACCGCCATCCGCCACACCATCGGACCCCATCGTTGAGCGCACCGCTGATCCTTGCCGACGGCCTCGATGCCGATGCCATCGCCGCGATCCTGGCCGCACGGCAGCGGGCCGTCGGCAGCACGCGCTCCCTGGACGATCGACCGACCGAAACGCTGCTCGTCTTCGACCTGGGCGGCGTCGCGCATGGCCTGCCGATCGACTGCGTACGTGCGGTCGCGCCGCTGCCCAAGGTGACGCGCCTGCCCCATCCCCCGGCCGCGCTGACGGGGCTGGTCGCATGGCGCGGCACGGTCGTGAACCTGTTCGCGCTGGCGGAGCTGCTCGACCGTGATGCGGCGGGCGCGACGGCGATGATCGTGCTGCGCCACGACGCGCCCCGTATCGCCCTTGCCGTCGATGCCGTGTCCGGCGTCACGACGATTGCCCGCCAGCCGGCCGCCTCGGCGCTTGCCACGCTGGTCGTCGATGGCGACCAAAGGTTGACACGCATCGACCCCGTCATGCTGATCGAACGATTGCTCCCTGCCCGTCTTCAGGAAGGATAAGGTTTGTCCGTCTCTACCCGGATCGCCGCCGGCTTCGCCGCCCTGACCGCGATCCTCCTCGCGCTTGGCGTCTATGCGCTGGTCCAGATCGGCGACGTCCGCCACACCGTCGACATGATCGTCGAACGCGACCTCGCGTCGATGGAGGCGCTCAATCGCATCGACCACGCCCTGTCGCGCAAGGTCGAACAGCGCGCCAGCCTCGTCCAGGCCTTCCTGACCGGCGACAACAGTCGCGTCCGGGAGGCAACGACCGGATGGCGCAACGCCGTCGAGGAAGCGCAGCGCGGCATCGCCGAACAGGAACGCGCCGCCGAAACCTATCGCGACAATTCGGTGACGGGCGCGCGGTCCGAACTCTGGGCACGGATGGCCCGCCAACTGGCCGAGGGCGACCGCGCGCTCAAACAGACTCGGGCGGATGTCGAGACCCAGCTGGCCGCAATCGCTGCAGGCGACCGGGCGGCGGTGCTGGCGACCGAGGCCGATATCGTGCGCGACCATGCCGCGACGGTCGGCCGGATCGGCCAAGCGCGCGAAACGCTTAACGTCGCCATCGAACGTGGGCGGGATGCGACCCGCGACGTCTATAACGCCAGCCGGATTTCCATCATTCTGGGGCTGATGGTCGCGATCGTCGTCGCCATTGCCGTCGCGGTGACGACCCGCCGTTCGATCGTGCGGCCGCTCGATGCGTTCATGGGCTTTGTCGGGCGCATCGGCGAAGGCAATCTGTCGACGACCACCGACGTGACCGGTGCCGACGAACTCGGGCGCCTTGGCCGCACGCTCAACGACATGGTCGGCGGGCTGCGCACCATCGCAACGCAGAACCGCGCAGCGACCAACGACCTGAACGCGGCGACCACCGAAATCCGTGCGTCGACGCAGGAACAGGCGGCGTCGGTCGAGGAGCAGTTGGCCGCGGTGCAGGAAACCGCCGCCACCGTCGACGAGATCACTCATAGCGGCGCGCAGATCACTCGCCGCGCGCAGGAGGTGATCGCGCAGGCGCAGGCGACCGCCCAAGTCAGCAACGCCGGCCTGACTGCCGTCGCCGATACCGCGCGCGCGATGGATGCGATCCGCGAACAGGCCGAAGCGGTGGCGACCAACATCGTCGCCCTGTCGGAAAAGACCCAGGCGATCGGCGACATCATCGCGACGGTCAACGACGTGTCGGAACGCTCGCACCTGCTCGCGCTCAACGCCTCGATCGAGGCGGCGGCGGCGGGTGAACAGGGGCGCAGTTTCGCCATCGTCGCATCGGAGATGAAGCAGCTGGCCGATCAGGCCAAGGGCGCGACACGCAACGTCCGCTCGATCCTGGGCGATATCCAGCGCGGGATCAATTCGTCGGTGATGCTGACCGAGGAGGCGGTGAAGCGCGTCGCGTCGGGCAAGGAACGCACCGATGCCGGCCATGCCGCGATCGAGGAACTGGCGACCCGCGTGCAGGAAAATGTCCAGACCTTCCAGCAGATCGTCGCATCGACCAACCAGCAGCAGATCGGCATCGAACAGGTCACCATCGCCCTGCAGAATATCCGCGAAGCGTCGCAACAGACCGCTGCCTCCACCCGTCAGCTCGATCAGGCGGCAAGCGACCTGGGCGAATTGTCGCGCACGCTGGTCGGCCTGACCGAACGCTACCGCCTGTAACGGCAGGACGCGCGCGTGGACGAGCTTCAGGCCGAATTGCTGGCGGCATTCGCGTCGGAACTGGCCGAACACATGGCCGGCATCCGCGCGGCGCTGGCCGATGCTGATGCCGGCCGCCCGGTCGACCTGCGCGAATTCAGCCGCCGGGCGCACAGCCTGAAAGGCGCGGCGCGCGCGGTTGAACTGCCGGAGAGCGAAGCCGCCGCGCATGAGGCGGAGGCGCTGATCCTCGCCATCGAACGCGGCGAACGGGCGATGGACGGCGCGGCGATCGCCGAGCTCCGCCGCCTCGCCGATGCGATCGAGGACGGCGCCGCCCCGGATACGAACGACAGCGCGACCGACATCGAGCCCGAACGGCGTGTCGCGGTGTCGGGCCACCGGGTCGAGCGGCTCGGCCGTTCGCTGCACGTCATGGCGACGCAGATCGCCGAACAGGGCATGGTCGCCGACCGTTTGAACGCGCTGGCCGAGGATCTTGCCGCACTGTCGCCTCTGCTCGCCACCGCCGGCGACAGCGAAGCCGCACGACGGCTGCGACAGGCGACGGGCGAGCTGGACCGCATCCGCCGCCTGCACGGGCGGCTGCGCGACGCGCTGGACCGGTCGAGCGCCGAACTGGAACGCGATGGCGAGCGGCTGTTGCTGCAACCGGTGGCGACGCTCTTCGACGGCTATGAACGCGCCGTCCGCGACCTGGCGACCGCCGAGGGCAAGGTCGCACGGCTACGAACGACCGAAACGGATGGCGAGGCCGATCGCCGCGTCCTGAATGCGCTGCGCGATCCGCTGCTGCACGTCCTGCGCAATGCCGTGCGCCATGGCATCGAAACGCCCGACCGTCGCCATCGAGCGGGCAAGGAGGACACAGGCACGATCAGCATCGACACGCGGATCGATCGCGGGCGGCTGATCATCACCGTCCGTGACGACGGTGCCGGGCTGGACGATGCGGCGATCGTCGCCCGTGCCCGCGCTGCCGACCTGATCCCCGCCGATGCCCCCCCGCCCAGAGGACAGGCGTTGCATGCGCTGCTGTTCGAACAGGGACTGTCCACCGCCGACCGGCTGGACGAGGTCGCCGGGCGCGGCATCGGCCTGTCGGTCGTGGCGGAGGTCGCCCGCCGCCTGCACGGGTCGGCCAGCATCGCGCCCGGCTCGGGCGGCGGGACCGTCGTGACCATCGCCGTGCCGGTCGCACTGACCCGCCGCACATTGCTGATGGTCGAGGTCGGCGACACGGTCTGCGCCCTACCCGCCGATGCGGTGCGACAGGTACTGCGGATCGATCCCGCCGACCTTTCCCCCAGCGGAGCGGAGGTGATGCTGCCGGTCAATGGCCAGCCGCTGCCCGTTACGCGGCTCGGCGACATATTGGGCACGGCACAGGCCGATGCCGCCGGTCCGCTGCGGGCGGTGGTGCTGGAGGCGGAGGGCGTCCGCCGCGTCCTGATCGTCGATGCGCTGCGCGATGTCCGGGCGCTGCTGGTCGGCGATGCCGCGGCGATCGCCGCCGATCTGCCGCTGGTGCTGGGCACGGTGCTGACGAATGGCGAGGTCGTGCTGGTGCTCGATCCGGCCCAGCTGGTACGCGACCGGGCCAGCGGCCGGGCGGCAAGCCCCTACGTCGCGCCCCAGGCCGAAGCGCAAAGCCGCACCATCCTGGTCGTCGACGATTCCATCACGACCCGTACGCTGGAGCGCAGCATCCTCGAAGCGCAGGGCTATCGCGTACTGGTCGAGGTCGACGGACTGGCCGGGCTGGAACGGCTGCGCTCCGGCCTCGATGCCATCGATCTGGTCGTCGCAGATGTCGAGATGCCGCGCATGGATGGCTTCGCTTTGCTGGCGGCGATACGGAACGATCCGGCACTCAAAACTTTACCGGTCATCATGATGACATCGCGCAACAGCCCCGACGATATCGAACGCGGCCTCAGCCTCGGCGCCGACGCCTATGTCACCAAACAGGATTTCGATCAGGGCATGTTGATCGGCACCGTCCAGCAGCTGATCTGACGCAATGACGGCCCGCACCGCCCCTGCCCGCGTGATGATCGTCGAGGATTCGACCGTGGTCCGCACGCTGCTGACGCATATCGTCGGCAGCGACCCGCGCCTGACCGTCGCCGCCAGCTTCGCCACCGCCGAAGAAGCGATCGAGGCGCTGCCGGTCCTCCGCCCCGATGTCATCTCGATGGATATTCGCCTGCCCGGCATCGACGGGCTGGAGGCAACGCGGCAGATCATGGCCAGCCATCCGACGCCGATCGTGGTGATCTCCGCCAGCATGGACGGCGGCGCGATGGGCGACAGCATGGACGCGCTGCGCGCCGGGGCGCTGTCGGTCGTCGAAAAGCCGGTCGGGCTGGGCGATGCCGCCTATGCCCAGGTCGCGCACGAGATACGGACGCAGCTTGCAATCATGAGCGAGGTGGCGGTGGTGCGGCGACGGATGCCGGCCGCGCCCAAAATTCCGGTTCAGCCCGTCCGACAGCGCGCCCCCTCGGCCCTCCTGTTCGCGGCATCGACCGGTGGCCCTCCGGCACTCGCCCGGTTGCTGGGCGCGCTCCCGGCCGATCTGCCGCTGCCGGTGCTGCTGGTGCAGCATATGGGGGCCAGCTTCATGGCCGGCTTTGCCAGCTGGCTCGACAGCGTTGTCCCACAGCGGGTCGAGCTTGCCCGCAACGGCGAGATGCCGACGCCGGGAACGGTCCATGTCGCGCCCGGCGACGCCCATCTGACGCTCGCACGCGGAGGCACGATCCGTCTGGCCACCGACGGACCGGTCGGCGGCCAGCGCCCCTCCGCGACCCGCCTGATCGAGAGCGCCGCCGTGGCACTGGACGGTGCGGCGCTGGCCGTCGTCCTGACCGGAATGGGTGAGGACGGCGCGGCCGGCGTGCGGGCGCTGCTCGCGGCTGGCGGACAGGCGGTGGCGGAGGACGCCAGCACCTCGATCGTCTATGGCATGCCCGCGGCTGCGCATCGCGCCGGTGCGCTCTCGCTGCCGCTCGACCTGATCGCCCCGCATGTCCGCCGCATCGTGGAGCGCGCGCGGTGAACGACGACGCAGCGATCCTGCTGATCGAGGATTCCGATACCCAGGCGCTGCAATTGCGGCGGATGTTCGAACGTGCCGGCTTTCGGATCGACCGGACGCGCGATGCCGAAACCGCGCTGGAAACGCTGAACCACAGCCGGCCGGACCTGCTGGTCGTCGATTATCGCCTGCCGGGCATGAACGGCGACGAACTGGTGCGCATCGTGCGACAGACCGGCGCCACCCGCACGCTGCCGATCCTGATGCTGACCGGCGACGATGCATCGGATGTCGAACGACAGGGGCTGGACAGCGGTGCCAACGCCTATGTGCCCAAGCGCGGCGGGGCCGAGCTGATCCTGTCGCGGGTCCGCGCCCTGTTGCGGCAGGTACGCGCACGGCCGCTGGGCGACGGCCCGGCAGCGGCCTTGCGCCAGGCGCGCCTGCTGCTGCTCGCCCCGCAGGACACGGCGTCGGATCAGCTGGTGTCCGACCTTGCCGCCGAGGGCTATCACGTCGGCCATGTCGCCGGGATCGCCGATACCCTGAAGGCGATCGACGAGGAAGCGGCCGACGGCATCCTCGTCGTCGAACAGCCGGGTGATCCGTCCTTCGGCCTGTCGGCAAAACTGGACGCGCGCCGCACCGCGCGGGCAAGCGGCGTTGCGCTGGTTGCGCTGACCGACGATGCCGAGCCGGCGACGGTACTGGCTGGCCTCGCCGCCGGAGCGGACGACGTGGTGTCGCGCGGGCGCGACGGCGACATGCTGCTCGTCCGTATCCGGGCCATCGTCCGGCGCAAGCTGGCGCGCGACGAGGAGGCCGCGGGTATCGCGCGCGAACAGGCGCAGGCGATCGCACTGGCACAGGCCCGCGCAGAGGCCGACGCGGCGGAACGGCTGGCGCAGGCCAATGCCGAACTGGCCGGCGCCAACGCCCTGCTGCGCGAAACCCAGGCGCAACTGGTCCAATCGGCCAAGATGGCGTCGTTGGGCGAACTGGTCGCGGGCATCGCGCATGAGATCAACAATCCGCTCGCCTTCATCCTGGCCCATCAGGCCACTGTCGAACGGGCGGTCGCCGGCGCGGCGAATGCCGATGACGATGCGCGCGGCGCACTGCTGACCAAGGCGGCGGACCGGCTCCAGTCGATCCGGTCCGGCCTGACCCGTATTCAGGAACTGGTGGTGAAGCTGCGGCGCTTTTCGCGGCTGGACGATGGCGAGGTGTCGCGGATCGACATTCCCGATGCCATCGACGCGGTCCTGACCCTGCTCGCCCCTCGTCTGGGCAGCGTCGAGGTAGTCCGGACCTACGGGCCGGCACGGATGCTCGAATGTTCGGGGGCGCTGGTCAATCAGGTCGTGATGAACATCGTCGCCAACGCCGCCGATGCGGTCGATCCGGTCGCGGGCCGCATCGCCATCACCACCGGTGCCGCCGACGGCATGTTCTGCATCCAGGTCGACGACAATGGCCCGGGCGTTCCCGAGGACCGTCGCGAGCGGGTGTTCGAACCCTTTTTCACGACCAAGGATGTCGGCTCCGGCACCGGCCTGGGTCTTGCCATCGCCTATGGCGTCGTCCGCTCGCACGGCGGGACGATCGCGATCGAGCGCGCGGTACAGGGTGGCGCTTCCTTCATCATCAGGATACCAGAACGGCCGTAATGGATATGCCCGGTTCCCCGCCCCTGCTGCTGCTGGTCGATGACGAGCCGGAAATCCTGGTCGCGCTCGGCGATCTGCTGGAGGACCGCTACCGCATCCTGTCGACCGCATCGCCGGTCGAGGCGCTGGAACTGGTCCGCGCCCATACCGACATCGCCGTCATCGTCTCCGATCAGCGCATGCCGGAGCTGACCGGCAGCCAGTTCCTCGCCCGCGCCCGCCAAATGACCGATGCGGAGGCGATCCTGCTGACCGGCTATGCCGATCTGTCGGCGGTCGTCGCGGCGCTCAACGACGGCGCGATCAGTGGCTATGCGAACAAGCCTTGGGATGCCGAGGCGCTGATCGCGATGGTCGCCGCCGCCGCCGACCGTTATGCCCTGCGGCAGGCGCTGGCGTTCGAACGCGCCGCCTTTCGCGGGTTGGCCGACGGGTCGGGCGATGTCGTTACCATCCTCGATCAGCATGGCCACGTCGTACGCGGCGCCACGCGCCCGAACGGTATCGATCCCCGCGACCTCGCCATTCTCGGCCAGGGCGGCAGCGATGACGAGGACCGCCATCTGGTCCAGCCCTGGGGCGACAGCTGGACGCATATCCGGCGCATCCCCTTCACCATCGGGCCGAACCGCTACCTGCTGAAGATCGAGCGCGACGATACCGGTCGCCGCCTTGCCGAACGACGCCACCACCAGTCGGAAAAGCTGGAGGCGCTGGGCACGCTGTCGGGCGGCATCGCGCATGATTTCAACAATCTGCTGGCGGCGATCGTCGGCAATCTCGAACTCGCCGAGCGGCGGATCGACGACCGCGACCGGCTCCGCCGCTATCTCGACGCGGCGAGCGAGGCGGCCGGTCGTGGCAGCGCGATCACCCGCCGGTTGCTCAGCTTCAGCCGTCAGCGCGATCTGGCCGCCGAAATCTTCCGTCCCGACGACGTGATCCGGTCGATCGAGGAACTGATCGTGCGCACCGCCGCCGGGCGGATCCGCGTCGCCTATGACTTTGCCGAGCCCGGCTGGTCGGTGAAGACCGATGTCGGGCAGTTCGAACTCGCTATCCTCAATCTCGCGATCAATGCGCGCGATGCGATGGATGGCAGCGGCACGGTACGGATCGGCACCGCCAATATCGACGATGCCGGCGTCTTCCTGCCGAATTTGTCGGGCGGGTTCGTCCGCATCACCGTCAGCGATACCGGCAGCGGCATGGACAGCGCGGTGCGCGAGCGGGTGTTCGAACCCTTCTTCACCACCAAGGCGCAGGGGGCCGGCACGGGCCTCGGCCTGCCGATGGTGCGGGCAATGGCACGCGCCGCCGGCGGCGACGTGACGATCGATAGCGAGGTCGGTCGCGGTACGCATATCCACCTCTGGCTGCCCCGGATCGAGGCACGCCCCACACCCGCCGCGCAGGAGTCGACCGGGCCGACCGGTCCGCTTCGGCTGATGCTGGTCGAGGATGATTCGGAAGTGCGCGCGGTGGTCGCCGCGCAGTTGGAGGCCGCCGGGCACAGCATCGTCGTCCATGATTCCGCGGTGCAGGCTGTCGCCATGCTCGAAGCGGGCGACCGGTTCGACATGGTGCTGACCGACTATGCGATGCCCGACCTGTCGGGGATCGAGGTCGCGGCGCGCGTGCGGGCCTGCTGCCCCGATACGCCGGTCCTGCTGATCACCGGCTTTGCCGAGATCGGGGATACGCAGATCGGCGTCCCCGTCCTGACCAAGCCGTTTACCGGCGATCAGTTGCTGACCGCGATCGCAAACGCCTCCGCGGCTACTGCGGACAGCGTATCCGGCTGAACGGACGTCCGTCCGTCACGATCACCAACCGGTCGCCTTCGACCCGCAGCGTCTGTGTCGCGGTCCAGCGTTCACCCTCGCCTTCATAGGCGGCAGTGACGCGGATCTGATCGGGTCCGATCGGTTCGACCCGCTTCACTACGCCGACGCTCTCGTGGAACCACAATTCGCTGGGCGTCACCCGGACCCCCTCGATCGACGCAGCGGGGGTGGCGCAGGCTGCGGCATCGCGGTTCCACCGGCCGATGAACCGCGCCGGAATGGTGGCGGCCACCGGCGACGCCTCGCCGGGTGGCGGCGCAGGCGTACCGACAAAACCGCAGCCTCGCACCGTCGCGCGCCCGTCGATGGTAAGGGTCGCCGTGAAGTCGCGCGGCGCGCCCGACATGTCGTCCTCGCACGGTGCACGCACGACCCGGACGCCGATCGTCCCGCGATCATCGCGCGCCTCCCATGCCCGCGCTTCGACCGCGACGTGGCGATTGACCACCCGCAACGTGCGCCGTGGCATATCGACACCTGTCAGCGTCAACACATCGCGATCGATCGCAACCGAATAGAACGGCTCGTTGGTCGTGACCGTCAACCGCTCCGGCACGCGGCTGGCCACGACGGAAGGGGTAGCGGTCGGGACGGAAGCCGGCGACGCGACATTCGCGGACGGCGCATCCTCGCTGTCGCCGCAGCCGGCCAGCGCCAGCAACGCCAACGCAGCCATCTCAACGCGGCGCATGGCTGCCCTTGCCGACGCTTACCCGATCGTCGCGGCTGGCGAGCGCCCCGACGCCCTCGTCCGACAGGCGCGGCGTGGTATCCGCCGGGCGATAGGCCGGAAAGGCGATCACGTCGTTGACCACCGCCACCTGCCCGCCCAGCTGCGTCACGTTGAACAGCTTTTGCGCAAACGCCGTAGGGATGCGAATACAACCATGTGACGCCGGAAAGCCGGGCAGGTTGCCGGCATGCAGCGCCACCCCGTCCCAGGTCAGGCGTTGCATGAAGGGCATTGGGGCGTTGTTGTACAAGTTGGAACGGTGGAACGGGCGCTTCTGCAGGATGGTATATTCGCCGATCGGCGTCATCTTGCCCGGCTTGCCCGTCGATACCGTGGTGGCCCCGATCAGCCGGTCGCCGCGATAGACGAACGCCATCTGCATCGGCACGCTGACGACGATGCTGACCGGACCCGACAGCGTCGGGTCGTCCGCCCAGCGATGGTCGCCCGGCCGCATCGCCACCGCCGCCCGCTCGACCGCCAGCGCCGCCGGTTCCTGCGCGACCGCGGGCATCGGCAGCAGAGCAGCCATCAGGCCGAGACGAAGCGCGAACGACATCCCACCGTTATTCCGCAGGACGCACCGGATGGCAAATCCGGCGGTAACCATATTTGTCGGAGTCGACCGCCCGTGCCCTGCGCACGACAAGCGGCGGAACGACCGCACCCACGTTAATTGAATGGAAGGCGCGTCGCCCGTATCTCTAACCCTCAACGATCTGGCGAGGAATTGGATGCGGGACGAAGCAGTTCGATCGCGGCGAGCGGTGCTGAAAGCGGCAGGCGGCCTGGCCGGTGCCGTACTGGCACAAGGTTGCACGACGAACGCGATCATCCCGGTTGCGCAGAACGCGTCCTTCGTGCCGCCGCCGCAGCGGCTGGCATCGGCGCCGGTTCCTGCCGCCCCCGTCAAGCAGATGCGGGCGCCCGCCACGGTCAATCCGCGCCTGTTCGAACGCGCGGTGGCATCGATGGACCGCCATTCGGGCCGCATCCGCCGCACCGATCGCATCGCCATCGCCGACTTCGCGGTCGATTCCGCCCATCCCCGGTTCCAGTTCATCGACATGCACAGCGGCGTCGTCTCGGCGATGCGCGTCGCGCATGGCAGCGGGTCGGACCCGGCGCATTGCGGATTGCTGACTCGCTTCAGCAACGTCCCCGATTCGAACGCCACCTCGGAAGGCGCGTTCATCACCGACAATTATTATGTCGGCAAGCACGGCCGGTCGCAGCGGCTGGTCGGCCTCGATCCCACCAACGACAATGCGCTGATGCGCGCGATCGTCGTGCACGGGGCCTGGTACGCCAACCCGGAAATGATCGCACAGCACGGGAAGCTCGGCCGCAGCCAGGGCTGCTTCGCGGTTGCCGAAGGCGATCTGGCGCGGGTGTTCGACCTGTTGGGCGAAGGCCGGATGATCTACGCCGCGAAGGTTTGAGGCCGGGGGCTCTAGCTCCGTTATCACACTCCGTTCGGTTCGAGCAGCTTCGAGCTTGTCGGGAAGCGTTTGTCGACAACACCTGCCCAGCGGAACCGCGTTCTCGATACGCGCTCTCGACAGGCTCGATCGCTACTCGAACCAAACGGATGAATTGGAGATAGGGTGAAAGATCCGGGAGCTACCGGTTCCGCATCATCGTATCTCCCTATAGGGTGACGCCATGACCCACCCGTTCCATTCGATCCACACCCACGGCCTGATCCGCGTCGGCGCCTGCACTCCGCCCGCCAGCGTCGGCGATGTTGCCGCTAACGGCCGGGCCGCGATCGACCTGGCACGGCAGGGGCATGTAGCCGGCGCCGACCTGCTGGTCTTCCCCGAACTCAACCTCACCTCCTACGCGATCGACGACCTGCATCTACAGGACGCGCTGTGCGACGCGACCGAAGCGACGCTGTCCGAGGTGGTCGCGGCCAGCGCGGACCTGCGCCCCGTCCTGCTGCTGGGCGCGGCGCTGCGGCGCAACGGACGGCTGTACAATTGCGCGGTGGCCGTATCGCGCGGGCGCATCCTCGGCGTCGTGCCCAAGACGTACCTGCCGAACTACCGCGAATATTATGAGAAGCGCTGGTTCGCGCCCGGCGTCGGCTTAACCGGGCTGACGATGACGCTCGCCGGACAGGACGTGCCGTTCGGCACCGACCTGATCTTCGCCGCCCGTGACCTGCCCGATTTCGTGGTCCATGCCGAAATCTGCGAGGATTTCTGGTCCCCCCTGCCCCCCTCGACCGCCGGAGCGATGGCCGGAGCCTTGGTGCTGTGCAACCTGTCGGCGTCGAACATCGTCATCGGCAAGGCACGCGACCGCGAGATGCTGTGCGCGTCGCAATCGGCGCGGACCGTCTCGGCGTATATCTATGCCGCGGCCGGGATCGGCGAGAGCACGACCGACCTGTCATGGGACGGCCAGGGTTCCGTGCATGAATTGGGCGAATTGCTGGCCCAGTCGGACCGGTTCGACCAGTCGTCGGGCATCGCCTATGCCGATGTCGACCTCGAACGGCTGCGGCTGGAGCGGATGCGGACCGGCACGTTCAACGATTGCGCGGCGGCCAGCGGTCATCCCGAAACCCGCTTCCGCCGGATCGGCTTCGACCATGCACCGACGCAGGACGATATCGGGCTGCTGCGCCCGGTCCGGCGCTACCCCTTCGTCCCCAGCACGCCCGAGCGGCTGGACGACGATTGCTACGAAGCGTTCAACATCCAGGTCGAGGGATTGCGCAAGCGGTTGGTCGCGTCGGGGACGAAGCGGCTGGTGATCGGTGTGTCGGGCGGGCTGGATTCGACCCACGCACTGATCGTCGCGGCGAAGGCGTTCGACCGACTCGGTCGTCCGCGCACCGACATATTGGGCTTCACCATGCCCGGCTTCGCCACCGGCGAAGCGACCAAGGGCAATGCGTGGAAGCTGATGACGGCGCTGGGCATCACCGGCGACGAAATCGACATCCGTCCCGCCGCGCGCCAGATGCTAAGCGACATGGGCCACCCCTTTGCCAGCGGCGAACCGGTCTATGACGTGACGTTCGAAAATGTGCAGGCCGGGCTGCGCACCGATTACCTCTTCCGGCTGGCCAATCAGCGGGAAGCGCTGGTCCTGGGCACCGGCGACCTGTCGGAGCTGGCGCTCGGGTGGTGCACCTATGGCGTCGGCGATCACATGAGCCATTACGGCGTCAATGCCGGCGTGCCCAAGACGCTGATCCAGTATCTGATCCGCTGGACGATCCGCACCGACCAGTTCGACCGCGACACCGACGCCGTGCTTGATGCGATCCTGAACACCGAGATTTCGCCCGAACTGGTGCCCGCCGATGCCGAGGGCCGGATGCAGAGCACCGAGGACCGCGTCGGTCCCTATGCGCTGAACGACTTCTTCCTCCACCACATCGTCCGCTATGGGCAGCGCCCGTCGAAGGTCGCCTTCCTGTGCTGGCACGCGTGGCGCGATGCCGCCGCCGGCCGCTGGCCGATCGACTTTCCGGACGAAGCCAAGGGCAGTTACGACCTACCGACCATCGCGCGGTGGCTGGAAAAATTCCTGTGGCGCTTCTTCCAGACCAGCCAGTTCAAGCGGTCGGCACTGCCCAACGGGCCCAAGGTCTCGGCCGGCGGCGCGCTGTCCCCGCGCGGCGACTGGCGCGCGCCGTCCGACGGGGTGGCGACGCCCTGGGTCGAGGAACTGCGGGCGGGATTGCCGCCACTTTAGAGCGGCCTGCCCCGAAACGTACCTTTCCGTTTTCGTCACCCCGGGGTTTACCCGGGGTCCCGCTTTTTCGGAAAGCGTTGAAAGAAAGCAGGACCCCGGGTCAAGCCCAGGGTGACGGGTGAGGCACGCGATGGATCGCCATCGAAACTCGGCCGCTACCCCTGTGCCCGTGCCGTCTTTTCCGACGCCGACCCACCCAGCGCCCAGCGCAGCATCCTCGCCATACCCTGCGCCCCTGCCCGCACGCCCATCGGCGCGGGACTGCGCAACTCCAGCATCGCCCGTGCCCAATGCGGCAGCAGGTCGATCGCGGCGGCGGTGTTCAGCGCCCCGAACCCTTTCAGGAACGGGTTCGGCAACGGCTGGTGCAGCAGCGCGTCGCGCACCGCGCGGGTGCGGGCGTCGCAGCGCAGTTCGCCGCGCACCGCCGACAGCCATGCATCGACCGTAGCCCGGCTGTCGGGAACATCGCGCGCGCCCAGCCGCTCGGCCACCACGACATTTTCGGCGAAGTACCGGTCCTGATCGGCGCGCGACAGTTCTGGATCGCGGTAGCGCAGATAGGCGCGCAGGAACGAATCCGTCTCCGCGACATGGACCCAGGTCAGCAGATGCGGGTCGTTCGCATCATAGGGCAGGCCGTCGGGCAGGACGCCGTGCACCCGGTCATGGATATGGCGGACATGGCCGATCAGCCGCTCCGCCTCCGCCGTGCTGCCATAGGTGGTGCCGGCGATGAACTGCGCGGTCCGCTTCAGCCGCCCCAGCATGTCGCGCTGGAAATTGCTATGGTCCCACACTCCCGCCAGCGCACCGGGATGCAGCATCTGCATCAGCAACGCGGCCGTACCGCCGATCATCATCGACGAAAAATCGCCATGCACCCGCCAGCTGACCGATCCCGGCCCGAACAGCCCGTCATCGCCGGGCGGTCGCCGCAGGTCGATCGCGCCGTCGCCGGCACCGGTCAAGCCGCGGATCTGGCGTGCAATTGTCTGGCGAAGCGGGTTCATGGGTAGTGAACGAGCGGAGCGGACCTGCGGGTCCGATCGTTACGGAACCAAATCGCTCTCTCGCGACCTTTGTCGCCACATCCTCGAACCGACAGGCCCGTTCATGTCCTCACCGTCCAGCCCGGAAAAGCCGCTCGACCCGGTGCAGCGGGACGCTGCCATGGCGGGCCGCGAGATGCACGATCCGGGCAACGGCATCTTCTTCGCGGCGGTGAAGACCACGCGGATGCCGATGATCGTGACCGACCCCAATCTGCCGGACAATCCGATCATCTTCGCCAACCCGGCCTTTCTCAGCATGACCGGCTATGACGCGGACGAGGTGCTGGGTCGCAACTGCCGCTTCCTGCAGGGCGCGGAGACCGATCCGGACACCGTGGCCGAAATCGGCCTCGCGATCCGCGAACAGCGGCAGGCCTCGGTCGAATTGATCAATTACAAGAAGAATGGCAGCGCCTTCTGGAGCGCGCTGTTCATTTCGCCGGTGCTCGATGGCGAGCAGAAGCTCCGCTATTATTTCGCGTCGCAGCTGGACGTCACCCGCCGCCGCGATGCGGAGGAAGCGCTGCGCCAGGCGCAGAAGATGGAGGCGGTCGGTCAGCTGACCGGCGGCATCGCACATGATTTCAACAATCTGCTGACGGTGATCCAGGGGTTCACCGACGTCCTGCTCAACCAGCTGGATCGCAGCGACGCCCTCAACCCCGATCGCGCGCGCCGCTCGCTCCGGGCGGTGATGGAGGCGGCGGATCGCGGGGCCGAACTGACGCAGCAGCTGCTCGCCTTTTCGCGCCGGCAGAAGCTGTCGGGCCGGGTCACCAATATCGACGATCTGGTTCGCGCGCTGCTGCCAATGCTCAAGCGCACCATCGGCGATGCGGGGATCACGATCGACGTCGAACCCTGTGGCGACCATTGCAACGCGCGGATCGACCCGGTGCAGGCCGAGGCGGCGATCATCGGCATCGTGATGAACGCCCGCGACGCCATGCCCGATGGCGGCACGATCACGATCTCGGCCCAACCTGTCACGCTGGACGGCAGCGATCCGCGCTATGGCGACAAGCTTCAGGGCAAGTTCGTCGCTCTGTCGATCACGGACACCGGCACCGGCATGTCGGAGGAGGTCCGCGCGCGGGTAACCGAGCCGTTCTTCACGACCAAGGATCAGGGCAAGGGCACCGGCCTCGGCCTGTCGATGGTCTATGGATTCATGAAGCAGTCCGACGGCGCGTTACACATCGAATCGCAGAAGGGCAGCGGCACCACGATCCGCCTGCTGTTCCCGGCGGCGGGTTCGGTGGCCGAACCGATCCGCGCGCGGCGCCCCCGCAGCGACAGCGACCTGCGCGGGACCGAAACCATCCTCGTCGTCGAGGACCAGCAGGATGTCGGCGACCTGGCCGAGGCGATCCTGAAGGATTTCGGCTACGCCGTGCTGCGCGCCGGCAACGGGGCGGAGGCGATCGCCGTGCTGGAAAGCGATGCGCCGATCGACCTGCTGTTCACCGACCTGATCATGCCGGGCGGGATGAACGGCGTCATGGTCGCCCGCGAAGGGCGGCGGCTGCGCTCCCGGCTGAAGGTGTTGCTGACCACCGGCTATGCGGAGGCGTCGATCGAACGGGTCGATGCGCGCGGGACCGAATTCGACCTGATCGGCAAGCCGTACAAGCGTGTCGATCTGGCAACGCGGATCCGGCAGGTACTTGACGGCCACACCGGCAGCGGTTGAAACAGTCCGTTTTCAGTTATAGTGCAGTATCTTCCCGTACCGATCCCGATCGCCGGGCAGCCACAGGATGACGAAGGGGCTACGCTTGGCGACCAATGCAACTGCCCAGGACGACGGGCTGGCGACCTCGCCTTCCGACCTCGGGCACGACCTGACGATCTGCGACCGCGAACCGATCCATATCCCCGGCGCGATCCAGCCGCATGGCATGCTGCTGATCGTCGATCCTGCCGAGGGGGTGATCGTCGGTGGCGCGGGCGACGTCGCGTCGCTGCTCGGCGCCGACTGGCTGGGCGGGACGATCCTCGACCTGATTGGCGAGGCGGGATTGGCGATCCTGCGCTCGACCGTCGCCGGGCCGGTGGTGCTCGGCACGACCGGGCAGACGACGCTCTCGGTCGTCGCCAGTCGCGAAGGGCGTTTCTGGCTGATCGAGCTGGAGCCGACCGCGCCTGGCGAACCGGGCACCGACGACGCGCTCACCTGGATCGAACAGGGGGGCGAGGAATGTTCGCGTGCGGTCGATCTCGACGACCTGACGGCGCGGGCTGCGTCGATCTTCGCGCGGCTGACCGGGTTCGACCGGGTGATGATCTACCGCTTCCTCGACGACGATTCCGGAAAGGTCGTGGCGGAGCGTCATGCGCCCGACATTCACGGCTTCCTTAACCACCACTTCCCCGCATCGGACATCCCCCGACAGGCGCGCGCGTTGTATATCCGCAACCGGGTCCGCGTGATTCCCGACGCCTCCTACACCCCGGCCCCGATCATCGGCCTCGATCCGACGCTTTCCGCCGTCGATCTGAGCAATGTCGGCGTCCGTGCGGTGTCGCCGATCCACGTCCAGTATCTCCGCAATATGGCGGTCGCGGCGTCGGCTTCGGTGTCGATCATCAAGGACGGCATGCTGTGGGGGCTCGTCGCGTGCCACCATCGTTCCCCCCGCAATCTGTCCTACCTGCAACGCAAGACCTGTGAGTTGATCGCGGCGTCGCTGGCGCAGCAGATCGGTGCCAAGGAAGAAGCGGCCGAATATCGCGAACGGCTGCGGCTGCGCACCGCGGAGGACGCGCTCGCGCAGCGGTTCGCGCAGGAATATGACCCCGACCAGCTGTCCGCGCTGATCGGCAGCGACCTGCAGCGGCTGCTTCGCGCCGACGGCTTCGTACTGCAACGCGGGCCGATGCGCTATTCCAGCGGTCATGTCCCGCCGCCCGAAGCGATCAGCGACATCCTGCAATGGGTACGCGCGCAGGGGAACATCCTGCTGCACACCGCGGCGCTGGAACATCGACTGCCCGCCGCCCATGCCTATCGCGACATGGCGAGCGGATTGCTGGCGATCACGCTGTCAGCCGACGAACCGGTCGTTCTGCTGTGGTTCCGAGCGGAGACGTTGCAGACGATCCAATGGGCCGGCAACCCGCACAAGGCGGTCGAGCAGGAGCCCGACCGTCCGCTGACCCCGCGCGCCTCCTTCGCGGCGTGGAGCGAGGAAATCCGCGGCCGCGCCCTCCCCTGGAGCCCGGCGGAGATCGAGGCGGCCCACCGCCTGTCGCGGCTGCTGTTCGACGCGCGCCAGCGGCGCCGCATCAGCGAATTGAACCGCGAACTGACCCGCGCGGTCACCGACAAGGATGCGCTGCTCGCGCAGCAGGAAACGCTGATCAAGGAAGTGAACCACCGGGTGCAGAACAGCCTGCAGTTGGTCGTCGCGTTCCTGGCGATGCAGGCCAATGCCGAGAATGACGAGACGCTGACCCGCCATCTGGGCGAGGCGCAGCGGCGGTTGTCGGCCGTCGCGCTGGTCCATCGCCGGCTCTATTCCGAGGATACGGTCACGGTCATCGATCTCGGCCGCTATATCGAGGATCTGCTGGCCGAGATGCAGTCGTCGATGGGCGACGAATGGACCGGGCGACTGACCATGGACCTCGCCCCGCTGTTGATCTCCGCCGACGCCGCGGTGCAGGTCGGACTGGTACTGGTCGAACTGGTCATCAACGCCCAGAAATATGCCTATGGCGGAAAGCCGGGGCCGATCGCGATCACGTTGGAAAAGGTACGCAACCGCTTCCGGCTGACCGTCGCCGACCGGGGTCAGGGGCGGACGGGTAACCGCACCGGCTTCGGCACGCGGATGCTCGGCGCGATGGTCAAGCGGCTCGACGGTACGATCGAGGAAAGCGACAATGCTCCGGGCCTGCGCTTTACCGTGTCCGCGCCGATTGCGACGCCCGAGGACGTTTAACGCGGGTCCGCGTCGGAGGGTAATACGACCCTGGGAATATCACTCCAAGTCTAGACGCAAAAAGGGCGCGGCAGCCATCGGCTACCGCGCCCTTTGCCTGGCGCAATTGCGCGCCGCCGATTACTCGGCAGCGGTCGCCTTGGCCGGACGCGGATCGCGACGTTCGGCGATACGCGCCGACTTGCCGGTGCGACCACGCAGATAATAGAGCTTCGCGCGACGCACGACACCGCGACGCACGACTTCGATCGAATCGATGTTCGGCGAATAGAGCGGGAAAACGCGCTCGACGCCTTCACCAAAGCTCATCTTGCGGACGGTGAACGACGAACCCATGCCCTTGTTCGAACGGGCGATGCAGACGCCTTCGTAGTTCTGCACGCGGGTACGCTCGCCTTCGACGACCTTCACGCCGACCTTGAGGGTGTCACCGGCGCGGAATTCCGGGATCTTCTTCGATTCGTTGAACTTGGCGATCTGTTCGGCTTCGATCGTCTGGAGGAGGTTCATTTCTTCTGACCTTCGTCTTGCTTGTGCGCGCCAGAGGGCGACTGGACCCGAGCGTCGACATGACGCTCCCACAGGTCCGGCCGCCATAGCCGTGTATCGGATTCGGACCGTGCCTTGCGCCACGCCGCGATCCGCGCATGATCCCCCGATCGCAACACCTCGGGGATCACACGCCCTTCCCATTCATAGGGTCGGGTATATTGAGGGTATTCCAGAAGGCCGCTTTCGAAGCTCTCCTCGATACCACTCGAAGCCGCGCCCATTACGCCGGGAAGCAGCCGAACGCAAGCATCCAGCAGCACCAGCGCTCCCATTTCGCCGCCCGACAGTACATAGTCGCCGATCGCCACCGGCTCGATATCGCGCGCCTCGAACAGCCGTTCGTCGAACCCTTCGAACCGGCCGCACAGGATGATCGCGCCCGGCCCGTCGGCCAGTTGCCGTACCCGCTCCTGCGTCAGCGCCTTCCCCCGCGGAGTCATCGCCAGCACCGGGCGGCCGTCCGTCACGCTGTCCAGCGCCGCCGCCAGCACGTCCGCACGCAACACCATGCCGGCGCCGCCCCCGGCCGGCGTATCGTCGACCGAACGATGCTTGTCGGTCGCGAAGTCGCGAATCTGCACCGTATCGAGCGACCAGCGTTCCTCGCGCAGCGCCCGTCCGGCGAGCGACACCCCGAGCGGTCCGGGGAACATTTCGGGGTAGAGCGTCAGGACGGTCGCGGCAAAGGTCATGGCGACAGCCTCTGCCCGCTTGTTCGGGGGAACGAAAGACCTGCCGCGTCATTTGCGTCGCTATGCCCCCCGCCCCCTGCACGCCCGACGCCGACGCGATCGATTGCGCCATCATCGGCGCCGGTCCGGCCGGACTGACCGCGGCCATCTATCTTGCGCGTTTCCATCTCGAAATTCGCATGTTCGACTGCGGATCGAGCCGGGCGGCGATGATCCCGCGTACCCACAACCATGCCGGCTTTCCCGGCGGGATCACGGGTCCCGACCTGCTGGCAAGGATGCACCGGCAGGCGCGCGACTATGGTGCGACCTGCGAGGCGGCGACGGTCACCGCGATCGAGCGCGATGGCGACGATTTTATCGTCCGCACCGATCGCAGCACGCTGCGCACCCGTACCGTCCTGCTGGCGACCGGCGTGGTCAACCACCGCCCCGCCGGACTGGACGACGCGCTGCACGACACGGCGCTGACCCGCGGACTGTTGCGCTACTGTCCGATCTGCGACGGCTATGAAGTGACCGACCGGCGGGTAGGCGTGATCGGCACGGGCGACCATGGCATGCGCGAGGCGCTGTTCCTCCGCGGCTATAGCAGCGACGTGACCCTGATCGCGCCCGATACCGATCACGAACTGGACGATGCGTGCCGCGCCGCGCTCGACGATGCGGGCATCCGCCGGGTCGACGGACCGTGCGGCGACTATCGGATCGACGGCGACCGCTTCGTCGTTCGTACCGCCGAGGGAGACCTGGCATTCCACAGCGTCTATCCGGCGCTCGGGTCGCACATCCGGTCCGAATTGGCGATCGCCGCCGGGGCACGGGCCAGCGAGGATGGCTGCCTGGAGGTGGACGATCACCAGCGTACCTCCGTCCCCGGCCTGTTCGCCGCGGGAGATGTGGTGAAGGGGCTGGACCAGATCAGCCACGCCATGGGCGAGGCGGGCGTGGCAGCGACCACGATCCGCAACCTGTTGGCGGAGCGCCGTCCGATCCGGCGGTAGCGGCTTGTCGATCGCGATGGCACCGGGTAGCCTTGTTGCCGATGCGGCCCTGCCTTCTTTTGATCGCTTTCCTGCTGCCGACTGCACCGGCGGACGCGCAATCTTTCGACCGCATCCTCGCCGCTGCCGCCGAGCGGGAAGCGGCACGGAACTGTTTGGCGGCAGGCGCCGGCGAGATTGTCGTGTGCGGCGACCCTGATCGCGGCGACCGTTATCGCCTGCCGCTGCCGACGGTTCGCGAAGTCGGTGAACAAGGAGCGGTCATCGGCGAGGTCCCGCCGACATCGGTACAGGACCCGTTCCTGTCGGGCTGCGGCATGTTTCGCGGACAGCGCCGATGTTCGAAGCGGGAGGCGGAGGGCCATGGCTATCGTCGCGGTCGCGACCCGGTGACGCTGGTCGGCCGGCTCGTAACCATATTGGTCGATCCCGACGCGGAAATCGGTCCGCCCGCGACCATACCACCCGCCAGACACTAATCGTTACGCAGCAGGCTTGTTCGATCGCCGGGGTCATCGTATCCGATCGAGCGTGACCGAGACGCAGTTCCGCCAGCTTTTCTATACCAGCCGCAGCGCGCCCGGGGTCGATGTCGACTGCATCCTGCAACAATCCCGCCATAACAACGCGGTGGACGGTATTACCGGCCTGCTATGGCATGACGGCAGCCATTTCCTGCAGGTGATCGAAGGCCCCGAATCCAGCGTCGCCGCAACCTATGCCCGGATCGCGAACGATCCGCGCCACAGCGAACTGACGATCCTGTCGGACCGTTCGCTCGGCACGCGGGAATTCGGTTACTGGAGCATGGAGCGCGCGACGCGCTCGCTCCACGATGGCGAGGCGGTACTGGCGCGGATCGAGCGGCGATTGGCGGGCGCACCCGAACCGTTGCGCGCCGCCTTTACCGCCGCCGTAACGCGCTAGCCATCAATCGACGGCGAACAGCGCGTCGACCACCAGACGTTCGTCATTCCATTCGGGTACGGCATGAGGCTGCATCGGCACCATGAACCGCTTGCCGCCGGGCCGTTCGATCTCGATCACGTCGCCCGCGCCGAAATCGTCGATGGCGACCACCTGCCCCAGCGTCTCGCCCGTACTGGACACGACGGCCAGGCCGAGCAGATCGGCGTGATAATATTCACCTTCGCCCAGCGGCGGCAGCTGGTCACGGCCGATCCACAATTCGGTCCCGCGCATCGCCTCCGCCTTGTTGCGGTCGGCGATTTCGCGGAACCTGCCGATCACGCCGTTGGTCGCGGGGCGCACCGAGACCAGGGTCAGCGCGCCACCGTTCAGCGTCGCATAGGCCGACAGGTCGTCGGTGAACAGCTTCAGCCGCACCTCGCCATGCAGCCCATGCGCCCCGGCGATCGCCGCCAGCACGACGCGACTGCGGTCGACCGCGACGTCAGGCGTCGGGCGAGCCTTCGCCGCCGTCGGGGGTGTCGTCGCGGCCTTCGGCGGGTTCTTCCGCCGATTGGCCGACATTGGTGGCGTCTTCGTCATGGGGGCGCTGTTCTTGCGGGTCGATCATGCGTCATGCTCCTGGTCGGGATGACCCGCAACGCATGACGCAGATCAAAGGATGCCGGCGCGCCCAAAAAGACGCGCCTGCACAACCCCTTACGCTTCGGCGGTTTCGGCCGGGGCGTTGGCGGCTTCCTCAGCGGCCTTCGCCTTTTCCGCACGCTCCTCGGCGCGTTCGACGGCCTTTTCGCCCGGCTTGCCCTTGTTCGGGTTGTTGCGGGCAGCGCGTTCCTTCACACCGGCCTTGTCGAGGAAGCGGGCGACACGGTCGGTCGGCTGCGCGCCGACGCCCAGCCAGTGGGTCGCACGCTCGGCGTCGAGCACGACGCGCTTCTCGTCTTCCTTGCCCAGCAGCGGGTTGTAGGTGCCGATCTTCTCAATGAAGCGGCCATCGCGCGGGCTGCGCGCATCGGCGACGACGATGCGGTAGTAGGGACGCTTCTTCGAGCCACCACGCGACAGACGGATGCTGAGTGCCATTATTCTTCTTCCTTCGTTGGTCTGTGTAAGCCGGAGCCTTGCCGGCGGTTACTTCTTCTTGATCAGGTTTTCGAAGCCGGGGGGTAGCTGCGGCATCCCCTTGCCACCGGTGAGACCGGGCAGGCCGGGCATTTCGCCCCCCGCCTTGCTCATCAGGTCGCCAAGACCGGGGCCGCCGAGCGCATTGCCGAGGCCGCCCATGCCGCCCTTGCCCAGCATCGCCATCATGCCCTTGATGCCGCCCATCTTCTTGAGCTTCTTCATCGCGGTCTGCATTTCCTGATGCATCTTCAACAGCTTGTTGATGTCCTGCACCGTCGTGCCCGATCCCTTGGCAATGCGGATCTTGCGCTTGGCGTTGATCAGTTCGGGCTTGGCGCGTTCCTTGGCGGTCATCGACGTGATCATCGCGTCCATGCGCAGCAGGATCTTCTCATCGACCGCGCCCGACGCCATCGCCGCCTGCGCCTTCTTCATGCCCGGGATCATGCCGGCCAGCGCACCCAGGCCGCCCATGCGCCGCATCTGCGCCAGCTGCCCGCGCAGGTCGTTCATGTCGAACTGACCCTTGGCCAGGCGACCCGCCATGCGCTCCGCGTCTTCGGCCTCGATCGACTGTGCGGCCTTTTCGACCAGCGACACGACGTCGCCCATGCCGAGGATACGGCCGGCAACGCGCTTCGGGTGGAACGGCTCGATCGCGTCCAGCTTTTCGCCGGTGCCCGCGAACTTGATCGGCTTGCCGGTGACGGCGCGCATCGACAATGCGGCACCGCCGCGCGCATCGCCGTCCATGCGGGTCAGGATGACACCGGTCAGCGGCACCTGTTCGGAGAAGTTCTGCGCAACGTTGACCGCGTCCTGCCCGGTCAGCGAGTCGACGACCAGCAGCGTCTCGTTCGGCTTGGCGATGTCCGAGACGGCCTTCATCTCGTCCATCAGCGCCTGATCGACGTGCAGACGACCGGCGGTGTCGAGCATGACCACGTCATAGCCCTGCAGCTTCGCCGATTGCAGCGCGCGCCGGGCGATGTCGACCGGCTGCTGCCCCGCCACGATCGGCAGGGTCGCGACCTCGACCTGCGTGCCGAGCACCGCGAGCTGTTCCTGCGCCGCCGGGCGATTGACGTCCAGCGACGCCATCATCACCTTCTTGCCCTCGCGCTTGGCGAGCAGCTTGGCGAGCTTGGCGGTGGTCGTGGTCTTGCCCGAGCCCTGAAGCCCGACCAGCATGATGACGGCGGGCGGCGTGACCGCGACGTCCAGCTCGGCCGTATCCGGTCCCAGCATGTCGACCAGCGCGTCATGGACGATCTTGACGACCTGCTGTCCCGGCGTGATCGAACGCAGGACATTCTGGCCAACGGCGGCCTCGGTCGCCTTTTCGACGAATTCGCGCGCGACGGGCAGCGCGACGTCGGCTTCCAGCAGCGCCACGCGGACTTCGCGCATCGCCGTCCGGACATCGGCCTCGGTCAGCGCGCCGCGACCGCGCAGACGATCGAACACCCCTCCCAGCCGGTCACTCAGACTTTCGAACACGCGCGCACTCCAGTTGCGAAACCCTATGAAAAACACTCAAGCAAAACACGCCGGCGGACGAAACCTCGTCGGCCGGCGTCGCCCTTGGGCGGCATTGCTGAACGATTCCCAACGGAAACGATGCGGCGCCTCTAGCGCATCGCGCCGTCCCGCGCAAGTCGCGACGACCGGAGCCCGGGTGACGACAGGACGAACACGGCCTTTAACACCTTCTATACCGATGTGCGCCGATAACGGCCGCGTATGGAATGGGATCGGCAACGCGGAACAGAGGGCACGGCCCCAGCGGAAGCGCCGCAGCGGGGGAACCGCTGGACGCTGCCGATCTATATCGCGGGCATCGTGCTGTTCGCCGGGCTGGCCATCGCGGTCATCAGCGGCTTCCTCGATCACCGCTATTTCGGTGGCGCCCCGGTCGAGCGGCACCTGTTCCTGGCGCTGATCGCCAACGCCGTCCTCGTCTTCTTCTGCTGGTTGCGCCATCGCGCCGCCGCGATCGAGATGCATGGCCGTTCGGCGGCGGAGGAACGCGCCCGGATGCTGGCGTCGCGCGATCCGCTCACCGGATTCCTCAACCGCCGTTCGCTCAGCGAAGCCGGCGCGGCGCTGCTGCGCGCGGCGACCCGGCGGGATCAGGCGGTAGCGCTGATGATCGTCGACCTCGACCATTTCAAGATGGTCAACGACATGCACGGCCATGAAGCGGGCGACGCCGTCCTGCGTGCCGCCGCCCACGCCATCGCCGATGTCATGCCGTCCGCCGCACTCACCGCGCGATTCGGCGGCGACGCCTTTGCCTGTGCCTTTGTGTTCGACGCCCGCGACCCGTCGACGGTCGATCATGTCGCATCGCGCGTGATCGCCGCGCTGTCGCAGCCGATCGAGGTCGACGATCGGCGCATCCACCTGACCAGCTCGATCGGCGTCGCGCGGTCCGACTTCGACGGGGCGGGCATCGACACGCTGCTGCGGTCGGCCGACATCGCGATGTATTGCGCCAAGAAGTCCGGACGCGGCGGCGTCACCTGGTTCAATCGCGCGATGGAACACGCGCTGATCGACCGCAACGATATCGAGAACGGCCTGCGCCAGGCCATCCCCGCCGGGCAGATCGTTCCCTATTTCGAACCGCAGATCGACCTTGCCACCGGCCGGCTGTGCGGGTTCGAGGTATTGGCGCGCTGGGTCCATCCGACGCAGGGGATTATCCCGCCCGACCGTTTCATCCCGGTCGCCGAGGATTCGGGCCTGATCGCCGAATTGTCGCTGGCGATCATGCGACAGGCGTTCGCCGCCGCGCGCGACTGGGACCCGACCTTGTCGTTGTCCGTCAACATCTCGCCATATCAGCTGCGCGATGCGTGGCTGGCGCAGAAGATCATCAAGGCGACGGTCGAGGGCGGCTTTGCCGCCAACCGGCTGGAAATCGAGGTCACCGAAAGCGCGCTGTTCGACAATCTGGCCTTGGCCCAGTCGATCGTCGGTTCGTTGAAGAATCAGGGCGTCCGCCTCGCGCTGGACGATTTCGGCACCGGCTATTCATCGCTGGCGCACCTCCGCGCGCTGCCGTTCGACCGGATCAAGATCGACAAGAGCTTCGTCCTGTCGATGCTCGACAATGCCGATTCGGCGGCGATCGTGAATGCGATCATCGGCCTTGGCGCCAATCTCAACCTGCCGGTCACCGCAGAAGGGGTTGAAACCGACACCATCGCCGAACGACTGGCGGCGCTGGGATGTGCGAAGGCGCAGGGCTGGAATTATGGCAAGCCGCTGTCGATCGCCGATACGCGGCGAATGCTTGCCGCGCGCGGGCTGCTCCATGCCGGCACGACCGAACCCGATCTGCCCGATCTCACCACCCGGCGTCAGGTCGGCTGAGATAGGCCGCCTCGGCCTCGGTCGACACCCGGCCGAGCGCCGCGTTGCGCGAGGGGTAACGGCCATAGCGTGCCAGCACCTCGGCATGGTCGCGCGCGAATTTCAGGTTCACCGGATTGCCCAGCGCTTCGAAACAATGGAGCGAGAAGCGCGCCACCCCCGCATCCTCGCTATGCATGAGCGGCATATAGAGGAACGCCCGGCGCTCCGGGGGCAGTTCCCGGTCATAACCCCGCGCGATCCCGATCAGCGCAAGCTCCAGCGCCAGCGGATCGGCCGCGAATGCCGCCGCCTGTCCCCGGAACAGGTTGCGCGAAAACTGGTCGAGCACGATCACCGCCGCGAACAGGCTGTCGCGGTCGTCGCGCCATCCCGCCGCCTCGGTCGTCAGCAAGCGCCGTTGCAACGCGCCGAAACGGTCCGCGATCATGGCGTTGAGCGCATCGTCCTTCGCGAAGTGCCGCTCCGGACCAACTTCTCTGAACCAGAAGTCGAGCACTTCGCGCGCCTGTCCGTGGACTTCCCCTGCCGCTGTCCCTAGATCGTCGCCCATGCCATCCTCCTGTGGTCCCGCCATCATAACGCTCGGCTGCCGGCTGAACATCGCGGAAAGCGATGCGATCCGCGGGCTGGTCGGCGCGCGCGACGTGGTGGTGATCAACAGCTGCGCCGTGACCAACGACGCGGTCGCCGCGACCCGCAGGGCGATCCGCAAGGCCCGACGCGACCGACCGAACAGCGAACTGGTTGTCACCGGCTGCGCGGCACAGATCGACCCGGCGAGCTTCGCGGCGATGCCCGAAGTCACGCGCGTGATCGGCAATTCGGACAAGCTGAACCCCGTCGCATGGGGGTCGAGCGAACCGGTCATCGTCCGCACCATCGACCGCGTGCTCGACACCGCACCGCAGCTCGCCGGCGGGTTCGAAGGGCAGACGCGTGCCTTTGTCGAGGTGCAGAATGGCTGCGACCATGCCTGCACCTTCTGCGCGATTCCCGCCGGGCGCGGCCCATCACGGTCGGCGACGATCGACGGCATCGTGGCGCAGGTCGAAGGAATGGTCGCAGCAGGCCATGCCGAAATCGTGCTGACCGGCGTCGACCTGTCGAGCTATGGCCACGACCTGCCCGACACGCCCAAGCTCGGCGATCTCGTAGAAGCGATCATTGCGCGCACCTCGCTGCGGCGGTTGCGCCTGTCCTCGCTCGATCCCGCAGCAATTGACGACAAGCTGCTGGAATTGCTGACGTCGGAACCGCGCGTGATGCCGCACGTGCATCTGTCGTTTCAGGCGGGCGACGACATGGTGCTGAAGCGAATGCGCCGCCGCCACAGCCGCGCCGACGCCGTCCGGCTGGTCGAGCGCCTGAAAGGCGCACGCCCGGAAATCGCCATCGGCGCCGACCTGATCGCCGGGTTTCCGACCGAGGACGACGCGATGGCGGCGAATACGCTGGCGCTGATCGACGATTGCGCCATCGTCCACGCCCATGTCTTTCCCTACAGCCCACGCGCGCGCACGCCCGCCGCACGGATGCCGCAGGTGCCGCCGCCCATCGCCAAGGCGCGTGCGCAGGCGTTGCGCGATGCCGCCGCCCGCCGGCACCATGACTGGCTGTCCGCACAGATCGGCACCATCACCGACATTCTGGTCGAACGACCCGGCACGCGCGGGCACAGCCCCGGCTTTGCCGACGTACGGCTTCCCCCCTGCCCGCCCGGTCGCATCGTCACCGCGCGGCTCACTCAACTCGAAGGCGATCAGTTGATCGGCATGCCCCTATGAGCCTTTCGTGGCACGAACGCCTGCTCGGCGGCCTGAAAAAGACCTCCGACCGCCTGACCGGCAATCTGGTCGGCCTGTCCGCCGCGCGCCTGGACGAATCGACGCTCGACGAGATCGAGGAGGCGCTGATCGCCTCCGACCTCGGCCCCGCCACCGCCGCCCGTGTCCGCACCCGCCTCTCCGAGGGGCAGTATGAGCGCAACATGGAGGAACTCGGCATCCGGCTGGTCGTGGCGGAAGAGATCGAAAAGGTCCTGACCCCGGTCGCCAAACCGCTGGAGATCGAGGCGTTTCCGCGGCCGCAGGTGATCCTGGTCATCGGCGTCAACGGCTCGGGCAAGACGACTACCATCGCCAAGCTCGCCAAGACCTTGGTCGAACAGGATTATGGCGTGATGCTGGCGGCGGGCGACACCTTCCGCGCCGCCGCCATCGGCCAGCTCAAGACCTGGGCCGAACGCATTGGCGTGCCGATCGTCAGCGGGGCCGAAGGTGGCGACGCGGCCGGAATCGTCTATGAAGCGGTCAAGCAGGCCACCGCCACCGGCATCGACGTGCTGATCGTCGACACCGCCGGGCGGTTGCAAAACAAGCGCGAGCTGATGGACGAACTGGCCAAGGTCCGCCGCGTCCTCGGCCGCCTGAACCCGGCGGCACCGCATGACGTCGTCCTCGTCCTCGACGCGACGACGGGGCAGAACGCGCTCAACCAGATCGAGGTGTTCAAGGAAACCGCCGGTGTCACCGGGCTCGTCATGACCAAGCTCGACGGCACCGCGCGCGGCGGCGTTCTCGTCGCGGCGGCGGAGAAGTTCGGGCTGCCGATCCATGCGATCGGCGTCGGCGAAACCGCCGACGATCTGCGTGGGTTCGATGCCCATGAAGTCTCGCGCATCATCGCGGGTGTGGAGCGGGTGCGCAAATGACGACCGAACCCAAGGCGCCGGTATCGCCGCTGTTCCGCATGGCGCTCGATTATGGCCCGTTGCTGGTCTTCTTCGTCGCGAACCTGCTGGCGGGCAAGATCGGCCTGCCCGACATGGTCGATTCGCTGGCGCAGGTCATCATCGCCAGCACCGCCTTCATGATCGCGAGCGTCGCGGCGATCATCGTATCGAAATGGAAGACCGGCCATGTCTCGCCGATGCTGTGGCTGTCGGCCGGCCTCGTCGTCGTGTTCGGTGCGCTCACCCTCTATTTCCGCGACGATACCTTCATCAAGATGAAGCCGACCATCGTCTATGCGATGTTCTCCGCGATCCTGACCTTCGGGCTCGTCACCGGGCGGCCCCTCCTCCAACAGCTGCTGGAAACCGCCTATCCGGGGTTGAGTGCGGCGGGCTGGCGCAAGCTGACGCTCAACTGGGCGATCTTCTTCGCGTTCATGGCGGTGCTGAACGAGGTCGTCTGGCGCCATTCGAGCTGGGATTTCTGGGTCGGGTTCAAGCTGTGGGGCGCGGTGCCGCTGACGCTGATCTTCGCCGCGGCGAATATCCCGATGCTGTTGCGCAACGGGTTGCAGATGGAAAAGGACGCCCCGCTGCCCCCGGCGGACTGACAGGATAGCAGGGTCCCCGTTCGACGCCTTCGTCATCCCGGCGAAGGCCGGGATCCATTGTGTCGGGTGTTCGCGGCTCTTTCGAACCGGTCGATGTCCGTGGATTCCGGCCTTCGCCGGAATGACGGGTGGTTGAGGTCCGCGAACGAAAAAAGATCCCATGGGCGCGGGCTGGCGCCG
>NZ_LQQO01000011.1 GCF_001619955.1 Sphingomonas hankookensis | reverse complement strand
GGCACATTCGCCTTCAGCCCCGCCGTATCGCTCACCACCAACTATACCTATACCGAAACCGAACAGCTGAGCGGTGCCGACCGGGGCCTGCCGCTGATTGGTATTCCGCGGCATATGCTCAACGGCAATCTGCGCTGGAAGCTGGGGGAAAAGGCGAATCTGTGGACGCGCGCCGAAGTCCGCTCCAGCCGTTATCGCGGCAACAACGAACAGCAGCGCGCGATCGGCGATTTCCGCGGCTACGAGCTGTTCCATGTCGGCGGCAGCTATCAGGTAACCGACACCTTCCGTCTATCGGCGGCGATCTACAACATCCTCGATACCGATTATGCCGTGTACGAACCCTATCGCAGCGGTGCCAACACCGTGTTCACCCCGGCCTATGCGATCAATCAGGAGGGGCGACGGCTCTGGCTGTCGGCCAATGTCGATTTCTGATCGCCGAACAGCGGCCCGAGCGGATCGCCGATCAGGCCGCTGACCATCGCCGCCTGGATACGGGTCGCCGGCCACAGCTTCGACAGTGGGCCGACGATCCGGTCGCGCAGGAAGGGGAGCAGCCGGCTGTCGGACTGATAGACCGGGGTGAACAGCGCGGTCAGCGCCTGATACACCCGGACATGCCGCTGCCGCATCACGACCGCCTGCGTGAGTGCGGTAGCGACATCCGGTGATCGCCGCAGGGCGAGGGCGAGCGCATAGGCGTCAAGCAACGCCATATTGGCGCCCTGTCCCAGCTGCGGGCTGGCCGAATGCCATGCGTCGCCGATATGGATCATGCCGGTCTCGGCCGGCGTCGCCAGCGTGCGATGCGCGTAGCGGGCGAAGGTCAACTGATCGGCGGATCGGATCTGGTCGAGCAACGCCTGCGTCGCGGGCCAGAGCGTCGCGACGTCGGCTTTCCACGCCTCGAGTCCGGCACTGTGCCATTCCGCCAGCCGGTCGGCCCGCAACGACCAGAACAACGCCGCCTGCTGCCGGCTAGTGCCCGGGAGACGGCCGACCGGCAGCACGCCGACCATCACGCTGGCCCGGCGATAGCGCTGCTCCAGCGCGGTGGGATCGAACCCGGCGGCGTCCGGCCAATCGAGCGTGCCCCACAAGGCGCCATAGGCCAGTTCCCGACCGCAGGGTGGCGCGAGCGGCGTGCGCGTGCCGAGGGCGTCGACGATCAGGTCGAACGGCCCGGCACGGCGTCCGCCTTGCAGCAGCAGGATGCGCTGCCCGCCGGCGGTCGCCTCGCTACCCGTCACCGCGCAGCCGGTTTCAATGGCGATCCCTTCAACCGCGACGGCGCGATGCAGAAGCGAGAACAACGCCGCGCGATGCACGCCGATGCCGAACCCCGCGCGTCGCCCAAGCGCCGCATAGCGCACGTCGAGGACGATCCGCCCGCTGCTTCCCGCCTCGCCATGCAAACGATCGACCCGCGCGCCATGGTCGAGCAAATCGTCGGCCAGTCCCAGTTCCCGCAACACCGCAAAGCCGGTTGGCTGGATCATCAGCCCCGACCCGACCGGGCGCGGCGCATCGAACCGTTCGAACAGCGTGATGCGATGACCGTCGCGGTGCAGCAGCAGCGCGGCGGCGAGACCGGCCGGGCCGCATCCGGCAATGGCGATGGCGAGCCGCTGCATCGGATCAGTCTAGGCGCGGACGGCCGAATGTGACCAGTAGAACCAGCGCGATCAAAGGCCGCGTTCGATCTTTTGCGGAGGACATCCCGAGACATCATGCAGTTTGCGAATGTCAGTCGCTCTTTGCGCAGCCGATTTTGGCATGGACCAGCGCAAGGCGAGAGCGTATGCAAAAGGTATGTTATTACATAACCAATCAATGCTCGCTGATCGGTCGAGTGTTTCGCCCGAAGACGGCATGGGGAGTGCAAGCGCGGCGTTGCCGTCGCACGTCCGGATCGGTGACGGGATCGATGCGTTGCGCTGCATCCGATCGGCGGACGTCAATCTGGCGATATGGCGTCGATCGTATCCAGATGTCGCCATCGCCGAAGTCATATTGGACGCGGTCGATGACGTAGCAATGGTGCAGCCGGTCGAGGAGATCGCCACGACGTTGCCCGACGAACTCGCGACGGCGGGTTATCCGACGGCGATCGCCCGTCTGCTCGCGGCCGACGTCGCAACGCTCGCTTCGGCCCTCGCGACGATCGTCGGCGTGACCCGGGTATCGATCCGGTTGGACGTGGTGGAAACCGACGCGTGCCGCCGGTTCCACGCCGATTATGTAACCGCCCGGTTGATCTGCACCTATGTCGGGCCGGGAACCCAGTGGCTTACAGCTGCCGACGCAGCAGCGCTGGGCGAGGGGGCGGCGGTCGACAGCTTGGTCGTCCGGTCGCTTTCCACCGGCGATGTCGGGATGTTCAAGGGCAAGACTTGGGCGCCCGACGCGCCGATCGTTCACCGTTCCCCGCCGATCCTGACCACCGGCGAGCGCCGCCTGTTGCTGGTGATCGACCCCGCGCCCTAAACCTCGTTCAGCTCGGTCACGAATTCATAGCGGTCGCCGCGATAGACCGACCGGGTGAACTCGACGATCCGCCCGTCGGACAGCCGGGTACAACGTTCGATGCGCAGCACCTCCGACTGCTGCTCGATCGACAGGATGCCGGCCTCGGTCGCGGTGGCGAGCGATGCGCGCACCCGCTGCGTGCCGCCGACCGGGCGGAAGCCGTGCGCCTCTAGCGCTTCGTAGAGCGAGTCCTGCAACTGGGCGAGGTCCGGCATGAATTCGGCCGGCACCACCGCATGTTCGATCGCCAGCGGATCGCCGCCCGACAGCCGCACCCGGCCCAGCCGTGCGACGCGAGTATCGGGCGCGACCGCCAGCGCATGGGCCTCCTCCTCGGTCGGCAGGGCATAGCTTTTGTAGATCCACACCACGCCCGGCGCTTCGCCACGCGACCGGGCATCGTCGCTGAAGCTGGTCAGCCGTGCGCCGCGCGCCTCGATCCGGGGGGCGACGAAGGTCCCCGACCCCTGTTTGCGCACGACGATGCCCTCGTCGATCAGCTGCTGGATGCCCTTGCGCACCGTGACGCGGGAGAGTCCGGCCATCTCGCTTAGGTCGCGTTCGGAGGGGAGGGCGCCGCCCGGAACGATCCCGCCATCGCTGATATGGTTGCGCAGGCTGCGCGCGAGCTGGAGATAGAGCGGCGTGTCCTTGTCGCCGCTGGGCCAGGCGATTTCGCGCATCAATTGCCTGCCGCAATCGCGGCATCTAGCCGTCCGTGATGCCGGTCGAGCAATGCCGCCGCGTCCTCCGGCGTCATGCCGCGCGCGATCAGCACCGCGCGGCGGATATCATTGTCGCCGCGTTCCAGCGCTTCGGCGGCGGCATCCGGCGCGACCCCGGTCAGGTCCTGCACCATTGCCCGCGCGCGGCGCAGCAGCTTCGCGTTCGACACCCGCATCGCCACCATGCGACCGTCATAGACGAGGCCCAACCGGATCATGATCGTGGTCGACAACAGGTTCAGCGCGGCCTTCTGCGCGGTGCCGGCCTTCATCCGGGTCGATCCGGCGACGATCTCGCTCCCGGTCGACGCGACTACAACATGCTCGGCGGCGTCTACCAGCGGCGTTGCCGCATTGTTGGCGATACCGATGGTCAGCGCGCCTGCCGCCCGCGCCGCTTCGATCGCCGCGACCGTGAACGGCGTCCGCCCGCTCGCCGCCACACCGATCATCACGTCCTGCGCACCCACTCCGGCAGCGGCAACCTCGGCGCGCGCCGCATCGGCATCATCCTCCGCCCCCTCGCGTGCCTTGGTCAGCGCGTCCGCGCCCCCGGCCATCAGGAACAGCGTCCGCTCGCCCGGCCAGCCGAAGGTCGGATGCAGCTCGGTCCCGTCCTGCACCGCCAGCCGGCCGGACGTACCCGCGCCGACGAACACCAGCCGCCCGCCGCTCTCCAACCGCGCCGCAGCGGCGTCCGCAGCGGCGGCGATGGCGGTGGTCTGCGTCTGGAGCGCGGCGATCGCCGCCATCTGTCCCTCCAGCATCGCCTCGACGGCGCACTGCGTCGGCCAGCGTTCGACGCCCTGATAGCGAGGATCAAGCGTTTCGGTATTCATGCGGAAAGTCCGTCCGGTTGGCCGCGCCCCGCCGCCCCCGCCGGAGCGGCGCAGACGAGGAACGCGACGAAGGTGCCGATGCACAGCTGAAAGGGAAAGGCGAGACCGGTGAGCGCTCCGGGAAGGCCGAGCACGCGGGCGATGCCCGGCTGCAACAGCACGATCACCGCAAAGCCGATGAGCAAAGCCGCGACCACGGAGTTCGTTGTACCCCGAGTGGTGAACAACGCGGTGAAGTACACACCCAGCAGCCCGGCATAGGTGAACACCATCACCTGCAGCGCGAACTCCAGCAGCCCCATGTTGCTATGCCGTTGCCAGTAATAAGACGCGACCGCCATCGCGAGCATGGCGAGACCGATCACGCCCATGCCGGCGCGCCCCGCACTCACGAAATGGCTCTCCGCCACCGTGCCGCGCCGCTCGCGCCACGGGCGATAGAAGTCCTGCACCAGCACCGACGACATGGCGTTGAGCGCCGAATTGGTCGTCGCCACCGCCGCCGCGCAGATCCCGATCGTCACCAGCCCGCGCAGGCCACCTGGCAACTGGGTCAGGATATAGTGCATGAAGATGCTGATCTTCTCGCCCCCGAATGCCTGCCCGGCGGTCGCCGCGGCACCGCCCATCAGGTCGGGGCGGTTATAGAAGACGTGCAGTAACAATCCGATGACGATGAACAGCCCGACTGTCGGGATCGTCGCGAATACCGACAGGTACAGGCCGCGCGCGCCGGTCTTCGCATCCTTGCACGCCAGCAGCCGCTGGGTCGTGTCCTGATCCATCCCGGCATTGGCGATGTAGAGCAGGGTGATCCCGGTCACGATCGCCAGCAGCGAGAAGGGCCGCGACAAATCCGTCGAAACATCGAACAGCCGCAGCTTGTCGACCCCGCCGGGGGCATTGCGCAGCGCGTCGATGATCGCTTCGTTCGACGCCGGGATCGACAGGCGCAGGAACACCAGTACCGCGATCGCCGACCCCAGATATACGACGAACTGGATCAGGTCGTTCCACAGCACCGACTTCAGCCCGCCGATGAAGGTAAACAACACGCTGGCGACCACCAGCAGCGCGGCGGCAATCAATATGCCGGTCGCATCGACCGATCCGGTGATGACCATGGCGAGGGCGATCGCCGCCAGATACACCCGCGCACCGCCTGCAAAGACCCGCCCGACGAGGAACATGCCCCCCGCCCAGCGGGTCGCACGGATGCCGAAGCGCATCGTCAGCAGTTCGTACGCCGTGGTCGCGCGGATGGCGTAGAAGCGCGGGATCATCACATGCGCGACGAACATCGCGCCCAGCAACCCGCCCAGATTGCCGGTCAGATAGGTGAGGTCCGCGCCATAGCCATAATCCGGACCGCCCAGAAACGTCGCCGCTGACTGGGTCGCCGACAGCACCGACACCGCCGCCAGCCATGCCGGCACATTGCCGCCGGCCAGGAAATAATCATGCGCCGACGCGGTATTGCGGGGGGTGAAGATCCACCCCCCGGCGACCAGCAGCACCAGATAGGCGGCGATGACCAGCCAGTCGGCCAGCGAGAAGGGCAGGCGCATCGCGCTTACATCTTGGCCGTCAGGGTGAACCCGATCGTGCGGCCGAGAATGTCATAGGTATCGGGGAAGGTATTGAAGACCCCACCCGCCGACACGCGCGGCGGACGCCGGTCGAGCAGGTTGTACACGCCCGCGCTCATCGAGATCGCTGGGGTGAAGTCGCGCGACGCCGACAGGTCGAACGTGTCCTGCGCGCCGATGATCTCGCTCGATCCAGCCGCACTGGACTTCACCGCGCCGATCCGCTGCCAGTCGAACTGGATCACGCCATGATCGAACAGGATGCCGATACCGGCGGTATGGCGGTAGTCCGGCTGTACCAATGTCGTACCATCGCTGGAACAGGTAGCACCGAACGTGCCCTTGCACTGCACCGCGTTGACGGTCGGATTCGCCTGGATCAGGTACGATGTGACGATATTGCCCTGATAGCTGGCACGCAGCCCCACGCCGTTCATCCATTCGGGCCGCAGCGTATAGCTGGCGGCGACGTCCAGCCCGCGCTGGAGCAGGCGCCCGAGATTCTGGTTGTTGACGAACGCGTCCTTGAACGACCCGTTGGCGTTGCGCGTCACCAGGTTGCACAGCGGGTTGCCGGCAGTCGGATTGGTGATGTAGCAGCTGGTGATCGCCGCGATCGGCTGGATCACGCCCACCGCGCCGCGCAGGTCCAACTCATACCAGTCAACCGTCGCATTGAGACCTGGCAGGAAGATCGGGGTCAGCACACCGCCGATCGTCTTGGTAAAGCCGGTTTCCGGCTGGATGTCCGGATTGCCGCCGTAGAAGTAATTTCCGGTCAGATAGCTGGCGGCACGGGAATCGGTCGAACCCGCCGCCGGCGCACCCAGTCGGTCGCACTGCGCGCGGTTGCCGGTGCCGATCACGCACGGATCGCCGCCATAGCGTGGGCGCAGCCGGTCGACCGTGACGAGGCTGCTGAACGGCAGCGACGATGTGCTGGCGGCGAACTCGCCGAAATTGGGGGTGCGCAGCACGCGCTGGTACGTTCCGCGCAGCCGCAAATTGCGGTCGACCGCCCAGTTCGCCTCGACCTTCCATGTACCATGGGTGCCGAACAGGTCGTAGTCGGACAGGCGATAGGCACCGCCGACGTCGAACTGGCGGATGAACGGCGTATTATGGATCAACGGTACGCGCAGTTCGCCATACAGCTCCTTCACGTCGAACTTGCCGGTATAGGCCGCCTGCACCCCCTGCCGATACGTATTGCCCGACAGCAGCGCGCTGTCCTGCTGGATGCTCGCCGTCTCGCGGCGATATTCCACGCCGGCGGCAAAGCCGATCGACCCGGCGGGCGGGGTGAACAGGTCGTCCAGCGTCCCGCTGACCGTCGCCGCGGTCACGAACTGGTCGCGCTTGCGGTTGAAGCCGTTGATCGGGCTGCCCAGCGCCGCGGCGATGCCGGGGCGGTTGGGGCCGAAGATATCGACCGTGTTGACGATCGATGCGAAATTGTTCGCGCCGCTGGCATTGGCGACCTGCCCGTCGCCGCCGATCAGCGAATTTTCGATCGACCGCCCATATTGCGCATAGATGTTCCACTGGAGCGCGCTCGTGATCGGCCCGCGCAGCCCCGACTGCAGCTGCAACGTGTCGCGTTCGGTGCGATAGGTTATGAGCCCCAGTTCGGCCAGCGAGCGGCTGACATTCACCTGCGCCACGCCGTTCACGAAGGTCAGCTGGCTGCGGATCGCATCGGTCAGGAACGGGTTGGTCGCATTGATGCCAACCGTGCGGCTGACGCTGGCCGGCTGCGCGCCGGGCGTGCCGGTCTCTTCGGTGCGGGCGTTGGTGAACATCGCGCGGCCGTAAATCTCGACCGCCGGGGCAAGCTCGTATTTGTACAGCGCGGCAAGGTTGATGCGCTTCAGCGGCGATACCAGCGGGTAGCTGCCTGAGACGTTCGACGTCGCCGACGGCGTGGTGGTGAACGCGCCGGCATCGGTAAAGCCGAAGCGGCGGCCGCTCGCGACATCGGTGAACACGCCGCCGATGCTGGGAATGGTCTGGTTCGGTGTCGCCGCCCAGTCGCGCTGGCGCGCGAGAATACCGTCACGCTGGGTGTAATCGGCGGCGAACACCAGATTGCCGCGGTCGCCGACGCCCAGGCCCAGCATCACCGACCCGCCATATTGCGCGCCGCCGCGCACCGACAGGCGGCTGGCGGCGGTCCCGCGCACCCCTTCGAACTCATCGTTCAGGATGAAGTTGACGACACCCGCGACCGCATCTGCGCCATAGACGGCGGCAGCGCCCCCGGTCAGCACGTCGACCCGCTTGATCAGCGACGCAGGGATGGCGTTGACGTCGACCGAGTTGCGGAAGCTGAACGGCGCGGCGCGGGTGCCGTCGATGAGCACCAGCGACCGGCTCTGCCCGAAATTGCGCAGTTCCAGCACCTGCGCCCCGAACGCATCGCTCCCCTGCGACCCCTGTCGCACACCGCCCGACAACTGCGGCAGTTTGGTCGAGAAATCCTCGATCGTCAGCGCGGATTGCAACCGGATCTGCTGTTCGCTGGTCGACGCGACCGGGCTGCTCGACACCAGTCCCGGCGTGGGGATGCGTGTCCCGGTGACGACGATTTCGCCATCGCCCTGATCGTCGCTGGCGGTCGAGGCGCCGGCAGGGACGGGAGTCGTGGCGGTTGTGCTTTGAGCCATCGCGATCCCGGGTAACTGGGGCAGCGCAATGGCTAGCGCCGCCAGCGCGGTCGAATGCCGGAACGATGGTGCCATGGTCTGCTCCTCTGTCGCACCGCCGGTTTTGTGTTCGGTGCCCTTATTCGCGAATCAGCGACGGAGTTGAAGTGTGTATACCTGCAGCTATCATGTAAAGGGGCGGTATTAATTTGGTATTGTAATAATTGAGCAGTTCTCTGCGGGGGCGGGGAGACTCGGCATTGAGGTGACGGCGCGCGCGCAGGATGGGGTGGATCCCCGCGGGGGCGGGGGAGACGTATATTTAGTCGACGCGAACCCGGCGTTCCAGGGTGGATCCCCGCGGGGGCGGGGGAGACCGACTGGCCGGCCTGATATACCTGCCCGCCCTGGGTGGATCCCCGCGGGGGCGGGGGAGACTGTCGTGTCGCGCTGGCAGTTGTCGGGGCAGGAGGTGGATCCCCGCGGGGGCGGGGGAGACAGTTCCTCATAGGTGAATTTGACCCCGGTATTGGGTGGATCCCCGCGGGGGCGGGGGAGACCACGATATCAAATCGGCAACGTCGATCGCTTCGGGTGGATCCCCGCGGGGGCGGGGGAGACGCCGGAGGTCAGGTCGAGCTTTTCGCCGTAGCGGGTGGATCCCCGCGGGGGCGGGGGAGACCGTGCCTGCGGAAGCCGTGACGATCGCATATCGGGTGGATCCCCGCGGGGGCGGGGGAGACGCCAGAGAGGACGAACAATGACCTTCCGTTCCGGGTGGATCCCCGCGGGGGCGGGGGAGACTCAAGCTCCCGATGGATGCGCTCGAGGGGATCGGGTGGATCCCCGCGGGGGCGGGGGAGACGACGTCCTCGACGAGCAGATGGTCGTCATCTACGGTGGATCCCCGCGGGGGCGGGGGAGACAGCATTCCCCTTTACCTCTCAGCTCTTGAACGGGGTGGATCCCCGCGGGGGCGGGGGAGACGCGCTTCCTTCCGCGCTGCTTCCGCGCAGGGTGGGTGGATCCCCGCGGGGGCGGGGGAGACTTCGCATACGGACGTGCCGCTTCTGCCGCATCGGGTGGATCCCCGCGGGGGCGGGGGAGACCCATCGCCAACGGCGACGATCCCGGCGAACCTGGGTGGATCCCCGCGGGGGCGGGGGAGACTATGTCTCTGTCTCTGTCTCTGTCTCTGGTGAGGGTGGATCCCCGCGGGGGCGGGGGAGACGCGTTGCGCGGGCGGTGACGCATGAGCCGCTGGGGTGGATCCCCGCGGGGGCGGGGGAGACGGGCTGGTGGCCTCGGAGGGACTGCAATTAGCGGGTGGATCCCCGCGGGGGCGGGGGAGACATTATCCCAAGTCATCCCCGGAAGGAACTGGCGGGTGGATCCCCGCGGGGGCGGGGGAGACTTGGTCGGATGCGCGACGATCCAGACCGCGACGGGTGGATCCCCGCGGGGGCGGGGGAGACCTTCTGCTTGTGCGGCTTCATCTTGCGCATTTGGGTGGATCCCCGCGGGGGCGGGGGAGACGCCTGGCACGGTGCGTGTGGCGGAGGGGGCGCGGGTGGATCCCCGCGGGGGCGGGGGAGACACTTGGCGTTAGGTTGGTGAAATTGTTTACCTTTTCAAAGATCGTTGGTCGAGGCTGATTATCTAGGGGTTGCGGGAGCTTAGCGCCCGGCGGACCAGAAGAATGCCGTCATGGGCCACGACGTCCTTGGGCGGTTCGCCGAGCACGGAAAGGCCCAGACCGCCTGCGGAAGCGGGTTCGGCCCAGCACATTACGATGCTGCCGCGGCGCAGGCGGCCATGCCATTCCTCGACCACCGTCCAGATGCGGCCGCGCACGCCGGCGCTCATGCGCGGCTGGGCATAGACGCCGGGGGCGAGTTCGAGCATCGCCGAGCCGAGGAAGCCGCGATAGCGGTCCTCGACGCCGCGGGTGATGACGACGGTCAGCGGCATCAGGTCGTCGCCCCCGCCGCCTCGCCGGGCATCAGCAGCCCCTTGATCCGGTCGATCATGCCGGGAATGACGCTGCGCTGCCGGAACAGCAGGGCCGCGCGCTTGCGCACCAGCCGTTCGATCGGGGCGGCACCATGCGCCCGCGCCTCCCTGACCGCGCCGAAGGCGATGTCGAGCAGCACGTCGTGGCGGTAGAGGTCGGCGATGTCGAGGACGAAGCTCTGCCCCGAATCCTCGTGCACAAAGCCTAGTTGCGGGATCGCGCCGGTCGAGGCGACCGCGACGGCGGCAGCGGCGGTCATCGCCGATCCGGCGTGGTTGATCGCCTGGTTGGCGAGGTCGCCGGCCTCCGGGTTTTCACGGTCGTAGCGGCGGCCGTTCCACGCGATGCCATGGCGTTCGGCGGCAAGGACATAGGCACGCTTGATCCGCGCGCCCTCCTGTCCGCGCAGCACGGTGATGTCGCGGGTCCGCACGATCTGACCAAAGCGCATCGCGTACATCGCACGGGCGGTTTCCATGCGCAGCTTGGGATCGGCCCAGCGGCGGACCTGTGCGCGGGCCAGCGCCGAACTGTCGGGCATCAGCGGCGGCGCGGTGTAGAAGCGGACCGCGCCGTCGCCGATCGCCGCCAGCGCACAGCCATGGCGCGCCAGCAGCCGCAGCGCGTCATGCGTGACGCTCGACCCCGGTCCCAGCAGCACGATCGAGATGGAATGATAGGGAATTTGATAATCCCCGGCGACCAGCGCCCCGCCGCCCGCCGTCACGAAGCGAAGACACCCGTCCTCCACCTCCAGCCGCCCGCGATCCAGCCAGACCAGCCCCTGCCGGTCGGCATGGGGGATGCGCGCCTTTTCGAGGCCGAGGCGACCCGAGAGCATCTATCCGACCCGGCCCGGCGGGGCGAGCAGCAGCATGCCGTAACCGAAGCCGGAATGCCGCCCGATCCCCTTGGCCAGCAGCGCGGCGAAGGCGGCGGGATCGGCGATGGTCAGCGTGCCGCCGATGAGCGCGTCCGGTCCCTCGACGCGGTGGGTGCGGCGGCCTTCGCTACGGTGCGTGTTGCGCAGGGTGCGGGTTCGGCGGAAATGGCGCAGGTCGGCATGGTCGAGCGTCGCGGCGTCGGCAAGGCGCTTCGCCAGCCAGTCGATATAGACCGCTTCTCGGTCGACCGTATCCGGGTCGCCGCCTGCGCGCGCAACCCGTTCGCGTGCGGCGTGGTTGGCGTCGATCTCGCCTGCCCCGGACAGCCAGCCGCCGTCCCGCTCGGTCCGCGCGGCGCGGGCTGATTTGCCGAAGCGCACGACGGGCCGCACGCGGACCTCGAAACCGAAGCGTGCGCCTTCGCGCCAGCGTTCGGGCATGGGGCGCAACGCGGGTTCGCCGTCGAACAGCGCGTCGATCACGGCATCGGCGGGTGGCAGCGCGGCAGCGTCGGCGAATTCCGCGCGGTCGTGGACATAGCCGAGCAGATGCGGGCCCTTTTCATGATCCGGCAGGAAGCGGAACGGGCGCGGCGCAGCATCGCCGAACCGGGCGAGCAGGGCAGCATGGAGCGCATAGCCCAGATCCTCGTCGCTCAGCCGCCGCGCCACGGCGAAGCCGGCCAGCGCATGGACATGGATGCCGATGCGGGCGAGATGCAGCGTCACGGCGTCACCCCCGGCCAGTCGAGCCGCCCGACCGTCACCCGGCGCAGCCCTGCATGGACACCGGCGGGCCAGTGGCGTTCGTCGGTCAGTTCCTCGTCCTGCGTGTTGCTGGTGGCGACGCTGCCGGTCGGTTCGCCGAACGGCCATTGCGCGCGGATCGTGGCGGGTTGGAGTTCGATCATTGCGAACCCCAGCGCCAGCGCGTCGGGAATGGTGTCGGCGTCCACCATGGCGAGCAACAGCGGTCGCGACGGCAGGAACGGCTTGCGGCCGAGGAACAGCGGGCGTTCGGGCCGGGTCAGCGCCTCGGCCAGCGTGGCAAGATCGGGCGCTTCGTCGGCCGGTTCGAGGCGACAGGCGATCAGAACGCGGGCATCGGCGTCCATGTCGCGATAGCGGATGTGCGGCGATTTATAGGTATCGGCCCCGCCCGCGCGCCCCTCCACCCGGCCGCGCGTGGTCCAGCCGCGATCGTTTGCGCCGAGCTGCGCGGTCTGGAACTCGCGTTCGCGGCGCCCCTCGGCCACGCGCGCCGATCCGATCACCAGCCGGTCCTGCAAGGCGGCGTGCGCGTCGACGTCGAAGCGTTCCCAGCCGAGCGCATTGGCGAACAGGCCGGCGACCATCGATTTCGACGGAAAGTCGCGCACCACGCCGTAAGCATCGACCAGATCGCCGCCGAAGCTCATCAACGGCGCGTCGCAATCGAGCAGCAGGTGTTTCACGCAGCCGCGTCCCGCACGACCGACCCGGCCCATGCCGCCAGTTCGCGCAAGCTGCCATTGGCGACTTCGGGCACGGCGAGGTCGGGCAGGGCGGCGAGGCGGCGCGCCTCTCCGGTTTCGTACATCCGGTCGAGGTCGGTGAGGTGGCCGGCCATCGCCTGTGCCGTGCGGTGGCCGAGCGAGCGGTTGGAGGTGCGGTCCTCGGTCGCGATCGCATCGCGAAAGGCGTTGGCGAGGGTGCGCGGCTGGCGGTCGCCGGCCTCGACCAGCACCAGTTCCGCGCGGCTGTAAGGCGCGGTCGACCCCTTCTTCGCGCCGGGCGAGATTTCGGCGACGAGGTGAACGAGATGCTCGACCACCTGTGCGGCCAGCGTGCGGTCATGGTCGCCGGCCCAGTCCTTGCGGTCGCAGCCGGTCAGGTTGGAGACGAGCAGCGGCACGTCGACCACGACATAGCCATAATAGAGGCCGGAGGTCAGTTCGGTGTCGAACACGCCGGCCGCGCCGGCATCGTCGCCCTGTTCGCGGTCGCTGAGGTCATCGACCACGGTGAAATAGTCGGTCTCGGTCTGCATCGCATGGACGGTGAAGGCATGGGCGACATGGATCGCGGCGTCGCGGTTCGCCTTCGTATCGCTGGTCACCATGCGGCCGAACAGGGCTGCCTCCAGCGAGGCCGCCAGAAGATTCTGGTCGCGCAGCTGGTTGAGATTGTTCTTCTGTTCCTTGACCCAGACGTCCGCCGCCGCCTTCACGCCCGCCGCGCTCCCGCTTTCGGCGAGCAGGCGTTCGGCCTCTTCGCGCAGCCATGCCAGTTCGGGGCGGCCGAACAACAAGGCCTGACGCTGCTGCTTGTCCTTGGCATTCTTGCCGTAGAATTTGGTGATGAAGGCTTCCTCGACCGCATCGACCATGGCGCCGTCGAAACGTGCCCGCAGCGGGCCGGTGACCTCGCGTTCGATCGCCTGTTTGGAGCGGACGCCCTCGACGCCGTTCTGCCTGGCGAGTTCGTGCAACGCGTGGCGGTCGTCGGCCATGCGCCAGTGGCGCTTGAGGCATTGCGACGACACGCGGGTGCGGGTGGCGGTGCCGAAGGGCAGGCGCTTGGCAAGGCCGGCATCGTCGCGGTTGAGCAGCGCGCCGGGCCATGCGGCGAGGAAATGGATCTGGATGAGTTTCGGCACGATGCCGTCGGTTGCGGTGGTCGTCATGCGGAATCCCCTCAGTTCGATTTGGCCTGCGCGGCGTAATAATGCCGCGCCATGCGCAGCCGGGCGGCGTCCGATTTGACCGGATCGCCGCCCAGCAGGTGATAGATGTCCCACAAGTTCACCGGTTGCCGCTCCCGCGACAGGATGCGGACGGCCAGCGCCAGTTGGTCGCCCAGCGCCTCCCCCCGGCTGGCGAGCAGGCGCAGCAGGCGTTTTTCGGAAAAGCTCGCCTCGAACAGCGCGGCACCGACGCCGCGCCGTTCGTCATGCGCGTAGAGTGCGGCGGTGCCCGACAGCAGCCCGGCGAAATGGCCGATCAGGCGCAAGCGGGTCCAGTCGTCCTTGATCCGCGACTGCGGGACCTCCGCGCGCAGCAGCGTCTTGATTGCGACGGCATCGGCGGCGGGCGATTTGGTCAGCTCCATCCGGCGCAGCGCGGCGCGGTCGCCGCTCGACATGCCCTTCATCTGGCGCGAGATCGACGTCATCCAGTCGTCCGGTGGGGCCATGTTCGCGGTGGCGGGATTACTCGCCATGTTCGGCCTCCTCGACCCATTTCTTCATTTCATAATGCAGCAGCGATCCGGCGCGGGCGCGTGCCGGGACCCGGCGGACTTCGGTGCCCGGCGCGGCTTCGGCGGCGATGTCGAAAATGTCGCCGGCGAGATCGCGCAGCGTCTCGCGCCATGCCATGCGGTGATTGTCGTCGGTCGCGGCGACCTCTTCCCAAAAGGGGGCATTGAAGAAGATGCCGTCGACCGCTTCGTTGAAGCGGTTCATCCAGCGTTCGATCTTCTTCTTGGCGCCGTCATCGTCCAGCCGCGCCTTGTCCGGCCCGCCCTGTACCAGCGAGATCAGCGCGCGGCTGAGGCGACGGCTGGCCTGAAAGCCTTCCTCCGCCCGCTTGCCCGCAACCTCGCCGATGCGGTCGAGGGGCAGGCGGCGGCCATCGGCGTCGCGCAGCGCGCCCGGCGTGCGGATGGTGCGGCGGTGCAGCCCTTCGGTCTTGCCCTGTCCGCGCACCAGCGCGGCGGCGACGATAGCGAGACCTTCGCGGTCGTCGGCGGGGTCGGGTTTGGCGAGATGGGGCAGGGTGATCTTCTTGGCGTCGAGCAGCGTCGCCATCTGGCGATAGCCGAAGCCCGCGCCGGTCGGCGTGTGGCTGGTCGATCCGTCCGCCTTCATCGGTGCCCAGGGGTCGCGCGTGTTGCCCTTCAGGTCGGAGGCGGCGACGCGGGCGCATTTCGATCCGGCGGCGAGCGCTTCGATCGCGTCGCCGCTGCGTCGCAGCCGGATGCGGCGGCAGATTTCGACATAGAGTTCGTCGAGCTTGCCGTAATCGAGCGAGAGCGTGCCGTCCCAGGGCACGGTCCACAGCAGCATCGTGCCGGTGCGTCGGTCGGGCCGGGCGCGGGCATCGGCGACGAGGCGTTCGACATCGCGCCGGAATGCGCGGGCGGCACCACCGGTCGGGCGGATGCCGAGGCTCATGCGGCTGGCGAAGCCGCCGTTCATGCGCGAGATGCCGTAATTGCCGGCGCCGAGGAACCCTTCGGTCGTCTGCAGCGTGACGAGGGCGAACAGCCAGTCCTCGTCGCTCGCCGCGACCATCCGTTCCTGTTTCAGGTCGTGGTTCTTGGCGGTGACGAGCATGTCGAGCGCGTCGGGGGTGGGGATGCGGTTCTTGTACGCCGCCCGGTCGGTGGGCTGAACGGTCGGCGGCTGGAGCAGGGCGGGCTTCGACCAGTCGTCGACGACGAGGTCCCATGCCTCCGGCTGGTCGGGAGTGAGGGCGAGCAGCAGGTCGCGCCATGCCGCTTCGGTGGCGGGAAACGTATCGGTGCCGGCATGGGTCAGCGCGAGGGCGGCGACCTGTACGGTGAAGGCGTGCCACGGCTCGCGCTGGTGGGGGCGGAGCGCGGGGAAGCTCCATGCCTGTCCGCCCGCGAGCGCGGCGAAGGCGGCGAACAGGCTGCCGCGATGCGTGTCGCCTTGTTCGTCCCGCCAACCGATCATCTGCCCCTCCGCCGGGGACAAGGGAGCCGGATCGGGGGCTTGCGTCAAGGCTTTACGATCAGTCACGGAACAGCGCCGTTTCGGCCGTCAGGACGGTGGGGGCGGTGAGCGCGCGGTCGAGATAGAGGTTGCGGGCTTCGCACGAGGTTTCGGCGACCAGCAGGCAGCTGTGGCAGGCGGCACCGCTCAGCGCGCGTTCGTCGCTATGGTGGTCGGGGTCGTGCTCGGCGCAGATCGGGTCGCCCGAGCATAGCGCCAGCCGGTCGAGCGCGCGTTCGGCGATGGCGCCGAGGCGGGGGAGGACGGCGACGAGGCCGCCCAGCGTCCCCTGCGCGCCGGTCGAGGCGGTGTAGAGCAGCAGGCCGTAGCGTGGGCCGTCTTCTTCGAGCACGGCGTAGAGGCGCTCTTTCAGCGCGGTGGCGGGGTAGCCGCAGTCGAGCGCGATCTCGTTCATCAGCGCGTGGGAGAAGCCGTGCATCGCGTAATAGGCGAGGTTCGGGAAGCGCAGCTTGTCGCCATAGGCCTGTCCCTGGCGCCAGCGTTCCCAGCCGCTCCACAAGGCTTCGTGACGGGCGGTGACGGTGGGGCGGGCGAGCCAGGCGGCGATGGCTTCGGGGTCAAAGCGCAGGAAGATGCCTTCGCCCAGCTGTTCGACGGCGGGGAGCCAGTCGAGGTCGTGGGCGAGGGCGGCGCCTTCGACCGCGACGTGCAGTTCCTCGAGGTCGCCGTCGATCGCGGTCGGGGCGGCTTCGAAGCGGGTGAAGCCATAGAGGCAGGCAACCTCGCGCAACCGGTGCACCGCGACGACCGAGGCGATCGGGGCGAGGCGCGGGCGGTCGCCGTCCCATGCATCGCGCGGCAGGGTGCGGGCGTGGAGGCGGGCGTCGGGGGCGTCGGTGCCGATCTCCGCGAGGCCGGAGGCGAGGAGGTCGAATTCGGCGACCTTGGGTGCCTTGGCGAGGGTCTGGTGGCCCGTCGCGCGCAGTTGCGCTACGCGGGCGACGATTTCGGTGTCGCTCCATCCCTCCAGCGCCGCTCGGAGCGACGGGTTGGCGCGGCGGGCGAGGGTCATTTCGGCTTCGGTCGTGACCCAGTCGATCGCGTCCATCTGCCCCTCGACCAGCCGGGTCAGTTCGTCCTCGGCGGCGGGGAGCGAGATGACGGTCAGCACCTGCGGGAAATAGGCGTTGGTCGCGGTACGGGTGAGGAAGCGGAGATTTTCGCCGCATTCCGCATCGTCCTTGTTCAGCCATGGCCGTCGTCCGCGACATTTGCCGAAGCGTCCATCGGCCTGGGCATCGCGCAGCGACAGCGATGCGCCGCAGCCGCAGGTGATGCGGGTCGAGGCGGGATCGCCCGAGGTGCCGCGCTCCTCCAGCCAGAGCGGCTGCACGCAGCGGCCGGGCTGGTCGACATGGACGGCGTAGGACCAGTCGATGTCCTGCAAATGCCCCTTGTGACAGCCCGCGACGAAGCGGATCGGGGTGACGGGTACGCGGCAGCCGTCATCGTCGGTGAAGTCTGCCCGCCCCTTCGGATTGAGGTCCTGCCAGCGGACGAGGCGGCGGCGGCGGATGTCGCCCTTCGTCTCCGCATCGCGCGCGACGAACCATGCGGGGAAGATACGCGCCTCGATCCCCGGCGGCTCGCCCGTACCGCTGCGTCCCTCGTCATCGGCAGGCGGGGTGCGCAGGGTCAGCTGCACGTCGTCGGCGAGCCGCCCGGTCGCCCGCAACAGCGTTTCGAGCACGGCGGTCGCACGCGGTTCGTGGACCGGACGCCAGCTGCCGCGTTCGCGCATGTGCCACAGGTCCAGCCCGCCGATCACGACCGATCGCGTGGGCAGGTCGACCATCGCGCCGGGACCGAAACCGAAGACCAGCTGCGACTGGCGAAGGGTAATGCGCTTGCCGCTCATGCCATGTCTCCTGCGCCGCTGACCCGTTCGCCGTTCGGCCCGCGCGGCTTGACCAGCACGCCGGGTTCGACGTCGCGCATGCTGTAGCCTGCCTGGAACCGCCGGTGGGCGGGCGACAGATTGGACAATGCGGGATCGAGCGGCGGGTGGAGCAGCCGGTGCGGGCGGTCGTCATAGGTGAAGCGCCCGCCGGCCATCGTGCCTTCGTCGGCGAGCATCATCCAGTCGTCGAGCAAGCCATCGACGGTCGCCGCCAGCCGGTCGCGTCCGCCGTCGATGGTTGCGGGCGCGCGCTCGACCAGATGCGCGACCACCGCCGCGCGGGTGTCGGGTGCGTTGGCGAGGGCGGCGACGGCGGCGGAGGGCGTCAACGACGGGTCGAGATGGCGGGCGATGGCGACGACCACGGCGGCGAGCGACCGGTCGAGCGCGCGCGCCGACCATGGCGTCACGCTGGTCGCCTCCACCGCGCGGTAGAAGGTGTCATGGAAATGGGTGAATTGTTCGAAGTGCATGCGGTCGCGCGGGCGATGGACGTTGAGCACGACGGCGACGAGGCCGGGGCGGGCGGGGTTGCGGCCGACGCGGCTGGTCGCCTGAATATATTCCGCCGCCGTCTTGGGTTGGCCCTGCACCAGCATCAGCCCCAGGCGGTCGATGTCGAGGCCGACCGAGATCATGTTGGTCGCCAGCGCCACGTCGACCGGTTCGCCGGTGCCGTCGAAGCGGGTTTCCAGCCGGGCCTTGGCCGCCGCGACCTGATCGGTCGAGACGCGTGAGGTGAGTTCGACCGGTTCCCCCAAGCTGCGGTTGCCGAAGGGGTGGTCGACCGGTTCGATCCGGCGGCGGCGGTCGCCATAGTCGGTCAGGCGCGCGGCGACCTCATCCTCGACGATCCGGCGCGCGCCGCCCAGTTCGCGCAGCGCGTTGAAATAGCAGAGCGCGGTGCGATAGGCGTCGGCGTCCCCTTCGGCATCGGCCAGCCCCTGCGCCGCGCCCAGCAAGGTCACCAGCGTTTGCAGGAACACCAGCTTCGGCCCGCGCCCCGCCGCCGCGATGCCGACATACCAGCGCGCCGGATCGTCGGCGCTTTCGGGCTTGGTCAAGGCGAAGAAGCTGTCGCGGCGGTCGATGCCGGGCGGCGGGAAGATGCGGGTATCGTGGCGGTCGAACAGCGCGCGGATCTGATCGCGGGCGCGACGGACGGTGGCGGTCGACGCGATGATCTTCGGCCGGACGCGCTGTCCGTCGATCCGGCGCGAGGCGAGGCGGTCGATCGCCGCTTCGTAGAGGCCCGCGACGGTGCCCAAGGGGCCGGAGATCAGGTGCAGTTCGTCCTGCACCACGAGGTCGGGGGGCAGGAGCCGGTGGCCGTTGTCGAGCGCGCGGCCCTTCCCCGGTTCGGCGGCGCCGTAGAAGCCGTCCGCATCGGCGCGATCGACATGGCCGAAGAATGCGCCGGCCGCGCCGTTCCATGGCAGCGCGGCGAATTTGTCGACGGTCGCGATCAGGAAGGCGGGCAGGCGGCGATAGATCGCCTCGTCCACCGTCACGATCGGCAGGGGGCGGTCGCCGGTGAACGGGCAGTCATGGTTGACGCAGCGCAGTTCGAGATTGGTCGGCGCGTCGCTGTTCGGCACGCAGCGAAAGCTCTGCGGCGTGAAGGCGGTGTCGCACCACGGACATGCCTTGATCGGGGCGGGGGCGCGGGAGTCGCGGCCGCTGGTATAGGCGCGGACCCGTTTGACGGCGGTGCCTTCGGTCTTGTCGCCCTTGCGCCCCAGCCGGTTGGGGCTGGCGTCCGATCCGACCCATAGCCCGATTTCGATCGGCCAGTCACCAAGCAGCGGGCGGGCGGATGCGTCGCGATAGTCGGGTCCGGTGCGCAGCAGTTCGAGCGCGCAGACGAGCCCGGCGGCGCGGCCCAACTGGTCGAGCGTCAGCAGGCGCAGCGTATAGCGCATGATGACCGCGACGCCGGCACCGAGCAGCCCGCTGGCCCCCAGCCGCCGGAGCGCGATGGTGAAGGCGGCGAGGCCGAGATACGCCTCGGTCTTGCCGCCGCCGGTCGGAAAGAACAGCAGGTCGGCGGTGTCGCGGTCGGGGTGACGCGGATCGGCCATGCCCGACAGGTTGAGCAGGAGGAAGGCGAGCTGGAACGGCCGCCAGGTCGGCTGGGTGTCGGTCGGGCGGCGGGCGCGGGTCGCATCAGCGACCGCGCGGTTGGCGATGGCGAAGGCGCTTCGGACGGTGGCGTCGCGTTCGAGCAACGCGATGCCGGCAGCGATGCGGTCGCATGCTTCGGCCTGATCGGCGATCAGTTGCTGCGCGGTGCGGACCCGTTGGGGTGCGGTAGCGATGTCGGGGGCGGTGGTCGCAGCGTGCTGGTCGGACGACCAGGTGCGATAGGCGGTGACGAGCGGTTGCAGGGCGATGGCCAGTGCCGTGCCGTCGCCGGCGAGGCCGGACAGGGCGTCCATGCCGAAGGTGACGTCGGGGACGGGTGCCGCCACCGTCCGCTCGACCGCTGCGCGCGGCAGATGGGTGGTGTGGACGCTTCGGACCGCGCCATCGGGGTCGGCGACATGGCCGGTGGCGCAGCCGAGGCCGACCGCATAGGCCGCGCTGTCGCGATAGTGCAGGTCGGCAAGCTGGTCGTCCCAATCGTCGCGGGCGATGCGCGACAGGTCGTGCTGCGCGACGAAGCCGGTGGCGCATGTCAGCGTCAGGCGCACCTGATAGGCGTAAGCGAGGTCGCGGTAGCGCGAGGGTGGCTCCAGCCGTTTGTTGACGAGGAAGACCGTCACGACCTGCACGGCGCGCGTCGTGCCATCGGCGCGGCGCAGCGCGAACGGGCGGGCGCGGATGGCGAGTTCGAGCGCGCCGCCGGGGCGGGCGGTAGCGGCCGATCCGACGAGGGGCATACGGGCGATCCCGTCCGCCTCGCGCGGGATGCGCAGCGTTTCGGTGGCGTGGCGGGGCACGCGCCGCCAGCCGACCGGTGCGCCATGCGGTTCGGCCCCGCTTTCCAGCATGTCGGGCGGCAGCGGCGGTTCGGGGGCATAGTCGCCCCAGTCGATCGTGACCGACAGCGTGTCGACCGAGGCATCGACCATGGTCGATAGGCCGATGGTGCCGGGCAGGAAGCGGCGCCGCGCGGCGGGTGTTTCGGGTTCGTCGTGATCGCCTGCCGCACCGCCCGCGCCGAACCCTTCGTCGGGGAGCAGGCCGTCGATCTCGTCCCATTCGGCGTCGGGGGTGTCGCTGTTCTCGGCGGTCAGTTCGCCGGAGGGGGCGATATAGCCCGACAGATACCAGCGCGACGGGCTTTCGCCCGGTGGCAGGCGTTCGGTGGCGAGGTCGGCATCCTCCGCCTCGCTGGGGCCGATCAGGTTGCGCCGGAGCCGCGCGACCAGTTCGTCGCGTACTCGTGCCGCGTTCATGCCATCCGCTCCATTTTCGCGCGTTCCTCGTTCAGTCGCAGCAGCCGGGCCAGCACCGCATCGCGAAACGGCGCGTTCCAGAACAGACGGCCCCGGTAGCGGTGGTCGTCTTCGGTGTCGGGAGCGAGGAAGACCGGCGCGGCCTGCGCGGCAAGGTCGTCCCAGCCATAGGCGGACAGCACCGCGCGATCGATGGCGGCGTGCAGGTCGCGAAGCTCCACGATGTCGGCGTCGGTGTCGGTTGCCCGGTGGAAGCGGTTATAGGTCGGGGTCATGCCCTGATCGCGCGCGATCATCAGTTGCGCGCGGTGGTCGTGGTAGGACTTGCCGGCGGCTTCGAGGGTGGGGTCGGTGTCGAAGGCTGGCGGCAGGGGGAAGGTTTCGAAGCAGTCGGACGGGGTGTAGCGCAGATCGTCCTTCATCGAGGATGCGAAGGCGCGTGCCCAGACTTCGTGGACACGGGATTGCAGCGTGGCGAAGGCGGCCATGGAGTCGAAGGCGAGTACCGACAGGGTGTTACCGAAAAGGCCGTTATTGCCGACGCGGACCAGCGCCCAGTGCGGGGTCGCAGCGCAGCTTGTCACGAACAGACTACTCAGCCTGCGGGTAGCAGCATACAGGCCGGGTCGAGGCGCTTCGTAAAGCCACCAGCGATCGCGCGTGCGCGGATTGCGCACCGTGTCCCGATACGGCTTCACCACGTTCCGAAGCAGCTCGACTGCTTCGGGAAACCTCGTTTCAGCTTCCTCCAACGATAGACCGGTAAGGTCGATGGCGTAGCGGAAGGGACGATGGTGAGGGTCGTTATAAACTTCCTCACCGCCCAAGAAGGAGCGGATGACCGCCCGCGATGCCGGTGCGCGCGCAAGTAGTGCGTGCATGGCGGCGATGGTGTTGTCCGGGCTTGCCGGCTTGTCGTCGCGGAACAGGAAGCCAGGGCCGTAAACCTTTGTGCCTTCGAAAGCCGTGCCTGCATTGGCCTGCAATTTAGTTGGTGATCCATCCAGATCGCCCTCCATCAGATAGGCCGAGATGCGGCGGACCGGGCGGCCGTCGAGGATGGGCGGGGTCGTCGTCGCTCCCTTCGTGACGAAGACCTGTGCGACGACGACCGCCGCTTCGCCTTCCCAGACGTGGCGGCTGACGGCGCGGGTGATGGTGCCGCCGTCGGCGAGGATGCGGGTGAGGCCGGTGTCGCGGGTGTCGCCCTGCCGGATGGTGTTGGTCGCGATCAGGCCAAACGCGCCGCCGATGCGCAACAGGCTGAACGCGCGGCGGAAGAAATGGGCGGCGAGATCGGCATTGCCGTGCGCGCCGTCGTGCAGCGTCTTGAGCCAGTCGGGATAGGCGGCGGCATTGCCCGCCGCGATGGTGTTCTTGCCGGCGAAGGGCGGGTTGCCGATGATCGCGTCAAATCCGGGATTGGGGCGGCTGAAAACGTCCTCGAACGCGAGTTCCCAGTGGAACGCCTCGATCCCGATCGGGGGAGCGCGGAGAGCCGCCTGCCATGTCGCCAGTTGCGCCCAGCTTTCGGGGGTGGGGGCGAGGACGCATTGCTGCACCTCGGCCAGTTTTGCCGCGCGGTCGCGGGTCTTGTTGGCGGCGAAGTAGGACCAGAGTATCGCATCGGCGACGAGATGCGCCCGGGTGAGCGCGGTGGTTGCCGCCCGGTGCCGGCGTTCCTGCGCGGCATAGGGGGCGATCTCCGCCTCCTGCCGCATCAGCCGGCGCAGTTCGGCGGCGGCGTCGATGCCGTCGCGCACGATCGCCTCGACAAAGCCGTGCTGGCGCGAGACGCGGTCCCAGGTCACCGCGACGATCTTTGGATTGGGCAGGCCGACCAGGCTGTCGCCCGAGCGCAGTACCGCGTCGAGAAAGGTGAATTCGTGCGCGCTGGCCAGCGTCTCCAGCCAGAGCGAGAGTTTCGCCAGGTCGATGGCGAGGGGGTTGCGGTCGACGCCGCGCAGGCAGTGCTGCGCCACCAGCCGCTTGGCATGCAGCAGTTCGTCCTCGTCCGCCGGGATGGTCGGGCGCTGCGCGGGCCAGCGGGTCCAGGCGGCGACGAGGCGTTCGCCGAGCTGGCGGCACGCGTCCACCAGGAACGCGCCCGATCCGGCGGCGGGGTCGCAGACCTTCAGGTCGATCACGTCGGCGGGGCCGGCATCGGGACCGATGCGGGCGAAGGCGGGGGCAAGGGCATGGGCGACGATCGGGCCGGTCAGGCTGGGCGGGGTATAGTGGCTGCCGGTGCGGCGGCGTTCCTCGGTCGGTTGCAGGATCGGCGTGCCGGCCGCGACCGGATGGCCGCGCGGCGCGGCGCGGTGGTCGGCGACGGGGGCGAGGGCGGCGGCGAGCGACGTCGCGTCGGTGGCGGTGCGTAGCGCGCGGGAAACTGCGGTCGGCCAGCCGCTGCGGCCGGTGGCGGTCTTCAGCCACTTCTCGCGCTCGCTGGCCGGTGTGGCGGCAAGGGCCGATAGGTCGACCCAAACCGGCACGCGGTTCGCCTTGCCCGCGCGGATCGCCAGCATCGCCGCGGGGGCGCACTCGGCGGTGAAGCCCATCACGGTTTCATAGACCGACCCGATCTGTTCGACGCTGAGCGCGCGATAGTGGAGCCGTTCGCCTTGGTCGATCAGCAGCGCGTCGAGCATGCGCAGCACACAGCCGTCGCCGACCGGCAGCACCGCTTCCGGATCGTCGGGGCTGTCACGGCCGAGCAGGAAGGGGAAGGCGTCCTCGTCGAACAGCTTGCCGCCGCGCGCCTGCATGAATCCCGACGGATCGCCGCGCCCGACCAAGCGGAACAGCGCGATCAGCTGCCCCCAGGCGCCGCGGCGTTCGTCCATTATGTCGGGATAGAGCGCGGCATCGTCGCGCAGCCGCAGGTGGAGCGCGCCCAGCGCATAGCCCTGTTCGTACAGCGTCGCCGCCGCGCCGCCGGGCTGCGAGGGCATCAGCGCGCGATCCTCGGCATAGAGAATGAAGATCAGGCGGAGCAGGACGGTCAGGAGGCCTTCGTAGAGATGCTGCGGCCGGTGTTCGGCGAGCGCGCGGATGCGGGCGGGATCGGCGGCGTCGAGACCGCGCAGCAGTTCGTGCAGCGAGGCGAGCACCTGAACGGCGAGGCGGCTCGATACGTCGGCCTGCGCGGCACGGCTTTCGGCGAGGAGCGCGGGGAGGCGGTGCGAGGGCGGGCCGGTGAAGAGGGCATGGGTATCGAGCAGCAGCTTCAACCCCGCCAGCATGCCGCGCCCGGCGACATCGGACAGGGCGTGGAGCGGCCAGCTCATATGGCCCGACACTTCGCCGCGCGGGGCGACGACGAGGCGCAGGATCGGTTCGACGGTCGCGCCTTCGCGGCGGCCGGTTTCGCGCGACCCAAGGATGACGCCCGCGCCGATGCCGGTTTCGCGCAGGAGGCGTTCGAAGCGTTGCTGCGCCGTCGCCTCCCATCCATCGAGCGTGCCGCGCCGGTCGAGCAGCAGCCCCGGCGCCTCGATCCGCACCAGCAGTTGCGGGGTGCCGTCCGCCGCCAGCACCGCCCAGTCGGGTTCGAGCAGGACGTCGAGTTCGGGGAAGGCGATGCGCAGCGTGTCGGGCAGGGCGGGGCCGCCGGGCGCTCCGGCGACGCGTGCCGCCGGCCAGCCGAGAACGTCGCGGAAGAACGGCCACGGATCGGGTTCGGCCAGCGCCGCTGCCACCCCCGCGCTGTCGGCGGCGTCCTGCGGCGTGACCCATGCGCCGATGCGAGTCAGCGCCGCGGGGGCGACGACCAGCCCGACTGGCTGGAGGTAGCCGATCCAGTCGTGGGGACCGGTGGTCATGCCGTCGGCCAGAGATAGACCAGCCCGATCGGCTCCAGCCGGGTGGCGTGGATGCGGGCGGCGGCGCGGAGGCGTTCGGGTTCGCGGACCAGTTCGTCGTCGAGCCGGGTGGCGGCGCGATCCCAGGAGCGGCGGTCGGCGGCGCGCTGCCGTGCTTCCGCAGGGTCAAGCAGCAGGTCAAGCTGTCCGGTATCGGACCCGCGTTCGCGCAGGATCCGGGCGATGCGCTGTTTGAGCAGCGTCTCCAGCCCCTGCGCCTCGGCAGCGGCGCGGCGGGTGAGGTCCTGCGCGACACGGGCGGCACGGGCGTCGGCGCGTTCGGTCAGCGCGGGGCGGAGGTCGGCGACGTTGCGCGCGGCGTGGGCGGTCGCGATGCGCACGGTGTCGGGGTCGGCGTCGGTCGCGTCGCGCAGCGCGGCCAGCAGTTCGTCCAGCACGCGCGCTTCCGCCTCGCGTCCTTCGGCGAGCGGACGCAACGGGGCGTCGTCGCGCCAGTCGGCGGCGACGCTCAGCACTTCCTCATGCAGCCGGGCTGCATGTTCGCCGTAGAGGGCGAGGCGGCCGAGCAGGACGACACGGGGGCTGGCGGTGGTCGCGGTGCGGATGACGCAGCAACGCTCCAGCCCCTGCCGGAACCCGGCCGACAGGAACCGGCCGAGGAGGCGTCGGACGAGGCGGTGTTCGAGGTGAAGCTGTACAACATCGCCGGCGTCGCGGCCGTCGTGCAGGATCGCGGGCGCGAAGCTGATGCGGCGGACGGCGGCGTCGGGACTGGCGCGCCATTCGCCGGGACGCTCGCCGGGCCGGACGGGGCGTGCGCGCAGTTCGTCGATCAGCGGGGTCCAGCTGGGATCGCCGGCGAGGCGCGGTTCGTCGAGCGCGAAGACGGGCGTTTCGCCGACCGTACCGGGCATGGTCCATGCGCCGCCCGATCGGTTGAGCGCGAGTTCGACCACCGATTGCAGCTCGTCCGGGTCGACGCCGACCCGCGTGCGTGCCTTTTCCAGCGCGCCGGCCAGATCGGCCTGTTCGCGGCGCAGGCGCGCCAGGCGGGCGTCGGCGGTGTCGTCGAGGTCGCGCACGGCGGCGGCGACGCGGGCATCGGCCTCCGCATCGCGGATGCGGGTGGCGAGGTCGCGGGCCCCGTCGCGGTCGATGCCGCTGCGGAAACTCTCGGCGATGCGGTCGCCCAATACCTGTCCGGCGGAGCCGAGCTGGCGCCGGATCGCCTCCGTCTTGCGGACCAGCGCGTCGAGCACGACGTCCTCGGGCCGCTGGGCATAGGTGAAATAGCGGCAGGTGACCGTGTCGGCCGGTTGCAGTTTCCGGTCGATGCGGCCGTTGCGTTGTTCGAGGCGCGACGGGTTCCAGGGCAGGTCGACATGGATCAGGTCGTGGCACTGCGACTGCAGGTTGATGCCTTCGCGCGCGGCGTCGGTGCAGATCAGGATGCGAAGCGGGTTGGTCGGATCGTTGAAGGCGCGCTTGATATCCTCGCGCCGTTCGGTCGAGGTGATGCCGGTGAAGCTGTCGATCCGTTCGGCTTCGTAGGGGTCGGCGGGGTCGGTCAGTACCGAGAGCTGGCGCTGGAGCCAGCGGCGGGTATCCTCATATTCGGTGAACAGGATCAGCCGCCGGTCGCGCCAGCCGCCATCGGCGTCGAGCAGGTTGGCGCGCGCCCAGTCGACGATCCAGCGGACGCGCGCGTCGGGGGCGGTGCGGGCGGTTTCGGCCAGCGCCAGCATCGCGGCGGCATGGGCGCGTTCGGCGGCGAGGCGGGCGGGCGGGGTGTCCCGTGCGCCGGCCAGTGCTTCGGCGCGGGCGCGGGCTTCGTCGCTGCGGTCGAGCAGGTCGAGCGCGGTGTCCTCCTGCGCGGCGAGGTCAGGGGCGTCGGGTTCGGGGTCTTCGACCGGCGTGGTCGCTGCCGCCCCGGCGATGGCGCGGTCGAGGCCGTCAATATGGACCTTCAGCGTGCGGGCGAAGGCGGGGATCGAGGAGAGGAGGCGCTGTTGCAGGCCGACGAAGCCGAGGCGTGCCTGCGCGCGGCGGGCGGGGGGCAGGGTGGCGATCCGCGCCTCGCGCAGGGCGCGATAGTCGGCGAGCATCGCGGCGAGCGCGAGTTCGGGGGCGGTTTCCGGCAGATGGTCGAGGACGATCGGTTCGACCAGGCGTTCGGGGAAGCGTTCGCCGAGTGCGCGCAGGTCGCTTTTGAGGCGGCGGACCATGACCGGTTCGAGGTCTGCGGGCCGCACCGCGACCCCGCGCGTGAAGCGCTGCGGATCAAGCAGTTCGAGCAGGGTGGCGAAGCTGTTCGGGTGGCCGTTATGCGGTGTCGCCGAGAGGAACAGCCGATGTTCGAACCGGTCGGACAGGTCGCGTAAGGATCGGGTGAACTGGCTTTCGATCGCATAGCGCCCGCCACCGGACGGGGCGGCATGATGCGCCTCGTCAAGGATCAGCAGCGAGCGGGCGCGAAAATCCTCCAGCACGTCGCGCAACGGAGCGACATAGGCTTCGTCGCCCAGCAGCCGGTGCGACAGGATGAAGCGCGATCCCGAGCCCCAAGGGTTCGCGCCATAGCCGCGACGGCGGCGCAGCGCTTCGAGATGGCGGGCGTCGATGATGTCGAAGGCGAGGCCGAACTTGCTCTGCAATTCGTCGCGCCACTGGCCGGTCATCGCGGCCGGGGCGAGGACGACGGTATAATCGACGCGGCGGCGCAGCAGCATCTCGCGCAGCACCAGCCCGGCCTCGACCGTCTTGCCCAAGCCCACATCGTCGGCGATCAGCAGGTTGACGCGCGGCAGGCGCAGCGCCTTGCGTAAGGGCAGCAGCTGATAGGGATCGAGCCGGATGCCGGCGCGGAACGGCGCCTGGAACAGGTCGCGTTCGGCCGCGGTCGCGGTGCGCCAGCGGACGGTGCGCAGATAGGCGGAGAAGCTGGCGGCATCGCCGCCGAGCACGCCGCCTTCGCGGCCGAGCGAGGCCCATGCCTCCTCATCGTGCAGCCGCGCGTCGACCTCCGCGCTCCACAGTATGCGGGCATCCTCGCCGCTGGCGTCGTCGTCGATGCAGGCGAGGCGGTGGCCGTCATAGGGGCCGTCGGGCTGCGCCTCGACCATCCACAGCCGCCCGCGCAGCGACACGAACTGGCCGACGCCGGGCTGGGGCGTGCGGATGCTGCTGGCCATGACGGTTCCCCTCTCGGGCGCGAGGGTGGGGGGCGGGGGCGGGGGGTGCCAATGGCGGTTGGGTCCGGTTTCGCGGTGATGGGCGTCGTTGGGATATTCTTCCCGAACAGGTGGAGGATGATCCGTTGGTCAAAAGCCCATCCGTCACCCCGGACTTGATCCGGGGTCCCGCTTGCCTGCGCGGGCGTGGCAGAAGAAGGGGGACCCCGGATCAAGTCCGGGGTGACGAGGGGGGGCGGGTCGTCGCTGAATGTCGGCCGGTCACTTCCGGAACATCCGTTTCGGATCAATTGCCTTGCCGCGAACGCCGGTAGCGTCGACCATGCCGGGATGGAGATGCCGATGATGCCCGACCTGCAACGCCCCTGGGCCAAGCTGTTGCGGAACGAGGAGAAGGTCGTGGTGGCCGCGCTGCCGCTGGTCGATCATTGCCTCGACGTCGGGGCGGTGGCGGAGATCGTCTTGCAGGCGTGGCGCGGTCCGCTGGAGGCGGCGGCGGGGCGGGCGCTCGGCGAGCAGGATATCTCGCGATTGGCGGTGCTGGCGGCGCTGCACGATCTGGGCAAGGCCAATCGCGGGTTTCAGGCGCGGATCGATCCGGCGGCGGAGTTGATCGGTCATACCGGCCAGGTCGCCGCACTGCTGAACCATTCGAAGCTCAAGCGGACGCCGGCGGCGGTCGCGTTGCAGGCGATGATCGACGACTGGGATGCCGAACAGCATTTCGCGGCGGTGATGGCGCATCATGGCAAGCCGCTGGGCGAGTTTCACGAAGCGGCGACGTCGCTCGATTGGGGCAGGCATAACCGGCATTGGATGCCCGAGGGGGACGGCGATCCTGCTGCCGCCGTCGTGCCGCTGATCGAGGCGGTTCGCGAACGCTGGCCGCGGGCGTGGGAGGCCGGGCCGCCACTCCCGTTGGCGCCGCGCTTCGTGGCGTTGTTTGCCGGGCTGGTGACGCTGGCGGACTGGCTGGGATCGGACAGCAAGCGCTTTCCGGTGGCGGGGCCGCATGGTGCAGAGCGGGTCGCCCTGCGGGCGGAGGCGGCGCTGGCGGCGGCGGAGGCGCGGGGGCTGCTGGCGCTCGACACGCCGGCGGGCGATTTCGTCGCGGCATTCGGCAATGCGCCCTACGACTTTCAGACGGCGGCGGGCGATTGGGGGCCGGTCGCGCTGATCGAGGCGGAGACGGGGTCGGGCAAGACCGAGGCGGCGCTGTGGCGCTGGCTGGAGCTGCGGCGCGCGGGACAGGTCGACGGGCTGTTCTTCGCGCTGCCGACCCGGTCGGCGGCGGTGCAGTTGCAGCGGCGGGTCGATGCGATGCTGACCTCGGTATGGGGGGCGGATGGTCCCCGCGCGGTGCTGGCGGTGCCGGGGTATCTGAAGGCGGGCGATGCGAGCGGGCAGGCGTTGCCGGGCTATGCGGTGCGCTGGGACGATGGCGCCACGGGCGAGGAGCGGTGGGCGGCGGAGCGGGCCAATCGTTTTCTGGCGGCGCGGGTGGCGGTGGGGACGATCGATCAGGCGTTGCTGGGGGTCCTGCCGGTCAAGCATGCGCTGTTCCGGTCCAGCGTGCTGGCGCGCAGCCTTTTGGTGGTCGACGAGGTCCATGCGTCGGATGCCTATATGACCGGGCTGCTCGAACGGCTGCTCGACCAGCATGGCGCGGCGGGCGGGAAGGCGTTGCTGCTGTCGGCGACGCTGGGATCGGGCGCGCGGGCGCGGCTGTTGCGGCAGACGCCACTGTCGCCCGAAGCGGCGGAGGCAGTGCCCTATCCGGCGTTGTCGGGGCGCGGCGTGGCACCGCGGGCGGCGCGCGGGGCGACCGGACGCGACAAGCAGGTCAGGGTCGAGGTCGCGCCGATCATGGAGGATGCGTCGGCGATCGCGATGCGGGCGGTGGAGGCGGCGCGCGACGGGGCGGCGGTGCTGGTGGTGCGCAACAGCGTGGCCGGGGCGGTCGCGGTGGCGCAGGCGGTGGCGGAGCTGGCGCCCGAACTGGCCTTTGCGGTGGAGGGGGTGGCGACGGTCCATCATGGGCGCTTTGCGGCGACGGACCGCGAAAGGCTGGACACGGCGGTGACCGCGGCGTTCGGCAAGGGGCGCGGGCGTGGCGGGCGGGTGCTGGTGGGCACGCAGACGCTGGAACAGTCGCTCGACATCGATGCCGATCTGCTGCTGACCGATCTCGCGCCGGTCGACGTGCTGCTGCAACGGATCGGGCGGTTGCATCGGCATGCTCGGGCGGAGCGGGGGGCGTTTGCGGAGGCGCGGGCGATCGTGCTGCGGCCGGCGGAGCGGGATTTGACGCCGTTGCTGAAGGGGCGGGCGCTGCACGGGCTGGGCGGGGCGAGGCGGGTGGCGCCCTATCCCGACCTGTTGCCGGTCGAGGCGACGCTGGCGCTGCTGGAGGACCGGCCGGACATCGCCATTCCGCGCGACAATCGGCTGCTGGTCGAACGGGCGCTGCATCCCGAACTGCTCGACGCACTGGCGGAGCGGCTGGGGGTGGCGTGGCAGAACCACCGCAACGAGCGCAACGGCGGCGCGGCGGTCGATGCCCAGGCGGCGGGGCAGGTGGCGCTGGACTTCCGGCGGCGCTTTACCGAATGGCTGCCGTTCGACGGGGGCGAGGCGGTGGCGACGCGGCTGGGTGCGCGCGACCTGCTGGTCGATCTGGCGCAGCCGTTGGCCGGGGCGTTCGGGGGGACTGTCGACCGGATCGCCATTCCGGCGTGGATGGCGCCGGGCGTCGGGGATGCGGCGGTCGAGGCGAGAGATGCGCATGGGTTCTCGATCGGGTCGTATCGCTTCGCCTATGACCAGTGGGGCCTGCGCAAGGCCGATTGAAATATGCGTGCGGGTATAACCGGCGGTCATGGGCCGGTTGACGTGGGAAGCGGATCGTTTGAGGTTCGCGCTTTGCCGTGTCCGGAGTAGCCATGACCGCATCCGCCGCCGCTGCGGTCCCGCCCGCCGACGCCGTCGTCCATCCAGGGCGCAGCGCGATGCTGCTCTACGGGCTGCTGGGCTTTTCGGCCGGGCTGCCCTTCTACATGTTCTCGACGGTGCTGGCGCTGCGGTTGCAGGCGCATGGCGTGGCGCTGACGGTGCTGGGTTTCTTCGCGTGGGTGCAACTGCTGCCGACGCTGAAGTTCGTGTGGGCGCCGCTGCTCGACCGGTACGATGTGCCGGGGTTCAGCCGCTTCTGGGGCAAGAGGCGCGGGTGGATCATGCTGGCGCAGCTGGGCATCGTCACCGCGATGGGGGCGATGGCGTGGACGGCGGATGACGCCAGCCTGCCCGTCACCGCGCTGTTCGCGGTGCTGCTCGCCTTCTGGACCACGACGCTGGAGGTCGCGGCCGATGCGTGGCGTATCGAGCTGTTCCCGACGCAGGACCAGCAGGGGCCGATCGTCGCCGCGAACCTGTGGGGATACCGCACGGCCATGGTCGCGGCAGGCAGCGGGGCGTTGTTGCTGGCGGACAATGGCGGGTGGACACTCGCCTATCTGCTGATCGCGGTCGCGGCGTTCCTGCCGTTTCCGATCCTTGCCGCGATGCGGCCCGAGGACGGGCGGGGCGGGGGGCGGATGGTGGCGCTGACCACCGGAATTTTGGGCGGGGCGGTGATCCTCGTCGCCGCTTGTGCCGTGACCGCTGCGGTCGGCTATGTCCTGCTGTCGGCGGCCGAGGGGATCGGGATCGATGCGAAGAGCAACGTCACGCCCTGGGTGCTGGGGCTGTGCATGGTGCCGTTCGTCGCGATGGCGGCGGGGTTGCCATGGATCCGCAAGGCTCCGCCGACCGCGCCGATCCGCACCTCGACCGCGATCGGGCCCTATGTCGATTTCTTCTGGCGGTTTCAGTATGCCGCGATCCTGCTGATGGTCTTCGTCTCGCTGTACCGGATGGGCGACGTGCTGGCGCTGAACCTGTCCAAGCCGATGATCAAGGATTTGGGCTATACGCTCAGCCAGATCGGGCGGGCGGATGGCGTGGTGGCGCTGGCGGCGAGCATGGTCGGCGTGGGTTTGGGCGGATGGATGGTCACGCGGCGGCCGATGCTGTGGGCGCTGGCGGTGGGGGCGGTCGTGGCGGCGATCGGCAATTTCGGGTTCGTGTGGCTGGCGCATCAGCCGGTCAGCGAGGCGATGCTGTATGTCGCCACCGCGCTCGACCAGTTCGGCAACGGCTTTGCGGGGGCGGTGTTCGTCGTCTATCTCTCGCTGCTGGTGAATCCGCGCCATCCGGGGGCGCAATATGCGTTCCTGACCGGCTTTGCTTTCCTGTTGCCGCGGATGCTGGCGGGGGCGGGGGGATCGATGGTCGGGGTGATCGGCTATGACGGGTTCTTCCTGCTGTCGGGGGCGGTGAGCCTGGCCGCGATCCCGTTGCTGCCGGCGCTGGCGAAAATCCGGGCGCGGGAGGATGATGCGTGATCGATCGGGCCTTTGCCGAAGCGGCGCGCTATGTCGCCGAGGGGCGGATACCGGGGGCGACGCTGGGGATCGTGACCGCCGAGGGCGCGCGGGAGGTGCGGGTCGCTGGCCTTGCCCGCCGGGTGCCGGACGAGGTGCCGCTGACCCGCGCGCATTGGTTCGATCTGGCGTCGGTCAGCAAGGTCATCGCGACCACGCGGTTCGTGCTGCAACTGGCCGACGAAGGGCGGATCGATCTCGACCGGCCGCTGACCGATGCGATCCCCGACCTGCGGCAATATGACGTGGGCGGCGCGGCGGAGCGGCGGCTGACGTTTCGCGACTGTCTGGTCCACCGGACGTTCCTGCCCGCGGTCGAGCCGATCTATACCTATGGCGACGATCCGGCGCGGCTGCGGGCGTTCGTGTTGCAGCGCGAGTGGAAGCACGGGCCGGCGGTCTATTCGGACATCAACTTCATTTTGCTGGGGATTGCGGTCGAGCGTATCACCGGCGCGGGGCTGGACGCGCTGCCGCTGGGGCCGGGACTGAGCTGGGGGCCGCCGCCGGGGCCGGCGGTCGCGACCGAGCATTGTTCGTGGCGCGGGCGGGTGCTGGTGGGCGAGGTGCATGACGAGAATTGCTCGGCGATGGGCGGCCGGACCGGGCATGCCGGGCTGTTCGGGACGGTCGACGGGGTGCTGGATTTCGCAGCTGGGCTGCTCGACGGGAACGGGGCGTCGGCGGCGATGCTCGACGCGATCCGGACGCCGGTGGAGGGGCATCGCACGGCGGGGTGGGAGATCCGTTTTCCGGGGTGGTCCGGCGGGCAGGCGTGCTCGGCGGGGACGATCGGGCATACCGGGTTTACCGGGACGGGGTTGTGGGTCGATTTCGAGCGCGGGCTGGCGTGGACGCTGCTGACCAATCGAGTGCATCCGACGCGGCATTTCGATAGCGGGATTTTCGAGTTGCGGCCGGCGACGGGGGATGCGGTGGTGGCGGGGTTTGATGCGATGTCAAAGGGTTAGTGGATTTGGGGGGCAAAGTTCACTAAGTTCACACTCGTGGCGGTTTTGGGTGGCGTTTGGTTTGGGGCGGGTTGCGGCGGTTCGAAAGAGCGTCCGCAGGGTTAGCTGAGGCGGCGTTTGTAGGAAAGCAGAGGGTTCGTCGCTTCTACGTGGGCCGGGGCCTCGTGTGGCGAGGCACGCGCTTCGCTACGGGGAGATCCCAGCCTTGGCTGGGATGACGTTTGGGGCCGGAATGGAGGCGGCGTTTCGGCTTTTGCGGAAGAAGAAGCGGGACCCCGGATCAAGTCCGGGGTGACGGTCGGGGAGCGTACCCCCGCGTAGGCGGGGGTTCAGATCCGCGGGCGGTGTCGTTTGTTGCCCTGGGCCCCCGCCTTCGCGGGGGTACGGTGCGCCTTACGCCGCTTCGATCACCTCGCGCAGCACGCCCAGAAACTCGCTGGCCAGCGCGCTGGGCGGGCGGTCTAGCAGGTGCATGGCGTGGACGTCGAAGGTCAGCGAGGGCTTCAACGCACGCATGGCGAGGCCGTCGGCGAGCGAGGCTTCGGCGGTGAAATTGTCGACGACGCTCAACCCCACGCCCGCGCGGACCAGCGCGGCGGCGATGTAGAAGGTGCGGGCGGAGGCGACCTCCTGCAATTCGATGCCGAGGCGTTCGAGTTCCTGTGCGAAGAGCTGGCCGATGGGACCGCTGGCCGCCAGCGTGATAAAGGGGTGGCCGACGAGTTGCGGCAGGTCGATCCGCGCCGCCATGCCGGGCAGGTCCGCCTCGCGGTAGAGGACGACGAGTTCGCCTTCGCCCAGCCACACCTTGCCGAGCGGAGCGCCGCGCGGGACTTCGGCGGCGATGGCGATGTCGGTCTCGCGTTCGTACAGCTTGCGCAGCAGGTCGTCGTGATGGACGGTCTGCAGGTCGAAGCGGACGTCGGGGCGCCTGGCCATGAAGCGGGCGACGGCGGTCGGTAGCGCGCCCAAGGCGAGGCTGGGCAGCGCCGAGATGCGCAGCGTCGCGCCGCCGCCGCTGCGCAGGTTGCGGCCGGCTTCGCGCAAGGCACGGACGCGTTCCTGAATGTCGGCGACGTCGCCGAACAGGGCATGGGCGTCTTCGGTGGGCACGAGGCGGCTGTTGGTGCGCTGGAACAGTTCGAAGCCCAATAGCGTCTCGGCATGGCGCAGCGTTTTGGAGACCGAGGGCTGCGAGATGTTGAGCGCGCGGGCCGCCGCACTGACCGATCCATTGACGTAGACCGCGTGGAAGATTTCGATGTGGCGCAGGTTCATGTCGCCACTTGGCCCCGATAGCGCGCCTCGTCCAGCCCGTGTTCGGCGCGCGCCACCAGTGTCGCGACGGTCAGGTTGGCGCTGGCCGAGGGGACGGTGCGGGTCATGTCGAGCAGCCGGTCGAAGGGGAGGACGAGGCCGACGACCAGCGCGGTCTGTTCCGCGCCGACCCCGACCGCGCCGAGCATCGCCGCCAGCATGAACAGCGAGGCGGAGGGAACGGGCGCGGTGCCGAAGGCGGCGAGGGCGCCGGTCGCGAGCATGACGCCGAGCATCCAGGCGTCGGGAACGATGCCGAGCGCCTGCAACGCGAACTGGCCGAGCAGGCCTACATACATCGCCGTCCCGTCCTTGCCGATGCTGGCGCCCAAGGGCAGCACGGTCGAGGTGATGGGCCGGGCGATGCCGAGATTGTCCTGGCTGACCCGGAGCGCGACCGGCAGGGTGGCCGAGGACGAGGCGGTCGAGAAGGCGACGATCAGCGCATCGACGATCCCGCGAAAGAAGCGCACCACCGGCAACCGCGCGACGAAGCGCAGCAGCCCGGCATGAAATGCCATCTGGGTCAGCGAGGCGAGGATGACGCACAGCGCCAGCCAGCCGACATGGACGAACACCGCCGTGCCGCCGCTTGCCACCGCATTGGCGATGAGGGCGAGGACGCCGAACGGGGTCACCTCCATCACGATGCGGACGAGGTGGAGCAGGACGGCGGCAAGCCCCTGAAGGAGGGCGACGACCGGCTTGCCCGCTTCGCCCGATACCACGCTGGCGATGCCGAGCAGGACGGCGACGAAGATGATGGCGAGCATGTCGCCCTTTGCCAGCGCGTCGACGATATTGACGGGGACGATGCCGAGCAGCTGGTCGGCAGGCGTGACGGGCGGGCCGAGGACGTGCGGCGCGACACCCGACAGGGCGATGCCGCTGCCGGGTTGCAGCAGCAGGCCGAACCCCATGCCGATCGACACCGCGACCAACGTGGTGAAGGCGAACAGCGCGACGGTTCGCCCGCCGATGCCGCCCAGCCGGCGCGGATCGCCCAGCGAGGCGATGCCGGCGGCGATGGTGATCAGGACGACCGGCACGACCAGCATCTTGATGAGGCGGACGAACAGGTCGCCGACGATCTTGATCGCCGCAGCGCCCTCCGGCCACAACAGGCCGATCACGACGCCGAGGAACAGCGCGGCGACGACGCGCTGCCACAGGGGGATCGCGAACCAGCGGCGCATCAATTGCCCCAGAAGCCCGGCGTGGCGGGCGACAACATGCCTTCATGGTCGGTGACGCCGCCTGCGCGGTCTTCGCTCAGCCACAGCGGACCGTCGAGATCGACGAACGACGCCCGGCCGCCCAGCTGCATGGCCGGCGCGATGCCCAGCGACGAACAGACCATGCACCCGACCATCAACCCGAATCCCTTTGCGTGCGCCCTGCCGGCCAGCACCAGTGCTTCGGTCAGCCCGCCGGTCTTGTCGAGCTTGATGTTTACCACGTCGTAGCGGCCGGCGAGGCGGTCGAGATCGGCGGCGGTGTGGAGCGCTTCGTCGGCGGCGATGGGGACGGGGCTGTCGAAGGTGGCGAGGTCATGATCTTCGCCGGCGGGGAGCGGCTGTTCGAGCAGGTCGACGCGCCATTCGATCAGGCGTTCGCGTAAAGACCGGAGCGTGTCGATCGTCCAGCTTTCATTGGGATCGACGATCAGGCGGGGCAAGGGCGCGACGCTGCGGATCGCGGCGATCTGGGCGGCGGGGTCGGTGCGGTCGACCTTGACCTTGAGCAGGGGCACGGTCGCGACCTTGGCCGCTGCGCGGGCCATGGCGTCGGGGGTGTCGAGGCCGATGGTGATGGCGGACGGCAGCGCAACCGGTTCGTCGAGGCCGGCGAGGGCGGCGACCGTCGTGCCGGCGAGGCGGGCTTCGAGATCCCATAGCGCGCAGTCGACCGCGTTGCGCGCGGCCCCGGCGGGGAGCAGCGCGGCGAGGTCCTGTCGGCCGGCGCCGTCGGCCAGCGCCGGGGCGATGGCGCGGATCGCGGCGATCGTGTCCTCGATCGTCTCGCCATAGCGGGCATAGGGGACGGCTTCGCCTCTCCCGATCGTTCCGCCTTCGCGAAGGGTGACGGTGACGACATCGGCCGCCGTCTTCACCCCCCGCGAAATGCGGAACGGGGTGCTCAGGCCGAAACGGTCATGGGCGACGTCGAGGTGTCGAAGCATGTCTGCATCCAGTCGATGATCGGGTCCGCGCCGAAGCGATAGGGATCGGTGCAGGGCAGGCCGTGGGCGTCGGCGGTCTGCGCGCACAGGCGGCGCGCCTCGTCCTCGGGCAGCTTGACCGTGTTGAGCGCGATGCCGACCGCCTGCACGTCGGGGCTGGTGAGGCGCGCGACCGACAGGTTGGCGGCGATGCACTCGGCGATGCCGGGGACGGCGTAATGGGGAAGCCCGCGCATATGCTCGCGCGCCGGGTCGTGGCACATCACGATCGCGCGCGGCTGGGCGCCGTGGAGCAGGCCGGTCGAGACACCGGCGAAGGACGGGTGGAACAGCGATCCTTGTCCCTCGATGAGGTCCCAGCCGTCATCGCTGCGCGCCGGGGTGATCGTCTCGATCGCGCCCGAAATGAAGTCGGCGACCACCGCGTCGACGGGCACGCCCGAGCCGGCGATCAGGATGCCGGTCTGTCCGGTGGCGCGGAAATCGGCAGTGATCCCGCGGGCGACCATAGTGCGCTGGAGCGCGAGGGTCGAATACATCTTGCCGACCGAACAGTCGGTGCCGACGGTCAGCAGGCGGTTGCCGGCGCGCTTCTTCCCGTTGCCGACCGGCAGGTTCGCGGGGGGATCGCGGACGTCGAACAGCTGGACGCCGGCTTGCCGTGCGGCATCGGCGATTTCCGGCACGTCGCGCAGCCGCTGGTGCAGGCCCGAGGCGACGTGCATGCCGGTGGCGATGGCGGACAGCGCATCGCGGATCAGCGCGTCGCCCATCTTGCCGCCGGCATTGGCGATGCCGAGGATCAGGGTGTTGGCGCCGGCTGCGCGGCCTTGCGCGGCGTCCATGCGTGGGAGGCCGAGCGTCAGCGGGCAGTCGTCGTGGCGCCATTCGCCGACGCATTCGTCCGGGCGGAAGGCCGCAACCCCGCGCGAGGTCTTGATGCCGACCGCGTCGTCGGAATGGCCGAGATAGAGGAGGAAGGGACCGGGGATCATCGCGCACCCTGCTGGCTGTATGGACCATCGGGATAGGGCGGGGTGGCCGCGCGCGTCATATCGTGCTGTCGCGGGGAGGTATAGCGTTGGGTTATGGGTGGTGCTGTCGCAACGAACGTCGTCCCAGCGCAGGCTGGGATCTTGCGGTAGTACGGCGCGCGCCTCGCCGCGGGAGGCCCCAGCCTGCGCTGGGGCGACGGTGTTGTCGCACCCGTCACCCTGGACTTGATCCGGGGTCCCGCTTCCTGGCTGGCGTTGGAAGAAGGAGAAGCGGGACCCCGGGTCAAGCCCGGGGTGACGTGAGGGTTAGGTGGTGGGGCAGTTCTTCGGCGTCGGGCGCAGCAGGGCGCGGCCGGGGGCGGCGCCGGTGGTGGCGCCGTCCTTGAGCGCTAGTTTGCCGTTTACGAACAGCGCCTTGACGCCGGCGCTGGGTACGCGCGGGTTTACGTAGGTGGCGCGGGGGGCGTAGTTGACCGGGTCGAACACGACTACATCGGCATAATAGCCGGGTTTGAGGTAACCGCGATGGTCCATGCGGTACATGTCGGCGGTGGCGCCGGTCGAGCGGTGGATGAAGTCGCGCATCGTGATCACCTTCCGCTCGCGGACATAGACCTGATATTTGCGCGGGAAGGTGGCGTATTGCCGCGGATGGCCGTTCGATCCGTCGGAGCTGGTCACGACCCAGGGCTGCCGCATGATGAGGTCGGCATCGGCGTCGATCATGTTGAAACTGGCGACCGAGACGCCGGCCGGTTCCTTGCCCGTGGCATCGGCGACGCGCAGGATCTTGATCGCGGCGTCGATCGGGTCGAGCTTCCACGCGGTCGCCATCTGGGCGAGCGTCTTGCCGGTCCACGGCATCCCGGCGCTGGTCAGCAGCAGCGAGTCCGCGCCGCCGCGCCGGCGGAGATTCTCGGCCATTTCGACCTTGATCTTCGCCAGCGTCGCCGGGTCGTCGAAGCGCTGGATCAGGCGCGGATAGCCGCCGTCGTTCGCCCAGCGCGGGACGAGCGAGGCATCGACGCTGGAGCCGGAGGCGAGCCACGGGTACTGGTCGGCGGTGACGTTCTGCCCGGCCTTGCGCGCGGCTTCGATCGTGGCGATCAGTTCGGGGGCCTTGCCATGGACGTCGACGCCCAGCGCTTTCAGATGGGCGATATGGACCGGCATGTTCGCCTGCCGTCCGATCTCGATTACTTCTTTGGTCGAGTTGATGAGGCCGATCGAATAGTTGGATTCGTCGCGCTGATGGGTGTCGTACATGCCGCCGCGAATCGCGGCTTCGCGGGCGATGGCGACGACCTCGTCGGTCTTGGCGAAGCTCTGCGGCGCGTAGAACAGGCCGGTCGAAAAGCCATAGGCGCCTTCGCACATCGCCTTGGCCACCAGCGCCTTTTCCTGCGTCAGTTGGGCAGGGGTCGGGGCGCGGTCGTCCTGTCCGAGCACGCGGCCGCGCACCGATCCGAAGCCGACGAACGGCGCGACATTGGTGCCGATGCCGCCGGCCATCAGCTTGCGCGCGTCCTCCGCGACGTCGGGCGTGCCGTATCCGTCGACGCCGATGACGATGGTCGACACCCCCTGCGCCAGCCAGGGGAGGTTGAGACGCTCCTTCGCGTCGGTCGAGCGGATATAGCTGTCGGGATGGGTATGGGCGTCGATGAAACCGGGTGCGACGATCTGGCCCTTCGCGTCGATGATCTGCGCCGCCTGCGTCCGGCGGGTCGGGCCGACATAGACGATGCGGTCGCCGGCAATCTCGACATCGCCGGTGATCGGTTCCGCGTTCGCGCCGTTATAGATGGTGCCGCCACGGATCACGATGTCGACCCGGGGCGCGGCTGCCACGGCCGGACCGGCGAGCGCGGCGAACAGGGCGATCAGGGGCAGGCGCTTCATCGGCGAATCCTTCTGGGCGGGGGCATCAGCGTAGCACGGCGCGCGGCCTTGCCGTCCACCGCCGTGCGGCTGAACAGCAGGGGCAGCGTCTGGCCGGCGATCCACGGGGTGTACTGGTCGCGGTAATGGGGGCTGCGCGGGTCGTTCGACTGGCCGGGCAGGTTCAGGAATACCGAATTGTCCCATGCGCCGACGTCGATGACCTGCAGATAGCTGGCTCCGCCGCCAACGCGCCAGCCGGGGCCGTCGCCCAGCCAGCGTGCCATGACGGTGTAGCTGTCGCCGCCCGATCCGCCGCCCTCGATCGGGGGGAAGGCGGCGGCAATGGCGGGGATGCGCGACAGCGGGTGAGCGATGCGGACCTGATGCAGCTTGCCCCAGCGCCATGCGGCAGGGTCGCGGCCGAGCAGCGACTGCGCGCTGGTCCATGCGGAGGCGAGCGCGTCGCGTAGCATCGCGTCGCGGGCGGTGGCCGGTAGCCGCGCATCGGGTTTCGCGAGGATGCCGAGCAGGACCGAGGGGTCGATTTCGGTCACCAGCGACTTGGCCCGGTCGGGGACGATGGCAGCCAGCATCCGCTTGCCCAGATCGCGCCACAGGATTTCGAACAGCGCGGCGGGGCCACTGTCGGCAGTCAGGCGGCCGTCCCAGCGGCGCAGCATGTCGCCGGCCGGGGAGGGTGTGGCGGGCAATAGCGCGATCAACTGGCGTGCCGGGGTCGAGACCGTGTCGAACTGCAACGCGACGCTGTCGGCGATGCTGTGCTTCGGCTGGGCGGCGAGCACGTCGGCGATCCGTTCGTAGCGATAGGGCGCGCGGAACGAGAAGGCGGGGATGCGGTCGCGCGGCCAGTCGGCGGGCAGGTTGTTCTGGTTGGCCGAGGCGAACCAGCCCTTCCTGGGGTTATATTCGTTGGGCAGCGACGCGAAGTCGCGCATGCCGGTCCAGTCGTAGCGGCCGTCGCCCGGCACCGGAAGCAGCCCGTCGCCGCGCTTGCGCACCGGTGCGAAGCCGATCACCTGCCATCCGGTATTGCCCTGCGTATCGGCATAATGGAAATTGGTCGGCGAGGGGTGGAGGCGGAACGCCTTGCGTAGCGATGCCCAGTCGCGCGCAAGGTTGATGGCGACCATCGCGAACGCGCCGCCGCCGCCCGGCTGCATCGCGATCGACGCCAGCACGCTCGCGCGGCGCTTCGCCGGATCGTGCGACACGACCGGCCCCTGCACCGAATAGCGCAGCGTCGCGACGTAGGGGGCGGTGCCCTTTACGGGGATCGCGATGTCGATCTTGGTAAAGCGTTTCCAGCCGCCATTGTGGCGGTAGCGTTCGGGATCGGCAGGATCGAGTTCGAGGATGAACAGGTCCTGCTGGTCGATATGGAAGTTCGTGCGGCCAAAGGCGAAGCGGTCGGTATGGCCCTGCATGATGCCGGGCAGGCCGGGCGCGCCGCCACCGATCACGTCAAGGCCAGGCGCGGTCAGGTGCGCGACATGGCGTGGGCCGAAGCCGCCGATGCCGAGATGCGGGTCGTTGGCGAGGATCGGGCGGCCGGTCGCGGTGCGGTTGCCCGCGACGGTCCACGCGTTGCTGCCGGCATTGGCGCGCTCCATCGGCCCTTCCGCCGGATCGCGGACCGGGGTGTCGGGACCGAAGGGCAGGCCGCCCTGCCGCAACACGCCGAGGTCGGCGGGCGAGATGGCGGCGGTGTCGAGGCCGTCGGGGACGGTCATCTGCCAGTTGGGACGCAAGGGCGCGACGATCGCGTCGAGGTCAAGCAGGCCGATCGCGGCCAGTTGCGCGCGGCGGATTTCGTCATCGGCATTGCCGATCGCGCCACCGCGGGCGAGCACCATATCCTCGATCGCCCATTTGATCGGCTGGACCCCGAGGATCGTGTATTCGGGCGGAAGCAATGCCGGGTCGGCCAGCACCTCGTCGATGCGCGCGTTGATACCGGCGATATAGGCGCGGGTGCATTCCAGCACGTTGGCGGGCACCTTGCGCAGTTCGGCATCCAGGTCGCCGCGATAATGGAACAGGCGGGCCGCCGCATCGTGCCGGGCGAAGTCCGCACCGAATGCTTCGGCCAGCCGGCCCAGTTCCCGCCGGTGGCCGAGATCGATCTGGAACAGCCGGTCGCGCGCGACGACATAGCCCTGTCCGTAGAACGCGTCGGGGATGGTCGCGGCGCGGATATGCGGCACGCCGTAAATGTCGTCGACGATCTCGATCGGGGCGGAGAGGGTGTCGGGCGCGGGCGCGGCACCCGCGACCATCGGCACCAGCGCGAACGCGGCGGCCGATCCCTGTAAAAAGGCGCGGCGGTTCATCATCGGCACTATCCTTCGCTGCGATCGACCCGACCCGTTCCGTTCGATCAGCTTCGAGCGTGTCGAGAAGCGATTGTCGAGAACGGCTTCTCGACTACGGGTCTCGACTTCGCTCGACCCTGCGCTCGAAGCAAACGGATGGGGCTAGTTCGGCGATAGCGAACCTAGGGCGGGGCGTGCATCGACAGGGTATGACAACCGCGCCCCGGCCCATAGGGCGCGTTTATGGCGGGGCGGACGAGGACGCCCATAATCTGCGGCTATGGCTTGGCGAAGCGATAATAGCCGTGCCTCGCTTGACGCATGTCCCCCTTGCCGCGCAGCTTTCGCCTTCGACACGGACGGCGTGGGCGCTACGGCGGCGACGACCAAGGTCCGGCGAGACCGCAGGAACCTTGACGGTAACAGTACAGCCCGAAACCGGGCGAAGGGGAGCTTTCCATGACGACATCCATGCCCTTCCGGCGGTATCTCCCGGCCCTGGCGCGCGCCACCAGCCTTGCCGCGCTGTGCATCGCGACGCCGGTGTTCGCGCAGGACGCGGTTCCGCAGAGCGAGCAGGCGACCGCTGCCGAGACGCAGGCGGAGGGCGAGATCCTGGTCACCGGATCGCGCGTGGTGCGCGACGGGTTCCAGTCGCCGACGCCGTTGACCGTGCTGACCCAGCAGGAAATCCAGAACAGCTCGCCGACCAACAACCTGGCCGATTTCGTGAACCAGATTCCGGCGGTGGCGGGCAGTTTGCGACCCGCCAACTCGCGCCTTGCGATCAGTTCGGGTCTGGCCGGGATCAACGCGCTGAACCTGCGCGCGCTGGGCGAGATCCGCACGCTGGTGCTGCTCGACGGGCGGCGCTCGGTCGGGTCGAGCGTCACGGGGCTGGTTGATATCAACACCTTCCCGCAATCGCTGGTGAAGAGCGTCGAGATCGTAACCGGCGGCGCGTCGGCGGCCTATGGGTCGGACGCGGTGGCGGGCGTGGTCAACTTCGCGCTCGACAAGACCTATGAGGGGCTGAAGGTCACCGTCGACAGCGGCATCACCGAATATGGCGACGGGTTCAATTATTCGTTCAGCGTGGCGGGCGGCACGAGCTTTGCCGACGGGCGCGGGCATATCCTGCTGAGCGGCGAAGTCGCGCATCGCGACGGCATCTTCCAGGTCGATCGCGAATGGAATGCGCGCGGGCGGGTGGTCGTCACCAACCCGGCCTATACCAATACCAACGGGCTGCCGCAGTTCCTGACGCTGAACCAGATCGGCGTGGCGAACGCGACGCCGGGTGGGATCATTATCAACTCGGCAGGCGGGACCGCCAACCGGCTGCGGGGCATTTATTTTGGTGCCGGCGGCTCGGTGAACCAGTTCAACTATGGCAGCTTCAATTCGCCGGCCTTGGGTGGTGCTACCGCGCCGTCGAGGACGCAGGGCGGCGATTGGCAGCTGAACGATTCCGGGCGGAACATCGGCCTCGACGCCGATGACGACCGGCATGGCGTGTTCGGGCGGGTCAGCTATCAGCTGGCCGACTGGATCACGGTGTTCGGCGAGGCGTCGTACAATTGGCAGAAGACGCTGTTCAACGCCGGACCGCAGCTGACCGGCGCCGTCGTTCTGCGGCCGGACAACGCGTATCTCCTCAATACGCTCGGTGCGGCGCGGCTGGCCGGAATCACCTCGGTCACGGTCGGTTCGACCAATGTCGACCTGCCGACGCGCAAGAACAACAGCTCGCGCGACGTACAACGCTATGTGATCGGCGCGGAGGGCGATTTCCAGCTGTTCGGCAACAAGGCGGTGTGGAGCGCGTACGGCCAGTACGGAGAGACAAACGCCCGCGAGCAGCTGCGCGACATCATGAACACGACGCGCATGAACAATGCGACCGATGCGGTGTTTGCGCCGGCCGGCAACGCGCTGGGGGTGGCGGCGGGCACGATCGTCTGCCGTTCGACGCTGACCGCACCGGGCAATGGCTGCGTCCCGATGAACCGCCTCGGCATCGGCGTCGTGAGCCAGGGCGCGATCGACTATGCGCTGGGCGATCCGTATCGCGACCAGAAGCTCAAGCAGACCGTGGCCGGCATCAACCTGTCGGTCGTGCCCTTCGCCACCTGGGCCGGCGATGTCAGCGTCGCGGTGGGCGGCGAATATCGCAAGGAGGAAGTGTCGGGCAGCGTGCCGACTGAGTTCCAGACCGGTTGGCAGGTCGGCAACTTCCTGCCCACGATCGGCAGCTACAATGTCAAGGAAGCGTATCTCGAAACCGTGGTCCCGCTGGGATCGGGAGTCGAGTTCAACGGCGCGGTGCGCGCGACCGATTATTCGACCTCGGGCTATGTAACGACGTGGAAGGTCGGCACGACGTGGCAGCCGATCGACGATATCCGCTTCCGCGTTACCCGGTCGCGCGACATCCGCGCGCCCAATCTGAACGAGTTGTTCCAGGCGGGCACGTCGCGCGCCAATACGCTGACCAACCCGTTCACGGGGGTCAACGGCGTTACCTTCCGTGAAACCACCACCGGCAACCTGAACCTGCGGCCCGAAATTGCCGATTCGACCAGTGTTGGCGTAGTCCTACAGCCGCGCTTCATCCCCGGCTTCTCCTTCTCAGCCGACGGGTTCCTCATCAAGCTGCAGGATGCGATCGGCCAGTTCTTCGCGCAGGACATCATCAACCGCTGCTTCGAAGGGCGGACCGAGTTCTGTGCAGCTTACGGTGCCGATCCGACGGGTGACCGCGAATTCTTCTTCCGCGCCAGCCCGTTCAACTTCGCGCGGCAGACGGTGCGCGGGCTGGACTTCGATGCGACGTACCGGGTGCCGCTTGCCGATGTGGTCGACAGCGCGCCAGGCAATGTGACGCTGAAGGCGCTGGCGACGCGCTATATCGACAATATCACCGACAGCGGCGTGCCGAACGTCGTGCCGGTCGACATCGTCGGGCAGCTGGGCGGGTCGAGCCTGCCAAGCTGGATCTATCGCTTCAACGCCAGCTACGACACCGAGAGCTTCGCGATCACCGGCACCGCGCGCGGCGTCGCTGGCGGGAGTTATTCGAACAATTATGTCGTGTGTTCGACCAACTGCCCGGTCGGGCGTCCGGCGGGGATCGTGTCGCAATTCCCGACGATCGACAGCAACAAGATCGACGGCGCGACCTATTTCGACCTGAACCTGACCGGCAAGGTCGACATGGGCGGCGGGGCGAAGGGCGAAGTGTTCTTCAACGTCACCAACCTGTTCAACCGCGAACCGATCCTCCTGCCCGAAACCGGGCTGGCGGCGAACAGCACCTATTCGGACCTGCTGGGCCGGGCGTTCCGGGTGGGTATCCGGATGCAGACGCGGTGATCTGCGTTCGATCCGCCACAAAGTGACCGGTACCCCCGCGCAGGCGGGGGTCCAGGGCGTCAGGCGCGAACGACTGTTCTGCTTGGCTCTGGACCCCCGCCTGCGCGGGGGTACGGTGGGGGTGGGTAAAGGGCCAGAGTGGCAGGTGTAATGGCGGACTCTTCGGCTACGAGGCGACTGATCGCCACGCTGCGCACAGCAGTCGGGCGGCGGCATGTGCTGACCGACCCGCGCCGCACCGCGCGGTTCCGGCGGGGCTATCGCAGCGGCGAGGGCGGCGCGCTGGCGGTGGTGCGGCCGGGAACGCTCGTTGAATTGTGGCAGGTGGCGCAGGCGTGCGTTGTCGCCGATGTGTCGATCCTGATGCAGGCGTCGAACACCGGGCTGACCGGCGGGTCGACGCCCGATGGCGACGACTATCCCGGCGGGCTGGTGATCATCAGCACGACGCGGCTCGACCGGCTGCACCTGCTGGGCGGTGGCGAGCAGGTCGTGTGCCTGCCGGGGACGACGCTCTATGCGCTGGAGGCGGCGTTGCGGCCCTTGGGGCGCGAGCCGCATTCGGTGATCGGGTCGTCGTGTCTGGGCGCGTCGGTGGTCGGCGGGGTTTGCAACAATTCGGGCGGGTCGCTGATCCGGCGCGGGCCGGCCTATACCGAACTGGCGTTGTTCGGCAGTGTCGGCGCCGACGGAGCGCTGCGGCTGGTCAATCATCTGGGGATCGCGCTGGGCGACGATCCGGAGGCGATCCTCGACCGGTTGGACCGGGGGGATTTTGCAGCGGCCGATGTCGATCCGGCGACGGACAAGCCGGCGCACGACCATCGTTACGTCACCCATGTCCGGGATATCGACAGCGACGTGCCGGCGCGGTTCAATGCCGATCCGCGCTGCCTGTTCGAGGCGGCAGGAAGTGCGGGCAAGCTGATCGTGTTCGCGGTGCGGCTCGACACCTTCGCGAAGGAGGACGAGACGGTCACCTTCTATATCGGGACCGACGATCCCGACCGCTTGACCGAGCTGCGCCGGACGATGCTGCGCGATTTCGCCGAGCTGCCGATCGCGGGCGAATATATGCATCGCGGGGCGTTCGATATCGCCGACCGCTATGGCCGCGACACGTTCCGCGCGATCGAGCGGCTGGGCACCGACCGCTTGCCGCGGCTGTTCGCGGCGAAGGCGTGGGTCGATGGCGTGACCGAGCGCTTCGTACGCAATCTGAGCGACCGGGTGTTGCAGCGGGCCGGCGCGTTGCTGGGCGATCATCTGCCACCACGAATGCGCGCATTTCGCGACCGGTTCGAACATCATCTGCTGCTGAAGATGCCGCGCGGCGATGCGGCGGCGACCGCGACACTGCTCGACACGCTGCTACCCGGCGGCTGGTTCGAATGTTCGGCCGACGAAGCCACTAAGGCGTTCCTGCACCGCTTCGTCGCGGCAGGCGCGGCGGTGCGCTATCGCGCGGTCCATGGCGATACGGTCGAGGATATCGTCGCGCTCGACGTGGCACTGCCGCGCAACAGCCGGGACTGGGCCGAACTCCTGCCGGACGATCTGGGCGGGCAGGTCGTCGACACGCTCTATTACGGGCATTTCTTCTGCCACGTGTTCCACCGCGACTATATCGTGCGGAAAGGCGTCGACCCGCTGGCGTTCGAACATGCGCTGTGGAAGCGGCTGGATGCGGTCGGTGCGCAATATCCCGCCGAGCATAATGTAGGGCATCTCTATCATGCGAAGTCCGAGCTGGCCGGATTCTACCGCCAGCTCGATCCGCGCAACCAGCTGAATCCGGGGATCGGGCACACGCCCAAGGCGCGGGCATGGGAAGCATGAGCTTTTTTCTAGGCATCGATGCCGGCGGCAGCAATTGCCGGGCAAGGTTGGTCGACGCCTCCGGGCGGGTGATCGGCACCGGGCAGGCAGGCGCAGCCAATGCCGGGATCGGGGTCGATGCGCTGCGGGCGGTGCTGACCGATGTGATCGCGCAGGCAACCGAGAGGCTGTCGCCGGCGGAGAAAGCGACGGTCCGCGTCGGCATGGGGATTGCGGGCATTCGTCGGCCGGGTATCCGCGCCGCGCTGGAGGCGACCGACTTCGGCGTCGCTGCGGTCGTGCTGGCGAGCGACGCGCAGATCGCGCACCTGGGCGCGCATGGTGGCGGCGATGGCGCGATCCTGATCCTCGGCACCGGCAGCGCGGCGCTGCTGCGCATCGACGGTCAGGAGGTCGCGCTGGGCGGGTACGGTTTTCCGGTGTCGGACGAGGGGAGCGGCGCGGCGCTGGGGCTGAGTGCGGTGCGCCATGCGCTGCGTGCACTCGACGGGCGGACACGGCACACGCCGCTGGCGGATGCGGTGGCGGCGCTGTTCGACCATGACGTGCTGAAGGCGGTGGCGTGGATGGCCACCGCGGGGCCGCGCGATTACGGGGCGCTGGCGCCGATCGTGATGGACCATGCCGATGCGGACGATCCCATCGCCCGGTCGATCGTCGAGGATGCGGCGGGCCATGTCGAGCGGTTCATCGAAACCATCGTCGCCCGCGGGGTGACGCGCTGTACGCTCGTCGGCGGGCTGGCGCCGCGGCTGCAACCCTGGCTGCGCGTGCGGACCGTCGCGCATCTGTGTCCGCCGATGGGCGATCCGCTGGACGGTGCGGTGCGGCTGGCCGGCCTCGAATCGCGGTCGAGCGACGAACTGCGTTAAGGACGTTTAAACCAGACTCGTCGCAATCCTTCATTACAATGTCGATGCGACGTCTGGCCCTTCTTATCCTGCTGATGGCGGGCGTGCTGCCTGCCATGGCGCGCGCGTCGGCGGTCGCGGACGGTTGGGCGGCCTGGCGCACGCCATGGTTCCAGACGCTGGACGGCAGCGCCGGACTGCCGCATTCGACGACCACCGCCATCGTCCAGAGCAGCGACGGGTTGATGTGGATCGGCACGCGCGGCGGGCTGGCGCGCTATGACGGGCAACGGTTGAAGGTATTCCGCCAGACCATCGGGCGGACTGGTGGCGTTCCCGACAATTACATCCGTTCGCTGCTGGCGCTGCCGCATGGCGCGGTGCTGGTCGGCACCAATGTCGGCGGAATGGTCCGGTACGACCCGCGCTCGAACGGCTTCGCAGCGATCGGCGGGGCGACGGGGGTCGGCGTAGGCACGCGCATCATGTCGATCGTGTCCGACGGACAGGACGGTGCCTATGTCGCGTCGGACCGGGGCGTGTTCCATTACGATGCCCGGCACGACCGGATCGCACCGGTGGCCAGCCAGGGCGATGCGCTGGCCGAGGGCGCGTTCGCGGTGCATCGCGATGCCGACGGGACGCTCTATGCCGGTGGCGACCATGGGCTGTTCGTCCGGCGACGCGGCGCGGTCCGCTTCGTGGCGGTGGCGACCCCGGATATCGGCGACGTCTGGGCGATCGCCCGCGACCGGATGGGGCGGTTGTGGATCGGCACCGGATCGCACGGCATCTTCGTGCAGTTGGCGGGTGGCCGCGTCATCCAGCCAGCGGCGCTGGCGGGCGCGTCGCCGTTGATCGCGCACCGTACCGTCCGCACCTTCGCCATCGGGCCGAACGGCGTGGTGTGGGCCGGGACCGATGGCGTCGGCGTGCTGCGCATCGCAACCGAGGGCGGCCTTGCCGTTCGATCGATCCGCAACCTCCAGGCCAATCGCGGGTCGCTGTCGGGGGATACCGTACGCGACCTGCATATCGACCGGACGGGGCGGTTGTGGGCGGCGACCGAGGTCGGCGCGTCGCATACCGACCCGGCACCCGAAGCGATCCTGACCATCGGCAACGCCATGCCCGATCCGCGCCATTCGCTGGCCGATCGCACGGTCAGCGGGGTGATGGTCGACCGCCGCGACCGCATCTGGGTCGGCATGAGCAACGGGATGATCGACATGGTCGACCGTGCGCGGGGAGTGGTCCGCCACCTGCGGCTGGACGGCAACCATGCCGGGCAGGATATCAAGGCGTTCGCCGAACGCCCCGACGGCACGATTTTGGCCGGCGGACGCGGGGTCGTGATGATCGATCCGGATACGCTGGCCGAACGCGCGCTGCCGCTGCCCGAACTGGGCGATTTGCCGGTCATTTCGATGCTGCGGATCGACCATCGCCTGTTGATCGGCACCTATCGCGGGTTGTTCGTGCGCGACGAACGCAGCGGGACGGTCCGCCGCTATCGCCATCAGCCGGGGAACGACGCGTCGCTCGCGAACAACGAAGTCATCAATATCGTCGCGGCACGCGGCGGCGGCGTCTGGATCGCGACCCCGCGCGGGATCAACCGGTTCGATCCGGCGAACGGCCGCTTCGCGACCTATCGCAACGATCCCGCCGATCCGACGAGCCTGCCGCAAAACTATACCGGATCGATCGTGGCGGCGGGCGACGCGCTGTGGGTGGGCACCTATGGCGGGGTCGCCCGTGGCAAGCGTGTGGGGGACGACTGGCGGTTCCACGCGATCACTGAGGCACGCGGCCTCGCCAACGACAATGTCGCGGCGGTGCAGATCGACCGCGCCGGGCGGCTATGGGCCACCGGGGCCAGCGGGATTTCGGTGATCGATCCGCGCCACGAAAGCGTGCTGACGGTCAGCCGCCGCGACGGGCTGACCGCCAATTCGTTCAGCCAGCGCGTGTCGGCGATCACCCGCACCGGCGACCTGCTGTTCGGGGGAACCGGGGGGCTGATGGTGCTGCGGCCCGACCGGCTGCTCGCCGCGCATCCGACCGCAACGCCGCCGTTGACGCTGAGCGAGATCGAGGAGAATGGCCGTGTCGTTCCCTTCGACCCGCTGGCACGCGACCGCACTATCCATGCCGACGGGCACGACATCCGCATCGCCTTTGCGTTGAGCGATTATGCCGCGCCGGAGGAGATACGCTATCGCTATCGCCTGCGCGGGTTCGACGCCGACTGGGTCGCGATCCCCCCCGCCAGCCCGGCGACGGCGATCTACACCAACCTGCCCGGCGGCACCTACATCCTCGAACTGCAGGCGCAGATTCCGGGTGTGCACCCGCGCGTGGTCACCGGCCGGGTGAGCCTGGTGGTGGCGCAGGCATGGCATGAACGCTGGGTGGTCCGCGCCGCGCTGCTGCTGGTGGCGGTGCTAACGGTGTTCGGCATCGTGCAGTTGCGCACGGTCGTGCTGCGCCGCCGGACGCGCGCGCTGGAGAATGTGGTCGAGCAGCGGACGCGGGAGCTGCGCGCGGCCAATGCCCGGCTGGAACGGCTGGCCGGCACCGACCCGCTGACCGGCCTCGCCAACCGGCGGACGATGATCGCGATGCTGGAGGCAGCGCGCGAAACGGCGTTGCGCTCCGGCGGGCATTATGTCGTCGCGATGCTCGACATCGACCGGTTCAAGCGGATCAACGACGCGCACGGGCATCAGGTGGGCGACATGGTCATCGAGGCGGTCGCGACGCGGATCGCCGCGTCGGTGCGCGCGGTCGATTCGGTGGCGCGCTATGGCGGGGAGGAGATTGCGATCCTGTTCGCCGACATTTCGCCCGAAGAAGCGCTGGACACCAGCGAGCGGGTGCGCGCCGCCGTCGCCGCCGACCCGATCGTCGCGAACGGGATTGCGGTGCGGGTGACGGTCAGCGGCGGGATTGCGGTGGCGACGGGCGACACGTCGCCGGCCGAACTGCTGCACCGCGCCGACCTGGCGCTGTACCGCGCGAAGCGGGCAGGGCGCGACCGGGGCGTGCTGGACGACGGGGCGGAGGTCGACGCGTCAGCCGCGCGCTGAAGCATCGCCTGTGCGGGCGAAGCGCAAGACGCCATCGCCGATCTTGCCGAAGCCGAGCGTCATATAGTCGAGAAAGTAATTCTGGTGCAGCCGCCACGGCGTGCGCGATCCTTGCGCCGGGGTGATGCTGGCCGCACGGGTGACGTAACCCGAACTGAAATCGAGCAGCGGGCGGCGTTCCACGTCCGGTCCGGGCGGCGCGGGCAGGCAGATGTCGTAGCCATGCCGTCGCATATGGTTCAGCATGCGGCACATGCGACGCGCCACCAGGTCGATCTTCAGCGTCCACGACGCGTTGGTATAGCCGAGTGCCAGCACCATGTTCGGCACGCCCGAGGCCATCATGCCGCGATAGATCAGATGGTCGGCGGGGACGAACGGCGTGCCGTCGATGGTGAGCGCGATCCCGCCCAGCAGATGCAGCTTCAGCCCCGTTGCGGTGACGATGATATCGGCATCGACATGGCCGCCCGATGCCAGCTCGATGCCGGTGGGGGTGAAGCGGCGGATCGCATCGGTGCGGATGCTGGCCGATCCGTCGCGCAGCGCGGCGAACAGGTCGGCGTCCGGCACCAGGCACAGCCGCTGGTCCCACGGATCGTAGCGCGGGGTGAAGTGGCGATCGACATCGGGCAAGTCGGGCAGTTCGCGGCGAACGCCGTTCAGGATGAACGCCTCCATCCGGCGCGGAAATCTGCGGGCGAACTGAAAGGCGGCGAGGCCCAGCGCGGCGCTTTTCCACCGGGCAAGGCGTCCCGCGACCGGTTCCGGCAGCAGGCGGTAGAGAAGATGCGCGACGCGATCCCGCGAAGGTTGCGACACGATATGACTGGGCGAGCGCTGCACCATCGTCACCTGCGCGCCGCGTGCGGCCAGCGCAGGGACCAGCGTCACCGCCGTCGCGCCGCTGCCGATCACCGCCACGCGCCTGCCGGCGACGTCGAGGTCCTTCGGCCAGTGCTGGGGATGGACGATGCGCCCGGCAAAGTCCGCCCGTCCCGGAAAATCCGGGGCATGGCCGCTGGCATAATCATAATAGCCGCAGCCCATGAACAGGAACCGGCAGGTGACGGTCGACACCGCGCCGTCGACCTCGACGGTCAGCGTCCAGCGCGCGGTTTGCGACGACCATTCGGCACGGACGATGCGGTGGCGAAAGCGGATGTGGCGGTCGATGCCGAAGCTGCGCGCGGTATCCTCGATATAATCGCGAATGTCGCTGCCATCGGCGATCGCCTTGTCCCCGCGCCACGGCCGGAACGGGAAGCCCAGCGTATGCATGTCGGAATCCGAGCGGACGCCGGGATAGCGGAACAGATCCCAGGTGCCGCCGATCGCGTCGCGTGCCTCGAAGATCGCATAGCGCCGGTCGGGGCAGCGCCGTTGCAGGTGCCATGCGGCATCGATGCCGGACAGGCCGGCACCGATGATCGCGACATCGAGTTCGGGTTCGACTAGGATCGCCATGGCCGGGATATCGGCCGTGCCGGCACCCTTGCCAAGCCCGGCGTCAGCCGCGCGTGCCGAGCAGCAGCGCGGTCAGCACCGGGTCGCCGGTGCGGCGCGGATCGGCGCGGATCGCGGCCTCCTCGCGGCCGATCGCGCGGAAGATGGCGTTGCCGGCCTGATCGGCGGCGCTGCGGGCGATGGCGGTATAGTCGATGCCGGTCTGCGCGGTGACGATCGCCGAGAGGATTTCGGTCGCGTCCGACCGCAGGCCGTTCGAAAATTCGGGGAACATCGCCTCGATCACCGCGCCGCGTGCCGATTGCGCCAGCAGGTCGGTGGCGGCGGTCGGGCCGCCGCGCAGCACGGCGACGGCATCGGCCAGCGTGAGGCCACGGATCGAATCGAGCACGATCGGCGTCGCGCGGTCGGCGGCATCGACTGCGATATCGTTCAGCGCCATGGCGATGCGGCCACGCACCGCGTTCGTCCTCAGCACCGCTGCCAGCACATTGTTCTGCCCGGCGGTCTCCGGCAGGGTCAGGCGGGTCAGCTGATCGTCATAGAAGCCGCCGGGCCGCAGCAGCCGGTCGAACGCCCGCTGGCTGGACAGGGTCAGCAGGCGCCGGACGCCTTCCTCGACGCCATAGCTGCCAAGCGGCGTGGCACAGCCGCCGAGCACGGCGACCGGGAGGACCAAAGCGGCGGCACCGAGGATACGGCGGCGTGAAATTTGGGGCGACAGCGAGGCATGGATCATGACGGGCTTCTCCGGAACGAATGTTGCGCTGCCAACGCAGGCGATGGCTCCCGGTGCCGTGTCCGCCGTGAACCGACGTTGAACCGCGCTTCGTTTTGCTTCCGTTTCGGCCGCGCAACCCATTGCCGAGCCGCGCGGCGCGCCCTAGCTACCGGAGCATGGCTGATCCCTATGCAACCCTGGGTGTCGCGCGCGGCGCGACCGAAGCAGATATCAAGAAGGCGTATCGCAAGCTCGCCAAGGAGCTGCACCCGGACCGGAACAAGGACAACAAGGCGGCGTCCGACCGCTTCACCAAGGTCACGCAGGCCTATGACCTGCTGACCGACAAGGACAAGCGCGCGCGGTTCGACCGGGGCGAGATCGACGGCGACGGCAATCCGACCTCGCCGTTCGGCTTTGGCACCGGCGGTGGCGGGGCCGGCGGCTTTCGCCCGGGACCAGGCGGGCGCGGCGGGTTCGACATGGGACCGGAAGGACAGGGCGGCGACTTTTCGGACATTTTCGAAGGACTGTTCGGCGGCCGGGCCGGTGGCGCCGGTGGCGGCTTCGCCAGCGGGTTCGGGCGGCGCGCCCAGCCCAAGGGCGGCAATGTCGCCTATCGATTGAAGGTGCCGTTCGAGGATGCTGCGACGCTCAGCCCGCAGCGCATCACGCTGGCCGATGGCAAGACCATCGACCTGAAACTGCCGGCGGGTGTCGATACCGGCACGCAGATGCGCCTGTCGGGCAAGGGCGATCCGGGGCCGGGCGGGGCGGGCGATGCGATCGTCACGGTCGAGGTGCAGCCGCACCGTTTCTATACCCGCGACGGCGACGATGTGCGCGTCGACCTGCCGATCAACCTGGCCGAGGCGGTGCTGGGCGGCAAGGTGCGCGTGCCCACCGTCGAGGGGGCGGTGATGCTGAGCGTGCCCAAGGGGGCGACGTCGGGCAAGACGCTTCGCCTGAAAGGGCGCGGGTTTCACCGCAAGGACGGGACGCGCGGCGACCAGCTGGTCACGCTGATGATCGACCTTCCAACCGATGACGCCGACCTGACGCGCTTCGTCGAGGGGTGGAGCGGCGCGAATACGGACCCGAGGGCGAAGCTGGGCGTTTGATCCGCCTGCGAAACCATTCGAAACGAACTGCATGAACGAGCCGTCCCCGACCAGTCCCGAGGCCCGGCACCGTCACGGGCGCCCGTCGCTTGCGCGGCTGCGCCCGTCTGCGCGCGCGATCGAGGTGACGAAGCGTGTCGCGATCGGTACGTTCAACGACGGCTTCACCCATGCCGGCAACCTTGCCTATCTGTCGCTGCTGACGCTGTTCCCGTTCTTCATCGTCGCGGCGGCGATCGCGCGGGCGGTCGGGCGCAGCGGCGACAGCATCCATGCGGTGACGGCGTTCCTGCAGACCGTGCCGCCCGAAGTCGCGACCGTGTTGCAACAACCGATCCTCGACGTGTTGCAGGCGCGATCGGGGTCGCTGCTGTGGCTGGGCGCGCTGGTCGGTTTGTGGACGACCACCGGCTTTATCGAAACGGTGCGATCGATCCTGCGGCAGGCCTATGGCATCCCGTTCTCGCGACCCTTTTGGGAATATCGACTGGGGTCGATCGGGCTGATCGTCGGGTCGGTGGTGATGCTGATGATCGCGTTCAGCCTTCAGGTCGTGCTGGTCGGCGTCGAGCAGGTCATCTATCGCCTGCTTCCGTTCCTGCAGCCCTATGCAGCCTATCTGTCGATCGCGAAGCTGTTTCCGGCGCTGGCGCTGTTCATCGCGCTCTACACGCTGTTCTATTCGCTCAGCCCCAAGAAATACCGCAATTCCAACTGCCCGAAATGGCCCGGAGCGGTGGCGACGGCGACGGTGTGGATCGGCACGACGCAGCTCCTTCCGCTCGCGATCGATGCGCTGGGCGGATATGACCGCACCTATGGCAGCCTGGCCGGTGTGATGATCGCGCTGTTTTTCTTCTACATCGTCGGCCTGGGCGTGGTGATCGGCGGCGAATTGAACGCGGCGCTGGCGGAAACACCCGACCCTGCGCTAGAGGGTGCGGCAACAGACGAAAAAGGGACAGTCGCGTGAACGGTTTGATGCAGGGCAAGCGGGGGGTCATCATGGGCCTCGCCAACGATCGGTCGCTGGCCTGGGGCATCGCCAAGCAGCTTGCCGCGCAGGGCGCCGAGCTGGCCTTCACCTATCAGGGCGAGGCGCTGGAACGGCGCGTGCGGCCGCTGGCGACCGAACTGGGCGCCGATTTCCTGATCGAATGCGACGTGTCCGACATGGGCGCGCTGGACGCCGCGTTCGATACGATCGCGGCGCGCTGGCCGACGATCGACTTCGTGGTCCACGCCATCGGCTTTTCGGACAAGAACGAGCTGCGCGGCCGTTATTATGATACCAGCCTCGACAATTTCCTGATGACGATGAACATCAGCGTCTATTCGTTCACGGCAGTCGCCAAGCGCGCGCGGGCGCTGATGCCGAACGGCGGATCGGTGCTGACGCTGACCTATTACGGGTCGGAAAAGGTCGTTCCGCATTATAATGTGATGGGCGTGGCGAAGGCGGCGCTCGACATGTCGGTCAAGTATCTGGCGATGGACATGGGGCCGGAGAATATCCGGGTGAACGCGATTTCGGCCGGTCCGATCAAGACGCTGGCCGCCAGCGGCATCGGCGATCTCCGCTATATCCTGAAGTGGAACGAGCTGAACTCGCCGCTGCGCCGCAACGTCACGATCGACGATGTCGGCGGGGCGGGGCTGTATCTGCTGAGCGACCTGTCGAGCGGCGTGACTGGCGAGATCCATCATGTCGACGCCGGCTACAACGTCATCGGCATGAAGGCCGAGGACGCGCCCGACATCGCGCTGTCGTAAGCGATGAGCATCATCCGCGCGGCGACCGGTGCGGACGCGCCGGCGGTCGACAGCCTGCTGCGCGCCTGTTTCCCGCGCGACGCAGAGGCGCGGCTGGTCCAGCAACTGGCGATCGATGGCGATCTCGTGCTGGTGCTGGTCGCCGAGGATGCGGGCGTGGTGGTCGGCATGATCGCGGCCAGCCGGATGCAGGTAACGGCCGACACGCGCGAGATCGCTGCGGTCGCGTTGGCACCGCTGGCGGTGGCGAGGGCGGCACGGGGGCAGGGCGTCGGCGAAGCGCTGGTCGCCGCTGCCATCGCGCATCTGCGCAGCGCACGGGTCGAGCTGGCGTTCGTGCTGGGCGATCCGGCTTATTATGGCCGCTTCGGGTTCGAGGCGGCGACGGCGCGCGGGTTCGACAGCCCCTATGCCGGCGAGCATTTCATGGGCATTCGCCTAAACGACGGACCGTGCGTCCACACACCCGGCGCGGCAGCCCATGCCCGCGCCTTTGCGGCGTTGGGGGAAGACGCATGAGCCACAACAGCTTCGGTCATCTGTTCCGCTTCACGACCTGGGGCGAGAGCCATGGCTCGGCGCTGGGCGCGGTGGTCGACGGGTGCCCGCCGGGCCTGCCCCTGAGCGAGGCGGACATCCAGCCGTTTCTCGACGCGCGGCGGCCGGGGACCAGCCGTTTCACGACGCAGCGGCGCGAGCCGGATGCGGTGCGCATCCTGTCGGGGGTGTTCGACGGGCGGACCACGGGCACGCCGATCAGCCTGATGATCGAGAATGTCGACCAGCGGTCGAAGGATTATTCGGAGGTCGCCAAAGCCTATCGCCCCGGCCATGCCGACTATGCCTATGACGCGAAATACGGCTTTCGCGATTATCGCGGCGGGGGGCGGTCGTCGGCGCGGGAAACGGCGGCGCGGGTCGCGGCGGGCGCGGTCGCGCGGCTGGTGATCCCGGAGGTGGCGATCACCGCCTGGGTCGAATCGATCGGCGGCGATGCGATCGATCCGGCGGCGTTCGACGTGAGCGAGATTGGGCGCAACCCGTTCTTCTGCCCCGATGCGGCGGCGGCAGCGCGCTGGGAAGCGTTGGTCGACGGCGCGCGCAAGGCCGGCTCGTCGCTGGGCGCGGTCGTCGCCTGTCGCGCCGAGGGCGTGCCGGCGGGCTGGGGGGCGCCGCTCTATGCCAAGCTGGATGCCGAACTGGCCAGTGCGGCCATGTCGATCAATGCGGTGAAGGGCGTCGAGATCGGTGACGGCTTTGCGGCGGCGGCGCTGTCGGGTGAGGCGAATGCCGATCCGATGCGGCCGGGCGAGGGTGGCCCCGAGTTCCTCGCCAACCATGCGGGCGGGATTGCTGGCGGCATCTCGACGGGGCAGCCGGTGACGCTGCGCGTCGCGTTCAAGCCGACCAGTTCGATCCTGACCCCGGTTGAGACGATCGGGCCGGACGGACAGGCGACGACGATCGCGACCAAGGGCCGGCACGATCCCTGTGTCGGTATTCGCGGTGTGCCGGTGGTCGAGGCGATGGTCGCGCTGGTGCTGGCCGACCAGAAGCTGCGCCATCGCGGGCAGGTGGGCTGACGTCGGAAGGTCGCCAACCGGTCGTGCGGGGAACGAGCGTCGCCGCGACGCAGGCAAGGGGATCGCAGGAGTCGATCATCAGGAAAACGTCCGTCGCAGCTGCCTGTCGGTGTGTCGGCACGCGATTCTGGACAGATTTCTGCCACAATCGACCGTTTCCTGGCCACGGCCCGTCCGCGTTCTGCCCGGATCGGACGATGAGCCGTTTCGTGGCGCTGGACCCTTTCGGCGCGGTAACGCATTGAAACCCTTGCTTGATGCAAGGAGAATTTCAATGCGCAAGACCATTGTCACGAGCCTGCTGATCCTGTGCGGTTCGACCGCGGCCGTCGCGCAGGTGTCGCCGACCCAGACCCAGCCGACGTCGCCGACGACGACGCAGGGCACCCCCGACCCGATGCGTCCCACCCAGCCGGCACCGCAGACGACCGGCCCGACCAATCCGGTCGACGCTCCGACCGATCCGGCCAAGCCGGGTGAGTCGAAAACCGACACGACGGACGATACGACGACCACCACCACCGGCGATCCGTCGACACCCACGCCGCCGACGACCGGCACGCCGCAGTAACGCGGTGATGTGAAAAAGGCCCGCCCGGAGCGATCCGGGCGGGCCTTTTGTTGTTTGCTCGCTACCGTTGGGTTCGAGCAGCTTCGAGCTTGTCGAGAAGCGCCCGTCGAGAACTTGCCGCCGGGGAAAACCCTTCTCGACTTCGGTTCTCGACAGGCTCGAACCTGCGCTCGAAGCAAACGGGGTTGGTGGGTACGTTCGAGCGTCAGTCCGCGAATGGGTCGCGGACCAGGATCGTGTCGTCGCGCTCGGGGCTGGTCGAAACCAGCGTCACCGGGCACTGGATCAATTCCTCGATACGGCGGATGTACTTGATCGCCTGCGCCGGCAGTTCGGCCCAGCTGCGCGCACCCGCCGTCGATTCCGACCAACCCGGCATGGTTTCATAGATCGGCTCGACCTTCGCCTGATCGGCGGCGTGGGCGGGGTAATAGTCGAGCACCTGGTCGCCCAACCGATAGCCGGTGCAGATCGCCACTTCCTTGAACCCGTCGAGCACGTCGATCTTGGTCAGCGCGATGCCGGTGATGCCGCCGACCGCCGCCGCCTGCCGTACCAGCACGCTGTCGAACCAGCCGCAGCGGCGCTTGCGCCCCGTCACGGTGCCGAATTCATGGCCGCGCACGCCGAGGCGCTCGCCGGTTTCGTTCTCCAGTTCGGTCGGGAACGGGCCGGAGCCGACGCGGGTGGTATAGGCTTTGGCGATGCCCAGCACGAAGCCGACCGCGCCCGGGCCCATGCCCGAACCGCCCGCTGCGGTGCCGGCGATGGTGTTGGACGAGGTGACGAACGGATAGGTGCCGTGGTCGATGTCGAGCAGCACGCCCTGCGCGCCTTCGAACAGGATCCGCTGACCCTTCGCCTTGGCCTGCGCCAGCACGCGCCACACCGGCTGGGCATAGGGCAGGACGAAATCGGCGATCTCGCGCAGTTCGGCGATCAGGCCCTCACGGTCGATCGCCGGTTCGTTGAAGCCGGCGCGCAGCGCGTCGTGATGCGCGGTCAGGCGATCGAGCTGCGGGCCGAGATCGTCGAGATGGGCGAGGTCGCAGACGCGGATCGCGCGGCGGCCGACCTTGTCCTCGTACGCCGGGCCGATGCCGCGACGGGTGGTGCCGATCTTGCCGGCGCCGCTGGCGTCTTCGCGCAGGCCGTCGAGGTCGCGGTGGAACGGGAGGATCAGCGCGCAGGTCTCGGCGATCATCAGCGTATCGGGGGTGACCGAGACGCCCTGTTCGCGCAGGCGCTCGACCTCCGCCTTCAGCGCCCAGGGATCGAGCACGACGCCGTTGCCGACGATCGACGGGGTGCCGCGCACGATGCCCGAGGGGAGCAGCGACAGCTTGTAGGTGGTGCCGCCGACGACCAGCGTATGGCCGGCATTATGGCCGCCCTGGAACCGCACGACCATGTCGGCGCGCTCCGCCAGCCAGTCGACGATCTTTCCCTTGCCCTCGTCGCCCCACTGGGCGCCGATCACCGCTACGTTCGCCACGTCCTGTAACCCTCATGCATGCCGGTATCGGCGCTGCACTAGGCGCGTAGCGCGCCCGCGTCCACCTCGGCGGGCGGCGTAGCGCCCGGAATATGACGATAGAGTTGCGTTTCCTCGCGCCGGATGCGGTCGGCAAGCACCGCCGCGAGCCCGCGGGTCGCGGTTTGGAAGCCGTCGGGATCGTCGGCGATCTGCTGGCCGTTCCAGTCGTGCATATAGGCTTTGAACGCGTCGGCGAGGCCGCCCATCTCCTCTTCGAACCGGCGGGAGAGTGCGGCGGCGACCGGGTCGTCGCCCCGCTGGAGCAGGGGATGGAGCAGCCGGTCCTCCTTCGCCAGATGCGCGAGGAGCAGGCGGCTGAGGCGCCAGCGCAGCGGCGCGACGGCGGAGGCGGGAAGCGGGCGCTGTGCCGCCTGTTCGACCAGCGCGCCGATCACGGCGGTCAGTTCGGCATGTTCGTCGACCAGCGTTTCGCGCGTGAGCTGCATCGCCATTTCCTCCGGCGACCGACCCTGCGGCACAACGTCCTAACGAACCATGTACGCCCCGGCTCGACATTGTGCGTTCCGGCGCGCAAACCGGGGCAGGACATAAGAGGAGAGTGTGCCGCATGAAACTTGCCAGCCTCAAGGGCGGTCGCGACGGACGCCTGGTCGTCGTGTCGAGCGACCTCGCCTGGTATGCGGATGCGACCGGGATCGTGCCGACGCTGCAGGCGGCGCTGGACGACTGGGACCGCCACGAAGGCGCGCTGCGCAACCTGGCGACCGACCTCGACCACGACGTGATCCCCAAGGAGCGGTTCCACGAGCGCGACGCCGCGTCGCCGCTGCCGCGTGCGTATCAATGGGCGGACGGATCGGCCTATGTGAACCATGTCGCGCTGGTGCGGCAGGCGCGCGGGGCGGAGATGCCGGAGACGTTCTGGCACGATCCGCTGATGTATCAGGGTGGGTCGGACGGGTTCCTGGCCCCCCGCGATCCGATTCCGGCGGGGGAGGAAAGCTGGGGTCTGGATTTCGAGGGCGAAGTCGTGGTCGTGACCGGCGATGTGCCGATGGGTGCGTCGCGCGAGGAGGCGCTGGCGGCGGTGCGGCTGGTCGGGCTGACCAACGATGTGTCGCTGCGCGGGCTGATCCCCGGCGAACTGGCCAAGGGGTTCGGCTTCTTCCAGTCGAAGCCGGCATCGGCCTTCTCGCCGGTGTTCGTGACGCCCGATGCGCTGGGCGACTGGTGGCAGGACGGCAAGCTCCACCGCAAGCTGCACGTCGACCTGAACGGGAAGCCGTTCGGGCGGGCGGACGCGGGCGAGGACATGACGTTCGATTTCGGCACGCTGATCGCCCATGCCGCCAAGACGCGCGCGCTGGGCGCCGGCACGATCATCGGATCGGGCACGGTGTCGAACCGCGACGGCGATGGCGGTCCGGGCAAGCCAGTCGCGGACGGCGGGGTCGGCTATTCCTGCCTGGCGGAGATCCGCACGGTCGAGACGATCCGCGCCGGCAAGGCGGAGACGCCGTTCCTGAAGAGCGGCGACACGGTGCGCATCTGGGCCGAGGACGACCGGCATCACCCGATCTTCGGCGTGATCGAGCAGACGGTGGCGTAAGGCTTGGGCGTTCCCCCGATCGTGCGCGGCCGGGGGAACGGCCGGGGCAATAGCGATTTAATACGGTATCGTAACTGTCCGGGGGTGCCATGACGATCGTTCGAACCTGCCGCTGGCTGATCCCGGTTCTGCTGGCCGGCTGTACGACGGCACAGGCACCGCGTCCGGTGGCGAGCGTCGCGACGACGCCGGCCGCTGCCGTGCCGACCCCGGCCGACCGGTTCGGGCCGTTGTTCGAAGCGGTGCAGATGCGACGCATCTTTCCGGACGGAAAGACGTTCGTCGACTCGGTGCCGAAGCGGCCGGATGCGGCGATCCTCGCCGATTATCGCAAGGGCAGTTTCGACGATGCGGCGCTGAAGGCGTTCGTGCTGGCCAATTTCGACGTGCCGGGGCTGGAGCCGGTGCCCGAGTCCGACCATGGCCCGCGCCTGCCGATCGAGCGGCATATCGCCGAATTGTGGCCGCATCTGACCCGCGATCCGGTGACGCCGCCGCCGGGATCGACCGCGCTGGCGGTCAAGGACCGGTTCGTGGTGCCCGGCGGGCGGTTTCGCGAGCTCTATTACTGGGACAGCTATTTCACGATGCTGGGGCTGGTCGCCGATCGGCGGCAGGATCTGGTCGAATCGATGCTCGACGGGTTCGTCGACCTGGTCGAGCGCTATGGCCATGTGCCCAACGGGACGCGGAGCTATTATCTCAGCCGGTCGCAGCCGCCGTTCCTGTATCTGATGATGGGCCTGTCGCAGAATCGCGATCCGGCCGTGGCGGCGCGGCGGCTGGCGGCGCTGAAGCGGGAATATGCGTATTTCACGACGCCCGAGCGGTCGGTGACGCTGCCCGACGGGGCGGTGTTGCAGCATTATTGGGATGCGCGGACGACGCCGCGCGACGAATCGTGGCGCGAGGATGTCGAGACGGCGAAGGCGGCCGGGCGACCGGTCGGCGACACCTATCGCGACCTGCGCGCCGGGGCGGAGAGCGGCTGGGACTATTCGTCGCGCTGGCTGGGCGATGGGCGGTCGCTGGCGACGATCAACACGACCAGCATCTTGCCGGCCGATCTCAACAGCCTGTTGTGGGGCATGGAGCGGGCGATTGCCGAGGGGGCGGCGACGTCGGGCGATACGGCGACGGCGCGGGACTTTGGCGACCGGGCGGCGAAGCGCGGCGCGGCGATCGAGCGCTGGCTGTGGAGCGAGGCCGAGGGGCGCTATGGCGATTACGACGTCAAGCGGCGGCTGCTGCGCGACGGGGTGACGGCGGCGACGGCCTATCCGCTGTTCGTGGGGCTGACGACGGGCGCCCGGGCGGCGCGGGTCGCGGGCACGATCGAGCGGCAGTTGCTGGCGCCGGGGGGCTTGCGGACGACGCGGGTCGATACCGGGCAGCAATGGGACAAGCCCAATGGCTGGGCGCCGCTGCAATGGATCGCGGTGGCCGGGCTGGACCGGACGGGCAACCGCGCGCTGGCGGACAAGATCGCGCAGCGGTTTCTGGCGACGGTACAGCGCGAATATGCGGCGTCGGGGAAGCTGGTCGAGAAATATGACGTCGAGGAAGTGAAGCCTGGCGGCGGGGGTGAATATCCGCTGCAGGACGGGTTCGGGTGGACCAACGGCGTGACGCGCGCGCTGATGGAACGGGGGCGTGGAAGTTGACGAAGGTTGCGGTACGTCGAATTTTGTAGCGGGCGGGTATCAGCAGAAAATCGTTTTTCCTCAGTAATTTGGATGTTGGCAGTGTAACCTTTCCTGCGCGGAAGTTCACACTGTCGGCCAGGAAGCGGGACCCTGGCTCCGAGTCCGGGGTGACGTGGGGCGTGGGGGTGCGGGGCGGACCTGTCAAAGAGCGGGCGTCAGGATGGCAGGCGTGCAGCATGTAGGAAAGCGTTACGCCGTCCACGCCGCCAGATCGTCCTGCTGCCCGATCAGGGCGAGGCCGTGGGCGACCGAGGTCAGTTCGTTGCCCGACGCCAGCCGGTCCTGCCCGAAGCGGTCGGCAAAGGCGCGGCGGATGGCGGGGGTGAGCGAGGTGCCGCCGGTCAGGAACACGCGGTCGATGCCGTCGGCGTCGAGCCCCGCCACCTCGAGCGCGCGGTCGACGGTCGCCATGATGCGCGCAAGATCGTCGGCGATCCATGCTTCGAACTGGTCGCGGGTGACCTGTGCCTCAATGGCGATGCCGCCCCCTTCGAACGCGAACGTCGCTTCGTCGCCCTGCGACAGCGCGCGCTTTACCTGTCCGACCGCGTCGTAGAGCGGATAGCCCTGTTCGCCCTCGATCACCGCGATCATCCGGTCGATCGCGTCTGGATCGGTCGCGGCGCGGCGCAATTTGTCGAGTTCGGCCAGGGTCTTGCGGTTGCGCATCAGCGCGAGGCGCGACCAGTCGGTGAAGTCGGTGAAATGGCCGGCGGGGATTTCCAGCACCTTGTCGAACGAACGATAGGTGCCGCCCTTGCCGAGCAGGGGCAGGACGAGCCTGTCGAGGATGCGGCGGTCGAACTGGTCGCCGGCGATGCCGATACCGGCATGACCCAGCGGGCGGGCGCGGCGGTCGCTGCCCGGCGCTTCCAGTCGGACGACCGAGAAATCGCTGGTGCCGCCGCCGAAATCGGCGACGAGGATCGTGGCCGCGTCCGTCAGCGTCGCGGCATGGCTGAACGCGGCGCCGAGCGGTTCGTAGACATAGACGATCTGCGCGCCCAGCGCGGCGAACATCGCGTCATAGCGCTGGCGGGCGAGCGCTTCGTCGGGGCGGTGGCCGGCATAAGTGATCGGGCGGCCGACGACGATGCGTGTGGCGCCGTGCAGGACGCCATGCGCGCGGGCGGCGAGGCGGTCGAGGAAGGCGCGGCCGAGATCCTCGAAGCGGTAGCGTTTGGTGAAGATCGGCGCGGTGTCGAAGCTGGGGCTGGCGGCGACCGACTTGAACGATTGCAGGAAGCGGCAGCCCTCCGGAAACTGGAGATATTCGTCGATCGCCCAGGGGCCGGCCTCTACCGCGATGCCACCGGGGACGTCGTCCTGCCAGAAGCACAGCGCCGAGCGGAAGACGGCGTCGGCGCCGTCCGGCCCGTCGAGCGGCACGAGGGTCGCGCCGTCGCCATCGGCGCGGGCGAGGACGGAATTGGTGGTGCCGAAATCTAGGCCGAGGGACATGGGGGGCTCCGGGCGGGGGCGGGACGCCCTACACCGGTTGCGGGGGTTTGTCTTGGGGGTTGGGGAAGAAGGTTGGTTCGCGCGGAGGCGCAAGCGTGCGAAGAGAAGAAGTTTAAATCTCGCGCAGAGGCGCAGAGGCGCGGAGGGTTTGGGGGTGGGGCGCCCTACACGGATTGGGTGTGTGGGGGGCGAGTCCTGAATGTCTGTTCACCCCGGACTTGATCCGGGTCCCGCTTCTTTTGCTGCCGTCGAAGAAGAAGCGGGACCCCGGGTCAAGCCCGGGGTGACGATGGGGCGGGGGTTTCGATCCTCAGGATCGGTGGGTCGCTTTGGATCGGTAGGTGGCAGGGCCGGTGGCCGGTCGTACCTTGGGTTCCACCTACGTGCGTATCGCCGCGCAGGCGGGGATCCAGGGTTGGCAAACGATGCCGGTTCGACCTTGGCCCTGGACCCCCGCCTGCGCGGGGGTACGCCGTGTCCCGCACGTCCTCGGTGCCGATCAGCGCCTGGACCCCCGCCTGCGCGGGGGGTACGTCCTCGTCGCAGGTAAGGAACCAGCGTACCGGACCTCGACCCCCGCCTGCGCGGGGTACGGGATGGTTGGGCGGGCGGTGGCCACCAACGGGCCGTACCCCGGCGCAGGCCGGGGTCCAGTTACGGAACGGGGGTGATGATCCGCTGGCGTTCCTCGACTGGACCCCGGCCTTCGCCGGGGTCCGGTTTGCGGCTGGGGTTTAGCGGGTTGCTCGTACCCCTGCCGGGGCCGGTGCGGGCGCATTGGCGAGCGGCGGGGCTCCGGCACCGGCGGGCGGCGGCGGCGGGAGTTGGCCGTTGGCCGGCGGCGGCGGCGGGGCTGCGCCGTCGGCGGGCGGCGGGGGCGGAGGCATCGCGCCGGGGGCGCAGCCCGGGCCGCCGGGGCCGCCCGGGCCAGCGGGACCGCGGGCTTCGGGACCACCCGGACCGTGCGGGCCGGGGCCGCGCCCTTCGGGACCCTTGCCGGGGCGGGGCGGGGGCGGGCCGACCGGGGTGACCTTGCCCGCGGCGTCGACGACATAGGAGGCGCGCAGCTGTCCGTCGTCATAGCGGCCCTGTACCTGGATGGGCGCGCCCTTCGTCACGTTCGCGTCGCGGCCGCCATCGACCATCGCCTTGCCGCTGCCGTCCTGCACCACGAAGCGGTCGCCATAGACTTCGGCAACGCGGCCCTTGACCGTCACCACGCCGCTGCTGTTCGCCAGCCGGGCGACCGGGGTCGCCACGGTCGGCGCCATTTCGACGCCCGGCCGGGTCAGCGACACCGCGCCCGCCCCGCCCGCCGCGCCGATGGCAAGGCCGATCGCGACGCCCAAGCCCAGCTTTCCGGTGCTGCCCAAAGAGAATTTCGCCATGTGCTTCACTCCTTCGTTGTTCGATGGAGCCGTTGTAGCGAGTCGTGCCCTCGCCACGCTGAACCCGGTGGTTCAGTTTCGGTTTAGGCGGGGGTGACATTGGCACGCCCGTTCGTCCTGAGTAGCCATTGAGCGATGTCGAAAGGATGTATCGAAGGACTCCGGCGAGGGAATGCTTCGATAAGGATCAGGTCGGATCGTCCCCCGGACGATCCTGAACCATGCGGGGCATGGTTCACCTGATCCTCCTCGACAAGCTCAGTTCCTACTCAGCACGAACGGGGGTGTGGCGGTAAGAGGCAAGAATATGCGTATCCTGCTTGTCGAGGACGATCCCGATCTGGGGCCCGCCATCGCGCGGGCGCTGCGGGGCGAACAATGCGCGGTCGATCTGGTGCCGAGCGGGATCGACGCGCAACATCTGGGCGAGACCGAACGCTATGACGTCGCGGTGCTCGATCTGGGCCTGCCGGATCGCGAGGGGACGGCGGTGCTGAAGGGGTGGCGTGATGCGGGGCGCGACCTGCCGGTGCTGGTGCTGACCGCGCGCGACGGATGGTCGGACAAGGTGGCCGGGTTCAAGGCCGGGGCCGATGATTTCCTGACCAAGCCGTTCCGGATCGAGGAGCTGATGATGCGGCTGCGCGCGCTGGTGCGGCGGTCGGCGGGGCATGGCGCGACGCGGATCGCGTGCGGGCCGCTGGCCTTTGAGACGCAGACCGGGGTGTTCGAGCTGGACGGGCTGCCGGTCAAGCTGACCGCGCTGGAGCATCGGGTGCTCGCCGCGCTGATGCTGGCGAAGGAGGCGGTGATCGAGCGGCTGGACCTGATGGAGCGGGTCTATGAAGGCGATGCCGATGTCGATTCCAACAGCCTGGAGGTGATCATCGGGCGGCTGCGCAAGAAGATCGGCGCGTCGCTGATCGAAACGGTGCGCGGGCGGGGATATCGGCTGACGGCGGGCGGGCGATGAGGCTGCCGCGGTCGATCCATGGCCGGATGCTGGCGCTGTCGGTGGCGACGACCTTGGTCGCGCTGCCGGTGGCGGGATTTTCGATCGGGCATGTGCTGGAGCGGTTCGTGACGCATGGTGTCGACGAACGGCTGGCGGACCGGTTGCAGTTGCTGAGCGCCGTCGTGCGCGCCGATGGCAGCGTCGACCGCGAACTGCTCGCGCGGCCGGGGGTCGAGGAAGCGTTCGGGCGCGGCGGCGCATGGACGATCGATGCGCCGGGCGGAGCGTACGGCAGCGCGATGTTGCCGATCGCGGTGCCGGGACCGCCCCGCCCCCATCCGGCGGGTGCGCGCGAGGGGATACCGTTCGATACCGAGCTGGGCGACGGCACGCCGGTGCACGGCCTGATCCAGATCCGCGAGAGTGAAGCCGGGCCGGTGCGGCTGGGCGTCGCGGTGCCGCGCGCGGCGATCGAGCAGCCGCTGCGCGGGGCGATGCTGCCGCTGCTGGCGACGCTGGCGATCGTCGCGCTGGTGCTGGCGGTGGTGACGTTGGTGCAGCTGCGGCTGGGGCTGCGGCCGATCAGGACGTTGCGCGAGCGGGTGGCGGCGGTGCGCGAGGGCGCCGCTGCCGATGTGCCGGAGGATCAGCCCGAGGAACTCAGGCCGCTGGCGGTCGAGCTGAACGCGCTGGTGCGCGACAATGCGGCGGCGCTGGCAGCCGCGCGGGCGTCGGCGGCGAACCTGGCCCATGCGCTGAAGACGCCGGTGGCGACGCTGGCGCTCGACCTGGCCGACGATCCCCGCCGGCGACAGGTCGAGCGGATCGATGCGACGATCCGCCACCATCTGTCGCGGGCGCGGGGTGGGGCGGTCGACCGGCGTGCGGCGACCGCGTTACGGCCGGCGGTCGAGGCGCTGGTCGGCGTGGTGCGGGCGTTGCACCGCGGCGGCGGCGTGGCGGTCGAGGCGGACATCGCCGATGTGAGCGTCGCGGTCGATGCGGCGGATCTGGACGAGCTGGCCGGCAATTTGATCGACAATGCCGCGCGCCATGCGCGGTCGCTGGTGCGGGTGGTGGCGGTGCGCGACGGGGCGATGGTGCGGCTGTCGGTCAGCGACGACGGACCCGGCATTCCCGCCGTCGACCGCGCGCGGGCGACCGATCCGGGGGTGCGGCTGGACGAGCGTGGCGACGGGCACGGCTTCGGCCTCGCCATCGTGCGCGATCTGGCGGCGCTCTATGGCGGGCGGCTGACGCTGGGCGAGGCGGACGGCGGCGGGCTGGTCGCCGCCGTCACGCTGCCGGTCAGCGCGGCAGGTTGAACACGATCCGCTGGCTGTTGCCGGTGCAAGCGGTGTTGTTGTCGGGGCGGAAGCTGCTGCGGAAACGGGTCGCGCCGATCATCTTCTGCGCGGCGTCGCCGAACACGAACGGCGGATAGGCGGCGACGGTGCGCGGGGTCAGCGTATGGCCGTCGGCGGCGATGTCGAATTCGACCCGCGCCCAGCCTTCGAAGCCCATCTGCAACGCTTCGGTCGGATAACGGGCGCTGGTGGCACCTTGCTTGGCGACGGCGGGGGTGGGGGCGATCAGCGCGCACTGGTCGCTGCTGAGCCCGGTGCGGGTGAACGCGGCCTTGGCGGCGGCGGTGTCGCCGCTCTGCGCGGACAGGTCGGCGCGGTTGAGCAGCGCGGCGACCTTCAGCGGATGGGTATCGGGCAGCGGCGCGGCGAGGACCGCGTCGATCATTTGCGTGCGTTCGGCCGAGCGGACCTGACTGCCGCCATTGGCCAGCATCATCCTGACCGTCGCCGCCGACAGCGGATCGGCGGCAACCTCCGGCCGGCGCAGGACGGTGCGGAAGCCGTCGAGCACCTGGTCGTAATTCTTCGCGGCGACATAGGCGTCGCTGATGCGGAAGCGGGTGGCGACCGCTGCCGGCGCACCCGTCGCCTGCGCCAGAGTCAATGCCTCGGCGATCAGCGGGCGCGCTTCCTCGGCGCCGACCAGCTGCGAATTGAACATCCAGCCGAGCGCGCGCAGTTCGGCGACCTTGTCCCCGGCGGTGCGGGCGCGGGCCACTTCGGCGCGGGCGAGCGGCAGGGCGCGGGCGGCGGGCTGTTCTTCCCAGGCGAAGGCGGGCGCGCCCTTCGACGTCAGCCATGTATCGAACGCGTCGTCGATCGGCTGGGTGATCGACGGGCGCTGGGCGGCGGTCGAACAGCGCAGTTCGACCCGTGCCGATTGCCGCCAGAAGGCGGGAATGGCGGTCGCGTCCTCGGGCTGCCACGACCAGTCGCCGACCGCGCGGGCAAAGGCGAGCGCCGCCGCGCGATTGCCGGTGGTGTAGATCGGCGCGACGTTGCGCACGATGCCGTCGTCGCCGAGCGAGAATTCGACCACGGCGACTTCGGTCGGCTTCAGGCCGGCGGGGCCGCCGCACGGCGGCAGGTCCATCTGTCGCGCGCCGGCAAAGGGCGCCTTTTCGAGCCGGCCGGCCCCGGTATAGGCGAGATAGGTGCGGGCGCGTTCGCGGTCGCCATTCAGCAGCGCCGCCTGCGCAAGGTCGGCGCGGGTCGCGATTTCGGACAGATTGACCTTCTGGTCGAGGCCGCCCTGTTTCTTCAGCGAATCCTTGAGCACGGTATAGGCGTCGGCGGTGCGCCCTTCGTTGAGAAGCACGCGGGCATAGCGGGTCTGGACGGCGGCGACTGTCGCCTTGTCGATACTGGCCTCGGATTCGGTCAGCTTGCGTGCTTCCTCGGCATAGGCCAGGGCGCGGCCGTCATGGTCGAACGACAGGGTGCGGGCGAGGGCGAGCAACGGGACGACCCGTTCGACCCCCTTGGCGAGGTCGAGCGCGGCGCGGTAGGCGGTGGCGGCGGCGTCATAGTCGAATGCGTCATAGGCAGCGTCGCCCAGCGCGAGATGGGCGGACCCCAGATCGGCGCGGAATTCGTCGGGTTTGGCGGCAAGCGTCGGCAGGCCGCGGCGGATGGCGGCGACGCCGGCCTCGCGCTCGCCCATGCGGACGCGGCAGATGCCGCCGCGCACCGCGATCGCGCCGGTCAGCAGCGCGTTCTTGTTGGTCGCGGTACGCTTTTCCAGCGCCTCGTAGAGTTTCAGTGCCTCGGCACAGTCGCGGGTGGAATAGGCGGCGTTGGCGGCATCGAACTGCGCCTGCAACGTCAGGGGCTTGGCCGGGGCGGCGGGCTGGGCCGGGGTCGCGGCCTGGGCGAGGGCCATCAGGCCGTGCAGAATCGGATCGAGCATGTTTTTCCCCCTGTTTCCAAGGATCAAAGCACGGCAATGTTACAGCGTCGATGGGGGATGCGATGAAGCGTTGGGCGGGCTTTGGCGGCTGGGCGGCCGCGCTGATGCTGGCGGCGGTGCCGGCGGGGGCGGCGGCGCCGACCTATCCCGCGCGCACGATCCTGTTGTTCGTCGCGTCATGGTGCGCGCCGTGCCATGGCGAAATCGCGGCGCTGCCCCGGTTGAGCGAGGCGGCAGGGTCGTGGACGGTGCTGGTGGTGCCGATCGATCGCGGGCGGGCGACGGCGGCGATGCTGGCGGGGGTGCCGGTGGCGCAACGCTGGGTGCCCGATGCGGCGCGGATGGCGGCGATGCGCGACGATCTGTTCGGCGGGACGGCGGGGTTGCCGTTCAGCGTCGCGGTCGGTGGCGACGGGCGGCCATGTGGCGTGCATCGCGGGGTGTTGAGCGCGGCGCGGGTGGCGGCGTTGCGGGCGGGGTGTGGGGGGTAGGTGACTTCGCGTTTTGTGAGGCCTAACTCGATGGAGTTCGTTGCGACGGTACATGTCGATTGGCGTAGCGCGTACCCCCGCGTAGGCGGAGGTCCAGGGTTCCAGACGCAGGCCGTTGTTTTGCTTGGCTCTGGACCCCCGCCTGCGCGGGGGTACGGCACATTAAGACTTTCAGGTCCCTCTTTCCCCGTTAGCCGGTTGATCAGAAACGGGTCCCCCGTCTGCGCTCGGTGACGGTGGTGTCAGAGTGTCAGAGCGTGAGGCTGCCGCCGGTTCCGCCGCGCAGGGTCAGTGACTTGACCACATTGCCCTGGCGGACATTCACCTGATTGACCTGCGCGCGGTAGACGTCGGTCAGCACGGTCGAGCGGACCGCGACGGTTTTCGGCTTGCGCGGCGCCTTCCCCACATAGTCAATGCGGACCTGAGAATGGGTCAGGTCGGTCGAGACATGGGTCAGCGGGACGGGCTTGCCGTCGATCGTCAGGGTGAAGCGGCGCAGGATGTAATTCTGTAGTGCGGCGACCGCCTTGGGATCGTCGAGGCTGACCTGCGCGTCGGGTGCGATCTTTGACAAGGCGGGTTCGATGTCGTGCGCTTCGAACCGGTGCGACACGGTGACCTTGCCATCGGCCAGCGTCACGACCGCCAGCGAGTCATGCCCGCGATGCGCCTGGGCCGGGGCGATCACCGCCATAGCGGCGAGGAGGGCGAGCGGCGCCCTCACTTCGCCACCGGCGCGGGATAGGTCTGGAGCGAGCCGGGTTTCACCTGCACGTCGAAGTCCTTCATCCGGTTTTCGAGATCCTCGACATCCTCGATCTCCAGCACGACCGGGCGGATGGCGCCGCGATAGACATTGTTCGACCGGTCGGCATCGGCGATTTCGAGCAGCGGATCGACCTCCGCCCCGGTGATCGTCTTGCCCGTGACGTACTGCCACGTCACCGCCTTCGGATTGTAGCGCCATACCTCGGCGGGGATGCGGACGATCTCGGTCGTGTTGTCGCTATAGGTCAGCTTGAGCGGGATCGGCATGACGAGGCCGCCGATGTTGCGGAACGAGAAGCGGTAGAATTTGTCCTTCACTTGGAACGCGGCGCGCTCCTCCGGGGTCAGCTTGGCGAGCTTTTCGGCGAGGTCGCGGCGCTGCTGCGGGCTGACGGCGAAGCGGTCCTGCCGGTCGTAGAAGTCGCGCGTCGACGGGTCGCGTTCGGTGACGGTCCGCTGTCCGGCATTGTTGCGCACGGTCAGCGAGGTGTTTTCCGCATCGGCCAGCGCGCGGCGTTCGCGGGCATTCGCCTCCAGATCGCCGCCGGCGATGCGGCCCTCGACCACCTTGTCGAGCGCGATGTCGACATGGTCGGTCGAATAGAACCAGCCGCGCCAGAACCAGTCGAGATCGACGCCCGAACTTTCCTCCATGGTACGGAAGAAGTCGTAGGGCGTCGGCCGCTTGAAGCGCCAGCGGGCCGCGTATTCGCGGAAGGCGCGGTCGAACAGCTCGCGGCCCAGCACCGTCTCACGCAGGATGGTGAGCGCGGTGGCGGGCTTGCCATAGCCGTTGGCACCGAATTGCAGCACCGAGTCCGACTGGGTCATCAGGGGAACCTGATTGTCGGAGAGCATGTACTCGGCAATGTCCTTCGGCTCGCCACGCCGCGACGGGAAATCCTTGTCCCATAGTTTTTCGGCCTGGAACTGGAGGAAGGTGTTCAGCCCCTCGTCCATCCATGTCCATTGGCGTTCGTCACTGTTGACGATCATCGGGAACCAGTCGTGGCCGACCTCGTGGATCACCACGCCGATGAGGCCGGTCTTGGCGCGTTCGGTGTAGGTCAGCTGGCCGGTCTTGGCGTCCTTCACCGGGCGCGGCCCGTTGAAGGTGATCATCGGATATTCCATGCCGCCGACGGGGCCGTTGACCGACTGCGCCACCGGATAGGGATAGGGGAAGGCGAACTTGCCATAGACGTCGATGGTGTGGGCGATCGCCTTGGTCGAATAGGCATCCCACAGCGGGCGCGCTTCCTTCGGATAGAAGGACATCGCCATGACGTTGGGATTGGCGGCATAATCCTGTCGCACGTTCATCGCGTCCCATGCGAACTTGCGTGACGATGCCCAGCCGAAGTCGCGGACATTCTGTGCGGCGAAGGTCCAGGTCTTGGTCCCCGAGGCGCGACCGCGTTCGGCGGCGAGCGCTTCTTCCGGGGTGACGATGTACATCGGCGCGGTGGCCGACTTGGCCGCTTCCAGACGCTGGCGCTGGGTGGCGGTCAGCACCTGATCGGGGTTCTGTAGCACGCCGGTCGCCGAGACGACGTGATCGGCCGGCACGGTCAGCGCGACCTTGTAGTCGCCGAATTCGAGGGTGAATTCGCCGGCGTCGAGGAACGCCTTGTTATGCCAGCCTTCATAGTCCGAATAGACGGCGAGGCGCGGGAACCACTGCGCCCCTTCGAAGATGCAGTTGCCGTCCTCACCCTGTCCGGTGAAGCATTCATAGCCCGAGCGGCCGTCGACGACCTTTTGCTCCGCCATCGGGAACGACCAGTCGATCGACAGCGTGACCTCCCCGCCATTGCCGGCGACCGGCTGCGGCAGTTCGATGCGCAGCAGCGTGTCGGTGACGCGGTGGGCGAGCGGCTGACCATCGGGGCCGCGCACCGCCGAAATGGTGAAGCCGCCTTCCCACGTCTTCATCGCTTCCGCCCGGCGGATCTCGCCGATGCTGATCGACGTCGCATCGGGCACGGTCTGCGTCATCTGCGCGATCGACGACCGCTTATACTGGTTCTGGTCGAGCAGCAGCCAGAGATAGGGCAGCGCATCGGGTGAGTTGTTGCGGTAGCGGATCGTTTCCGTGCCGGTCACGACCTTCGTCACTTCGTTGAGCGACACCTTGACGTCGTAATCGACCTTTTGCTGCCAGTAGCGATAGCCCGGCGCGCCCGATGCGTTGCGGTAATCGGTCGGGGTCGGCCAGTCCTCCCCCTCCAGCTGGCGGAACTTGTCCTGCCAGTCGCCCTTGGTCTGGCGGATCGGGTCGGCAAGGGCGGGAGTGGTGCTGAGCAGCAGCGCGATCAGCGCGAGGCGGGGGGCAGCGGACAAGCGGGCGGGCCTTTCGAACGTAACACTGTATCGTTACGCCGGATACCAGACACGTCAACCATCCGCTGTCGCGCCACGGGCGACGAAATCGCCGCCCATGCGTTTGCGGCGGCGTTGAAATCAAGGAAACTGCCATGACCCGACCCGCCGGAACCGAAGGCTTCACGCTGAACCAGACGATGCTGCGCGTTCGCGACCCCAGCGCCAGCCTCGCCTTCTATCAGGACGTGCTGGGCATGACGTTGTTGCAGAAACTGGATTTCGAGGAGGCGGCGTTCTCGCTTTATTTTCTCGGCTTCCTGCGCGACGGGGAGAGCGTGCCGAGCGACCCGAAGGAGCGGGCGCGGTTCGTGTTCACCCGCGAGACGACGCTGGAATTGACGCATAACTGGGGGACCGAGGACGATCCCGACTTTGCCGGCTATCACAGCGGTAACGACGATCCGCGCGGCTTCGGCCATATCGGGATCAGCGTGCCCGACGTCGCCGCGGCGTGTGCGCGGTTCGAGGAGCTGGGTGTGACGTTCCGCAAGCGGCCGGACGAAGGGCGGATGAAGGACATCGCCTTCATCACCGATCCGGACGGTTACTGGATCGAAATCCTGTCGCCGAATGGCATGACACAGGCGGTGGTCGACGCGGGAGACGACGCATGAAGGCGGTCGCATTGCGCGCGCCCGGCGGGCTGGACCGGCTGGAGGTTGTCGATCGCGCCGATCCGGGGCAGCCGGGGGCGGGCGAAATCCGCGTGGCGCTGCACGGTAGTTCGCTCAATTTCCACGACTATATCGTGGTGAGCGGGAAGTCGCCCGCCGCCGACGGCCGGGTGCCGATGGCCGATGGCGCTGGTGTCGTGGAGGCGGTGGGCGGGGGCGTCACCGACTTTGCGGTGGGCGACATGGTCGTGTCGTGCTTCTTTCCGGATTGGCAGGATGGCGGGCCGACCGTCGGCGATTTCGCGCGGACGCCCGGCGATGGCATCGACGGGTTCGCGCAGGAGGTGGTCGTGCTGCCGGCGACGGCCTTTACGCTCGCGCCCAAGGGCTGGGATGCGGTCGAGGCGGCGACGATCACCACCGCCGGCCTCACCGCATGGCGGGCGCTGGTCGTCGATGGCGCCTTGAAGGCCGGCGACCGGGTGCTGCTGCTGGGCACCGGTGGCGTGTCGATCTGGGCGTTGCAGATCGCCAAGGCGATGGGGGCGATGGTCGCCATCACCTCGTCCAGCGACGAAAAACTGGCGCGGGCCAAGGCGTTGGGGGCGGACTTTACCGTCAATTATCGCAGCGACGACGACTGGGGTGTGACCGTCGCCAACTGGGCCGGAGGGCGCGGGGTCGACCATGTGGTCGAGGTCGGCGGTCCGGCGACACTGGCGCAGTCGATCGCGGCGGTCCGGGTCGGCGGGCATATCTCGCTGATCGGCGTGCTGACCGGCATGGGTGGCGAGGTGCCGACCGCCGCGCTGATGGCGAAGCAGGCGCGGTTGCAGGGGCTGATCGTCGGCAGCCGGCGCGAGCAGCAGGAGTTTGTGCGCGCGCTGGACGCGATGGGGTTCCGGCCGGTGGTGGATCGGCGGTTCGGGTTGGAGGAACTGGCCGAGGCGTTCCGGTATCAGGAGGGCGGCGACCATTTCGGGAAGATCGGGGTGGGGTGGTAGGGGCATCGTCTAACCCTCACCCATGCCGTACCCCCGCGCAGGCGGGGGGCCAGAGCCAAGCAGCGAAATGGTTGCGTTTGTGACCCTGGACCCCCGCCTGCGCGGGGGTACGGTTACTCTACGGGAACCCGCTCAATTCCCGCTGGGCGACTTCGCCTTCACCGTCTCCGGCGGGGTGATCGGGGACAGCGTCTGCTTCTGCGTCGCGGTGTTGATGCGGCGGCGGCGTTCGAAGGGGGGCAGGTCGACGCGGCGGCCGGTCTTGAGCGCCTCGACGATGCCTTCGATCACGCGCAGGTCGGCAATGCCTTCCTCCGCGTCCGGCTCGGGATCGTCGCCGTTCAGGATGCAGTCGGAAAAATATTTCATCTCGCCGCCGAATTGGTCGGTCGGTTTGAACTTCTCTTCGCGCTTGTCGGTGCCGATCGTGATCGTCTGATGCTGGGTATCGCCATAGCCGAAGGCGGGGTCGATATGGATGCTGCCCTTGGTCCCGGCGATGGTCAGGTGGTCGACATTGCCGGCATAATAGCTGACGGTGAAGCTCGCCAGACGGTCGCCGGGCATGCGCAGCACGACCGCGAAGGTATCGTCCAGATCGCCGAAGCCCGCAGCCGCCTGCCGGGTCGCGACCGCCGATTCCACCGCGATGGGTTCCTCGCCGAACAGATAGCGGATGGCGTTGATCGGGTAGGGACCCATGTCGAACAGCGGCCCCGCGACGATGCCGTGCTTGGCGCGGTGGTTGTCGGGGTCGAGCGACTGGCTGAACGTTGCCGAGAAGGTCACGAGGTCGCCAAGCTTGCCGTCGCGCACCATGTCGATCGCCGCCAGCGTGCCGGGTTCGAAGTGCAGGCGGTAGGCGGTCATCAGCTTGGCCGACGACGCCGCCTGCGCCGCCGCGATGGCGCGGCCCTGTTCGACCGAGATTTCCAGTGGCTTCTCGCACAGGACGTGGATGCCGGCGGCGAGCGCCGGAATGGCGAATTCGGCATGGCGCCAGTTGGGCGTGCCGAGATAGATCGCATCGATCGTGCCGGACGCCAGCAGTTCGTGGAACTGGTCGTAATCATAGGTCGCGTCGACGCCGTACATCTCGGCCAGCGCCGCCGCCTTCTCCGCATCGCCGGTGACGATCGCGACCAGCTTGGAATTGCCGGTATGCTTGATGCCGGGCAGCATCGAGCGCTGGGTGATGTCGCCCGCGCCGACGACGGCGTAGCGGACCTTCTTGCCTAGCCCGAAGGCGGACGCGATGCTCATGGATGGCTTCTCCGTGGGGATGGGAATGGGGCGCCAACGCACGCCGCGCGGACATTCTCCCGCCCTTTCGGACATTTGGCCCTTATCATGGGTTATCGGTTTCATGCTGTTCCGATCTTGCGCCGCCGATCCCGCCATGCTCCGCGATGCCGAGGGCTATCTGCCGCTCGCCCGCTATGGCGCGCTGGGCGACGGACGCGCGGTGGTGCTGTCGGGGGCGGACGGGTCGATCGACTGGTGGTGCGTGCCGAACATGGATTCGCCCGCCCTGTTCGACCGGCTGCTCGACGGGACGCTGGGCGGCTATTTTGCGATCACGCCGACCGAGGCGTTTACCAGCGAGCAGCGCTATCGCGACGACAGCAATGTGCTGGAGACGATCTTCACGACCGCGACGGGCCGGGCGAAACTGACCGAGAGCCTGAACAGCGGCACGGCGGGGCGGCTGCCTTGGGCCGAACTGGCGCGGCGGGTCGAGGGGCTGGACGGGCATGTCGCGTTCGCGCTGACGCTGCGCTTCGGGCGGCGGGCGGATACGGTCAGCCCCTATTTTGCGCGGGCCGGCGGGCATGACGTGTTTCATGTCGGCGCAGTGCTGGGGCTGGTCCGGTGCAGCGATCATGTCGTCATCGAACGGCAGGGCGATGACGGGATCGACGGGCGGATCGCGGTGTCGCAAGGGCAGCGGGCGACGGTCGGGATCGTGGCGGGTGCCGACGAGCCGCTGGTCGTGCCACCGATCGAGGCGATCGATGGGCGCATCGACCTGTCCGACAAGGAATGGCGCGACTGGACGCAGGCGCTCGACTGGTCGGGACAGCTGCATTGTGACGGGGCGCGGCGGGCGCTGGCGATCCGCAGCGCACTGGCGCTCAAGCTGCTGCTCTATTCGCCGACCGGGGCGATCGTCGCGGCGGCCACGACCTCGCTACCCGAAAAGGTCGGGGGGCCGAAGAACTGGGACTATCGCTATGCGTGGATCCGCGACGCAGGCTACACGATCAAGGCGTTCCTGCGCATTGGCGCCCATGCCGAGGCGAAGGCGGGCTTTACCTGGCTGTTGAAGCGTCTGGGGCAGGGGGTGCCGAAGGTCTGCTACACGCTGGGCGGCGATCCGGTGCCCGAAGTGCGCGAGATCGACATTCCGGGCTATTGCGGGTCGAAGCCGGTGGTGACCGGGAACCTGGCGACCGACCAGCATCAGCACGGCATTTATGGCGACATCTTCGAGACGGCCGAGCGGTTCGTGGCGTGCGGTAACATCCTCGACGGGCAGAGCGCGGCGACCCTGTCGCACCTCGCCGATCTGTGCGCGGATCGCTGGCGACAGAAGGATGCCGGCATCTGGGAACTGACCGAGGTGCAGCATTACACCATGTCGAAGATCAGTTGCTGGCAGGCGCTGCAACGCGCGGTCGAGCTGGCCGATGCCGGGCAGATTCCGACGACTTGCCGCGACCGCTGGGCGCGCGAACGCGACCGGATCATGGACTGGATCGGCGAGCATTGCTGGGACGAGGAGCGGGGGGCGTATCTCTGCTATCCGGGCGCCAAGGGGCTGGACGCGTCGCTGGCGCTGGCGGTGCGGTTCCGCTTCGACGGGCAGGACCGGCTGGCGCGGACGCTGGACGCGATCGACCGGGAGCTCGGCGCCGGGGCGTTCCACTATCGCTACACGGGGATGGAGCAGGAAGAAGGGTGCTTCCTCGCCTGCACCTTCTGGATGGTCGAGGCGCGCGCGATCCTCGGCCAGCACGACCGGGCCGAGGCGGCGCTGGCGGCGGCGATGGACGGGCTGAAGCATGGCACCGGGATTTTGCCGGAGATGATCGATCCGAAGACCGGCGATTATCTCGGCAATCTGCCGCAGGGGCTGAGCCATCTGGCACTGATTCAGGCGATCGCAACACTCGGCGGAGCTGAACTTTGAGGCAGGGAACCGCTCGCCGGTTCAATAGCTTGGTCAGCTTCCTGACGGGAGAGAACCATGGATTACGGACTGGGCGGCGCGCTGGCACTGGTGACGGGCGCGGATAGTGGCATCGGGCGCGAGACGGCGCGGATGCTGTTGCAGGAAGGCGCGCGGGTCGCGATCAGCGATCAGGATGCGGACTCGCTGGAACAGGTGCGCGCGGAACTGGCCGAGCATGGCGAGGTCGTGGCGGTCGCCGCCGACGTGACCGACCTGTCGAGCGTCAAGGCGCTGTTCGAGCAGGTGCGTAGCGAGCTGGGCGATCCGATGATCCTCGTCCATGCCGCCGGTGTGACCGGCGCGACGGGCGATTTCCTGGAGGTGGACGACGCCGGGTGGCAGTCGACGCTCGACATCAACCTGATGGGGGCGGTGCGGGTGACGCGCGAGGCGATCCCGGCGATGCGCAAGGGTGGCGGCGGCCGGATCGTGCTGATCGCGTCGGAGGATGCGGTCCAGCCCTATGTCGACGAATTGGCGTATTGCGCATCGAAGGCCGGGGTACTGAACTTGGCCAAGGGCCTGTCGAAGGCCTATGGCTGCGACAATGTGCTGGTGAATAGCGTATCGCCCGCGTTCATCGCGACGCCGATGACCGATGCGATGATGGACAAGCGCGCCGAGGAGCAGGGCACCGACCGCGACGGCGCGATCAAGAGCTTCCTGAAGGAAGAACGCCCCGGCATGACGCTGGGTCGGCGCGGCAAGGCGGAGGAGGTCGCGGCGGCGATCCTGTTCCTGGTGTCGAAGCCGGCGAGCTTCGTGAACGGCGCGAATTTGCGGGTGGATTCGGGGTCGGTGATGACGATGGCGGGGTGATGTTCCTGGCAAGTACGCAGCGTATTCCCGCGTAGGCGGGAATCCGGAGTTACGGGCGGGGCGTTCGTGGCTCTGGACCCCCGCTTTCGCGGGGGTACGGTTGGTGTGTGGGGGGCGCCGGTCACCTGTTCGTTACCCGGATCAAGCCCCGGGGTGACGTAGGGCGGTCAGACCAGCACCTTCTCCGGCTTGGTCACCGCTTCCAGCGGCGTGTTCGCATCGATCTCCATCAACGGCTTGAGCAGGCCATCGCGCAGGTCGTAGACCCAGCCATGGAGTTCGAGCGGCTGGCCGGCCGCGAATGCCTTTTGCACCACGTCGGTCCGGGCGAGCTGGACGAGCTGGTCATGGACGTTCAGTTCGACCAAGCGGTTGGCGCGCTGATCCTCGGGCAGGGCGTCCAGTTCGTCGCGGTGGTTGTCGACAACATTGCGTGCGATCGCCAGCCAGTCATGGACATGGCCGTCGACGCCGCCTTCCAGCGCAGCCTGGATGCCGCCACAGGCATAATGGCCGCACACGATGATATGGCCGACCTTCAGCACCTCGACCGCGAACTGCACCACCGACATCAGGTTCTGATCGCCCGGATCGACCAGATTGGCGATGTTGCGGTGGATGAACATGCCGCCCGGTTCGGTATTGGTCAGCTGGTCCGGCGCGACGCGGCTGTCGGAACAGCCGATCCACAGGAATTCCGGCTGCTGCCCGACGATCTGCCGCGTGAAATAGTCGGGATTTTCCTCCAGCCGTTCGGCGGCCCATGCCTTGTTGGCGAGGAGCAGGTGCTTGTATTCCCTCATGCGTAGGCGACCTCCTTGCGCGGGGCCTTGATCTGCGGCGCGGTCTTGTCGCCGATGTCGCCGCGCACCAGCACATTGATGTTGCGATACTGCGCGTTCTTGATGAAGCCGTTGATGATGTCGATATTGTCGAGGTCGACATAGCTGGTCGCCGACAGGTCGATCACCACCGTGCAGTCGTCGGGCACCTTTTCCAGTTCCTTGGTCAGTTCGACCTTGTGGATGAAGTACAGGTTGCGCTTGGCGCGCACCATGCAGCTGGCGCCGGGGCCTTCGCCGTCCTGGACGAACGTCACCGCCGGGCGGAAATTGCGGGCGATGACGAAGATGAAGCCGACGACCAGCCCGATGACGATGCCCTTCAGAAGGTCGGTGAACAGGATCGCGGCGATGGTGACGACGAACGGCACGAACTGGGTCATGCCCTGTTTCCAGCGTTTGGTGAACAGCTCTGGCTTGGTCAATTTATAGCCGGTCTGGATCAGCACCGCGGCGAGTGCCGACAGCGGGATCAGGTTGAGCAGCGTCGGGACCAGCAGGACGCTCAGCAACAGCCAGGTGCCGTGCAGAATCGTCGACATCTTCGACGCGGCATTGGCGTCGACATTCGCCGACGAGCGCACGATGACCGAGGTCACCGGCAGGCCGCCGATCAGGCCCGAAATGATGTTGCCACCGCCCTGCGCCAGCAGTTCGTGGTTCTTGTCGGTCACGCGGCGCTTGGGATCGAGTTCGTCCACCGCCTTTACCGACAGCAGCGATTCGAGGCTGGCGACGATGGCGAGGGTGACGGCGACGGTCCACACGGTCGCGTTGCCGATCTGGCCGAAGTCGGGCAGGCTGAACAGCTTCACGAACCCGCCGAGACCATCGGCGATCGGCACGCTGACCAGATGGGTCGGCTTCACCTGGATCGACGGGGCGACCGCGCCGAACAGCGCGTTCATCGCGACCGATCCGACCACCACGACCAGCGGGCCGGGCACGAAGCGCAGCGGGCCGTCCTTGGGCTTGTTCTTGTCCCACCAGAACAGGAACGCGATGCTGATCGCGGCGATGATCGCCGCACCCCACACGACCTGTTCGCGCAGCACGAACAGGATGGTGTTGAACGTGTTCAGGCCATCGCCCTGGCGGAAGGCGAAGTCGCCGCCCGGATCGCCGTCATAGCCGATGGCGTGCGGCACCTGCTTGAGGATCAGGATCAGGCCGATCGCCGCCAGCATTCCGGTGATGACCGACGAGGGCACGAATTCACCCAGCACGCCCGACCGCGAGAAGGAGAGCAGGATCTGCATACAGCCCGCGAGGAACACGGCGAGCAGGAACGCCTCGAAGCTCGGCAGCTTGGTGATCGCGTCCAGCACGATCACGGTCAGGCCGGCGGCGGGGCCGCTGACCGACAGGGGCGACTTGCTGAGCGAGCCGACGACAATGCCGCCGACGATCCCGGCGATCAGCCCGGAGAAGAGCGGCGCGCCCGAGGCCAGCGCGACACCGAGGCATAGCGGCAGGGCGACGAGCGCGACGACGATCGAGGAAGGCAGGTCCTGCCGCAGATTGGCGATGAGGGAAGGTTGCGTCGACATAGGGTCGATAGCCTTTGAAACAGGGTGCGCCGGACGTGCTTGGGGGAAGCACGCCCGGCGCGGAACCCACGGCCGGCGGAACGGGGGAGGGAAGATTCGCCCCGCCAACCCGCAGGAACTGGTTATTCGGCGGCTTCTGCCGTCACGAAATCCGCAGCAAGGCGCTTGGCGGCGGGCAGCGCCACCGGCAGCGGGCGGTCCGCATTGATCGGCGCGAACCGACCGGTTTCGCCGTCCAGCGCGAGGATCGTGCCCGCATGGATGTCGACGAACCAGCCGTGCAGCGTCAGCTCGCCCTTGGCGATGCGCGACGCGACCGCCGGATGGGTGCGCAGGTGCGAAATCTGGACCACGACGTTTTCGAGGCTGGCGGCACGGACCGCGGCGGCATCGTCGAGGTCGGGATAGCTGTTTTCGACCACCGAATGGGCGGCATGGCTGTGGCGCAGCCAGGCGGCGACGCTGGGCAGGCCGTCGAGCGTTTCCGGCTTCATCAGTGCGCCCATCGCGCCGCAGCCCGAATGGCCCGACACGATGATGTCGGTGACGCCGAGCACCGCGACCGCATATTCGACCGTCGAGGTCGTGCCGCCATTCTGCTGGGTGAAGGGGGGGACGATGTTGCCGGCGTTGCGGATGACGAAGACGTCGCCCGGCTTCGCCTGCAGGATATGTTCGGGAACGACCCGCGAATCCGAACAGGAGATCATCAGGACCTTGGGGCTTTGCCCGTCGGTCGCCAGCTTCGAATAGAGGTCGGCATCGCTGCCGAACACATCCTTTTCGAAGCCGAACACCCGGCCGATCACGTCGTTCATCGTCTCTCCCTCCAAACCGTTTCAGCAGCTTAGGGGCCACCGGTTCAAGGATCGGGTATAGACGACGCAATCTTGCTGCGTTCGGCGGCTGTGTAACGAATTATTGCCGGGGCGCGAAAGGGGCGGGCAGGACGATTGCGGCGCACAGCCCGCCGCTGTCGCGATTGCGCAGTTCCAGCCGACCGCCCTCCGCCTCCGCCGCGCGCTGGACGATCGACAGGCCGAGGCCGAAGCCCACCGTGTCGCGCTTGCGCGCGGTGTCGAGCCGGACGAACGGTTCGAGGACATCGGCCAGCGATTCGTCGGGAATGCCCGGCCCGTCATCCTCGACCCGGATCACCGTCGCGCCATCCTCTATCGCGAGGGTCAGCGTGACGCTGCCGCCATAATGGATCGCATTCTCGACCAGGTTGACGACGGCGCGGCGGAAATTCGACCGGCGTACCGCGCGTTCGAAATGGTCGGGGCCGACATAGGTCGCGTCATGGCCATGGTCGGCGGCATCGTCGACGATGCTGGCGCACAGCACCGCAATGTCGACCAACACGGCGCGTTCGGGTTCGCTCTCCCCGCCCAGAAAGGCGAGCAGCGAGGTGACCATCGCCTCCATCTCTGCCAGGTCGTTCTGCACCGTGTCGCGCAGGTCGCGGTCGGGAATGGCATCGGTGCGCAGGCGCAGGCGGGCGAGCGGGGTGCGCAGGTCGTGGCCGACGGCGGCGAGCGCGCGGGTGCGCTCGTCGATCAGCCGGTGGATGCGCGCCTGCAACCCGTTGAATGCGACGACGAGGCGGCGGACCTCGCTCGGCCCCGCTTCCTCGATGGTCGGCAGGGTCGATCCGCCGCCCGGACCGAACCGGTCGACCGCATCGGCCAGCTGGCGCATCGGGCGCAGCGTCCGGCGGATCAGCAACCCGCCGACCACCATCAGCGCGATGGCCGGGATGAGCGCCAGCAGGATGCGGCCCAGGGCGAGGTCGAACGCGCGCAACGGTTCGAGGGTGCGGAAATAGAGCCAGCTGCCATCCTCCAGCTGGAGTGCGCCGCTGACCACCGATCGCCGCCCCTGGCCGATCAGGGTCAGGTGGAGGCCGGTGGGGGCGAGGCTCGGTTCCCAGGCGAGGACCTGCTGCTCCATCTCGCGCAGCTCGGTGCCGCTGGCCGGCAGTTCGGGTGCGGTCGCGCGCCATTGCACGGCATAGCGTTCGGTGGTCAGCTCGGTCGCCATGCCGGCGCGCTGGTCGACCGGGCGTTCCTCGACGATGCGGGTGGCGATGACGAGATGTTCGGCCAGGCGGCGAGCCTCGTCATCGCGCACCGAAAACTGGCTGGCGCGTTCGTACAGCAGGACCGACACGCCGAATTCGAGGACGATGGTCAGCAGCAGGATCGCGACGATCCGGCCGATCAGCCCGACTGGCAACGCCGTGAAACGCTTCAACGGCGTTCCACCGGCACGTTCAGCATATAGCCGACGCCGCGCACGGTGACGATCGGCGGGGTGCCGCCCGCGGTCGACAGCTTGCGACGCAGGCGGCTGATGAGCACGTCGATGCTGCGGTCCGAACTGTCGCCCAGCCGGGTGCGCGACAGCTCGATCAGCCGTTCGCGGGCGATGACCCGCTGGGCATGGTCGAGCAGCACGACCAGCAGGTCGAATTCGGCACCGGTCAGGTCGACCTGCGCGCCGGTCGGCGAAGTCAGTTCGCGGCGCGGCACGTTCGCGGTCCAGCCTTCGAAGCTGTAGATGCCTTCCTCGCGCTGCGTCGCCTGCGCGTTCAGCTCGCCGCGGCGCAGCACGGCGCGGACGCGGGCGATCAGCTCGCGCGTGCCGAACGGCTTGGGCAGATAATCGTCGGCGCCGAGTTCGAGGCCGATGACGCGATCGACCTCGCTGCCCTTGGCCGATACGAAGATAATCGGCACGCTGCTGTTCTGGCGGATCTGGCGACACAGGTCGATGCCGCTGGTGCCGGGCAGCATGATGTCGAGCAGGATCAGGTCGACCGGCCCTTGTTCCAGCGCCAGCCACATTTCGGGCGCGGCCGAACAGGTGCGGACGTGATAGCCATTTTCCTGCAACGCGCGGGCGGTTAGTGTGCGCAGGGCGGGATCGTCCTCGACGACGATGATCGAAGGGGCGGTCATGGGGTCAGGCTCTCCATCGCGTTCTTGTCGTGGCCTATCGGCTCGGATCGTCATTCCCGCGGAGGCGGGAATCCATAGACGCAGCGGTTATGGTTCGATCCACGACCTTGGCGTGTATGGATCCCCGCCTGCGCGGGCATGACGAGGTTTGACTGGCGGAATTCGTTCACTTCCTCCGCTATGTCCATCGGAGCGGGCAATCCGTCAATTCACCTCGCGCCCGATCGGATACAGCAGAAACCGTTCGTCATAATAGGGCGTGCGGGCATAGAACCATTGCAGCCGCGCGGTGGGATCGGCGGCGAAGGCCGGGTCGGCGGCGACCTTCGCATCGAATTCCGCCTTCAGCTTCGGGGCGTTCGCCAGCATCCGGTCGGCGAGCGGCGCGATGGCATAGCCCTCGATATATTCGGTCCGTTGCAGCATGCCGGGTGCGAGGTTCCATGCGAGCACGCCATCCTCGCTTTCGGGTTCGAGCAGGAAGGCGGCGAGGAGGCCCAGCGGCTGGTCGGCGGGCACGCGGACCGACCCGACGGGCATGGTCTCGCGGCGGCGTTCGTGGACGATCGTCGCCTCCAGCGGGATATGGCCTTCATTGGCGCGGCCGAGCTTCGGGTCGGTCGCGCGCGCCATGTCGAGGTCGAGCGTGCGCGGTGCCGCGATCGGTTCGATGGTCACGCCGTGCAGCTTCAGCAGGTCGATGACATGCGGCAGGGTGGCGGGCACCCACCATGCGCGGGGCAGCGTAACCGTCTTGTCGGGGTTGCTGCCATAGACCGGCATCTTGAAGGTGACGGGTTTGGGCAGCCAGCGCAGTTCGTCGCGGCCCGAGGCGGGCGAGCGATAGGTGTCGTGCGCCAGGCCGAGGAAATCGACGCTGTAGATCGGCTCGGGCGTCTGTTTCCACGACGTCGTGACGGTCGTCGGTCGGGCGGCGCGGTCGGCATCGATCGCGGCGCGCAGTTCGCCGACGCGCTCGCCTGCCAGCCGCAGCGATTCCTCGACGAAGACATAGGTGCCGAGCACCCGCTGGCGATAGGGTTTGAGCGAGTGCGTCTCGACCAGCACGGTCGGGATATGCGCGACATCGCCGTAACCGGTCGAGAAACGCGGCGTGTCGACGTCCTGCGTCATGCCCATTTCCGGCTCGCGATTGTCGAGCGTGCTGACATAATAGCCCGGAATATGGCCGTTGCGCTTGAGCGCCGCGTCCATCGCCGGGCGCAGCCGCGTGTCGAGGAACCGCCCGATCGCCGCCGACCGCGCATAATAGCCCCGCCAGCCGGAAAAGGCGTAGGTCACGTCATAGCGGTGGTCGATGCCGTCGGTGACATGCAGGTCGAGATACAGGATCGGATCGACCCGGCGGATCAGGCCGATCATCGCCTGCGTCTCCGGCGCATCGGCCTTCAGATAGTCGCGGTTGAGGTTCAGGTTCTGCGCGGTGGTGCGCCAGCCCATGTCCTTGGGCCCGCGCTGGTTCGGGCGGTTGAACGGCGAGGAGCGTTCATGGCCGTCGACATTGTAGATGGGGACGAACACCAGATCGACCTTGTCGAGCAGCCGGTCCTTGCCGCGCAGCGCGATGTCGCGCAGCAGCATCAGGCCGGCATCCTTGCCCTCGATCTCGCCGGAATGGATGCCCGCCTGTACCAGCACGACCGGTTTCGGTGTCGCGGGGCCGCCGACCACCGGCTTGTGCGCGCGGACGGCATAGAGGTCGCGCCCCTGCGGGCTTTTGCCGAAGGTTTCGATCGAGAGCAGCGGAGAAGCGGCGACGAGCTTGTCGATCCACGCGCGGGTCGCGGCATAGTCCGGCGTGGTGACGAACCCGCTTGCCTCCGCCGGGGTGATCCACGGATCGGCGGGCTTCGCGACCAGCTTTTCGCTCGCACCGTGCCACGGGCGGACCGGGGGCAGGGGCGCTTCGAGCGGCGTCTGGGCGGTGGCGGTCGAGGCGAGGAGCGCGGCGGCGAGGATCAGGATACGCATGCACGCGATGGTAGCGGATGTTACCGGTGATGCCAGTGGCTCGCTTGGCCGGCCGACTTTATCCATTGCCGATCCGGAACGATCGGTTCCGTGACAAGTTGTTGCTCGATCAATATTCCCATATGGAGCCATGGCGATCGCCCCGGCGTATGAATTCAAGCCGCACGAGCGGCCGTTCCTGCCCGGATCTCCCGCGACGCCCGATCATCCGTTCGGGCGGCGCGTCGGCTATTTCGCGACCGGCATCCTGCTGGGGGTGACCGGGGGGTTCAGCAACGGGCTGCTGATCGCGAACCTGCCGCAGATCCAGGGATCGCTCGGCCTGACGCCGGTCGAGGGCGGCTGGCTGACCGCCGTGTCGTCGATGACCAGCGTGTGCATGTCGATGCTGCTGATCAAGTTCCGCCAGCAATTCGGGATGCAGCGCTTTACGCGGGTGTTCCTGGCCGCGTTCCTGATCCTTAATATCCTCCAGCTGGTCGTGCACAGCTATGGCGTGCAGTTGGTGGTGCGTGGCGCATCGGGGATCGTCGCCAGCGCGCTGACGACCCTGTGCTTCCTCTACATCATGCAGGCGCTGCCCGCCGCCGCGCGGCTGTCGGGGATGATCATGGGGTTCGGCGCGTAGCAGGTGGCGCTGCCGCTGGCGCGCACGCTGTCACCGCTGTTGCTGGCCGATGGGCGGATCGAGGCGCTGTTCTGGTTCGAACTGGGGCTGACGCTGATGTGCCTCGGCGCGGTCGCGCTGCTGCGGCTGCCGCCGTCGGAGCGGACGCCGGCGTTCGAGAAGATCGATTTCCTGACCTTCGCGCTGCTGGCACCGGGTGTCGCGTTGCTGTGCGCGGTGCTGGTGCAGGGACGGATCCAATGGTGGTCGACGCCGTGGCTGGGCTATGCGCTGGCCGTCGCGATCCCGCTGATCGGCGGGGCGCTGCTGATCGAGCATAACCGCGCCAACCCGCTGCTCAACACCCGCTGGATGCTGGGGCGCAACATCATCCGCTTCGCGATCGTGGCGGCGAGCTTGCGCATCCTCCTGTCCGAACAGACGTTTGGCACGGTCGGGCTGCTGACCGTGGTCGGCATGGGCAACGACCAGCTGGTGACATTGAGCCTCGTCATGACGCTGGCGTCGATCGCCGGGGTCGTGGTCAGCCTGAAGACGCTGAATATGCAGGACCTCTACAAGCCGGTGGTGATCGCCGTCGCGCTGATCGGGCTGGGGGCGTGGATGGATTCGGATTCGACCAACCTGACCCGCCCGTCGAGCCTGTATGTCAGCCAGGGGATCATCGCCTTTGCCGCGCTCTATTTCCTGGGTCCGATGATCATGATCGGCGTGTTTCGCGCGCTGGCGCGGGGGCCGAGCCATATCATCAGCTTTTCGGCGATCTTCAGCATTTCGCAGACGATCGGAGGCCTCGCCGGCACCGCGCTGCTAGGCTCCTTCCAGATCGTGCGCGAGAAATATCATGCGTTCGAACTGACCCAGACGCTGACGGCGACCGACCCGCAGGTGGTGCAGCGTATCCAGCAGCTGGGTGGTGCCTATGCCCGCGTGCTCGGCGACTCGGCGCTGCGCCAGGCGTCGGGTGCCGGGCTGCTCGGGCAGCAGGTGACGCGCGAGGCGAACATCCTTGCCTATAACGACGTGTTCCTTGGCGTCGCGATGCTGTCGGCGGCGATGGTCGTGTGGCTGGGGGCGCTGTGGCTGCGCTTCCGCCTGAAGGGCGTGAACCCGCTCGCCGGCGACCTCGCCGCCGTACAGCAGATGCGACAGAAACAGATGTCATGACCGATACCCAACTTTCCAGAGACGAAGCAGAGCGGCTGGCCGATCCGGTCGAGGTGCCGCAGGAACCGACCAAGGCGCGCGGCTGGGCACCGCCGCGGGGCAGCCTCAAATCGACGATCGGCTTCGTCGCGCTGCTGCTCGGCGGGGTGGCGCTGGCGCTCTATGCCTGGGGGCTGTGGCCGTTCGGCAGTGCGATCCAGGCGACCGACAACGCCTACGTCCGTGGGCAGACGACGATCATCGCGCCACAGGTCAACGGCTATGTGACGGAGGTGCTGGTCCGCGATTTTCAGGACGTGAAGGGCGGGCAGGTGCTCGCCCGGATCGACGACCGCATCTATCGCCAGCGGGTCGACCAGGCGCGGGCGCAGCTGGCGGCGCAACAGGCGAACCTCGCCAATTCGCAGCAGAGCGAGCGGTCGAGCGAGGCGAGCCTGGGCGGACAGGACGCGGCGGTGCAGAATGCGCGGGCGCAGCTGGCCCGGGCGCAGGCGGACAAGGCGCGCGTCAACGATCTGGTGCGCGAAGGATCGGTGTCGCTGCGCGAACGCGACCAGACGCTCGCCGCCCTGCGCGCCGCCGAGGCGGGGGTCGCGCAGGCGCGGGCGCAGCGCAGCGTCGCACAGGAACAGGTGCGGACCGTCACGGTCGGGCGCGGCGGGCTGTCGGCGGCGGTCGAGAATGCGAAGGCGGCGGTGCGACTGGCCGAGATCGATCTGGCCAATACCGTCATCCGTGCGCCGCAGGACGGGCGGCTGGGTGAGGTCGGCGTCCGGCTGGGCCAATATGTGACGGCGGGCACCCAGATGATGTTCCTGGTCCCGCCGACCGTGTGGGTGACCGCCAATTTCAAGGAAGCGCAGACCGCGCGCATCGCACCGGGACAGCCGGCGACGATCCGCGTCGACGCGCTGGACCGCGCCGAGCTGCACGGTCGGGTCGAGCGGATCGCTCCGGCGGCGGCCAACGAGTTCGCGGTGATCCGCGCCGACAACGCCACCGGCAATTTCGTGAAGGTGGCGCAGCGTATCCCGGTCCGGATCGCGATCGACCGCAACGATCCGCTGTTCCAGCGGCTGCGGCCCGGCATGTCGGTCGAGGCGCGGGTCGACACGCGCGGCGGCACGTCGCCGGCGGCGCGATGAAACGGGCTGCGCTCCTAGGGTTGGCGCTGCTGGGCGCCTGTACCCCGGCCAAGCGGCCGCGACCCGAGGCGGCCAGCGTCACGCCGCCGGCCGCGTGGCGCACGACGCTGCCCGGCACCGCGACCCTAGCGGCGAACTGGTGGGAAGCGTTCGGCGATCCCGAACTGACGCGGCTGGTAACGGCGGCGCTCGCCAACAATCCCGACATCGCCGTTGCGGTGGCGCGGGTGGCGGAGGCACGGGCGGCCGAGCGGGTGGCGCGCGCGGCGCGCTTCCCGACGCTCGATGCGGGCGTCGGGCTGATCGAACAGCGTGCGCTCAATGCGTTCGGCTCGGCGACGACGGGCACCTCGCTGCAACCGGTGTTCCAGTCGGCTTATGAGGTCGACCTGTTCGGCCGGGTCGGGCGCACCATCGATGCCGCGCGACTGACCGGCGATGCCGCTGCCGCTGCCGCCGATACCGCGCGGCTGTCCGTCGCCGCTGCCACCGCCAGCGGGTATGTCACGTTGCGCGGGCTGGATGCGCGGATCGCAACGGTGCGGGCGACGATCGCGTCGCGTGGGGAGGCGCTGCGCATCGCCCGGTCGCGGGCGGAAGCGGGCTATACCTCGCAGCTCGAACTGCGGCAGGCGGAGGCGGAATATGCCGCCGTGACCCAGACCCTGCCGCAGCTGGAGCTTCTCGCGCGGCGGCAAGAAAATGCGCTGTCGCTGCTGACCGGCACCCCGCCGCGCGCCATCGCGCGCGGACGGCCGCTGGAGGCGCTGGTGCCGCCGCCGATCCCCGCCGGTCTGCCGTCCGACCTGCTGCGCCGCCGGCCGGATATCGCGCAGGCAGAGGCGTCGCTGGCGGCAAGCGATGCATCGCTGGCGGCGGCGCGCGCGCAGTTCCTGCCGCAGCTGCGCCTGACCGGATCGACCGGCGAGGTGCTGTCGAGCGCCTTGCCCAATCCGGTCGGCATCTGGTCGATCGGGGCGAGCGTGCTGGCACCGCTGTTCCGGGGCGGGCAGCTGCGCGGCAATTACGATGCGGCGACCGCGCGGCGCGATCAGGCGGCCTTCGCCTATCAGCGCAGCGTGCTGACCGCGTTTCGCGAGGTCGAGGACGCGCTGGCGGCGGTCGACCGGCTGGCTGCACAGCGACGCGCGCTGGAAACGCAGCGGACCGCGACGGCGGAGGCGCTGCGCCACGCCACCAACCGCTATCGCGCCGGGTACAGCCCGTATCTCGAGCAGCTGGATGCCCAGCGCGCCTTGTTCAGCGCCGAATTGTCGCTGGAGCAGACCCGTGCCGACCAGTTGAACGCGCTGGTGGCGCTGTATCAAGCGATGGGCGGGGGCTGGGGCGGATGATCCGGGTCGCGACCCCGGCGGACATCCCCGCGCTGCACGCGCTGGTCGAATCGGCGTTTCGTGGCGACAGCGCGCGGGGTGGCTGGACGCACGAGGCCGACCTATTGGACGGCCAGCGTACCGATCCGGCTGCGCTGGCCGATGCGATCGCCGATCCCGACCGCACCATCCTGATCGCGCTGGACGGCCATGCACTGATCGGCTGCGTCGAGGCGAAGCGTGCCGGAATGGGACGCTCGGCGCTCGGCATGTTGTCGGTCCGGCCCGACCGGCAGGCGACGGGACTCGGGCGGCGGCTGGTCGCGGCGGCGGAGGCCTATGCCCGCACGGAACACGGCGCGACGCGGATGGAGATGACGGTCATCGCCGCGCGGGGCGAACTGATCGCGTGGTATGAACGCCTGGGCTATGCGCGGACCGGAGAAACCCGGCCTTTTCCGATGGATGACCCGCGGTTCGGGCTGCCGCGTATGGCCTTGTCGTTCGTCGTGCTCGACCGGAACATCGGGTGACCTGCCCGGATGCGACAAGCCCCGCCCGGTGGTCCGGACGGGGCCTGCGACGGCTGCGCAAGGGAGTGCGCTCCGTAACTCTACTTCGGCGTCACGAAACCGCAACGGCTGTTTTCGAAGATCGGGTCCGGCTCCGGTCCGATCAGGACGTCGATATAGGCGTCGAGAACGCCGATCAGGCGGCGAAAGGTCGCGGCTTCTTCGAAATCCGGGTCGCCGATCCGGCGATACAGGACGCCCGCGCTCATCGTCAGGATCATGTCGCACAGCCGGCTGCGTGCCTCGGCCTGCGACTCGTCGGGCGCCAGCGCTTCCAGCACGCGCATCAGCGCCGCCGACACGCTGCGGTTGATCGTGTGCGCGATGGTGCGGATCCGGTCGTTGCGCGCCGCCTCCGCCATGATCTCCGCGAACAGCGGATCGGGTTCGCCGTCGCTGCCGCAGCGCAGGAACTCGCGCAGCCATTCCCGCAGCGCAGCCACGTCGCGATGCTCGATCGCGCGGGTCATGTCCTGATCGTTCAGGAAGACTGCCAGATCGCTCTCGACGATCTCCGCAACGATCGCCTCCTTGTCGGCGAAGTCGCGGTAGATCTGCCCGACCTTGATCCCCGACTCGGCGGCCAGCTGGGCGACGCCGGTGCCGTGGAAACCCTGTTCGGCGAACAGTCGCCGGGCCACGCTGACCAGTTTTTCGCGACGTGCCGCCGCCCGGCTGGCGCGACATGCCTCTCCGCACTGCAACAAATTCACTTGTGGTTCACCTGTACCCTCTTGCCACAATCGCAATCGCGGCCTACCCGCCGCAAAGTGTGAGTGATCTATCACTCACGTTTAGCACATCCGTCGAGGACGTTCATGAAAAATCGCATGGCCCCACTGGCACTGGCGCTCATCCTTTCGGCTTGCGGGGGCGGCGGCGAGTCGCAGCAGCAGCAAGGCGCACCGCAGGGGCCGCCACAGGTCGGGTTCGTGACCGTCCAGCAGCAGCCGGTGACGCTGACCACCGAACTGCCCGGCCGCACCGCGCCCTATGAGACGTCCGACGTCCGGCCGCAGGTCAACGGGCTGATCCTCGCCCGCCTGTTCCAGGAAGGCGATTATGTGCGTCAGGGCCAGCCGCTCTATCGCATCGATCCCGCGCCGTATCAGGCGGCGGTCGCCAGCGCGCGGGCCGCGCTGTCGCGGGCGCAGGCCTCGATCGCCTCGACCCGCAACCTCGCGCGGCGCTATGGCGAACTGGTCAAGATCAACGCGATCAGCCGCCAGGAATATGAAAATGCGGTGACCGGCGCGCAGCAGGCCGAGGCCGATATCGCCGCCCAGCGCGCCGCACTGCAACAGGCGCAGATCGACCTGTCGCGCACCACCATCCGCGCGCCGATTTCCGGCCGGATCGGGCGGTCGGTATCGACCACCGGCGCGCTGGTATCGGCCGCGCAGACCGAAGCGCTGACCACGATCCAGCGGCTCGACCCGATCTATGTCGATATCCAGCAGTCGAGCGCCGACCTGTTGAAGCTGCGCCAGCAGATCATGGACGGCGACCTGTCGCGCGGCACCGGCGCGGCGCGCGTCCGGCTGAAGCTGGAGGATGGCAGCACCTATCCGATGGAAGGTACGCTGAAGTTCACCGACGTCACCGTCGATCCGGCGACCGGCACGCAGGCGATCCGCGCGGTCTTTTCCAACCCGCGCGGGCTGCTGCTGCCGGGCATGTATGTCCGTGCCGAACTGGTCGAGGGGACGAAGGCCAACGGCATCCTCGTGCCGCAGCGTGCGGTGACGCGCGATCCGAAGGGGGCGGCGACCGTCCTCGTCATCGGTGCCGATGGCAAGCTGGCCCCGCGTCCGCTCCAGACGCAGCGCACCGTGGGCGACCAGTGGCTGGTTACCGGCGGCCTGCAACCGGGCGACAAGGTCGTGATCGAGGGCGCGCAGATGCTCCAGCCGGGCACCCCGGTGAAGGGCTATCCGTGGAAGCCGCAGCCCGAGGGGCAGGCACCGCAGGGTGCCGCCCCGGCGGGCGGGCCCCAGGCACAGGCGAAGTAAAGAGCCATGTCCCGCTATTTCATCGACCGGCCCATCTTCGCATGGGTCATCGCCATCGTCATGATGCTGGCCGGCGCGATCGCGATCCGCAGCCTGCCGATCGCCCAGTTTCCGGAAATCGCGCCGCCCGCCGTCGCGATCACCGCCACCTATCCGGGTGCGGATGCCGAGACGCTGGAGCGCACGACGACCCAGATCATCGAGCAGCAGCTCAAGGGCATCGATAACCTGCGCTACTTCTCGTCCTCGTCCTCCTCGGCGGGGACGGTGACGATCACGCTGACGTTCGAACAGGGCACCGATCCCGACATTGCGCAGGTGCAGGTGCAGAACAAGCTGCAGGCGGCGACCCCGCTGCTGCCGCAGGAGGTCCAGCGCCAGGGGATTCAGGTCACCAAGTCCGCCGCCAGCTTCCTGCTGGTCGTCGGCCTCGTGTCGACCGACGGATCGCACAGCAACAACGATCTGTCCGACATGGTCGTGTCGCAGTTCCAGGACCCGATCAGCCGCGTAAGCGGGGTCGGCCAGTTGCAGGTGTTCGGCGCGCAATATGCGATGCGCATCTGGCTCGATCCGATCAAGCTCAACAGCTACCAGCTGACCGTCGCCGACGTGACGTCGGCGGTGCAGTCGCAGAACGCCCAGGTTTCGGCCGGCCAGATCGGCGCGCAGCCGGCGCCCAAGGAGCAGATGCTCAACGCCACGGTCAGCGTGCAGTCGCGGCTCCAGACGCCCGAGCAGTTCGCCAATATCCGCCTGAAGACCAACGCGGACGGCGCGGTCGTCCGGCTGGGCGATGTCGCGCGGGTCGAGCTGGGTGCCGAGAATTACGTCTTCGACGTGCAGTATAACGGCAAGCCCGCCTCGGGCTTCGGCGTGCGCCTTGCCGCCGGTGCCAATGCGCTCGACACAGTCGAACTGGTCAAGCAGCGCGCCGAGGAAATCGGGCGCGGCCTGCCGGGCGACGTCAAGGTCATCTACCCGTACGACACGACGCCGTTCGTCCGCCTGTCGGTCGAACAGGTCATCCACACGCTGATCGAGGCGGTGGTCCTCGTCTTCCTCGTGATGTTCCTGTTCCTCCAGAACTGGCGCGCGACGATCATTCCGACCATCGCGGTGCCGGTGGTGCTGCTCGGCACCTTCGCGGTGATGGCCGTCGCCGGTTTCACCATCAACACGTTGACGTTGTTCGGCATGGTGCTGGCGATCGGGTTGCTGGTCGACGACGCGATCGTCGTCGTCGAAAACGTCGAACGCCTGATCCAGACCGAGGGGTTGAGCCCCAGGGAAGCCGCGCGCAAGTCGATGGACGAGATCACCAGCGCGCTGGTGGGTATCGGCCTCGTCCTGTCGGCGGTGTTCCTGCCGATGGCGTTCTTCGGCGGGTCGACCGGCGTGATCTATCGCCAGTTCTCGATCACGATCGTCTCGGCGATGGTGCTCTCGGTGCTGGTTGCGCTGATCCTGACGCCGGCACTCTGCGCCACGATCCTGAAACCGCACGACCCGCACAAGCATGAGCAGGGCAACGGCCCGCTCGCGCGCTTCTTCCGCTGGTTCAACGACCGGTTCGAACGCAGCCAGCATAAGTACGAGAACGGCGTCCGGCGCACCACGCGCAGCTGGAAGCGGTCGATGCTGGTCTATCTGCTGATCGTGCTGGGCATGGTGTTCGTGTTCACGCGCCTGCCCTCGGGCTTCCTGCCCGACGAGGATCAGGGGACGGTGCTGGCGCTGGTCCAGGGTCCGGCGGGTGCGACGAGCAGCCGTACCGACAAGGGGCTGACGCTGGTGCGCAACCATTTCCTGAAACAGGAAAGCGGCAATGTCGCCGGTGTGTTCACCATCAACGGTTTCAGCTTCGCGGGGCAGGGGCAGAATGCCGGTCTGGTGTTCGTCAACCTCAAGCCATGGGAGGAGCGCAGCGGTGCCGACAACAAGGCGCAGGCGATCGTCGGCCGCGCGATGGGCACGTTCGCCGGGTATAAGGACGGGCTGATCTTTGCGCTGGTCCCGCCCGCGGTGCAGGAGCTGGGCAACGCCACCGGCTTCGACGTGCAGCTGGTCGATACCGGCGGCATCGGCCATGAACGGCTGGTGCAGGCACGCAACATGATGCTGGGCATGGCGGCGCAGGACCCGCGCGTGGCACAGGTCCGTCCGCTCAGCCTGGAGGATGCGCCGCAGCTCAAGGTCAAGATCGACGAGGACAAGGCGCGCGCGCTCGGGCTCGACCTCGCCGACGTCAACTCGACCATCGCGACCGCATGGGGCGGCGGGTACATCAACGACTTCATCGATCGCGGTCGCGTGAAGCGCGTCTATGTCCAGGCCGATGCCCCCTATCGCCTCGCGCCGGAGGATGTCGGCGACCTGTATGTGCGCAACGCCACCGGACAGATGGTGCCGTTCACCGCCTTCTCGACGCTGGAATGGGCCAACGCTCCGGTGTCGCTGACCCGCTATAACGGGCAGTCGGCGATGCAGCTGCAGGGGTCGCCGGGACCGGGCCTCAGCACCGGTGCGGCGATGGAGGCGATGGAGGAAATCCATGCCAAGCTGCCGCCGGGCACCGCACTGGAATGGACCGGCCTGTCGTTTGAGGAACGGCTGTCGGGTGGTCAGGCGCCGGCACTCTACGCCCTGTCGCTGCTGATCGTGTTCCTGTGCCTTGCCGCACTGTATGAAAGCTGGTCGGTGCCGATCTCGGTCATGCTGGTGGTGCCGCTGGGTATCCTCGGCGCGCTGCTCGCGGCGTGGCTGACGGGGCTGAACAACGACATCTATCTGCAGGTCGGTCTGATCACGACCATCGGCGTGTCGGCGAAGAACGCGATCCTGATCGTCGAGTTTGCCGAGGAGCGGATGGCCGACGGCCTGAACGCGGTCGATGCGGCGGTTGAGGCGGCGCGGCTGCGCCTGCGTCCGATCCTGATGACCTCGCTTGCCTTCGTGTTCGGCGTGTTGCCGCTGGCGATCAGCACCGGTGCCGGTGCCGGTGGCCAGAACGCGATCGGCCGGGCGGTGGTCGGCGGCATGTTGTCGGCGACGGTCCTTGCGATCTTCTTCGTACCGATGTTCTTCGTCGTCGTGCTGCGCCTGTTCGGGCACGGCGGCAAGGACACTCCGTCCGCCAACCGGCCGTCCGCGAACGACGACGTCGAACCCGATGGCGGCAACCGGTCCTCCGATGGCGGCGAACCCGCGCCGCAGGGGGCATGACCATGAGCAAAGTGATGACGCTGCGTAGTCTGACCCTCCTTTTCGCCACCACCGCACTGGCGGGATGCAACCTTGCGCCCAAGAATGTCCGGCCGGAGGGGGCGATCCCGCTGACGCTGCCGCAGGGCGGGCCGTACCCGGTGCTGGGCGCCGAACAGGCCGATGTGACGCGGATCGGCTATCGCGACTTCTTCGTTGATCCGCGGTTGCAGGCGGTGATCGCGACGGCGCTGGAGAATAATCGCGATTACCGCGTGACGGCGGCCAATGTGCTCGCCGCCCGCGCCCAGTACCGCGTGACCCGCGCCAGCCAGGTGCCGACGACGGCGGCCAATGGCGGCGTCACCTACACCAACAACCCGTTCGGCGCGCTGGGCGGTGCCGGTGGGGCAGGGGGCGCCGGCGGGGTGGGCGGCGTGCCCGCGCAGACCGGCAACCTCGAAATCTATCAGGCGTCGGTCGGCTTCTCCGCCTTCGAACTCGACCTGTTCGGTCGGGTGCGCAATCTCAGCCAGGCGGCGCTCCAGGAATATTTCGCGACCGAAGAGGCGCAGCGGGCGGCGCGGATCGCGTTGATCGGTGAAGTCGCGACCGCGTGGCTGACCATGGCCGCCGATCAGGACCAGTTGCGCCTGTCGCGCGAAACGCTGGCCAGCTTCGGCCGGACGCTGGAGCTGACCCGCGCCCAGTTCCGGGTCGGCGTCATCTCCGAACTGGAGGTTCAGCAGGCCGAGACCAGCTATCAGCAGGCGCGTAACGATATCGCCGCGCTGACCGCGCAGATCGCGCAGGACCAGAATGCGATCAACCTTCTGGCGGGTACCACCGTCCCGGCCGAGCAATTGCCGGCGGAACTGGGCGATCGCGACCTGATCCTGTCGAACCTGCCGACCGGCGTGTCGTCGACCGTGCTGTTGCGCCGCCCCGATGTGCTGCAGGCAGAACGCCGCCTCTATGCCGCCAATGCCAATATCGGTGCGGCGCGCGCGGCGCTGTTCCCGACCATCTCGCTCACCGCGACGCTGGGCACGATCAGCACGGCGCTGGGCGGGCTGTTCGGTGCGGGTACGCAGCAATTCTCCGTCTCGCCGGGCGTGGCGCTGCCGTTGTTCGACGGCGGCCAGCGGCGCGGCAATGTTGAGGTCGCGCGTGCGCAGCAGCTGGCGGCGGTCGCGACCTATGAAGGCACGCTCCAGACCGCGTTCAGGGAAGTCGCCGACGCGCTGGCGACGCGCGGGACCATCGGTGAGCAGCTGTCGGCGCAGACCGCCAAGGCGCAGGCGGCGGCGACCGCCCAGCGACTGTCCGACGCACGCTACCGGGCGGGGATCGACTCGTTCCTCAACACGCTGGATGCGCAGCGGACCAGCTATGCCGCGCGGCAGACGCTGGTACAGACCCGGCTGGCGCGCGCGACCAACCTGGTCACGCTGTACCGGACGCTGGGGGGCGGACTTAACTGACGGCGGCACCCGGTCGAACTTCCTGCCGGTCCCGACCGGACGCAGCCCCCTTGCGTCCGGACAGGATCGGCATATGCTCTCCTGTATAACCATAAGGAGAGGAACGATGAATCCGATCGAACCGTGCGATGCCGCCGGCGAGAAGAGCATGGTGATCCTGCAGAGCCTGCTGTGTCTCCTGCGCGAAAAGAACCTGCTGTCGCGTGCGGATATCGAGGAACTGGCGGCCAAGGTCGCCAGCCGCGCCGCCGACCGCGACCATGATCCGCTGCCCTGCCAGAGCGACGCGGCGATCGCCGCCGCCAGCGAGATGAACCGGCTGGGCGCCTATATCGGTGGGCGCTACGGCGGAAAACACCGTCGTATGTAATTGATTCGGCGTCGTTCGCCGCATGTCCCATTGCGACCGGCGGTGTCATCACGGCGTCAGAATTTGCGGCGACACGCATCCCCGGAACCTGTCGTGCGTTCAAATCACGTCCGGTTCCGCCGGGCGAGTATCAGAAACGGACGGTTGAACGTCCTTGAGAGGTTGTCGTGTCTTCGATTGGACCGGACGAAATGTCCTACTTCGTACGCCGTGCCGAACAGCAGTTGGAACTGGCGCAGCAGGCCGACCACGAACAGGTCGTCAGCGCGCATTACGAACTGGCGAACCTGTACCTCGACCGCGCTTATGCGCCGGTCATGCCGGCGGAGGGTTCGCAGCAGGCGGCGTGAGGCCGATTCCGAAGCGGTCTGCAGACCGTCCCAACCCGGTTTCAGATCGAGCCCCAACCCTCCACCACACGTCACCCCGGGCTTGACCCGGGGTCCCGCTTGTTACCGCCCGTGGCGAGTAAGGAGTACACCAACGCGTTCGTGCTGCTCCTGGTCGGATTAGGCTGGTTGACGTGCCGCTTCTTCCAAGATTGGAGAAAAAGCGGGACCCCGGGTCAAGCCCGGGGTGACGAACGGGGAGAACCGCCTCTTACCGTGCGAACGGCCTCACGCCGTCCGCTGATCCAGCACCGATCCCCAAGCCGACCGGAAGCGCGCAGCGCCCCCGGAGCCGGCCGCTCCACGAAACCGCTCCCCTATTCCCCCTGCTGGTTCACCATCGCATCGTCGACCGGCGCGTCGTCGCTGCTCTCCTGCCCGCGGGTCGATCGCGACGTCATGCCGGTGGCGGACGCGTCGTCCAGCACCTGCTGGTCGGGTTCGACCGGTGGGGGCGGGGGGAGGTCCTCGACCGGGGCGGGTGCCGACAGATTCTCGGTAATCACCGGCGCCGCCTCGAAATTCTGCTCCGGTAGCGGGGTCGGCGGCGGGGCGTCCTCGTCGAACGCGCTGTTCTCGATCGGTGCCTCGTCCACATTCTCGTTCGAACAGGCACCAAGCCCGGTCGCCAGCAACAAGCCGCTGCCAGCCAGCAGCGCCACACGCCATCCGTGGAACATCGTCATCCCCTTATCGAGCCGCCATCTGGCTGGCTTCGGCACGTGCGGCGATCTTGTTCGCCAGCACGCCGTCCCATTTATACGGATCCTCGCGGAAGCTCATCGTGCCGTTGGGTGTCGCGAACGCGGTCCAGTACAGCAGATAGACCTTGACCGGATCGGCGACCTTGGCCCGCACCGTCTTGCCCGATGCCAGCGTCGCGTCGATCTGCGTATCCGGCCATTCGGGCGTGGTCCGCAGCAACAGCCGCGCCAGATCCTCGGGCTTTTCCAGACGGACGCAGCCATGGCTGGCCAAGCGGTCGAACTTGGCGAAGCCGGCCTGCGCCGGCGTGTCGTGCAGATACACCGCGAACGGATTGTCGAAATCGAACTTGAACCGGCCGAGCGCGCTGTTCTCCGACGCCTGTTGCAGGCGACGTCCGCCGCCCTCGGTCTCGATCACGCGGAATCCGTTGCGCTTCAGATAGCCGGGGTTCGCCCGCTCCTTCGGCCACAATTCCTTGTCGGCGATCGACGACGGCACGTTCCACGGCGGATTGAGCACGATCGAGTGGATCGTCGAGGTCAGCATCGGCGTCTCGTCACCCGGACGCCCGGTCACCGCCTTCATCGACGTCACCGGCTGGTCGCCATCGAACACGGTCAGCACGGCGGCGGCGATGTTGACCTGGATGCGGTTCTTTTCCAGCTCGGTCGGCAGCCAGCGCCACCGCTCCATATTCGCCTTGATCTGCTTGATCCGCTCGCCCACCGGCACGTTCAGCGACGCGACGGTCTGCGCGCCGACCTGTCCGGCGGGGTTGAGACCATAGCGCCGCTGGGCGCGGCGGACGGCATCCAGCATCGCTTGATCGAAGGTATCGCCAGTCGGCGACAGTTCGGAGTCTTCGATCGCCAGCCGCTTGCGCAGCGCCGCGACCTGCGGACCCTTGCCGCCCAGCCGCATTTCGGAGCCGGCACTAACCGTCGGCCAACCGCCATTCGCCTGAATCTTGCGATAGCGGGCCAGACCGGTCACCAGTGTGTCATAGCCGGCATAGGGTGGTGGCAGCGACGCGATCCAGGCAGCCAGCCGGTCCTTCGCCACCGCGTCGCGGAACGACGGCAGCGGGTCGAACGCCTGCGGGCGCATCGCCCAGTCCTTCTGGAAATCGGCATTGTCCAACCGCCCCGCGCGCACCGCATGGGCATGATCGAGCGCGGCACGCACGAGTGCCGGTCCGGTCAGCCCGGCCAGCGACGGTTCGCGATCCTTCAGCCCCTGCGCCACCGCATCGCGTGCCAGCAACCGCGCCAGCTCGCTCTCCTGCGCCGCGGTCAGCGTCGGCAGTGGGGCGGCGGCCGGGATCGGCTGCACCATCGGCTGAGTCGTCGGCAGCGTCGGCACGACCGGCGGTGGCGTCACCTGCGCCACGGCGGCGGTCGCACCGGTCAGCGCGATGCCGGCCAGCAGCGCGCGGCGCGCAAGGCGGGTGAAACGAGGGCGATGGTCGGTAATGCTAATCATCCTATACTCTTCCGGTGCGGCACGCAGGCTATAGTCTCTTCGAACCTGCCGCACGATGAACCGTTCCCCTTTGGCGGCATGTTACCACAGGGACGGGGTGGTTTCGAACCCCTGCCGCTCAAGAAAGATGGCGCTTGTCGAGCTTTCGCGCCAGCGTCCGGCGGTGCATTCCCAGCCTTCGCGCAGCCTCCGAGATGTTGAATCCAGTGTCCGCGAGCGTCTGATGGATATGTTCCCACTCCAGCGTCTTGATCGAGGTGGGAGCGGCAGTCAGGTCCGCAGCGGCATTGCCCTCGACCCGGGCAAAGGCGGCCTCGATTTCGTCGGTGTTGGCGGGTTTGGTCAGATAGTTGGTCGCGCCCAGCTTAATCGCTTCCACCGCGGTTGCGATGCTGGCGAAGCCGGTCAGCACGACGATGCGGATCGTCGGATCGATCGCCGAGAGCGAGGAGACACAGGCCAGCCCCGACGCGCCGCCCAGCCGCAGGTCGACCACTGCATATTCCGGTTCGAAGCTGCGCGCGACATCCTCCAGCCGGTCGGGGCCGTCGATCACCTCTACGCCATAGCCGCGTCGTTCGAACGACCGGCACAATGTACGGGCAAAGGTCGCGTCGTCCTCGACGATCAGCAATCGGCGCTCGGTCATCGCGTCTTCTCCAGCGCCAGCGAATCGATCGGCAGGATCAGCGTCGTCTCCGCCCCGCCGCCATCACGGTTCAATGCCTCGATCGTGCCGCCCAGCGGGCGCAGGACATTGGTGGCGAGATAGAGGCCGAGCCCGGCGCCCTGCCGATCCTTGCTGGTATTATAGGGTTTGCCGAGCTGTGAGAGAATGCGGTCGGTAAAACCATTGCCGTCGTCGCGCACGGTCAGGCGCAGCGTCGATCCGTCGCGCAGCGCCAGCAGCGCGATGTTGCGCCCGCCTGCCTCCACCGCATTGTCGAGCAAATTGGTCAGCGCCTGCGCCAGTGCGCGGTCGGCGACGATCGGTACGTCGGGCCCCAAGCGATCCTCGAACACGGCGCGTGCCGGATCGTTGCCGCGCCAGCGGTCGAGCGTCGCGGTCAGGAAGGTCCGCAATGTCGTGCGGGTCGGTGCCTCGCCCGTTACTTCGCCCGCGGCGAACAGGATGCCCGACACGATCTCCTTGCAGCGCGCGACCTCGGCCCGCATGTCGTCGACCTCCGCGACGAAGCGCGGGTCGCGGCGGATCGCCGGTTCGTTCTTCCAGTCGCCCAGCAGCACCGAGATCGATGACAGCGGCGTGCCCAGCTCGTGCGCCGCACCGCTGGCGAGCAGTCCCATGCGGACGATATGCTCCTCCTCGACCGCGCGCTGGTGCAGCTGGGCGACCTTGGTATCGCGGTCGCGCAGATTGGCGGCGATCCGCGTGACGAAGGCGACCAGCAACGTCGCCGCCAGCACGAAATTGATCCAGTTGCCGATCAGATAGGCGTCGGACAGGCTGCTGGCATAGGCCGGTGGCAGGTCGAGCGGGCGGTGGAACGGCCCGAGCAGCGCGAACGCGCCGCTGGTGATCGCGACCAGGGCCCAGCTCGACCAGACCTTCAACAGGATCGCGCCGATCACGACCTGCAGCAGATAGAGCGAGACGAACGGATTGCGCGCGCCGCCCGACAGGTACAACTGGGCGGTAAGTGCGGCGACGTCGAGGACGAGCGCGGCGAACAGCGGCAAATTGGTGTCGCTCCAACGCGAGCGGCGCGCGAGGGTGACGAGGTTCAGCACCACCAGCGCCGCCAGCACGCTCGCCATCGGGATCAGTGGCAGGCGGATGCCGAGCAGCCCGTCGACCACCAGGATCGTCCCCAGCTGCCCCCCGACCGCCAGCCAGCGCAGCTGCACGAGCAACAGCATGTTGCGGCCGACTCCGTCCGCCATGGGCAGGCGCGGAGTCGTGGAAGGAGGGGCGGGTTGCATCGGGCGCATGTTACGCCCGTGGTTCGCGCCGTGCGACCCACCATGTCATGCCACCCAGCACCAGCGCGAGGCCGAACCAGGTCAGCGCGTAGACGAGGTGGTTGTTGCGGAACGAGACGATGGTCAGCCCGCCGCGCGGCCACTCGACCTGTGGATCGGCGACGGCATCGATGAAATAGGGGGCGACGTCGGTGAGCCCACGCCGGGCCGCGATCGCCGCGACGTCGCGTGAATGCCAGCGATCCTCGGCCGGCACGTTGCTGCGCAGGAAGCCGCCGCCCGGTTCGCTGATGCGCAGCAGCCCGCGCACGGTCACGGTGCCGGGTGGCGGGGGCACCTTGCCGCGCTGGTCAGCCGGCACGAACCCGCGATTGACGAGGAGAGTGAAGCGCCCGGTATCAAGCGGGGTCAGGACCCAGAAGCCGCCACCCAGCGCCGTTGCGGCCTGGGTATAGGTGTCGGCGTCGGGGCGGTAGCGCCCGGTAGCGATGACGGGACGATAGGCGTCGTTGCTCGTGATCGTGCCCCATGCCGCTGGGGGCGGGGCGGGGACGGGCGGGGAGCGGAGCATCGCTTCGGTCCGCTGGATCAGGTCCAGCTTCCATGCGCGACGCTGCAGCTGCCACACGCCCAGGCCGATCAGGCCGGCGATGACGCATCCGATCAGCGTGCCGATCAGGATGCGTCGGATCGGCCGGCCCCGCATCACATCGCGCCCATATCCCCGGACATCTGCGGCATCATGTTCACGTTCATGTGGTACATGACCCACAGCGACCCGGCGATCACGATCCCGACCAGGACGACGGTGAAGATCAGCGCCATCAACGTCCAGCCGCTTTCCGACTTGGTGTTCATGTGCAGGAAGTAGATCATGTGGACGACGATCTGCACGACCGCGCACAGCATGACGATGCCCGCGGTGATCCGCGTATCGGCAAAGGCGTTGGTCATGACGAGCGCGAAGGGTATCGCGGTCAGCAGCACCGACAGCAGGAAGCCGATGACATAGTCCTTGCGCGAACCATGTGCGGGCGCGTCGCCATGGCCGTGAGCGCCATGACCGTGCGCGTCGTGATGGGCGTGGCCGGCCATTAGAGGACTCCCAGCAGATAGACGAAGGTGAAGACGCCGATCCAGATGACGTCGAGGAAGTGCCAGAACAGCGACAGGCACATCAGCCGGCGCATGTTGGCAGCACCGAGGCCGTATTTGGCGACCTGCACCATCAGCGTGACCAGCCAGATCGAGCCGAAGGTGACGTGCAACCCGTGGGTGCCGACCAGCGTGAAGAACGCCGACAGGAACGCACTGCGCTGCGGCCCGGCGCCTTCATGGATCAGGTGGCTGAATTCGTAGAGTTCGATGCCGAGGAAGCACAGGCCGAATACGCCGGTGATGGCGAGCCAGCGCAGCGTCGCGGCCTTCTTCCCCTCTTCGGCGGCGATCATCGCGAAGCCGTAGGTTATCGACGAGAACAGCAGCATCGCGGTGTTGAGCGCGACAAGCGGCAGGTCGAACAGCTCCTTGGCGTCGGGGCCACCCGCGGTGCTGCCCGAATAGACGCCATAAGCGGCGAAGAGCATGGCGAAGATGAGACAGTCGCTCATCAGGTAGAGCCAGAAGCCGAGCATGGTGCTCGACCCGGCCTCATGCTCATGCTCCTCCGCCAGGTGGTAGGCGCGACCTTCCGCGCCCGCGGGGACTTGTACCGACGAACCCATGTTTTACGCCCCCGCAGCCTGGAGGTCGGCGGTGCGCCGCCGCTCCGTCTCGATGACTTCCTCGACCGGAATGTGGAAGTCACGCTTGTAGTTGAAGGTGTGGAAGATCGCGATGCCGATCACCGCGACGAACGACAGCGCCGCCAGCCACCAGATGTACCAGACCATCGCCAGACCGAACACGGTCGACACGCCCGCGATTACGATACCGGCCCAGGTGTTGCTCGGCATGTGGATCGGCTGGAAGCCTTCGGTCGGCCGGGCATATTTGTGGCTCTTCATGTCGTACCACGCGTCCATGTCGTGGACGACCGGCGTGAAGGCGAAGTTATAGTCCGGCGGCGGCGACGAGGTCGCCCATTCGAGGCTGCGGCCGTCCCACGGATCGCCGGTCACGTCGCGCAGCTTGTCGCGGTTCATGATGCTGACCGCGATCTGCACCAGGAAGGCGGCGATGCCGACCGCGATGATCACGGCACCCACGGCGGCGATGACGAACCAGATCTGCAGGCTCGGATCGTCGAAGTGGCGCAGACGCCGGGTGATGCCCATCAGGCCCAGCACGTAGAGCGGCGTGAAGGCGACCCAGAAGCCGATGAACCAGCACCAGAAGCTGACCAGACCCCATTTGCGGTCGAGCTTGAAGCCGAACGCCTTGGGGAACCAGTAGTTGATGCCGGCGAAGGTGCCGAACACGACCGCGCCGATGATCACGTTGTGGAAGTGCGCGATCAGGAACAGCGAGTTGTGCAGCACGAAGTCGGCCGGCGGCACCGCGAGCAGAACGCCGGTCATGCCGCCGATGGTGAAGGTCAGCATGAAGGCGATCGCCCACATCATCGGCAGCTCGTAGCGAATACGCCCGCGATACATGGTGAACAACCAGTTGAAGATCTTCGCGCCCGTCGGGATCGAGATGATCATCGTGGTGATGCCGAAGAACGAGTTGACGCTCGCCCCCGACCCCATGGTGAAGAAGTGGTGCAGCCATACCAGGTACGACAGGATGGTGATGACCAGCAGCGCGTAGACCATCGACGTATAGCCGAACAGCCGCTTGCTGGAGAAGGTCGACACGACTTCGGAGAACACGCCGAACACCGGCAGGACCAGGATGTAGACCTCCGGGTGGCCCCATATCCAGATCATGTTCACGTACATCATCGGGTTGCCGCCGAGCGTGTTCGTAAAGAAGTTGGTGCCGACATAGCGGTCGAGCGACAGCATGGCGAGCACGGCGGTCAGGACCGGGAAGGCGGCGACGATCAGGATGTTGGTGACCAGCGCCGACCAGGTGAAGATCGGCATCTTCATCAGGCCCATGCCGGGTGCGCGCATCTTGACGATGGTCGCGATCAGGTTGACGCCCGACAACAATGTCCCGACGCCCGCCAGCTGGAGCGCCCAGATATAATAGTCGACGCCCACGTCCGGCGAATAATCCAGCCCCGACAGCGGCGCGAACGCCAGCCAGCCGGTGCGGGCGAATTCGCCGACGAACAGGCTGGCCATCACGATCACGACGCCCGACGCGGTCATCCAGAAGCTGAAATTGTTCAGGAACGGGAAGGACACGTCGCGCGCCCCGATCTGCAACGGCACGATATAGTTCATCAGCCCGGTGACGAACGGCATCGCGACGAAGAAGATCATGATGACACCGTGAGCGGTGAACACCTGATCATAATGGTGCGCGTTCAGAAAGCCTTCGTTGTCGCCGAACGCGATCGCCTGCTGGCTGCGCATCATGATGGCGTCGGCGAAGCCGCGCAGCAGCATGACGATGCCGAGGATCATGTACATGATCCCGATCTTCTTGTGATCGACCGTCGTGAACCACTCTTTCCAGAGATAGCCCCACAGTTTGAAATAGGTCAGCGCCGCCAGCACCGCCGCGCCGCCGATGGCGACCGCGATGAAGGTCATGACGATGATCGGTTCGTGGATCGGGAAGCTTTCGAGCGTCAGGCGCCCGAAGATCAGCTTGGTAAGGGTATCGGACATGATCTCGTTCTCAGCCAAGTGCCGGAGCGGTGCGGCCCGGGATCGCGGGCGGCGCGATGCGGGTCATGTTGCGGTTGGCGTCGTTGCCCGGATCGGCGGCACCGGGAGCGGCCGACGACCCCTGCGGCGCATCGCCGCTGCTATGCGGGCTGACACCATATTCGGAAGGTGCCTTTTCCAGCGCGCCCTTGGTACGCTCCCCTTCGGGCAGTCGGCTGTTGACCGCCGAATCATGGCCGCCATGGCCCATGCTCTCGGTCATGCACGGCGTGCCGGGCTTGACGCACATCTGCACGATGCGGGTGAACAGTCCCTGTTCGACCCCGCCAAAGCCCATCGGCGGCACCTTTTCGCTCGGCTTCTCCAGCTCGAGATAGCGCGCGGTGTCCAGCCGGTTCGGCATCGCCTTCACGCCTGCCACGAACTTGTCGAAGCCGGCGGCGTCGGTGCTCGTCGTCTTGAAGTTCATATAGGAGAAGCCGGCACCGCTATAATGCGCCGACATGCCGTCGAAGGTGCCCGGACGGTTCAGCACGGCGTGGAGCTTCGTCTCCATGCCCGGCATCGTGTAGATCATGCCGGCCATGGCAGGCACGTAGAAGGTGTTCATCACCGACGACGACGACAGACGGAACCGTACCTGGCGATCGACCGGCACGACCAGGCGATTGACCGTCGCGATGCCCTGTTCGGGATAGATGAACAGCCATTTCCAGTCGAGCGAGACGACCTGGATCTCCAGCGGCTGTTGGTCCTCGGGCACCGGCTTGCCGGACGAAATCTGCCCGATCGGGCGATAGGGGTCGAGCAGGTGGGTGCTGATCCAGGTCAGCGCGCCGAGCGCGATGACGATCAGCAGCGGACCGGACCAGATGACCAGTTCGAGCGCGGTCGAATGGTCCCAGTCGGGCTTGTAGGTCGCCGTTTCGTTGCTGGCGCGGTATTTCCACGCGAACCAGACGATCAGCGCCATCACCGGAATGATGATGAGCAGCATCAGGCCGACCGATATCATCAGGACGTCGGCCTGTTGGCGCGCGATGTCGCCGGCGGGATTGAGCACGACCAGGTCGCATCCGCCGAGCAGCGGCAGGGCCGAGAGCGGGAGGAGCGAACGCAGTGGCCGGTGCCACGGGAGCGAGCGGGGCAGGATCATGGGCGCGACCTATGCCGTGCGATGCTGCACTGCGATAGGACATTTTGTCCTATCCCCGCGTTTGGTGCATTGCGATAACGGGCGCACATTATGTTTATCCGCGCGGCATCCGCGCTGCTCTTGGAGTCCCTATGGCCGAGGCCTTCGTCCACTCCCGCGAACTCGAGGCCGATGCCCGGGCCGTCAACCATGGCGGCGGCGAGGTGAACGTCCAGTCCGAAGAGATCGCGATCGGCGTGATCATCGGGCGTACGTCGGAATTTTTCGACTTCTTCGTCTATGCGATCGCGTCGGTGATCGTGTTCCCGCAGCTGATGTTCCCCTATGTCGATCGGCTGACGGGCACGCTGTATTCGTTCGCGCTGTTCCCGCTGGCGTTCTTCGCGCGGCCGCTGGGCACGCTGCTGTTCATGTGGATCGACCGTCGCCATGGGCGCGGCACGAAGCTGACCATCGCGCTGTTCCTGCTCGGCACGGCGACGGTGGCGATGGGGTTCCTGCCGGGCTATGCCCAGGTCGGCGCATGGTCGGTGATCCTGCTAGCGGTGCTGCGTATCCTGCAGGGTATCGCGCTGGGCGGCGCATGGGACGGGCTCGCCTCGCTGCTGGCGCTCAACGTGCCGCAGGATCGCCGCGGCTGGTACGCGATGATCCCGCAGCTGGGCGCTCCGCTCGGCCTGATGGTCGCCAGCGCGCTGTTCGCCTTCTTCACCGCCTATATGAGCGCGGAGGATTTCATCAGCTGGGGCTGGCGCTATCCGTTCTTCGTGGCGTTCGCGCTGAACGTCGTGGCGCTGTTCGCGCGGCTGCGCATCGTCGTGACGCCGGAATATACCAAGCTGTTCGAGAATCGTGAGCTGAAGGCATCGCCGGTGCTGCCGACGGTCGGCCGCGAGTGGAAGACGATCGTAATCGGCGCGCTGGTGCCGCTGGCCAGCTTCGCGCTGTTCCATATGGTCACCGTGTTCCCGCTGTCGTGGATCCTGCTGAAGACCGAGCAGCCGATCGAACGCTTCCTGTGGATCGAGACTGCGTGCGCCCTGTTCTTCATCTTCGCGATCATCATTTCGGGCGTGCTGGCCGATCATGTCGGTCGCCGCACCCTGCTGGGCATCGGTGCCATCGCCATCGCGCTGTTCTCCGGCCTTGCGCCGCTGCTGCTGAACGGCGGCGACGCGGGTGAGATCGCGTTCATGATCACCGGCTTCATCCTGCTGGGCCTGTCGTTCGGTCAGTCGTCGGGGACGGTGGCGTCGAACTTCGCCAAGGATTCGCGCTATACCGGCGCGGCGCTAACGTCGGACCTCGCGTGGCTGTTCGGAGCGGGCTTCGCGCCGTTCGTGGCACTGGCGCTGGCCGACAAGCTGGGGCTGCTGGCATCGGGCCTGTACCTGCTGTCGGGTGCCGTCGGCACGCTGGCGGCGCTGGCGCTCAACAAGGAACTGGCACGCCGACTCGATTGATCCGGTCGATGCTGCGATACTGGGCGGCGGCGCTTGCGCCGGCGGCGGGAACCCCCGCCGCGGCGCAGGACGCCGCCGTCGTCGTTTCCGCCGACACCGCACTGGCGCAGGATGCGGCCGAAGTCGCTCGCATCCGCAGCATCGATCCGGCCGATGCGCTGGTCCTGTTGCGCAAGCAGGCGGCCAGCGTCGCCGTGACCGAATGGATCGAGGGCGAATATCGCGACCGGCTGGCAGGCACCTCGATCGAGCGGGACGGCGCGGTCACCGTCCTGCTGACCGGCAAGCGTGCCGTACCGGACGGGCAGGTGACCATCGACGGCCTGTCGATTCCGATCCGGTTCCGCATCGGCGCGACCGCCACGCGTACGCAGATGCTGGCGGCGATTGCCGATCACCAGGCGGCGATCCGGGCGATGGTGCAACGTCCGCCGGCCATGGGAATCGACGCCCGGAACGGCACGTTGCTGGTCCTGATCGGCGCGACGGATGCGGCGGGCGATGTCGCGGCGCTCAAGCGACGGATCGAGTCGCTGACCGGCGTGCCCGTCCGGATCGCGACCAGCGGTCGCCCCGAACTGGACCTGTCGGGTGAGGTCGTCGGCGGATCGCGGCTGATCGGCCCCGATCCGGTCAGTGGGCGGCGCTTCTACTGCACGACCGGCTTCGTCGTGACCGATGGCGTGCAGAACGGCATCGTCACGGCCGCCCACTGCCCCGACACGCTGGAGCATGTCGCCAAGGACGGTGCCCGCACCCCGCTGACCTTTATCGGTCAATGGGGCTGGGGATTTCACGACGTACAGGTCAATGCCAGCCCCGATGCGGTGCAGCCGCGATTCTATTCCGACGCGGCGCGCACGGTGCTGCGCCCGGTCGAGGGGCGGCGCAGCCGGGCCGGCACGCGGGTCGGGGATATCGTGTGCCACCGGGGCGAACATAGCGGCTATAGCTGCGCCGAAGTCGAAATGGTCGACTTCGCCCCCTCCGGTGACCTGTGCGGCGGGCCGTGCCTGCCGACCTGGGTCGCGGTGGCGGGGCCGGGATGCAAGGGCGGCGACAGCGGCGGGCCGGTGTTCGTCGGCACGACCGCGATCGGGCTGTTGAAGGGGGCGAGCTACCGTCCCGACGGGACCTGCGTCTTCTATTATTACATGTCGCTCGATTTCCTGCCCGATGGCTGGCGACTGGTTCGCGCAGGCGGCGACTTCACATTGCCGGGGGCGCTTCCCAACTCCCCGCGATGACGACCGCCATTCCCGCCGCCACCTTGATCCTGTTGCGCGACCGGGCCGCCGGACCACCCGAACTGTTGATGGTCGAGCGGTCGGCGGCAATGGCCTTTGCCGGCGGCGCGCTGGTATTTCCCGGCGGGCGGATCGACCCGGGCGACCGGGCGTTGGCGCTGGCGATGGGTAACGGTGATCTTGCGCCGCGACTGGCCGCGATCCGCGAGACGATCGAGGAGGCCGGGATCGCGATCGGCCTGTCCGGCGACGTGGAAGCGATGCGCGCGGCACTGGCTGATGGCGCACCGATCGGGGCGTTGGGGCCGGTCGATCCGTCACCACTGATCCCCTATGCGCGGTGGCGGCCGGACCATGTGCCGGTACGGGTGTTCGACACGTGGTTCTATGTCGCCCGCCTGCCGGAGGATGCGCCGCCTGCACGGGTCGATGCGACGGAGAATGTCCGGACCCTGTGGCTGGCGGCCGCTGACGCGCTCGCCTCCGCCGACCGGGGGGAGGCGACCTTGCTGTTCCCGACCCGCCGGGTCCTGGAGCGGCTCGCGCAGCATAAGTCGGCCGACGAGGTGCTGGCCGATGCCGCGCGCTGGCCGGTCCGGACGATAACGCCGTGGGTCGAGGAGCGGGACGATGGCCGCTTCATCTGCATACCCGACGATCTGGGCTATCCGGTCACGGCCGAACCCGCCGACCGCGCGGTGCGCGCATGAAGGCGCTGTCGGTCGGCGTTCGTACCCTCGTATGGCTCGCCGTCCTCGCTGCCATCGCTTTCGCCCTCTACGCTTTTTCCCGCAGTCGCCCGCAGGACGTGCCCTGGACCCCGCTCGACCTGTCGCAGCCGGTCGGCATGTTCACGCGTGCGAAGATCGGCGACCTGGCGGGCGACTTCGCCGGGTGCCGTACGCTGCTGGATGCGGCAGGCGTGCGCTACACCGCGCTGCCGCCGCGCGACGATGCGGGGCAATGCGGGTACGACGATGCGGTGCGGATGCGCGGGGGCGGGTCGCGGACCATTGCCATCACGCCCGATGTCGGCGTGTCGTGCCGCGTCGCGACCGGGATGGCGCTATGGGAGTGGCAGGTCGTCCAGCCCGCTGCGCAGAAGCATTTCGGCGAGCCGGTCGTCAGAATCGAGAATTTCGGCAGCTATAATTGCCGGCGGATATATGGCCGCGACACCGGGGCGTTCAGCGAGCATGCGACAGCCAACGCGCTCGACATCGCTGCATTCGTGCTGGCCGATGGACGGCGGGTGAGCGTCGTCGGCGACTGGACGGCGGGGCAGGGCCGCGACGATGCGGCGAAGGCGGCGTTCCTGCGCGAGGTCCGCGATGGCGCGTGTGGCGTCTTCTCGACGGTGCTGTCGCCCGATTACAATGCCGCGCACCGCGACCATTTCCACTTCGATCAGGCTACGCGCGGATTCGGCGGAGCATGCAGGTGAGGGGGCCGGCTGCTGGGCGTGGTATGGCTGGCGCGGATTGACTGGCCGCGGCTGATGCGGTGGCACCAGTCCAAATCCTGTCCGTCACTCCCGGACCTGATCCGGGTCCCGCTTCTACCTACTCCCCCCGGACGAAGAAGAAGCGGGACCCCGGCTCAAGGCCGGGGTGACGTTTTAGGACAGAGTGGGACGTCATATCACGGAACGGTTGGAGCCTGATCTGCCCTCGCGATCAGTGCATCGGTGCGCCGGCTTCGACCTTTTCGACCCACGCCGGATAAAAGGCCGGCTGGCGCATCGACCAGCCCGACGCGGTCGCCGCCGCTTCGCTAAGCGATTGCAGCAGCTTGCGACGTAGTTCCGGGTGGAGATGCGGCAAGGCGGCCGAGGCGCAGAAGGCGGCGGGCAGCCATGGGCGTGCCTCCGGCCCGACCAGACGTTCGTACAGGAAGCGATAGGCGCCGAACGTCGTCAGCCGCCCCTGGCCCAGATCGAACGCGGTCACCGTCAGCAGCGGCGTCATGAACGGTTCGATCGCATCCAGCCCGCTGTCCTCGGGGATGCAGGCGCGGATGTCGGGCAGGCGATCATAGATGCGTGCCTGTGCACGGATGCTGGCGGCCTCCACCACGTCTCGCGACCAGCGGCGCATCGCGTCGTCGCGATCCAGCCCGATATCGAGCGAGCGGCGGATGTACCGCTGCGTCGCTGCCGAAAAGGTCGCGAACTCTTTCATCTCCGCCAGCGTCATCGCGCCTTCCGCCGGCCTGCGTGCAATCGCCATCTGTGAACTCCCCGCCCAAGATTACAACCGACCGAATAGTGCCGAAGAATAGTTAACGGCTTGCTGAACGAAACACGGCACCCCCGATCGACGACATATCCGAACAGGTTCGGTGCTGCATTGCAACAACGACCTGATGCAGTTCGTCGCATCGGCGTTCGGCGACACGTCGGGAGCGGGCAGGGCAAAACGACCGGCGTTCCACGGTTCATCCGCCAGTCATCGCCGCGCAAACACGGTTCGTCGGAATTGGTTCCCATTTGGCCGGGGGTGGGGTTTTCGTGGGCGGTAAACCCTGCTTCATGCCGCTCACGACATTCGTGGGGCCGTGGGGGTCAGATGAAGTTTGGTGCTGTGGCAGCGCGTTTCGCGCTGGTGGTTTCGTGCGCTCTGGCGATGGTGGCTCCGGCGCAGGCCCGGTTCTGGCAATGCGCCCCCTATGCCCGCGAAATCTCGGGCGTCGAAATCTTCGGCAACGCCCATACCTGGTGGGGCCAGGCCGCCGGCAAATATGAACGTGGCCATGCGCCCAAGGAAGGGGCGGTTCTGTCCTTTGCCGCCACCTCCAAGATGCGTCTCGGTCATGTCGCGATGGTGTCGAAGGTCGTCAGCGACCGCGAAGTCCTGCTGACCCATGCCAACTGGTCGCGCCGCGGCGGGATCGAGCGCGATGTCCGCGCGATCGACGTGTCGGCCGCCGGCGACTGGAGCGAAGTGAAGGTGTGGTACGGTCCGCTCGGCGGTCTCGGCACCTCGGCCTATCCGGCGAACGGCTTCATCTATGCCAAGCATGCGCCGCGCGGCAGCGAGCTGGAAGCGCCGCTGGTGATCGTGAAGACCGATCCGCCCGCTCCGGTGCAGGGCGGTGCCAGCACCCAGTCGGCCCATGCCCGCATGGTCGTCGCGCTCAACGACTGATCCGATCCCCGCGCCATTGCCAAAAGGCCCGCCGCATGCGGAATGCGGCGGGCCTTTTGGTGTTCAGGCGGGGCGGAAGGTCATCGCCACGCCGTTCATGCAATAGCGTTTGCCGGTCGGCGGCGGCCCGTCGTCGAACACGTGGCCGAGATGCCCGCCGCAGCGGCTGCACAGCACCTCGGTCCGGGTCATCATCAGCGAGCGGTCGGCGCGGGTCGCGACGGCGCCCGGGCGCGGGGCGTAGAAGCTCGGCCAGCCGGTGCCGCTTTCGAACTTGGTCGTCGACAGGAACAGCGGCTGATTGCAACCGGCGCAGGCGAACACGCCCTTGCGCTTTTCGTCGTTCAGCGGGCTGCTATAGGGGCGTTCGGTCCCCTCCTGCCGCAGCACATTATATTGCGCCGGGGTCAGGCGCGCCTTCCACTGGGCGTCGGTCAGCTTGAACGGGAAGGTCTGGGCCGCCTCGCTCGCCTCCGGCGCGCAGCCGATCAGCGCGGCAAGCGCCGACATTCCGGTCAGTTCGAGCAGGCGGCGGCGATCGATCGGCATCGTGCGATTCCCTTCGCCGGCGATGTGGGGAAGGGGCGTCGCACCGGCAATGTCCGGGTACGGAAGCCGACAAACGAAAATCTTTTGCCAATTTCGCGGTCCGGTTGCATGGTAAACGATACGCGTGGCCTTGCCGTAGCCGCAATTTGGGGCCATTTGGCGCGTTATGCCTTTTTCGACGTTACCCGAACCGCTCGCCGCGGCGCTTTCCGCGCGTGGTTACGAAGCCCCGACCGCCGTTCAGGCGGCCGTCCTGACGCCTGATGCCGAAGGACGCGACCTGCTGGTGTCCGCCCAGACCGGATCGGGCAAGACCGTCGCCTTCGGTCTCGCCATCGCGCGCGACCTGCTCGACGCCGAGGACAAGATGCCGCGCGCCGGCGCGCCGCTGGCGCTGGTCATCGCCCCGACCCGCGAGCTGGCGTTGCAGGTCGCGCGCGAATTGCTGTGGCTGTACGGCCCGACCGGCGCGCGCATCGTGTCGTGCGTCGGCGGCATGGATGCGGCGCGCGAACGCCGGAATCTGAGCCATGGCGCGCATATCGTCGTGGGGACGCCGGGGCGTCTGCGCGATCACCTCGAACGCGGCGCGCTCGACCTGTCGGGGCTGAAGGTCGCGATCCTCGACGAAGCCGACGAGATGCTCGACATGGGCTTTCGCGAGGATCTCGAAGGGATTCTCGACGGCACGCCGGCCGAGCGCCGCACGCTGTTGTTCTCGGCGACGCTCGCCAAGCCGATCGTGGCGCTGGCCAAGCGCTACCAGAAGGACGCGTTCCGCATTGACACGCGCGAGGCGGAGCGGGGCCATGGCGACATCAGCTATCAGGCGATGACCGTCGCGCCGAACGATATCGAGAATGCGGTCGTCAACCTGCTGCGCCTGCACGAACCGGACACCGCGTTCCTGTTCTGCGCGACGCGCGAAGCGGTGCGCCACCTGCACGCCAATCTGGTCGAGCGCGGTTTCGATGCGGTCGCGCTGTCGGGCGAGCATTCGCAGTCGGAGCGCAACCATGCGTTGCAGGCGCTGCGTGACCGCCGTGCGCGCGTCTGCGTCGCGACCGACGTTGCCGCCCGCGGCATCGATCTGCCGTCGCTCAGCCTGGTCGTCCATGTGGAACTGCCGCGCGATGCCGAAGCGCTCCAGCACCGCTCGGGCCGTACCGGTCGTGCGGGCAAGAAGGGCATCGCCGCGCTGATCGTGCCCTATCAGCGCCGTCGCCGCGTCGAAGGGCTGCTGCGCGATGCGAAGATCAACGCGGAATGGATCGGCGTGCCGACGCCCGAACAGATTCACGCGGCGGATCGCGAACGGCTGCTCGCCAAGCTCGCCGAACCGGTCGAGTTCGACGAAGCCGATGTCGAACTGGGCGCGCGCCTGCTCGCCGAGAAGAGACCGGAGGATATCGCCGCGCTGCTGGTCCGCGCTTATCGCGCCAAGCTGCCGGCGCCCGAAGAATTGTCGGCGGGCGGCGTGCCGGAACGGCGCGAACGCCCCGAAGGGCCGCGTCCCGGGTTCGAGGATACGGTGTGGTTCCGCATGAATGTCGGTCGCCGCCACAATGCCGATCCGCGCTGGCTGCTGCCGCTGCTGTGTCGTCGCGGGCACATCACCAAGGGCGAGATTGGCGCGATCCGCATCGCCAATGACGAATCTGCGTTCGAAATTCCGCGCGCGATCGCCGGCAAGTTCATCGCATCGGTAAAGCGGACGGCAACGCCGGACGACGACCTGATGTTCGAACAGATGTCCGGCCCGCCGGCCGCACCGCAGCGTCGCACCAACAGCGCACCGCCGCGCCATGCTGCCAAGCCGTATCGGGGCGGACGTCGGGGGTGAGTTGGTTTTAACGCGAAGGCGCGAAGACGCGGAGTAGAAATGAGAAAGAGTTAGATTTTCGCGCAGAGGGGCAGAGGACGCAGAGAGGCTGCGATCGTGGCAACGCCCCGCCGCGCCAGCGGCTGTCATCTATCGCTGCAGCGGTACAAAAAGGCTGCGCCGGACAAGCATCAGCCGTCCAGCACGAAACTCCTCTGCGTCCTCCGCGCCTCTGCGCGAAATCTACCTTCTCTTTCTTCTCCGCGCCTTCACGCCTTCGCGTGAACCAATCCTTCTTCCGCCTCGCCAACCGTTGCGCGCTACCCTCAAAAGGCGTATGGCGCGCCGGTTCGACGAGCACAGACTCGCGAAGGCCGGGCGTACGCGCCCTTTCCGCACAGCCGGGTCATGCCTTTCGTGACGACATGATCGCCGGATGCTGCGTGTCGCATTCGGCGCACGGGGCAATCCCGGTCAAAGACCGCCGGAACCAACCGGCCGGCCGGAAACATTGAAGTTTAGGAACCACGTTCTTTATGGCCAGCATGGCAAATCCCACCCGTGACGATTTCGCGTCGATGCTCGACGACATGTTCGGTGCTTCGGAAAGCTTCGAAGGCCGCGTCGTCATCGGCACCGTCACCGGCATCGAGAACGACCTGGCGGTCATCGACGTCGGTCTGAAGTCGGAAGGCCGCGTGCCGCTGCGCGAATTCGCAGCGCCGGGCCAGAAGGCCGATCTTAAGGTCGGTGACGAAGTCGAAGTCTATGTCGACCGCGTCGAGAATGCGAACGGCGAAGCGATGCTGAGCCGCGACCGCGCCCGTCGCGAAGCGGCGTGGGACAAGCTGGAAACCGAATTCGCCAAGACCGCGCGCGTCGAAGGCGTCATCTTCGGTCGCGTCAAGGGCGGCTTCACCGTCGACCTGTCGGGCGCCGTGGCGTTCCTGCCGGGTTCGCAGGTCGATATCCGTCCGGTTCGCGACGTCACCCCGCTGATGGACATCCCGCAGCCGTTCCAGATCCTGAAGATGGACCGCAAGCGCGGCAACATCGTCGTGTCGCGTCGCGCGGTGCTGGAAGAAACCCGCGCCGAGCAGCGTTCGGGCCTGATCCAGAGCCTCGCCGAAGGTCAGGTGATCGACGGCGTCGTCAAGAACATCACCGATTACGGTGCGTTCGTCGACCTGGGCGGCATCGACGGCCTGCTGCACGTTACCGACCTGTCGTACAAGCGCGTCGGTCATCCGTCGGAAGTGCTGAACATCGGCGACACCGTCCGCGTTCAGATCATCCGCATCAACCGCGACACGCAGCGCATCTCGCTCGGCATGAAGCAGCTCGAGAGCGATCCGTGGGATGGCGCCGGTGCCAAGTATCCGGTCGGGGCGAAGCTGTCGGGCCGCGTCACGAACATCACCGAATATGGTGCGTTCGTCGAACTGGAGCCGGGCATCGAAGGTCTGGTCCACGTTTCGGAAATGAGCTGGACCAAGAAGAACGTCCATCCGGGCAAGATCGTCTCGACCTCGCAGGAAGTCGATGTGATCGTCCTCGAAGTCGATCAGGACAAGCGCCGCATCTCGCTGGGCCTCAAGCAGGCACAGGCGAATCCGTGGGAGAAGTTCGCGGAAGATCACCCCGTCGGTTCGACCGTCGAGGGCGAAGTCAAGAACGCGACCGAATTCGGCCTGTTCATCGGCCTGGACGGCGACGTCGACGGCATGGTCCACATGTCGGACATCGCGTGGGGCATTTCGGGCGAAGACGCGCTCAACCTGCACCGCAAGGGCGAGACGGTTCAGGCCGTCGTGCTGGCGGTCGAGCCGGACAAGGAGCGCATCTCGCTCGGCATGAAGCAGCTGGAGCGTGGTGGCCCGGTCGCCGCGCAGGCGGGTGATCGCCTGAACAAGAACGCGATCGTGACCGTGACCGTGCTCGAAGTGCGCGATGCGGGCCTCGAAGTGCAGCAGGGCGACGATGGCGCGACCGGCTTCATCAAGCGCACCGATCTCGGCCGCGACCGCGACGAACAGCGTCCGGAGCGGTTCCAGGTCGGCCAGAAGTTCGACGCGATGGTCACCGGCTTCGATCGTTCGAAGAAGCCGACCTTCTCGATCAAGGCGATGCAGATCGCCGAAGAGAAGCAGGCCGTTGCGCAGTATGGTTCGTCCGACTCGGGCGCATCGCTGGGCGACATTCTGGGCGAGGCGCTGAAGGCGCGCGGCGAACAGAAGTAAGCCTTTCGTCCGCCGATCGGTGGAAACAGGGACGGGGTGCTCCAGTTTGGAGCGCCCCGTTTTTGCGTTCATTCGAAAGGCGGATTGTGAGGAACGATCAACATAGGTTAGTGCAACCCAATGTCCGGATCGAACCGTTCCGCGACATGGTTTTGATTTGGTGGGGGAAAAGATGATCCGATCGGAACTGGTTCAGCAACTGGCCCAGGAAAATTCCGAATTGCCGGTGCGGGATGTCGAACGGATCGTCGCGACCTTTTTCGATGCGATCACCGAACAGCTGCGTGAAGGCGGTCGTGTCGAACTGCGCGGCTTCGGCGCCTTTTCGACCCGCGCGCGCGATGCCCGTACCGGCCGCAACCCGCGCACCGGCGAAGCGGTCGAGGTCGATGCCAAGCGCGTGCCCTATTTCAAGCCCGGCAAGGAAATGCGCGCGCGGCTGAACGTCTGAGCGCGTACCGCGCCGGGACGGTTTTGCCCTCTTTCGCGCAGGGCTTTGCTGGCGCATGGCATGGGCCGAACCGATAGAGGACCGGCCGATGCACGTTCGCCACTTCCTGCCCTTCGCGCTGGTGCTGCTGGCGGCTCCGCTGCCGGCGCAGCAGCGCACCGCCCCGTTCGTGATCGAACAGACCGGCGAGGGGTTCGCGACGATCGATGCGGCGGTGACGGCGGTGCGCGACGGCACCGCGACCATCCTGATTGCGCCTGGGACCTATCGCGACTGCACGGTGCAGACCGGCGGCGACATCACCTTTCGCGCGCGTACGCCCGGCACGGTCATCTTCGACGGCGGGGCGTGCGAGGAAAAGGCGACCTTCGTCCTGCGCGGACGGCGCTCGACCGTCGACGGAATCGTGTTCCGTCGCATCCGCGTGCCCGATGGCAATGGCGCGGGCATCCGTACCGAGATCGGCGACCTGACCGTGACCAATTCGACCTTCCTCGACAGCCAGGAAGGGATATTGGGCGGCAATCCGGACGGGCGGCAGCGCATCGTCATCGACCGCTCGACCTTTGCCGGGCTCGGCCAGTGCGACGAGACGACCGACTGTTCGCATTCGGTATATCTCGGCAACAACGGCTCGATCACCATCACCCGGTCGCGCTTCGAACGCGGCACCGGCGGCCATTATGTGAAGATCCGCGCGCCCCGCATCGACATCACTGACTCCAGCTTCGACGACAGTCGTGGCAACAAGACCAACTATATGATCGACCTGCCCGAAGGCGCGACCGGAGTGATCGCACGCAACACCTTCGTTCAGGGCAAGGCGAAGGAGAACTGGACCGGCTTCATCGTCGTCGGTGCGGAGAAGCACACTTTCCCGGCGCGCGGGCTGCGCATCGAGGATAACGACGCACGGCTGGCGCCCGGCATGGACAAGAGTCCGGCGTTCGTCGCCGACTATACCGGCGACGGCGTTGCGGTCGGCGCGAACCGGCTGGGACCGGGGGTTCGCAAGTTCGAGACGCGGTAACGCAGGCGATTGTTAGCCGGCCACGCTTTCCCCTTCGGTCGAACGGAAATACGCGATAGTCGTGTATCCATGAAAAGCCGTTTTACGCTCGCTGCACTTCTGACGCTGTCGGCCATGCCGACGCTTGCCGCGCCCCGACGGTCGCCGCCCGTGCGCACTTTGAACGACCTGGCAAATTGGACGATGCAGCCGGATGCGGTGCGGCGGAGCGATGCCGCGGTGCTTCGTCGGCCATTGTCGAAGGCAGAGGCGGATGTGGCGCTCGAATTGTTGGCGGTGGCACGGATGCGGCGGGTGACAGGCGACTATCGGGCGGCGATGGCGGCGAAGGCGATCACGCTGGGCGACGAGACGCTGCGCTGGGAAAGCCGTCAGTTCGGCAGCGCTCCCCATGGCAAGCGCAGCCTGTGGATTTCGATGCATGGCGGCGGCAATGCCGCGCCGGCGGTCAACGACCAGCAATGGCGCAACCAGATTCGGCTCTACGAACCGGCCGAGGGCATCTACCTCGCGCCGCGCGCACCGACCGATACGTGGAATTTGTGGCACGAGGCGCATATCGATCCGCTCTTTCAGCGGCTTATCGACGCGCAGGTCGCGATCAACGGCGTCGATCCGGATCGGGTCTATCTGCTCGGCTATTCGGCCGGTGGCGATGGCGTGTGGCAACTGGCGCCGCGGATGGCGGATCGCTTTGCGGCGGCATCGATGATGGCGGGCCATCCGAACGAGGCGGGGGTGGCGGGGTTACGCAACCTGCCGTTCGGCATCTTCATGGGCGGGGCGGACGCCGCCTATGACCGCAACCGGATCGCGGCGGAAAAGAGTGTGGAGTTGGCGAAGCTGCACGCTGCCGATCCGGGCGGCTATGTGTCGATGACCCGCATCTATCCCGGCCTGCCGCACTGGATGAACCGCAAGGACGCGGAAGCCCTGCCGTGGATGGCGCAATTCGTCCGCAATCCGTGGCCGAAGCGAGTCGTCTGGGTGCAGGACGATGTGACCCATAAGCGGTTCTACTGGCTGCACCTGCCTGACGGCGCCGCGCCCAAAGCGGGCGACCGGATCGATGCGCGGGTCGAGGGGCAGGCGATCACCATCGACGGCGCGGTCCCGGCGGGGCTGGTGCTGCGTCTGTCGGACCGGCTGGTCGATCTCGACCGGCCGGTGCGGGTGAGCGTCAACGGTCGCGTGGCGTTCCAAGGCAAGCTGCCGCGTACGGCCGCCGCGATCGTCCGCTCGCTGGAGGAGCGGGCCGATCCGGGAGCGGCGGCGACCGCGATGCTGCGGTTGCCGTGAGTGGGCGCGTCCGTCGAGCGGAGTTCTCGACGGACGCTTCTCGACAGGCTCGAAGCTGCTCGAACCGAACGGTCGGATCAGCGGCAGGTCGACCCTTCGCCGGGGTTCAGGTCCAGGCAGCGGCCGTCGATTTCTCCCTTCGGCACGTTCAGCCCGATGGTGGCTGCCAGCGTCGGCAGGATATCGACCGTCTCGACACCGAACGGCTCCTCGAACCCGCCGGCGCCCTTGCGCCAGAACAGGATCGGCACGCGCCGGTCATAGTCCCAGAAGCTGCCATGCGTCGCCACCGCACTGCCGACAACCGGATGCGGCAGCGTCAGCACGCGCGGCTTCATCGCCACCAGCAGGTCGCCCGAGCGCGGCGGATAGAAGGACGCGCGGGCGCGCTCGACCAGCGTCCAGGTTTCGGGCGGGGTGTTCGGCACCGTCGTTGCCATGATCTGCGCGCGAGTAAAGACCGCCTGGGTCTGCGGATGCGCCATGAACATCGCGATCGCCTCGCGCTCGACCGCCGCCTTCTGCGCCGGGGTGAGCTTGATGTCGTACCACACATCGCCATTGACCCCGCCGAACAGGATGGGGCCGGCGATGCCAAGCTTCTGCCCGATCGCCTTGCCGATGCCCTCGACGGTCAGCTCGCCGTCCTGCCGCACGGCGTCGGGAATCGCGTGGTGCGCATGGCGTTCGCTGGCGTCGCTGCCGCCATGGTCGGCGGTCAGCACAACCTGATAGTCGACACCCGTCGCGTCGAGCACCTTGAAGAACTCGCCGAGGCTCTGGTCGAGCGAGGTCAGCTGCAGGCACATCTCGCTGCCTTCGGTGCCATAGCCGTGCCCGACATAGTCGGTGGCCGACGCGCCGATCGAGATGATGTCGGTCTGCGGCCCCCGACCCAGCTTCATGTCCTGGATCAGCCCGGCGGCAAGTGCGAGGACGGCGGCGTCATATTCGGGCGAGCGGCGGAAATTGTTCACGTCGCCGGCGGCGCGTTCGAACCGGCCGGTGCCGATCGTCTTGCCCGCGACCGCAACGGCGCGGGCGAGCGGCTGGCAGAAGGTCGGCAGCGTCATCGGGCCTTGCGAGGTGGCGATCTGCTTCGCGACCGCTGCGTTGGCACGTGCGACGACCGGCGGCATCGTGCGACCGGCATAGCTGGTGAAGCCGTCCTTGCCGAACCACCACAGCTCGTCGACCTTGTGCCCGCCCATCATCACCGCCGCGCGGTCCTTGCCCGCGACCGATACGACGCGGGTGCGCGGATCGGCGGCCTTCATCCGCTCGCCCAGCGTGGGCACCATCAGGTGCACGTCGGACACGGTATAGTCCTTGAAGGTCGAGCCGGGGACGCGCTCGTCCTCTGCACAATAGACCTTGTGATCGGGGCGGTTGTTGCCGCGCTGGTCGATCCAGTCATTGGCGATGATGCCGGTGCGCGACGGGCGCGATCCGGTCAGGATCGTCGAATGGCCGGGGCAGGTCTCGGTCGCGGCATGGCTCTGATAGCCGGAGGGGAACACCGCGCCCTGCATCATCCGCACGAACCCGCCGGTGAAGCGCGCGCGATATTCCGCGAACAGGTCGGCGGAGAATTGATCGACCGAGATCGCGACGATCAGCTTGGGCGGCGTCGCCGGATAGGTCGGCGGCACCGGTACGGCGGCCGGGGCAGGGGCCGGCGCGGCGGTCTGCGCCAGAGCGGGGACGGCGGTGCCAAGCAGTAGCGCAGCGAGGGTCAGGAAACGCATCAAGGAACTCCGCGGACGGTGCATCCGTCCCGAAACTTCGCTACCCGGCGTACATGACACCGGCAAGAACGCTGTGGCGACTCGTCCTGATCCTTTTCGCATTTCTGGGCGTGTTGCCGGTGGCGGCACAGGTGCCGGGACAGCGGCATGTCCAGATGCGGATCGTAGCGGAGAGCGACGCCCCGGCGGCGGGATCGCGCGTTGCGCTGGCGCTGGTATCGATGCCCGATGCGGGATGGCACGGTTACTGGCAGAATCCCGGCGCGGTCGGCACCCAGCCGCAGCTCGACTGGACATTGCCGGCGGGTGCCAGCGTCGGTCCCTTGCGCTATCCGGTGCCCGAGCGGCTGACCGTCGCGGGCATCATGAACTATGTCTATGAGCGACCCTGGACCATCCTGACCGAGCTGCAACTGCCCGCCGGGCTGGCGAAGGGCACCATCGTGCCGGTGCGGCTGTCGATCGACTATCTGGTCTGCACCCGCGAAATCTGCGTACCGGAAAAGGCGGAGCTCGCCACCGAACTGACGATTGGTGACGGCGCGATCAACCCGGAGCGTCGCGCCGATTTCGATGGCTGGCGGCGCGCGCTGCCCCGGCCGCTAGGATCGCCCGCACTGTTCCAGGCTGGCGACACCCTGAGGCTACGCGTGCCGTTTCCGGCGTCGCAGGCGATCGGCGATCCCTATTTCTTCCCGCTCACCGAGAGCGCGGTCGATTACGATGCGCCGCAAAAGATCGCGCGCGACGGCGACGCCCTCGTTATCGAAACGAAGGCTACGGGCAAGTCGGCTGCGATCGAAGGCGTGCTCGCGACCGGTCCGGGGAAGGGCTTCGCGATCCGCGCGACCCCCGGCACGGTGGCGGCAGCGGCCGAACCGGCACCGATCCGCACCGTGCTGATCGCCTTTGCCGGGGCGCTGCTCGGCGGACTGCTGCTCAACATCATGCCGTGCGTCTTTCCGATCCTGAGCCTCAAGGCGTTGAGCTTGGCCCGTTCGGGCGAGTCCGCGGTCCATGCGCGGGCGGAGGGTGTTGCCTATACCGCTGGAGCGGTCGTCACCTGCATGGCATTGGGCGGCATATTGCTCGCGATCCGTGCGGCGGGCGTGGCGGCGGGATGGGCGTTCCAGCTGACCGATCCGCGCGTCGTATTGCTGTTGCTGGTGCTGACCGGCGGCATCGCGCTGAACCTCGCCGGGCTGTTCGAACTGCCTACGCCACAGGTCGGCAACCGCAGCGGGCGGGGCGGGGCGTTCGCCACCGGGGCACTCGCGGCGTTCGTTGCCACTCCCTGTACCGGCCCGTTCATGGGTGCCGCGCTGGGATCGGCGCTGGTCCTTCCGCCGGTCGCGGCGATGGCGGTGTTTGCCGGGCTGGGCTTCGGTCTTGCACTGCCGTTTCTGTTGCTGGGCTTCGTTCCGGCGCTGCGGCGGCGCCTGCCTAAGCCCGGCGCGTGGATGGACGCGTTCCGGAAAGCGCTGTCGGTGCCGATGTTCCTGACCGCGCTGGCGCTGGCATGGATATTGGGGCGGCAGTCCGGGGTCGACGGGATGGCAATGGGGCTGGGGGCACTGCTGCTCGCCGGGCTGGGACTGTGGTGGACCGGGCGGCGACAGCTGCGCGGGCGCGATCGGGCATGGAGGCCGGGGATCGCCGCACTGGTGCTGGCGGTGGCGAGTGCCGCGCTGGTGCAGCGCGCACCGCCGGCCGGCGCTGCGACTACCGGGATCGCCGGCGCCGAACCGTTCAGCGAGGCACGGTTGGCGGCGCTGCGCGCAGAGGGCAAACCGGTCTTCGCCTATTTCACCGCGGACTGGTGCCTGACCTGCAAGGTCAACGAACGCGCCGCAATCGAGACTCGCGCGGTGGCGGAGGCGTTCGGCAAGGGTGGCGTAAAGGTGCTGGTCGGCGATTGGACCGATGGCGACCCAGCGCTGGGCCGTTTTATCGAGGCGCATAACCGTGCCGGCGTGCCGCTATATCTTTATTATGCGCCGGGCAGCGGAGAGGCACGCGTGCTGCCGCAAGTACTTACGCCGGCGACGCTGACCGAACTGGTATCCTGAGCCGCCAAACCCGCTTGCCAGCACCGATTTCGCAGCGCAGCATGCGGAGCATAATCCGTCAGGCGGCGTTGGGGGTTGAATGGGGCAAGCGTTCGACGAAATCTGGGGACAAGGCGGGCCGGACGATCCGCGCGCCGACCTTGCGGCACTGGCACGGTGGATGCGCGAGGTGCCGCCCCATGAGTTGAAACGCCGCCTGCAATCCGCCGAAGCGACCTTTCGCCAGCTGGGCATCACCTTTGCCGTGTATGGCGATAGCGAGGCGGCGGAGCGGATCATCCCGTTCGACATCGTGCCGCGCGTGTTCATGGCCGACGAATGGGCACGCCTGTCCAAGGGGCTGATCCAGCGGACGCAGGCGATCAATGCGTTCCTCGACGACATTTATGGCGAACGCCGCATTCTGAAGGCCGGGGTGCTGCCGCCCGACCTGATCTTCGGCAACGCGCAGTTCCGCCCCGAAATCGCCGGCATCCGTCCGCCGCACGGTGTCTGGGCGCATATCTGCGGCATCGATCTGGTCCGCACCGGGCCGGACGAGTTCTTCGTGCTGGAGGACAATGCCCGCACCCCGTCGGGCGTGTCGTACATGCTGGAAAATCGCGAGGCGATGATCCGGCTGTGCCCCGAACTGTTCCGCAATTTCCGCGTGGCGGCGGTGGACAGCTATCCCGACAAGCTGCTGGAGACGATGCGTTCCGTCGCTCCGCCCGGGGCGGGGGCGCATCCGACCTGCGTCGTGCTGACGCCGGGCCATTTCAATTCGGCCTATTACGAACACAGCTTCCTGGCCGATTCGATGGGTGTCGAACTGGTCGAGCCGGCCGACCTGCTGGTCGATGACGACGTGGTATGGATGCAGACCATTGCCGGGCGGGTGCGGGTCGATGTCATCTATCGCCGGATCGACGACGACTTCATCGATCCGGTGGTTTTCCGGCCGGAATCGCTGTTGGGGGTACCCGGCCTGATCGCCGCCTATCGCGCGGGCAATGTCGCGCTGGTCAATGCGCCGGGCAACGGCATCGCCGACGACAAGGCGATCTACAGCTATATGCCCGAGATCGTCCGCTTTTATGCGGAGAGCGAGCCTTTGCTCCCCAATGTCGAGACATGGCGCTGCCGGGAGCCGGATGCGCTCAAATACGTCCTCGACCATCTGGACGAGGTGGTGGTGAAGCTGGTCGACGGGTCGGGCGGCTACGGCATGCTGGTCGGGCCGACTGCGTCCAAACAAGAGATCGAGGATTTCCGCCGCGCGCTGATCGCCGAACCGCAGCGTTATATCGCGCAGCCGACGCTGGCGCTGTCGACCGTGCCCACCCTGACCGACGCTGGCCTCGCCCCGCGTCACGTCGATTTCCGCCCATTCGTGCTGACCGGTGCGGAGACGGTACAGGTCGTGCCGGGCGGGCTGACCCGCGTTGCGCTGAAGGAAGGGTCGCTGGTCGTCAATTCGAGCCAGGGCGGCGGGACCAAGGACAGTTTCGTGCTCATGGACGATGGTCCGGTGCAGTCGCAGGTGCAGGCGCAATCGATGGGCGGCATGACCCAGTCGCAGGGGGGGCGCTGAAATGGCGATGCTGTCGCGCACCGCCGCCTCCCTCTACTGGCTGGGCCGCTATGTCGAACGCGCCGATTTCCTCGCACGGCTGGTTGAGGCAACGGTGCGGCTCGACGCGCTGTCGTCGCGCCCGGCGGGCGACGCCGCCTGGGCCAGCGCGCTGGCGGTCAGCTATACCGAAGACAGCTTTGCCGCGACCGGGCAGGCGGTCGGGCAGGCCTCGGTCGCCCGCTTCCTGACCTGCGACCGCAGCCATGCCGGGTCGATTCTGTGGTGCCTCGACGCGGCGCGCAACAATGCGAAGGCGGTGCGCACCGCGCTGACCCGCGACGCATGGACGGCGATCAACCGCGCGTGGATCGTCTTCAACTCACCGCGTGGCGAGGAGGGCGAGGATATCCTCAACCTGGTCGAGGCGATCAAGGCGGAGGCGCGCGGCTTCGAAGGCGCGGTCCAGCGCATGATGAAGAACGAGGCGACGTGGTTCGTCCAGCTGGGTGCCGCAATCGAACGCGCCGACAACACCGCGCGGCTGATCGACGTCAAATATCACCTGCTGCTGCCCGAAGGCGAGCGGATCGGTGGCGCGATCGACCGCGACCAGTGGACCACGATCCTGCAGACGGTTTCGGCCGTCACCGCCTATCGCTGGCTGTACAGCGAGGGGCTGAAGCCCGCGAACGTCATCGAACTGCTGCTGTCACGTGGCGAAGTGCCGCGCAGCCTCGCCGCGTGCGTCGACGAAACGGTCGAGATGCTGAACATGCTCGGCAAGCGTACCGGCTTCCAGGGCGAGGCCGACCGCATGGCCCGCGCACGCCTCGCCCGGATGCAGAAGACCCGCGCACACGAGGTCATCGTCAGCGGCCTGCATGAATATCTGAATGCCTTCATCCGGGAGAATGCGATGCTCGACGCCGCGATCGCCCGCCAGTTCCGCTTCATCTGATGCGGCTGTCGGTCCACCATGAGACGCGGTATCGCTTCACCGAACCGCAGGCGCGCATCGTCCAGCTGCTCCGGCTGTTTCCCGGCGATACGAGCCATCAGACGGTGGTCAACTGGCGTATCGATGTCGACTGCGACGCACGGCTGCGGGAAGGGTTTGACGGCTACGGCAACATCACCCGGATGCTCTATGCCGAAGGCCCGGTCGATACGCTCGTCCTCTCCGTGTCCGGCGAAGCGCTGCTGACCGAACAGGACGGCCCGATCGAGGTCACCGACGAGCCGTTTCCCCCCGACCTGTTCCGTCGCGTAAGGCCGCTGACGCGCGCGGATGCGTTGATCGAGGGGCTGGGGCAAGGCGACGACCTTGGCGCGATGACGGCGCTGGCCGGCGCGATCCATGCCCGCTGGCCGCTCGACCGGCGACCGACCCCGGCGATCCGCTCGGCGGCTGAGGCGGCAGGCGACGAGCGGCTGGGACCGCGCGACATGGCGCAAATCTTCATCGCCGCGGCACGGGCGCAGGGTGTGCCCGCGCGCTACGTATCGGGCTACAGCCTTTCCGGCGACGACGAACGGCGGACCGCTGCGCCGCATGCCTGGGCGGAGGCGTATGTGTCAGGCGGCTGGTACGCGTTCGATCCCGCGACCGGCGGGCGTTCGGGCCTCGATCATATCCGGGTCGCGGTGGCGCTGGATGCCGCGGGTGCAGCGCCGATCGCCGGGGTCCGGATGGGGGCGGGCGAGGAGGAACTGGACGTGGATGTCCGGGTAGGCAGCGAGACGGAGTAACATCCTCCCCGGCACGGGGGAGGGCCGTGAAGCTGTGGTGGAGGGGATCGTCCCGAGCGTTCCGCTTGCGGAGCATCCCCTCCACCAGCCTGCGGCTGGTCCCTCACCCCGTGCCGGGGAGGAGCTTTTAGGCTTCGTGCCCCCGATAGTTCTTCAGTTCGTCGCCGACGATCTGAACCACGTGCAGCACGTTGGTCGACCCCGGCGTTCCGAACGGCACGCCGGCGCAGACGACGACACGGTCGCCCGCGCGGGCCATGTTGTGGCGCAGGACCATGCGCTTGGCCTTCGCCACCATCTCCTCGAACGATTCGACGTCGCGGGTGTGGACGGCATGGACGCCCCACAGCAGCCCCAGGCGACGCGCGGTGTCGATCTGCGGCGTCAGTACCATGATCGGCACGGCGGGACGTTCGCGCGCGATGCGGCGCGCGGTCGAACCCGACTTCGTGAAGCACAGGATCGCCTTCGCATCGACCGTGGCGGCGATGTTCTTGGCGGCTTCGGCCAGCGCGTCGGCGGTGGTGGGATCGGGGCGCAGCACGGTGAAGTGGACGCGGTCGCCATGCGCCGGGTCGCGTTCGACGGCGTGCGAGATGTCGTTCATCATCGCCACCGATTCGACCGGCCAGCTGCCCGCGGCGCTTTCCGCCGACAGCATGATCGCGTCCGCCCCGTCATAGACGGCGGTCGCCACGTCCGACACTTCGGCGCGGGTCGGCGAGGGCGAGGTAATCATCGATTCGAGCATCTGCGTCGCGACGACGACCGGGCGGCCGAGGCGGCGGGCGGTCTCGACGATGCGCTTCTGCAGCGGCGGCACCGACTGCGGCGGCAGCTCGACGCCCAGATCGCCGCGCGCGACCATTACGCCGTCGCACTGCTCGACGATCTCTTCCAGCCGGGCGACGGCCGAGGGCTTCTCGATCTTGGCGAGCAGCGCCGCCTTGCCTTGAATGAGCTTGCGCGCTTCGGCCAGATCCTCCGGACGCTGCACGAACGACAGCGCGATCCAGTCCACGCCCTGGTCGACCGCGAAGTGCAGGTCGGAAATGTCCTTGGGTGTCAGCGCGGCCATCGGCAGCACGACGTCGGGCACGTTCAACCCCTTCGAATTCGACAGCGCACCGCCGACGACCACTTCGGTTTCGATCTTGTCATCGTCATGATCGAGGACGCGCAGCACCAGCTTGCCGTCATCGAGCAGCAGGCGGGCATCACGGGCGATCGCGGCGAAAATCTCCGGGTGCGGCAGTTCGACACGGGTCGCGTCGCCCGGCTCGTTCGAACGGTCGAGCGTGAAGCGCTGCCCGGCTTCGAGCATGACGCGCCCTTCGGCGAAGCGGCCGACGCGCAGCTTCGGTCCCTGCAGATCGGCGAGGATGGTCGTCGGGCGGCCGAACTGCTTCTCCAGCCCGCGAATCGCTTCGATCACGGCAACCTTCGACTGCTGGTCGCCATGGCTCATATTGACGCGGAAGGCGTCGGCGCCGGCTTCGAACAGCTTGGCGATCATTTCCGGCGTGTTGCTGGCGGGGCCAAGCGTGGCGAGGACGCGAACCTTGCGCGAACGGGGGCTGATGGCCTTGGTCATGAAAGTCTCCGGGCGTTGCGCGCCTGCCTCTAAGGCTTATTCGTAAAGGTTCAACCTTGGAGCGGAAACTCATGCCATCAATCGATTCCATCAGCGACGCCGCACAGGCCGCCGCATTCCGCCGGCTGGTCCGCCACCTCCAGCATCGCACCGACGCGCAGAATGTCGACCTGATGGGGCTGGCCGGTTTCTGTCGCAACTGCCTGGGCGACTGGCTGGGCGAGGCCGCCGGCCTGTCGAAGGACGAAGGGCGCGAGGCGGTGTACGGCATGCCCTATGCCCAGTGGAAGGCGACGCATCAGCTGCCCGCGACCCCCGAACAGATCGCCCGCATGGACGAGAGCGTCGCGAAGAACCGCACCGATGCCGCGCTGGACGAGGCGTTGGACGACAGCTTTCCGGCGAGCGACCCGCCGGCGATGACCGAACCCCGTTGATCGGTTGAGGCGGGCGCGCGGATCGGCTAGGCGCGCCCGTTCACGAATTCTTGACCATCGTTAAGGGAACCCCATGACCGACAACGTCTCGGCGGAACAGCTCCGCCTGCTCATCGAGCGCATCGAACGCCTCGAAGAGGAAAAGAAGGGCATCAGCGACGACATCAAGGACGTCTATGGCGAAGCCAAGTCGACCGGGTTCGACGTGAAGACGATGCGCACGATCATCCGCCTGCGCCGCATGGAAAAGCACCATCGCGACGAAGCGGACATGCTGCTCGAAACCTACAAGCAGGCGCTCGGCATCTAAGCAGGACCAGGGGGGCAGGGACATGGCCAGCGTCTTCCACTTCGCGACGCGCCTGCTGAAAGGGCATGGCGACCCGCAGGGCGAGGAAGAGGCCCATGTCCTCTCCGCGATCGAACGCGGCACCCCCGTCACCCGCGACGCCGCCGACGAATCGGATGCGCGCGCGACGTTCGGTGATCGGCTGGCGGACCGGGTCGCGGCGGTCGGCGGGTCGTGGGGGTTCATCATCGCTTTCACGGCCGTCCTGCTCGGATGGATGCTGCTCAATTCCGACGTGCTCTCGCATTTCGGGCTGGCGTTCGATCCTTACCCTTACATCTTTCTCAACCTGATGCTGTCGACCCTCGCCGCGATCCAGGCGCCGGTCATCATGATGAGCCAGAACCGGCAGTCGGAAAAGGATCGGCTGGCCGCGCGGCTGGACTATGAAACCAATTTGCGCGCAGAGATCGACATCCTCGCGCTGCACGCCAAGCTCGATACCGATGTGATCGATCGGCTGGCGGCGCTGGAGGCGAAGATCGACGCGCTGGCGCGAACCGCGCCCACCGCCTAAGAGCGGACCAGAACCTAAAGAGGCACCGATGGCAGGCCATAGCAAATTCAAGAACATCATGCACCGCAAGGGTGCGCAGGATAAGAAGCGGTCGGGCATGTTTTCCAAGCTCAGCCGCGAAATTACCGTCGCGGCGAAGATGGGCCTGCCCGATCCCGACATGAACCCGCGCCTGCGCGCGGCGATCAACGCCGCCAAGGCGCAGTCGATGCCCAAGGACAATATCCAGCGCGCGGTCGACAAGGCGTCGAAGGGCGACATGGAGAATTACGAGGAAATCCGCTACGAAGGCTTCGGCCCGGCGGGGGTTTCGCTCATCATTGAGGCGCTGTCCGACAACCGCAACCGCACCGCCACCAACGTGCGCACCGCCGTGTCGAAGAATGGCGGCAACCTCGGCACCGCCGGTTCGGTCAGCCACGGGTTCGACCGGGTCGGCCTCATCAACTATCCCGCCAAGGCCGGTGACGCCGAAAAGGTGTTCGAGGCGGCGCTGGAAGCCGGAGCCGAAGACGTGACGTCGAGCGAGGACGGCCACGAGATCTGGACCGCTCAGGGCGATCTGCACGAAGTCGCGAAGGCACTGGAGCCGGTGCTGGGCGAGGCGGAAGGTGCCAAGCTCGCATGGCGGCCGCAGACGATGGTGTCGGTCGGCGAGGACGATGCGGCGACGCTGTTCAAGCTGCTCGACGCGCTCGACGACGACGATGACGTCCAGACCGTGTGGGGCAATTACGAAGTGTCCGACGAGGTCATGGAGAAGCTGGGTTGATGGATCCGATCCTCCCCGGCACGGGGAGGGGGACCGCCGCGAAGCGGTGGTGGAGGGGGATGTCCAAGCAGTGCATCGCCTGTGAAAGCCCCCCTGCACCGGAGTGCGGCTGGTCTCCCTCCCCGGGCCGGGGAGGATCGTTTTGCTGATCCTCGGCCTTGACCCCGGGCTCGGCACCACCGGCTGGGGCGTGATCCGCGCCGATGGCAACCGCCTGTCCCATGTCGCCAACGGCCAGATCCGCACGGACCCGTCGATGCAGCTCCCCCGCCGCCTCGCTTTGCTGTTCGGCGCCTTGGGCGAGGTGATCCGCACCGAGCGTCCCGATGGCGCCGCGGTCGAGGAGGTGCTCGGCAACAGCAACGCGCAATCGACGCTGAAGCTCGGCCAGGCACGCGGAGTCGTGCTGTTGTCCGCATCGACGGCGGGCCTCGCGATCGGCGAATATCATCCGAGCATCGTCAAGAAGGCGGTGGTCGGCACCGGCGGCGCGGACAAGAAGCAGATTCAGGCGATGGTCGGCCATCTGCTGCCGGGCGTAAAGCTGTCCGGTCCCGACGCGGCGGATGCCTTGGCGGTGGCGATCACTCATGCGCATCACCTTGCCAGCGCACAGGCGCGGGCGCGGCGGTCGACGGGGATCGGCGCGTGAGCGTGGCCGCGACCGTATCCCCGCGCAGGCGGGGACCCAGAGCCAAACAGAACCGGCGTCGATGGTCGCCCTGGATCCCCGCCTGCGCGGGGATACGCCGTATCGAGAGAAGTCCCGCATGATCGCCCATCTCAAAGGCACGCTGTCCGTCTCCGGCATCGACCATGCGGTCATCGACGTGAACGGCGTCGGCTATCTGGTCGGCGCGTCGTCGCGCACCTTGCAGGCGCTGGGACCGGTCGGCGGCAGCGTGACGATCCATACCGAGATGCTGGTTGCCGAGGATTTCATCCGGCTGGTCGGGTTCGCGAGCGCCGACGAACGCGACTGGTTCCGTTTGCTGACCGGGGTGCAGGGCGTCGGCGCGCGGGTTGCGCTCGGCATCCTGTCGACCCTGTCGCCCGAGGAGGTGCGCACCGCGATCGTGCGGGGGGACAAGGCCAGCATCGCCCGCGCCAATGGCGTCGGTCCGAAACTGGCCCAGCGGATCGCGATGGAATTGAAGGACAAGGTCGGTGGCATCGCCATCGGTCCTGGTGCGGTCGCTCCCGCGGCTGGCGGTGATGGTGTCGAAGGTGACGCAGTATCGGCGTTGTTGAACCTTGGCTTCAAACCGGCCGAGGCGGCGACGGCGGTCGGGAAGGCGGCGGAGGAGCTGGGTTCGGGTGCCAGCCTTGACGCGCTGGTGCGGCTGGCGTTGCGCAAGGCGGCACGCTGATCGGGCGGGGGCGTGGCATGTTCCTGCTGATGTTGACACTCCAATCAGCCGCCATCTTGCCAGCGGGTACCGCGCCGCCTCTACGCGGGGAAGCGTGGCTGGTCCTGCAGACCGCCGCCGATCCGCTGGCGCTGGTCGGAGCGGATGTCACCAAGCGCGTGCCGGACGCACGGGTCATCGCGACCGAGGAATGCGACGGAATGCGTCCCGGCCTGTTCATCCTCGTGGTGAAGCCCGGTTCGTCCGCGCGAACGCGTGATGCCTATGTCCGGCGCTGTATCGCCCAACCCTATAGCGCGACGGGGCGCGGCATTCCGTCGGTCGACCCCAGCTTTGCGGCGTTGCGTGCACGGCCGGTCAATTTCGACGGCAAGGACATCGTCACCTTCATCCGCGCGAACCTGCTGGTCCGTCCTTACTATGTCGATTTGGCCAACGACCCGCGCGAGGGATTGCGCGTGGCGGTCGAGGATATGATCGATGGCCGCCGTCGCCCGATCGAACGCGACTGCAACGCTCCCGAAGTGATGCGCGGAGTCGATCATATCGCCATTGCCTGTGCCGTGGAGCAGATCGCCGGACAGCCCGTCTACCGCACCGTAATCTACCGCGCGAGCGACCTTTCGCGCGTTCGGGAGATACCGCGCTGTCGCGACCCGCAATTCTTTCGGGTCGACCTGCTGCGCTGCTGGACGCAAACGGTTTCTGCAATGGGCAAGGTGACGCTGAAACCGCGCTACGTCACGTTTTGATGGCTGACGGTGCGACGCATCTCGACCGCCTGCACGCGAACGTCTAGGGAACAGGCGTGACCGACGACCGTATCACCACCCCGATCCGCCGCCCCGACGACGTCGACGCCGCGCTGCGGCCCAAGGCGCTCGACGAATTCGTCGGGCAGCAGGCGGCGCGCGAGAATCTGCGCGTGTTCATCGATGCCGCGCGCGGGCGGGGCGATGTGCTCGACCATGTCCTGTTCTTCGGCCCGCCGGGATTGGGCAAGACGACGCTGGCGCAGATCGTCGCGCGCGAGATGGGCGTCGGCTTCCGTGCCACCTCCGGCCCGGTGATCGCGAAGTCCGGCGATCTCGCCGCGCTGCTGACGAACCTCGAGGATGGCGACGTCCTGTTCATCGACGAAATCCACCGGCTCAATCCGGCGGTCGAGGAAGTGCTGTACCCGGCGATGGAGGACCGCGCGCTCGACCTGATGATCGGGGAGGGGCCGTCGGCACGCAGCGTGCGGATCGACCTGCCGCGCTTCACTTTGGTCGGTGCGACGACGCGACAGGGGTTGCTGACCACGCCGCTGCGCGACCGGTTCGGCATCCCGATCCGCCTGCAATTCTACACGGTCGACGAACTGACGCGTGTCGTCACGCGCGCCGCCGGGCTGCTCGACCTGGGTATCGCCAAGGACGGCGCGACCGAGGTCGCCCGCCGGGCGCGGGGCACGCCGCGTATCGCCGGTCGCCTGCTGCGCCGCGTACGTGACTTCGCCAATGTCGCGGGCGTCGAGATCGTCGACGCGCGCACCGCCGATGCCGCGCTCAACCGGCTGGAGGTCGATGCCAAGGGCCTCGATGCGATGGACCGCCGCTATCTGACCATGATCGCCGATGTGTATCGCGGCGGTCCGGTCGGCGTGGAGACGCTGGCGGCGGGCCTGAGCGAGCCGCGCGACACGATCGAGGAAGTGATCGAGCCCTATCTGATCCAGATCGGCATGATCGCCCGCACCGCGCGGGGGCGGTGCCTGAATGCGGGCGGGTGGAAACATCTGGGTTTCGAGCCGCCGGCGGGGGTTCAGGACGGGCTGTTCGACTGATCAGGCGGCGATCGCCTCGGTCAGCCACGCCATTGCCGATTCCCGATCGCCGAACAGGCCATAGCCCGGCGCGGTCCGGCGCGCCTGTTGCTTCAGCAGCGTACTGCCGACGAGCACGGCGATACGCCGTGACCCGATCGACGGATCGGCCGCCATGGCGCCGAGCGCGGCCAGCGTCTCCTGATTCTGGACGGGAAAATCGAGCAGGTCGAACAACGTGACCTGCTGGCCGATCGGACAGCCGCGTTGCGGCAGCCAGGGCAATTCCCGCCGCAGCGTCCGATCGAACCGCCGCATCGTCGTGGCATCCCAGAATCCCCGCATCCGGATTTCGACGAACCGGTCCTGTGCCGAGAGGTGGATGGTGAAAGCGGAATCTTCGATGATATGGGCCGACGGCATGGCGGTATCGCTATGGATGAAGCCGTTAAGAACCGTATAAACTTCGCCTGCCGCCACTCCGAGGGTACGTGGAGGACCGTCCCCCCTTTCCCGTTCCGGCCGCGATGGTTAAAGCGGACAAATGACCGACCCCGACCAGCCGGCCGGCGGCCGCTTCGTCGGCGGCACGCATCGCTTTCCCGTCCGCATCTATTTCGAGGACACCGACCTGTCGGGCGTCGTCTATCATGCGAACTATCTGCGCTATTTCGAACGGGCGCGCAGCGACATGCTGATGATCGCCGGTATCGACCAGCGCGCGGCGCATGAAGCGGGCGAGGGCGCCTATGCGGTGCGGTCAATGCAGCTCGACTGGCGGGCGCCCGCACGGCTGAACGATGCGCTGGTCGTGGTCAGCACCGTCGAACGGGTCCGCGCGGCGGCGGTCGATATTCAGCAAACAGTCATCCGCGACGATCTTCTACTGGCGTCGGCACGGGTGGAGGTCGCGTTCGTGGCCCCCGGCGGGCGGCCGCGTCGCCAGCCGGCGGCGTGGATCGACACCTTCGCCGCGCTGGTCGCAACCGATAAAGGGGCATGATGGACGTTTTCGTGAACACCGACGCCGCGACCATGTCGCCGGTCGCGCTCTTCCTTCAGGCCGACTGGGTGGTGAAGGCGGTGATGCTGGGGCTGCTGGCGGCGAGCATCTGGACCTGGGCGATCATCGTCGGCTTCCTGGTCCGCGCCCGCAAGGTGCGGCGCGACATCGACCGGTTCGAAACCGAGTTCGAACAGGCCGAGGATATCGACGCGTTCCACCGGTTGCAGGGATCGCGCGACACCGCCATCGCCCGCGTCTTTTCGTCGGGTGTGCGTGAATGGCGCCGCTCGACCGCGTCGAAGCAGATCGATCGGGAGGGGACCCGCGAACGCCTTGCCACCGCCATGGCGTCGAGCGTGGCGGATGAGAGCGAGACGCTGGCCGACCGGCTCAACATCCTCGCGACGGTCGGATCGGTCGCGCCGTTCGTCGGGTTGTTCGGTACGGTGTGGGGCATCATGCGGTCGTTCACCGCGATCGCGTCCGAACAGAACACTTCGCTGGCGGTGGTCGCGCCGGGCATTGCCGAGGCGTTGTTCGCGACCGCCATCGGCCTGTTCGCAGCGATCCCGGCGGTCATCGCCTATAACCGCTTCAGCCACCGCGTGAACCGGATCGAGGCGCGGCTGAACCGCTTTGCCGATGCGTTCCACGCGACGCTGTCGCGCCAGCTCGAAGGCGTCTGATCCATGGGCATCAACCTGCCGTCGGCAAAGGGAAAAGGGCGCCGGGCACCGATGGCGGAGATCAACGTCACGCCGCTGGTCGACGTGATGCTGGTGCTGCTGATCATCTTCATGGTGACCGCACCGCTGATGACCGCGGGTGTGCCGGTAAACCTGCCCGACAGCCGTGCCAAGGCGGTCGAGCCGACCCAGCAGCCGGTGACGCTGTCGATGGATGCCGATGGGCGGACCTATATCGACGATGTCGAAGTGTCCGCCGACAACCTGCCGGGCGAACTGGAAAAGATCGCGGCGGCGGGTGCCGGCGCGACCGAGCCTCGGCAGGTCATGCTGCGCGCCGACCGCAGCCTCGACTATGGCCGGGTCAATGCGGTGCTGGGCGAACTCAACCGCGCCGGGTTGAACCGCGTGTCGCTGATCAGCGTGGCGCAGTAAGCCCATGCAGAAGGCGGAGAAGATCGGGCTTGGCGCGGCGGTTGCGGGACATGTCGTCCTGTTCGGCCTGTTGTCGGTCGGCTTTCTCGCCACGCCGAACCCGGTGAAGTTGAAGAACCAGCCGATGGACGTCAGCTTCGCCGAAGAGGTTGCGGCCGAACAGAGCGCGCCCGAACAGACCGACGCGCCGGCGATCAGCCAGGCGCCGGAAACCGGCGCGCCCGAGGAGGCGGCACCGAGCGAACCGGTGAGCGAGCCGGAGGCCGCACCGGAACCCGAACCCGCCCCGCCGGCGCCTGCGCCCCGGTCGCAGCCGGCGCCACGCCCGGAACCCAGGCCTGCGCCCAAGCCGGCGCCGGCCCCCAAGCCCGTACCGAAACCGGTGCCCAAGCCGGCGCCGAAGCCCGCTCCGGCGCCGAAGCCCGAACCCAAGCCGGCTCCGGCGCGGCAACCGGCTCGACCTGCGCCCGCCCGCCCGACGGCGGTTGCGAAGGCGCCGCCCAAGGCCGCCCCGGCCAAGCCTTCGCCAGCACCCGCCAAACCGGCGACCAAGCCTGCGACGACGCGCGGACAGGGGAATAATGCACAGGCAACGGCGCAGCGTCCGCGCGGCGGGCGTCTGGGCAATGATTTCCTGAAGGGCATCGCGGACACGCCCGCGCCGGGCAAGGCGCCGGCGCCGCGCGGCACCGCGGTCAGCGCGCAGTCGGTCGCCGGCCTCGCCAGCGCGATCCAGCGGCAGGTGCAGCCCTGCGCCAACAAGATTCCGAACCCCGGCCCCGGCGCGAACCAGATCCGGTCGCGCATCCGGTTGCAGATGCGGTCGGACGGGACCTTTGCCGCCAGGCCCGAACTGCGCGGGCAGACGGGAATCGACGACGAGAATCGCCGCTATGCGCAGCGCGTATCCGAACTGGCGATCGCCGCGCTGACGCAGTGCGCGCCGTACGAATTGCCCGCCGACCTGTATGAAGGCGGGTGGAAAGACATCATCATCAACTACAAGCTGCCCGGCTGACCGGAGGGGATGTATGCGTAAACTGACGATGGCACTGGGCGCGGTCCTCGCGAGCCTGCTGGCGGCACCGGCCGCCTTCGCGCAGGTCGAGGTCGATATCGAGGGCGGCATTTCCGAACCGCTGCCGATCGCGGTGCCGGTGATGCCGACGCCGCAGATTGCCTCCACCCCCGCCGGGTCGACCGACGCGCTGGGGCGGCAGCTGGCGGAGATCGTCGCCAACGACCTGCGCAATTCGGGGCTGTTCAAGCCCGCCGGCCCGGCCGGGCTGCCCGCCATCGCGATGGCGCAGGTGCAGGCGCCCGACTATGCCGCGTGGAGCAATGCGCAGGCGCTGGTGCAGGGCTATGTCCGCGCCGAGGGTAACGGCACGCTGACCATTGGCTGCTATCTCTACGACACGTTCGGGCGCACCGAACTGACGCGGCAGGGGTTCAACGTGGCGCCCGCCGAATGGCGCCGCGCTGCCCACAAATGCGCCGATGCGGTCTATACCCGCCTGTCGGGCGAGAGCGCCTATTTCGACAGCCGCATCGTCTATGTCAGCGAGACGGGGCCGAAGGGCAATCGCATCAAGCGGCTGGCGATCATGGACCAGGACGGGGCCAATCACCGCTTCCTGACCAACGGCCAGTCGATCGTGCTGACGCCGCGTTTCGCGCCGAACCAGCAGTCGATCGTCTATATGAGCTACGCCAATGAGCGGCCGGCGATCTATGTCCTCGACCTCGACAGCGGGCGGCAGCGGTTGCTGGTGCAGAACGCCTCGCTGACGTTTGCGCCGCGCTTCTCGCCCGATGGCCGCTATGTGCTGTTCTCGATGGCGCAGGCGGGCAATACCGACATCTACCGCGTGTCCGCATCGGGCGGCAGTCCGCAGCGGCTGACCAATGCGCCGGGGATCGACACCGGGGGCAGCTATTCGCCCGATGGCTCCAAGATCGTGTTCGAAAGCGACCGGTCGGGGTCGCAGCAGCTCTATGTGATGAACGCCGACGGGTCGAACCAGCAGCGGATCAGCTTTGGCGGCGGGCGCTATGCGACGCCGGTATGGAGCCCGCGCGGCGACCTGATCGCCTTTACCCGGCAGGGCGGCGGATCGTTCCGCGTCGGCATCATGTCGCCCAGCGGCGGGGGCGAAAAGCTGTTGTCCGACGCCTGGGGCGATGAAGGGCCGAGCTGGTCGCCCAATGGCCGCGTGCTCACCTTCTTCCGCAGCGCGCAGGGGTCGGGCCGGACGCAGATCTGGTCGGTCGACCTGACCGGCGCGAACATCCGCCGCATTCCGACCGCGCTCGACGGGTCGGACCCGAGCTGGGGGCCGCTGCGCCCCTGATCGTTCACCAACGGGGACCAATCCGCTACAGGGGCATTGTAGCGAGGAGCGAAACGACCAAGGGAGGTTTCGATGACCAAGTTTTCCACCACGCTGATCGTGGCAGGCGCGCTGCTGGCGACGGCGGGCTGCGCCAAGAAGCGGCCCGAAGTGCTGCCGCCCGCACCGGGCCAGACCGTCGATCCGAATGCGGGCACCGGCGGCACGGGCACCGGGACCGGCGCCAATGGCGTCGTGCCGGGATCGCGCGCCGATTTCCAGCAGTCGGTCGCCAGCGACACGATCAATTTCGGTCTCGACCAGTACGATATCGACGCGACCGCGCGGCAGATCCTCGACAGCCAGGCGCAGTGGCTGACGCGCTATCCCAATGTCCGCGTGACGATCGAGGGGCATGCCGACGAACGCGGCACCCGCGAATATAACCTCGCGCTGGGCGATCGTCGCGCCAATGCCGCGAGCAGCTACCTGGCGACGCGCGGCATTTCGCCGTCGCGGATCACGACGATCAGCTATGGCAAGGAACGCCCGCTGGCGCTGGGTTCGGACGAAGCGGCGTGGGCGCAGAACCGTCGCGCCGTCACGGTCGTCCTCCAGTAATCCGATGCGGCGGCGGTGCGCGACGCGCCGCCGCCGGTCAGTCGAGCGGGCGTGCCGCCGACCATTTGCGCCGTTTCTTGACGAAGCGGGTTTCGTAGCGGCGAACGACCGGATCGCCCGCCAGCATCGCATCGGCGAAGCGGTTGTAGTCGGCCATGTCCGCGACCACGACCATCAGCGTCAGGTCGAACGTTCCGGTCACTTCGAGGATCGCCTGCACCTCCGGCACCGCATCCAGCCGCCGCAGCAGCGCCTCGATATGCGGCAGGGCGTGGCGGTCGAGCTGGATATCGACGAGCGCCGACAGGAAGGGACCGACCCGGTCCGACACGATCGAGACATCGGCGACGATCGTCCCGTCCTCCCGCATCCGCCGCACCCGCCGGGTGATCGCGGACGGCGACAGGGCGACGTCGCGCGCGAGATCGTCGGCGGTGCGCAGCGCGTCGCGTTGCAGCCAGTGGAGCAGTTCGCGATCATAGCGATCCAGATCGCGCATTCCCGTTCCAGGCCCCCGCCGCATTGCCGGTTTTCGGCGATGTCGCCCCGTTCTTTGCCGAAATCGGGCAGGGCAGCCAAGCGATAAAACGGAACGTCACCGGGAGGAATTATGCGTCGCTGGATCGTTGCTTCATCATTGTCGCTGGCCATGGCCGGCATCGCCGTCGCGCAGGCGCCCGCCGACGATCCCGCCGCCGTCGTCGCGGCGACCCGGAAGGCGATCAGCGAACGCTATGTCCTGCCCGATACCGCCGCCCGGCTGAGCGCGGCGCTGGCTTCGCCGGCGCATTATCGCGGTCTGTCGGGTGAGGCGCTGGCCGAGCGGATCAATGCCGATCTGCGCACGGTTACTGCCGACAAGCATCTGGGCATCCGGTACGACCCGACCATGGCGGCGATGCTGGGCAGTCAGCCTTTGCCCGACGATGACGCGGCGATGCCGCCGGCCATGGCACGGATGATCGCGCGGCAGAATGGCGGCGTCCGGGCGATGGAGGTGCTGCCCGGCAATATCCGCATGGTCGCCTATGACGGGTTCGCTTGGGGCACGCCGGAGGCCGAGGCGGCGATCGTCGGCGCGATGCAGTTCCTGCGCGGTGGCGACGCGTACATCATCGATCTGCGCCGCAATGGCGGCGGGTCGCCGGGAGCGGTCGCGGCATTAGCCAGCTATTTCGTGCCCGCCGGCACGCCGTTGATGCGCTTCGAGATGCGCGGCAAGCCGGGCGAGGCGACCACCGCGCCCAAGGCGCCGTTCAGCCTGGCCGGCAAGCCGCTCTATGTGCTGACCAGCGGCGGCACCGCATCGGCGGCGGAGGAGTTCGCGACCCATGTATCGGCGCTGGGCTTCGGTACGCTGGTCGGCGAGCGGACCGCCGGGGCGGGCTTTCGCAACGACCTGCTGCCCATCGGCAAGAGCTATGTGCTGAGCGTATCGAGCGGGCGGGCGATCAGCCTGAAGACCGGCAAGGATTGGGAAGCGGTGGGGGTTGCTCCCGCCATCGCCGTGCCGGTCGATCGGGCGCTGGCTGCGGCGCAGGCGGCGGCGATGAGCGCGATTGCGGCGAAGGCCGGCGGCGACGAACGGCGCGAGGCGGAGCGGCTGGCCGCCTTCTACCGGGCCATGGCGACGCCGGTGCGGGCAGCGCATCCGCTGGCGGACTATGCCGGAAGCTATGGCGAGCGGCGGCTGGTCGTCAGCGGCGACCGGCTGACCAGCAGCCGCGGTGGACGCGCGCCGTCGCCGCTGGTGCCGATCGAGGGGAATGTCATGGTGCCGGAAGGTGACCCTTTGTCGCGCTTCCGCTTCGTGGAGGAGGGCGGGCGGATCGTCGCGCTGGAGGTCGAACGGATCGACGGGTCGGTCGAGCGCGTGGCGCGTGGCGCGGGGTAAGGGTTGTCGGTTGGTCGTCACCCGCGCGAGCGACGGGGCATGCGGCGGCAAGGAGGGCGGGAGTTATCCCATGTCGACCGTCAGGGGTCGGAGTGACCTCTCCGTCCTTGGCACCGATCGACGTTCAGCGACAATCGTGAGTGTTCGTCATTCCCGCGCAGGCGGGAAGTCCATAGACGCCGAGGTTTCGGCTGGCTTCGCGACGCTGGCGCATCGGGACTCCCGCCTGCGTGGGAGTGACGGGAGTATCCGGGCGAGCTTATGGTCCGGACGGCGTGTTCTCGACGGTCGCTTCTCGACAAGCTCGAAGCTGCTCGAACCGAACGGTTTCGTGTAATGATTACAAGGAGTTACCGGACAGAGGCGTTTCAAAGTTCACTAAGTTCACACTCGTGCGCAGTGCGTGCGTTGCGTGGACTTGGCCATTCGGCGGCGGCGTGGCGTGTTCCGTTGGAAAGAGCGCCAGCGATCATGACGATGCCGCGAATTGTAGGAAAGGGTCATCGTGGGCGATCGTTTTGCGCTAACGCAGGAAGGACCCCAGCCTTCGCCGGGATGACGCGAGCAGGTGGCATCCGGCCTTAGAGCATGATGACTTCAGGCATAGCCGTTCGTCCTGAGTAGCCGCTGGAGCTTGGCGAAGGGGCGTATCGAAGGACTGCCACAGATGCTTCGATACGGGTCTTCGACAAGCTCAGCCCCTACTCAGCACAAACGGGTAGAGTTCATGTCATTGGATCTAAACGAAAACCGCCCCGTAGATCGCTCTACGGGGCGGAGTCGTGTCAGGCGCCGGCGGCGGCCTTGGTCTTGCCGCCCTTGCGCGGTTTCTTGGGCGCGGCGGGGGTCATTTCGAAGGCGAGGGCATTGTCCTTCAACCGGACCTTCACCTCGCCGCCATGGACGAGCTTGCCGAACAGCAGCTCCTCGGCCAGCGGCTGCTTGATCTTGTCCTGGATCAGGCGGCCCATCGGCCGTGCGCCGTAGAGCTTGTCATAGCCGCGCTCGGTCAGCCACGTCTTCGCTTCGTCGTCCAGATGGATATGGACGCCGCGATCGGCCAGCTGGAGTTCGAGCTGGAGGATGAACTTGTCCACGACGCGCGCGACGACTTCCGGCGGCAGATAGCCGAACGGCACGATCGCATCGAGGCGGTTGCGGAATTCGGGGGTGAAGAGCTTCTTCACCGCTTCCTCCTGCACGTCCTCGCGGTCGATCTGGCCGAAGCCGATCGATTCCTTGGCCATGTCCGATGCGCCCGCATTGGTCGTCATGATCAGGATGACGTTGCGGAAATCGACGGTCTTGCCGTGGTGGTCGGTCAGCTTGCCGTTGTCCATCACCTGCAACAGGATGTTAAACAGGTCGGGATGCGCCTTCTCGATCTCGTCGAGCAGCAGCACGCAATGCGGCTGCTGGTCGATCGCGTCGGTCAGCAGGCCGCCCTGGTCATAGCCGACATAGCCCGGAGGGGCACCGATCAGCCGGCTGACCGAATGGCGCTCCATATATTCGGACATGTCGAAGCGCTGGAGCGGAATGCCCATGATCTCCGACAGCTGACGCGCGACCTCGGTCTTGCCGACGCCGGTGGGGCCGGTGAAGAGATAGTTGCCGATCGGCTTGTCGGGGTCACGCAGGCCGGCGCGCGACAGCTTGATCGCCGAGGACAGCGCCTTGATCGCGTCGTCCTGCCCGAACACCACCCGCTTGAGGTCGAGTTCGAGATTGGCGAGCACGCGGGTATCGTCGGTCGACACGGTCTTTGGCGGGATGCGGGCCATCGTCGCGATGACCGCCTCGATCTCCTTGGCGGTGATCGTCTTCTTCCGCTTGGGCGCCGGCACCAGCATCTGCATCGCGCCGACCTCGTCGATCACATCGATCGCCTTGTCGGGCAGCTTGCGGTCGTTGATGTAGCGCGCCGACAATTCCACCGCCGACTTGATCGAATCGGGGGTGTACTTGACCTTGTGATGCTCCTCGAACGCCGTGCGCAGGCCGGTCAGGATCTTGATCGTATCCTCGACCGAGGGTTCGTTCACGTCGATCTTCTGGAACCGGCGCAGCAGCGCGCGATCCTTTTCGAAGTGGTTGCGGAACTCCTTGTAGGTCGTCGAGCCGATACAGCGAATCTGTCCGCCCGACAGCGCGGGCTTCAACAGGTTCGACGCGTCCATCGCCCCGCCGCTGGTCGCGCCGGCGCCGATGACGGTGTGAATTTCGTCGATGAAGAGGACCGCGTGGGGCAGTTTTTCCAGCTCGGTCACGACCTGCTTCAGCCGTTCCTCGAAATCGCCGCGATAGCGGGTGCCGGCGAGCAGCGCGCCCATGTCGAGCGAATAGATCACCGCAGGCAGCAGCACTTCGGGCACGTCGCCCTCGACGATCTTGCGCGCGAGGCCTTCGGCGATGGCGGTCTTGCCGACGCCGGGGTCGCCCACATAGAGCGGGTTGTTCTTCGAACGGCGGCAGAGAATCTGCACGGTGCGGTCGACCTCGGCCGACCGGCCGATCAGCGGGTCGACCTTGCCGGTCTTCGCCTTCTCGTTCAGGTCGACGCAGAACTGCTTGAGCGCGCTCTCGTTCTTGCCCTTATCGGCAGCCTTGGGGCTTTCCTTTTCCTCGGCACCCTTGGGCGCGGGGGTTTCGGTGGCGGTCGATCCGCCCTTGCCGACGCCGTGGCTGATGAAGCTGACGGCATCGAGGCGGCTCATATCCTGCTGTTGCAGGAAATAGACGGCATAGGTCTCGCGCTCGCTGAACATCGCGACCAGCACATTGGCACCAGTCACTTCGTCACGGCCCGACGACTGCACGTGCAGGATCGCGCGCTGCACGACGCGCTGGAAGCTGCTGGTCGGCGAGGGGTCGGTCGCGGCGTCGAGTTTGAACGTGTCGAGTTCGGTGTCGAGATAATGGGCGACGGTCGCGCGCAGTTCGTCGAGGTCGACGCCGCAGCCGGTCATCACCTTGGCCGCATCGACATCGTCGGTCAGCGCGAACAGGAGGTGTTCGAGCGTCGCATATTCGTGCCGGCGCGAGGATGCGGCCTCGAGCGCCTTGTGCAGCGTGGATTCCAGTGCGGATGCGAAGGATGGCATTCAGTTCACTCCGGTCGGCCGGCGAGAACGCGCCGGCCCTGCGTCCCGGTATCCCGGGTCTCCCCCAATGTCGGTATGCCGCCGCCCGGCATCAAGCGGGGCGGAACATCTCATGACCGGAACAGCGCGTCGGCGCTGGCACGGTGGCTATTGGCTCGCTCGATCCGCGCGCGGCATCGCTCGATCTCGCGCTCCAGCGCGGCGATACGCTTCGTCAGTTCGTCGACCGACAGCGGGTCCAGATCCTCGGCGAGCACCATGGCCAGCAGGTTGCCACGAACATGGTTAACATTTTCGTCGGGTTCCATCACGATGCAGCGTTGACCCTACGGCTGGCGATGTCAATAACGCCGGAGACAGGGGGATGAGCGTTATGGACGTACCAGCGGCGATGCGTGCGATCGATCCGACGGAAGCCGGAGGTCCGGAGGTGCTGGTCGTCGTCGATCGCCCGACCCCGCGGCCGGGTCCCGGCGAGGTGCTTATCCGGGTGGCCGCGGCCGGCGTCAATCGCCCCGACGTCCTGCAACGCACCGGCGGCTATGCCCCGCCGCCCGGCGCGCCGAGCATCCCCGGGCTGGAGGTCGCAGGCCATGTCGTCGCGGTCGGCGACGAGGGTGACGCGCATCTGGTGGGGCAGCCGGTCTGTGCGCTGCTCGCGGGCGGCGGCTATGCCGAGTATGTCGCGGTGCCGGCCGGGCAGTGCCTGCCGGTGCCCGACGGGCTGTCGATGGTCGAGGCGGCGGCGCTGCCCGAAACCTTGTTCACCGTGTGGACCAACTTGTTCGAGCGCGGCTACGCGGCGGAGGGCGACAGCGTGCTGGTCCATGGCGGCACCAGCGGCATCGGCACCATGGCGATCCTGCTCGGCAAGCTGTTCGGGCTGACCGTCATCGTCACCGTTGGCAGCGATGCGAAGGCGAAGGCCGCCCGCGATCTGGGGGCGGCACATGCGATCAACTACCGCACCGAGGATTTCGTCGAGCGGGTGGCGGAGATCACCGGCGGGAAGGGCGTCAGCGTCGTGCTCGACATGGTCGGCGGCGACTATGTGCCGCGCAACATCAAGTGCCTGGCCGAGGATGGTCGCCACGTCTCGATCGCGGTGCAGGGCGGGGCGAGCGCCACGGTGCCGCTATGGGATATCATGCGCCGCCGCCTGACGCTGACCGGATCGACGCTGCGCCCGCGCGATGCGGCGTTCAAGGAAATGGTCGCCGACGAATTGTCGCGCACGGTGTGGCCGCACGTCGCCGAAGGGCGGCTGCGCCCGGTCATGGACCGGACTTTCCCGCTGGAACAAGCCGCCGATGCGCATCGCCGGATGGAAGCGGGCGATCATGTCGGGAAGATCGTGCTGACCCTAGAATAGACCGGTCCGACGCGGTGCTGCTGCGGGCCGGGGTCGGCCGCGGTAGTCGATCGCCATTCCTTTGGGAGAGTGGTGATGCGAACGATCCTCGGCCTGGTTGCGATGGCGAGCGCAGTTCCGGCGGCGGCACAGATGGACCCGGTCGTGACCGCACAGGGACAGTTGCTGTCTGCCACCATGCGCGGCCACGCCGAGCGGGACGCCGCGCGGTTGCGGCGGGGTGTTCCGCCCAAGAGTGCCGCCCAGAGGAAGCACGAGGCGGATTGCGCGCAGCTATGGCAACTGCGCGACCGGATGACGCGTGCCCAGCGGGTCCGGTTGTACGACCTGTGCCCCCGCTGAACGGCGGTCTTGCCTAGTTCGGCTGCCCGGACTACATCGGACCCAACGTGGCCGCCCGGTTTGGGCGGCCCTTTCTATTTCGGAGACCCGTCGTGGCCCAGCCGCTGATGCCGCACGCGACCGCTTCCTGGCTGGTCGACAATACCGCCTTGTCCTTTCCGCAGATTGCCGATTTCTGCGGCCTGCACGTCCTCGAGGTGCAGGCGATCGCCGACGACACCGCCGCGACCAAGCTGACCGGTCGCGACCCGGTGCGCGCGCACGAACTGACGATGGAAGAGATCGAGAAGGGGCAGAAGAACCCCGATTACCGCCTGGTGATGCAGAAGGGTCCCGAGCAGGTCCGCCGGACCAAGGGGCCGCGCTACACCCCGGTCAGCAAGCGGCAGGACAAGCCGGACGGCATCGCCTGGATCATCCGCAACCACCCGGAAATCAGCGACGGCGCGATCGGCAAGCTGATCGGCACGACCCGCACCACCATCGCCGCGATCCGCGACCGGACGCATTGGAACATCGCCAACATCACGCCGAAGGACCCGGTGACGCTGGGCCTGTGTTCGCAGCGCGAGCTCGACGCGCTGGTCGGCAAGGCGGCGAAGGCCGCCGGCATCGAGGCACCGACCGACACACGGCTGGAAGGGGACCGCGAGGCGCTGATCGAACAGCTGCGCAACGAGCGGACCCAGGCGGCGCGCGACGCCGAACTGGCCGAGCGCGGCGAATCGGCCGAGCCGTCGAGCTTCTTCGACCCGTTCAAGCGCTGATACGCTTCACCCGAAGGCATTGCCGGCCCAGCCATCCCGCGATGGCCGGGCCGTTTGCGTATCGGCGGCAATGGCTTAGGCTGCACCCTTCCGAAGCGGAGTGCCATGCCCATGTCCGACGACCTGAACGCCCGCGCCATCGCGCTGTACGACGCCTTCACCCATGAGCATCACGACCGCCGCACCTTCATGGCGCAGATGGTCGCACTCGCCGGATCGGCGGCCGCCGCCGAGGCGCTGATCGCCGGCATCGCCGCGTCGCCCGCCGCCGCGCAGCAGGTCGCGGCGAGTGACGGCCGGCTCGATGTCGCGAAGGCGAGCGGGACCGAGGCGGGGCATCCCGCCACCGCCTATTTCGCAGCGCCCAAGGGCGGCGGCAAGCTGCCGCTGGTGCTGGTCATCCACGAAAATCGCGGGCTCAACGCCCATATCGAGGATGTCGCGCGACGGGTCGCGCTGGCCGGCTTCCGGGTGATTGCCCCCGATCTGCTCGCGCCGCAGGGCGGCACGCCAGCCGACGAGGACAAGGCCCGCGCGATGATCGGCACGATCGATTATGACGTCGCGCTCGCGCAGGCGAGGGCGTATCTCGCCAAGGCGCGGGGTGAGCGCCGGGGACTGAAGACCGGCGCGGTCGGATTTTGCTGGGGCGGGGCGTTCGTCAACCGGCTGGCGGTGGCCGATCCGCTGCTGTCGGCCGGAGTCAGCTATTACGGGCCGGCCCCCGATCCGGCCGAAGCGCCGAAGGTGCGCGCGGCGATGATGCTGCAGCTGGCGGAGAAGGATGCGCGGGTGAATGCGACGGCGATCCCGTGGGGCGAGGCGCTGCGCAAGGCCGGCAAGACCGCGACGACGCATGTCTATCCCGGGGTCGACCATGCGTTCAACAACGACACCTCTGCGATGCGCTACGATGCTGCTGCGGCGAAACTGGCCTGGGATCGGACCATCGCCTTTCTGCGTCACGAGCTTGACGCCAAATAGGTAGATGTTCCACCTTCGTTCCAATGATTTGGAGGAGATGCCCCATGGCCGGACTGACGCTGTACACCAACCCGATGTCGCGCGGGCGGATCGCGCGCTGGATGGTGGAGGAGGTTGGCGCGGACTATGATGTCGAGATGCTCGGCTATGGCGGGACGATGAAGGCCGACGCCTATCTGGCAATCAACCCGATGGGGAAGGTGCCGGCGATCGTCCATGACGGTCATGTCGTCACCGAATGTGCCGCGATCTGCGCCTATCTTGCCGATGCCTTTCCCGACGCCGGTCTTGCACCGGTCGCGGGCGAACATGCCGATTATTATCGCTGGCTGTTCTTCGCGGCGGGGCCGGTCGAGCAGGCGGTCACCAACCGCTCGCTGGGCGTCGTGCCAACCGACGATCAGCAGCGGATGGTCGGCTATGGCGATTACGACCGGGTGGTCGACGTGCTGGAGGCGGCGGTGTCGGCGCACCCCTATATCGCGGGCGACCGCTTCACCGCCGCCGATGTCTATGTCGGGTCGCAGGTGATGTGGGGGACGCAGTTCGGTACGCTGCCGAAGCGCGATGCGTTCCTGGCCTATGCCGCCCGGCTGGCCGACCGTCCGGCGCATGTCCGGGCGAGCGAGCTGGACGATGCGGCGATGGCGGAGATGCAGGCGGCGGGGTGAGTATCGACCAGTACGTCATTCCAGCGAAGGCTGGAATCTCCCGGTAAAGGCGCGCGCGCCTCGCCGCGGGAGGCCCCAGCCTTCGCTGGGGCGACGATTTGCAACGGGCGTCGGTCCAACTACCGCCGCACGCCGATCAGCCACACCTTCGGCTGGCCGGTCGGCTGCGGCTTTCCGTCCAGTCGCCGGGCGCGCAGGATGCGGATGGGGTCGAGGATCATCTGCCCCTTCATCGCGTCCGATCCGCCGCCGGTCGGCCTGGCGAGGATGCGCTTGACCACGTCCATGCCGCCGACGACCCGGCCGAACGCGGCATAGCCGGCGAAGTCGTCCTTCGCGTCCATGCTGGGCATCGCGCCGACCAGCAGCACGAAATTGCCGCCCGCCGAATTGGCCTCGGGGCGCCGCGCCATCGAGATCGCGCCGTCGACATGTTTCACGCCGGTGCGGTCGGTCCGTTCGTGCGGAAAGGGCGGCAGGATGCGGCGGGCATCGGTGCGGATGCCACCCTGGATGAAGCCCAGCTTCGGATCGGCCTTGCGCCGCGCCGAACGGTAGAAGTCGGTATCGTCGAACCGACCGTCATCGACATAGGCGAGGAAGTTCTTCGACGTCGCCGGCGCGCGTTTGACGTCCAGCGCGACGATGATCGACCCGACATTGGTGTCGATCTTCACCCGGACATAGCCCGGCGCGGCGCGGGTGGCGGACTGGGCGTGGGCGGCGGGCGCGAGCGCCATCAGCAACAGGGCGAACAGGATACGCATGGAGCGGCTTCTATCGCCGCTCGCCGCCGGGCGGAAGCGCCGCGTCAGTCCGTCCGCATCGCGGCATATTCCGCCAGCAGCGGGCCGAACGCCTCGGGCGGCGGAAAGCCCGGATAGCGGTGGCGCGCGGGCGTCGTCGCCCAGGGCAGCGCCTCGGCAACGCAGGTGTCGATGAACGGCGCGAACGCTTCCGGCCGGTCGAGTACGCCGACACGAACATTGGTGAAGCCGGGATCGGGTTCGATGCGGGTGAACAGCCAGCCCTTGCAATGGTCGCAATGATGGTGGCGGACCTGTTCGCCATGCAGCCCGCCGATGACGGTATCGCCGGTGACGGTCAGCGCGGCGCTCGGCACCGCGAGCGTCAACGAGAAGGCGCTGCCGGACATGCGCTGGCATCCGCGGCAATGGCACGCCATCGTCATCATCGGCGCGGCATCGATGTGGAGGTGCACCCGGCCACAGCGGCAGCTCCCGTCGATCGGCAGGGCAGGGGGCATCGCATCGCTCCGTTGGCGCAACAGGTCGCATCGGTATAGGTTGTGCGGCGGGCCGGGCAAATGGGGGTGATGACGATGATGACGCGGGCGATCCTGTGGCCGAGCTTCGCGCTCGTCGCGCTGATCTTTCTGGTCAGCCTGACGCTGGTACAGGCGCGCTTCGGCCATATGCGGCGGCAGCGGCCCCGCGCGACCGACTTAGTCGACAGCGAGGCGAGTCGCGCCTATTTCCGCCCGGTCGAACGGCCCGCCGCCAATCTCGCCAACCTGTTCGAGATGCCGGTCCTCTATTTCGCGCTGGTCCCGCTGCTGCTGATCACGGGGCTCGCGACGCTGGCGCAGGTTTCGCTCGCCTGGGTCTATGTCGCGCTGCGCGCCGGGCACAGCATCGCGCATATCGACGGCCGGGTGCGGCCGCGCTTCCTGTTCTTCGTCGCGTCGCATGCGGTGCTGGCGGCGATGTGGGTCGGCTTTGCGATCGATACCGGCTTCTCGGCGCGCTGACGGACCGGAACGCGACGGCACCGCGCGACGTTGGACCGCCGAACCGCTGGAGACAAACCGATGACCCGTTTCGCCGCCGCTGCCGCCCTGCCACTCGTCGCGCTGCTCGGCGCGTGCGGCGGACAGGAAATCGTGACGACCAACGATGCGAACGTCGTGTCGAACGACGTCTATGCCAATGCCGCCTTCCGCAACGACGGCGAGGTCGGCAACGAGATGATCGCGATCAATCCGATGGAGACCGAAGCCAATTCGGTCACGACCGCCGGCGACGCGATGATGGGCAACACGCCCGACGCGATGAACGCGACGATGGGCAACAGCATGAACTGATCGCCCGGCGATCGGAATGCTGTGACGGCGGACGGCAGGGCAGGGGCCTTGCCGTCCGTTTGGCATTCGGGTGTCCGCCCAGCACCATTGACCGCGCGGGGGCGGATCGGTATAGGCCGCGCGTCCCGCTGGGTCGGCGTCGTAGCCGTCACTGGCCTGCATGTGGGTTCAAAGAGCTGAACATTGCTGGAGACATCGGCCCCGAGGGTTTGCGCCCACGTGGCCTTTGCGCATTTCTGACAGGAACGGCTCCGGCAAAGTAACCGCAAGATAAGGTGAAGGGCTTCATGCCGACGATCAACCAGCTGGTCCGCAAGGGCCGCGAACCGCAGAAGGCCAAGTCGAAGGTCCCTGCGATGGACCAGAACCCGCAGAAGCGCGGTGTCTGCACCCGCGTCTACACGACGACCCCGAAGAAGCCGAACTCGGCGCTGCGCAAGGTGGCCAAGGTCCGCCTGACCAACAGCCGCGAAGTCATCAGCTACATTCCGGGTGAAGGCCACAACCTCCAGGAGCACTCGGTCGTGCTGATCCGCGGCGGTCGTGTGCGCGATCTTCCCGGCGTTCGCTACCACGTCCTGCGCGGCGTGCTCGATACGCAGGGTGTCAAGGATCGCCGCCAGTCGCGTTCGAAGTACGGCGCCAAGCGTCCGAAGTGATCCCGTGCCGCGCAGCTTCTGCGCGGCCTGAGGTCCATCTACCCCCAGTAAGCCCCCGACAGGTTCGGGAACCGGCTGAAGATTGAAGGAATATCTGATGGCTCGTCGTCGTCGTCCCGAAAAGCGGGAAATCCTGCCTGATCCCGTATACGGGGATGAGGTTCTGACCAAGTTCATGAATTCGGTGATGCTGGACGGCAAGAAGTCCGTCGCCGAAGGCATCGTCTATTCGGCATTCGAAACCGTCGAAGCCCGTGCGAAGCGCGATCCGCTGGGCGTGTTCCACGATGCGCTGAACAACGTGAAGCCGAACATCGAAGTGCGTTCGCGCCGCGTCGGTGGTGCGACCTACCAGGTCCCGGTCGAAGTCCGCTTCGAACGCGCCCAGGCACTCGCCATCCGCTGGCTGATCGCCTCGGCCCGCAACCGCAGCGAGAACACCATGTCGGCGCGCCTGTCGGGTGAGCTGATGGACGCTGCCAACAACCGCGGCAACGCCGTCAAGAAGCGCGAAGACACGCACCGCATGGCGGAAGCGAACCGCGCCTTCTCGCACTACCGCTGGTAAGCAAAGGCGGTGGCTTTTCACCGCTGAACTAACCGCCTATATCGTGGGGAGCGGGCGTCATGCCTCGCTCCCCACATTGCTAAGGAAGCACGATCATGGCCCGCAGCCATCCGCTCGAACGGTATCGTAACATCGGCATCATGGCGCACATCGACGCCGGCAAGACGACCACCACCGAGCGTATTCTTTACTACACCGGCAAGTCCTACAAGATCGGCGAAGTGCACGAAGGCACCGCCACCATGGACTGGATGGAGCAGGAGCAGGAACGCGGCATCACCATCACCTCGGCGGCAACCACCTGCAAGTGGCGTGCGGAAGAGGGCAAGGGTGAAGAGCACCTGATCAACATCATCGACACCCCCGGCCACGTCGACTTCACCATCGAAGTCGAGCGTTCGCTGCGCGTGCTCGACGGTGCGGTCGCCTGTTTCGACGGCGTTGCCGGCGTCGAGCCGCAGTCGGAAACCGTGTGGCGTCAGGCCGACAAGTACGGCGTGCCGCGCATGTGCTTCGTCAACAAGCTCGACCGCACCGGCGCCGACTTCTATTTCTGCGTCGATTCGATCATCGAGCGTCTGGGTGCGCGTCCGGCGGTCCTGTATCTCCCGATCGGTATCGAAGGCGGCTTCAAGGGCCTGGTCGACCTGGTCGAGAACCGCGCGATCATCTGGCTCGAAGAGTCGCTGGGCGCGAAGTTCGAATATCAGGACATTCCGGAAGACATGAAGGAAAAGGCTGCGAAGTATCGCAGCGACCTGATCGAAATGGCCGTCGAGCAGGACGACGACCTGATGGAAGCCTATCTCGAAGGCAACGAGCCGTCGGTCGCCGACCTCAAGAAGCTGATCCGCAAGGGGACGCTGGCGATGAACTTCGTGCCGATCGTGTGCGGTTCGGCGTTCAAGAACAAGGGCGTGCAGCCGCTGCTTGACGCGGTCGTCGACTATCTGCCGTCGCCGCTGGACATTCCGGACGTGCAGGGCGTGAAGCTCGACGGCGAGACCCCGGATTCGCGTCCGGCGTCGGACACCGCGCCGCTGTCGCTGCTGGCGTTCAAGATCATGAACGATCCGTTCGTCGGCTCGCTGACCTTCGCCCGCATCTATTCGGGCACCCTCACCAAGGGTTCGTACCTGAACTCGGTGAAGGACAAGAAGGAAAAGATCGGCCGTATGCTCCTCATGCACGCGAACTCGCGTGAGGACATCGACGAGGCGCGTGCGGGCGACATCGTCGCCATCGCGGGCCTGAAGGAAACGACGACCGGCGATACGCTGTGCGATCCGGCCAACCCGATCATCCTGGAACGCATGGAGTTCCCGGAACCCGTGATCGAGCTGTCGGTGGAGCCGAAGACCAAGGCGGACCAGGAAAAGATGGGCATCGCGCTCAACCGCCTGGCTGCCGAGGACCCCTCGTTCCGTGTGTCGACCGACCATGAATCGGGCCAGACGATCATCAAGGGCATGGGTGAACTTCACCTCGAAATCCTCGTCGATCGCATGAAGCGCGAATTCAAGGTGGAAGCGAATGTCGGTGCGCCGCAGGTGGCGTATCGCGAATATCTCGCCAAGCCGGTCGAGCTGACCTACACCCACAAGAAGCAGTCGGGTGGTTCGGGCCAGTTCGGCGAAGTGAAGGTCAAGGTCGTTCCCGGCGAGCGTGGTTCGGGCTACCAGTTCTTCGACGAGATCAAGGGCGGCAACATCCCGCGCGAATATATCCCGTCGGTGGAAAAGGGCATGCGCGAGACGGCACAGACCGGTTCGCTGATCGGCTTCCCGATCATCGACTTCGAAGTGCACCTGATCGACGGCAAGTACCACGACGTCGACTCGTCGGCGCTGGCGTTCGAAATCTGCGCCCGCGGCGCGATGCGCGAAGCGGCGCAGAAGGCCGGCATCAAGCTGCTCGAGCCGATCATGAAGGTCGAGGTCGTGACCCCGGAAGACTATCTGGGCGACGTCATCGGCGACATGAACAGCCGTCGTGGCCAGATCCAGGGCACCGACAGCCGCGGCAACGCGCAGACCGTCGAAGCGATGGTCCCGCTCGCCAACATGTTCGGCTATGTGAACCAGCTCCGCTCGTTCACGCAGGGCCGCGCGCAATACTCGATGCAGTTCTCGCACTATGACGAAGTGCCGCAGAACGTCGCGGATGAGGTCAAGGCGAAGATGGCCTGAGGCGCACGGGGCTAAGCCAGCTTAGCTCCGAGACGCCGAAAGGCCGGCCGGCGGAGCGGTCCCACGACCGCTCCGACCGACGGCGAATTTACTTCGTCGTCCTCTCCCCGGTTCGGGGGCTGGCATTACGAAACAACACCCGCTAAAGGGCCGCGTTCGCGTGGCCCCTGATGCGGCACCGAATTCGAATCAGAAGGTAGGAAAATGGCAAAGGCAAAATTCGAGCGGAACAAGCCGCACCTGAACATCGGCACCATCGGCCACGTCGACCACGGCAAGACCTCGCTGACGGCCGCGATCACCAAGGTGCTGGCGGACACGATGGGCGGCGTCGCCGTCGACTTCGCCAACATCGACAAGGCTCCGGAAGAGCGCGAGCGCGGCATCACCATCTCGACCGCGCACGTCGAGTATGAGACCGCCAACCGCCACTATGCGCACGTCGACTGCCCGGGTCACGCCGACTATGTGAAGAACATGATCACCGGCGCGGCGCAGATGGACGGCGCGATCCTGGTCGTGTCGGCCACCGACGGCCCGATGCCGCAGACCAAGGAGCACATCCTGCTCGCCAAGCAGGTCGGCGTTCCCACCATGGTCGTCTTCCTGAACAAGGTCGACCTGGTCGACGACGAGGAAATCCTCGAACTCGTCGAAATGGAAATCCGCGAAGAGCTGTCGAAGCGTGAATTCGACGGCGACAACATTCCGATCATCCGTGGCTCGGCCACCTGCGCCCTGTCGGGTTCGGACCAGAAGCTCGGCCAGGACGCGATCCTCGAGCTGATGAAGGCCGTCGACGAGTCGATCCCGCAGCCGGAACGTCCGCTGGACAAGCCGTTCATGATGCCGATCGAAGACGTGTTCTCGATCTCGGGTCGCGGCACCGTGGTCACCGGCCGCGTCGAAACCGGCGTTGTGAAGGTCGGCGAAGAAGTCGAAATCGTCGGCATCCACGAATCGGTCCGCAAGACCGTCGTGACCGGCGTCGAAATGTTCCGCAAGCTGCTCGATCAGGGCCAGGCCGGCGACAACATCGGCGCGCTGATCCGCGGCGTCGCCCGTGACGAAGTGGAGCGTGGTCAGGTTCTGGCGAAGCCGGGCTCGATCACGCCGCACACCGACTTCCAGTCGTCGGTGTACGTGCTGTCGAAGGACGAAGGTGGCCGTCACACGCCGTTCTTCGCCAACTATCGTCCGCAGTTCTACTTCCGCACGACCGACGTGACCGGCACCATCGAACTGCCGGAAGGCACCGAAATGGTCATGCCGGGCGACGAAGTCGCGCTGGGCGTGAAGCTGATCGCTCCGATCGCCATGGACGTCGGCCAGCGCTTCACCATCCGTGAAGGCGGTCGTACCGTCGGCGCAGGGGTTGTCAGCGGCATCGACAAGTAATATAGCGACTCGAACAGGTGGCGGTCCCCGGAGACGGGGGCCGCCATTTGCTATTTTATGAGGGCGCCTCGCTTGTAGCTGGGGTGCTCACTAAGCCATTCGTTGTTAATCAAGAGCCGTCCCAACGGCCCGCTCTTTCGCATCGGTAGGACCATGGACAACAATATCCGTATTCGCCTGAAGGCGTTCGACCATCGCGTGCTCGACCAGGCTGCCGGCGACATCGCCGACACCGCCCGTCGCACCGGCGCCCTGATCCGTGGACCGATTCCGCTGCCCACGCACATCGACAAGTTCACGGTCAACCGCGGCCCGCACATCGACAAGAAGTCGCGCGAGCAGTTCGAGACCCGGACCTACAAGCGTCTGCTCGACATCGTGCAGCCGACCCCGCAGACCGTCGACGCGCTCATGAAGCTCGACCTCGCGGCAGGGGTGGACGTAGAGATCAAGCTGGCGTAATAGCCGCTTGCCGCGACGTAGGGTGATTCCGCCCTGCGTCGCGCTTTCGCTTCCCGCCGGTTCGTTCTGAACAAAGGCGGTCGAAGCCGGGAAAGCAACCATAGGGATACCGAACGGCACGAAGTCTGCGGACGAAGTGCCGTTGTCCGCGTCCCCGCTATCGTCGATGCAGCCCTTCGGTGGGGGAATATCGGCGATGTCTGGCCCTGGCGGGGGCGTGCAGATCGCAAGGGCTGGGGCTTCGGAGGCGGGTGACCGCGCACCGGGGCCTTTTTCGTTAGGCAAGCTCGTCGTCAAGACGAGCCTCTGTTGGAGGAGTGGGTCATGCGCACTGGCGTGATCGCGAAGAAAATGGGAATGACCCGGTTGTTCCAGGACGATGGGCGCCACGTGCCCGTCACCGTCCTGCAGCTGGAGGACGTGCAGGTCGTCGCCCGTCGTGAGAAGGATCGTGACGGTTACGTCGCGGTGCAGCTCGGCGCCGGCACCGCCAAGGCGAAGAACGTCGCCAAGCCGCAACGTGGCCATTTCGGCAAGGCCGAAGTGACCCCGAAGGCGCGCGTGGTCGAGTTCCGCGTGGCGGACGATGCGCTGCTGGATGTCGGTGCCACCATCGGTGCCGATCACTATGTCGCCGGCCAGCTGGTCGACGTTTCGGGCCGTACGCAGGGCAAGGGCTTTGCGGGCGCCATGAAGCGTTGGGGCTTCGGTGGTCTGCGCGCCACGCACGGCGTGTCGGTATCGCACCGTTCGCACGGTTCGACCGGTCAGCGTCAGGATCCGGGCAAGGTCTTCAAGAACAAGAAGATGGCCGGCCACATGGGCGACCGTAACCGCACGCAGCAGAATCTGCAGGTCGTATCGACCGACGTCGAACGCGGGCTGATCTTCATCAAGGGTTCGGTCCCCGGCCACAAGGGTAGCTGGCTGACGGTCAAGGACGCGGTGAAGGTCGCGCGCCATGCCGACGCGCCGTATCCCGCGGGCCTGAAGAGCGCCAACAGCAACGACGCGGCCGCACCGGCAGCGACCGACGGCCAGGAGGGCTGATCATGAAGGTCAAGGTACAGACCCTCGACGCCGTCGAAAGCGGCGATATCGAGCTGAACGACGAGGTGTTCGGCCTCGATCCGCGTGCGGACATCCTGCACCGGGTCGTGACCTGGCAGCTCGAAAAGCGTCGCGGCACCGCCCGCGGCACCCGCGAGCGCGCCGATGTCGCGCGTTCGGGCAAGAAGCTGGGTCGCCAGAAGGGCGGCGGTGTCGCCCGTCACGGCGATCGTCGCGCGCCGGTGTTCATCGGCGGTGGTAAGGCGCACGGTGCCCGCGTCCGCGACTTCAACCCGGGCCTGAACAAGAAGGTTCGTGCACTGGGTCTGAAGATGGCGCTGTCGAGCCATGCCAAGGCGGGTTCGCTGGTGGTCCTGGACGGCCTGACCGTCGAGGACGGCAAGACCAAGGCGCTGACCGGCAACCTGTCGAAGCTGGGCTTCGGCAAGACCGCGCTGGTCATCGACGGCGACGCCGTGGAAACCACCTTCGCGCTGGCCGCGCGCAACCTCCGTCAGGTCAATGTCCTGCCGGCCGGTGGCGCCAACGTCTATGACATCCTGAAGCACGACACGCTGGTACTGACCCGCGCCGCCGTCGAAAAGCTGGAGGCCCGCTTCAATGGCTAAGCAGCAGCAGGCGATCGACATCCGTCACTATGACGTGGTGCTCGCGCCGCACATCACCGAAAAGGCGACGATGCTCTCCGAGCATAACGCGGTCGTCTTCAAGGTCGCGAACAAGGCGTCGAAGCCGGAGATCAAGGCAGCGGTCGAAGCGCTGTTCAACGTCACCGTCACCGGCGTGAACACGATCGTGACCAAGGGCAAGACCAAGAAGTGGAAGGGCGCGCCCTACACTCGCTCGGACTTCAAGAAGGCGATCGTGACGCTGGCCGAAGGCCAGTCGATCGACATTACCGAGGGGGCCAAGTAACATGGCACTCAAGCAATATAATCCGACCACGCCGTCGCAGCGTGGCCTGGTCCTGATCGACCGTTCGGCGCTGTACAAGGGCCGTCCGGTCAAGTCGTTGACCGAAGGCAAGACCAAGACCGGCGGTCGCAACAACAAGGGCCATGTGACCTCGCGCGGCATCGCCGGCGGTCACAAGCAGCGCTACCGCATCATCGACTTCAAGCGTCGCCTGTGGGACGTCGAGGGCACCGTGGAGCGGATCGAATATGATCCCAACCGCACCGCCTTCATCGCGCTGATCAACTATGGTGCGGACGAAGCGGGCAAGGACCGCGTCGCCTACATCATCGCGCCGCAGCGTCTGAACGTCGGCGACAAGGTGATCGCGGGCAAGAAGACCGACGTGAAGCCGGGCAACGCGATGGAACTGGGCCAGGTGCCGGTCGGCACGATCGTCCACAACATCGAGATGAAGCCGGGCAAGGGCGGTCAGATCGCTCGTTCGGCCGGCACGTACGTGCAGGTCGTCGGCCGCGACAAGGGCATGGTCATCGTTCGTCTGAACTCGGGTGAACAGCGCTACATCCACGCCGCCTGCATGGCGACGATCGGTGCGGTGTCGAACCCCGACAACCAGAACCAGAACCTGGGCAAAGCCGGTCGCAACCGCTGGCTCGGCCATCGTCCGCTTACCCGCGGCGTCGCCAAGAACCCGGTCGACCACCCGCACGGCGGTGGTGAAGGCCGGACCTCGGGCGGCCGTCACCCGGTCACCCCGTGGGGCAAGCCGACCAAGGGCGCGCGCACGCGGCACAACAAGGCGACGGACAAGATGATCATCCGTAGCCGTCACGCGAAGAAGAAGGGCTAAGCGATGGCTCGTTCCGTATGGAAGGGTCCGTTCGTGGACCTCAACCTGCTGAAGAAGGCAGAAGTGGCGCAGGACGCCGGCACCCGTGCCGGCCCGATCAAGACCTGGTCGCGCCGCTCGACCATTCTCCCGCAGTTCGTCGGCCTGACGTTCAACGTCTATAACGGCCGCAAGTTCGTGCCGGTTTCGGTCAACGAAGACATGGTGGGCATGAAGCTCGGCGAGTTCGCTCCGACGCGCTTCTTCCCCGGCCACGCCGCCGACAAGAAGGGCAAGCGCTGATGAGCAAGCAGGCAGCACCCCGCCGCGTTGGTGACAAGGAAGCTCTGGCGGTCGCGACCCAGGTCCGCGGCTCGGCGCAGAAGCTGAACCTCGTCGCCGCGCTCATCCGCAACCGCAAGGCCGGTGACGCGATGAACATCCTCGCCTTCTCGAAGAAGGCGATGGCGGTCGACGTCCGCAAGTGCCTCGCTTCGGCGATCGCGAACGCGGAAAACAACCACAACCTCGACGTCGACGCGCTCGTCGTCAAGGAAGCCTCGGTCGGCAAGTCGATCACGATGAAGCGTTTTGCGACCCGCGGTCGCGGCAAGTCGACGCGCATCCTGAAGCCGTTCAGCCGCGTGCGCATCGTCGTGTCCGAGGTGGAGGAAGCGTAATGGGTCACAAGTCCAATCCCATCGGTCTGCGTCTGCAGATCAACCGCACCTGGGACAGCCGTTGGTATGCCGAAGGCGCCGACTATGGCCGTCTGCTGCTGGAGGATCTGAAGATCCGCCAGTACATCATGAAGACGCTGCCGCAGGCCGCGATCTCCAAGGTGGTCATCGAGCGTCCGGCCAAGCTGTGCCGCATCTCGATCTTCGCAGCCCGTCCGGGCGTGATCATCGGCAAGAAGGGCACCGACATCGAAAAGCTTCGCAAGAAGCTGGGCACGATGACGGGCTCGGACGTGTCGCTGAACATCGTTGAAATCCGCAAGCCGGAAATCGACGCGAAGCTCGTCGCGCTGGGCATTGCCGACCAGCTCGAGCGTCGTATCGCCTTCCGCCGCGCCATGAAGCGTGCGGTGCAGTCGGCGATGCGCCTGGGTGCCGACGGCATCCGCGTCGCTTGCGGCGGTCGTCTGGGCGGTGCGGAAATCGCCCGTTCGGAAGGCTATCGCGAAGGTCGCGTTCCGCTGCACACGCTGCGCGCGAACCTCGACTATGCCGAGGCCGAAGCGCACACCGCGTATGGCGTCTGCGGCGTCAAGGTCTGGATCTTCAAGGGTGAGATCCTCGGCCACGACCCGATGGCGCAGGACCGGCTGATGATGGAGGCCCAGACCTCCGGCGTGCGCCCCGCGCGCGACGATCACCGCCGCTAAGGATAATTTGAGATGCTGCAACCAAAGCGCACCAAGTTCCGCAAGGCCTTCAAGGGCCGCATCCATGGCGATGCCAAGGGCGGTACGTCGCTGAACTTCGGGTCGTACGGCCTGAAGGCGATGGAGCCGGAGCGGATCACCGCCCGCCAGATCGAAGCGGCCCGCCGCGCGATCACGCGTCACATCAAGCGCCAGGGCCGCTTGTGGATCCGGATCTTCCCGGATCTGCCGGTGTCGTCGAAGCCGGCCGAAGTCCGCATGGGCTCGGGCAAGGGCTCGCCCGAATTCTGGGTCGCCCGCGTCAAGCCGGGTCGGATCCTGTTCGAACTGGACGGCGTGCCCGGCCCGCTCGCCGCGGAGGCGTTCTCGCGCGCCGCGATGAAGCTGCCGATCGCGGTCAAGGTCGTTGCCCGTCTGGGCGACACCTCGCACCTGGAGGGTTGAAAATGACGAAGGCAACCGATCTTCGCGCCAAGAGCGACGACCAGCTGGTCGAGGAACTGTCGAGCCTGAAGCGTGAGGCGTTCAACCTCCGCTTCCAGGCGGCGACCAGCCAGCTGGAAAAGCCGACCCGCGTGAAGGAAGTCCGTCGCGACATCGCGCGGATCAAGACGCTGCAGGGCGAGCGTTCGCGCTCGTCCGACAAGTAAGGACGAGAGACATGCCGAAGCGCGTGCTGACCGGGATGATCGTCTCGGACAAGACCGACAAGACGGTGGTGGTCAAGGTAGAGCGGAAGGTGAAGCACCCCCTCTACGGCAAGATCATCCGCCGTTCGAAGAAGTACCATGCCCATGACGAGGGCAATGAGTATCGCGAAGGCGAGACCGTGCGCATCGAAGAGACCGCGCCGATCTCGAAGCTGAAGACCTGGAAGGTGATCGAGCGGGTGAACACCCACGCGACGCCGGCGGAAGTCGCAGCCGAGGCGTAAGCCTTTGCAGGGGTGGGGCGCTTCGGCGTTGCCACCCCAAGCAATTCCGGGGTCGGACCCGGATGTGACGAACATTCGCGGGAAGGCTTGCCTTTTCGCTATGGGGCGGTTAATGGGCCGCTCCCCCCGGCGCGGTATCCCGCAGCCGGGGGTTCATTTTTAGCAGGCGGGGTCCGGTCGGAATCGGCCCCATGGACAAGGAATCGCATCCATGATTCAGATGCAATCCAACCTCGACGTCGCTGACAACAGCGGCGCGAAGCGGGTGCAGTGCATCAAGGTGCTGGGCGGCTCGAAGCGCCGCACGGCCGGTGTCGGCGACGTCATCGTCGTCAGCATCAAGGAAGCCGCTCCGCGCGGCCGCGTGAAGAAGGGTGACGTGCACCGCGCCGTCATCGTTCGCACCGCCAAGGACATCCGTCGCACCGACGGTTCGGTGATCCGCTTCGACGGCAACGCCGCGGTGCTGGTCAACAAGAACGAGGAGCCGATCGGCACCCGTATCTTTGGCCCGGTGGTCCGCGAGCTGCGCTCGAAGGGCTTCATGAAGATCATCTCGCTCGCCCCTGAGGTGCTGTAATGGCTGCTGCGAAGATCAAGAAGGGCGACACCGTGATCGTCCTGTCGGGCAAGGACAAGGGCAAGACCGGCCAGGTCACCCAGTCGATGCCGAAGGATGGCAAGGTCGTCGTTTCCGGCGTCAACATCGCCGTTCGCCACAAGAAGCCGAACCAGGCCGACCCGCAGGGCGGTCTGGTGCGCTCGGAAGCGCCGCTGCACGTCAGCAAGGTCGCGCACGTCGTCGACGGCAAGCCGACCCGCGTTCGTTTCGAAGTGCGTGACGGCAAGAAGGTCCGGGTCGCCGTGAAGGGCGGGGAGGTCATCAATGGCTGATAAGTACACGCCGCGCATGAAGTCGATCTATGACGATCGCATCGTGAAGGCGATGACCGAGAAGTTCGGTTACAAGAACGCGCTCGAAGTGCCCCGGATCGAAAAGATCGTCCTGAACATGGGCGTGGGCGAGGCGACGCAGGACAAGAAGAAGGTCGAGCAGGCCAGCTCCGAAATGGAGCTGATCGCGGGCCAGAAGCCTGTCGTCACCAAGGCGAAGAAGTCGATTGCGCAGTTCAAGCTGCGTGAAGGCATGGCGATCGGCTGCAAGGTCACGCTGCGCCGTGAGCGGATGTACGAATTCCTCGATCGCTTCATCACCATCGCGCTCCCCCGCGTCCGCGACTTTCGTGGCCTGAACCCGAAGTCGTTCGACGGCCGTGGCAACTATGCCTGCGGCATCAAGGAACAGATCGTGTTCCCCGAAATCAACTATGACCGCATCGACAAGGTGCGCGGCATGGATGTGATCGTGACCACCACCGCCAAGACCGACGACGAAGCTCGCGAGCTTCTGCGTCTGTTCGGTTTCCCCTTCCCGCAGGAAGCGGAAGCCGAGGAAAAGAAGGCGGCCTAATCCGGTCCGCCCCCGGCCACGGGGGCGGCCGTTCGCTTTAACGAAGAGAGCTTAAGTCCATGGCGAAACTGAGTTCCGTGAACAAGAACGAGCGCCGTCGCGCGCTCGTCAAGAAGTTCGCACCCAAATATGCGAAGCTGAAGGCGATCGCAGCCGACCAGTCGCTCGACGAAACCGAGCGTCTGATCGCGCGGCTGAAGATGGCCGAGATTCCCCGCAACGGGAATCCGACCCGCATCCGCAACCGTTGCGAGCTGACGGGTCGTCCCCGTGGCTATTATCGCAAGTTCCGTCTCGCCCGCGTCATGCTGCGTGAACTGGCCAACAAGGGCCTGATCCCCGGCGTCACGAAGTCGAGCTGGTAAGGAACACAGCAATGGCATTGACCGATCCCCTGGGTGACATGCTCACCCGCATCCGCAACGGCCAGCGCGCGCGCAAGGACTCCGTCCTGACGCCTGCCAGCAAGTTGCGGGCCCGTGTCCTCGACGTGCTGCAGCGTGAGGGCTATATCCGTGGCTACAGCGAAGAGCAGATGGGCCCCGCGGCCGGCATCCGCATCGAGCTGAAGTATTTCGAAGGCCAGCCGGCGATCAAGCACGTCGCGCGCGTTTCGAAGCCCGGTCGCCGCGTCTATTCGGGTTCGCAGGAACTGCCGAAGGTGCGCAATGGCCTCGGCATCACTATCGTCTCGACGCCGCGCGGCGTTCTGTCCGACGCCGAAGCGCGCGAACAGAATGTCGGTGGCGAAGTCCTCGCGGAGGTCTTCTGATGAGCCGCATCGGTAAGAAGGCAGTCCCGGTTCCGGCCGGCGTGACCGCCAACATCGCAGGGCGCGAGCTGAGCGTGAAGGGTCCGAAGGGCACGCTGACGCTGCCGCTGGCCGACGACATCAGCTATGCCGTCGAAGGCGACAGCATCTCGGTGCAGCCGGCGAATGACACCAAGCGCGCTCGCGCGTTCTGGGGCATGCAGCGCACGCTCGTGCAGAACCTGATCACCGGCGTGACCACCGGCTTCACCAAGAAGCTGCTGATCACCGGCGTCGGCTATCGTGCGGCTGCGCAGGGCAAGAATCTGAAGCTGCAGCTCGGCTACAGCCACGACGTCAACATCGACGTGCCGGAAGGCATCGAGATCAAGACGCCCGATCAGACCACGATCGAAATCAGCGGGATCGACAAGCAGAAGGTCGGTCAGATCGCTGCCGAGATCCGTCGTTGGCGTAAGCCCGAGCCGTACAAGGGCAAGGGCATCAAGTACGACGGCGAGTTCATCTTCCGCAAGGAAGGGAAGAAGAAGTAATGACCAAGGGTCTCTCCCTCTTCGAGAAGCGCCGTCGGCGCAATCGCACCGCGCTTCGTGCGCGTTCGGGCGGCCGTGCGCGGCTGTCGATCCATCGTTCGGGCAAGCACATCTACGCCCAGGTCATCGACGATGCAGCGGGTCGTACCGTTGCTTCGGCATCGACCCTGGAAAAGGACGTGCGTGGCACCTCCGGCGCGAACATCGATGCCGCCAAGGGCGTCGGCACCCGCGTTGCGGAAGCGGCGAAGGCCGCGGGCGTGACGCAGGTCGTATTCGACCGTGGCGGCTTCCTGTTCCACGGCCGCGTCAAGGCGCTGGCCGAGGCCGCCCGCGAAGCCGGATTGGAGTTCTAAGACATGGCTGACGAAAACAATCAGGCCGAAGCACCCGCCGTTGAGGCGACCGGTGGCGAACAGCCGCAGGGCCGTGGTCCGCGTGGCGGCCGTGGTCGTGGTGGCCAGGGCGGCGGCGACCGTGGTCGCGGTGGCCGTGACGGCGGCCGTGGCCGCCGCGACGATCGTCGCGGCGCAGAGGATGGTGGCGAGGAGCTGATCGAAAAGCTCGTCCACATCAACCGCGTGTCGAAGACCGTGAAGGGCGGCAAGCGCTTCGGTTTCGCAGCGCTCGTCGTCGTCGGCGACGGCAAGGGCCGCGTCGGTTTCGGGCATGGCAAGGCGCGCGAAGTGCCGGAAGCCATTTCGAAGGCGACCGCCGCTGCCAAGAAGGCGATGGTCCGCGTTCCGCTGAAGGACGGTCGTACGCTGCATCACGACGGCAACGGCCACTTCGGTGCCGGTCGCGTGACGGTGCGTTCGGCGCCGCAGGGTACTGGCATCATCGCCGGTGGTCCGATGCGCGCGATCTTCGAATCGCTGGGTGTCGCCGACGTGGTGACCAAGTCGGTCGGTACGTCGAACCCGTACAACATGATCCGTGCGACCTTCGAGGCGCTGAACGACCAGTCGTCGCCGAAGGCGGTGGCCCAGCGTCGCGGCAAGAAGATCGCCGACCTGCTGGGTCGTGGTGGATCGCAGACCGCCGAGGCTGACGCCGCGGCGATCGTGGAGTAACGAGCGATGGCAACCGTGAAGATCACCCAGACCGGGTCGCCGATCCGCCGGACCAAGGATCAGCGCGCGACGCTGATCGGTCTCGGCCTCAACAAGATGCACAAGACCGTGGAACTGGCCGACACCCCCGAGGTGCGTGGCATGATCCGCAAGGTGCAGCACATGGTGTCGGTCGAAGGCTGATACGCCTTCCACCTTTACCGGTGACAAATGCGGGGAAGGGGGCTATGCGGCCCCCTTCCTCATTTCTTTAGCGCGAACATAGCGAAAGCGAGTGCACACATGAAACTCAACGAAATCCGCGACAACGACGGCGCCCGCAAGAGCCGGATGCGCGTCGGCCGGGGCATCGGCTCGGGCAAGGGCAAGACCGCCGGCCGTGGCCAGAAGGGCCAGAAGAGCCGCGAAGGCGTCTCGATCAACGGCTTCGAAGGCGGCCAGATGCCGCTCCACATGCGGATCCCGAAGCGCGGCTTCAACAACATCTTCGCCAAGGATTACGCCGAAGTGAACCTCGGCGCGATCCAGAAGGCGGTCGACGCCGGCAAGATCGAAGCCGGTGCGGCACTCGACCACGCTGCGCTCAAGGCCGCGAACCTGGCCCGTGGCGGCAAGGACGGCGTCCGTCTGCTCGGCAAGGGCGAACTGACCGCAAAGCTGACCTTCACCGTTGCCGGTGCGTCGAAGTCGGCGATCGAAGCGGTTGAGAAGGCGGGTGGTTCGGTGTCGGTCATCGAAGTCGTGCCCGCGCACGAAAAGGCCGCTGCCAAGAAGGGCAAGACGCTCGCCGCCAAGAAGGCTGCGCACGCGTAAGCCTGCTCCCGTTGGGTTCGAGTAGCGATCGAGCCTGTCGAGAGCGCATATCGAGAACGGGGTACCGCTTAGCGGACCGTTCTCGACGGACGCTTCTCGACTGCGCTCGAAGCTGCTCGAACCGAACGGTTTCCTAGGGGGGCGTGTATCGTCCCCTTAGACATCCCGGCAGCAACCCCTATATGGTCGCCCGGGGGGTGGGCTGATGGCCCGCCAGCATCATTCGGGACATATCCATGGCAGCCGCCTCAGACGGTCTTGCGACCAATCTCAATCTGTCGAAATTCGGTCAGGCGACCGAACTCAAGAAGCGCCTGTGGTTTACGCTTGGGGCACTGATCGTGTTCCGCATGCTGAGCTATGTGCCGCTGCCGGGGATCGACCCGACGCAGCTCGGCCTGCTCGCGAACCAGACGCAGGGCGGCGTTCTCGACTTCTTCAATACTTTTTCGGGCGGTGCGCTGACGCGCATGTCGGTCGTCGCGCTGGGCGTCATGCCCTATATCACCGCATCGATCGTCGTGCAGCTCGCGACGTCGCTCAGCCCGCAGCTCGCCGCCATCAAGAAGGAAGGCGAATCGGGCCGCAAGAAGCTCAACCAGTACACCCGCTACGGCACGGTCGCGCTGACCGCGATCCAGGGCTACACCATCGCGGTCGGGCTGGAGGCGTTCGGCGCTTCGGCCGGCGCGCAGGCGGTGATCGAGCCGGGCATGACCTTCCGCATCGCGGCGGTCATCTCGCTGATCGGCGGCACCATGTTCCTGATGTGGCTGGGTGAGCAGATCACCAGCCGCGGCATCGGCAACGGCATCTCGCTCATCATCATGGCCGGCATCGTCGCACATCTGCCGACGACTTTGCTCCAGTTGTTCGAAGGCAGCCGGTCGGGCACGATGAACCCGCTGACTCTGATCGGCATCATCGTCGCGGTCGCCGGCCTCGTCCTGTTCATCTGCTTCATGGAGCGCGCGCAGCGCCGCATCCTGATCCAGTACCCGAAGCGTCAGACGGCGCGCGGGGTGCAGGCGGATCGCAGTCACCTGCCGCTCAAGATCAACACCGCCGGTGTGATCCCGCCAATCTTCGCGTCGTCGCTGCTGCTGATGCCGGTGACCATCACCCAGTTCGCCGGACAGGCGACGGCGGGCGAGAGCCGCTGGGGCGACTTCATCATCACCCTCAACCAGTATCTGGCGCATGGCCAGCCGCTCTACATGCTGCTGTACGGCGCGGGCATCGTGTTCTTCTCGTTCTTCTACACTGCGATCGTCTTCAATCCCGAAGAGACCGCCGATAACCTCAAGCGCTATGGCGGGTTCATCCCCGGCATCCGCCCGGGCAAGAATACCGAGAATTATTTCGACTATGTGCTGACCCGCATCACGGTCATCGGTGCGGCCTATCTGGTCATCATCTGCCTGCTGCCCGAATATCTGGTATCGGCGCTGTCGATTCCCTTCTATCTCGGCGGCACCAGCCTGCTCATCGTCGTGAACGTGACAATGGACACGGTGACGCAGATCCAGTCGCACCTGCTGGCGCACCAGTATGGCGACCTCATCAAGAAGGCCAAGCTGAAGGGCGGACGCCTGCGCGGCTGAGCGTAACAGGACTAAGGGGGCAGCTATGGACATCATCCTTCTCGGACCGCCGGGCGCGGGCAAGGGCACCCAGGCCGCGCGGCTCGAAGCGGCGCGCGGCATGGTGCAGCTGTCGACCGGCGACATGCTGCGCGCGGCGGTGAAGGCGGGCAGCCCGGTCGGCCTGCAAGCCAAGGCGGTGATGGATGCCGGCGAACTGGTGTCCGATGCGATCGTGTCGGCGCTGATCGGCGAGCGGCTTGACCAGCTGGGCGATCGCGGCGCGATCTTCGACGGCTATCCGCGCACCGCGGCGCAGGCCGACGCGCTCGACCTGCTGCTCGAACATCGCGGACGTCAGCTGACCCATGTGATCGAGCTGGTGGTCGACGAGGATGCGCTGGTCGAGCGCATCGTCGGCCGTTTTACCTGCGCCAATTGCGGTGCGGGCTATCATGACACGTTCAAGCAACCCGCGGTTGCCGGGGTGTGCGACGCGTGCGGCGCGACCGAGTTCAAGCGGCGTCCCGACGACAACGAGGAAACCGTGCGTACCCGCATGGTCGAATATCGCGCTAAGACCGCGCCGATCCTGCCGCTCTACGAAGCGCGCGGCCTGGTTCACCGCGTCGACGGCATGGCCGACATGGACGACGTGACCGGACAGATCGCGGTGATCCTCGACACGTAAGGGCAGGGCGGGCTTCGGTCCGCCAGCCGCAACCGTCACCCCAGCGCAGGCTGGGGTCTCCCCGTTGGAGCGCGCAGCGCCCGCTCCTCGGAGACCCCAGCCTGCGCTGGGATGACGTGTTCGGGGAGGCTGAGTTGCGGATGCGCTACCTGCGCACCTCACGCCCCATCCCGAATTTGGTTCCGTCCACCGGTTGACAGGGTGGGAATCGGTCCGTATCAGCGATCCACCCCGACAAACCGGTTTACGGCGGCGCTTCCGCGCGTTCGCCGCGATCGCGCGTGACGGGTTGCAACGCTACGAGATGAGGGGCCGCTGCCATGCGGCGCCTCGTGGAGCTGGGAGAATTTAGTTCATGGCACGTATCGCGGGTGTTAATATCCCGACCAACAAGCGCGTCGTCATCGCGCTGCAGTACATTCACGGCATCGGTCCGGCCAAGGCCAAGGAACTCACCGAGCAGCTGGGCATCGCCGCCGAGCGCCGCGTGCAGGACCTGAGCGACCAGGAAGTCCTCCAGATCCGTGAAGCGATCGACGCGAACCACACCGTGGAAGGTGACCTGCGTCGCCAGACCGCGATGAACATCAAGCGTCTGATGGACCTCGCCTGCTATCGTGGCCTGCGCCACCGCAAGGGCCTGCCGGTCCGCGGCCAGCGCACGCACACCAATGCGCGCACCCGCAAGGGCAAGGCGAAGCCGATCGCGGGTAAGAAGAAGTAAGAAACAGTCCGGGGGACTGTTTCTAACTTCTTCTCCGTCGGAGAGAGGTAAGAGGCCGACCGCCTCCCGATCTCCGCACCACGCAAGATACTCAGGTCAGGATTTCCAATAATGGCACGTGAACCGCAGCGCCTTCGCCGTCGCGAGCGCAAGAACATCACCGCCGGCGTCGCGCATGTGAACGCCAGCTTCAACAACACCATGATCACCATCACCGATGCGCAGGGCAATGCGATCAGCTGGTCGTCGGCCGGCATGATGGGTTTCAAGGGCTCGCGCAAGTCGACCCCGTACGCCGCTCAGGTCGCTGCTGAAGACGCCGGCCGCAAGGCTGCCGACCACGGCGTGCGCACGCTCGAAGTCGAAGTGAAGGGCCCGGGTTCGGGTCGTGAATCGGCGCTTCGTGCGCTCCAGGCCGTCGGTTTCCAGATCACGTCGATCCGTGACGTGACCTCGATCCCGCACAACGGCGTGCGCCCGTCGAAGCGTCGTCGCGTCTGATCCGTGCCTGCCGCCCCGCCGGGTTCGTCCGGCGGGGCCGTTCTTTCATGGCGCGGACCCGTCCTTTCCGCGCCGCCAAGCTAGGGGAAGCCCGTGTCCGTCAACGCTAAGAACTGGCAGGAACTCAAGAAGCCGAGCGGCCTCGAGAAGAAGCCGGGCGGCGATCCCAAGCGCCGTTCGACCTTCGTGGCCGAGCCGCTGGAGCGTGGGTTCGGCCTGACGCTCGGCAACGCGCTGCGTCGCGTGCTGCTGTCGTCGCTGCAGGGCGCCGCCGTCACCTCGATCAAGATCGAGAACGTCCTTCACGAATTTTCCAGCCTTGCCGGCGTCCGCGAGGACGTGACGGACATGGTGCTGAACGTGAAGCAGATCGCACTGAAGATGCAGGGCGAAGGCCCGAAGCGTCTCCAGTTGTCCGTCACCGGTCCGGCCGAAGTGAAGGCCGGCGACATCGCCGTCACCGGCGATATCGAGGTGATGAACCCCGATCTGGTATTGTGCCATCTCGACGATGGTGCGACGCTCAACATGGAACTGACCGCCGATGTCGGTAAGGGCTATGTGCCGGCTGCCGGCAACCGTCCGGCCGATGCGCCGATCGGCCTGATCCCGGTCGACGCGCTGTATTCGCCGGTCCGCCAGGTCAGCTATAAGGTCGAGAACACCCGCGTCGGGCAGGAACTCGATTACGACAAGCTGACGCTGACGATCGAAACCGACGGCACCGTCACTCCTGAGGACGCACTGGCCTATGCCGGTCGCATCCTTCAGGACCAGCTCGCGCTGTTCGTCCACTTCGACGATTCGACGCTGCCCCGCGCCGCCGCAACCGGCACGCAGGTCGCAGCGCCGCAGAGCGAAGGCCAGGGCGACACCGCGCAGATCAACCGTTACCTGCTCAAGAAGGTCGACGAGCTGGAACTGTCGGTTCGTTCGGCCAATTGCCTCAAGAATGACAACATCATCTACATCGGCGACCTGGTCCAGAAGACCGAAGCCGAGATGCTGCGCACCCCGAATTTCGGTCGCAAGTCGCTGAACGAAATCAAGGAAGTGCTGTCGTCGATGGGTCTTCGCCTCGGCATGGACATCCCCGGATGGCCGCCCGAGAACATCGAAGAAATGGCGAAGAAGCTCGAACAGGAGATTATGGGCTGATTTTGCACCGGGGCAGGCAAGCCTGCCCCGGAGACAAAACCAGCCCGGCCGGCGGCCTTTCAGGCCGTCCGACAACACGGGCTTCGCCCGTGTCGGGCCAGTTTTGAAATGGCGGCAAGTGTGAACTTAGTGAACTTTGCCGCGAACAGGCGAACCGGTGGCAGCCTCTAAACAGCCACCAGCTCTGGGGATTCCGTGACACGGCCCCTTAACGAACGAAGGAAATACCCATGCGTCATCGCGTCGGCGGCCGTAAGCTGCAGCGTACCTCGGCACACCGCATTGCGCTGTTCCGCAACATGTCGGCCGCGCTCATCAAGCATGAGCAGATCACGACGACCGTCGCCAAGGCGAAGGAACTGCGTCCCTATGTCGAAAAGCTCATCACGCTGGCGAAGAAGGGCGGCCTGTCGAACCGTCGTCTCGCCCACGCTCGTCTGCTGGACGATGCGCAGCTGACCAAGCTGTTCGACGTGCTGGCGACCCGCTATGCCGATCGCAACGGCGGTTACACCCGCATCATCAAGGCCGGCATCCGCGCGTCGGACGCCTCGCCGATGGCGATCATCGAATTCGTCGACCGCGACGTGTCGGCGAAGGGCCAGGATTCGGGTCCGGTCCTGAGCGAAGAGGATTTCGACGAAGCCGCCTGATCGGCCTTTCGTTCGAGTGACACGGGGAAGGGCGGTCGTACTGCGGTACGGCCGCCTTTTTTCGTTGCGGTGGGTAACATTGTCTCCGCGGGGTTGCACGGGCGCGCCGCTCGCGTATCCTGCTGGTAACGCCGGATACCTTCCGGCTCGTCCCGTGGAGCAACGATGTACCGCCATGCCCTTGTCGCGATCGCGTGCCTGATGACCAGCACGACTGCCCTAGCCCAGACCATCGCCTATCCGCAGACCCGCACGGTCGACCAGGTCGACGAGCAGTTCGGCGTGAAGGTCGCCGATCCCTATCGCTGGCTGGAGAACGACGTCCGCAACGACCCGCAGGTCGCGGCCTGGGTCGCGGCGGAGAACAAGGTCACCGACGCGTATCTGGCCACGCTGCCCGGCCGTGACATCTTCAAGCAGCGGCTGACGAAGCTGTTCGACTATGAACGCTTCGGCGTGCCGAACCGCGAGGGCGGCCGCTATTTCTACAGCCGCAATTCGGGGTTGCAGAACCAGTCGGTGCTGTACGTCCGCGACAGCCTGAATGGGCAGGGGCGGGTGCTGATCGACCCCAATGGCTGGTCGAAGGATGGTGCGACGGCGCTTGCCGAATGGGCACCGTCCAAGGACGGCAAGCGGCTGCTCTATTCGATCCAGGACGGCGGCAGCGACTGGCGCAAGCTGCGCGTGCTGGACGTCGACACCGGAAAGGTGCTGGACGACCAGATCGACTGGGTGAAGTACGGCCTGTCGGCATCGTGGGTGAAGGACGGGTCGGGCTTCTACTATGCCCGCTTCCCGACCCCGGAAAAGGGGCAGGAGTTCCAGAGCCAGAACCTGAACGCCAAGGTCTATTTCCACAGGCTCGGCACGCCGCAGAGCGCCGACCGGCTGATCTACGAACGGCCCGACCAGCCGCGCTTCACCTTCTATCCCGGGATCACCGATGACGGCCGTTGGCTCGTCATCTCGACCAGTGGTCCGGGCGATCATACCGAGATCACGGTCCTCGACCTGACCAAGCCGAACGACCGCCCACGCACCATCGTCAACACCGACAATGTCGACTGGAACACGGTGGGGTCGAAGGACAGCACGCTGTACCTGACGACGACACAGGGCGCGCCGCGGCTGCGCATCGTCACGCTCGACATGGCAGCGGCCAACCCGCAGCCAAAGGAACTGGTGGCCGAGGACAAGGCGGTGCTGAACGGCGCGTCGCTGGTCGGCGGCCGGATCATGGCGGCGTATCTGGTCGATGCGAAGACCGAGGTGAAGCGCTTCACCCTCGACGGCAAGCCCGACGGTACGATCGAACTGCCGGGCATCGGCACGGTCGGCGGCGTCGGCGGCGAACTGGACAATAATGAGGGCTTCTTCGCCTTCTCCAGCTTCGCGACCCCGACCACCATCTATCGCTACGATGTCGCCACGCGACAGGTGACCCCCTGGGCCACGCCGAAGGTCGCATTCGACCCGGCGCAGTACGACGTCCGCCAGCGCTTCTACACGTCGAAGGACGGGACGAAGGTCCCGATGTTCATCGTCAAGCGCAAGGACGTGACCAAGCCCGCGCCGACCCTGCTCTACGCCTATGGCGGGTTCAACGTGCCGATCCTGCCGGGCTTCTCGCCGGGCCGCATCGCGTGGCTCGAACAGGGCGGCGTGCTGGCGGTCGCGAACATTCGCGGCGGCAGCGAATATGGCAAGGAATGGCATGACGGCGGCAAGCTGCTGAACAAGCAGAATGTGTTCGACGACTTCATCGCCGCGGGCGAAGACCTGATCGCGCAGGGCGTGACCGGCAAGGGCCAACTGGCGATCCAGGGCGGGTCGAACGGCGGCCTGCTGGTCGGTGCGGTCGTCAACCAGCGTCCCGACCTGTTCGCCGCCGCGCTGCCGGCGGTGGGTGTCATGGACATGTTGCGCTTCGACCGGTTCACCGCCGGGCGCTACTGGGTCGACGATTACGGCGTGCCGGCCAAGGAGGCGGATTTCCGCAACCTGCTGACCTATTCGCCCTATCACAATGTGAAGGCCGGCGTGACCTATCCGGCGATCCTGGCGACGACGGCCGACACCGACGATCGCGTGGTGCCGGGGCATACGTTCAAATACACCGCGATGCTCCAGTCGAAGGACATCGGGCCGAAGCCGCATCTGGTCCGCATCGAAACGCGCGCGGGCCACGGCTCGGGCAAGCCGACCGACAAGGTGATCGAGGAAACCGCCGATCTATGGGCGTTCATCGCCAAATGGACCGGGCTGGCGGTCAAGCCGGTCAACTGACAAATGACGCCGCGCGGGGCTGGCACCCGCGCGGCGCTCTGCTATCGGGGGGCATGAACGAGACCCCCGATTCCATCCTGATCGTCGATTTCGGCAGCCAAGTGACGCAGCTGATCGCGCGTCGCGTGCGCGAGGCCGGAGTCTATTCCGAAATCGCCCCGTTCCAGTCGGCGGAGGCCGCGTTCGAACGGATGAAGCCCAAGGGCGTGATCCTGTCGGGTGGCCCCGCATCGGTGTGCGACGACGGTTCCCCGCGCGCACCGCAGGCGATCTTCGACTCCGGCGTCCCGGTGTTCGGCATCTGCTACGGCCAGCAGGTGATGACCGCGCAGCTGGGCGGCAAGGTCGAGAAGGGCAATTCGGGCGAGTTCGGCGAGGCCTATATCGAGGTCGGCGACGACTGCGCGATGTTCGACGGCCTGTGGCAAAGGACCGAACGGCATCAGGTGTGGATGAGCCATGGCGACAAGGTCACCGAACTCGCCCCCGGCTTCCGCGCGGTCGCGACCAGCCCCGGCGCGCCCTATGCCATCGTCGCCGATGACGAGCGCCGCTATTACGGTGCGCAGTTCCATCCGGAGGTCGTGCATACCCCCGATGGCGGCAAGCTGATCGCCAATTTCGCCCGCCACGTCTGCGGTCTTGCCGGTGACTGGACGATGGCCGAATTCCGCGATGCCAAGATTGCGGAGATCCGTCAGCAGGTCGGCGACGGCAAGGTCATTTGCGGTCTGTCGGGCGGGGTCGACTCGTCGGTCGCCGCGCTGCTGATTCACGAAGCGATCGGCGACCAGCTGACCTGCGTGTTCGTCGATGGCGGCATCCTGCGCGCGGGCGAGGCGGAGCAGGTCGTCAGCCTGTTCCGCGGCCACTACAATATCCCGCTGGTCCATGTGGACGCGCAGGACCTGTTCATGGACGGCCTCGCCGGCGTCACCGATCCGGAGGCCAAGCGCAAGTTCATCGGCAAGACCTTCATCGATGTGTTCGAGGCCGAGGCGAAGAAGCTGGGCGGAGCGCAGTTCCTCGCGCAGGGTACGCTCTACCCCGACGTGATCGAAAGCGTCAGCTTCACCGGTGGACCGTCGGTGACGATCAAGAGCCATCATAATGTCGGTGGCCTACCGGAACGCATGAACATGGCGCTGGTCGAACCGTTGCGCGAACTGTTCAAGGACGAGGTTCGGGCGCTGGGTCGCGAACTGGGGCTGCCGGACGTGTTCGTCGGGCGCCACCCGTTCCCCGGACCCGGCCTCGCCATCCGTATTCCGGGCGAGGTGACCCGCGAGCGCTGCGGCATCCTGCGCAAGGCGGACGCGATCTACCTCGAGGAAATCCGCACCGCCGGGCTGTACGACGCGATCTGGCAGGCATTTGCCGTATTGCTGCCAGTGCGCAGCGTCGGCGTGATGGGCGATGGCCGCACCTACGACAACGTCCTTGCCCTCCGCGCGGTCACCTCGACCGATGGCATGACGGCGCAGGCATTCCAGTTCCCGGGCGACTTCCTGCCGCGCGTGGCGACCCGGATCATCAACGAGGTGAAGGGCATCAATCGCGTCACCTACGACTATACGAGCAAGCCGCCGGGCACGATCGAGTGGGAATGACAAGGACTCAAATCGCCCGGGGGCGATTTGAGTCCTTGTCATTCGCCCCGCGCCAGCGGGGTGGTGCTGAGCGCTTCGTTTAGTCCGTCACCCCGGGCGTGACCCAGGGTCCCGCTTTCTTTCGACGGTAGCAAAAGAAGCGGGACCCCGGGTCAAGCCCGGGGTGACGGGTTGGGCGGACGTCGGGCTGACGCAGTCGGCGACCCTAGCGCGGCAACCGGATCGTCGCGTTCAGCCCGCCGCCCTCGCGGTTCGTCAGCGCGACCTCACCCCCCGCATCGCGTACGATCGCCCGGGCCAGCGCCAATCCCAGCCCGATCCCGCCGGTATCGCGATTGCGCGACGTTTCCAGACGGGTGAAGGGATCGAACACCTCCGCCATCCGGTCCGCCGGAATGCCGGGGCCACGGTCCGCGACGATAATCGCCACGGCCTGCGCGCTCGTTGCCACCCGAACCTCGACAGCGCCGGCATATTTGATCGCATTCTCGATCAGGTTGCGCACCGCCCGCCGCATCAGATTGGGCCGCAGGTGCAGGGGCACCCGTGCCGCCTCCACGAAGTCGACATCATGGCCGAGGTCGCGGAAGTCGTCGACCACCGCGTCGACCAGCGCCGCGACGTCGACATCGGTCGCCGCCTCACTCGGCCGCCCCAGCCGCGCCAGCGAGAGGATGTCGTCCAGCGTCGCGTTCATCTCGTCGATCGTCTCGACCATTCGCGCCCGGTCGGTATCGTCCTCGACCGATTCGACTCGCACCCGGAGTGCCGCCAGCGGTGTCCGCAGGTCATGGCCGATCGCACCCAGCATCCGGTCCTTTTCGTCGACCATCGCATTCACCCGCCGCCCCAGATCGGTGAAGGCGGAGATCAGCAGCCGTACGTCCTGCGGCCCGGAAGGCTCAATTGCCGGCAGCGGGCGGGCGGGATGAAAGGCGCGTGCCGCCCCCGCCAGTCGCCTGAGCGGCTTGGCGATACGCCGCCCGATCCACAATACCGGCAGCAGCACGATGACGTAGAGGATGAAGGTCTGCGCCAGCAGCTGCCACAACAGCCCGCGCTCGGCCATCGGCCACGGCGTATGCGAGACCAGCCAGCCGCGCCCCGGCAGCTCGACCGCGGCATCCAGCACCGCGCCCATCCGCCGCAACCGGTCGGCGCGAGGGCCAGTGATACCCCGCGCCCGGACTTCGGCTTCGTCGATCGGGCGGATATTGGCCGCGATGGTGCCGACCCGGATGCCGGCTTCGGCAAAGCCCGACCTGATCGCCGCTTCGACGTCTCGCTCCGGCTCGCCGCGCATCGCCGGCACGCGATCCGTGACCAGCCGCACCCCACGCATCCGATCGCGCGGGGTTGCGTTCGCCTGTCCCGGCCGCGGCGCGATCCGGCGTTCGGCGGCGTCGATCAGCCGGGTGACGGCGGGAAGGGTGATTTCGGCGAAGCGAAAGGCACGGCGTTCGCGCAGCAACAGCCCGAAGTTCAGCGCCTGCGCGACGAACAACGCCACCGCGACCAGCAACGCGATCTGTCCGGGCAGGCTGGTCGGCAACAGCCGCTTCACAGGCGCGTCACCTCGGTCGCCAGCGTATAACCGCCGCCCCATACCGTCTTGATGATCTCCGGGTTGCGGACGTCGGTCTCGATCTTCTTGCGCAACCGGCTGACCTGATTGTCGATCGCGCGATCGAACGCCGCCGCCTCGCGCCCCTGGGTCAGGTCGAGCAACTGGTCGCGGGTCAGCACCTGGCGCGGGCGGGTGACCAAAGCATGCAGCAGGTTATATTCCCCGGTCGACAGCGGCACCGACACGCCCTCACGATCGACCAGCGCGCGTTCACCGGTCTTGAGCACCCATCCGGCGAAGGCGAACGACCCGGCCTCCGGCGCGTGTTGCCTGACCGCGCCGCCAGCCGTCCGCCGCAGCACGACCTTCACCCGTGCCGCCAGTTCGCGCGGGGAAAAGGGCTTCACGACATAATCGTCGGCGCCCATTTCCAGCCCGACGATCCGGTCGGTTTCTTCCGCGCGCGCGGTCAGCAGGATGACCGGCGTCTCGCTTGTCTCGCGGATATGGCGGCACAGCGACAGCCCGTCCTCGCCCGGCATCATGATGTCGAGGATAGCGAGGTCGATGGCATAGGCGTTCAGCCGCGCCCGCGCACCCTCCGCATCGCCCGCCTGGGTGACGCGGAAACCCTGCTTCGTCAGATATTGGGCAAGCGGTTCGCGGATCGATCGTTCGTCGTCGACCAGCAGTAAATGAGGAATATCGGCCATGTCGGACATGCTACGCGGCCCATCGACATAAGGGAAATGCCGGACGGCGCGGTACGCGACCGCGCCGTCCGGTCAGGGGTTACTCGGCCGGCTGACCGCCGCGGTGTGCCATGCGCTGGTCGCGCCATTGCTTGCGTTCGGCGGCATCGACGCGGCCGTCATGGTTGGCATCCTGCCGATCGAAGGCACGCGCCGCGACCGCGCGGAATTCCTCGCGGGTGACGACGCCGTTCTTGTCGACATCGGCGCGTTCCAGCATGCGGTCGCCCATAGACCGGCCGGGCATCGGCGTCGTGCCATCGACGGTCCCGCGCGGGCGCTGCGGCATCGCTGCGCGCTCGGCGGCGCTGATCGTGCCGTCGCGGTCGGTGTCGAGCGCGTCGAACCGGCGGTCGGCGCGGGCAAGCGCTCCCTCGCGGGTCAGGACGCCGTCGGCCATCGGACGGGGCGTGGGCGGTGGCGTCTGGGCGGTGACGATCGCGGGCAGGGCGATACCGGCGAGCGAGGCAGCGGCAATCAACGAACGCATGGGACTGTACCTTTGAACAAGGGGCGCACCCCCGGTGGAGAATGCGCCGCTTGTCGCCGGTAATTGTCGCCAGCCTTTGTCGACAAACCGCGGCTTTGTCGCAGTTTGTCGCAAGGCTCAGTTTTTAGGCGGCGTCCCGAACAGGTTGCGACGCTGTTCGTCGGTCATCGGCTTGCTACCGTCGCTGATCGCCTTGCCCTTGGCATAGGCCGCGGCCGTCGCGGGGCGGGCGGCGATGGCGTCGAACCAGCGCTTCAAATTCGGGAAGTCTTCCAGCTTCTGTCCCTGCGCCTCGTGCGGGACGATCCAGGGATAGGCCGCCATATCGGCGATTGAATAGTCGCCGGCGATGAAGTCGCGGTCGGCCAGTCGCTTGTCGAGCACGCCGTACAGCCGCGCGGTCTCGCGGATATAGCGGTCCTGCGCGTAGGGAATCTTCTCCGGCGCATAGATGTTGAAATGATGATTCTGCCCGGCCATCGGACCGAGGCCGCCCATCTGCCACATCAGCCACTGGATCGCGTCATAGCGTCCGGCGGTGTCGGCGGGCAGGAAGCGGCCGGTCTTTTCCGCCAGATAGAGCAGGATCGCACCGGATTCGAAGATCGACAGCGGATCGCCGCCGCCCAGCGGTTCATGGTCGACGATCGCGGGCATCCGGTTGTTCGGTGCGATGGCGAGGAATTCGGGGCGGAACTGCTCGCCCTTGCCGATATCGACCGGGTGGATGGTGTAGGGCAGGCCGGCTTCTTCGAGGAACAGCGTGATCTTGTGGCCATTGGGCGTGGGCCAGTAGTGCAGGTCGATCATGGAACGGCTCCGATACGGGGTAGGCGCGGCAGATGGTGTGCTTCCCCGCGCAAACCAAGGCGTCAGCGAGCGAACAGGGTGAGCGGAACTGCATCCGCCATCGCCCGATAGCCCGCTATCGAGGGATGCAGGTGGTCGCCCGAGTCATAGGCGGGCAGCAGGCGGTCGGGTCGCGCCGGGTCGCGTACTATCCGGTCGAAATCAATCACTGCGTCGAAATGGCCGGGGGTGCGGATCCAGGCGTTGATCGCCTGCCGTGCGGCTTCGGCGGCGGCGTCGGGGTGGTAATAGTCGTTGCCGACAAACGGCGTGATCGTGCCGCCGATGACGGTCAGCCTGAGCGCCCGTGCCCGCGCGACGATCTGGGCATATCCGGCGATCATCTGCTGCACTCGAGACTGGCGCTCCTCCGGCGAGACCGGCCGTTCGCGGCCTAGCCGGCCCAGGTCGTTGATCCCTTCGAGGACGATGACATAGCGCGCGCCGGGCTGGCTTGCCACGTCGCTGTCAAAGCGCGCCAAGGCATTGGGGCCGCTGCATTCCGCCAGCAGGCAGTTGCCGCCGATGCCTTGGTTCAGCACCGCGATCCGACGCGTGCGCGGGGCGGCGGACAGGCGGCGGGCGAGATCGTCGGTCCAGCGCAGATGCCGCCCGTCGGTCACGCCATAGCCATCGGTGATCGAATCGCCGAGCGCGACGATCGCCCGCGCCGGAGGGGCGGCGGTCACCTCGACGGCGGCGATCTGGAACCAGCGTTCGACCGGTCTGGCATCGGCGAAGGCGGTGTCGGCCAGCCGATCCCCGCCGGCAATCCAGCTACGCGTCCGGGCGCCGGGATGACCGGTCTGCTGGTCGGGCAGGGCGGCGAAGTGGGTGGTAATCGCGAGGTCGGACAAGGGCTTGGCGGCAAATGGCACCGGATCGGACCAGAAATCCGCGCCGGCGGGAACCTCGACGTCCGGGCGGCCACCGAAACGGAGCGCGCGGTCGGTGCCCGCCTGGATCCCGGCGGCGGCGGGGCCCGATGCGACCGCGACATGCGCGCCGGCGATCCGCAGCGGGGTCGTGCCGAACCGGTTGGTGAAGCGCACGCGCAGCGCCGCTCCGCCGAGCGTCAGTCGAACGACCTGGCGGACGGTCGTGTTGCCGGAAGTTGGCGAAGGTAGTGCGTGTTCGGGGTTCGAGCGGATCGGGGAGGTGGTCCAGGTCGCGACCCAGGTCGGCGGAGGAGAACGATTTGCCGATGCGATGCCACAATACAACAGAACAAAGCCTACGGTCGAAAGTATACGCATAGATGTTGCTCCGTTGTTTGCGTGATTAGATGTTTCAAATGCACTAATTGGCCAAGTGTATAAATTCGCCCTTGCGATGGTTCCGGTTGTTTCTTTGGAAACTCATCCACTATAAATCCATTTATATTGATGGGTTTGCGCAAAGGCCGCGTTGATGGCGGTCTGAAGGAAGTGGCAGGGTTAACGGACAACCGGGAGGACAGCGTATGCCAGGAACGGGCGGCGAAGTGATCATGCGAAACGAGGCCGATCAGCCGACGGTATCGTCTGCCGACTTCGCCCGCCGCTTCGGTCAGTTGCGCCAGATGCAGGATGACGAAGCGATCTTCGTCACGCATCATGGCCGTGCGACCCATGTGCTGACGACGGTTCGCCACTATAACGCGCTGCGCGACAACGAAGGTGACGGCGATGCGCCGATCGCGCCGCCCAGCCTGCAGGATTTCGCCAACTGCCTGACGGTCGGGGTGCTGCTGATCGATTACGACATGCGCATCCTGGCCGCGAACCATGTCGCGCATGCCCAGCTGGACCGGGAGGAAAACGAACTGGTCGGGCACCATGTTTTCAAGGCGGTACCGACGCTGCACGGGTCGCTGGTCGAAACCTATGTCCGGCGATCGGTCGCCAGCCGCGAACCGGCATCGGCGGAAATTCCGTCGCTGTTTCGCCCCGACAGCTGGGTGCGGGTCGATATCCATCCCTTTGCCCGCCATGTCACCATCCTGTTCCACGACATCACCGAGGACATGAAGCGGCACCGGCTGGCCGATGTGCGTCAGTCGCTGCGCGAGGCGATCGGGGTACATGACGGGATCGGGTATGTCTGCCTCAACACGCGCGGCCATATCGACCGGGCGGAGCCGACCTTTTGCGAGATGGTGCACCTGTCCGAAGAGCGGCTGCACCATGTCGCCATCGCCGACCTGGTCCCCGTCGCCCACCGCGTCGCGTTCCGCGAGGCGCTGGACAAGGTATTGAGCGGCGAGGGCGCGCGCACCATCGACAGCGTGCTGTTGTCGAACGACGGCGCGACAGTCGCGGTGCGGGTGACCATCGCGGAACTGCGCGGCGTCTATGGCAATTAAGGCGCGATCGTCCTGCTGACCCGGCGATAGGATCAGCCGACCAGCACCGGCGTGCCGCAGCGCACGCCGTCGATCCGTACGTCCGCCTGGCCGACATGCACCCCGGCCAGCGCGGTCACCTGCCCCACCACCAGGTCCAGCGCGGGCGCGACCGCGCTCAACGTATTGCCGAGCGTGCTGGTCAACAGGCCGGCCGACACGCCCAGCCCCAGCACATTGGCGCGGATGTCGATGGTGCGCAGCAGGCTGCTGGCGACGCCGGCGGCGATGTCGTTGGTCGAGACCGATTTGACGACATGGTCGTTGATCTCGGCCGTCGAGAAATTGACCCGCTGCGCCTGTGTGCCGCCGAGCTGCACATTCGCCAGACCGGTCAAGGACACCAGCGGCAGCGTGACCATCCGCGCGGGGCGCAGCGCCACCGCCTGCTGGAAATTCGGCAATGCGGCGGGATCGAGATCGGCGATCGCGACGCGTCCGAGCGACGGCGTGACGTCCAGCGCGGCGGTGGCGTTCGCCGGGCCGCCGCGACAGGTGATCTGCGCCAGCCGCGCCTCCGCCTCGGCCAGTTCGACATAGATCGGCACGCGCACCGACCCGAGGCTGAGCGGGGCGTTCACCAGCGCGATGTCGATCCACAGCCGGGTCTGCGCGCTGCGCACGACCGCCTGTCCCGCTTCGCCGACCGACAACCAGCGGCTGTTCGCCGCCCGCTCGCCGATCTGGAGGAACACCCGCGTCTGGCCGATGCCCGGAATGCCGAGGTCGATATCGCTCTGCACCTGTCGCGAGCCGCCCGAAATCTGCAGGACTTCGCGCAGGAATGCATAAGCATCGGTTTCGACCGGTCGCAGCGGATCGGCGACGTTGCGGCTGCCCAGCGCGCCGAGGTCGACGATCTTGTCGAGGCGGACCGTGCGATTGGGCAATTTGCCCGCGATGGAACGCAATAGCTGGGCCGCGGCGCTGCTGGTCGTCGACCCGGCCATCGCCGTCACTAGTTTCGGCAGGGCGATATCGGTCGCCAGCACGTCGTTGAATGTGTCGGCGCGCACGCCGCCGGTGGTTCGCAGCAGCTCGGCGGTCTTGAGCAGATCGACCTGTCCCGACACCAGCGCATTGTAATCCATGACCGACAGCGACAATTCGCTGCCCGCCAGTTGCGACAGCAGCGCGCCGGGCAGGCCGCCCTGCACCGATGCCAGCCGTGTCCCGAGCGAAAATGCGGCGAGGTCGATGCGCGCGGCGGTGGCGCGGGCTTCGATGGTGACGTCGCGATAGCCGAACACGCGGGCGAAGACCGGTTGGATGCGGCTTTCCAGTGCGACCTGCGCCGCATTGCCCGGCGTGCCGTTGGCGAGGAACCGGGCATCGACCGCCAGCCGTTCGTCGCGGGTAAAGCGGCCGGGGGTCATCACCGTCAGCCGCGTGCCGTTGTCGGGCGACAGCGATACCGCCGCCTGTGCCCGTGCCGTGCCGTTGGACAGGTCGCCGGCGGCCGCCAGCGCGGCGGCATCGGCCGCGCCCTGCAACCGGCGCTTTTCCAGATACAGGCTGGCGGTATCCACGCCCAGCACCGCCGTGCCGGTCAGCATCGTCAGCCCGCCGGCCAGCATCAGCGCGACATTGCCCTCCCGCGCCTTGACCAGGCGCCGCATAGCCCGGACGACCATCGTCAGAATCCTGCCAGCACGACGCTGGCCTGTCGCTGGATCATGGTCGTCGCGGCGGGCATGATCGGCAGCTTGAGCAACGGGTTGGCCGATCCGTCATAGGCGACGCGGACGGTCAGCAGCCGGCCGTCATCGTCGATGCGGACGGACACGTCGGTGCTGCGGATGCCGTAGCTGCGCGACAGGGTTTGCAGCGCGGCGCCGGTCCCCAACGTCACGCGCTCGGCCGGCGTGATCCCGGCGAGCGCCGCACGCGCGCCTTCGTTCGCGCTTTCCTGCACGACATGCGACATCGCCAGCCAGCTGCCGCCGCTGATAATGCCGAACAGGAAGACCATGAGGACCGGCAGCGCCAGGGCCAGTTCGATGAGCGCGGCACCGCGCCGGTCGGCCGCGACGCGCCGGAGCGGACGCATCCTGCGCAATTTACGTAACGATCGCAGGGGGATGGCGCCGTTGCCGCTCCCGCCCGTTCGAACGGGGCCGGCGGCCGTCGTTGCGCTGTAGTCCGATACGCGGAAGCCGATCGATACGACCATGCTGCACTCCTCCCGATCGACAGGATAGGGCGGTGCGGTGACCGGACGGTTTCCCGTAACCGACTGCGTTATCTCGCAATTTGCGAACCCTTCGGGCGCCTGGTGCCGCCGTCGCCGTCGGGCGTCCGGCGCGGTCCGTCATGCCGGTGCGACGGCGTGGCGCACGCCATATGGCCGACGTCTTGCCCCGCACCGCGCGAACAGTTACCCGCAAGCGTGATCCGCCCGCGCGTCCGCGGGCCACCCCAGATGTGAACGGGTATAGGTACGTGACTGCTGCCAATCGAGCGACGGAATCCAGGCTGTGGTGGCTGGGGGACCGGATGGCGGTCCTGGTCCTGGGCCTGATCGCCGGGTTCGTGGTCGGCCTGTCCTTTGCGGGCGACGGCCGGATCGCGCTGCCGGAAACGCCCGCGCCGGTCGCGTCGCCGACTCCGCTGGTGGCGCCCGGCGCATCCTCGACCGGGACCGATGCCGCGCCGGCGACGCCGGCCGCGCCCGCCATCGCCGCGCGCACCGTCGACGGGCCGATCGACCGCCAAGTCATCAACCGGGTGAAGCGCGACGGGGTGCTACGCGTCGGCGTGTTCGGCGACAGCTTCGGCAACGGCATCTGGGACGCGCTCTATCGGCAGCTGCCCAAGGACGACGGCTTCGAGGTGCTGAAATTCGCCAAGGAGGCGACCGGCTTTACCCGCTACCGCGTGATCGACCTCGAAAAGCGCGCCCGCGAACAACTCGCTGCCCAACCCGTCGATGCCGTCGTGATCAGCTTCGGCGCCAACGACAATCAGGCGGTGTTCGCCGACGGCCATCTCCACCCGTTGATGAGCGATGGTTGGAAACAGGTGATCGGCGACCGCATCGACAGCTACGTAAAGGCGCTGCGCTCGACCGGGGCGGTCGTCTATTGGGTCGGGCTGCCGGTGATGCGCGATCCGCAGCTGGATGCCGACATGCAGGCGATGGACGCATTTTACGAGGAGCATATGCGCCGGCTGGGCGTGCCGTTCCTCGACTCCCGTCCGCTGACGCTGGACGCGGAGGGCAAGTACAATGCCTATCTACCCGACCTGAAGACTGGCAAGCCGGTGCTGATGCGGACCGGCGACGGGCTGCACATGATCGGGGTCGGTTATCAGCGGCTGACCGCCAAGGTGGCGGACGACCTGCGGCGCTATGCCGAGCGTGCCCGGCGTGAGGCGGGGCGGCCGCTGCCGACGCCGACGCCGACGCCGACCGGGAATGCGCGCTGATGTCGGCGCTGTTCGCCCTAGCGCTGGCGCAGGCCGCAAGCGCCCAGGCCTGTATCGGCGGGCTGTGCGACGCGGAACGGCTTCGCCCGTTCCTTGAAAAGCTGGCCAGCGCGAAGGAAGCGCCCGAGCCGGTCCGCATCCTCCAGATCGGCGACAGCCATACCGCCGGCGACCAGATCACCGGCAGCTGGCGGACGGCATTGCAGACGCGTTTCGGCCGGGCGGGGCGCGGCGTGTTGCCGCCCGGTCGCCCCTATGCCGGCTATCTGACCCGCGACATCACCGCCGGCCAGTCGATCGGATGGAGCGTCAACGGCATCTTCGGCGCGGCCTATTCCGCGAACAGCAATATCCGGCTGGGGCTGAGCGGTTACAGCCTGACCAGCGAGCAACCCGGCGCGACGGTGACGCTGAGCGCCGATAACGGCCGCAATTTCGACCGGCTGACCGTCTGCGCGCTGAGCGGGCCGGGACAGGGGTCGCTGCAACTGAGCCTGGGCGCGGCGGTGGTGGCATGGTCGCTCGACGGGGCGCAGGCGGGCAGTCGCTGTCGCACGCTCGACGGCAATGGCGAGGCGACGATCGCGTCGGCGACGGTCATCGGCGGGCCGGTGACGATTACGTCATGGAGCACCGAACGGCGCATGGGCGGCGGGGTGATCCTGTCGAACCTCGGCACGGTCGGCGCGCAGTTCCTGCATTTCGGGCGGACCGACGACCGGGTGGTCGCGACCGAGCTGGCCGCCTATCGCCCCGACCTGATCGTTGTCGCCTATGGCACCAACGAGGCGTTCCGCCCCGGTTTTTCGGCCAGCGCCTACGAAGCGACGCTGCGTGCCGACCTGACGCGGTTGCGGCGGCTGGCGCCCGATGTGCCGATGCTGCTGATCGGCGCGCCCGATTCGGCGACCAAGCAGCCGGGGCTGCAAAGCGGCGAGAGCGGCACCAGTGCGCCATGCGCGGACGGTGGCGGATGGCGGCCGACCGCGGCGCTCGCATCGGTGCAGGCGGTCCAGCGGCGACAGGCCCGGGCGTTCGGCATCGCCTATTGGGACTGGGCGCAGCGCATGGGCGGGCGCTGTGTCGCCGATGGCTGGACGCAGGGGGCGACCCCGTTGATGCGGGGCGACCACGTCCATTTCACCAGCCGCGGCGGGGCGGAGATTGCGCGACTGTTGCAGGCCGATCTCGACGCGGCGATGACCCGGATCGTCGGCGCCGCGCCATCCTCGGGCTGGTCGACCACCGCTCCTTCTGCACCGGTTCGCTAAATGCTGTTTCCCACGCTCAGCTTCGGGCTGTTCTTCCTCGTCGTCTATTGCGTGACGTGGTCGCTGGGGCGGTCGAACGAATGGCGCAAGATCGCGCTGCTGCTGGCCAGCTGGTTCTTCTACGGCGCATGGGATGCGCGGTTCGTCGCGCTGCTGTTCGTATCGGCCTTCGTCAACTGGGCGCTGGCGCAGGCGATCGTGCGCAGCGACGACGACCGAACCGGCCGCGCGCTGGTGACGGTCGGGGTCGTCGCCAATCTGGGGGTGCTCGGCTATTTCAAATATGCCGGCTTCTTCCTCGAACAGTTGAGCGCGCTGCTGACTCCGCTCGGCTTTGCGCGCGACCTGCCGCTGTTGCAGGTGGTGTTGCCGGTCGGGGTGTCGTTCTTCACCTTTCAGGCGATCTCCTATCTGGTCGATGTCCATCGGCGGCGCATCCCGGCGGCGAACCTGCTCGACCTGACGCTGCTGATGTCGTTCTTCCCGCATCTGGTGGCGGGGCCGATCGTGCGCGGCGCGGACCTGCTGCCGCAGTTCCGTCGCGTGCCGACGATCGATCGTGGGGTCGTTGCCGCCGCGCTGCTGCTGATCCTGTGGGGGCTGTTCAAGAAGGCGGTGATCGCGTCGCAGCTGGCCGGCGCGCTGGTCGATCCGGCGTTCTTCGATCCGGCCAGCCGGTCGAGCTTCGACCTGCTGATCGGCGCCTATGGCTATGCGGTGCAGATCTATTGCGACTTTTCCGCCTATTCCGACATGGCGATCGGGCTGGCGGCGCTGCTGGGCTACACTTTCCCGCGCAATTTCGACCAGCCGTACCGCGCCGCCTCGCTGCAGGGTTTCTGGCGGCGGTGGCATATCAGCCTATCGAGCTGGTTGCGCGACTATCTCTACATCCCGCTGGGCGGCAGCCGGAAGGGGCCGGTGCGGACCTATATCAACCTGTTCCTGACGATGCTGCTGGGCGGGTTGTGGCATGGCGCCAGCTGGGCGTTCGTGATCTGGGGCGCGCTGCATGGCGGCTGGCTGGCGATCGAGCGGTTTTGGGCGCGGCATCGCCCCGCCGGCCTGCCCACGGCGCCGCGCTGGGCCGGTATCCTGCTGACGTTCCACATCGTCGTGCTCGGCTGGATCTTCTTCCGTGCGCAGGGCGAGGGGGAGGCGTTCGCCTATCTGGGGCAGCTGTTCGCCGGCGATTGGCGCAACACGCTGGTCACGCCGCTGTCGCTGGCGCTGGTCGTGCTGGGCCTTGCCATCCATGCCGTGCCGGCCGGCATCCTGCAGGGGCTGGCGGTGCGGGTCCGCCACCATGCCGCGCCGATCATCGGGCTGGCGCTGGGCGTGCTGATCCTGATCGTCGACGCGATGCGGCCCGAAGGGGTCGCGCCGTTCATCTATTACCAGTTCTGAGCGGGAGCCGCCGATGACCACGGGTGCCGAACAGGGGGAGATCGTAGAGGTCGGGTCGCCGGTGCTGGTCGCGCCCGATCCGGTCGATGTCGTACGGCCCTTCGCATGGATGTCGACGATCATCGTGACCGCGACGCTGTTCTTGGCGCTGTTCAACGCGCATGCGATCGCGGCGTGGTTCGACGAGCTGCCGCCGTCGCCCTATACCGAGCCGTTGCGGGCGCCGATCGCGGCATGGGCGGGGTTGACCGAGCGGCTGGGGTTCGATGCGCCGCGGGCTGCGGTGCGGAGCCGGTGGGAAGCGGCGCAGGCAGCGCGGTTCGGGGGTGAGCAGCCGGGTGAGGATGGGAGCGCGCGGTAGTTACCGTCCGCTTCCGTTTGCTTCGAGCGCAGGTTCGAGCCTGTCGAGAACCGTAGTCGAGAAGGGCTGCCCCAAACTCAGGGTTCTCGACGGACGCTTCTCGACAGGCTCGAAGCTGCTCGAACCGAACGGGTTTGCGGAGGTGGCGGAAGAGTGTCGACCCACCAACGGCAACGCCCGCGGGAGCATGGCTCGGCGCGGGCGTTGCGGAGGTCCTGGCGGATGCCAGGAGCGTGTCAGCGGTAGAAGGTGTGGTCGGCGATCTGCGCGACGCGGGTGCGCTTCGGGAAGGAAGCACCGGCCGAGTGGAAGAACAGCGCGCCCGGGGCGACGTCTTCGCCCTTGCCGGCCAGCGTGCGCTTGGCGATGTCGACGGCGGTGTTCCAGCGGCCGTTGTTGCGCGGCGGATTGTATGCATCGACGTTGAAGAACTGGCCGCGCTGCTTGACGACGCCGCACGCGCTGGGGGCGAAGCGGCCGCTCTTCATGCGGGCGCGAATGACTTGGGCGACGGCCAGCTGGCCCTTGTGCGGCTGGTTGCCGGCTTCGTGCACGACGACCTTGGCGACACATTCGATCTCGGACTTGTCGAGATCGGCGGTATCGACGTCAGCGTCGTCGGTGGCGACGTCGGCTGCTTCGGTGGGGAGGGGCTGCACGACCGGGGTCGCGGCGGCAAAGGTAACGGGAGTGGAAGCGGGGGCGATCGGTGCCGGTTGCTGTACGACCGGGAGTTCGGGATCCGTGTTCATCGCGACATGGGCGCTCGCTACGCCGCTTGCCGCCGTCAGGCTCCACAACACCAATACGGACCAACGCTTATTCATTCCAACGCATCTTTTGTGCGCGAGGGTGCCCGCCATCGGCCGCAGAAACGCGGACAAAAGAAGCGGCCGTCGGGATCCCCCACGTCTCGCCGTGCGACTTCCGCTTCTTTGGAAAGGGCGGATGGCCGGACCGGCTGAAAACCGGGACGTCCTTCGGGCCGGCGCGGCAAACTGTCAACGTTTGCACCGTTCATCGGCGACGAACCGTTCGTGGCGTCCGATCAATCCACGGCCGAAACGATAAAATAATCGAACGTAAACGCGCGGAAACCATGTTCCTGTCGCCGGATTGTCGCGAATCGTCCGTAGAACCGAGCGTTGTCCCGCCGTCCGACTATTTCGATTCGTCGCCGCGTTCCCGCGCAAATTCATCGAGCAGCCAGCGCCGGAATTGCTGCATCGCACGCCCGGTCGGTCGTGATTTCAGCCGGGTCAGCCAATAGCTGTCGACCGCCGCCTCGATCGCAAAAGGCTGGACAATGCGTCCGCTGTCCAACTCTCGCCGGAACATGGCCGCGGGGGCCAGCGCGACGCCGTTGCCAAGCATCGCCGCCTGCACCATCACCAGCGAGGAATCGAACAGCGGCCCGTGCAGCGCGCCGACCTCCAGCCCCGCCGCCGCGAACCATGCCGGCCAGTCCTGCGACCGATAGGAGCGCAGCAGCGTCGTGCGCAGCAGGTCGCCGGGTTCGCGCAGCGTCCGCGCGACGACCGGCGCGCAGAGCGGGGTGAGCGGCGCAGGGCAGATCACGTCCGCCGCCACGCCATGCCATGCGCCGTCACCGAAGCGGATCGCATAGTCGAGACCCTCGGCCACCAGATCGACCTGGTTGTTGTTGGTCAACAGCCGCAGGTCGATCCCCGGACAGGCGGCACGAAAGGCCGGCAACCGTTCGAGCAGCGCGCCGACCGCGAAGGTGCCGACCGCGCTGACCGTCAGCACCTCGGCCACGCCGCCGGTATCGAACCGGTCGAACAGCCGATCGATCGCGCCGAACGAGTCGATCAGCGTGGGGGCCAGCGCCATCCCTTCGTCGGTCAGCAGCAGCCCGCGATTAGAGCGACGGAACAGCGTGACGCCCAGCCGCGCCTCCAGCGCCTTGATCTGATGGCTGACCGCCGCCTGCGTCACGCACAATTCGTCCGCGGCGCGGGTGAACGACAGATGCCGCGCGGACGCTTCGAACGCGCGCAGGGCATTGAGCGGAACCGGTGCACGCGCCATGGATGCCGAGATTTCCTAAGGATCGAACCGAGATATGATCCTTTGTCGGTGCGTGTATTTGCGGTCAATTCCCCGTAGCGAAGCATGGGCAAGGGGATGGACACAATGCGATACCATAAGCTCGTTCGGGGATGGCTGGCGTTGGCGGCGATGGTGGCGGCCGGTCCCGTTCTGGCCGCCGACCCGCCCGAATGGTCGACGCCGACCGAACCGTTCCGCATCGCCGACAATCTCTATTATGTCGGGACCAAGGGGCTGTCGGCCTATCTGATCGTGTCGCGCGACGGGGCGATCCTGCTGGACGGGACGCTGGAACAGAATGCGGCGCTGATCGAACGTAGTATCCGGCGGGTCGGTGTGCCGTTGAACCGGGTGAAGCTGATCGTCAGCAACCATGCCCATAACGATCATGTCGGCGCGATCGCCCGGATCAAGCGCGATACCGGCGCGCGGTTTCTGGCGAGTGCCGGGGATCGCTGGGCACTGGAACACGGCACCGGACAGAGCGACGTGACCTATCGTCCAACCCGCTATCCTGCGATCCAGGTCGACCGGGTGATCGGCGACGGCGAGGTCGTGCGGCTGGGCGAGGTCGCGCTGACCGCGCATCTGACACCGGGGCATACGCCGGGCTGCACCAGCTGGTCGATGGTCGCGCGCGACGGAGGCAAGCTGCGCCGGGTGCTATTTCCGTGCAGCATCACCGTGGCGGGCAACAAGCTGATCGGCAATCGCGGCTATCCGGGGATCGTCGGCGACTTCCGCCGCACCTTTGCCAAGCTGGCGACGATGCGTGCGGACATCGTCCTGCCGGGCCATCCCGAGTTCGCCGATGTGATCGCGCGCGGTGCACGGCGCAGGGCGGGGCGGGTGGATGCCTTTGTCGATCCCGGCCTGCTGCCGCGCATGGTGGCAGAACAGCGTGCGGCGTTCGAGGCGGAACTGGCCGCGGCACGGCGCAAGGTGAAGCGGGATGCTGTCCGGCGGAACCGATCGTCGTGAACAGCCGCTGCGCTTGTCGAAGCGGCGTATCGAAGGGCCGGCCCAAGTGCTTCGATATGGGCCTTCGACACGCTCAGTCCCTACTCGGCACGAACGGTTCCACCCGCCTGTGCCAATCGCGGCCGCAGACGCTGAACGCAGGTCACCAAGGTCGGACAACGCCGAGTTTGGATCAGCCCGGATCAGTCGTCCTCGTCCGGCGGCGCATCGCCGGGAGAGTGGAGCATCCCGCGATAGATGCCATGCTGCGATCCCGGAATGACGCTCACGTCCAGCCACCGTCGATAAAAGGCTTCCGGCCCGATACCGCCGATGATCGCATAGCCATATTCCATCGCGCGCATGTCGTGCAGGGTGGCGAACAGCAACGCTTCGCCGACACCCCATCCGCGTGCCGCCGGATCGACACCGGTCGGACCGAAAAAGCCGCGCATCGAACAGTCATAGGCCGCGAAACCGATCACGGCATCGCCCCGAACCGCGATCCACAGCGTCGTGACCGGCCGGATGAAGGCGCGCGCCGCCTCGCTCCGCCAAGCCGGACCGAACGTTTCCGCGACCCATGCCAGTACGACATGGCGTTCGGCGGACATTGCCCGGCGGATATTGACGCCGTGTTCGGCAAGTTGTGGACGGTGCTGCACATCGGGCAGGTCGTACAGGCGGACGAGCAGGTCGGTCATGCCGGCATCTTCGTCGCGGAGGACGCGAGACGCAATGTTTCGCTGACGATGCTGCGTCGCGCTCGCAAAACCGGTATCGGCGGCGGGCGGAGCGCGATAGGGTGGCGGTCATGCCGCCGCACCCGCCCGTGTCCGTTCGCAGCCGCCTGTCGCGGTGGGGCTGGATCGCGCTCGGCTGGCTGTTCGTCGCGCTGGGGTTCATCGGCGCGCTGCTGCCGGTCATGCCGACGACGATCTTCCTGATCGTGGCGGCGGGATGCTTCGCGCGCGGGTCGCCGCGGCTGGAGGCGTGGCTGCTCGGCCATCCGCGCTTCGGACCGACGCTGGTGGCGTGGCGGCGCGACGGGGCGATCGGGCGCCGGGCCAAGGGGATGGCCTGTAGCGGCATCGCGATCGGCTATGCGCTGTTCCTGTTCGGCGCGCGCCCCGGGGTCGGTCTGGCGGTGCTCGTCGCGGCGGTAATGGGCGGTTGTGCCGCCTATATCGTCACCCGCCCCGCACCGAGCGACTGAGCCGGTTCGACGATGATCGCCGGCGTCGTCAGCGCGACGAGGCTCAGTTCGAGCTCGGCATTGCGGAACGGCTTGGTCAGCCGGGGAACATCGGCATCGATCCCGTCTTCGTCGGCATAGCCCGACACGATCAGCACTGGCAGCGTCGGATGGGTCCGCTTCAGCCGGCGGGCGAGATCGGCGCCGCTCATGCCCGGCATCAGATGGTCGGTGATCAGCACGTCCGGGGTGAGGCCGGCGTCGAGCATGGTCAGCGCCTCTTCGGCCGAGGCGGCTTCGACGACATTGTAGCTAAGGTCGGCGAGCATGTGCGCGGTGCTCATCCGCACCAGATCCTCGTCGTCGATCAGCAACGCGGTGCCGAGCCGGGTCGGGGCGGGCTGCGGGTCGGCGGGGCGTTCCTCGTCGCTCGGCACGACCGAGCTGACCGGCAGCCACAGGCTGAGCGTGGTGCCCTTGCCCGGTGCGCTGTCGATGGTCAGCCCGCCGCCCAGCTGCGCGGTCAGGCCGTGGACCATCGACAGGCCGAGGCCGGTGCCCTTGCCGATGCCCTTGGTCGAGAAGAACGGCTCGATCGCGCGGCGGGCGGTCGCCTCGTCCATGCCGCAACCGGTGTCACCGACGCTCAGGCGGACATAGTGCCCGCGGGCGAGGCCGGGGACGTCGCCCGGCCGGATCGTGCGCCGGGACGCGGCGATGGTCAGCGTGCCGCCTTCGGGCATCGCATCGCGCGCGTTCACCGCGAGGTTCAGCAGCGCCATTTCCAGCTGGTTGAGATCGGCATGGGCCGGGGGCAGTTCGTCCAGCCTGACCTCGACCACGATGGTCGGCCCGAGGGTCGAGGCGATCAGTCCGGTCATGCTGTCGATCACCCGAGCCACGTCGACGCCGGTCGGTTGCAGCGGCTGGCGCCGGGCGAAGGCCAGCAGTCGCTGGACCAGCATCTTGGCGCGTTCGGCCGATTGCAGCGCGCCCTCGATCAGGCGGCGTTCGCGTTCGGTGCCGACATTCTTGCGCACCAGCATGTCGAGCGAACCGATGATCGGGGTCAGCAGATTGTTGAAGTCATGTGCGACGCCGCCGGTCAGGCTGCCCATCGCCTCCATCTTCTGGCTCTGACGCAGCGCCTCGCGCGCAATTTCCAGATCGGCCTCGCGCTCCTTCGCTTCGGTCAGGTCGCGGCCGACCGCGACGAAATTCTGGCCATCCGCTTCCGGCGCGACGGTCCATTCGACATGCTTCCATTCGCCCGTACTGGTCGCGATGCGGTTCTCGAAACGGTTGGGGCGATGCGTCGCCGCCATCTGCGCGATCGCGGCCAGCGTGTGCGGCTCGTCCTCCGGATGCATGAAGCGCGCATAGCCGCGCGAGAGCAGTTCGGCCTCGCTCCAGCCCAGGACCCGCGACCAGGCCGGGCTGACCGCCGACATCATCCCGTCATAGCCGGCGCGCGCCAGCATGTCCTGCGACAGGTTCCACAGCCGGTCGCGCTCGGCGGACCGGGTTGCGACCTGTTCCTCGAGCGTTTCGTTCAGCCGGCGCAGATCTTCTTCGGCCCGCGCGCGCTCGACCGCGTTCTTGACCCGTTCGCCGACCTCCTGGACCAGGCTCTCCTCGGCCGGGGTCCAGGCGCGCGGGGTGGCCGACTGCACGGCAAGCACGCCGACCCATTCGGTCTCGTCGAACAGCAGCACGTCGATGAACGCCGCGACCCGCCGCTCGGCGAGCGCGGCACGCGTCGCCTCGCACAGCTGCATGTTGCCGGGGATGTCGGGCACCACCACCGGCGCGCCGGTGCGATAGGCGTCGAGCAGGCCGGAGCCGAACGAGGCGAGCGAATGCGCACCGGCGAGCGACTGCACCCCGTCGCAATAATCGCAATCGATCCGCATCACCATGTCGCTGCTGATTTCGGCATAGAAGGCGCGGTTGGCGTTCAGCCATTTCCCCAGCCGCTCGGCCGCCAGTGCCATGATGTCGTTGCGCGTCGTCAGCGGACGCAGCGCATCGGCCAGCGACAGCAGGAACTGCGTCCGCCGCGTGTTGGTGACCCGGTCGGTCGTCTCGGCAAGGATGCAGATGACGCCGGCCGGCTCGCCGCGTTCGTCGAGCACCGGCGAATAGTCGAGGTCCATCCAGACCTGTTCGGGCCGGCCATGGCGGTGGAGCGTCAGCTCCTGATCCTGATAGCGGAGCGTGCCGCCCGCCAGTCCGACGCGCATCACATGATCGTTGAAGTCGGCGACCTCGGGCCACCCCTCGCGCACGTTCGATCCCAGCAGTTGCGGATGGCGCCCGCCGGCAAAGACCGAATAGGCGTCGTTGTACAACATGACGCCGTCTTCGCCCCACAGCATCACGATCGGCACCGGCGACCGCAGCAGCATCGCGGTCGCGGTCTTCAGCGACTGCGGCCAGTGGGCGATCGGCCCCAGCGGCGTCGCGTTCCAGTCGAGCGCAGCGATCAGCCCCGCACAGTCGCCGCCCCCGGCAAGAAACGCGAGATCGCGGTCAAGCGGCCGGGGTTCGACGGAGTGTAGGTCGGACATTGGAAACGACATATCCTGCAATGGCGATGGCCGCGAAATGCCGGTGAGCACCGGAATTTCGCGCACGCGCGGCTTTCCTGATAGCTCAATCGACGTCGGGAATAAACTGCCCGTCCCATGTAACGCGCCGATGCGCCATTCGGCGCCATCGGTTCGGCGCAAGTGGCGGATGGACGATGTACTATTGTGATACGCCCGCGCGAAACGTCTCGATGCCACCGCCAATCAATAGGTGAGGGCGGGCTGTTACCGGACGAGTTTTGCGGCTAATCGAGCTTTTCCCTTGTCGATCGGAATGTGCGTGTCGTCGGAACTGCCCAAAGCGCTTCGCGAATATTTTGAACAGTCGCGGGTCGCGCTCGCGCTGGCCTCGGCCGAGGGTGACAATCATCTGGTGCTGGTCAGCCCGGCGTTCAGCCGCCTGACCGGCTACGAGCCCGAGGACGTGGTCGGGCGCAATTGCCGGCTGTTGCAGCGCGATGCGGCGAATGTCGAACCGCGCGCCCGGCTGCGCGAATTCCTGACGCGGCCGTCCCAGCCCAATGTGCGGACGCCGATCGTCAATTTCCGCAAGGACGGGACGCCGTTCGTCAACCTGCTCTACATGTCGCGGCTGCGCTCGATCGACGGCAAGGCCAGCTATATCTTCGCGTCGCAGTTCGACGTGAGCCGGTCGCAGCCCGAAATGCTGGCGGAATATGACGAGCAGCTGACCGCCACGCTCGGCCGGCTGGTGCCGATCGCCAGCGATGCTGGGATCGTGGTGGAGGGTACGTTGCTGACCATCGCCAACAGTGCGGCGATCGTGGCACAGGCGAAGATGATGCTGGCCGGCCTGGAGTCCCCCCCCGATGCATGACGTCGTGAGTGCCAAGGTCGACGCGCGTTCGCACCGCCCGGCCGGGGTGCCGGTGGTCGGGATCGGCGCATCGGCCGGCGGGCTGGAGGCGCTGCGCGAAATGCTCGCCCCGGCCAGCCTGCCGACCGGCCTCGCCTTCGTCATCGTCCAGCATCTCGACCCCAACCATGAAAGCATGCTGGCGCAGCTGCTCGACCGCAACACCGCGCTGAACGTGCTGCAAAGTTCGGGCGGAGAGCGGATCGAGGCCGATACCGTCTATATCATCCCGCCCGGCCGTGGCCTTGCCATTCGCGACGGCGTGCTGGAACTGACCGATTTCCAGCAACCCCGCGGCATGCGCCGGCCGATCGACGATTTCTTCCTGTCGCTGGCTGGCGACCAGCAGTCCAACGCCGCCTGCGTCATCCTGTCGGGCACCGGCGCCGACGGCACCACGGGCCTGCGCGCGATCAAGGAAAATGGCGGCGTCTGCGTCGTGCAGCAGCCCGAGAGCGCGCGCTATGACGGGATGCCCTTGTCGGCGGTCGGCACCGGCCTGATCGATTTCGTCAAGCCGGCCGGCGAAATCCTCCATTGCCTTCAGGCGTTCTTTCGCCGGCGGGGGTCCGAACCGCTGCAACCGGAAGCGAATGTCGTCGCCGATCATGTCGACGAGATGTGCCGGGTACTGCGCACCGCCATCGGCCATGATTTTTCGGGCTACAAGCGCTCGACGCTGGTGCGCCGGGTTGAGCGGCGGATGCATGTGCTGGGCATCGATACCGGCCGGGCCTATCTGGCGCGCATCCGCAGCGATGCCGCCGAATGCGAGGCGCTGTTCCGCGACCTGCTGATCAACGTCACCCGTTTCTTCCGCGACCCCGATGCGTTCGAAACGCTGCGCATGCGGGTGATCGACCCGCTGATGGCGGACCGCGCGCCGGACGAGGATATCCGCGTGTGGGTGCCCGGCTGTTCGAGCGGCGAGGAAGCCTATACCATCGCGATGCTGTTCGCGGAGGCCGCGCGCAAATCGGGATCGCCGCTGGCGGTGCAGATTTTCGCCACCGATATCGACGAACAGATGCTGTCGATCGCGCGCGAGGGCAGCTATCCCGCCGCTGCGATGGCCGACATCCCGCCGGCCTTACGCGAACGCTATACCGTGCCGCATGCGGAGCGCTTCACCATCGCGGCATCGATCCGCGACATGATCCGCTTTTCCAGCCACAGCCTGGTCAAGGACCCGCCCTTTTCGCGGATCGACCTGGTGTCGTGTCGCAACCTGCTGATCTATTTCGACGACCGGTTGCAACAGGCGGTCGTGCCGCTGCTCCATTATGCGCTGCGGCCCGGCGGCTTCCTGTTCCTGGGGCCGTCGGAAAGCGTCGGGCGGTTCGAGCATCTGTTCGAGCCGGTCGACCAGCAGGCGCGGCTGTTCGAACGTGGACCCGGTGCGCCCAATTATCCGATCGACCTGCCCGGCAGCCAGCGCCAGCCCGTGCCGCGGCGCGAACGCGACAGCCGCGGCGACACGGCGTCGCTCGGCAGCGAATCGCTCGCCACCCGGCGGATGGTGGAACGCTATGCCCCGCCCAGCCTGATCGTCGATCAGGACGGCGGCATCATCTCGGCCTATGGCAAGCTCAGCCGCTATTTCGAATTTCCGGTGACGCGGACCGGGGGCAGCAGCGCGGTCAACCTGGCGCGCGCCGGCCTGCGCAACGTCATCGGCCCGTTGCTGCGCCAGGCGCGCGACGAACGCCGCCGGGTGATCGCGCGCGACGTGTCGGTGGAGGCCGATTACGGCACGCAGCCGGTCGAGGTGATCTGCGATCCGCTGGGCGATGGCACCTTGCTGTTCGTGTTCCGCGACACCGGGCCGTTCGTGCCGTCCGATCCGGGCGAGTTGCAGGACCTGGAGCCGAGCGACGATCATCTGGAATCGCTGGAGGACGAGCTGCGGCTGACCCGCCACCGGCTGCGCTCGGCAATCGAGGAGCTGGAGACGGCGAACGAGGAGCTGAAAAGCTCCAACGAAGAAATGATGTCGATGAACGAGGAGCTTCAATCGACGAACGAGGAATTGTCGACGGTCAATGACGAGCTGAAGAGCAAGGTCGACCAGCTGACCGTCGCCAATTCCGACTTGCGCAATTTCTATGAATCGACCGAACTGGCGGTCGTGGTGCTTGAGCTGCCCCCTTCTGAGTGGTCCATCGAC
>NZ_LQQO01000010.1 GCF_001619955.1 Sphingomonas hankookensis | reverse complement strand
CCCAGCACCCGCCATGCCAGATCGCGCAGGCTCCACGCCATCACGTCATCATCCCGCACCGCGATCGCCTGTCCCAGCAGCGTATCGGCCTGTTCGGGGCGTCCGGCCCGCAGCGCCTGCCGTGCGGCGGCAATCCACCAGTCGGGGGTTGCGGGCGTCCCGGCGGCAAAGATCGCCTCGGCACCCGCATCGTCCCCGGCCTCGCCACGATAGACCGCTTCGTCGAGCAGCAACGGGTCGCGCGGACCGATCCGCGCACGGCATTGCGCCAGGATGTCGGCGGCGGCGGCATGCGCATCGACCCCGGCCAGCATCGCCGCCCAGGATCGCTCCGCCGCGCCATCGGCATGATGCGGCACAGCCGCGGCATAATGATCGCAGAAATCGTCCCGATCGCCTGCTGCCCAGCGCAGCGTGGCATGGAGTTCGAGCGCGTCGATCCATTGCGGCAGCTGCGTCGCCAATTGCCTCGACAGCTCAAGCGCAGCCGCCCGGTCGCCCGCCGCCTCCAGCGCCTGTGCCAGCCCGTGCAACAGCCACGGGTCGCCCGGCGTCTCGGCCAGCGCGGCATCATACCGGGCGATCGCGCTGCCATCGCCCCGGTCGAGCGCGATACGCGCCCGGCCATGGAGCGCCCGGCGGTTGCGCGGATCGCGGCGCAGTTGCTCGTCATAGCTGGCGGCAGCCCCGCGCAGGTTTCCCGCAGCATTTTCGGCTGCGGCGCGCGTCGTCCAATAGCGCGGATGCCCGGCAAGCGCCGCCTCTCGCGCGGTCAGGTCGGCCACCGCCTCGGCTGCGCGGCCCAGCCGGGTCAGGACGATCGCGCGGTTGATCGCCGCCTCGCCAAGCGCCGGATCGATGCCGAGTGCGCGGTCGAACAGCGCCAGTGCTTCCGCCGCCCGCCCCGCCCCGGCATGGAAATTCCCGGCGCTGTTGAGCAGCGCGGCATCGCCCGGATAGGTCGCCACCGCCTGCGCAAAGCCCCTGGCCGCAGCAGCGTCGTCTCCCCGCGCCGCCGCCGCCAGCGCCGCCTGTCGAAGCGTGGCGGCGATCACCGGTCGCGGAACCAGCCGGTGATCGAATAGCGCCCCACCGGCGCGAATGGCGGCACATAGCTGACGGCATGCGGGCGCGGCACCGCAAACAGGCTCAGGGCATTGAAGCGCGGCCGATATCCCGCAACGATATCGCCATCGTCGTCGAAGAACTGCAGATAGCCGCCCCAGTCGGGCCGCCAGTCGACCGCGCAGAGCGACAGGACGTATGCGATGCGCCACCCCTCCCCGACATGGGAGTCGCTATGTTCCGCCAGGAATTGGCCCGGCGCGAACAAGGTCGCCTGCGCATCCGCCTTGCGCAGGTCGGGCATGCCGGTGACGCCGCGCACCAGGTCGAGGAACGGCGCGTCGTTGATATGTTCGAGCACGATGTCGTGCGGCCCGCCCGGCGCCCAGTGCTGGAGATAGGCATCGAGGATCGGGTAGCGCGCATAGGAAAAGCCATAGTCGCGCCCGCGCATCGCCTGCTCGATCGCCTCGCGGATGGCGGTGCGGCGTGCCGGGTCGAGCGCGGCGAACTCGGCGGCGGTCAGCCCGACCGGCTTGTCGGTGCCGACATCATAGGCGATGCCCCATGGCGTCTGTTCGGCGATGACGCGGTGGAGCGCGCGTGCCGAGACATCGGTCAGCACATCGCGGATCTGCACCCGTCCGTCCGCCGCGAATTGCGCGGCAAGTGCCGTCCGGTCGAGCGACGGGTTGAGCGCGAGCAGTTCGATCATGCGGAATACCGGGTGGTCATACGCGAAAGGTTTCGCCCAGCCGGCGCGATGGCGCAAGCCGTCGCCCGACACGGGGGCTTCATTCGCCGCGCGATCGGTGCCATGCCATCCGGCACCGATGTTCACGCTCGACCCGACCCTCGATCTCGCGATGCTCGCCGAACGCTATCGCCGCGACGGGCGCGTGGTGATCGACAATGCCCTGGCCGGCGATGCCGCGCTGCTGCTTTCGGCGCATCTGCGCCAGCGGACCGACTGGCGCAAGCTGGTGCTGAGCGGCGACCAGGTCGTCGAATTCGACCGCGCCGGATGGGGGGCGATCCCGCCGGAACGGGCCGAGGCGCTGAACCTCGCGGTCTATGCCGCCGCGCGCGCCGGCTTTCAGTTCCGCTTCGACAGCATCCGCGTGTCCGACGCCGTGCGGGACCGCGCGGGCGATACGACCCCGCTTGGCGGTTTCGCCCGCTGGATGTCGTCGCCGGCGATGCTGGACGCCTTGCGGGCGATTACCGGGGCGGGTGACGTACGGTTCGCCGATGCGCAGGCGACCGCCTATGCCCCCGGCGATTTCCTGACCGTCCATGACGATGCCGTCGCGGGCAAGCATCGCCGGGCCGCCTATGTCTTTGGCCTCACCCCGGGATGGCGGCCCGAATGGGGCGGGCTGCTGCTGTTCCACGGGCCGGACGGCGAACTGCGCGCGGTCGCGCCGGGGTTCAACCGGATGACCATCTTTGCCGTGCCGCAGGAACACAGCGTCAGCGAAGTGACCCGTGCCGCCCCGGCGCGGCGCTATTCGATCACGGGCTGGCTGCGCGCCGAACCGCAACCCTGATCCCGCCTCACCGGCGCGGCCTCCGAGCCCTCCGTTCACCGCACCTCGAACGCCCCCGCAATTTCGGCATCGTCCCCCGCATTGACCCAGCAGTCGAACGCGCCCGGTTCGATCCGCCACGTCCCGTCGCTCGCCACCAGCGCCAGCGCGTCGCCGGCGATCTCCAGCGCGACCCGCGTCTCGGCGCCCGGTGCCAGCGTCACCCGCGCGAACGCCTTCATCTGGCGCACCGGTCGGCTCCTGCTCGCCACCCGGTCGTGCAGGTCGACGCGGACCAGTGCCGTTCCGGTCCGCGCGCCGATGTTGCGCACCGCCACCGATACCGGCACCGCCGCCCCCGCCGCGACCATGGCCGGCAGGCGCAGCTCGGACAGCGCGAAGCGCGTATACCCCATGCCCGACCCGAACGGGTATAGCGCGCGGTCCGGCGCATCACGCCAATGGCTGCGGCCCGCCGCCATCGGATCGCTGTCGGGGGCCGGCCGCCCGGTGCTGCGCCGGTCATAGGACCAGGGCTGCTGTCCGCTTGCCATCGGAAAGCTGACCGGCAGCCGTCCGGTCGGCTCCACGACGCCGAACAGGATGTCGGCGATCGCCGGACCGGTCTGTTCCCCCAGGAACCACGTCGCGAGCAGCGCGGGCGCATCGCGCACCGCCCCGTCCAGCGCCAGCGCCCGGCCATGGCGCAACAGCACCACCACCGGCCGCCCGGTCGCCGCGACCACCTCCGCCAGCGCCTGCTGCACCGGCGGCACGACGATAGCGGTGCGGCTGTTGCCCTCGCCCGACATGTCGGCGCCCTCGCCGATCGCCAGCAGAACCACGTCCGCCGCGCGCGCCGCCGCCACCGCGCGCTCGATCCCGCCGGGCAGCGGATCGACGATCCCGCACCCCGCCTCGACGCTGAGCGCCTGCGGATCGGCCAGCATCGCGCGCACGCCTTGCGCGATATCGATCCCGTCCGTCGCATCGCCCGCGAACGACCATGGCCCGTTCAAATTCGCCCGGTCCGCACCGAACGGCCCGATCAGCGCGATGCGCCGCCCGGTGCGCGGCAGCGGCAGCAGGTCGCGATCGTTGCGCAACAGCACGATCGATCGCGTCGCCACCTCGCGCGCGGTCCGCCGGATCGCCACGCTCCCCGTCTCGCGCCGCTCGGCCCGCGCATCGATCGATCGGAACGGATCGTCGAACAGGCCCAGCCGCTCCTTCAGCGTCAGCACCCGCCGCACCGCCTGGTCGACCGCCGCCACCGGCACCCGGCCGCTCGTCACCAGCGCCGGCAAGTGCCGCACGAACAACCCGCTCTGCATCGACATGTCGATCCCGGCGAGGATCGCCAGCCGCGCCGCATCGGCCTCGTCCGCCGCGATACCGTGCGCGATCAGCTCGCGGTCGGCATCGTAATCCGACACGCACACCCCGTCGAAGCCCAGTTCGCCGCGCAACAGGTCGGTCAGCAGCGGCCGGTTGGCGCTGACCGGCACCCCGCCAAAATCGGTGAACGACGCCATCGTCGCGCCCGCCCCGGCGGCAAAGGCGGCGGCGAAGGGCGGCACGAACGTCTCGCGCAGCTCGGCCATGCTCATGTCGACCGCGGCATATTCCATGCCGCCGCGCACCGCGCCATAGCCGACGAAATGCTTGGGCGTCGCCAGCAGCGCGTCGGGGCGCGTCAGGTCCGGTCCCTGAAACCCTTCGACCCGCGCCGCCGCCAGCACGCGGTTGAGCAGCACATCCTCCCCCGCCCCTTCCGCCACCCGGCCCCAGCGCTGGTCGCGCGCGACATCGACCATCGGCGCGAAGGTCCAATGGATGCCGCCCGCCGTTGTCTCGCGCGCGACCGCTCGCGCCGCACGCCGCGACAGGTCGGGGTCGAACGCCGCCGCCTCGGCCAGCGGGATCGGAAAGATCGTGCGACAGCCGTGCAGCACGTCGGCGGCAAAGGCCAGCGGGATGCGCAGCCGGCTTTGCAACGCCGCTGCCTGCGCCACCCGCGCACCCGCTACGCCATAGCCGTTGAACAGCATGCCGACCCGCCCGGCGCGGATATCGGCCAGCATCGCGTCGCGCCCGCGGGGATCGACGACCGGATTGAACACCGCGCCGACCGGCCGAACCTCGTCGTTGAAACAGCTGAGTTGTCCCGCCTTCTCGGCCAGGGTCATCCGCGTGATCAGCGCCTCGACCCGCGACGATGCCGCCCGCACCGGTCGCACGACCGCCGCCATGCCCGCGCCCAGCAACGCGGTTCGCAAGACTTTACGGCGACTTGGCCGCACCCGTTCCAGCCAATGTTGCGCAATCGCCACAGAACGACTTTCTGATACGGTTCCCGGTATACCATGATTGCCGGCCTTTCCGCCGGGGTCTAGATGTAACCGGTCCCAGCAATGCCGGGACCAACGGAATATCTGGGTGGAGAGGGAACATGCTGACATTCAATCGCGCAGCCGCGCGTGCAGCATTGCTGGCTGGCGCCGCTATGCTGCCGACGATCGCCTGGGCGCAGACCGCGCCGGCCGATCCGGCCGCGACGCAGGCGACCGACGGCACCACGACCGCCGATGACGAACAGGACGTGATCGTCGTCACCGGCACGACCTCGCGCGATCGTCCGCTCATCACCGCATCGGCCGATATCACGCTCGCCGACCGCGCCGATATCGACCGGCGCGCGCCGCGTTCGACCGCCGACATGCTCGAACTGGTGCCCGGCATCTTCGTCGAAGCGACGGCGGGTCAGGTATCGAACAACTATTCGGTACGCGGCCTGCAGGGCGGCGGCCAGCGCTTCGTCCAGCTGCAGGAGGACGGCATGCCGATCCTCTATGGCGGCGGCGGCGCCGACTTCTTCTTCGACCAGGACCTGACCATCGATCGCCTCGAAGCAGTCAAGGGCGGGTCGTCGGGCGTACTGACCGTCAACGGCGCGGGCGCGACGATCAACTTCATCTCGAAGCGCCCGAACTTCAGGGAAGCCGAAGGAGCCGCACGCGTCACCGCCTATAATTACGGCATGAAGCGCGGCGACTTCTATTATTCGCAGCCGCTGGCCGAAAACCTCGCCTTCAATGTCGGCGGCTATATCCAGTCGAGCCCCGGCGTGCGCGAAAACCCGTTCGACTATGCCGGCTGGCGGTTGAAGGGGATGCTCGAATATCGCTTCGACGATGGCGGCTATGCGCGCCTGTCGGCCAAGGGCGGCGATGTCGAAAACGCCTATTATGCGACGATGCCCTACCGCCTCGACGGGGGCAAGATCCGCGGCATTCCGGGGCTGGATACGCAGGACGGCAATGTCGGCGGCGATGCCTTCGCCAATATCGCGGTGCCGGTGTCGACCTTCGCCCATCCCAGCGGCTTCCGCGAATTCCGCTATCGCGACGGGATCAAGGCGAAGACCGCGCAGGTCCGCTTCGACATCGAAAAGCCGGTGGGCGAGACCATCGACCTGTTCGCCCATGCCCGCTACCTGAAATATTCCTACGACTTCAACGGCCTGTTCCCAGGATCGGGCACCGGCAATGCCGGCCTGACCAGCGCGCAGAACTATCTGACGCCCGGCGCCTCCTCGCCGATCAACGACCTGCTGACGCTCGGCCGCGCGGCCTATCCGGCGGCGACGCGCTTCGGGATCAAGAATTTGCGGACCGGCGTGGTGCTGGGGTCGAACCAGACCGCACAGCTCGCCGCGCTGGCCGGCAACGGCTTCCTCCAGCGGACCACGCTCAACCACGACTATATCGACGGCCGCGATTTCGGCGCGAATGTCGGCGGTCGCTGGGAATATGAAAACGACCGGTTCAAGAACTCGCTGACCGCCGGCGTCATGTATTACAACGTGATCCGCAAGCAGGATCAGTCGGCCACCGCCAGCATGGTCAACGACGTGAAGACCAACAGCGACGTGTACGACATCGTCGCGCTGGACGGTAACAACCAGGTCATCGGCACGCTGTCGGACAACGGCCTCGTCTCCTATGGCGACTGGGGTGCCGGCATCCGCGAGCGGCGGGACTCGGCGGTCTCGCTCTACGTCAACGACGAAGTCGCGTTCGGCGACCTGCGCGTCGACGGCGGCGTGCGCTGGGAAAGCGACGACGCGACCGCGCTCGACGGCAACCAGCTGGCGGTGAACCAGCCGGTGCAGCCCGGCGTCGGCGGCGTCATCCGCAATGTCGGCGCCAGCTTCGACGGCACCTTCACCACACGGCAGCGCACGCAGCGCAAGGCGTCGTGGACGGTCGGCGCCAACTATCTGATCACGCCGAACTTCTCGGTCTATGCCCGCTATGCCAACGGGTTCCAGACCAACAATGTCGATCCGATCACCACGATCGAGCTGTACGAAGCCGGCGTGCGCTACCAATATGGTCGCCTCTTCTCCGGCTCGGCGACGGTGTTCCGCACCAATTTCGACAATCAGAACTACAACTTCGCCAACCCGACCAACCCGTCGCAGCAGCAGAATCTGAACGCCGACCTGCGCACCAAGGGGGTCGAGATCGACCTGGTGGTGCGGCCGACCAACTGGTTCTCGGTCGATTTCCAGGGTGTGTTCCAGGACCCGCAGCTGCTCAACCTGCAGCTGGACGGCGTCGATCAGGGCGCGGCGTTCGAGGGCAATCGCCCCGAACGGACGCCGGCGCAGCTGTTCACGATCCTGCCGACGCTCACGCTGCCCGACGGGCTGGGCGACGTCTATGCCCGCTACAAGTTCGTCGGCAAGATCTTTGCCGACAACGGCAACGGCATCGCCCTGCCCAGCTACGGCGTGACCGGGATCGGCGTGAACCTGAACCTCAGCGAACGGGTGCAGCTGAACCTGAACGCCGACAACGTGTTCGACGTGGTCGGCCTGACCGAGGGCAATCCGCGTCAGGGTCAGACCCAGGCGATTACCGACGGCTATTTCTATGCCCGCGGCATCGTCGGTCCGACCTATGGGGGCACGCTGACCTTCCGGTTCTGACGGGCCCTGTCGTCGCCTTTCCGTACCCCCGCGCAGGCGGGGGTCCAGGGTCACGAATGCAGGCCGTTGTTTTGCTTGGCTCTGGACCCCCGCCGGTGCGGGGGTACGATGACGTCACGAAAGAGCGCGGGGCCTTTTCGGGGTCGCGCGCTTCGCAAAAGAGGTTCGACACATGAAGACCGTGGCGCGATGGATGCTGGCCGGCGTGATGCTGGCGGGAACGGGACTGGCGGTGGCACAGCGACCGGCCAGGGCGCCCGAACTCGCCTATCAGCTGACCGAGGGGCAGAATCTCAACGCCTTTGTCCGCGAAGGGCCGGTCGCCGCGCACCTGCTGCTGCGCAACGGCACCGATCCGCGCATCCTCGTCGCCTTTCCCGCCGGGAACAGCGGGGTCGGGCTGTGGTTCGAACCTGTCGGGCGCGCGGCGACCTGGCGTCTGGAACAGGCGCCGCGCCCGACCACCGCGCCGGGCATCGCCGGTCCGCAACCGGCCGTGCAGACCATCGCCAGCATCGACGCGCCCGAACTGCGGGTGAAACAGGCGGTCCTGTCGTCGATCCGCTTCCTGCGCGACTATCAGTCGGTGGGTCGCTTTCCGGCCGACGTCGCGGTCGATCCGGTCGTGTCGGGCAACACGATCCGCTGGAGCCGCCCGCGCCTCGATGGCAGGCCCGGCTATCTGCTGCAGATAAGGTTGCTCTCCGGCTCGATCCGGGGCGGCGTGCTGGTCGCCGCAGCCGGCCGGCCGCTGCGCATGGAAATCCTGGCGTCGAGCGGGGAGACGCCGTTGCACGGCCTTGCCGCGAACGAATTGCTCAACGCACGTGCCGCCAACGATCCCGGCGCGCGTAACGCGTTGCGTTTCCTCAGCTATCGCGAAAAATTCCTCGCCGGGTCGTGGCGGTTCCAGACCTATTTCGGTCGCGACACGCTGATGTCGCTGCGCCTGTTGATGCCGGTGTTGCAGCCGCAGGCGATCGAGGCGGGGCTGGGTTCGGTGCTCGCCCGGCTCGATGCGCGCGGCGATGTCGCGCATGAAGAGGGCATTGGCGAGTTCGCCGTGGTCGACCGGCGTAAACTTAATCAGCGCAGTGACGCGGCCGTGCTCGATTACGCGATGGTCGACGACGACTATATGCTCGCCCCCGTCGCCGCCGCCTATCTCCTCGACCACGGCAACACCGCCACCGCCCGCGCCTTCCTCGACCGCCCGATCGCCAGCGAAGCCATCCCCGGCACCACCGCCCCCGCCGGAAAGGCGTTAGTGCGTAACCTTCGCCACGTTATCGACAGCGCACGCCCCTTCGCCGACCGCCCCGAACCCTCGCGCCTGATCGCGATTCCCAAGGGCCGCCTGACCGGCCAGTGGCGCGACAGCGAAGAGGGGCTGGGCCGCGGCCGCTATGCCTATGACGTCAACGCGGTGTTCGTGCCCGCCGCGCTCGAATCGGCGGCGCGGCTGCTGCGCGCCGGACTGCTCGACCGCTACCTGACGGCGCAGGACCGCGCTGCGCTGTCGCGGGCCGATGCGATGGCCGCTGTCTGGCGCGACCGCGCCCCGCCCCTCTTCCGCGTCTCGATACCCGCGACCCAGGCCCGGCCGCGCATCGACGACTATGCCCGCACGCTGGGCATCCCGGCCGCGCCCGCGCTCACCGCCCTCGGCACTGCGCCGCTGGTCTTCCATGCGATCGCCCTCGACGACGCCGGCCGGCCGATCCCGATCGTCCATTCCGACGAAGGCTTCACGCTGATGTTCGCGGAACCGTCCCCCGCCGATCTGGAAACCTATGTCACCGCGGCAATGCGACCGTTTCCCGCCGGGCTGATGACCGATATCGGCATGCTCGTCGCCAATCCGGCGCAGACCGACGCGAGCGTACAGGGGCGCTTCACCCCGGCCGCCTATCACGGCGCGGTCGTGTGGTCGTGGCAGCAGGCGTTGTTCGCCGCCGGCCTCGAGCGGCAGCTCGCCCGCCGCGACCTGCCGCCCGCGACCCGCGCGGTCCTGACCCGTGCGCAGGCGACATTGTGGCGCGCGATCGCCGCCACCCGCGCGACGCAGAGCTCCGAACTCTGGTCGTGGGACTATAGCGGCGGGCGATACCGGGTCATGGCGTTCGGCGCCGGCAAGCAGGACGTGGATGAATCGAACGCCGCACAATTGTGGAGCACCGTCTATCTGGCGGTGCAGCCACCGCGCGCGCTCAGCCCAGCGACAGGAAGGCGGTAACCGTCAGCCGCCCTTCACGCGGATCGGCACTCAGCACCGCGCCGGGCGGGATCGATCCGCTGTGCAGCAACGCGCTGCGATAGATCACCGCCCGGTTGCAGCGCGCATCGATCGCCGACACCTGTTCGAACATCGGGGTGGATCCGGCGATAAAGCCGTGCGGCGGCACCCGCCGCACCTCGCGGGTCACCGCGTCGAGATAGGCGGGTGCACGCGTCGCGTCGATCGTCTCGAACCCGGTCGTGCGATGGCGGTAGAATGCGGTGCCGCCGCTATCGCCCGCGCCCAGATAATGGACCAGTGCGATCCGGTCCGGCTCGACCGCGTCGAAATGCGGCAATCGCTGCTCGACGGACAGCCGTTCGGGCGGCACGGTCACGATCGAGAAACTGGCATCGAGCAGCGCGACGCCGCCACGATGACCGAAGACATGTGCCAGCACCTGCGACAGCGCCGGCCGCACCGCCTGGAAATAATCGCCCGGCAATGCCGCGCGGATGCCCGGATATTGCCGTCGCGCCGGTTCGAACCGGGCGGCGGCGGCAATATCCCGCAACGCTGCCGGGTCGGGATGGAAATGGTCGACGATCGCGATCGGTTGCCGCTCCGTCCCGACCCGCCGAGCGACGATATCGGGCGCGGTCATGCCGTGCCGATGATCGCGGCCAGCGCGGCATCGTGCAGCGGCAGCGTCGGCGCGGCCCGCGCGACCACGTCGGCGATCTGGCGGACCTGCGCCTTATTCGTCGCGCTGTCGATCGCATCGGCCAGAGGGTTATAGCCCTGCGCCACGATCCCCTGACCGTTCAGCACCGCCAGCCAGCTCGCGTCGCGGAACAATTCGTCGGCATCGAGGATGATCCGCCCCGATCGCCGATACTGTTCCTCGCGCGCGATCAGTGTCTCGGGCAGCGTCATCGTCCGGCAGTGCTGCCACAGGGGGGCGGGGTTGGTGTTGGCGTGATAGTGCAGGATCAGGAAATCCTTTACCCCGTCCATGTCGCGGGCGAACACGGTGTTGAACCGGTCGGCCAGCGCCGGGTCATGGTCGCGGTTCGGGAACAAGGTCAGCAGCTTGGCGATGCCGCTCTGGATCAGGTGGATGCTGGTCGATTCCAGCGGTTCGAGGAATCCCGACGACAGCCCGATCGCGACCACATTGCCCCGCCACGGCCGCCGCCGCGTGCCGGCGGTGAAGCGCAGGAAGCGCGGTTCGGCCAGCGCCTCGCCATCGAGGTTCGCCATCAGCGTCGCCGCCGCCTCGTCATCCGACACGTAGCGGCTGGCATAGACATAGCCGTTGCCGGTGCGATGCTGGAGCGGGATGCGCCATTGCCACCCTGCCGCGCGTGCGGTCGATCGCGTGAACGGCGTGGTCGCCGCGACCCGGGCGCACGGCACCGCGACCGCGCGGTCGCAGGGCAGCCAGTGCGACCAGTCCTCATAGCCCTCCCCCATCTCCCCCGCGATCAGCAGCGCGCGAAAGCCCGAGCAGTCGATGAACAGGTCGCCCGCGATGCGTTCGCCGCGCTCGGTGACCAGCGCGGTAAGCAGGCCGGTGTCGCTATCGCGCTCGACGTTGCGCAACTGTCCCTCGACCCGGACCACGCCCGCGCCCTCGCTGCGCCGTCGAAGGAAGGCGGCGTAAAGCCCGGCATCGAAATGATAGGCATAGCCGAGCGTCGACAGGATCGACCGCGGATCGCCCACCGGCTTGGCGAACCGTCCTTCTGCCGCCAATTGCGTCGCGAGCGAAAGTGCGGACAGCGGCACGTCCATGCCCTCCGCCTGCGCCTTCAGCCAGCGATGGTGGAAAGCGACGCCGGGCAGCGTCGCCCCGAACTGTCCGAAGGGATGGAAATAGCGATGTCCCGGCGCGGCCCAGTCGACGAACTCGATGCCGAGCTTGAACGTCGCCTTCGTCGCGCGCAAGAATTCTGCCTCGTCGATCCCGATCAGCTCGTTGAACCAGTGGATCGTCGGGATCGTCGCCTCGCCCACGCCGACGGTGCCGATCGCATCGGATTCGAGCAGGGTGATCGCGACCGTATCGCCGAAACTGCGCGACAGCGCGGCCGCCGTCATCCAGCCGGCGGTCCCGCCCCCCAGGATGACGACACGACGAACGCGATCCGGTGCTTGCATGGTCGCCGTGGTATACCGCCGCTTCCGTGGTGAGAAGCGGGCATCGCCGGGCCCGCGATCAATCGACCCCGGTCAGCGCCAGCAAGGCAAAGGTCGCGAGCCAGTGTTCGCCCATATAGTCGCCCGCAATCTCGCCCAGCGCGGCGGACAGATGCGCATCGGCGGCAGCCTCCAGCACGCCGCCCGCAGTACCGCCGATCGCGGGTGCCAGCGCGCGCATCGCCCAGGCGCGGCTGAGGTTCAGGCCGTCGAGATGGGCGATGCGCCCGTCGCTGCGGTCGCTGATCCGCGCCGGGGTGAGCAGCGTCGCCGGCTCACCTGCCCCCAGCGCGGGCAGGAAGTCGGCGAACCACGCGACAAAGGCGTCGGCGGGCAGCACGCGCTGCATCGCCATCGCCTCCATCAGCACCGGCGACAGAAAATCCTCGCCACTCGGCTCCCACGCCTGCGCCGCGCGGTCGGTGTCGAACCAGTGCCGCACCCGCTCCGCCATCAATTCGCGCAGCGCCGTATCGCCCGTCACCCGCGCATAGCGATCGGCCAGCACCACCGCGAAACCGGTATTGGCATGGATGCCAACCCGCACCGGATAGGTCATCAGCGGCAGATGCGCGCGCCAGCGCTCGGCAAAGGCATCGGCCAGCGGACGCAGCGTCGCGGCATGCGGGCTGCCGGCGACGATCAGTTCGCTGTGCAGCATCAGCAACCACGCCCAGCCATAGGGTCGTTCGAACCCGCGCGACATCGGTTGGTCGAGATAGGCGCGCTCCGCCGCCACCTTCTCCGCGGTGAAGGCATCGGCGAACAGCGCGTCGATCGCGGCGGCTTCGGCCAGATCGGGGAACAGGCGGCGGATGCGCGTCAGCAGCCAATAGCCATGGACGCAGCTATGCCAGTCGAAGCTGCCGAAGAAGATCGGATGCACCCGGCGCGGCAGATAGGCGTCGGCATCGCCGGTCATCACATGGTCCGCCTTGTGCGGATATTCGCGCGTCACATGGCCCAGCGCGATGCGGGCGAACGCCGCTGCCTGATCGGGAGTCATCGAACCAGTCCTCCGGGAAAGGCGCACAGCGCCAGCACTGCGATATTGAAGACGAGCAGGACGATCGCCGTCGGCCATTGCACGCGGATGACGCCGAAACGGTCGCGCAATTCGAGGATCGCGGCCGGCACGATGTTGAAATTGGCCGCCATCGGCGTCATCAGCGTGCCGCAAAAGCCCGACAACATGCCCAATGCCGCGACGATCGCGGGATCGCCGCCGAACTGGCGGATGACGATCGGCAGCCCGATGCCGGCGGTCATGATCGGAAAGGCGGCAAAGGCATTGCCCATCACCATCGTGAACAGCGCCATGCCGACGCAATAGGCGATGGTGGCGAGCAGCGGCGTATCGAGCGCGACGACATTCACGACCCCGTCCGCCACAACCTTCCCCACACCGGCCAGCGCGAAGACGCCGCCCAACGCCGCCAGCATTTGCGGCAGGACGATCGCCCAGCCGATCGCATCGACCAGCCGCCGCGCCTCCGCCACCGGCGCGGACCGCGGCAGGCGGGTAAGCCGCATCGCCAGCACCAGCGCGACGACCGCGCCGATGGTCAACGCGACCAAAGTCACCTGTTTCGGATCGATCACTGGGGCGCCTGCAATGCGACCGTCGCCGACCGACAGCGTCCCTGCGAGCGTCACCAGCGGTATCGCAAGCGCCGGCACGAACAGCCAGTTGCCCAGCCGCGCCGCCTGCACGCCCTGCGCCTCCGCCGAACTGGGTGCGGGCGGCACCGGGTGCAGTCCCCAGGTGGCAAGACCGACCATGACGAGGACGAGGCAGCCATTCGCCAAGTCGGGCAGCCACGGCCCCACCCCCAGCAGCAGAGCGAACACGCCCCAGAAGCCCGCATTGCGCCACCGCGTCGGCTCCGCCCGGTCGAGCGCATGATGGATCGCGACCGCCGCCGGCAGGGTCGCCGCCGCGATGCCGAGCGCGTCCAGCCCGATCATGCGCGACGCTTCAGGCGACGGTCGAGCAGCAGCAGCCGCGCGCCATGGACGAGGAATGCGGCGATCGCGGTCGGGATCGCCCACACCGCCACTTCGAGCGGCGCGACGGTCACGCCATCCTGTTCGAGGATCGCACGGATCAGCAGGATCGATCCGACCGCGATGAACACATCCTCGCCGAAGAACACGCCGATATTGTCGACGGCGGCGGCATGGGCGCGGATGTGATCGCGGGTCTGCGGATCAAGCGGCCGGTGTTCGTCGCGCTCCTCCGCACCCTCGGCCATCGGCGCCACGATCGGCCGCACCATCTGCGGATGCCCGCCAAGCGAGATCAGGCCGAGCGCCGCCGTGATCTGGCGCAGCGCGAGATAGCCGATCAGCACCCGGCCCGCCGTCGCGCGGCGCAGCCCCTGCACGATGGCGCGCGCCCGGACCCGCAGCCCGGCGCGCTCCAGCAGGCCGATCGTCGGCAGCACGAGGAACGGGATCGCCAGGAACCGGGCATCGACAAACGCCTTGCCGATCATCGCCACGACCTCGACCGGGCCATGGCCGGCGGCGGCCGCGCTGGCCAGCGCCGCGACGGTGACGACCAGCAATGGGTTCACCCGCAGCGCGAAGCCGATGATGATGATCGCGATCCCCGACAGGACCAGCATGGCGCCCCTCCCCCCTTACAAGGTCGCGGCGGCGCGGGCCGCCTGGTTATACTGCCCCGACAGGCGGCGCAGCAGGTCGGCCGCGTCGGACAGTTGCGCGCTGTCGGGCCCGTCGGCGACGATCGCGCTGGCCAGGACCCGCTCGCGGATTTCGCGATATTGCGCGCAGAAATCGCGGCCGGCATCGGTCGCCGCGACCAGCTTTTCCTTCCCCGCACGGTGCGTCGCGATCAGCCCGGCGCGCTCCAGCTTGCGGATGGCGTAGGTGACGAGGTGCGTGTCCTCGATATCGAGGACAAGGGTGATGTCGGCGATCCGCTTCGCCCGGTCGCGGTGGCGGACGGTATGGAGAATCAGCACCTCCAGCGGCGACAGCGCCAGACCGGCGGCCGCCGCGCAACGCGCGATCCAGCGTTGATAGGATGCCGCCGCCAGCGTCAGGCTGAACTCCAACTCGGACAAAGCGGGCGCGGCGCCATCGGCAAGATGCGCCGACGATACGATAGCCCGCCTGTCCTGTGCCATGCCCCGATCCCCTTTCTCCGGCGGAGGGTTGCGCCGGCGCGCAAATCTGTCAATCCAGCTTGATCATTTGTCGACGATTTATCGACGATTCGTCACGGAGGATGGACATGGCGGGCTGGTCTTTCTGGATCGATCGGGGCGGCACCTTCACCGACATCGTCGCCCGCGCGCCCGATGGATCGTTGCAGACCGCCAAGCTGCTGAGCGAAAACCCGGAACGCTATGCCGATGCGGCGGTCGCCGGCATCCGCACCATCCTGAAGCTGGCGGACGACGCCCCGCTGCCGGCCGAGGCCATCGCCGCGGTCAAGATGGGTACGACCGTCGCGACCAACGCGCTGCTGGAACGCAAGGGCGCACGGACTTTGCTGGTGGTCGATCGCGGCTTTGCCGACCTGCTGGCGATCGGCGACCAGACCCGGCCGCGCCTGTTCGACCTGGCGATCCGCCGCCCCGCGCCGCTGTACGACGATGTGATCGAAATCGGCGGGCGGATCGATCGCGACGGCGTGGAGGTCCTACCGCTCGACGATGCCGGGACGCTCGCCCTGCTGACCGCCCGCCGGGTGGAGGGGTATGACGCCGTCGCGATCGCGCTCACCCATGGCTGGGCGCATGCCGCGACCGAGGCGCGGGTCGCCGCACTCGCCCGGCAGGCCGGGTTCGCGCAGGTCTCGGCCAGCCATGCGGTCAGCCCGCTGATCGGGCTCGTCGCGCGCGGGCGGACGACGGTGGTCGATGCCTATCTGTCGCCAGTGCTGCGCCGCTATGTCGACCGGGTGGCAGGCGCGCTCGGCCCCGTTCCGCTGCACTTCATGCAGTCGAGCGGCGGGCTGGCCGATGCGCGGGCGTTCCAGGGCAAGGACGCGATCCTGTCCGGACCGGCAGGCGGCGTCGTCGCGGCGGCGCGGACAGCGGAAGCCGCCGGGTTCGACCGGGTAATCGGGTTCGACATGGGCGGCACCTCGACCGACGTCGCGCTCTATGCCGGCCGGTTCGAGCGGGTGCTGGACGCCGAGATCGCCGGTGTCGCGATGCGCGTGCCGATGATGTCGATCGAGACGGTGGCGGCGGGCGGCGGTTCGATCCTGCACTATGACGGGTCGCGGTTCCGCGTCGGGCCCGACAGCGCGGGAGCCGATCCGGGGCCGGCCTGCTACCGGCGGGGCGGGCCGCTGACCGTGACCGATGCGAACGTGCTGGTCGGCAAGATTCAGCCGGCCTATTTCCCGGCGGTGTTCGGCCCGAACGGCGACGAACCGCTCGACCTCGCCGCGACGCGGGGCGGCTTTTTCGATCTCGCCGTACGGACGGGCATGGACGATCCGCGTCGGGTTGCCGAAGGTTTCCTCGACGTCGCGGTCGCGCAGATGGCCGCCGCGATCAAGCGCGTCGCACTCGAACAGGGGGAGGATGTCGCGACTTTCGCGCTGCAATGTTTCGGTGGCGCGGGCGGGCAGCATGCCTGCCGCGTGGCGGAGGTGCTGGGGATGCGCACGGTCCTGATCCATCCGTTCGCCGGGGTGCTGTCCGCCTATGGCATGGGGCTGGCCGACAAGGTCGCGATCCGGCAGCGTTCGGTCGAACAGCCGCTGGGCGCGGCGCTGGACGCGCTGGTCGCGACGCTTGGCGACGACGCCGCGCGGGAGGTCGGTGCGGACGCTCGCCGGGTGGTGACGGTCAATCTGCGCTATGCCGGCACCGATACCGCGCTGCCGGTCGACTGGGCCGATGAGGATGCGATGCGCGCGGCGTTCGAACAGGCGCATCGCGCCCGGTTCGGCTTCGTCAGTCCCGAGCGCGCCATCGTCATCGACAGTGTGGTGGTGGAGGCGATTGTCGCCGGCGAACCGGTTGCGCCCGTGCCGCTGCCGCCGCGCGATGGTGGCCTGCCCGCGCCGCTGGACCATGTGACCGTGTGGACCGGCGGCGCGGACCATCGCACGCCGGTCCATGACCGTGCCGGCCTGCGCCCCGGCGACCGGATCGCCGGCCCCGCGCTGATCCGCGAAGCGATCGCGACGACGATGGTCGAACCGGGCTGGACCGTCGAGGTCGGCGCTGGCGGCGAACTGGTCCTGCGCCACGACGGGGCCGCCGCGCGCGGCGCGCTCGATCCGGCGGTCGTCGATCCGATCCAGCTCGAACTGTTCAATACCCGCTTCATGGGCATTGCCGAGCGGATGGGCGTCGTGCTGCGCAACACCGCCAGCAGCGTCAACATGAAGGAACGGCTCGACTTTTCGTGCGCGCTGTTCGATGCGCAGGGGCGGCTGGTCGCCAACGCGCCGCATGTCCCGGTGCATCTGGGGGCGATGGGGGAGAGCGTGCGCACCATCCTCGCCAGCCGGGGGAAGACGCTGAAGCCGGGCGACGTCGTCGCGCTCAACAATCCGTTCAACGGCGGCACCCATCTGCCCGACGTGACGGTGATCGCGCCGGTGTTCGACGATGCGGGGCGCGACATCCGCTTCTTCGTCGCCAATCGCGGCCATCACGCCGATATCGGCGGGCTGACCCCTGGCTCGACGCCCCCCGCTTCGCGCACGCTAGAGGAGGAAGGCGTGGTGATCGACGACTTCCTGCTGGTCGATGGCGGGCAGCTGCGCGAGGACGCGTTCCGTGCGCTGCTGTCCGACGCGCGCTATCCGGCCCGCAGCCCCGATACCAATGTGGCCGACATCAAGGCGCAGCTTGCCGCCAACGCGACCGGCATCGCCGAACTGTCCGCGCTGGTCGCCGCCAGCGGCTGGCACGTCGTCGAAGCCTATATGAGGCATGTCATGGCCCATGCCGAGGAAAGCATCCGCCGCGTGCTGACCCGTCTGGCGGACGGAGCGTTCGACTATGCAATGGACGACGGCACGCCGCTCAAGGTCCGCGTCACCATCGACCATGCGGCGCGTGCGGCGACGATCGACTTCACCGGCACCGGTCCGGCCAGCACCGGCAATATCAACGCACCCCCCGCGGTCACGCGCGCGGTCCTCCTCTACGCCTTTCGCTGCCTGGTCGGTGAAGACCTGCCGCTCAACGAAGGCTGTCTCGCGCCGCTCACCATCGTCATCCCCGACGACACGTTCCTGTCGCCGCCGCCGGGCCGCGCCGTGGTCGCGGGCAATACCGAGGTCAGTCAGGCTGTCTGCAACGCGCTGCTCGGCGCGCTGGGCGCCTGCGCGGCGGCGCAGGGGACGATGAACAACTTCCTGTTCGGCAACGACCGCTATCAATATTACGAAACGATCTGCGGCGGGACCGGCGCGGGGCCGGACTTTGCCGGCACGTCCGCGGTGCACAGCCACATGACCAACACGCGGATCACCGACCCGGAAATCCTCGAGCATCGCTACCCGGTCCGGCTCGACCGGTTCGCGATCCGCCGGGGATCGGGCGGCAAGGGAGCACGGTCGGGCGGCGACGGCGTGGTCCGTGCGATCACCGCGCTGGAGCCGATGACCGCCACCATCGTCGCCTCCCGCCGGACGGTCGCGCCCTTCGGCCTCGCCGGCGGCGGCGACGGCGCGGTCGGCACGCAGCGGGTCGAACGGCACGACGGCAGCATCCGGCCCTTGGGCGGCGTCGATCAGGTCGACCTGCGGCCAGGCGACCGCTTCGTTATCGAAACCCCGGGGGGCGGCGGCTACGGCGCCGCCTGAGCCGCCCTACCCGTTCGCCGGGATCAGCCGACGGCGGCGAGATGCGCGAGCACCATGTCCGGCACCGACCGCGCACGATCGATGTAGCGCGCATTGGCGCGCGCAAGCTGCGCCTCATACGCGGCGGCAAGCGCGGGCGCACGGGCGCGGAACCGCGCGGGAATGTCCACCGCCTCGCCCGCGTCGCGCAACGGCTGGGTTTCGCGATAGATCTGGTCGAGCATGCCATGCGCCCGTTCACGCACCGCTTCGCCGAATTCGGGGTCCGGCACGCGACTGGCGTCCTTCAGCCAGACGGCGATCAGCGTCGGCAGGACCGAGCTGCTGGTCGTCAGTGGCCAGCAGGCGGTGGCACAGGCGGTCAGCGCGACCCGCGCATCGCTCGACGGCGGCTCCTCCTCCGCCGCCCGCTCGATCCGCCGGCGCAGTTCCGCCCAGTCGCGTCGCGCCGGCGGCGTCCCGGATGCCTCGGCATGGTATAGCTGGCCGAGTTCGGCACGACAGGATACGGCCAGCCGGTCGGCCGCCATCTCACCCAGCAGATGATCGACGATTCGTTCGGGCACCGGGGACAGGTCGGCACCGGCCGGCACGCGCTCCACCCAGGCCAGCGCCGCATCGACCGCCCGATCGGGACCGGCATAGGCGGTCATCGGATCGAGCAATCCCGCCAGGGCCAGCGGATAGCCGAAGCGATCGGCATAATCGGCGCTGTCGCCGCCCCGGGTCGATACGCCCAGCGGCGTGCCCCCCCGCCCGTCCCATGCCGTCGCCCCGAACCGCAGCGTATCGTCCGCCGCATGCGCCCGCAGCCGGTCGAGCAGCGCCGCCTTGACCGCCGGATCGCCCCCGAACGCGCCGCTCACAAAAGGCTCTCGATCCACGCGGTCAGCTGCGCCCGCGACCGGAAACCGATGACGCGGTCGACCTCCGCGCCGTCACGATACAGCGAAAGCGTCGGCAGCGAACGGACGGAAAAATGCTCGCCCAGCGTCGTGTCGGCGGCGACATTCGCCTTGCAGATGCGCAGATCGTCCGCAAAGTCCCGCGCCAGATCGTCGAGGATCGGAGACAGCGCGGCGCAGGGCGCGCAAGCGGGCGACCACAGGTCGAACAGGGTCGCCCCCTCCTGCGCGGTGACGTCGACGAAATCCATACCGGTGACATCGGTAACCTTGCGAACCATGGCTGTCGTGATCCTTTGCGGCATGGCCGCGCCGTCCGGGCGCGGCGTCAGCCGTGCCCGGTGGGTTGCTCGATGGCGGCGGCCTGCGCCTGTCCGTCGACGATGGTGAGACTGTGGGTGTGGTGCTTCAGCAGCGTTTCGTCATGGATGACGCTGATGATCGTCGCGCCCGGGATTTCACCGGCCACGCTGTCGTAGAAATTGCGGGTATTGTCGGCGTCGAGCGCGCTGGTCGCTTCGTCGAGCACCAGCACGTCGGGGCGATGCAGCAGGATGCGGGCCAGCGCGATCCGCTGCTGCTCGCCCGGCGACAGCTCCTCCTGCCACAGCCGCACGGCATGGATCTGATCGGTCAGATTGCCCAGCCGCACGCGGCGCAGCAGCGCCTGGACCACGCCGTCGTCATGCTCCTCCGGCCGGTCGGGAAAGCAGACCGCGGCCTTCAGCGTCCCGAGCGGCAAGTAGAGCCGCTGCGGCACGAACATCACCCGGCGATCGTTCGCCAGCGCGACGCTGCCATGGCCATCGGGCCACAGGCCGGCAAGGGCACGCACCAGCGTCGACTTGCCCGCGCCCGACGGACCGCGCAGCGCCCAGCGTTCGCCGGTGCGGACCGACCAGTCGCCGATCGTCACCATCGGTTCGCCGTGCGGGCGGCGCAGCGCAAGGCCTTGCGTCGTCAGGACGATGCCCGGCGCCGTTCCCGCACCGACCGCGATCCCGACCGGACCGGCTTCGTCCAGCGCGTCGTCCAGCCCCTTGATACGGTTGAAATAGCTGACCTGCTGACCGATCAGCTGATAGCTTTTGACGAAATAGCCGAGCTGCATGCCCAGCTGCGCGAAGGCATCGCGCCCGGCCATCAGCTGCCCGAAACTCATGCCGCCGGCGAAATAGGTCGGCACCATGATGAACAGCGGCAGCACCGTGCCCATCCGGTCATAGATGCTGCTGGCGCCGGTCAGTCCGAGCGAACTGTAGATCACCGATCGAAAGTTCAGGCGCGCCGCGTCGAACGACCGTTCCATCGCCTGCCGTTCGGTCGCGACCGCGCCGGCCAGCCCGATCTGCGCGGCATTGCGCCGGACATGGATCAGGCCGGAGCGGAAATCGGCTTCGCGGTGCTGCTGGCGCATCATCGCCCGGACGAAGGGTTGGCCGATCTTGGCCGTCAGATACGATCCGATCAGCGCATAGGCGACGGCGTACCACACCGTGCTGCCGGGAATCGAAAAGGCGTTGCCGCCCAGCGAAAACTCGATCGGCGGCGCGGTTTCGAGCAGGATCATTGCAAAGGTGACGCCGCTGACGATCGATCCGAGCAGGCGCAGCGCGATGTGCAGCACGCCGACCGACATGCCGACCGCCGCGGTGATGTTGTTCAGGTCGTCGGCGATACGCTGGTCGGGATTGTCGATGATCCGCAGCCGTTCGATCTCCGCATAGCGATTGCGGCGCATCCAGCGATCGAGATAGTCGCGCGTCAGATAGGTCCGCCAGCGGATCGACAGCAGCCCGTCGATCAGGTTCTCGGTCAGGATCATCGCGACCTGCATCGCCATGATGGCGAGGAACACGATCATCAGCGGGACCAGCTGTGCCTGGTCGCGCTGTTCGATCGCGTCGAAGAACTGCCGCTGCCACTGGTTGGTGCGCAGCAGGATGAAGGCGGTGCCGAACTGGAAGAACAGCAGCGTGATCAGGGCGAACCACGCGAATTTCCAGTCCGGCGACCGACAATAGCCGCTGACCAGCCGCCACGCATCGCGCCACCGTGCGGTAGCGTCCTGGGGTGGGGCAAGGCCCGTCTCGCGACGGACCTCCCCGCTCTGCGTGGGTTGCGGCATCATGCGTCAGGGGCCCTGTCGATCAGAAAAAACGGTAACCGACCGTCAGGCGCCAGGTCCGCGTCTCCCCCAGCGGAAGATAATTGGTGAAGCGCGTCGGCTGGTACGTGCCGCGATCGAACAGGTTTCGCACGCCGATGTTGATGTCAAGATCGCCGACCGACAGGAAGCCGTTGAGATGCGCAAGGACCGCACCCGGCGTGCGATAGCGGTCGAACATGTCGATCGCCGAACTCGACTGTCCGGCGACCTGCACGCCGATACCGGCCTTCGCCCGCTCGCCGATCTTGTGCTCATACGATCCGTACAGGCTGTACACGTCGCGCGGCTGGCCGTTGACGGTGTCGCCCAGCACCGCCGACGGCACGAGGAAGCGGTATTTGGTCCGGGTGAAGGCAGCGGACAGCGACAGCCCCGGGATGGGATTGCCGGTCAGGTTCACGTCGATCCCCTGCCCCAGCTGACCGGGGATCGCGACCTGGAACCGGCGATTGACCGGATCGGGGACCAGCAAATTGGTCTGTCGGATGCTGAACCACGATGCGTTGAGCAGGACGCGTTCGTCGAACAGGTCCCATTTGATGCCGGTTTCCGCGTTGCGCGTCTGATTGTCGGGCAGGCGGTTGCGGAAACGGTCGGTCAGGAAATTCTGGATATAGCCATAGGCCAGCGTGCCGAAGACCGAGAAATGGTCGGTGATATCGACGACCGCGCCATAGTTCGGAACCGTCTTGCCGCCTTCATAGGGCCGGGCCGGAACCCCATTGAAGATCGAGCGCGACTTCATCTCTGCGGCGCAGCCCGGCTGTCAGGTGGATCGGCCCGATCCCCACCAGATACTGGCCGTAATAGCCGCGCTGCTTCATGATCGACGTGGCGGTCGCGTTGAAGTTCACCGCCAGCGGCGGCAGCGGTTCCGGCATCAGGAAATTGTACGGGAACATGTTGCCGTCGCTGGCATAGATCGAATCGACCGTCGCATCGACCTGGGTCATGCCTCCGACCAGCTTGTGCGACAGCGGGCCGGTATCGAACGTGATCCGCGCGAACGTGTCGAAGGCATCGTTCTTCGACGTCTGACGCGTACCGCCGGTCGAAATCAGCAACACGCCCGAATTGTCGAGAACGACGAACGGCGAATATTGCGCCAGCGCGAAATTGATCTTCTGATGCTGGGCACGGCCGACGACGGTCAGCCAATCGGTCAGCTTCTGGGTGATCTCCGCATTGAACTGCGTCGTTTCGATCTGGACGCCCTGATCCTTGCCGCCGACGAGCGGGCGGTCGAACGCGACGTCGAACGGCTTGCCGGTGGCGGTGTTCAGCACGGTGTAGGGCGGCATGCCAAAGATCTGGTTGCCCAGCGTCGCCGACACGATGATGTCGGTGCTGCCGTTCTTGTACCGCAGGCCGGGCGCGAACAGATAATCCTCCGTCCCGCGATAGCCGCCGAAATTGCGGTCGGCGGTCGCCGCCGTCGCGACGATGCGTGCGCTGAAGCGATTGTCGCCGGAGATCGCGCGATTGGCGTCGAGCGTCCCGCGGATCAGCCCGAACGATCCGACATCGCTCGACACATACAGCCGTTCCTCGGCATTGGGCTTCTTGGTGACGATATTGATCGTTCCGCCCAGATTGTCGCCGCCCAGCAGGATCGCGTCGGGCCTTTCAGCACCTCGATCCGCTCGACATTCGCCAGCGGCAGCGTCGAACCCGCCGCGAACATCGCGCTGGACGACGACGGCAGGCCGTTGACCGCCCCGTTGGAATCGAACCCGCGCACGGTGAAGCTGACACCGCCCTGCACGGTCGCGCTGTTCACGACGACGCCGCCGGCATTGCTCAGCGCTTCGGACAGGGTCTGTGCCTGTTGCCGCTCCAGCAGCTTGGCGGAGATGACCTGCGTGTTGCGCGGCTGATCGCGCAGCGACTGGCCGAGGCGCGAGGAGCTGGTCGACCCGCGCACCAGCACGCTGGTTTCCGCCTCGTTCGGCCGGGCGATGACGACGACGTCGTTCAGGACGGTGATGACGCCCGCGTCATTGACGTCGATCGCCACCGGCAGCCCGCGCGTCGCCTGCGCGACCGCATCGCGCTCCGACTGCGCATTCTGCACCGGGCGTGCGGTCAGCCCGCGGATCGCGTCCGGATCGATGTTCAGCGGTGAGCCCCATTCCGCTGCGATCCGTTGCAAGGCGTCGCCCAGCGGCATCGCCGGCTGCGATTGCGTCTTTGCCTGCGCCAATGCCGTTCCCGGCACGGCGGCGGTGGCGAGTGCCAGCAGGCTTGCGGCAGCGATATGATGTTTCCCCATGTTCCCCATCCCCCTTTTTGATGAAGGTTTGCCTTGTCCGGCATCGCCGCCCCGCGACCCACCGGGCAATTTCGACGCTATGGCCCCAACGGGACGACGACCGGCGTCCCGAGCTTCATGCGGGCGAACTGGTCGCGGATGCGCTGCCAGTCGCCGACCAGAACCCAATGAACCTTGTCCGGGTCCGCCAGCAGGGCGGAGGCCGCGCGCAGCTGCTCGAGCGTCAGTGCGCGCAGCCGCGCCGGCTGCCGCACGACATCGTCATGGGGCAGCCCGTCCGACTGCGCATCGGCCATCGCCGCCAACAGGTCGCTGTCCCCCTCCAGCCTGGCGGCGTTCTGGTTCGCGGCGGCCGATGCGATACGGTCGAGCTCCGCCTGCTCCGGCGGACGGTCGCCGGTCAGGCCGCGCATCTCCTTGATGAGTTCGGCCACCGCATCGCCGCTGTGATCGCGCTCGACCGTGCCGGCCAAAATCCAATGCCGCTCGCCACGGGTGGCGTACAGCCCGGACCCAATCCCGTAGGTCCAGCCCTTGTCGACCCGCAGGTTGCTGCCGATCCGGGCGGTCGGATTGCCGCCATAGACTTCGTTCGCGGCCCACGCCGCCGTCGCATCGATCCCGTCCGGCCGTTCTGCACGCGGCAGGAGGCGGCCCGCCATGATATAGGTCTGCGACGCTTCGGGCTGGTCGATGACGGTCAGCGACGGCGTCGGAGCGCCTCGTGCGGGTGGCATTTCCGGGGTCGGCGCGGCAGGCCCGATCGCGGTCCAGCCGGTCAGCGCCGCCTCCAGCAGCGGTCGCAGCGTCGCCATGGTCGTGTCTGCCGCGACATACAGCGTCGCACGATCGGGCCGGACATGCCCGCGAACCCATTCGCGCACCTGCCCCGCATCGATCCCCCCGACCGGTTGACCACCCGCAAGAGGATGCCCCTCGCCATACAACGCCGCATTGAGGGCGCGTTCGGCAAGGGCGTTGCCGTTCGACTGTGCTTCCCGCAATTTCGCCGTTCGCGCCTGCTTGGCGGCAGCGACCGCTTCCGGCGTCAGGTCGGGCTTCGTCAGCAGATCGCCGAGCAAGGCGATGCCGTGCGTCCGTTCCGCCGCGCTCCAGTTCATCGTCAGATCGGCATGATCGGGCTCGACCATCGCGCCGAACCGGCTGTTCAGCCGCTCCGCCCGTTCGGCGCGGGCGCGCTGGTCCGGGGTTGTCTGCGTCCCGGCCAGCAGGTCGAACGCCAGCGAGGCGATCTGTCGCGACGGCCCCGCGAAACCGGCATCGTCGAAGCGCAGGCGCACGACATCGGTCATCGATCCCGGACGCGGCACCAGCAAGACCTGCAATCCGTTGAACAGCTGCACCCGCTCCACCGCCGGAAAGACGATCGGCGCCATCGGCCCCATCGGTGGCGCCCCCCGGGTCAGGTCGTAGCCGCCGCTCACCGCCCGCAATTGCGGCTTCGGCCGTGCGATCAGCCGATAGCCAGGGCCGCCATAGACCGGCGCGACAGCCTTGCGCACCCTATCGGGCGTAGCCTCTCGCAGCTGGCGGAAATAGGTTTCGGCATAGTTGGGATCGGCCGTCTGCCCCGCCGCCCGCGCCAGCAGGAATGCCTTGCCCGACGTGCTGCCCTGCAACCCGACCATATATTGGATGCGCGCCGCCTGGGCCGCCGCCAGTTCCGCCGGCGTCGGACCGTTCGCCGCGTACTCCGCGATGACCGCGTCGATCTCCGCCTCCGCCCGCACCATCTGCTCCGCGGGAATGCCGTCGACCACGAACCCCATGCGGCTCGACAATTGCCCTTCCTCGAACGTCGGAAAGACGCCGTTGGCGATGCCCAGCTGCTCGACCAGCCGCCGGTTGAGGCGCGAGCGGGCACCCGCCGCCATGATATGGGCCGTGAGGTCGAACGACGCGATGTCCGGCGATCCTTGCGGCGGGGCGATGTAGGTCGCGTCGATGCGCCCCCTCGGCACGACGCGATGGATTTCGCGCCGCACCGCGCCGGCCAGCGGCACGCTTCGCGTCAGCAGCCGGTCGAGCGGCAGCCGGGGCGCCAAACCGCCGAAATACTTCTCGACCAGCCGCCGCGCGTCGTCGCCGGTCACGTCGCCGGCCAGGATCAGCGTGGCGTTCGAGGGACCGTAGAAGCGGTCGAACCATTGCCGCGCCGCCTCCACGGTGACGGCGTTCAGATCCGCTTCCTCCCCGATCGTGCTGTGACGATAGGGATGGTCGGCGGGATAGAGGTCGGCAAAGCTGATCGCGTCGGTGGTGCCGTCGGGCCGGGCAGCGCGCTGGCGCTTTTCGTTCAGGACTACGCCGACCTCGCGCCGGACGCGATCGGCGGTCAGCGCCCCCCCGATATGGCCCATGCGGTCGGCTTCGAGGAACAGCACCCGTTCCAGCGCCGCGCTCGGAAACGTCTCGTAGAAGCGGGTTTCGTCCTGGTTGGTGACCGCGTTATAGTCGGAGGCGCCGAGATCGCGCAGCGAGTCGAAGGAATGCCGGTTCCAATGCTCGCTGCCGTCGAGCATCAGATGTTCGAACAGATGGGCATAGCCGTGCTGTCCCGGCTTCTCGTCCTTCGACCCGACATTGTAGACCAGCGTCGCGGTGATCAGCGGGACGCGACGATTGGTCTGCACCACGACCGTCAGGCCGTTCGCCAGCGTGAACCGGGTGATCGGATCGGTAATCGCCCGTTGCGGGACAGCAGGCGCCTTTACCGGTGGCCTTGCCACCCCTGCGCGCGGTTGCGGCGCCGGTGCCGCGACCCATCCGCCCATCGAAGCGGCGATCAGCGCAATAAACGGAAAGGAAGCTGCCATCCCCCGACATTACCGATTGCGGGCCGGTTTGCTTCAGGCCAAAGTCGGAAAAGATGACCAGCCTGTCCTACCCGAACGACAAGGACAATTTCGACGCGGCATCCGTACCGGAGACGGGCCAGGTGGAGCGCATCGTCCGCGCCATCGCAGCGAGCATCGGCGACGGCAGGCTAATCCCCGATCAGCGGCTTCCCTCGATCCGCGCGATGGCAGCCGAATATGGGGTCAGTCGCGACACGGTACAACGCGGCTATGACAAGCTGGTTGCCGGCGGACATCTCCATGCCCGCCGGGGCGCGGGATTCTACGTCGCGGCCCCGGCCCCGCGGCCGGTCGGGGACAGCGCGGCGCGGCCGACGGTCGACTTGGAGCCGTTCCAGCTCATTCATTCCAGCCTGCCACCCGATCGCTGCCCCGGCAGCGGCGTGTTGTCGCACGACGACGGGTCGCTCGACGAGCTGCATCGGGTCGTGCGGGGTGTCGCGTCGGGCGGCTATCGCCTGGGCAGCTATGGCGATCCGGCCGGCTATCTGCCGCTGCGCGAGCAGGTGCAGAACAAGCTGCGGATCGACGGGATCGATGCTGCGCTGTCGTCGATCATGACCGTTCCGGGGTGCGTGGCGGGACTGACCCTCGTCATCCGCGCCTTCATCCGGCCGCGTGCGTTCGCGCTGGTCGAGGACCCCGCATCGTTCATCCATACATCGGTCCTGCTGGCCCAGGGTGCCGAGATCATGCGCGTACCGCGCGAGGCGGACGGGCCGGACCTCGACGTGCTGCGCCTGCTGTGCGAGCGCTATCGACCGGCGATGTTCCTGCTGACGTCGGTGCTGCACAATCCGACGAGCAGTTCGATCTCGCTGCACAAGGCGCGCAAGCTGATCGAGATCGCCGCCGAGTTCGACATGATGCTGGTCGACGATGCGAGCTATGCCGACCTGTCGCCCTCATCGGGCGGGCGGCCGGTGGTGCCGTTGGCGGTCCTCGACCAGTTGGACCATGTGATCCATGTCGGTGGGTCGTCGCACGTGCTGGCGCCCGAGGTCGGCGCCGGCTTCATCGTCGCGAACGAGGCGCGGATGAAGCTGTTGCGACTGTTCCGACCGGTCCAGGGGCTTGGCAACATGCTGACCCAGGAGCGCGTCCTGTACCGGTTCCTGAGCGACGGCCTGTATCGCCGGCGCTGCGAGCGCATCCGCACCGCGCTCGCCCAGCGCGCCACCACCCTCCGGCACGCGTTGGCGGCGGCATCCTGCACTGTCGCGCCGGCGGGCGGGGGAATGTTCCTGTGGGCCGAGCTGGGGCCGGAGCGAAGCGGGATCGAGGTCGCGCGGACGATGCTGAAGCACGGTTTCCTGACCGCGCCGGGATCGCATTTCTCGCTGGGGAAGAGCGACAATGCCTATATGCGCTTCAACGTCACGACGACGACGCCCCTTGCGATCGAAACGCTGGCGGCCTGCCTGCAGGCGTAGCCGGTCGCGGTTGCGGGGCGCCCGTGACGGAACCGCCGGCGCGATAGCGGTTTGAGGTCGGGTCCGATCCCTCTGCCGCGAGTTGCCATGTCCCGCCCCACCCTGATCTTCCTGCATGCGCTGGGCATGCGCGCGCGATCGTGGCGATTGGTGCGGGAGCGGCTGGGGGATGTTCCATCGATCGCGCTCGACCTGCCGGGTTTCGGATCGGCGGCGGATCGCGGCGGCGGGGACGTGGCGGGCATGGTCGCGGCGGTGCGGCCGGTGGTGGCCGATGCCGGACGGTGTGTGCTGGTGGGGCACAGCATGGGCGGCAAGATCGCGACGATCGTCGCGGCGCAGGAGGGGCCGGCGGTGGCCGGGGTCGTGCTGGTCGCCGCTTCGCCGCCGGCGCCCGAACCGATCGACGAGGCGCGGCGGGCGCGGATGATCGAGTGGTTCGCGGACGGCAGCATATCGCAGGAGGATGCGGCGGCGTTCGTCGATGCCAACTGCGCCGCGCCGCTACCGCCGGTGCTGCGGGAACAGGCGGTTGCGGACGTGCGGCATGCCCGGGCGGCGGCATGGACCGGGTGGCTGGAGCATGGCAGCCGCGAGGACTGGCGCGAACGGGTCGGTCGCATCGGGGTGCCGGCGCTGATCGTCGCGGGGGCGGAGGACGGCGATCTGGGCGAGGCGGCGCAGCGGCGGCTGAACCTGCCGCATTATCCCGATGGCCGGGTCGAGGTGGTGGCGGACGCCGCGCACCTCATCCCCTACGAACAGCCGGACCGGCTGGCGGCGCTGATCGCGGATCATGTCCGCCGAGCCGATCAGGCATAGGCATAGGCCCCGCCGGCGGCGAGCGCGGCGCGATAGGCCGGGCGAGCATGGATGCGGTCGAGCCAGGCGATGATGTGCGGGCGCGAACCGTCGAGCCCGGCGCGATTGCGGGCGGCCTCCAGCGGGAAGCTCATCATCACGTCGGCGGCGGTCATCGCGTCGCCGGCGAACCAGTCATGGCTGGCGAGGTGCTGTTCGACATAGTCGAGATGGACGTCGATCATCGGCTGCACCTTCTTCTGCGCGGCCTTGCCCAGCAACGGCACGCGGCCGAGCACCAGCTTGACCAGCAGCGGCGGCATCAGCGAGCCTTCGGCATAGTGCAGGAAATGGCGGTAGTGCAGCGCGTTGCGGCGATGCACGGGCATGCCCAGCCGGCCATCGGCCTTTTCGACCAGATATTCGACGATCGCCCCGGTTTCGGCGACGACCAGCGATCCCCCGGCGCTGCCGGCGTCGCTGTCTTCGATCACCGGCGACTTGCCCAGCGGATGGACGCGGCGCAGTTCCGGCGGTGCGAGCATCGTCGCCTTGTTCCGCTCATAGCGCTTCACCGCATAGGGAAGGCCCAGTTCCTCCAGCAGCCAGAGCACCCGCTGCGACCGGGAATTTTCGAGGTGGTGGACGACGATCATCGCTGAATTCCCAAGGCGTTGCGGAACATGAGGCAGGCAATGCGACAGGCCGCGATCGGTTGCAGCGGATCGGACGAACGGCGGCGCGGAAGTTGGCGAAGGTTACGGATTTCGTATGTTTGCGGCGTCCCCGCCCCTGCGCAAATAAAGCTATTTTACAACTACTTAGCCTGCCACAAACAGCCATCGGGCGGCACCTTGGCCGCCCGATGTTGGTTCACATGTCGTCGTCGCCATCCTCGGCATCGGGACCGGTCATCATTTCCTCGGCCACCTTTTCGGTCCGCTGCCGGATCGAGGCCTCCAGCTTGTCGCGCAGTTCCGGATGTTCGGTCAGGAAGGTCTTGGCGTTCTCACGCCCCTGCCCGATCCGCACGCTGTCATAGCTGAACCACGCGCCCGATTTCTCGACGAGGCCGGCCTTCACGCCCAGGTCGAGGATCTCGCCGATCTTCGAGATACCCTGCCCGTACATGATGTCGAATTCGACCTGCTTGAACGGAGGCGCGACCTTGTTCTTCACCACCTTCACGCGGGTCGCGTTGCCGATGATCTCGTCACGGTCCTTGATCTGGCCGGTGCGACGGATGTCGAGCCGGACCGAGGCGTAGAATTTCAGCGCGTTGCCGCCGGTCGTGGTTTCCGGGTTGCCGTACATCACGCCGATCTTCATGCGCAGCTGGTTGATGAAGATCACCATGCAGCGCGAACGGCTGATCGATCCGGTCAGCTTGCGCAAGCTCTGCGACATCAGGCGCGCCTGCAGGCCGACATGGCTGTCGCCCATCTCGCCCTCGATTTCCGCGCGCGGCACGAGCGCTGCGACCGAATCAACCACCAGCACGTCGATCGCGTTCGAACGGACCAGCGTATCGGTGATTTCGAGCGCCTGTTCGCCGGTATCGGGCTGCGACACGATCAGTTCGTCGATGTTGACGCCCAGCTTCTTCGCATAGACCGGGTCGAGCGCGTGTTCGGCGTCGACGAACGCGGCGGTGCCGCCATTCTTCTGCGCCTCGGCGATCACATGCAGCGCGAGCGTCGTCTTGCCCGAGCTTTCCGGCCCGTACACTTCGATCACGCGCCCGCGCGGAAGGCCGCCGACGCCGAGTGCGATGTCGAGGCCGAGCGACCCGGTCGAGATCGCCTCGACCTGCATCGCTTCCTTCTGGCCCAGCTTCATCGCCGAACCCTTGCCGAATGCCCGGTCGATCTGCGCCAGCGCGGCGTCGAGCGCCTTTTGCCGTTCGCCCGCCGCCTTGTCGTTCGCTGCCGCCATCTTGCTATCGACCGCCTTCAGATTTGCCGCCATGTCCAGCCTTTCGAGTAGAGCAACCGCGTCGAGGGTTCAACGCGCCTTTGTTGGATTTGCATGTATTCGTTTTGTTCCCATTCCGCAAGAGTTGTTCGCTTCGGCGATAAACGCGATCGTGGTGCTGGTAGACCGTGCCGCCATCAAGAAAGACGATGGGCCACCAAGGAGGGAGAGCGACATGACGACACGGACATGGCTGGCGCTGGCGACTGGGATCGGCGGACTGCTGTCCACTGCGGCGACCGGGCCATTACCGGCATCGTGAACACCGCTTGACGACAGCGACGCTTCGCTTTGCACGCCAGCGGAAACGCCGCTGGCCGTCTGCACGATCGGCCGCAAGCGCGTGTCGATTTGTTCGCAGGGCAAGACATCGGTCTATCGCTATGGCCAACCCGGGCGGATCGAACTGGTCGCGTCCGACCTGTACTGGGCGAGCACCGGCTATTCGGGCGGGGGCGAGTTGCAGGTTACCGCGCGCAACAAGGGTCATTCCTACACGCTGTTCGATCGGATCGTGCGGACCGGGTTCGGGGCGGACGGGCTGAACCATCCGAAGGCGGACTCGGGCTTGGTCGTACGGCGGGGCGCGAAGATCGTGTCGGCGCGACAATGCAACCTGGTGCAGCCGATCGCGGCAGAAGTGCGCGAGCGGCTGCCAGAGGGCGGGATGGTGGAGCATTGAGTGGCTCTTCTTCCCCCGTGCCGTGGCGCCTATTGCATCGGCGAGCCGACCGGGGCGATCTGGTCTGCTGCCGGTGCCGTGGCTGCCTCCGCGACCCGGCGCTTCTGCGCGGCGCTCATCGCTTCGGTCTCCGTCAGGTCGACGATGTGCGTGGTTGCCGGCCCCGACCGTTGCGCGATGCGCGTACCGGTTACGAAGTTGAAGGTCGATCGGATCGTGAAACGGTCAATCCGGTAAATGCCGGGATGCCCCGAGGGTACATCCAACGGAATATACCGCCGTTCGCGGACCTGTTGCAGCACGGCACGTTCCCATCGACCCAGTCCGGACGGGGTCAATATCTCCGCATCCGCGGTTCGTCCGTCCGGCCGAATCCAGTATCCCACATCCGCCAATGCGATATCGCCATTCGCCGCCCCGTTGGAAATCATACCATCGGGGGCGTTGACGTCCTCCACCGGTCGCGAAGACAATAGCATCGGACGGGCGACAGCCGACTGGCGGAGCCGTGCGGCGAGCGCATCGATCGCACCGGCATCCCCCTTGCGCAGGGCGATGCGCGCCACGAATATCGCGCGCAGATCGGCCATGGCGCGGTTGGCCGGGCCGGCGATCGCAACGGCTTCGTCCATCAGTTGAATCGCGCGCTTCTCGTTGCCCGACCCCATTTCCAGCCACGCCCGGCGGAACGTGGCTCCTGCTGCGAGATCCTTCTTTCCGGTATTCAGCGCCAGGCGCTGAACCTTGGTCAGGATACCGGATGCGGTGGAGACATTTCCGTTTTCCACCAGATCACGGGCGAAGCCCATCTCCTCGACCAATGTCGAAGGGTTGTCCTCGCCCATATATTTGCGAAGAACCTGTACGTTGCTGCGCGACGCGGAAACCCATTCCCGCTGATACCCCTCATGTTCCGCGACAGTAGCGAGCGTTGCATACAGACTGGAAACCGGTCCGGGCAGTTGAGCGGCATGACGGCGGTTACGCGCGATGGACCGCAGCAGCGTATGCCGGGCCTTGGCATATTGTCCGCCGGAGAACATCTCAACCGACGCTTGCAGTGAAGCCTCTACATCCTCGGCCGGCGGGCATTGGCGCGACAGGCAGGCTGCCAGTGCATCCGTCGCGCGGTGACCGACGACGACGATCTCTTCGGTCGGAACGACTGTAGGCGGGACGGTCGTCTGTGCGGCCACCAGCAGGATCGAGGACAGCATGGTATCATGCTCGCTGTCCCACCAGGATGTGTCAATGGGTCGTCGCCAACTCGACGCCCCAGATCACCCCAGGTCGTTCAGCGCCTGCTCGACCGCGTCCATCGTGAACGGCTTCGACAGGACCGGGCGGTCGCGGTGCGCCGGTTCGATCGTGTCGCCCGACCCGCCGGTCGCCAGCACGAACGGGATGCCCGCCGCCGCCAGCTTGTCCGCCACCGGCCAGCTCTTTTCCCCGCCGCGCAGATGCACGTCGAGGATCGCGCCGTCGATGCCACCCTGGTCGATCGCCGACACGGCGGACGCCACGCTGTCGGCGGTCCCGGCGACGGTGCGGCCGAGCATGTCGAGGAAATCCTCGAGCATCATGGCGATCAGGGGTTCGTCCTCAACCAGGAGGATACGCGCAGGCGACGTCATACGCGCCGACCCTTAGCGGTCAAAGCGGGAACGCCGCAACCGATTTCGTCGCGCCGGTCAGGACTTTGCCAACGCATCGCGCGCCGCCGTCGCCAGTTGCTGTACCGAAAAGGGTTTCGGGAGGAAAGAAACCTGATCCAGATCAATCGACCGTCGCAACTGTTCCTCGGCATAGCCCGACATGAACAGGATCGGCAGCGTCGGATAGACCTTGCGGACATGGCGGACCATCGTCGGGCCGTCCATCGTCGGCATGACGACGTCGGAGATCAGCAGGTCGATATGCGGCCGGTCGGCGAGTAGTTCGAGCGCGGCCTCGCCATGTTCGGCGGTCATGACGGTATAGCCCTGCCGCGCCAGCGCGCGTTCGGCGATGGCGCGGACCATGTCCTCGTCCTCGACCAGCAGGATCGTGCCCGATCCCCAGGCCGGCTCGGTCGGCTCGCTCTTGAGCTTGGGATTGGTGCCAAGGCGCGGCGGTTCGGCGGCGGCGGCGTGGACCGGCAGGTGGATGGTGAAGGTCGACCCCTGTCCCGGACGCGATTCGGCAAAGATATAGCCGCCCGACTGCTTGATGATGCCATAGACGGTCGACAGGCCGAGGCCGGTGCCCTTCCCCACTTCCTTGGTCGTGAAGAAGGGTTCGAAGATCTTGGGCAGCACGTCGGCGGGGATACCGGTGCCGGTGTCGGATACCTTCAGCGTCACATAATCGCCGACCGGCAGCACGTCGTCGTCCATCGCGCGGACTTCCTGCGCGCTGGTCGCCAGCGTCTCGATGGTCAGCACGTTGCGGTTGCCGCCCTGCGAGAGCATCGCGTCGCGGGCATTGACCGCGAGGTTGACGACGACCTGTTCGAGCTGGCCCGGATCGGCGCGGACCGAGCCCAGCCCGCGACCATGGTTGACGACCAGCTGGACGGTCTCGCCGAGCAGGCGCTTCAGGAGGTTCGACACCTCCGAAATCACGTCGGGCAGCTGCAGCACCTGCGGGCGCAGCGTCTGCTGGCGCGAGAAGGCGAGCAGCTGGCGGGTCAGGCTGGCGGCGCGGTTCGAATTGGCGCGGATCTGCTGGATGTCGTCATAGTCGCTGTCGCCGGGCGAATGGCGCATAAGCATCAGGTCGCAATGGCCGATGATCGCGGTCAGGATGTTGTTGAAATCATGCGCGACGCCGCCGGCGAGCTGGCCGACCGCCTGCATCTTGGTCGCCTGCGCCACCTGCCGCTTGAGTTTGCCCTCCTCGCCGGTATCGCGCAGCGAGAGGACGACGGCGGCTTCGCCCAGCCCGCGCGCACCGGCGATCGACAGCGCGATCGGCTCCTCCGACCGGTCGTTGAGGCGGACCGCCATGTCGGCACTGTGCTGCGCCCCGCCGGCGAAGCGGCGGACGGCATCGGCGAGCGCGGCCTTGTCCTCGCGCACCACCAGGTCGCCGGGATAGAGCGGCGGCGCGACCGGATTGACGCCGGTCGCGCGGACGAAGGCGTCGTTCATGTGCAGGAAGCGGCCGTCGCGATCGACTAGCGCCATGCCGACCGGCAGCAGCGAGACGAGCGCGCGGACCTGCGCCGCCGATCCCGGCGCGGCGATCGGCATCAGCCCGACGGGCGCCTCTTCCTCGTCCAGCATCGCGACCAGCATCGGGCCGTCGGGATCGTCGACGAACGGCACCTGCACGATGCGAAGCGGGTCGCCGCCCAGCCCTTCGCGTTCGAAACGGACGCGGCCGCGGCTGTCGGTGACGAGGAAACGGGCGAAATCGCGGCCCTCGATCGTGGCGTCCTCGTTGCCGACGGCGCGGGCGCGGAAGACGCGGTTGGCGGCGCGGATACGGCCATCGGCGCTCAGGAGCGCGACCATCACCCCCGCCCCGCCCAGCCGTTCGCCGACATCGCCCGCGATCATCGCGCGCATCGTCACCGCCTCGGCGATCGCCTGTCCGCCTTCGAAACGCCAGACGAGCATCGCTTCCCCGGCGCGGGCGAGCGTCGCGACCAGCGGGGCGTCGCCCTGTCGCACGGTGACCCTGGCATCGCCGTCGCGCCACGCCGACCGGGCGGCGCCGGCCAGCGCGCTGGCATCGACGCCATCGCCCAGCACGCCGGGCGGAGTCGGATAGCCGCCGAACAGCGCGGCATAGCGGTCGTTGGCGCAGACGAGGCGGCCGGCGCGGTCGGTGACGGCGAGCGCGTGCGGGCTGACCGAGGCGAGCGTCTGCGCCAGCGACCAGTCGACCACCGGCTCCGTGGCTTCAGCCGATCCGGTCCAGTGGCGGACGCCCAGCGCAACGCCGGCCAACACGACCGCCGCCGCGACGAAGCCGATCGCCACGGGCAGGCTGCCGATCGTCCACAGGATGATCCCGGCCGCGATGGCCCCGGCGACCAGCGCGATGGCGAGCGGCAGGACCGGCGAAGAGGCGGACGGGGATTTCGACAGCATGTCGAAGCTGTTGCGGCGCTTGGGGGGGCGGCGTCAAGCGGCGGTTCGGGTGATCGGACGTAGGGGCGCGATCGGGTAGGGTTTGGTGGGTCGTGTGGGCGTGCGCTTCGCTATCCGTACCCCCGGGCAGGCGGAACGAGGTTTGAGGAAGACAGGATCGCCGCACTATCTCGTCACCCCGGACTTGATCCGGGGTCCCGCTTTCTTTCGACGGTCGAGAATAAGAAGCGGGACCCCGGGTCAAGCCCGGGGTGACGGAGGGAGGTGAGGTATCGCCCCGCCCCATTCCCGTACTCCGGCGGAGGCCGGGGTTCAGTTGGGTTACGGTCGTGAGGAACAAACGCATGTTCCGTAACTGGCCCCCGGCCTTCGCCGGGGTACGGTCATGGAACGTGCCAGTCCGCTTACCAGATGCGGACGCGCTGTTCGGGGGCGAGGAAGAGATATTCGCCCGCCGCCGGCTTGTAGCCCTGATACCAGGGGTCGAGGTTGCGCACGACCCAGGCGCGCTGTTCGGAGGGGCTGTGCGGGTCGGTCAGCAGCCGCTGGCGCAGATTCGCCTCGCGGTAGCTGCGCCGCCACACCTGCGCCCAGCCGAGGTAGAAACGCTGTTCGGGGCCGAAGCCGTCGATCACCTTCTGATCGTTCGGATAGGCATGGGTATAGGCGTCCCACGCGGCGGTCAGGCCGGCGAGGTCGGCGATGTTTTCGCCGAGCGTCAGTTCGCCCTTCACATGCAGGCCGGGCAGCGGTTCATAGGCGTCATACTGCTTGACCAGTGCCGCCGTGCGTTCCTCGAAGCGCTTCACGTCCTGCGGCGTCCACCAGTCGGTGAGGCTGCCATTGACGTCGTATTTGCGGCCCTGATCGTCGAAATGGTGGCTGATCTCGTGGCCGATCACCGCGCCGATCGCGCCGTAATTGACCGCCGGATCGGCGTTCGGATCGAAGAAGGGCGGCTGCAGGATCGCGGCGGGGAATACGATCTCGTTCATCACCGGGTTCGCGTACGCGTTCACGGTCATGGGGGTCATGAACCATTCCCACTTCTGGATCGGCTTGCCCAGATGCTGCACGTTGTAGCGCTGCTGCCACTGGTTCGCGCGCAACATGTTGCCGAAGGCGTCTCCCGGCGTGATCGTCAGGTCGCTCATGTCGCGCCACCGGTCGGGATAGCCGATCTTGGGCGTGAAGGCGGCGAGCTTCGCCCGCGCCTTCGCCTTGGTCTCCGGCGCCATCCAGTCGAGATTGTCGATCCGGCGCCCCATGGCCTCCGTCACGTTGCGGACCAGTTCGTCGGCCGCCGCCTTGGTCGCGGGCGGGAAGAATTTGGCGACATAGGCCTTGCTGACATCGTCGGCGACCGCTTCCGAAGTGAAGTCGACCGCGCGCTTCCAGCGCTCCTCCTGCTGCGGCGTGCCCGACAGGACGGTGCCGTAGAAGGTGAAGCTTTCCTGGTCGAACGCCTGCGGCAGGACGCCGGCGAACCCGTCGAGCGAGCGGACGAGCAGCTGGTCCTTGAGCACGGCGAGCGGCGCCGCGCCGATCACCTTCGCCATGCCGGTGAAGGCGGTCGGCTGGGCGACGATCACGTCGGGGGTGTTCGCACCGAGCGTGCGGAAATAGGTCGCGAAGTCGAAGCCCGGCGCGCGACGCTGCAGGTCGGCGACGGTCATCTTGTTATAGGTCTTGTTCGCGTCGCGGCTTTCGATCCGCGTCCAGTGCGCGCGGGCGATCTGCGTCTCGAACGCGACGATCGCGGCAGCGCGGGCGGCGGCATTGGGTTCGCCGGCCAGCGTCAGCATCTTGGCGAGATGCGCCTGATACGCCTTGCGCTGTTCGACCAGCTTCGCATCGGTCGACAGGTAATAATCGCGGTCGGGCATGCCGAGCCCGCCCTGCGACGTCTGCAGCGCATAGACGGTCGGGGTCTTGTCGTCCGGGCCGACATAGGCGCTGAAGGGCGCACCGACGCCGGCCTGCGACGCCTTGGCCGCCAGCGCGGCATAGCCGGCCTTCGACGAAAGCCCCTTGATCTCGGTCAGCCACGGCTGGATCGGGGCCAGCCCCTTCGCCTCGATCGCGGCCTGGTCGAGATAGGTGGCATAGGCGACGCCGATCTTCGAATTGGGATCACCCTTCGCCGCGTCGAGCAGTTCGCGGGTGCGCGACTTCGACAGGTCGTCCAATGCGGTGAACATGCCGTAGTTCGACTTGTCGGCCGGGATCGGCGTGATCTTTTCCCAGGTGCCGTTGGCATATTTGTAGAAATTGTCGCCGGGCTTCACGCTGCGGTCCATGCCGGCGACGTCGAAGCCGAAATCGCCGATCTCGGGCTTGGGCGCGGGGGCGGCGGTTTCGGTTACCGCGATCGGATCGGCATTGCCGGTTTGCGGTGGCGGCGTGGTCGCGCAGGCCGACAGGGCCGACGCCGCAAGCAGGGTGGTGAGGACGAAACTACGCCGCATCGAATAAGCCTCTTCGTATCGGGTGATACGTTATGCTGCACCCGGGCTTATCGATCGTCAATATCTAGCTTGGGTTGGGTGCGATCCCTTGCTCCTTCCCAATCCGTTTGCTTCGAGCGCAGGTTCGAGCCTGTCGAGAACCGAAGTCGAGAAGGGGTTGCCGCAAACAAGCAGTTCTCGACGGACGCTTCTCGACAAGCTCGAAGCTGCTCGAACCGAACGGAGGGTTAGATGGCGGATCGCCCATGCCCGCGCCGCTTCCACTTCGCCGCGATCCACCACCGCCAGCCGAGCGCGGCGATCGCGTACCCCAGCACCGCGCCGATGACCGAGCATACGACCATGCCGAGCGCGGTCGCCGGACCGACCTCTGCCACCAGCCATTCGAGCCAGCCGGGCGGTGCGGCGACCGCGTCGCCGATCGGGTCGCCCGGCACCACGCGGTCGATGTGGAGCAGCCAGGCGCCCACCTTGTAGTAGAGGATGAACAGCAGCGGCGTGGTGATGGGGTTGGTGAAGAAGGTGGTCAGCGCCGCCGCCGGAACGTTTGCGCGCAGCGGAAGCGCAAGGACGGCGGATGCGGGAATCTGTCCCAGCGGGATCAGGATGCCGGTGAACATGCCGAGTGCCACGCCACGGGGAACCGAACGGCGGGTGAAGCGCCAGAGTTCGGGGGCGAGGACGCGGTGCGCGACGGGGCGCAGGAAGCGGATCGATTCGATCGATTCGCGGGTCGGCAGGTTCGCACGGACCCAGCGCAGCGCACGGCTGCCCAGCCGCCGGTCGTCGTCGCCGCCTGCATCAGCCACGGTCGCGGAGCAACCTTCCCTGTTCACGCTTCCAGTCCCGCTCCTTGATATGTTCGCGCTTGTCGTGGTTCTTGCGACCCTTGGCCAGTGCCAGTTCGACCTTCGCCCGCCCTTTTCCGTTGAAATACACCGATAGCGCGATCAGCGTCATGCCGTCGCGCGCCACCGCCCCGTGCATCTTGTTTATCTCGCGTTCGTGAAGCAGCAGTTTACGCGGGCGGCGCGGTTCGTGGTTGAAGCGGTTGCCGTGGCTGAATTCGGGAATGTTCGAATTGATCAGCCACACCTGTCCGTCGCGGACATCGGCATAGCTTTCGGTGATCGACCCTTCGCCGAAGCGCAGCGACTTCACCTCGGTCCCGGTCAGCGCGATGCCGGCTTCGTAGACCGTGTCGATTTCGTAATCGAACCGCGCGCGGCGGTTTTCGGCGACGGTCTTCTTCTTGTCGAACAACTGGGGACGCGGACGGCTCATGGGCGGGACATAGGGTGTCGGGGGCGTGGAGGGAAGCGTCCGTCGTGCTCCTCGTCGCTCGCGGGGAGGGACCGCGGCGAAGCGGGGGTGGAGGGGGTTGGCCGCGAACGCTGCCGTTGTGTGTGCGGCGGCCCCCCTCCACCAGCCTGCGGCTGGTTCCCCTCCCCGCATAGCGGGGAGGATCTTGATTACGCGTCGAGGGCTTCGCGTACCTTTCTTGCCAGTTCGTCCACGCCGAACGGCTTGGGGAGCAGCCGCGTGCCGGGGTCGAGCACGCCGTTATGGACGACCGCGTTGCGGGTATAGCCGGTGGTATAGAGCACGCGCAGGTCGGGCCGCATCGCCAGCGCCCGGTCGGCCAGTTCGCGGCCGGTCATGCCCGGCATCACGACGTCGGTGAACAGCAGCCTGACGCGCACCCCCTGTGCCAGCAGTTCGAGCGCCTCCGGTCCGTTGGAGGCATGGAGGACGCCATAGCCCAGGTCGCGCAGCACCTCGACCGAGAAGCTGCGGACGCGCGATTCGTCCTCGACCACCAGCACCGTTTCGTCCGGGCTGCCGCGGCGGATCGGCTGGAGCGCGGCGCGCGGCGTGGGTGTCGGCGTCTCGCCATAAAAGCGCGGCAGGTACAGGCGGACGGTCGTGCCGACATCGGGTTCGGAATAGATGCGGACATGGCCGCGGGACTGGCGGACGAAGCCGAACACCTGACTGAGGCCAAGGCCCGTGCCGCGCCCGACCGGCTTGGTGGTGAAGAACGGCTCGAACGCCTTGGCCAGCACGTCGGGCGCCATGCCGGTGCCGGTATCGGTGACGGCGATCATGACATATTGCCCGGCGGCCATGTCGGCCTCGCGCGCATAATCGTCGCCGACATGGGCATTGGCGGTCTCGATCGTCAGCTTGCCGCCATCGGGCATCGCATCACGGGCATTCACCGCGAGGTTGACGATGGCATTTTCGAGCTGGCCGCGATCGGCCTCCGCCCGCCACAGCCCGGCGCTGAGCACCGTCTCCACCGCGATCCGTTCGCCGAGCGTCCGGGTCAGCAGCTCGGTCAGGTCGGCGATCAGGCGGTTGCCCTCGACCGGTTCGGGCGCCAGCGGCGACTGGCGGGAGAAGGCGAGCAGGCGCTGGGTGAGCGCGGCGGCGCGGGTAGCGCCGTCCTTCGCCGCCTCGACATAACGCTCGACATCGCCGCGCCCGCTGGCGATGCGGCGCTCGATCATGTCCAGCCCGCCGATCACGACCGCGAGCATGTTGTTGAAATCGTGCGCGATGCCGCCGGTCAGCTGGCCGACCGCCTCCATCTTCTGCAACTGGCGCACCTGCGTCTCGGCGGCGGCGCGGGCGCTGGCGGCATTGTGCAGTTCGGTGGCGACGCGTTCGAGCTGTGCATCCTGCCGCCCGACCTTCGCCTGCAACCGAAGCAGCGCGTCGGCGCGCTGGACGGTGACCCAGCTGATCTCCGCCACTTCCTGCAACAGCGCGATTTCGCCCGGCAGCCAGTGACGCGGTGCGCCATGACCGACGATCAGCAGCCCTTCCAGCCGCCCGTCCTGCCGCAGCGGCACGCAGAAGCCAGAGACGGCTGAATAGGATGATGCCTCGCTACCGACGAAATCGGGGTCGATCGCGAATTCGTCCGATACGATCGTCCGCCCGGCGCGCAGCAGCGCGGTATTGCCCTGCCCGAAGCGGTCGAGCGAATGTTCGCCGGTCAGCGGCGGCAGGACCCCGTCGTTCCACCCGCCCATATAGCGCACGCGGTTGGCCGCGACGCGGGCGAAAGCGACCCGGTCGACGCGGAGCCATTCGCCAAGCGCGCGGGCGGTGAAGCGCATGATCGCGTCCGGATCGGTCGCGGCGCGTTGCCGGGCGCTGAGCGACAGGACGAATTCGCGCTCCGCCTTGGCCGCCAGCGCCGCCAGTTCGGCCTGTTTCCGGTCGTCGATGTCGTAGCTGACGCCGGGAAAGCGCAGCGGGCGCCCGCTATCGTCGAAGGTGCAGCGGCCCTGCGCCGACACCCAGCGGCAATTGCCGCCCTGGTCGACGACGCGATATTCCGAAATGAAGGTGCCGTCGCCGGTCGGGTCCATCGCGCGTTCGATCGCGCGCTGGGCCATCGGCAGGTCGTCGGGATGGATTCCTTCGAAGAAGCGGGCGATCGGCGCGCCCTGCTCCGCCATCTTCGGATCGACGCCGTAGAGCAGCGCGAACCGGCTGTCGGCGCGGATCATGTCGGCCTGCACGTCCCAGTCCCACGCACCGATATTGCGCCCGGCGGACAGGGCCAGTTGCCGCCGTTCGTCGGCGGCCGCCCGTTCCCGCTCGGCCACGATGCGCGACGTCGTCTCCCCCGTCACACAGAACAGGCCGGCGACCTGCCCTGCATCGTCAAAGGCCGGGGAATAGGTGAAGGTCCACCAGCTCTCCTCCGGCTCGCCGGTGCGGGCGAGGTCGAGCTTCATGTCGGTGGCGACGATGCTGCCGCCGGCAAGAGTCTGGTCGACCAGCGGGACCAGTTCGTCCCAGATGCTGGCCCAGACGATATCGAAGCGTTCGCCCAGCGCGCCGTCGAGCCGTAGCCCCAGGATCGGGCGATAGGCATCGTTGTAGAAGCAGCGCAGCTCCGGCCCCCAGGCGAGGAACATCGGCGTCGGGCAGGACAGCATCATCGCCAGCAGCGAGCGCAGCGACACCGGCCACCCCTCGATCGGGCCCAGCGGGGTCGTCGACCAGTCGCGGGCGGCGATTTCCGCACCGGTCACCGTCTGGGTTGAGAGAGGTCCGTTTGGCATAGGCCCTGCGTGTTACGCCGCAGCCCCCGCTACGGCAATGGATGCATCCCCCCGCTTCGACCTTCCCATCCTCAGCGCACCAGCCCGGCATGGGCGAGCGCGGCATCGACCGCCGCGCGCGAGGCTTCGGACGCGGGCGTCATCGGCAGGCGCAGGTCGGTCGGAAAGCCCGGGCGGACGCGGCCCATCGCATATTTGACCGGACCGGGCGACGCATCGCTGAACAATGCGGCGTGCAGCGGGAACAGCCGGTCCTGAATGGTCAGCGCCCGGGCAAAGTCGCCGGCGGCGCAGGCGTCCTGAAACTCGGCGCACATGGCGGGCGCGACATTGGCGGTGACCGAGATCGCGCCGACCCCGCCCATCGCCATGAAGGCGAGCGTCATGTCGTCATTGCCCGACAGCTGGGCGAAACCGGTGCCGCAGCGCGCACGGTGTTCGGCGACGCGCGCCATCTGTCCGGTCGCGTCCTTGATGCCGACCACTACGTCGGGGAACGCCTTCACGATCCGCTCGACCGTCTCGACCGCGATGTCGGTGATGGTGCGGCCGGGCACGTTGTAGAGCACGATCGGCAGGCCGCCCTGCGACGCCAGCACCTCGAAATGGCGGAACACCCCTTCCTGATTCGGGCGGTTGTAATAGGGCGGGACGAGCAGCGCGGCGGTGGCGCCCGCGGCCTTCGCGGCATGGATGTGGTGCAGCGCGACGGCGGTGTCGTTCGACCCGCAGCCCGCGATCACCGGTACGCGGCCACGTGCCTGATCGACGCAGACGCGCACGACATGGTCATGCTCCTCGATCGTCATCGTCGCCGCTTCGCCGGTGGTGCCGCAGGGAACCAGCGCGCTCGACCCGCTCTCGATCTGCCAGTCGACCAGGGCGCGGAACGATGCTTCGTCGAACCGACCGTCGGCGAACGGGGTGACGAGCGCGGGAATCGAACCGGAAAACATGGAAAACGCGCTCCGCAGACAGGGTTTCGAGCCGAAAAGGTGGCGACAGATAGGGCGGGCTTCCATATCATGTCCAGTATGCTGACCACCGTGTTCAAGAGCGCGTTCCTGCTCACCGGCGTCGCGAGCGCCGCCATGGCCGCCGGGATGTTCCATCCCGCCGCGCAGATCTCCGTCCAACCGCTGCCGCCGTCGATGGTGCAGCCAGCGCCGATCACCGTGCGACCGATGGTCCAGCCGGTGGCATCGGCCCCGGCCTATGACCCGATCCAGCCGGTGCTGGCCGATTGGAAACGGTTGCAGCAATCCGACAATTATCCCTTTACCGACTATGCCCGGTTCCTGCTGGCGCATCCCGGTTTTCCCGGGGAAACCAGCCGGCGCGCGGCGGCGGAGACGGTGCTGGCGGACGGCGCGCAGGACCCGGCGACGGTGCTGCGCTTCTTCGACCGCTATCCGCCGCTGACCGCCGCCGGGCGGCTGCGCATGGCGGAGGCGTTGGCGGCGAGCGGGCGGATGGCCGAGGCGCATGAAGCGGCGCGCACGGCATGGCGCCGGGGGGCGCTGCGCACCAATGACGAGGCGAAGCTGCTCGGCCGGTTCGCCTCGGCGCTGACCCCGCAGGATCATGACGCGCGGATGGACCGGCTGTTGTGGCAGGGCGCGACGACCGCCGCCGGGCGGCAGATCGGCTATGTCTCGGCGGCGATGCGGCCGACCTTCGATGCGCGCATGGCGTTCCGCACCAATGCGGCGGATGCCAGCGTCCGGGGCGAACAGCCGGGCGTCGACCGGACCGATCCGGGCTATATCGGCGACCGCGCCAGCTGGCTGCGCGCTACGGGTCAGTCGGTGGCGGCCCGCTCCTACCTCGCGCAGCCGCGCCGTCTGTCGCGCAGTCCGGGGGATGTCGAGGAATGGCTGGAGGTCCTGCTGACCAATGCCAAGGCGGCGCAGGCGGACAGCCAGTTCGACCTCGCCTATCGCATCGCGTCGCAGATCGACGATGCGTTCCCGGCGGGGACGGTGATCGCCGACGCGGCCTATGGCGAGCGCGACGACTATACCAGCCTCGCGTGGCTGGCGGGGACGGTCGCGCTGCAGAAGCTGAACCGGCCGGCGGATGCGACCGGCATGTTCGCCCGCTATGCCAGCGGATCGCGCACGCCGACCGTCCGGACCAAGGGCTATTACTGGGCGGGGCGCGCGGCGGAGGCAGCGGGCGACCGCGCCACCGCCGACCGCTGGTACGCGCAGGCCGCCGATCTGGGCGACCTATATTACGGACAGCTGGCCAGCGAGCGGATCGGCCGCCCCCTGCGTGCACCGGGCAATACCGCCGATCCCGCAGCGGTCCCGGCGGCCGTGCGCGCGGCGTACATGAACAGCGATGTGGTCAAGGCGACGCGCTATCTGGGCCGCACCGGGCAATATGGCGATCAAGGGCTGTTCGTCCGCAAGATCGCCGAGGACGCACGCAGCGACACCGATCATGCGCTGGCGGTCGAGCTGGCGCAGGCGATCGACCGCCCGGACCTGAGCGTCATGGTCGGGCGCAGCGCGCTGCTGAACGGGCATAGCGACTATACGCTGGCGGGCTATCCGTCGGTGCAGGTCAGCGGGGCGCAGCGCGATCAGTTCACGTTGATCCACGCGATCGCGCGGCAGGAAAGCCAGTTCGACCGCACCGCCGTCAGCCGCACCGGCGCGCGCGGGCTGATGCAGTTGATGCCGGGCACCGCGCGCGAGACGGCAGGGAAGCTGGGGCTTTCCTACAATCCGTCCTCGCTCAATGATCCGGCGTATAACATGGCGCTGGGGTCGAGCTTCATTCAGCGGATGCTCGATTATTATGGCGGCTATTATCCGCTCGCCATTGCCGCCTACAATGCCGGGCCGGGCAATGTGAACAAATGGCTGCGCGCCAATGGCGACCCGCGCACGCCGGGAGTCGACATCGTCGATTGGGTGGAGAAGATTCCGTACACCGAAACGCGCGGCTATGTGCAGCGCGTGCTGGAAAATGCGGTCGTCTATGACCTGATCCATGCCGACAAGGCACGGTCGAAGGGGCCGAACAATCTGAGCTGGTATCTGGGGAAGAACCGACCGGGATGAGCGAACCGCGTCCGAATTACATCACCCCGGCGGGTTATGCCGTGTTGAAGGCCGAATATGACCAGTTGCTGGGCGAGGAGCGGCCGAAGCTGGTCGACGTCATCGCCTGGGCCGCGGGCAATGGCGACCGGTCGGAGAATGGCGACTATATCTATGGCCGCAAACGGCTGCGCGAGATCGACCGGCGGCTAGGCTTTCTCGCCAAGCGCATGAAGGCGGCGCGGGTGGTCGATCCGGCGACGCAGACCGAGCGCGGCCGGGCATGGTTCGGTGCGACGGTGACCATCGCCGACGAGGACGACAACCACCGCACGCTCGAACTGGTCGGCGACGACGAGGCCGATGCCGGCAAGGGGCGGATCGGGTGGAACTCCCCCATGGCGCGGGCCTTGCGCGGCAGCGCGGTCGGCGACGTGCGGACGGTCGCCCTGCCGGCGGGGGCGAAGGAAGTTGAGGTGATGGCGATCGTCTATCCGTGATTCGACGCTTGGCGGGGGAATGATGTGCGGTTGCTCATGGCGACGATCGGGTTGTTGCTGTCGGGTTGCGGAGGCGCCCCATCGGACGCACCCGTCATCCATGTCGAGACCCACAGAACCGACGCGTCGACCGGCAATGTCCCCGCCCTCCCCGCCGATGTCGTCGCCTTTCGCCTGAAACGCGATGAATGCGACCATCTGCGCGGCGAGGAAGCGACCGGCCCGGCGCGTGCGGTGTTCCTGAAATACGGGATGGAGCGGACCTGTACCGGCACCGACGCCGCCCTGCGCTCGCTTCGCCAGCGCCATGCCGACGACCCGGCCGCCATCGCCGCACTGGCAGGATATGCCGACGATATCGAGTAACGACGCGGCGTTACCGACTGCCATCGGGCGGTAAATTTGGTACGTTGACGAACCCAGCCGCCCTGCCGTCCGTTCGCTTGGGAGGAACCCGACCGAGGAGACGCAATGCCCCATTACACGCCGCTGATCGGAACCATCGTCACCGCACTGGTCGCGGCGTTCGCGCTGGGGGCGGTCGCGCTCAAGCTGCGCGTTTCGCCGATCGCCGGATATCTGCTGGCGGGTGTGCTGATCGGGCCGTTCACGCCCGGCTTCGTCGCGCATTCGGGGATCGCCACCGAACTGGCGGAGATCGGCGTCATCCTGCTGATGTTCGGGGTCGGGCTGCATTTTTCGCTGAAGGACCTGTTGTCGGTGTGGCGCATCGCCGTCCCGGGCGCGGTGGTGCAGATTGCCGTCGCGACGACGATGGGTTGGGGCCTGTCGCAGTTTCTCGGATGGTCGTTGATGGCCGGCATCGTGTTCGGCCTCGCCCTGTCGGTCGCGAGTACCGTCGTGCTGCTGCGCGCGCTGGAGGCCCGCGCGCTGGTCCAGACCGAGCGCGGGCGGATCGCGGTCGGGTGGCTGATCGTCGAAGATCTGGCGATGGTGCTGGCGCTCGTCCTGCTGCCGGTCGTCGCCGCCGCGGTCGACCCGGCCAAGGCCGCCGCGCCCGGTGCGATCGTGACCGCGATCGTGATGACGCTGCTGAAGGTCACCGGCTTCGTCACGCTGATGCTGGTCGTCGGGCGGCGGGTAATCCCCTGGGCGCTGCACTGGGTGGTGCATACCGGATCGCGTGAGCTGTTCCGGCTGGCGGTGCTGGCCATCGCATTGGGTGTGGCGTTCGGGGCGGCGCTGGCGTTCGACGTGTCGTTTGCGCTGGGCGCATTCTTCGCCGGCATGATCCTGGGCGAAACGCCGCTCAGCCGGCGTGCGGCGCAGGAAACGCTCCCCTTGCGCGATGCGTTCGCGGTGCTGTTCTTCGTGTCGGTCGGCATGTTGTTCAATCCGCAGGTGCTGGTCGAACAGCCCGGCCCCCTGATCGCGACCATCGCCATCATCGTCATCGGCAAGTCGGCGGCGGCATTCGCCATCGTCCGCCTGTTCGGCCACCCCAACCGCACCGCCGCGCCCATCGCCGCCAGCCTTGCGCAGATCGGCGAATTCTCGTTCATACTCGCCGGCATCGGCACCAGCCTGAACATCCTGCCGAGCGAGGGGCGCGACCTGATCCTGGCGGGCGCGATCCTGTCGATCATGGTCAACCCGTTCCTGTTCGGCGCGGTCGCCGGACGCGGCGAGGAGCCGAGCCCCGCGCAGGAACGCGAGGCGGCGCGCGAGGAAGCGCGCGAGGATCATGTCGTGCTGATCGGCGCGGGGCGGGTCGGGCGGTTGATCGCCGAAGGGCTGCGCGATGCCGGCCGCGCCTTCGTCGTGATCGAGGACCAGGCCGATACCGCGCGCACGGCGCAGGCGCATGGGTGGAGCGTGGTGCTGGGCAATGCGCTCGACCCCAATGTGCTGCGCGACGCGGGGGTAGCGGAGGCGACCAAGCTGCTGATCGCCATCCCCGGCGGGTTCGAGGCGGGCGCGATCGTCCAGCATGCCCGGGGCATGAACGCCGGCCTCTACATCCTGTCGCGGGCGCATTCGGCAGAGGAGGTGCAGTATCTCACGCGCCACGGCGTCGATCAGGTCGTGCTGGGCGAGGAGGAGCTGGCGCGCACCATGTTGCGCCGGGCCGAGGAACAGCGGTTGCAGGAGGCATAGCCGCCGCCGCCGGGACAGGATAGACGAACGCCATGGCCACCCATCACGCCCCCACCGGCAACGTCGCGTTGCTGATCGATGCCGACAATGCCGGCGCCGCCTATCTCGATTCCGTGCTGACAGTGCTGGCCGAGTTCGGCACGGTCAATGTCCGCCGCGCCTATGGCAATTGGGAGAAGCCGGGGCTGAAAAGCTGGAAGGCGCTGCTGATGCGCCACGGGATCGAGCCGTTCCAGCAGTTCGACATCACCAAGGGCAAGAACGCGACCGACATGCGCATGACCATCGACGCGATGGACCTGCTTTTGCGCGGCCGCATTACGGGTTTCGGGATCATGTCGTCGGACAGCGACTTCATGCCGCTGGCCCAGCGCATCCGGCAGGAAGGGGTGCCGGTCTATGGTTTCGGCACCGACCGGACGCCCGAAGGGTTTCGCGAGAGTTGCACCCGCTTTATCGACGTCGCGTCGCTGGATGTCGAGGACGTGGCGAACATGCCGCTGCCACCGGCGATCGGCGGCGTCGCCGCGCCGGCTGCGGCGCCTGCCGCCAAGCCCGCCCCTGCCCCGGCGCGGCGCCAGCAGAAGGTCGATGCCGCGCTCGTGAAGCTGCTGTCCGATGCCTATGACGCGTCGAAGGTCGACAAGAAGGGCTTTGCCAGCCTGTCCGAAGTCGGCCAGCGCGCGGCCAACCGGTCGAGCTTCGACACGCGGAACTACGGGTTCAAGCGGCTGTCGGACCTGATCGAGAAGGTGAAGGAGTTCGAGGTGGAGCGGCGCGATACGGGGGTGTTCGTCAAGCGGGTTTGAGGGGGACGCCTGCCCTTTCCTCACGCACTCCGTTTGCTTCGAGCAGGTTCGAGCCTGTCGAGAACCGTCCGTCGAGAAGGCGGGGCCACAATCGGGCCGTTCTCGACAGACGCTTCTCGACGAGCTCGAAGCTGCTCGAACCGAACGGGTAACAGGCGGGATTTCGCCCGCATCCGTTCGTGCTGAGTAGGGGCTGAGCGAAGTCGAAAACCCGTATCGAAGCACCGGTGGCGGTCCTTCGATACGCCACTTCGACAGGCTCAGTGGCTACTCAGGACGAACGGTGGGGAACGCGGAAAGGTCTTCTCGACGGTCGGTTCTCGACTTCGCTCGAACCTGCTCGAAGTGAACGGATTGGAGGAGGGGATAGCAAATGCCCTACACCGACTCCGGCAAAGGCATCACGAACGTCACCTGCGTCCCCGGCGCTGCATTCTCGAAACTGAGCGTCCCGCCCAGCTGCCGTGCCAGACTGCCGACCATGCGCATGCCCAGACTCGTCGGTCGCGCCGCGGTCGGATCGAAGCCGGCCGGCAGCCCCTGCCCGCGATCGACGACTTCCAGCCATAATTGCCCGTCGTCGCAACGCGTCGCGATCCGCACCGCCCCGCCACCCTCGCCATAGGCATATTTGATCGCGTTGGTGACCAGTTCGGTCAGCAACAGCCCGAGCGGGATCGCGGTGTCGCCGCTGACCACCAATGGCGCGATGTCGCAGTCGATCGCGTGGTCGGGCGCCTGTTCCTTCAACTGGTCGACGATGCCGCATAGCAGCCGCTCCAGCGCAACGACGCCGACCCGGTCGCCCTGCCACAACTGGTCATGCGCCTGGCCGATGGCGACGATCCGCGCCTGCGCGTCGCCCAGCATCCGCTGCACCCGCGGGTCGTCATCCTCGCGCATCTGCAGGTTGAGCATGGCCGACACCATGGCGAGGCTGTTCTTGACCCGGTGCGACGCCTCGCGCGTCAGCAGTTCCTGATGCTCGATCGCGGCGCGCAGCGAGGCTTCGGCCTCCAGCCGTTCGATCGCGACCCCGATCAGGTTGGCGAAGCCCTGCATGAAGGCGAGGTCGTCTTCCTCGAACCGGCCATCCTTGCGGCTGTCGACCTCCAGCACGCCGAAGCGCTTGCCGTTCGCTTCGACCAGCACGTTGATCGCCCGCTTGACGCCATGGTCGGCCATGAAGTCCGGCGTGCGGAAGCGCTTTTCGTCGCTCAGGTGATTGGAGATCACCGCCTCGCCGGTGCGGAAGGCGAAGCCGGCGGGCGAGGCGAGATCGTCGCCCATCTCCGCCTGCCCGACCACGCCCTCGTTCCAGCCTATGCCGGCACGGACGATCAGCGCGCCGCCCTGGTCGTCGTGATGCAGGAACTTGGCGAGCCGCGTCCGCATGCCGCGCGCGGCCAGTTCGACCGCCGCCCGCACGATCTCGTCGATGTCGCGGCTGCGCAGCGCGATGCCGCCGAACTCGGCCAGAATACGCTGCTGGTCGAGGCGATAGCGGATCGCATCGGCGGGATCGTCCGACCCCGCCCCATTTTCCTCGACCACCGGCATGACGATCAGCGCGTCAGCTTCTTGTACGCCAGCCGCGTCGGACGATCGGCCGCATCGCCCATGCGGCGGCGCTTGTCTTCCTCATAGGCTTCGAAATTGCCCTCGAACCATTCGACATGGCTGTCGCCTTCGAACGCGAGGATGTGGGTGCACAGGCGATCGAGGAAGAAGCGATCGTGGCTGATGACCACGGCGCAGCCCGCGAACGATTCCAGCGCCTCTTCGAGCGCGCGCAGCGTCTCGACGTCGAGGTCGTTGGTCGGTTCGTCGAGCAGCAGGACGTTGCCGCCCTCCTTCAGCATCTTGGCGATGTGGACGCGGTTGCGTTCACCGCCCGACAGCTGGCCGACCTTCTTCTGCTGGTCCTGCCCCTTGAAGTTGAACGCGCCGACATAGGCGCGCGTGCCCAGTTCCTGCTTGCCGAAGCGGAACACGTCGAGGCCGTCCGAGACCTCTTCCCAGACATTCTTGTTGGGGTCGAGGTCGTCGCGCGACTGGTCGACATAGCCGAGCTTCACCGTCTGCCCGACCTCGATCGAGCCGCCATCGGGCTGCTCCTGGCCGGTGATCAGCTTGAACAGCGTCGACTTGCCCGCGCCGTTCGGCCCGATCACGCCGACGATGCCGCCGGGCGGCAGGTTGAAGTCGAGACCTTCGAACAGCAGCTTGTCGCCATAGGCCTTGGTCAGGTTCTTCGCCTCGATCACCTTGCCGCCGAGGCGTTCGGGGATCTGGATGAGAATCTGCGCCTTGCCGACCGCGCGGTTTTCCTGCTTTTCGACCAGTTCGTCGAACGCACGGATACGCGCCTTGGATTTGGTCTGGCGCGCCTTGGGCGTCTGCCGCATCCAGTCCAGCTCGTCGCGGATCGCCTTTTGCCGGCCGGCTTCCTCGCGCTCTTCCTGTTCGAGGCGCTTGGCCTTCTTTTCCAGATAGCCCGAATAATTGGCTTCGTAGGTGTAGTAGCGGCCGCGATCCAGCTCGAGCACCCAGTTCACGACGTTGTCGAGGAAGTACCGGTCGTGGGTCACGAGGATGACGTTGCCGGTATATTCCTTGAGGTAGTTTTCCAGCCACGCGACGCTTTCGGCGTCGAGGTGGTTGGTCGGTTCGTCGAGCAGCAGGATCTGCGGCTTTTCGAGCAGCAGCTTACACAGCGCAACGCGGCGCTTTTCACCGCCCGACAGATTTTCGACCGAAGCATCACCCGGCGGGCAGCGCAGCGCTTCCATCGCGATTTCGAGCTGGTTGTCGAGGCTCCAGCCGTCGACCGCGTCGATCTTCGCCTGAAGCTCGCCCATCTCCTCCATCAGCGCGTCGAAATCGGTATCGTCCTGCGGATCGCCCATTTCGGCCGAGATGGCGTTGAAGCGATCGACGAGGTCGGCGACCGGACGCACGCCGTCCTTGACGTTCTCCATCACCGTCTTGGTCGGATCGAGCTTCGGCTCCTGCGGCAGATAGCCGACCTTGATCCCCTCGGCGGCCCAGGCCTCGCCGGTGAATTCGGTGTCGATGCCGGCCATGACCTTCATCAGAGTCGACTTGCCCGCGCCGTTCGGGCCGATGATCGCGATCTTCGCGTCGGGCAGGAACTGCAGGTGGATATTGTTGAGCACCGGCTTGTTGGCGCCGGGGAAGGTCTTGGTCAGACCCTTCATCACATAGCTGTACTGCACGGCCATTGCCGACGGCTCCGTTTCGAATATCGGGTGATATAAAAGGTTCTGGCGCGATGTAGCGATGGGCCGGCGAATTGGCAACGCGGGCGCCATGGACCGGGCGCGCGGGCGGTCGGCCCGATTCGACCGTCGCCGTCGTCCATTCGGCAGCGACTCGATCCGGTGGCGGCGTCGTTCCGGCGGCCCGGGCCGATCGACGGCGGCACCCTTTCGCGATTGCAGCATGACATCGCGTTTTCCGCCATTTTCGGCTCTGTTTCCTGCCAAAATGTCACTTCGTCGTAACGCTGGCGCGGTCCACCATTGGTCGCAAAGCCGCAATCTTGCCACAATTGGAGATTGACGGCGGCGTACAAGGCGCTATTGCGGCTATCTCGCGACGGCGGTGACGCCGGGATATTCGCGAAATGGAATTTTCTGGGAGTAACCCGAATGAAGAAGATCATGCTCGTCGCCGCCGCCGCCGGCCTCCTGTCGGTTGCCGCTTGCAAGAACACCCCGACCGACAACGCTGCCGACGCCGCGTCGGACAACCTGGAAATGCTGGCGGACAACCTCGAAGCGCAGGCCGAGAACACCTCGAACGAAGCCGTCGCTGCCGACCTGATGAACGCTTCGGAAAACGCCGAAGACGCGTCGGACGCGATCGAGAACGCCGCCGAGCACAACGGCATGTAATTCCCGTTCCCGCGTCCTCACCGACGCGGGAAGCCGGAATGAAGAAGGGGCGCCCCGGCAACGGTGGCGCCCCTTTTTCGTGGCCGATAACGGTCGTTACGCGGACAGCATCACGGTGGCGCGATTGCGGCACCTTTGCGACCTGTCGGTGAGCGAATATTGCACGCTGCGGCGCGGTAGCGTTCCGGCAGATTGCCGACAGCGCGATTGACGAGAATGTCCGGTCACGCGAACGTGCGGCGGCCACCCCTCCCGTCCGACGCCCCCTGTAAGGCCCCGCCATGATCGTGTCCGCGCCCACCGATTTTCGCGCCATCGCACGCCGGCGGCTGCCACCGTTCCTGTTCCACTATATCGACGGCGGTGCCTATGCCGAACACACGCTGCGGCGGAACGTGGACGACCTGTCCGATATCGCGCTGCGCCAGCGGGTGCTGCGCGACGTCGCCGACCTGCGGCTCGACATCGATCTGTTCGGCACGCGCATGGCGATGCCGGTGGTGCTGGCCCCGGTCGGCCTGACCGGCATGTATGCCCGCCGGGGGGAGGTGCAGGCGGCACGCGCCGCGGCGGCGAAGGGCGTGCCCTTCACCCTGTCGACGGTGTCGGTCTGCGCGATCCGCGAGGTACAGGCCGCGTCCAGCGCGCCGATCTGGTTCCAGCTCTATGTGCTGAAGGATCGCGGCTTCATGCGCGACGCGCTGGAACGGGCGCAGGCGGCGGGCGTCACGACGCTGGTCTTTACCGTCGACATGCCGGTGCCGGGCGCGCGCTACCGCGATGCGCATAGCGGCATGTCGGGCCCCCACGCCCCGCTGCGCCGGATGGTCCAGGCGCTCACCCATCCGCGCTGGGCATGGGACGTCGGGCTGTTCGGGCGGCCGCACGACCTGGGCAATATCTCCACCTATCGCGGCACGCCGACCGCGCTTGCCGACTATATCGGCTGGCTGGGTGCGAATTTCGATCCGGCGATATCGTGGCGCGATCTCGAATGGATCCGCGATGTCTGGCGGGGCCCGATGATCATCAAGGGGATATTGGACCCCGACGACGCGCGCGACGCGGTACGCTTCGGGGCGGATGGCATCGTCGTGTCGAACCATGGCGGACGACAGCTCGACGGCGTCCTTTCCACCGCGCGCGCCCTGCCCGCCATCGCCGATGCGGTGAAGGGACAGATCGGGATTCTGGCCGATTCCGGTATCCGCTCGGGGCTGGACGTGGTGCGGATGCTGGCGCTCGGCGCCGATGCGACGATGATCGGGCGCGCCTTCATCTATGCGCTTGCCGCCGCCGGAGAAGCCGGCGTTACCCGCCTGCTGAACCTGTTCGAGAGTGAAATACGCGTCGCCATGGCGCTGACCGGTGCCCGTTCGATCGCCGAGATCGACCGGGCCAGCCTCGTCACCGCCTGACCGGCCGCGCGCTATGCCGACGCGGTCAGCGTCTTGCGCATGCGGGTGAGCGGAACGGTCACCCCATCGACCTGCGCATCGGCGCGCTCGACCGGGTGGTAGCCGCAGGCGGCATAGAGCGGCACGCCGCCGGCCGTTCCCATCAGTTCGGCCGCGGCAAACCCCTCCGCCCGCGCCGCCTGTTCGCAGCGGTCGAGGATCATCCGGCCGATCCCCCGGCGGACCTGGTCGGGGTGGGTATACATTGCGCGGTTGCGGGCAGCATCTTTCGCCGGATCGAGCAGCGCTGGATCGCGCAGGTCGGTGCTGTGATCGCCGCCATAGAGCGTCGCGCGCCGGCTCCACCCGCCGCAGCCGACCGGCACCCCGCCCTCTTCGACGACGAAATAGGTGCCGTCGCGGATCAGCTGCGTATCGAGGCCCATCACCGCGCGGCTGGCGACGACCTGTCCGGGGGTCAGCACCGCGGCCTGTCCGCGATCGATCGCCAGCGCCATCAACGCCCGAAGCGGTTCGAGATCGGCCTCGGTCGCGATGCGGATGGTCAGCGCTTCGTTCATGCGGCCAGCTTCCGCTGCCAGGTTTCGCCCTGTAGCGGCATGCCGAACCGTTCGTGCATCGCCGTCTCGACACAGTCGAACCCGTGCGCCGCATAGATCCGGCGTGCCGCCTCCAGCACGGTCTGCGTCCACAGCACCAGTGCGCGGTAGCCCTTCGTCCGGGCGAAATCGACACAGTGCCCAACCAGCGCATCGCCGATGCCGCGCCGGCGGGCAAAGGGTTCGACGTGCAGCAGGCGCAGTCGCGCGATATCGTCTCCCTCGTCGGTCACGAACACCGCGCCGGCCATCACGCCGTCGATCTCCGCGACCCAGCATTGTTCGCGCTCGGGGTTGAAGTTGCGCAGGAACGCCGCGGTCACCTCGCTTTCGATCACCTCGACGTCGCGACCCCAGCCATGGCTGTCGCGATAGAGGACCGATTGCCGCGCGGCGATCAGCGCCGGTTCACCCGCACGGAACGGCCGGACGACGAACGCCCCGCCCGACGCCGGATCGAGCAGCAGCCGCGCGCGCGTCAATGCCTCGACCAGATCGCGCCGCGCCTGTCCCTCGACCATGCCCAGCAGGTCGCCGACCGCATCGCTCTGCCGCCGGTCGATCGTGGCGAAGGCGTCGCGTCCCGCCTCGGTCAACCGCAAATCGCGCGCGCGGGCGTCATCGTCGCGGCGGACCCGGACGATCCAACCGCGCTTTTCGAACCGGGCGACGAGACGGCTGAGATAGCCCGCATCCATACCGAGCGCGTCCTGCAGGACGCTGGCGGTTACCGGTTCGCGTGTCGCGATCTCGAACAACAGGCGCGCTTCGGGGAGGCTCGCTTCGGTCCCCAGAAAGCGCGCGTCGAGGGCGCCGATCGTCTGGGTATAGAAGCGGTTGAACTGCCGGACTGCGGTGACGTCTGCATCTTCCATGCAGTCCTAGTTGGCGCAGGATAGTTGACTGAGTCAAGTACTGACGGAAAGCGACGTGCCAAACCGGTCGGCGCCTATTCGGCCCGATCGAGCAAAAGATGTGTGGTGGATTTCGTGGTCGGGGAGACAGGATTCGAACCCGAAATACCGTCACCACAAACCCACGGATTTCCGCGGTTCTTGCAGGATCGCGGCATCCTTGTGCATCGGTTGTGTATATCGGTCCAGAGGCCTTGCGATGAGTTGAGTCGGATCAACTCCAAGCCGTTGGCAGGGCGTCGACGAGACGTTGCTGAAGTGGTCCATATCGCATTTCGTTCGCGGTCCACGCGGCCTTGTTGTCTCCTACTGCCCGGCACGGCCACGTCGGTTAGCATGCCGGCTGTTGGATCATACGGCTTAGACGTCCTTTCGCCCTGCGATGAACTGTGGGGCACCGCGCAAGCCTCGGTTCAACGTGATTGAGGCAGCTCTCCACCTCGTGTTCGATCCAAGCTGACGCGAATTGTCTCCTCAGACATCGTCCAGGCAGCTGGCGCCGAACAACGCCCTGAAGGTCCCTCGCATTAAGCGAATGTAGGTAAGTTCCGCAGAAAGAGTGGAAAAGCCGCACCTCCGGAGAATGGACGAAGTCATGAACCAAGCCGTCGACCAATGCCTTCTCACCGAAGATGGACCAGATGTGACCGACGTATCGAGCGAACTGACTGCGTTAGAAATCCGCGATCTTCAGATGCGCCTGCGCCAACGCATCGCCGCCTGCGAAGCCATGGCCGCTTCGGCACCGGTCGTACAACTCGTGCGGCGCGTGGCGGCCGGCGCCCAGTTCAGGGAAACAGGGGTCGTCATAGAAGTTGGTATCGGGGCCGTAGTCCTCTGCCTGTTCGCCCCTGACAGGCTTACGAGCGAGATGGGTGGGCCGGGTCTGCCGGACTTGCCAGAGCTCGTTTTTCAACGGGTTCATGAGGTTCACCGCGCCCGGCAACGGCACACAGACCGGTTTGCCCAGGCTCGTCGGATGATCGATGCGGCGATCGAGCGATCGGCAGCCGGCATGACGCTTGTGTCGCTCAAAACGGCCCCCCAGCGGGTAGATGTCAAGTTGGCTGGCCGTCATCTCCAGCTTGAGGCGAATGTGTCGATGCTGAACGATGCGCTGAGGCCATATACCCAGCGGATTGTCGATTGGACACCACGTGAGTTGATGAGCAGCATCAGCTGCCACGCATCGGAACAGCGCAAGCGTCAGCGTGCGTTGGCAAGGATGACGGCGAGCGCTGCTGTGTTCGAGATTGATATACTCGCGGAACGCGCAATTGCGCTCGCTGGCGCGGATTTGGCGGTGTGTGCAACAAGTCTGTTAGGAGGCTGCGATCCGCGTGAGGGGGGCGGCCAAGAAATAATTCTTGGTGAGAACGCTGGGAGCCGGACGTCGATCTATCTGCGATCGGGGCGTATCATGGCCAGTGTGCGGATCGTTGATGTTGGCCTGGTTGCCGGGCACACGTTTATTATTAATCGCCCGTTTCCCGAAACCGTGACGGATGCGCTTCCCGGACAAAGCGCTACCACGGTCGTCGATCACCCCGTGCTGCAAAACATAAGGATTACGTCCGCGCAGCGCGATGGCATGCAAACGTTCGTCCGGCTCAAAATACCCAAGCGTTTCATCCGCCCTGCCGAGCTTGACGAGGCGGCCCAATCAACTGTCTGAGGCATCTCCTGTCGAGAACGTCCCCAACATGTTCGCCGCCCCCACTGCATGGGCTGAGGATATAGACAGCGAACCGTCAAACCGCGGTTTGGTAGACGCATTGCATCGATCATACGCCGTTGCACCGGAAGGTCGGTATCGCGCGCGGAGGCGTTCTTGGCATTCGAAAGCGAACTGTTCGGTTGGCAGTCGTGACACGTCAAATGCGCGCCAACCAATGGCCGGACGCAAGTTCAGCGTACCGTCGCCGTTGCTCGGCCGTCGTTCCCAATGTCACGATCATGAGCGAGAATGGTGTATGTTGTGACTTGCCTTGCGGGCTGAGGAACTTAACCCGCCCTTGCAAAAGAAAGATATCAGCTTCGGCTATCAGCGTATCATGAAAGAAGGCCGAGTCGGTTCGGACCGGGACAAGGCAGACCACGGTCCGAACATTGCCGACACGCCATTGTTCGTAGGCGCGTCGTAACCACGCCAGCATGTTCGAAAAGGGCGGATTGACGTAAGCCAGTCCACCGGACCAGTCTTCTACGAGTCCGTCACCGCCCTCGCTCACCAATATCCTGCGATTTGCGATGACAGGGCTACGCACGTCAGCGCACGGGTCGAGATCGACGGCACCGAAGGCAGTGTAGATATCATCCATGAAATCGGGCGGTGTGAAACGACTGTCCCGATCTGCCTTGTCCCCTTGCCCCCAGTACGAGCGCTCAGGCGCTTGCCGACGAGCATTGGGTGCGAGGACCACCAGCACTTTCATGAGACTGGCAACCGATCCTCCGCCGCGCTCCAGGCTAGCGACGGTGGTCCTCGACAAGCCAGTCTTGGCCGCCACCTGTTCCAACGACCATGCGCGCTTGCTTGTGGATCGGCGTGGAAAAGGGACCCCGGT
>NZ_LQQO01000009.1 GCF_001619955.1 Sphingomonas hankookensis | reverse complement strand
AGTCGATGGACCACTCAGAAGGGGGCAGCTCAGAAGCGCGCCGTTGCTCACGGTCAGTCCATCTTCTGTTCGCTGTACTGAACCAGTCGATCACCGTCGGCGTCCTTGAAGCTGCGGTAGTAGAGCTTCGCTTCCTGTCCGCTGCTGACCAGTACGCGACCCGAGCAATCCAGCTTGTCCGGGGTGTCGACAAGCGTTTGGGGCTCGTAGATTTTGACGATGTTGACCCCGTTTTGTCCGGCGATGCGAATTACGTCGTCGCGGATGCTCTCGCAGGTACGGACTTCGACGGGTTCGGTCGAAGCGAGATTGTCGGCTGGTTCGTCCAGGCCGCAGGCGGACAACAGAATCATCGATGTGATGGGAAGGTAGCGTGTCATGACAATCATAGCTTTTCTCCTGATTGCTGGTTCAGTTCTTCCACTGCGCTTCGGCGAAGGCGCGGCAGGTGGTGAGGCCGACGATGCCGTTGCGACCAGCCGACACACGGATCGTCTGCTCGTTAATCGGTTGGATCTCGCGGCCCCGTTTCCTCGCTTCTTCGTAGGCTCGCGCGGTGGCGATCGATCGGCAGGCCGTAAGCACGGCTTCGGTTTCTGGAATGAACTGGTAGCGGCTGTATCGGACGTCGACGCTGAAGCCGGTCGTGGTGTCGGCAACCTTGATCTTGGCGTCGTTGCCTTTGCCTTCCGCCAGCGGCTTGGAAACGTCGGCGGCGGTGGTGCAGGCGGCGAGCGCGAGCAGCCCCGCCAGAACGGTGTGCTTCGGTGACATGGTGTTCTCCTTCGTTGTTGAACTGGATCGTTCCCGGTTCGCGATGACCGGGCAAGTAAAAATGACACGTCTGGTGGACAGGCATGGACGCGCGAAGGCGGCCACATCCGCGCATGGACGTGGTGAAGCTTCTGGGTGAGAACGTGCGCCGCTATCGAAAGCTGGCGGACATATCGCAGGAGGAACTTTCGCTGCGGACGGGTATCAAACGCAGCTACATAAGCGATTTGGAGCGCGGCACGCGAAACCCAACGGTTCGGGCTCTCGGTCAGTTGGCAAAAGGTCTTCGGATTGAGCCTTCAGCGCTACTTAGTTCGGAATAGTGCACCTTAGTATATAAGGTGCCAGTATTGCCGTAGTATTGTATATCAGCTAGATTGACGCTTCGAATGCAGCGAAAGATCTAGTCAAGTGCTGCGCGAACGCAGTTGCGAATAACCGAAAAAATTCTGTCCATCTCTGGAAGGTGGGCTGCCCGACTCCTACGTTCTGGGCTATAGAATGAATTATACCGTTCCGTAACTCATAAAAGTCATTGAGAATTCTAGTTATTTCTCTAGCTCTGAAATCTCGGTGTGGATTTCCAATGGAATTGTCGAAATCGGTATGTCGACACATGCCAGTATGTACATCAGAAATACTCAGTTTTTTGCATAATTCCAATATCGTCTCATACCGCATATTATTTTCATGTTCACTAATAAGTTTGTAATCGAACTGAGATGTATTTCCGTTAACTGGATAGGCTAATAGATTATTTAAAGTTTGCTGGGCAACGTTTGCCCAATTCGAAGATCCTTTTGGTCGTATACGTGAAAGTTTCGATGCCGCGGACCTCCAATACGAATCGACAAGTTTTTCTCGGAAATTGATTTCCAGATTGTTATAACTAATTACCACTCCTTTGGCATACTCCTCAATCTGTTGGCGAATATACTCTTCAAAATGAGCTGCAAGCAGTACAATACCGGCCGCTGCCATTGTATTCTGGCCACCAGCTATAACTATTGGTAGCAATCGACCCGATATATTGACCGGATTTGCAGGGTCTTGGGCCGATGTTGTCGTGATAATTGCGACCAAGTTATCTAAAATGCCTGTTTGGCGATCAAACTCGGCATTTGCGAAATTAAAATCCTGCATCACGAATCGCACTGCGTAGGAGTTCAGTCATACTAGATATTCTCTGACGTATGTCGGCAGCGGTGTTTGCGCGTCCGCTAAACCGAGAAATCTGTTCTGATGAAGAAAGTGCTTGCCAATAACGGCGTTGGACATGCGCCTTCGCATAGATGAGGCTCTCGGCCTCAGGGTACAGTTCATCGACCGCCGCCATTACTGCGTCGTACATACTCTCGGACGGCGGGCTGTCAAAGGTGAGTCTAAAAGGCTTTCCATCAAACAGCAAAGAGCATAAGCCTAGCGTATTCTCAAAAGCAAATCGATATTGAGAAATTTCTTGTTCTGTATCTGCAACGTGTCGTTCCATACATTTATCTAAGATGGATCGCATCGAACCTTTGATGGCATCTCGTTGCCGGAGAGCAAAAAATCGAAGTACAATTTGGCAATCACCCATTGTTCGATAAAGAGTATTCTTCTTTCGATCTGGGCTCTCGTACTCCTCATCGGAGTAACTATGGTATGCTGGAATGCCCCAAATTTCGGTAAATGTAGGATGCCGAGCAAGATCAATAACTAGTTCGTTAAACATTCCTGAGAATACGGCGTTTCTAATTTCCTGTGGATTAAGATGCTTGCCGCCGGTATTCAGCCTTTCAAAAACAAACCTTTTTAGTTCTAGAACTCTTTCAGAGTGTGCATCTCTCAAGGCGCTGCGAGATTCTTTAAGAAGCACGATCGCTGACAAAGAAGCGCGTTCCAAGGTTCGCTTTGTGCGCGGCGGTAGGTCGGCGTAACGGCGTCCGTTCAACGGAGATAGAATGCTAAGTGATGTCAGCTTCACCTGATTTGCAAAGAATTCTCGGATGGCGAGTAGCCTTTGTTGGCCGTCCATGACTTCGTATCGTGCAAAATCCGCCTCAAACAGAAATATTGGTGGAACTGGTACGTTGAGGAGAAACGATTCTATTAGCAGGGATTTTTGTTTATTTGTCCATCGAGAGCGACGTTGATACTCTGGTCGTAAATTTACTGTTTTCGATTCGTCGACTACGTCTTGAATTTGAGGTAACAAAAAATTGTTTGTCTGGTAAATTGCCCGAAAAGGGGATTCAACAATCGATTTCTCAATCTCGTCGACTGTTTTGAATGATATAACATCAAAGCTTTCCTCTCCTTCATTCAGAGGATCTTCGATGTTGTAGGGGCTGGCTTCTATCACTTTCTGTTCGGGATTGGTCTGGTCGCCTTCCAAGCCGTTATTTGCCAACGGTTTAATTTGGTTTTCGTCACTCATGCCATTCTGTTCCCAATCGTCGGACATGCTGCGTTCCGCGATTTCCTAGCCGTAACCGAATTTCGCGATGCCTTGTAATCGCAGCAATCTGTTTCCTTGCATTTCCGTGGATGGGGTATTTAGCAAGCAGGGCAGGACGTAAAGCTGTTATCTGCCCATGATCAGGGTTCGCCGAGCAAGGCTCGCGAGTCAGCTGGGGTTCGTCGCGCAGTTCTTAGGCCTGCCGCTGCATGGGGGCGACTATGCGCTGATCGTCATGGTGTCGGTGCTGGGATCGGCGGCGACCGCCGGGCTGACCGGGGCGACCGTGATGCTGACACTGACGCTCACCACGCTCGGCCTGCCGCTGGAGGGGGGGGCGGGGCTGTTGCTCGCGATCTACCCGATTCTCGACTTGGGGCGCACCGCCGTCAATGTCGCGGGGCGGATGCTGGTGCCGGTTATCGTGGCGAAGTGCGAGGGGTTGCTGACTTCACCCGCCGATGCCCCGCCAGAGTTGGCCTTAGGGTGGCAGCAGCGATGCGTCGCCATAGGGTGCGGCCCATCAGCGCCGATACCAGCATGTCCGGCGTCATGTCAGCGTTCGTTAGACAATGGGTTGCTGGATACGGAAAGCGACTCGCCAGCCAGTCTGTCGAGCTTTGATTGCCTAACCAAAGCGCCCCAGTCCCAACCCAAACGGCAACGAACGCTAGCGGACTTTCACAAGGCAACGCCTCGCTAAGCTTCGTTATGCATCATAAGGAAGGTGGTGCCCCTCAAAGGCCGAAAATGGGCACTCAGAACATTGGACAATTTCGATATCGCGGCGCTGATGCAACGTCCGATGCTGGATTAATAAATAGCACGCGGTTAGTCGTGAACCCCCGAGGTTCGCATGGTCCCTGTCCATGCCATATGCTGCGGAAGAATGCCGTTACCACAGCATATGGTAGCTACGAGCGTGCGCCGGGCGGGCGAACAAAAGCCTTTTGCAGGATTTAATACATCCATTATGCTGGATGCATGGAAAATGATTCGGCTATCGTTGCGCTTGGGGCGCTGGCGCAGGCAACGCGCCTAGACGTGTTCCGCCTGCTGGTTCGGCACGAACCCGCCGGGATGGCGGCTGGCGAAATCGCCCGTCAGCTCGACGTGCCGCAAAACACCATGTCGGCACATCTCGGCATTCTCGCCCGCGCGGGCCTGGTCCGCTCCGAACGCCATAGCCGGTCAATCATCTATCGCGCCGATCTGGACGGCCTGCGCACGCTGATGCTGTTCCTCGTGAAGGACTGCTGCGCTGGTAACGCGGAACTGTGTGCGCCGCTGATCGCCGAACTCGCCCCCTGCTGCTGAAAGGACGCCCTGTGGCCGTCGATATCGTGATCTATCACAACCCCGAGTGCGGCACTTCCCGCAATGCCCTTGGGCTGATCCGCAATGCCGGCATCGAACCGCATGTCATCGAGTATCTCAAGACGCCGCCCGCGCGCGCGCTTTTGGTCGCGCTGATCGACCGCGCCGGTGTGAAGCCGCGCGATCTCCTGCGCGAGAAGGGTACGCCCTATGCAGAGATGGGCCTGAACGACACGTCGCTGTCCGACGACGCGTTGGTCGATGCGATGTTGGCGCACCCGATCCTCATCAACCGACCGCTGGTCGTCTCGCCGCTCGGTGTGAAGCTGTGCCGCCCTTCCGAAACCGTTCTTGATCTGCTACCGAGCGGCCAGCTCGGCGCGTTCGCCAAGGAAGACGGCGAACAGGTGGTCGATGCGTCGGGCCGGCGCGTCGGCTGATGCTGCTTGCGGCCCTGATCTTCGTCGCGACGATCGCGCTCGTCATCTGGCAGCCTAAGGGCCTCGGCATCGGGTGGAGCGCGATGGGCGGGGCGATCGTCGCGCTGCTCGCGGGCGTCGTCACCCTGTCCGACGTGCCGGTGGTGTGGGGGATCGTCTGGAATGCGACCGCCGCGTTCGTCGCGATCATCGTCATCAGCCTGTTGCTGGATGAAGCCGGGTTCTTCGAATGGGCGGCGCTGCATGTCGCCCGCTGGGGCGCAGGCCATGGTTACCGGCTGTTCGTCCTGATCGTGCTGCTCGGCGCAGGCGTGTCCGCACTGTTCGCCAATGACGGCGCGGCGCTGATCCTGACCCCGATCGTCATCGCCATGCTGCGGGCACTGGGGTTCGAGGACAAGGCGATGCTGGCGTTCGTCATGGCGGCGGGGTTCATCGCCGATACCGCCAGCCTGCCGCTGGTCGTCTCGAACCTCGTCAACATCGTGTCGGCCGACTTCTTCGGGATCGGGTTCGGGGAGTATGCGGCGGTGATGGTGCCGGTCGACCTGGTGTCGATCGCCGCCACGCTGGGCGCGCTGCTGCTCTTCTTCCGCCGCGACATACCGCGGGATTACGATGTGGCCGCGCTGCGCGCGCCCGGTGCCGCGATCCGGGATGCGGCGACCTTCCGCGCCGGATGGATCGTCCTTGCCCTGCTGCTCGCCGGCTTCTTCCTGCTCGAACCGATGGGCGTGCCGGTCAGCGCCGTCGCCGCTGCCGGCGCCATCCTGCTGCTGGTGATCGCCGGGCGCGGCCACGAAATACAGACCGGCAAGGTGCTACGCGGCGCACCGTGGCAGGTCGTGATCTTCTCGCTCGGCATGTACCTGGTCGTCTATGGCCTGCGGAACGCCGGCCTGACCGATTATCTGGCGGCGCTGCTCGATCGCACCGCGCAAGGCGGGGTATGGGGCGCGGCGCTGGGAACGGGCGTGATCGCGGCCGTCCTGTCGTCGGTGATGAACAACATGCCGACCGTGCTGGTGGGGGCGCTGTCGATCGACGCCACCCACGCGACCGGGGCGGTCCGGGACGCGATGATCTACGCCAATGTCATCGGCTGCGACCTCGGCCCCAAGCTGACGCCGATCGGCTCGCTTGCGACGCTGCTGTGGCTGCATGTCCTGGGGCAGAAGGGCGTCAGGATCGGATGGGGCTATTATTTCCGGGTCGGGGTTACGCTCACCGTGCCGGTCCTGCTCATCACCTTGGCGGCGCTCGCGCTGCGAATTGGACTCGCTTGATGCCGCTCCGCAACCTTGCCGACCCCGACCATCTGCCCGCGCTCGATCGGCGCTATGCGCTCGATCGGCCCGCCCTTGGGCTGGGCGCTGGTGATCCGCCGCCCCGCATCCTGCTGCTCTATGGCTCGCTCCGGGAGCGATCCTATTCGCGTCTGTGCGTCGAGGAGGCAGCGCGGCTGCTCCGCTTCTTCGGCTGCGAGACGCGCATCTTTGATCCCGCGACGCTGCCGCTACCCGACCAGTACGTCGGCGACGACCATCCGGCCGTCCATGAATTGCGCGAATTGTCGCTATGGTCGGAGGGGCAGGTGTGGTGCAGCCCCGAGCGCCACGGCCAGATCACCGGCATCATGAAGCTGCAGATCGATCACCTGCCGCTCAGCATGGGCGGGATGCGCCCGACCCAGGGCCGCACGCTGGCGGTCATGCAGGTGTCGGCCGGATCGCAGTCGTTCAACAGCGTCAACAGCCTGCGCGTGCTGGGCCGATGGATGCGGATGGTGACGATCCCCAACCAGTCGTCGGTCGCCAAGGCGTTTGCCGAGTTCGATGACGCCGGCCGGATGAAGCCGTCGAGCTATTACGACCGGATCGTCGACGTGGCGGAGGAACTGGTGCGCTTCACCGTCCTGTTGCGCCCGCATACCGCGCAACTGGTCGATCGCTATTCGGAGCGGAAGGAAGCCGGCGTGCCGATCAACGCCGCCACGGACCTGTCCAGCATCGCGACCTCGCCGCAATCCTGACGGCAACGATCGGCCCGCTGCAACGAGCTGCGCTCGAACAATCCATGTTCGCAGTTGCAATATGGTCCGATCAGTGACTATCTACGGGCCTTCGACGGACCCGAATCGTTTCGGGTGGCTCGGCCCGGCGCCTATCCCCGGGATAACCATAGCGAATTTGGGTCTCGCTCCGAGCATCGTTGATTGAACGCGTCTGACGGCGTGCGCCCCTCGCTATTGCGATCAGGTTTCTACATGACATTTGCTACTTCGCTTCGACGCGAATGGCTCTCGAACCCACGCGCGGACGTGCTTGCGGGCATCGTCGTCGCGCTCGCGCTGATCCCGGAAGCCATCGGCTTCTCAATCATTGCTGGCGTCGATCCAAGCGTCGGGCTGTTTGCCTCTTTCTCCATCGCCGTCATCATTTCGCTCGCGGGCGGTCGCCCCGGCATGATCTCGGCCGCAACCGCCGCAATTGCGGTTCTCGTCCTGCCGCTGATCCGCGATCACGGCGTCCAATACCTCTTCGCCGCCACCATCCTCATGGGGTTGATCCAGGGCGTCGCCGGGTTCCTGAAGCTCGACCTGCTGATGCAGTATGTGTCACGCTCGGTCATCACCGGCTTTGTCAATGCGCTCGCGATCCTGATCTTCATCGCGCAGCTCCCCCAGCTCACGAACGTCGGGTGGGAAACCTACGCGATGGTCGCAGCGGGGCTGGCGATCATCTACCTGTTCCCGTGCATCACCAAGGCGATCCCGTCGCCACTGGTTGCGATCGTGATCCTGACGATCGTGTCGATCTATGCAGGTATCAAGGTCAACACGGTCGACGACATGGGCAAGCTGCCCTCGTCGCTGCCGGCGTTCGGCATCCCGCAGGTGCCGTTCACGCTGGAAACGCTGCGCATCATCTTCCCCTATTCGCTGACGATGGCGGCGGTGGGCCTACTGGAATCGATGATGACCGCGCAGATCGTCGATGATCTGACCGACACTCCGTCCAACAAGCGTCGCGAGATAAAGGGGCAGGGCATCGCCAATTTCCTGACCGGGTTCTTCGGTGGAATGGGCGGCTGCGCGATGATCGGGCAGTCGGTCATCAACGTGAAGTCAGGCGGCTCTACCCGCCTCTCCACCTTCGTCTCGGGCGCATTCCTGCTGTTCCTGATCGTCGTGCTGGGGCCACTGGTTGCCCGCATTCCGATGCCGGCATTGGTCGCAGTGATGATTATGGTGTCGATCGGCACCTTCTCCTGGGGATCGATCAAGAACCTCAAGAGCCATCCGTGGCAGTCGTCGGTCGTCATGCTGGTGACGGTGCTGGTCGTCGTCTCGACGCACGATCTGGCGCAGGGCGTCGTTGCAGGCGTGATCCTTTCGGGTCTGTTCTTCGCCAGCAAGGTCAAGCGTCTGTTCGATGTGGCAACCGAGCTGAGTGCGGATGGAAGGACGCGAACCTACCGCGTCTCGGGTCAGGTGTTCTTCGCCTCGTCCGAGCGGTTCGCTGATGCCTTCGACTTCAAGGAGGTGCTGGACAATGTGGTCATCGACCTGACCGCCGCGCATTTCTGGGACATTTCGGCGGTGGGGAGCCTCGACAAGGCGATCCTCAAGTTTCGCCGCGAAGGCACCCATGTCGAGGTCATCGGCCTTAATCAGGCAAGCGCGACGATGATCGATCGCTTCGCCGTCCATGACAAGCCCGGCGCCGAAGCAGCGCTGGGCGCCCACTGAGGAGAGGGCTTATGAATCGCATATTGGCCTGTATCGACGCATCCACCTACGCAACCAGCGTCGTCGATCTGGCGGCCTGGGCCGCGACCCGGCTTGGGGCTGATGTCGAGCTGCTGCATGTCGTCCAGCGGAAGGATGCCGTGGCATCGCGCAACGATCATAGCGGCGCGATCGGCCTCGGCGTCAAAAGCGATCTGCTGGAGGAGCTGACCCGCCTTGAGGAAGCGGCGGGGCGTCTCGCCATCGAGGAAGGGCGCATCCTGCTGGACGCAGGCGGTGCCCGCCTGAAGGAGCAGGGCATCACGGTCGCGTCGATGCACCTGCATGGCGGGATCGTGGAAACGATCGTCGAGCGTGAAGCTGATGCCGCGCTGGTCATTATCGGCAAGCGCGGTGCCTCGGGCGAGTTCGCGACCGACCATATCGGCTCGAAGGTCGAACGGGTGGTGCGCGCCAGTGACAAGCCGGTGCTGATCACCTCGCGTGAGGCAAAGGCACCTGACGCCGTAGTGATCGCGTTCGACAACAGCCCTGCTGCCTGTCGGGCCGTGCGTCATGTCGCAACGTCGCCGCTGTTCGGCGGCTTGCCCGTGCACCTCGTCATGGCGGGACCGGACGATGCCAGGCATCGCGATCAGCTCGGCGCGGCAGCGGCTTCGCTTCCGGCCTGCGCCGAAACCGTCCTGCGCGATGGCAAGGTTGATGCCGTCATCGGCGATCACATGGCCGCGCATCCCGGCGCAATGCTGGTGATGGGTGCTTATGGTCACTCTCCGCTCCGCACGCTCATCGTCGGCAGTACGACAACGACGATGGTCCGCACCGTCCGCGCGCCGGTCTTGCTGGTACGCTGACATGACCGGGTGCGCGCCGGACTTGGAAGCGCGGCGTCGGCAATTACTGGCGCTGCGCGATCAGCTCGTTGCTGACGATGCGGTAGCCGAGGACATGCGCGCGCCGGTCACGCTCGATCAGGAAAGCGTCGGCCGCCTGTCGCGGATCGACGCCATGCAGGTGCAGGCAATGGCTCTGGCGGCGCAGCGGCACCGCCAGGCCGAGCGCAACCGCATCGATGCCGCGCTGAAGTGGATCGATAGTGGCGACTATGGCTGGTGCGTCCGGTGCGGAGAGGAAATCGAGGCCAAGCGCCTCGATCATGCGCCTGCGACGGCCATGTGCCTCACCTGCGCCAAGGAGGGCTAAGCCCGAAAGGAAGGCGTCATGCCGACCGGAACGATCAAATATCTCGACCGTGGTGGAGCCTGGGGCTTCATCTCCCGTGACGACAAACAGCCCAAGGTCTTCGTCCACGTCCGTGCAGCGGAGCGCGCCGGCTTCACCGAGCTGCGGCGCGGGCAGCGATGGCGTTTCGATTTGGTCGAGCGTCCCAAGGGAGGTTTCGAAGCCGACAACCTGGAAATCCTGTTAGACGACCCGCTACCGCCGGGACGATAGCCCACCGGCAAAGCCGGTAGCTCATCGATCGCCGTCTTGATGCTTCTTCCAATTCACGGGGATACGCAGGTAGGTGACGCCGTTCGCCTCGGCCTCGTCAAAATGGCCCGCGCGGATGTTGACTTGGATCGAGGGCAACAGGAGCTTGGGCACGGACAGTCCGGCGTCGCGCTTCTCGCGCATGGCGACGAACGCGTCTTCGCTTACGCCGTCATGGACGTGAACGTTCGACCAGCGCTGCTCGCCCACGGTCGTCTCCCAGCGATAGTCGTCGCGACCCGGCGCCTTGTAGTCGTGGCAGAGGAACAGCCGCGTCGCGTCGGGCAGCGCCAGCAACCGCCGGATCGAACGATAGAGCGTACGCGCGTGGCCACCGGGAAAGTCGGCACGGGCAGTGCCATAGTCGGGCATGAACAGCGTATCGCCGACGAACGCCGCATCACCGATCCGATAGGCGACATCGGCGGGGGTGTGGCCGGGGACGTGCAGCACCTCGACCTCCAGCGCGCCGATCGTGAACCGATCGCCGTCCTCGAACAGGCGGTCGAAGTCCGATCCGTCCGCCTTCAGGCCATCCATCGCGAACACGGGGCGGAAGATTTTTTGCACGTCGCGGATATGCGTGCCGATCCCGATCCATGCGCTGGTATGCGCCTTGATGAAGGGGGCGGCCGACAAATGATCGGCATGGGCGTGGGTCTCCAGCACCATAGCGATCCGCCAGTCCTGCTCGCGGGCGAAGGCGACGATGCGCTCGGCCGAGCGCGTATCGGCGACGCCACTCGCCATGTCGAAGTCGAGCACTGGATCGATCACTGCCGCTGTTCGCGTCGCAGGATCGCCGACAAGGTAGCTGATCGTGTTCGTCGGCTCGTCGAAAAATGCCTCGATGAAGGGCCGGGTCATGATTTCCTCCGTTAGCTCTTGCTAATATATTAGAGGGATCTACATAAGCAACACCTAATGGAGTGGCGGTGATGCTCAAACCCCCGATGGATCTGGCAACGTTCGAGGCGAAGGCCGGCCAGGTCGCCGACACGCTGAAGGCGATCGGTAATGCGCGACGGTTGATGCTGCTGTGCAAGCTGGTCGAGCATGGCGAGGTGACGGTCGGCGATCTGGCGCGCGATGTGGGGCTGTCGCAATCGGCCTGCTCGCAGCATCTGGCCAAGATGCGTGACGAAGGCCTCGTCACCTATCGGCGCGAGAGCCAGACGCTCTGGTACGCCATTGCCGACCCGCGCGTCGAAACGCTGCTCGCCACCCTCTATCAGCTCTATTGCAAGGATTGATGCGATGACGCTTGCGACCCTTTCCCCCGCCGACACTCGCACCGCGATCGATGCCGGTGCGCGCCTGATCGACATTCGCGGTGCCGACGAACATGCGCGGGAGCGCATCCCCGGTGCGATCAACGTGCCGCTCGATCGGATCGGCGATCTGCCGCGCGACGGCCGTCCGGTCGTCTTCCACTGCAAGTCGGGGATGCGCACCGCCGCTAATGCCGCGAAACTCGGCGCGGCAATGGGTAGCGCACCGGCCTATATCCTCGAAGGCGGCATCGATGCGTGGCGGCAGGCGGGACAGCCTACGCTTGCCGATCGATCGCAACCGCTGGAGATCATGCGGCAGGTGCAGATCACTGCCGGCGCGCTGGTGCTGACCGGCGTGCTGCTCGGCACGTTCGTCGCCCCCGGCTTCTTCGGGCTGTCGGCGTTCGTGGGGGCAGGGCTGATGTTCGCCGGCGTGACGGGATGGTGCGGCATGGCAAACCTGCTGCGCGTTATGCCGTGGAACCGGCGCGCGGCCGCCTGAGGCAATCATGGACACCGCCACCATCCTTGCCGCGCTCGCATCGGGCGGCGTGATTGGCTTGATCCTCGGTCTTGTCGGCGGGGGCGGGTCGATCCTCGCCGTGCCGCTGCTGATCTATGTCGTCGGCGTGGGATCGCCGCATGCCGCGATCGGGACGGCCGCTGTCGCCGTCACGGTGAATGCGCTCGCCAGCCTGATCGGCCATGCGCGGGCGGGCCGGGTGAAGTGGCGGTGCGCCGGTGTCTTCGCCATCTCGGGGATGATAGGCGCGGCGCTGGGTGCCGAACTGGGCAAGGCGTTCGACGGCAAGCGGCTGCTCGTCCTGTTCGGGCTGGTGATGATCGGGGTCGGCCTGTCGATGCTGCGCAAGCGCCGCACGGCGGACGCGCCTGCCGTGCGCCTGACCCGCGACAGTGCGGCGACGTTGCTACCGCGTCTGGTGCCGATCGGGCTGGGCGTCGGGCTTGCCGCCGGCTTCTTCGGGATCGGGGGAGGGTTCCTGATCGTGCCAGGGCTGATCCTGGCGACGGCGATGCCGCTGCCCTTCGCCATCGGCACGTCGCTGGTCGTCGTCAGCGCGCTGGGGCTGACCACCGCCACCTCCTACGCCCTGTCGGGTTTGGTCGACTGGGGCGTGACGGCATTGCTGGTCATGGGTGGCGTCGTTGGAACGGTCGGCGGCATCGCGACGGGTCGCTTGCTCGCCGCGCGCAAGGGCCTGCTCGAGCGGTCGTTCGGCATCGTCGTGGCCAGCATCGGTTTCTACGTGACCGCTTCGCCGATCTGAACGCCGCCGGCTGCCCCGCCACGTATCAGTAATGGGCAACATATCCACGCCTTCTGCGGTCGCGGATTTCCAGCGGCGGCCAGGGTGGATTTCCCAAGGCGTCCGCTATGCCCCCGCCGTTTCATTGCCGGATGGACATGCACTAACGTATGAAAGCCCGAGCGTGCGATGGAACAGGCAGTGACCCGTCTCATTTTGTGAGGATGATCTCTTCGCTAGCGTCCGTCCGCAGTCTGCTGTTTGCGATTTTCGTTCTGATGCTCGGCTCTGGATTCCTGACCACCTTGATAAGCATACGCTTGCAGGTGAATGGAACGGTCCCGATTGTTATCGGCTTGATCGCAACAAGCTACTTTGCAGGCTTGGCCACCGGGGCGATGCACGTTGGCAAATTGGTGGAGCGGGTCGGGCATATCCGGACGTTCGCGGTCGTAGTGGCGGTGTTGTCCGCCAGTACTTTGTCGTACACATTCTCAGAACATGCTTTGCTATGGATGCTGCTGCGTTTTATCGACGGCTTCTGTGTCGCCGGTGTTTATGTCTGCCTCGAGAGCTGGCTCAACGATCGGGCCGAAGGTCCGTCACGCGGAGGCGTTCTCGCCGGATACATGATTGCCTTGTATTTAGGCCAAGGCATCGGCCAGCAGATACTGAATGTGACCGGATCTACGCCGACAACACCATTCATACTGGCTTCTCTTCTCATCTCGCTTGCCGTTCTTCCGGTGGCTTTGACCCGAATGAACGGCCCGACCTTGCCCAGCACGGTATCACTGTCGATCTGGCGCCTGTACGCCACCTCGCCGCTGGCGATCGTCGGGGTTGCGGCCACTGGCGTCATACTTGGTGCATTTTACGGCCTTGGTCCGGTGTATGCAGGGGCGTCGGGCCTGTCCGTATCGGATACCGCCGGATTCATGACCGCGGTGATCCTGGGAGGCGTTGCCTTGCAGTGGCCGCTGGGACGCCTGTCCGACCGCTTCGATCGACGTACGGTGATTGTTGCGACCACGGCGGGAGCTGCCATCAGCGCCCTTGTTTTATCCCTGACAGTCCCGACAGGCCTCGGCCTTGCGTTGGGCACATTGTTCGGTGGTGCAAGCTTTGCACTATATCCGCTCTGTGTAGCGCATGCCAACGATCAGCTTGCGCCAGCAGAGCGCGTCAGCGCCACTGGCGGACTGGTCTTGGTCTATTCCCTTGGCGCGGCGGTTGGCCCGCTGGTGGTGTCGGCCGCGATGACTGTTCTCGGGCCGCAGGGGTTGTTTCAGGTCGTCGCCATTCTGGCGGTAAGCGTATTCGGCTTCGGCATGTGGCGCCGCTGGGTGGGAGACGCGGTGCCTGCTGAGATGCAGCAAGCTTATCAACCACTGCCCCGAACCACAGCAGTTGCGACGAAGTTGGTAACAATCGTCCCTGCTGAAGACGATACCGGCCAAGACTGACGATCCCCTTGCTCATAGCCGCAAGGATTTTGTCGGTGCGGCGGTGCCATTTGCCCCTGCCATAAGTTATTAGTGACATGTCTCCTCCGGTTTCCACCGCCACTTCGGCGTGTCCCATAGCTCGCTTCGCTAACGATGGAGCCGTGGCGTAATGCGGGGATGGCAATGGGCCGTTCGTCTCCTCACGCGTCAGATGTGGTTTCGTGCCGGACTGTTCTGCGTTTTCGCGGTGCTGCTCGCGCTGGCCAGCGCATTCCTCGGTCATACCATTTCGTACGACTTTGCCGCCAAGGTGGGGTCGAAGTCGGTCGACGGCATCCTGAATCTGCTCGCGTCCTCGATGCTCGCGGTAACCACCTTTTCATTGACCGCGATGGTTCAGGCCTATGCGGGAGCGACCAGCAGCATCACACCGCGCGCCGTCCAACTGTTGATCGATGACAGCACGTCGCAGAACGCGCTGGCGACCTTCCTCGGCAGTTTCCTGTTCGCGATCGTCGGCATCATCGCGCTGTCGACCGGCATCTACGGCAATACCGGGCGCGTCATTCTCTACGCCGGCACAATTCTGGTCATCCTGTTCATCGTCGTGACGTTCCTGCGCTGGATTCAGCACATCGCCCGCTTCGGCCGGGTGTCCGATACGATCGACCGGGTCGAGCGCGCGGCAACCGATGCCGTACGCATGATGATGCAGCCGCCCCGCTTCGGCGCTGAGGACAACGCCTCGGTCCCGAGCGACGCCCATGTCGTCCATCATGAAAAGATCGGGCGGATCACGCACGTTGACCTTGCCCAGATCGGTGAGGTCGCCGATGCGATCGGCGCGGATATCCACCTCGTCAGCATTCCCGGTCATCTGGTGGACCCGGCCAAACCGCTCGCCTGGGTCAGGGCGACGATCGACGACGATCAGGCCTGCCTGATCCGGGATGCATTCACGATCGAACATCATCGGACGTTCGATCATGACCCGCGCTTCGGTCTGGTCGTGTTGGGGGAGATCGCGGCGCGCGCCTTATCGCCCGCCGTCAACGATCCCGGAACCGCCATCGCCGTGGTCGAGGCGGCAACGCGCGTCCTGGCAGCGGCCCTGCGCCATCGGCCAGACGAGGAGCGGTCGCCGCCCGCGCGCGTGACGGTGCCGCCCTTTGCCTTTTCCGATATGCTCGAAGACGTGTTTCGCCCCATTGCCCGGGATGGGGCGGGGACGATCGAAGTCGGATTGCGCCTTCAAAAGGCCCTGGCGGCCTTGGTCGTAATCGACGACCGCTCCACGATCGATTGTCGGAACGAAGCGCAGGATGCCGTTGATAGAGGACGGACTCGGCTGTCCAGTGATCGAGATATCGCCGAACTGTCGCGCCTTCATCACACGCTGTGGGGCAACCACGGCGTTGCGGCATCATAGCATGGAAACCAGAGCAACCCGTCCGCTCAGCAGATTCCTAGTCCAACCGTTTTTCAACAATCCATCCCAACCGGTGCTACCCTGCTAATATGATCAAGAGTGAAATCAATTCCCGGGTTTTCTGGGGCGCATCCGCGATCATCGCCCTGTTGTTGGTGACGACGCTCGCCATGCCGGGGACGGCCGACGCCGCGTTCAAGGCGGCGCAGAACTGGGCGATCGACACGTTCGGCTGGTTCTATATCTCGGCGGTCGCAGTATTTCTGGTGGTGGTATTGACGCTCGGTTTCGGACCTGCGGGCAAGCTGAAGCTCGGTCCCGACGATGCGGAACCCGACTTTCCCTATTTATCGTGGCTGGCGATGCTGTTCGCTGCGGGCATGGGGATCGGGCTGATGTATTTCGCTGTCGCCGAGCCGATCCAGCATTACATCTCGCCGCCCGAGGCACCGAGCGGCACGATCCTCGCCGCGCGGGAGGCGATGGCGATCACCTTCCACCATTACGGCGTCCACGCTTGGGCGATCTATGCGCTGGTTGGCCTGAGTCTCGCCTATTTCACCTATCGCAAAGACATGCCGCTAACATTGCGGTCCGGCCTTTCGCCGATCCTAGGCAAACGGATCGACGGACCGCTGGGCGACGCGATCGACATCTTCGCGGTGTGCGGAACCGTGTTCGGCGTATCGACCTCGCTGGGCTTCGGCGTGTCGCAGATGACGGCGGGGTTGGCCTATGAATATGGCGTGCCGGACACGACGACGATGAAGATCGCGGTGATCGTGGTGGTCATGGGGGCGGCCACCCTATCGGTGTTGAGTGGAGCGGACCGCGGCATCCGCCGATTGTCGGAACTGAACCTGACCGTCGCCGTGCTGCTGATGCTGTTCGTGATGGCGGTCGGGCCGACGCTGTTCCTGCTGCGGGCGTTGGTGCAGAATTTTGGGCTGTATCTCGATCATTTCGTGATGCGGACCTTTACCCTCTATGCCTATGAACCGCGGGCGTGGATGGCGGACTGGACGTTGTTTTATTGGGCGTGGTGGATCGCCTGGTCGCCGTTCGTCGGCATGTTCATCGCCCGCATCTCGCGCGGGCGGACGATCCGCGAGTTCGTCATCGGCGTGTTGTTCGTGCCGACCGCCTTTACGTTCCTGTGGATGACGGTGTTCGGGAACACGGCGATCTCGCTCGACCTGGGGGTCGCGCAGGGTGGCATCGCCGATGCGGTGCAGGCGAACCTGTCCACGGCGCTGTTCAAGTTCCTCGAATATCTTCCCGCCGCCGGCGTCACGTCGACTTTGGCGATCGCGCTGGTCGCTATCTTCTTCGTCACGTCCGCCGATTCCGGCGCGCTGGTGATCGATACGCTGGCGTCCGGCGGGGCAGAGGAAACGCCCCGTTGGCAGCGCATGTACTGGTGCGTGCTGCTGGGGGTCACCGCCACCCTGCTGCTGATCGCTGGCGGTCTTGGCGCGTTGCAGTCGGCGACCCTGCTGGCGGCCTTGCCGTTTTGCTTCATCATGCTGCTGCTGGCGGTCGGCCTAATTCGCCAGACCAACGCCGATCTGTCGGGCGTAATACTGCCGGGCGATACGCCGTCGATCAGCGAGCGGATCAAGCGCCTGCTGGTCCCGGCACGCCGTGCCGACATCCTGCGACAAATGGCAGACAGCGGCGAACCCGCGCTTCGATCGGTGCAGGAGGCGATAGAGAAGGAAGGCTGGAACGCGAGTGAAGTGGAACAGCACGCGGACTCGGTCGAACTCACCATCACCGCAGCGGATGGTCGTCCGTTCGTCTATCGCCTGACGCCACGATCGCGTCCGCTTGCCGCCTATACTGCGCTGGATGCACCTGAAAGTCGTCGCAGCCTGACGTGGATACTTGCCGCACAGACCAATGGTGAAACCGGCTTTCGCGATCTGTCCGGATTTACGGCCGACCAGATCGCGAGCGACGTCCTGACGCAGATGGAGCGGTGGCGCCTTGCCGATACCAAGGTCCAGCGGACTTGAGCGGTCCCCGACGATCGAGTGGGTTGTGAATCGTTTGCCCATCGTGCAATATCGACCCAGGGTGTTCGCCGATCGCTGGTGCGGGCAGGTTCTAACGTTGGTCGGGCCGCCAACGCGGAACCTTTGCGCCCGGAGTATCGGCTTGCCCGAACGAACCTTCCTGCCTGCCGCCTTGCACATCGTCACATAGCGGGGAATTGCAGGTGGCTTTGCTGACCCTCATTTCCATGCCGTTCCTCGCGGTCATTCTGTTGATGGTGACCCGGCGAGCATCGCGGCAGGTCCATATGCTAATCGCTGGGACCGCCAGCGCGGGCGGATTGGCCATTCTGTTGTCGCAAGCGAACGCGGTGCTTTCCGGCCGGACGCCGATGGCAGGCATGGCGTGGCTACTGACGCTCGGTCTCGATTTCCGCCTGTGGCTTGACCCGCTGGCGTTGCTGTTCGCGGGGTTGATCCTCGGCATCGGGCTGCTGGTGATCGTGTATGCGCAAGGGTATCTGGCAAAGAACGAGCCGACGGCGCGGTTCCTGTCGTTCCTGATGTTGTTCCAGGGTGCGATGGTCGGGATCGCCCTGTCCGGCAATGTGCTGCTGATGCTGGTGTTCTGGGAGCTGACCAGCCTGGCGTCCTTCCTCTTGATCGGTTTCTGGCGCGACCGTGCCGACGCGCGACAGGGCGCACGGATGGCGCTGACCATCACCGGCGGGGGCGGTCTCGCCTTGATCGCGGGCATGATGCTGCTGGGCAAGGCGGCGGGCAGCTATGATCTGGCGACGATCCTGGCACGCGCCGATCTGGTGCAGGCCTCGCCGCTCTATCCCGCGATCCTGGTCCTGATCCTGGCGGGGGCGTTCACCAAGTCGGCGCAGTTTCCGTTCCACTTTTGGCTGCCGCACGCGATGGCCGCGCCCACCCCGGTCAGCGCCTATCTCCATTCCGCGACGATGGTGAAGGCGGGGGTGTTCCTGCTCGCGCGGCTGTGGCCGGTACTGGCAGGAACCGATCTGTGGTTCGGTATCGTCGCGTCGATCGGCCTGGTCACCATGGTGTTCGGCGCGGGCGTCGCACTGTTTCGCCACGATCTGAAGGCCATCCTCGCCTATTCGACGATCAGCCAATTGGGGCTGATGGTGATGCTACTCGGCTTCGGGACGGGCGCGGCGGTGACGGCGGCGGTCTTTCACATCCTCAACCATGCGGCCTTCAAGGCGACGCTGTTCATGCATGCGGGTATCGTGGACCATGAGACGGGCACGCGCGACATGCGGCGGCTGGGCGGCCTGGCGGCGGTCATGCCGCTGACCGCGACGCTGGGCGTGCTGGCCGCCGCCGCGATGGCGGGTCTGCCGCCGCTCGGCGGGTTCATTTCCAAGGAGATGATGCTGGAGCAGAGTGCCCATACCGCGTGGGCGGGACAGGCCTTGCTGGTGCCCGTGCTGGCGACCATCGCGGCGATGCTGTCGGCGGCCTATTCGCTGCGCTATGCGGTGGCGCTGCATTTCGGCGCGCGGCGTACCGGCGATGTCGCTGCGCCGCACGATCCGGGGGCCATGCTGCTGGGGCCGCCCGCGATATTGGGAGCCGCCGCGCTGGCGCTCGGACTGTTGCCGATGACGCTGGCGGGGCCGTTGGTGGCCGCTGCCAGTGCCGCGGTGACGGGCGGCGCAGCGCCCGAACTGCATCTCGCGCTATGGCATGGCGTCAATCCGGCGCTGCTGATGAGCGTGGGCGCGGTCGCGATCGCGATCCTGGTCCTGTGGTGGTATCCGGCCGTGGCCAGAACCGTTGCCCGCATCCCGTCACCCGACGCCAAGCATCTGTTCGACCGAAGCCTGACGGCGATCGTCGAGGGGCTGCGTCGCGTGTCGGGCATGATCCATGTCGCGTCGCTGCAACGCTATCTGGTGATCTTGTTCGTCGTCGCGCTCGCGCTTGGCAGCGACGCCGCCTTCCGGTCCGGCATCGCCGCCGGGGATCGGCCGACCACGCCTGCGTCGCTGGCGGCCATCGTCGCCTGGGCCGCGCTCGTCGTCGCGACGGTCGCCGTGGTGGCGGTCGACCGGCGGCGGTATCTCGCGCTGATATTCATCAGCGTCATCGGCCTCGTCATGGCGCTGGCGTTGATCCACCTCTCCGCCCCCGATCTCGCGCTCACCCAGATTTCGGTCGAGGTGGTGACGATCCTGCTGATGCTGCTGGCGCTGCACCTGTTGCCGGGCAACCCGCCTCGCCTGTCGAAGATGCCGCGAAGGGTGCGTGACGGCGTGATTGCCATGGCGGGCGGGCTGGGCACCGGCTGGCTTGCCTGGGCCATCATGACGCGGCCGGTGCGCGCGGGGGTTTCGCGCTTTCACTGGGACAACAGCTATTCCGGCGGGGGCGGGACCAACGTCGTCAACGTCACGCTGGTCGACTTTCGCGCGTTCGACACCCTGGGGGAGATCACGGTGCTGGGCATTGCGGGCCTGGCCATCTTCGCCCTGCTCGAACCCGCGGTGCACGGTGTTGCCGGTCGACGACTGCGCGAATGGCGGTCGGGGGATCGTTTCTCGCCCGAGCGCCACCCGATGATGTTCGTCATGGCGACCCGGCTGCTGCTGCCGCTGGCATTGCTGGTCGGCATCTACATCTTCCTGCGCGGGCACAATCAACCGGGCGGCGGCTTTATCGCGGCGCTGATCTTCTCCATCGCGATCCTGCTGCAATATCTCGCGTCCGGCTTCGACTGGACCAATGTCCGGCGACGGATCGGTGAGCATCAGCTGATCGGGTTCGGCGTGCTGATCGCGGTCGCGACGGGGCTGGGCTCGCTGGTGTTCGGCGCGCCGTTCCTGACGAGCAGCTTCGGGTATTTCCACCTTCCGTTGATCGGCGAGTTCGAACTGGCGACGGCGATGCTGTTCGATCTGGGCGTCGCCTGCGTCGTCGTGGGTGCGGTGATGATGGCGCTGGAACAGCTCGCCCATGTCGCGCAGCGCGCGGCAAGCCAGGACGGCGAGGACGCGGCATGAGCCTGGAGTTTCTGGTCGCGTCCGCCATCGGCGTGCTGGTCGCCGGCGGCATCTACCTCGCCCTGCGCGGACGGACGTTTCAGGTCGTGCTGGGGCTGACGTTGCTGTCCTATGCGGTCAACCTGTTCCTGTTCGCGATCGGGCGGCTGATCGTCGATCGCCCGCCGCTTTATGCCAAGGGGGTGGCCGACCATGCCGATCCCCTGCCGCAGGCGCTGGTCCTGACCGCGATCGTCATCACCTTCGGCATGACCGCGCTGACCGTCATCCTGTCGCTGCGCAGCTTCCTGGAAAGCGGATCGGATCAGGTCGACGGCTTGACCGAACCGGACAAGGAGGGGGAGGCATGATGCTTGCCGACCATCTGCTCGTGGCCCCGGTCCTCCTGCCGGCGGTGACTGCGCCGGTCGCCATGCTGCTGATGCGGCGTCATCGCTCACTCGCGCTGGCCGTGTCGCTGGGCGGGGGCATCGCGATGCTGGTCGCAAGCATCGCGCTGTTCGTGATGGCGCAGGACGATGCGATCCGCAGCTATGCGCTGGGTGCATGGCCTGCGCCGTTCGGCATCGTCCTGATGCTCGACCGGCTGGCCGCGACGATGCTGGTGCTGGCGGCGGTGCTGGGGATCGTCGTGCTGGTCCATGCCGTCGTCACCGGCGCAGACCAGCGGGGCTGGCATTTCCATCCGCTGTTCCATTTCCAGCTAATGGGACTGAACGGCGCGTTCCTGACCGGCGACCTGTTCAACCTGTTCGTCTTCTTCGAAGTGCTGCTGATCGCGTCCTATGGCTTGATGTTGCACGGGCAGGGCGCGCTGCGGCTGAAGGCGGGCGTGGCCTATGTCGTGGTCAATATCGTCGGGTCGGCGCTGTTCCTGATCGCGCTCGGGCTGCTCTACGGCCTGACGGGCACGCTCAACATGGCGGACCTGGCAGTGAAGGTCGCGGCACTGGGGGCGGGGGATCAGGGGCTGCTGCGCGTTGCCGGGCTGTTGTTGCTGACGGTGTTCGCGCTGAAGGCGGCGGTGGTGCCCATCCATCTCTGGCTGCCACGCACCTATGCCGCGACGATGCCGGTGGTCGCGGCGCTGTTCGCGATCATGACCAAGGTCGGCGTCTATGCGATGATCCGTACCGTGCCGCTGATCTTCGGGGCCAAGGCTGGTGCGGCGGCGTGGGTGCCCGCGCCCTATCTGCTCCCGGCGGCGCTGCTCGGGGCGATCCTTGGCTTTGTCGGGGTGTTGGTGGCGCGCGGCATGCGCGAACAGGCGGCGTTCGCGGTGCTCGCGTCGACCGGCACGCTGTTGATGGCGGTATCCTTCTGGCAGGAGGCGACATTGGCCGCCGCGCTCTATTATCTCGTGCAGGCGACGCTGGCCGGGGCAGCCCTGTTTCTCGTCGCCGATGTCACGATGCGGCGGCGCGGCCAATATGCCGATGCGATCGTCCCCAGCCCGCGCTTCGCCGGGCAGGATGGCGCGGGGCTGCTATACCTGATCGCGGCGATCGCGGCGGTCGGGCTGCCGCCGCTGGCGGGCTTTGTCGGCAAGCTGCTGATCCTCGATGCCAGCTTTGCCCTGCCGGGTTGGCAATCGGTTTGGACGACGATCCTTGTGACGACCCTGGTCGGCGTCATCGGTTTTTCGCGCAGCGGGTCGACCCTGTTCTGGAAGGAAGCTCCACCGGCCACCGCCGCCATTGCAGGCGCAAGCCGGTCGCGCGCCGAGTTCGTGGCCCCGGTTGTTCTTCTTGCCCTGCTGGCGGTGCTGACTGTCACGGCCGGTTGGGTGACCGCGCAGACGCGTGCGACGGCGGCGCAGGTCATGGCGCCCGAACGCTATGTCGCGGCGATATTGGGGGCGACGCGATGAAGCGGCTGCTGCCCCATCCCGCGCTGTCGGCGATGCTGCTGATCGTCTGGCTGCTGATGGCGAACACCATCACCATGGGCGGCATCGTGCTGGGCGGAATCTTCGCGCTGATCCTGCCGAAATTCACCCAGCCCTTCTGGCCCGACCGCCCCCGGATGCGTTTCGGTCGCGCCTTTCTGGCCTATCTGGCGATCGTGGTGTTCGACATCGTCGTCGCCAATTTCCAGGTCGCGCGGCTGATCCTGTTCCGGCGCAATCGCGATCTTCGCGCCCGCTGGTTGATCGTGCCGATCGAGCTGACCACGCCGGAGGCGATCACGATGCTGGCAGGCACGATCAGCCTGACGCCGGGCACCGTGTCATCCGACGTGTCGGCAGATGGCCGTTACCTGCTGGTCCACGCGCTTGACGTCGCCGACGATGCTGCGGAGGTGGCCCGGATCAAGACGCGCTATCAGGCGCGCTTGCAACGGATTTTCGTATGATCGCCATCGCGCTCCACATCGCCGCGGGCTGCATCGCACTGGCGCTGTTGCTGAACCTCTGGCGGCTGCTGCGCGGGCCCGCGCTCGGCGACCGGATCGTCGCGCTCGACACGATGGTCATCAACGCCATCGCCCTGATTGTGCTGATCGGCATGATCGGCGGCAACGACACCTATTTCGAGGCTGCGCTGCTGCTCGCCATGGTCGGGTTCGTCAGCACCATCGCCTATTGCAAATTCATCCTGCGCGGGGACATCGTGGAATGAGCCTCATCGCCGATATCGTCATCGTCACCCTTCTGCTGTTGGGGGCGGGGTTCGCGCTGATCGGCAGTTGGGGGCTGGTCCGCCTGCCTACGACCATGGAGCGGCTGCACGGGCCGACCAAGGCGACAACCCTGGGCCTCGGTGCGCTGCTGATCGCTTCCGTGGTCTATTTCCAGACGCGGCTCGGCATCTGGACCGCGCACGAATTGCTGATCTCGCTGTTCCTCTTCATCACCGCGCCGATCTCGGCCAACATGATCGCCAAGGTCCATCTCCATCGGGCGCGAACGGGTGCCGCCAACGAACCGATCGGTATCGCCGGTCCGCCACCGCGGCCAGGTGAGGAGGGCGACTGGGCGACGTTCGAAGCGCCGAAGCGGGAAACCCCCGCATCGACCGCGAACAGCTGACGCTCGCCCCGTGGAAATCGGCCATCAGACACCGGATTACCACCTGTACCGCCGCAGCCGTACGCCGGTCTGGTTGGCGCTGTCGTGGCGGGCGCTGCTGGCGCTGGCGCTGATCGGCGTCGCACTGGCCGTCCACTGGTTCGACCGTGAAGGACTGCGTCAATCGTCCGGTGAGCCGGTCACCTTCGCGGACATTCTCTACTTCACCATGATCACGGTCACGACCGTCGGTTACGGCGATATCGTGCCGGTCACCCAGCAGTCGCGGATGTTCGACACTTTTGTCGTTACGCCGATCCGGTTGTTCGTGTGGCTCATCTTCCTGGGGACCGCCTATGACTTTCTGCTCAAGCGCGTGTGGGGACGATGGCGCATGTCGGTGATCCAGCGCCAGTTGCGTGACCATGTCGTGATCGCCGGCTTCGGCAACAGCGGATCGGAAGCGGCCAGCGAACTGATCCGTCGGGGCGCACACCCGGACACGATCGTCGTCATCGACGAAAGCCCCGCCGCCCTGCGCCTGGCTGAAGCGCTCGACGTCGCTGTCATGGAAGGCAATGCCACGCGCGACGCCGCGTTACAGGCGGTTCGGGTCGGTACGGCCCGCGCGCTGATCGTGGCCGCTGGGCGCGACGACACGTCGATCCTGATCGTCCTGACGGCGCGTCGCATCGCGCCGACCTTGCCGATCAGCGTGGTGATCCGGTCGCTCGATAACGAGGCCATCGCCCGGCAGGCCGGCGCCGATACCGTCATCAACCCTGCTAGCTTTGCTGGATTGCTCCTCGCCGGATCGACGCACGGCGTCCACCTCGCTGATTACATGGCTGATCTGGCGGCGACCGATGGCCGCGTCGCACTGCGTGAGCGGTGCGTCACGGCGGAGGAGATCGGAATCCCCCTGCGGGCGATCACGTCAGGGCTTGGCCATCGAATCTATCGGGGCGGAACGATGATCGGTTTCTGGGAACCGGGGGCGAACCGTCTCGTAGCGGGCGACGTGATCCTTGAGGTCGTGCCTGCAGCGGGCCAGGACTCGGATGGCCCGGCATGACCGACTGGTTGGTGGCCATCGACGCCCATCGCGCCGTGTTGGGGCTGGTATTCGTCGTCGCCCTGTTCGTCGCCTTTGCGCTCGAACGCTTTCCGCCTGTCACGATTGCGGTGGCGGGGGCCGCGATCATGATCGCGCTGGGTTGGCTGACGCCGCCCCTTGTCACCGCCGCGTTCGCCAATTCGGCACCGATCACCATCGCGGCGTTCTTCATCCTGTCGGGCGCATTGGTGCGGACCGGCACGATCGAGGCTCTGGCCAGCCTGATCGTTCGGCGAGCAGGCCGCGCGCCCCGGCGAACCGTGGCCGAAATGTTGACCGGTGCGGCCATCGCGCCGGCCTTCATCAACAATACGCCGGTCGTCATGGTGCTGATCCCGCTGGTCCGGCGGCTAGGCCGAACCGTCGGTATTCCGGCCACCCGGCTGCTGATCCCGCTCTCGTATCTCTCGATCCTGGGGGGCACACTGACCTTGGTCGGCACCTCGACCAACCTGCTGGTCGACGGCGTGGCACAGGCGAACGGACAGCCGGGGTTCGGCATTTTCGAGATCACCACGGTTGGGCTGGTGACCATGGCGGCGGGGGTGGCGACGATGCTGATTCTCGGTCCCCGATTGCTGCCCGCCCGACCCGACAATGCCATCGCCGACCGGCACCAGCTCCCCTATCTCACTGAGATCGCCCTGCTGCCGGAGGCGTCATCCCAAAGCCCGCGCATCGCCGACCTGTCGTTCCTGCGGCGTGATGCAGTACGTCTGATCGCCGTCCGGCGCGGATCGCGGGTTGATCGCAACCCGGATCCCGACATGGTGCTGCTGCCCAGCGACCGGTTGATCGTCAGCGCCACGGCCGACGAACTCGACGATCTGGCGCGAAGCGAAACGTATATGGTCGGTCTTCAGAATGTGGGGCGTCCGATCCGCCTGTCCGATGGGGCGCGTTCGGACGATGTGCAACTCATCGGCCTGACGATCAGCCCGACGCATCCGGCACTGGGCCGCGAGTTGCGCGATATTCCCTTTCTGTCGAACCTGCCGGCACGCGTTCTAGGAATCGGTCGGGCGCGGCATTTGCCGGGACCCGACCTCGCTAGCGTAAGGCTGCGGGCCGCCGACAGTCTGCTGGTCGCGGCGGATGCTACCGCCATGGCCGAACTGCGCGCCAACACCAATTTGATCGCGGAGGATACCAGCCATATCCGCCGCTTCCGTCGGCAGCGCGCACCGATCGCGATCGGTGTGCTGGTCGGCGTGATCGCGCTGGCTGCGCTCGGCATCCTGCCTACCGCGCTGCTGGGCATGATCGGCGTCGGTATCGTCCTCGTGACCCGGTGCGTCGATGCCGAAGAAGCATGGCGATCGATCGACGGCAGCGTGTTGGTACTTATCTTCGCCATGCTCGGCATCGGCAGCGCGCTGGAGGCAATCGGGACCGTCGACCTGATTGTCGGTGCAATCTCTCCATGGCTGGCGACCCTGTCGCCGCTAGGAGTAATCCTCGTCCTGTATTTCTTGACCTCCGCCCTGACCGAAACCGTCACGAACAACGCGGTTGCCGTCATTATGACGCCGGTCGCCATCGGGCTGGCACAGGCGACCGGGCAAGATCCCCGCGCGCTCATCATCGCCGTGATGTTTGCGGCGTCGGCTAGTTTCGCGACGCCCGTCGGGTATCAGACCAATACGATGGTCTATGCGGCAGCCGATTACCGCTTTTCCGATTTTGTCAGGATCGGATTGCCGATGAACGTCTTTGTTGGCCTGTCCACCTGCCTGGCTATCAGTTGGCTTGTATAGCTTCGGTGGGTCCGAACTGGCTTTGCAAGCTGCTCGACTGATAAGAATAGGCCGTTTGCCGCACCATCATCGTTTATCAGAACGAACTGCCATGGCTGAACCACGTAAAGGATGTGGTAACGGCTCGGGAAAAATGAAAAGATGGCGCATATCTCCGCACAATGGCATTGTTATCAATCGACTTGAGGCATTCTACCTTAGCCGATGAAGAAGCGGTGCTCAGGGATGACGTCGAGCAAATATAACGATTGGTTAGGTGCAGTGGCATTGCCATGATGATCATTCAATTCGCGACTTCTTCGTTCGGTAAGGAAATCGAGCGATGCCTTGGCGGCTTTCCATGGCCGGCTTGACGCGTCCGGCTTGCCCCCCGCGTAATCGAAAATCGCCTCACGATAGAATGCGAGTAATCCTTCCAGTCGGCTGACGTATCCGTGATATTGCTGGCAGTGTTCATACGGCGCCAACGGCGTCGCGAGCACTTTGCCCGCAATCAGGGCGTCGACCATTACCGGCAATTGTTGCTCTGCCTGCATGAGACGGCGGATGGCCACGGCCAAGGCCGCGAGCGGCGGCAACCCGTACCACTCGGTTGCGAACACCCTGGCCCCAACGCCGCGCGTCTGCGGCGTCGCGGTTCGCGCCATCAGCGCATCGTCTTCGCGAAGGCGTCCTGCGACGTGCTGCATCAGGCGGGGCAGATCGAGTTGTTTGCCGCCATGTTCCAGCATATCGGGATGCTTGCGAATCCGCTTTGCGATCATGCGGATGAGTGGATCGGCATGCTTCGTCAGCGGCAGGTTCACGCCGCTCGGCACGCATGCGCTTTCGCCAAAGCGCCAGTCGCCCGAGCCGAAGTACAAGTCGAGCGCGGTCTCTAGCGCGGTACGACGCGCCCGCATCTGGTTGAGCGCCCGTTCTGGTGCAATCGATTGGCTGGACCCGGGTACCAAGTAACCGAACGACGGGGTCTTCGTCAGCCTCGCTCCAACCATTTGCACGTCATGTGCGCACCAGATCAATGCCTGTGCGACGAGCAGATTGCGCAGCTTCGACATGGAGGTAGGATCGTTGCTTGCCAAGTTCCGCAAGCGACGGATTACCAGCCCGAACCTTCCGCCGACCAAGGCTGTATAAAGTTCCTGGTCGCAATCGCGCAGCGTTACCAAGGCGTGAATATGGAAGTCGAACGCCGTTTTCGGTGCAAGCTTTCCTGCCCAGCCACCGACGATGACGTCGATATTGTTGTCCGCACCATTGCGCATCATCAGCCCGCGCAGGAATGTCTCAAGCGCCCCGCGATCGGTCGGGATCAGATCGAGCGGGGGCAGTTCTTCCTTGGCGTCAAGGATCGCTGCGGGCAATGACCGGATGTCGCCGAGGGTGGGCGAGAAGAGACGTCGGCCGTAATCTGCCTCAGCGATGCCTTCGGCATAGATACGGCCATGCATGTCGCTGACCAGCGTGGTGAAGTCCCCACCACTGGCGATCGCACCTGCGAGCAGTGTATCGATGTCGGTCTTGCGCCCGGAGGTGTCGAGAAATTGATGATAGCTGCCTTCGTAACGCTGCTGGCCGAAGGCCGCCTGCTGCTTGCGCCGCTCCTTGCGGCTGACCCGGACCTGCGTCACAGCTTGCCGACTATGTCGTCGATCCGCGCCTGCAGCGCCCCGGCGCTTTCCGCCAGTCGCCTGCACAGTCCCTCGGCGTGACGATAGGCGTCATGGCCGGTCCGCTTTGCGGCGATCTCCGCATCGAACGCGGCCATCGCGTCCTTGAATCGTCGTTCGAGGCGCAGGTGGGCAGCATATGCCTCATCTATCGATGGGTGGTCATCATTCATCGTCTTCCTCCAGATGGGGCGGGAGCGAAGGCTCACGCCAGAAAGCGGGATTGCCGCCGCGCGCGCGGAGCCATTCGAAGGCAGCGCCACGGGTTGCGAGATCGGGGGCGGGTTCGCCGAGCAGGCCGACCAGCGCATCGATGAGCGCGGCCTGCCCGATGGTGATCGGCTTGCGCCGCCACGACGCGCGCGGGTCGAGTGGCCCGGTCTCGATAAAGCGCCGCACTTCCTGTTCGTAGAGCGCGGTGCGCCTGCGCCATTGCAGGATCACGCCCCACTGTTGGCACCAGGTCAGGCGTGCGGGATCGCTGAAGATCCAGCGGACGATATCGCCGAACAATGGCCCGGCGCTGGCCGCCGTGGCGGACTGCATCCAGCGCGCCATCCGTTCCGGATGCGCCATCAGCCCGAGCAAGGCGGTGTCGTCGCTGCCGTCGATCCCGACCAGCACGAGGGCCGAGCCGAGCGCGTACTTCCGGGCATCGGTCGATCCCGGTCCGCCACGCCGCTTGTCAGCCGCGCGGTACTGGCGCCGCAGTTCGGCAGCGCTGGTGGCCGCGATCGCGACTTTGCTCGCAACGCGATCTTCGCTCGCGGCAAGATTGGTAGCCAGATCGCGAAGGCGATCAGCAGTGATTTGGGCGGTGCTCATGCCCATCGCGGTACCCACGACCGTCGCCGCCAAGCGTCAACCTAGTGGCACAAAGTTGATCGACGCCGCGCGCATCTTTCCGGGGCTGAGTTGACGAGACACCAGTAGGAGTAAGGCAGAAGGTGACAGGTGAGAGGGGGTGGTGCGCGATAAAGGTTTGTCTTGCCAGAAGCAGACAAACGGCGCGCCCACCCCCTCATCCGACACGAAGGGCAAGGCAGGTGACGATCGACTATGCGGTGTTGAAGGCGCGATCGGCGGAAGTTTCCGCCGCGCTTGCCGATGCGCGTAGCGCGCGGAACCTGTCGAGTCGTCGCAAGCGTGCGGACGAGCGTGACGAGCAGATCGCGGAAGGCGCGCGACGTCGACGCAAGGCGATCACGGACCAAGAGGCAGACGCGTTCCTGAAGCGACGCCTGCGGATCAGGGTGGCTGATGCCGATCGCCCGCGGACAGGATCACGCACGCCGCGCCGGTTGTTTACGCGTGGCGTCGAGCAGATGCTGAAGGGGACGACGGGACTCACCGACGCGCGTGGCCCAGATGGTCGCCACTCGATCCACTATTCCTTCACTGCGCGCGGCCTCGGGTCGAAGAAGGGACGGCGCTGGCGTGCTGGCGAGGCGGAGCGCGCCGCACTCTATTCGGTGCGTGAAGATGCGTTGGAGAATGGGGAGCTGGGCTGGTGGTCAAACGTCGCCGCCGACCGTAGCGAGCTCGTTGCCCATTATCGTGCGTCGGAGGCGCTGGAAAAGCACGACCGTGCCAACGCCACCGTCTATATCGTCGAGGTCATCGCATTGCCGGCTGAGCTCACTGCCATGCAACGGCGGCAGGCGGCCGAGCGCATCTGTCGCCGGCTGGAAACGCTGGGGCTGGCCTATACCATCGGAATCCACTTGCCCGACGCGGCAGGCGACCAGCGCAATTTCCACCTGCACTTGGTTTACTCGATGCGGCCGTGCCAGCGGATCGCGCCCTATGAATGGGATTTCGCCACCGCCAAGCGGACCGAGATCAATACGCCGGCCGGGATTTTGCAGCGCCGTTGCGCCGTGGTGGTCGCAATCAACCAGACGTTGCGGGAAGCCGGTATTGCCAAGCGCTACACGCCATTGTCCAACCGCGAGCGCGGTATGGCCCCGCCGGAACGCGGCAAGGTCGGGCAGCAGGAAACCGCGTTGGCGCGCCGGTTGGCCGCGCTTGAGGATCGTCACGCACGCTTGGCGGCATTGCAGGCCCATACGCGATGGGTGAGGCAGACGCTGCTTAATGCCGCGGACCGGCTGGACGTGGCACGGCGGAAGGTGACACGCTGCCTTGCCGCGACGTCCATCGCGCTTGGCCACGACGTCGCCGATAGCATCATGCCCGCAGAACATCGCGGCAAGGTCAGGGAGGCGCTCGATCGCGCTTATGACATGGTGGGTCGTTCAACAGCGGCTGCTGATCTCCGCCTGGAGTCGGCGCGGCGCGCAGTGCAAGCTCGTCGCGCCTTGGGGGCGACACATATCCCGGTGTCGATGAACGGGATTGCTCGTGTCGATGACCGTGCGGGCGACATCAAGCGCCTCGACAACATCGCTATCCACGCGGACGAGACTATCCGGCAGATCCAAACCGACGTCACACAACCCCGCCAGCGAATGCCGTCGACGGAGGAACTGATGTCCGACACGGCAACCGAGAATAACAATACAGTCACGCCCGCCGGCGAATCTGACCCCGCGGCTGCTATCCGTAGTGCTGCAACGGCATATGCCGAGTTGGTGAAGGCCGAACAGGCTGCGCAGACGCTCGCGCGGGCTATGGTCGACAAGGCTCTGGCTTCACTGAAACGCAAAGCCAAGGCGATACGGCGCGACGCCAACGGACTGTTCGTCGCCGACATCGCGGGTCTGCCCATCACCGAAAGAAAGGTACTGGCCCAGCACATGGCCGATCCACGCGTGCAGGAAGCACTGGCTGACCTGTTCGCCCGCGAGATTGCGAATGCATCGATTAGCTTGGGTGAGTTGACGACCGCAGCAGTGGGCCTCGGCCAAAACGGTCGCCTCAGCAACGAGCCCGGACGTAAACGACATGACAGAACCCATGATCAAGCGCTTCCTCACCGACGCGCCGGTATCCGATCCCCCGCAGGGCTGGCCGGCTTGCGCGACCTGCGCGCAGTCGGTGTGGATGATCGACCGCGAGACGCCGCGGGCGTTCTGCCAGACCTTCGGCGGGATGACATTCGGCGAGGAAGCGCGGTTCATCTCGAAGTGCGAGGCGCACCAGCCGATCGCCTGACCGACGCCACAGGCGTCGCAGTCGCCGCAACGTCCGGGCAGGCCCCGGGTCACCGTGACCCAGGGACTAGCCGAGGATTGCGGGAGCAAGCGGAGGATGCTGCCCGGGATGGGGCGCATCAGCCAGCTTGGCCAAAGGGGCGCGATGACCCCAGTGATGGAATAGTGTCCGGCCAAGGCCGTGACGATCACGGGCGGTAAGACGCCTGAAAAGGCGGGGTCACAGCGCGATCCTGTTTCGCTAAAGAAAGTACGGGCAGCATGATCCCACCCGACCGGGCGGTGATCCTGCTGCCGAAAGCCTTGCGATGCCCTTCTTTTTCAATCGGTCCGCGCCACAACCGCGTTCGACTGCTCGCCATTATGCTTTGGCGGATCGAATAGTGGCTGCGCTACGACAGTAACGCTATCCGCTGCACCTTCGATCTGCCCTTTGATGCGCTGCGAGCCGGATACAGCGGGCATATACCTGCTCGACTAAAGGGGAGCGATGAGGACACGACCTTGGTGGTCTTAAAGAAGGGCGAGTACGACCGATGAGGTTGATGGAGCATTTTGCCCGCGATCGTCGCTTGAGATTGTTAACCTCCTCGGCGTAGAGTCGGCCTGTTCGCCAGCAGGCGGACCGAGGCGTGAGAACCTTGCGATTAGTAGCCGAATGCCCGGCCCGAACCAGTTTCGGCCGGGAGGCGTACGCGGATGTCCAGGGCTCTTTCGAGGGCCTAAAGGCGTGCGCGCTCGTCTAATCGCGGGTTCTCAACTTCCGGCTTTCGGGTCGGCATCGCCTCGTCAATCTGGGGCGGTGCCGTCGGCTGGAAGGCCATGTCGGCACCGACGCGAACGGGGGTTCGGTCGTGGGTGCGTTCAGAAAGGGTCGTGTCAGACGGCTCATAACTATCAGAAATACGGCGGTGGTGACCGCGACGATGCTGCTGGCTGCATGCGGCGGCGGCGGCGGTGGCGGCGTCAATTCGTCCGGGTCGATCCCGGCACCCAGTCCATCACCGCCGCCGACACCCACTCCACCGCCGACGGCAGCCGACAGTGCGGAATACAAGGCGTCGGGTGCCGTGGTCGGCATGAAGGCGGCTTATGCCTATGATCGCGGCATCACTGGCAAGGGCGTCACCATCGCCGTCATCGACACCGGCATCAATGTCGACGAGCCGGAGTTCAAGGGCCGCATCTCGGCGGACAGCACCTCGTTCGACCAGAAGATCGCCCGCTGCGCCACCTGCGCCACCGAGATCGTCCGCTACGACCTCAAGGACAACAACGGTCACGGCAGCGGGACCGCATCGGTCGCCTTGGCGGCCCGTGACGCCAAGGGCATGCAGGGCGTAGCGCCGGAGGCGACTCTGCTCGCGCTCAAGATCGCAGGCCCAGACATGTCGAACGTCAGTCCGACGTCCGGCCCGGTGCCCGAGGGCGGTGGTCCGAACTCGGCGCTGATCGCGCCGGCGATCACCTACGCGGTCGAGAAGGGCGCGTTCGTCATCAGTATGAGCCTGAACGGCTTCGCCGGCGGCAAGATCGCCGGCGAGCAGCGCAAGGCGATGGATCTGGTGCGGACCAGCGACCGTCTGTTCGTTCAATCCGTGTCGAACGACGTCGGCCAGGACAGCTTCGCGGGTCAGGTCACCGAGAACATGGTCGGCACCGACATGACCAACAAGGACTGGTTCCTGTTCGGCATCCGTGTCGACCGGAACCTGCAGGCTCCGAGCGGCAACGGCACCCCCGGCGCGCTGGCGGATCGTACCCTCGCGGTGGTCGCATCGAACATCGACGTCGTGGGCAAGGATGGTACCATCACGACCGTCACCGGCAACAGCTTCGCCGCGCCGGCGATCGCCGGCGCGGCGGCCCTGCTCAAGCAGTACTGGCCGCAGCTCGGCGGCAAGGCGATCAGTCGCATCCTGCTCGACACGGCCACCGATCTCGGAACCCCCGGCGTCGACCAACTCTACGGCGTGGGACTGCTCGACGTCGGGACGGCGATGCAGGCGCAAGCGCCGGCCAGTTCCTTCGTCGCTGCGCAGACGGCGCTGGCGAAGTTCTCCTCGGTGACCATGTCGGCACCGTTCGGTGGCGCGTCCGTGATCGGCCGTAGCATCGGCGGCATGACCGTGTTCGACCGCTACGGCCGCGACTACCGGATGACGGCGGCGACCGGCGTTCGCACGCGCGGCACCGGGCTGCTGGCCGGCGGCATGCTCGCGCCGGTCGACCCGCCGTGGCTGACGTCCGCCTCCACGAGCACCGATGCCCGTCTCGGCTTCACCTCCACCGTTCCCGACTATTGGCGGCAGGCCCGTCCGAGCCGACCGTCGATGGTCTCGTTCTCGCCCGCCCCCGGCCAGTCGGTGACGCTCGGTGCGAACGTCGTCGTCGGCGGGAGCGGCGGCGTCGCCGGATCCCCGTTGCGCGCGGTCGTCGCGACCCCGGTCGGCATGTCCTCGGCATGGTCCGGAAATGGCTGGGCCGCCGGCTTCTCGTCCGGTTCGTCGCGCGACGGACGTGCATCGTTGCGCTCCGCCTCCTTCTCCATGCCGTCTGGCTTCGGCTTTGCACTCTCCGATCTCGCCGAACGGGGTCGCGTGCTGGGCATGAGCCAGGACGTCGGTGTTGGACAGCGTGGGGCGAGGACGACCATGGCTTCGCTTACGATGCGACGAATGGTCGTCGGCATCCCCGTCTCCGCACGCGTCACCGCCGCCACCACCAGGGTGGAGGGCGGATCCGACACGATGCACTTCACCGGTCCGGTCATCGGCACCGCCTTCGCGGTCGAGGGCGCACACGGCCTGTTCGGGGGTACGGGGACTTTCGGCCTGTCCTCGCCGCTCCGCGTCGAACGCGCCCGCGTCATGATGCTGATGCCGGTGTCGTACGACCTCGTCTCCGGCACGCTGACGACCAGGACCGGCACCATCGATCTGACCCCGGACGCGAGGGAGCTTGACCTTGAGTTCGGGTGGTCCCGTGCGCTGACGCCGACCTCCTCGGTGCGGTTCGGTGTCGCCCATGCCTTCGATGCCGGACATGTCGCGGGTGCGACCGACACGGCGGGATACGTGACGCTGGTGCTGCGATGACCCGGCACCTCGCCGCACGCGCACCGCCTTCGGGCTGACGCGCCCACTCGCGCATAAGCCGAACACCATCAGGACTTGCGACGCCGGGAAGGCTTCCCGGCGATCGACGTCGCGTGTCCATCGCAGAAGGAAGACGAAAATGATCAGAACGATGACGATCGCCACGATGCTGCTGCTGGCGGTACCCGCATCCGCCAAGCCCGCACCGGCCGGCATGAGCCCGTTGCGGATGGACGTTGCCGGGGTTCGGCTGGCTATGCCGATCGAGCAGGTTCGCACTGCGCTCGCCGCCGCATCTTATAGTTGCAAGCCGTTCGGCAACGAGTCCGATTTTGCCGCGCGGGTGGCGGCCGAGGTGAAGGACCGCACCGGTGCCCGCGGCCCTGTTCCCTACACCACCGGGACGATGCAGTTCGACTGCCATGGGCTGAACGGCGAAGGCCTGACGATCCGTTTTGCGCAAGTACAGGCAGGAAGCATCGTCGACAATTTCTCACTTCGCATCGACGGCAGGACGGTCGATCTGCCCGCGTTGCGCAAGCAGTTGGCGGCGAAGTACGGACGACCGACCGTAGGTACCGACTTGCGGGGGTCTTGGTGTGACGCGGGCTACCGCTGCGGCGATGGCATGGTCTTCAGCGAGGGGCCGACGATCATCATCGATACCTCGAACGCCGTCACCATCAACGCAACCCGTGGCACCCGCGCCAGCAAGGCCGACGATGCCGCCATCATGGCTGCAGCTGACCGGCTGGTGCCGAAGAAATCCCGTGCGGCATTCTGAGCGGAGGCGGAGATGCCCTATCTGATCGGCATGATTCTCGGCGACACCCTCGCCAGGATCGGCTTCTTTCGTGCCGCGGGGGCGGCCATCGTGCTGGCCGCTACCGGCTTTCTCGCCCATCGCCTGGTCGCAGCCAACTTGGATCCCGACCATGCCTATATCGCCGCTGCCGCAGCACCGATGGCATTATTCGGCTGGGCGATCTGGCATCCGGCGGCGTCGCGCTTCCGACTGTGGATCGTGGACGGCGTCTATCTTGCCGCGCGGCTGGCGATGTGGTGGGCCGCAGCCGCATTCGCCATCGGCCTTGTCGCAGCCCAGTTCCGCATCGACCGCTGGTTGGCCGGGGAATGGCCGCAAGCAGCGACCGCCGCCTTTTTCTGGCTGGTGCAGCGGGCACTGGGCGCGCAGGTCGCCCGCTCGCACCGGATCATGGGCGAGCGCAGCGTCATCAAGGTTGACGCATGAGGGGCGCGCTGACGCTGCGGATCGTTGCGGCGCTCGTGCCGGTGCTGACGTCCACCGCCACAGTGGATGCGGCACCTCGACCCGCAGTGCTGGAGGCAACGACGAGGGCGGATTGGCGGGCGGCTGGCCTTGACGGTACCGGCTGCTACTGGTCGCCCCGCCGGGGCGGACCGATCCACTTCGTCGCTGCCGGTAACACGGCGATGACCAAAGTCGGCGGTCGCATCGTCATCCTAAAACCACGACGCGATGCAAAGCCCCTTTTCCCGTTCATCCATGACGCTTGGCGGGCCGATGACCTGACCATCCGGGTCGTGGACACCGCCCGGATTCGGGCGATGGGTTACGAAACGGTCACTACCGACGCGGTGCTGATCGTCACCCGTCGCAACGTGACGATCCGGCTGCGCGGATCGATGATCTGCGGCTCGTAATCCTGATGATCACGAAGGTTTGACCAACCTTTTCCTGCATTCGGTCGAATGACGATGCGCCTTCATCGCGAAGGCGAAGGTAGACCGGCCGGCCCGGCCGGGGATGATTTGGGAAGTGCCTGCGGCTGTGCCGTAGAGGCGAAATGATGGTGCGGGGCCGGCGAGCAGCCCGCCGCTCCCGCACAATATCTAGGACTTCCATGTACATCGTAAATCGAGAGCGCGAGCTCGCAAAGGCGCGCGCGCTGTCCGGGGCACTGGCCATCGCCGAGCGCGCCGGTTGGCGGATCGACCGGTCGGTGCCGATCATTCCGCCGCCTTTTCGCAATTATCTGCACATCGCCGCCGCCGAGCTGCTGCTAGTGCCGTCGATTGAGCCGTCACGCGGGGATCTCGACACGGTCGAGCGCGGCACCCGCATCGCCCGGTGCGACGCGCTGGTGGTGAAAGCGTCGAGCATTGGCCACCGGACGCTGTATTGCGCGGTCGGCGAGTGGCAGCGCCATGGCACCGTCTGGCATCATGCCCGCCGGTTGTGGCTGTCGCGCAGCAACGAGGGGTGGCTGGTGCCCGATCCCGCGGAACCGGACGAGAGCGGGGCCGTCTTCCGCCTTTCCCCCGGTCGTCTGCGCGCGATGATGCCGGCACGGCTGTCCGCCGCCGATGGCGGCTGCGATCTGACGCCGGGGCTGGCGAGGGCCGACGCTTTCCTTGCCGCCGTCTGGGGGGATTGCTGATGAGCAAGCCGCTACCGTGGATCAGCCCGTCAGATGCCGACGACATGCTCTACGATGATCCGATGGGATCGCTGCCCGATTTCGGCTACGCGCTGCTGCGCAAGAGCGCAAAGAGAAAGCAGAACCGCGTCGCCGATCTCGCTCGCGCAAAACTCCAACCCAGCAAACCGAACGACCGCGACTGGCTCGCGGATGGCCTGTGGCCGATCACCTGCGCATCACACCGCATCTTCACGGCGCCCGGTGTCGCGGTCGAACCCGGCGTGTTGGAGGGCATCTTCCACGACTACGACACCAAAGCGAAAGCGCATCAGAAATTGCTGGCGGTCGTGCTGACGTACCGTTTCCCGCATAGCTGGCAACCCGCCGACATCCTGTCGCTGGTCGGCAAGTACGCGCTGGAAAAACTGGCGCTGCAGCGGCGGCTGACCAGCATGACGGTCGTCCATATGCCGGGCGACGAACTGTCCGCCCGCCGGCCCCACGCTCATGTCGTCTGCATGGCGCGCGTCCATCGCTCTTCTGGCTGGGGCGAGGTGCATCCTGATCTTGTCGCCAAAACCGCGCAGGCGCGGTTCCAGCAGGAATGGGAGGATTTCTACGATGTTTGGCTGCCGCTTTTCCGCGACGGCTGACCCCTGAAGGCGGGATACGCAGCGATCCCGCCCGCCTGCCGGGGGCAAGGCACGAAGGAAGGAGGACGGTCCCCGATCCGGGGGATGAAAATGGAGAAGACGATAATGACGACCGACAAGACCACGATCATCCGCCGCCACACCGAGGCAGTCGCCCAGATGCTGGTTGGCAGCCGCGCGATGAAGCCCGGCGCGGCGATCCTCGCCGGCGAAATGGGCGGAGCCGAAGGGCGGCTGCGTATCGGTGCCATCGCGCACAGCAGCGGCAATGATCTGGTATATCTGGATTTTGCCGATGCCGAAGACGGCTACCAGTTGACCGGCATCTCGCTGTGCGCGGTACGTGACAGCATCTGCCACCTGCAGACCGACTGCCGCCTGTATCTGAGCCGCAATGGATCGCGGGCGATCATCCTGCCGCAGTCCGGCATCCGTAAGGCGTACCGGCTGGCGCCGGGCGAACTGATCCAGGTGGCCAACCAGCCGGCTGACCGTGACGAAGGCATCGCCCGCGCCGAGGCATGGCTCGCTAAGCTGGTCGCTCGCGGTGCGGCCTTCGCCGATTACGCCGCCGTCCGGACCCGGCCGCTGGCAGCCTGATCCAACCGGCTGACACGGTCGGTCGATCATCGCCTCGACCGATCATGACGGCTCAACATCCCGGTGAAAGAACCTCTCTACCTATAAAGCGGACGACCTCACAAATTCGGACAGTGGCCAATAAATATTTCATGCTTCTGTCCGAGAATGCTGAGCCGTCCGCTTTATAGAGTAAGGGAGGCCGTCATCTCAGCCGTCACGCCGACACCAACACCGGTTCAGCCGCCCGCCGATGTCTATTCGACTGCCGAGGTCAACGCGATGCTGGAGGCACTGACGACAACCGACCATCAGCGTCTGCTGCGGCGGTCGCGCTATCTGGCGCAGGGACATTACATACTTTCCGGTGACCTGCGGCAGGAGGCGTTCGTCCGGGCGCTCGACGGTCGTCGCCAATGTCGGCGCGGCTACGACATCGTGAACTTCCTGATTGGGATCATGCGCAGCCTGACCTCGCAGGAACGCGAAGCCGAACGCGACGGCCTGCACCCGGTCCCGCTCGACCTCGACGACGATACGCTGGCGATGGCCTCATTGGCGCCCAGCCCGGAGCAGGTCGGGCATGATGCGCTGCATTACCGGCGGACCCTCGCCGCGATCCAGCAGTCGATCGGGAACGACCCGCAGTTGGTCACCTTGCTGGATGCGGTGCTCGACGGCGAGAAGGGGATCGCCTTGCAGAACCGGCTGGGGCTCGATGCCAAGGGCCTAGCATCGTTGCGCAAGCAATTGCAGCGCAAGCTGGCGGCCGCCGCCAAGGACAGGAGCATACCATGACCACCGACGCGGACGAACTGATGCAGCTGCGACTGTTGGACGACTTCCTCGACGGTGAGGATGTCGAACCTGATCTGGCCGACCTGCAGGCGGAGATCGCGCAGGCACAGCTGGCGGTAAAGAAGGCGAACTTGCGCGCGATCCGCGCCAAACTCGATGCCGGAGCCGACGCTCGGGTCGTCCCGATCGATCGAGCGCGTCTGCGGGCACAATTGCAGCTAGCCATGTCGGGCGATGCCGACTTGCGCATGACGCTGGCTGCCCGCGGCAACGACGACCATGATATCGACGACCTGATTGACGACCTGGCCGAACTCGACCACGAAACAGGCGACCGCCCTGCGTGACGGACGCGGTTGATCCGCCCGCCGAGCGCCTGCTGCATGACCTCGGCATCACCGAACCGGGCGAGATCGATGTCGAGGTCATCGCCTGTGCCGTCGGTGCGGCCGTGCGCTATTGTCGCTTGGCCGTTGGCGATGCGCGGATCGTCGGCCTGGGCGACAGGGCGATCATCACGGTCGATGATCGGGCCAGCCGTGTCCGGCAGCGATTCTCCGTCGCGCATGAACTCGGTCATTGGCATCATCATCGCGGCCAACAGCTGATCTGCCGTGGCGCCGCCGAGCAACAAGACGGAGCGGCGGGCTGTGAACGTGAGGCGGACGGGTATGCTGCCGGCCTGCTCATGCCCCGCTTCATGCTGGAACCGCTCGTCGCTGGCGTCCCGATGTCATTCGATCTGATGCATCAGATCGCCGCCACGTTTGGCGTCAGCACAATGGCGGCTGCCTTGCGACTGGCCGACCTTCATCCTGCGGCATTCGCCCTTATCGTCGAGGAAGCGGACGGGCGTAGATGGTTCAGACGATCATCAAGCCTGAACCCTCGTTGGTTCGTCCGGTCTGCAGCATCAGACATGAGCGCAACGGCTGATCGATGTCGATTGCCCCGCGCGAATGTCGCGTTCGCTGCGCCAGCGCAGCAATGGTTCTTGGGCCAAGGTGTTAGAGACGCGGAAGCGATGTACGCCATCGACCGGGTGGCATGCGGCCGGGCAGTACACCTTGTTGTAGTGAAATAGTTTGACGGTGAGCTACGGAAGATACCTGGTGGAGAGCCGCCCGTCCGCTTTAGGGCGACGAGTCTAGCTAATCGCCCGTTCGTTCAAGCTGTGGCGGGCAGGGCCTAAGGCTGGGTCAGGCTGATTTTGAGCGTTCCGCCGATCGCCGGCCGATCGCGTCCCAGAAGGAGCTATTCATGACATTGGAATAATCGATCGGCAGCAGCTCCATCCAGCCGATGACCTGGAGGAGGGTAAGGAGGCCGAGCCCGATCGCGGAGCCGGCGAGTTGCTCGCCGAGCAGGTTCGTCTCGAACGCCGAGCTAAAGTAAAGCGCGGACTTGATGCCGTCGGCGCCCAGAACGGCGCTGGGCGTGAACAGGAGGTCGGGGCCAAGGATTAGCAGGTCGGGTGAGCAGCCCCCATCGGGTGGTCCGGGTTATT
>NZ_LQQO01000008.1 GCF_001619955.1 Sphingomonas hankookensis | reverse complement strand
AATAACCCGGACCACCCGATGGGGGCTGCTCAGTCTCGAACGAAGCTATTCTTGAGGTATCGGCGAAGGATACGCTTTGGCTTCGAGACTTGCCAAGCGCGGATGCTGCACCAAAGGAACCGAGCGTATGACGATAACCATATATGGGATTCCGGCCTGCGACACGATGAAGAAGGCGCGCACCTGGCTCGACACGAACGGAATCGGCTACACCTTCCACGACTATAAGAAGGCCGGGATCGACCGCGCGACGCTGGAACAATGGGTCGAAGCACTCGGCTGGGAGGCGCTGCTCAATCGCAGCGGCACGACGTTCCGCAAGCTGCCCGATGCCGACAAGGTCGATCTCGACGCACCCCGCGCGATCGATCTAATGCTGGCCCAGCCGTCGATGATCCGCCGCCCGGTGCTGGTCGGCGACGGCTGGATCGAAACCGGGTTCAAGCCCGAACGCTATGCGGAGCGATTCGCCATCGCCGGGTAAGTGCGTTAACCATCACGCACAGGCATCATTGCGATGCCGTATCGAATCGCGGGTGGAGAGGATCAGCATGGCACCGACGTTCGTCCGGACTCCGCCGCCATGGTTCCGCATCGTCGCCATCCTGTTCCTGCTGTGGGGCGCAGCCGGCGTCTTCGCCTTCTACAGCCAGGTCACGATGGGACCTGCCGCCCTTGCCGCGATGGGCGAGGTTGACCGCCGCTTCTATGCCGCGCTGCCGCGCTGGTTCAACTGGATCTACGGCATCGCCACCTGGGGCGGGCTGCTCGGCAGCGTCGCGTTGTTGATCGGCCGGCGCTGGGCCGCGGGGCTTTATGCTGCATCGCTGCTCGCGGTCGCGATCCAGTTCGGCTGGGTCTTTACGGCGACCGACCTGATCGCGGCGAAGGGCGCGGCGGCGACGGTGCCGTTCCCGCTGGTGATCTTCGCCATCGCGCTATGGCAATTGGCCGTGGCCCGGCACGGCACGGCGCGCGGGTGGCTTCGCTGATCGCTTCGGGCTAGACCGCGCGGATGTCCACGATCTTCACCATCGACACCGCCACCAGCCGCGCGACGCCCACCCCGGCGCCGATGAAGCGGCTGACCATCCCCGCCATCCGCGCCGCCAAGGGCAAGACCCCGCTGGTGATGCTGACCGCCTATACCGTGCGCATGGCGCAGCTAATGGACGCGCAGTGCGACATGCTGCTGGTCGGCGACAGCCTGGGGCAGGTGATCTACGGCCTGCCATCGACTGTGCCCGTTACGCTCGACATGATGGCGGCGCACGGGAGCGCGGTGGTGCGCGGTTCCTATCATTCGCTGGTCGTCATCGACCTGCCGTTCGGCAGCTATGAGGCCAGCCCGCAACAAGCGTTCGAAAGCGCGGCGATGCTGCTCAAGGCGACCGGTGCCGCGGCGGTGAAGCTGGAGGGCGGCACGGCGATGGCGGAAACCGTCGCCTTCCTGTCGCAGCGGGGCATTCCCGTGATGGGCCATGTCGGCCTGACGCCGCAGGCGGTGAACCAGCTTGGCGGCTATGGCGCGCGCGGGCGCAGCGCAGCGGAGGCGGAAAAGATCGTCGCCGATGCGGTCGCGGTCGCCGAAGCCGGCGCCTTCGCCGTGGTGATCGAGGGCGTGGTCGAACCGATCGCGGTGGAGATCACCCGGCGCATCGCCTGTCCCACGATCGGCATCGGCGCGTCGGCCGCGTGCGACGGACAGGTGCTGGTGGCCGAGGACATGCTCGGCCTGTTCGAACGCACCCCGCGCTTCGTGAAGACGTTCGACGACATGGCCGGCCATATCGCGAAGGCGGTCACGACTTATGCCGACGAGGTGCGCACGCGGACCTTCCCCGGCCCAGCGCAACTCTACGCGCCGAAGGATTGAGACGAACCCCCAACCGCCACGTCACCCCGGACTTGATCCGGGGTCCCGCTTCTTCTTCTACCGTAGCAAGAAAGCGGGACCCCGGATCAAGTCCGGGGTGACGGAACGGGAACGTTGTTCATCCCCCGCACAGCCGCGCTTCCCCATGGTCCCGTGCCGGTAACCACCCCTACGACCAATCGCTTTCGTTTCCCTTGGGCGTCGGCTAAAGGAGCGCGCTTGATCTATCCCCTGGAGCTGTTCCCTTGGCGTTGACCCCGCAGAACAACGAAGCCTTCATCCGCGAAGTCGATGAAGAGCTGCGCCGTGAGCAGATGTCGAACATCGGCAAGCGCTACGGCCTGTGGATCATCGGCGCGGTCCTCCTCGCGCTCGTTGCGTTCGGCGGCTGGACCTGGTGGCAGCATCGCCAGAACACGCTGGCCGGCGAACAGGGCGAACAGCTCGCCACCGCGCTCGACGATATCGAACAGGGCCGCGTCGCGCAGGCGAACGCGATCGTCGGCAAGCTGACGACCTCCGACAAGGACGCCGTGCGCGCCACCGCCCTGCTGACCCAGGCCGACATGCTGCTGTCGAAGAACGATACCAAGGGCGCGGCCGCCGCCTTCGGCAAGGTCGCCGCCGACGAGACGCTGGCCCAGCCGTTCCGCGACATGGCGCTCGTCCGCCAGACCGCGGTCGAATATGATTCGTTGCAGCCGCAGCAGGTCATCGACCGGCTGCGCGGCCTCGCCGACAAGGGCAGCCCGTGGCTCGGCAGCGCGGGGGAGATGGTGGCCGTCGCCTATCTCCGCCAGAACAAGCTCAAGCAGGCCGGACAGACCTTTGCCCTGATCGCGCAGACCGATGGCGTGCCCGAAAGCCTGCGTGCGCGTGCCGTGCAGATGGCCGGGTCGCTCGGCGTCGATGCCGCGCCCGCCGCTCCCGCCGCCGCCGCGCAATAACCCCCTTCGATACCGGAACCCTTTCCCCATGAAGACGCATCTGAAACTCTCGGCAGCGGTTGCGGCGTTGGCGCTGCTGGGCGGTTGCGGCGCACTCAAGGGCAAGGGCCCGGCGCGCACGCCCGTCGTCGGACAGCGCGTGCCGATCCTCGCGTCCGAAAACCTCGCCACGGTCGATCCGGCGCTGGCGAACCTGCAGGTCGTGCTGCCGCTCGCCGAAACCAATGCCGACTGGTCGCAGCCCGGCGGCAACGCCTCGAAATCGATGAGTCATGTCGCATTGGGCGACACGTTGCGCCAGGTGTGGAGCGCGCGGATCGAGGGCGGCAATACCCGCACTCGGCTGGCCGCATCGCCGGTGGTCGTCGGTGGTCGCCTGTACGTGATCGACGTCGAAGGCGTGGTCACCGCGATGGATGCCGCGACCGGCGCGACCGTATGGACCGCGCGGACCGTACCCGGCGACGACAATCCGCGTGCCCGCTTCGGCGGCGGCGTGTCGGTGGAGGGTGAGCGTGCCTTCGCCACCGATGGTCTGGGCGATGTCGTCGCGTTCAACACCGCCGACGGCAAGGAAGTGTGGCGCGCCAAGCCCGGCGGCCCCTTACGCGGTGCCCCCTCGCTCGCCAACGGGCAGGTCTATGTCGTCAGCCAGGACAACCAGCTGTTCGCGCTGGACCAGAGCGACGGCAAGGTGGTGTGGACTCAGTCGGGCAGCATCGAATCGCAGGGCGTGTTCGGCGTCGCTGCGCCCGCTTCGGCCCAGGGCACGGTCGTCGCCGGCTTCTCGTCGGGCGAGCTGAACGCCTATCGCTACGAAAATGGCCGGTCGGTCTGGGGCGACAGCCTGTCGCGCACCTCCGCCTCGACCTCGGTGTCGGCGCTGGCCGATATCGACGCCGAACCGGTGATCGACAATGGTCGCGTCTATGCGGTCGGGCAGGGCGGTCGCATGGTCGCGCTCGAACTCGTGTCGGGCCAGCGGCTGTGGGAACAGAATCTCGCCGGCATCTCGACGCCGTGGGTCGCGGGCGAATGGATCTTCGTCGTGACCGACGACGCGCGCCTGCTGTGCATCTCGCGCGGCAGCGGCAAGCTGCGCTGGGTCCAGCAGCTGCCCGGCTTCCGCAACGAAAAGAAGCGCAAGAACCCGATCAGCTGGGTCGGCCCGATCCTGGCGGGCAACCGCCTGATCCTCGCCAATTCGGAAGGGCAGCTGGTATCGGCCTCGGTCGCCGACGGCTCGATCACATCGACGCAGGAAACCCGGTCGAAGGCGGGGTATAACCTGTCGCCGATCGTGGCGAACGGTATGCTGTACCTGCTCGACGATGCCGGGCAGCTTACCGCCTGGAAGTAACACCAACCACTCGTCATCCCCGCGCAGGCGGGGATCCATAGACGCAGCGCTCCTGATGGAAACGCTGCGTCGGCGTTTATGGGTTCCCGCCTGCGCGGGAACGACGAGAGGAGCCAACACCCTCGACCCGGCCTCCCTTACCCCCTACACTCGGCGGCAACCCCGCACCCCAGGAATCCCCATGCCCTTACCCGTCGTCGCCATCATCGGCCGTCCCAATGTCGGCAAGTCGACGCTGTTCAACCGCCTCGTCGGCAAGCGGCTGGCGCTGGTCGATGACCAGCCGGGCGTGACCCGCGACCGGCGGGAAGGGGAGGCGACCTTGCTCGGCCTCGACTTCACCATTGTCGACACCGCCGGGTTCGAGGATGAAGACGCCGCAACCCTGCCGGGGCGGATGCGGATGCAGACCCAGGCGGCGGTCGAGATGGCCGATGTCGCGCTGTTCATGATCGACGCCCGCGCCGGCATCACGCCGCTGGACGAGGAAATCGCCCGCTGGCTGCGCTCGTCGGGCGGCACCGTCGTGCTGGTCGCGAACAAGGCGGAGGGCCGCGCGGGCGAGAACGGCGTGCTCGAATCGCTGGCGCTGGGCTTTGGCGATCCGGTGCAGCTCTCGGCCGAACATGGTGAGGGCGTCGCCGACCTGTTCGAGGCGCTGCGCCCCTATATCGAGCGCGAGGACGAGCCGGAGCCGGAGGAAGAAGGCGAGTTCGACCCCGAAACCGCCGTCCTGAAGCTCGCCATCGTCGGCCGCCCCAACGCGGGCAAGTCGACGCTGATCAACCGTTTCCTTGGGCAGGACCGGCTCATCACCGGTCCCGAAGCGGGGATCACCCGCGATTCGATCGCGGTCGACTGGAACTGGACCGCCCCCGACGGTCGTGTCCGCCCCGTCCGGCTGATCGACACCGCCGGCATGCGCAAGAAGGCGCGGGTGCAGGAAAAGCTCGAAAAGCTCTCGGTCGCCGACGCGCTCCACGCGATCGACTTTGCCGAGGTCGTCGTGCTGCTTCTCGACGGCACGCGGGGCCTCGAACTGCAGGACATCAAGATCGCCGATCGCGTGCTGCAAGAGGGCCGCGCGCTGGTAATCGCGCTCAACAAATGGGACATCGCCGAACACGCATCGTCGCTGTTCAATGGCGTGAAGGGCGCGCTCGACGAAGGGCTGGCGCAGGCCAAGGGCGTGCCGCTGCTGACCGTATCGGCCGCCACCGGCAAGGGGCTGGACGTGCTGATGCAGGCGGCGTTCGAAACCCGCGAAGCCTGGGGCCGCCGCGTGTCGACGGGACAGCTTAACCGCTGGTTCGACCGCGCGCTGGAGGCCAACCCGCCGCCCGCGCCCGGCGGCAAGCGCATCAAGATGCGCTACATCACGCAGAACAAGACGCGTCCGCCCAGCTTCGTACTGTTCGGCACCCGCGTCGACCAGCTGCCCGAAAGCTACAAGCGTTATCTCATTAACGGCTTGCGCAAGGAATTCGGCTTCGGCGCAGTCCCCGTCCGCCTGAACCTCCGCGCCCCGAAAAACCCCTTCGACCACGCAAAGTGACCCGCATCGACGCCCGCGGCATGCGCTGCCCCTGGCCCGCCATCCGGCTGGCCCGGGCGCTGCGCGACGGGGCGCAGATGGTGGAGATCGCAGCCGACGACCCCCGCGCGGCCGGTGAATTGGCAAGTGCGGCAACGGCGGTCGGTGCGCGGCTGGACGTGGTGGGCGAGGGTGTGTTCCGGGTGGCGCGGTGATGACGGAGGACGCTTCCTACCAGCCCACGTCCGGCTTCCTGATCGACGTGTTGAACGAAGCGGTTCCACTATCCGGCAGCGAGTTTGGCGAGCACAATCTGCGGCGGGTCATCGACTATCTGACGGATGCAGAGGCGGTGAACCGGGATTGGGCCGCATTCATTTTGGGCAATGCCGACCTCGATACCCCGGCGATCCGCGATGCGCTGCTGGCGGCCGCTACGACGGATTGCTCGCCGCGCGTCAGGGCCGAGGCGTTGCGTGGGCTCGCCCAAATCGCTCCGGCGAAGGCGCTACCGCACGTCCGCCAGGCCTTGTCCGCCGAGATGGCTCTCGTCAACGTCTTCGAAGCGGCGGAAATCATCGCCGATCCGTCGCTGGTCGATGCACTACGACCATGGTCCGATCCGTCGGACGACCCGTACCTAGATGGACTGGTGGCGGCCGCGATTGCCGCATGTGAGCAAGGAAAGGGAACCTGACCCAAACGTCATCCCAGCGAAGGCTGGGATCTCCCCATTATAGCACGGCAGCAAGAGCCGCTTGAGGCCCCAGCCTTCGCTGGGGCGACGCATCTGGCTGGGTGACGCGGCGCACAGTCGCCACCCATCTCGCCTTTCCTACAACCGTCCGGACATGCCATGCTCCGCCTGGTTCTTTTACATCGCCGGAACATCGCGCCTCGCACATGGCGCAAACCGCACGACGCACCAACCATACACGAGTGTGAACTTAGTGAACTTTGGACCGCCTTACGGCTTCGCTTCCCAGGGTTTATCCCGCAAATTCAAATGGGTAATCCCCCGTGCCTTCAACCTTGGCCCCAGGAAGCGGTAGAAGAACCAGTCTTTCGCCGCGAACGGCGTGGCGTGGTACAGGAGCCGCTCGCCCAGCGTCCAGCGTACCCGCCGGCGGTCCGACCGGCGTGGCGAAGGTTTCGCCCAGAAATTATAGGGATAGACGACGCGGCCAAGCTTTGCGACCCGCTGCATGATCTCATGATCCAGCAGCACATAAGGCCAGAGTTTCTCCGAGAAACCGCCCGCCTGTACCAGCGCCGCCGTGCGGAACGCCTGTCCGTAACCACCGGTATGCGTCTGTTTCGACAGCAGTTTCGTCACGACCCCGGCATAGAGCGCCCGCCGCAGCCTTTGCCCTGATGCATCGACGCCCAGCGCCATCACCGCCACCGTTCGCGGATCGGCATCGAACGTGCGTTCCGCCTCGGCCAGGTAATGCGGCGGGTAATAGGTATCCGCATCGCCGAACGCGCAGAATTCGGTGGTGAGTTCGGCCATCGCCGTTTCCAGCGCATGGATCTTGCCCGGCCGCGCCTCCGACAGGTGCACGACCTCGATCCCCGGCGCGGTGAAGGCGCGGGCGATCGCGTCCGACCCGTCGGTCGATCCGTTGTCGACCAGCACCAGCCGGAACGGCACGCTCTGCGGCGCCAGTGCCGCCAGCGTGGCGGGCAGGAAGTCCGCCTCGTTGTAATAGGCGATCACGAACGTCCAGCGGCTCATGCGGCCAACTCCATCAATCGGCGACAGGCGGCTTCCGACGACCGGCGCCCGTGCGTCGCGACGACATGGGCGCGCGCCGCCGCCCCCATCGCCGCCAGCGCCGCCGGATCGGCGAGCAACGCGTCGACCTTGTCGCGATAGTCGTTATCCTTGACCAGCAGCCCGCAGCTGGGCGGGATCACGTCCGCCCCGATCCGGTCGTCGAACGCCGCGACCGACAGGCCGCACGCCATCGCTTCGGGGATCGCGCGCGGGAAATAGTCGCGCCGCCCGGCATGAAAGAACAGCCGCGCCTGTGCCAGCATCGCCGGCACCTCGCCGTTCGGCACATGGCCCAGCCAGTGCACCTGCGGAAAGCGCCGCTGCAACGCCGCCGCCTGCGGCCCGTCGCCGATCACCGCGACCCGGTGGCGGTCGCCCAGCGCCGCGATCTCGTCGAACTTCTTGTAGGGCGTCAGGCGGCTGGTCGCGATCACGTCGAACCGTTTGTCCGCCACCAGCGGTGCGAAGCGGTCGGTATCGATCGTCTTGGGCAGCCGCTGCATCCGCGCCTCCGGAATCGCCCTTCGCCAGAAGCGCCAGCCCGGCCGGGTCAGCTGCGCCTCCTGCACCGCCGACTCCGGAAACAGGAACGCGGCATGCGGCACGATCCGGCTCCACCAGTCGCCACCGATGATGACCGCGAAGCGCCGCCGGTCGGGCCGCAGCACCCGGTCGAACAGGTCGAACCCGGCGCCGCCATTGCTGCCGATCAGCACGAACAGCGTCGTTGGATCGATCCGCGCGGCGGCGACCATCGCGTCGCTGCGCTGGTCGCGGGTCCGGGCGTCGGGGTTGGACGGCGCGAACAGGCGGATGGGGTAGGGGGCGATGCCCGGCAGCGCGGACACGGTGTCCAGCGGCTCACGCGCCAGTCCCCACAGCTCGGTCTCGACGCCGAGTTCGGTCAGGATCCCGGGCATCCGCCGGTCGCGATTGTCCCAGCGCAGCCATTCACCCACATCGGCGACGCCGTGATGGGTGGGATAAGTCAGGACGAAGACGATCCGCATTCCCGCCCGGCTACCAGCGCGAAGCCGGTCGCGCCACCCGATTGTCGAGGTGCCCGACTGCGGCTAAGGCGCTGGCGATGAACTGGTCCGACGACGGCGCGCGGGTAAGCTGCGTGATGGTGACCGCGAACCGTGCCGCGCTGGCGCGGCGCGCGGTCGACTGTTTTCTGCGGCAACGCTGGGCGAACCGCGAACTGGTCGTCGTCGACGATGGCGATCAGGATTATACGCCGCTCTTCGCCGATATCCCTGCCGACCGGCTGATCTACGACCGGGTGACGAAGACGCCCGACACGACGCTGGGTCGGTTGCGCAACCGCACGCTGGACCTCGCGCGGGGCTCGATCGTCGCGCAATGGGACGATGACGACTGGTATCATCCCGACCGGCTGGTGCGGCAGGTCGCGGTGCTGGACGGCGGCAAGGACGCCTGCGTCCTGCGCGGCACGCTGATGCATCTCGATGCGCCCGAATGGTTCGACCATCCTTATGTCGGCACGCTGGAGCCGGGCGTACCGGGCAGCATCGTCCACCGCGCCGATCCGACCGCCCGCTACCCCGAAAAGCGGCGCGGCGAGGATACCGATTTCCTGCACCACTGGCCCATCGAGCACATCGGCATACTCGACGCGCCGGGCCTGTTCGTCCGCGCCTTCCACGGCGGCAACACGTGGGAGCGGACCCATTTCGAACGCCGGGTGCGCAACACGCCTGCCGCCGCGATCGAATATGCCCTGCGCCGCGTGCTGCCGGGCGGGGTATGGCGCCATTCGCGCTTCCGCCTCGATCCCGACACGCGCGCCGCGTTCGAGGCGTTCGTCGCCGATTCGCGCACCGCCGGGGTGTTCGCTTGACCCTGTCGGAACGTGCACAGCGGCTGCACGACTGGTCGCAGACGCCCACCGCCGCGTTGGTGGGCAAGGTCTTCCGCGCCCTGTTCTTCGTCGGCGTGCTGCTGTGGCTGGTGCTGAAGGTCCGCGCGATCGGCTGGGCCAGCGTCGCCGCCGCGCTCCCGCGCACGCCATGGTTCTACATCCTGTTCGTCGTGATGTTCATGGCATTGCCGGTGTCGGAGGTGTGGATCTTCCGCCTGCTGCTCGGCCGACCCTTGCCCGGCAGCCTGTCGGTCTTCGTGCGCAAGCGGGTCTTCAACTCGGCGTTCGTCGGCTATTCGGGCGAGGTCTATCTGTTCGTCTGGGCGCGGCAGCGGCTGGGGATCGCGTCGAAGACGCTGCTGCTGGCGATCAAGGACAATGCGATCCTCTCGGCGCTCGCCTCCGCCGCGATCACCTCGATCCTGCTGGTCATCTTCATGGGGACGGGCCGGGCGAAATGGATCGCCGACTGGCTCCATTCGGCAGGCGGCATGCTACTGGCCGCCCTGCTGGTCGCGGGGTTCCTGACGCCGCTGCTCCTGCGCCTGCGCAGCCAGATATTGTCGGTCAGCTGGCGGGTCGCCGCCGCCGTGCTCGGCATCCATGTCGCGCGCATCCTGGCCGTCGTGCTGTTGCAGGCGACGCAATGGGCGGTGGTGCTGCCCGCCGAACCCTGGGGCGTGTGGGTCACGTTCCTGACGGTACAGATGGTCATCAGCCGCCTGCCGATCGTGCCCAATCGCGACCTGCTGTTCCTGTCGGCCGCGCTGGAGATGAGCCATATCGTCGATGGCCCGCGCGCGGCGATGGCCGGGCTGCTGCTCGCCGGCGGCGCGCTGACGCAGGGAAGCAACCTGCTGTTCTTTCTGCTGACCAGTTTCCAGCGGCGCCGCGGCACGCTGCCCGTTGCCGAGGTCGATCCGCGGCTGGAGGCCGACATCGCCACGCCGGCGGTACCGCCGGCGGGCGAATAGGGGATCAGGCCGACGCAGACGCCCGCTGGCAGATGAAGCTCGACAGTTCCTGCCGCAGCGGCAGGCCGGTCGTCGGGCGCAGCGGCCCGTCATGCGCGACATTGGTTTCGACATGGGCCCGCGTGTCGGCCACGCCGACGACATGGAACAGGTCGCGCTCGCAATCCAGCTCGGTGCGGGCATAGACGAAGCGGTCGCCGCGCTGCTGGCGCAGGATCGCGATGATCGTGCCGGCGGCGGTGCGGCGCTGGCGCAGCACTTCGTAGCGCGACTGCGGGTCCGACGGGGTCGGGATCTCGACGCCTTCCAGTGGATAGCGTTCGATGCCGTTGCCCGCCACTTCCGTCTCGACCAGGTGGCGCAGGTCGACCGTGTTGTTCATCGTCGCCTGCGCTTCCGGCACGGACGAATTGCCACAGCCGGCCAGCAGCGCCCCGCCCAGCAGGGCGGCAGTCAATCGGATCATACGCAAAACCCTTGTTCCCGGAGAAAAACAGTCTCAGGAAATGTTGCTACGCAGCAATGTTCGAAGCGGAACGCTCAGCGCGAACGCAGCGCGCCCAGTGCCGTCATGAACGCGACGGCTCCCATGGCAAGGACGACGCCTCCGATATCTTCCCAGCCGAGCGCCAGCAGGCGGTCGAACCGGTCGGAATGCGGAAGGATCGCGCGGAAGGTTTCGAATGGAATAGTCATGGCGCGATGCAACATAAGCACTGAAAGCATCGTGAAAACCGCCAATTAGCCGAAATGGTCCGAGGACATCATATGTTACACGACCGCAAGCCAATGGTGCCGTTCGGGCAATGGAACTGACTTGCACGGCCCCCGCCCACGCCATACACCGTCATTCCGTTTATCGATAATGGGTGGGGTTTCATGTTCCGTACCGTTGCTGCCGTATTGCTCGCTTCCACTGCGCTCGCCGGGACGGCGCAGGCGCAGGCGCCCGCCCGTGCCGCGCCCCCGGTCAAGGCCGCGCCGCTGTCGGCGCTGGTCGCCCCGGTCAACATTCCCTACGAAAAGTTCACGCTGCCCAACGGCCTGACCGTCATCACCCATACCGATCGCAAGGCGCCGATCGTCGCGGTGTCGGTATGGTATGACGTGGGGTCGAAGCATGAGCCGGAGGGGAAGACCGGCTTCGCGCACCTGTTCGAACATCTGATGTTCAACGGGTCGGAAAATGCGCCGGGCGACTTCTTCGACCCGTTGCGCTCGATCGGTGCGACCGACCTGAACGGCACTACCAGCTACGACCGCACCAACTATTTCGAAACCGTGCCGAAGGCGGCGATCGACCGCGCGCTGTTCCTCGAATCGGACCGCATGGGCTATCTGCTCGGCGCGGTGACGCAGGGCGTGCTCGATGAACAGCGCGGCGTCGTGCAGAACGAAAAACGCCAGGGCGACAACCAGCCTTACGGCCTCGTCCGTTACAAGATGACCGAGGGCATCTTCCCGGTCGGCCATCCCTATCGCCATTCGGTGATCGGTTCGATGGCCGATCTCGACGCCGCCAGCCTCGAGGACGTGAAGAACTGGTTCCGCGGCCATTACGGCCCGAACAACGCGGTGCTGGTGCTGGCCGGCGACATCGACGCGAAGGAAGCGCGCCCGCTGGTCGAGAAATATTTCGGCAAGATCGCGCGTGGGCCGGAATCGGTCCTGCCGAAGATCGAGGTGCCGACCCTCGCCGCGCCGGTGCGCGAGGTGATGAAGGACAATGTCGCCGCGACGATGATCATGAAGGTCTGGCCGGTGCCGGGCCTGAACGATCCCGACGCCCCGGCGCTGGACGTCGCGATGAGCGCGTTCGGCGGCCTCGCCTCGTCGCGGCTCGACAATGAACTGGTGAAGAAGGAAAAGCTGGCGGTGCAGGTGTCCGCCGGCGTCCAGTCGCTGGCACAGGCCGGCATGCTGATCGTCCGTGCGATCGTGAAGCCGGGCGTCGATGAAAAGCTGGTCGAGGCGAAGCTGGACCAGATGATCGCCGATTATCTGCGCACCGGTCCGAGTGCCGACGAAGTGGCGCGCGTCGCCACGACGCAGGTGTCGAGCACCATCGGCGGGCTGGAATCGGTCGGCGGCTTCGGCGGCAAGGCGGTGACGCTGGCGTCGGGCGAGCTGTATTCGAACGATCCGGGCTTCTATAAAAAGGAGCTGAACGCGCTGGCGACGATGACGCCGGAGCGTGCCCGCGCCGCCGCGCAGAAGTGGATGTCGCGCCCGGCCTATACGCTGATCGTCGAGAAGGGCGAGCGCGAGGGCTATGAAGAGGCGAAGGCGGTCGCCGCCGCACCCGCCACCCCGGCCGCGCCCGAAACGCCGTTCAAGGGCACGCGCGGGGCGATGCCGGGCGTCGCCGACACCGGCACTGCGCTGCAATTCCCGAAGGTCACGCGCAGCCGCCTGTCGAACGGCATGGAGCTGGTCTATGCCCAGCGGACCGCCGTGCCGGTGACGCAGGTGTCGATGGTGTTCGATGCCGGCACCGCCGCCGATGTGGCCGGCAAGCTCGGCACCGCCGGCATGACGCTGTCGCTGATCGACGAAGGCACCATCACCCGCAATTCGATCGCGATGGCCGAGGCGAAGGAAAAGCTCGGCATGCAGATGAGCGGCGGCAATTCGGCCGATCAGACGACGATCGGCTTCGAAGCGCCCAGCGCCAATCTGAACAGCGCGACGATGCTGTTCGCCGACGTGCTGCGCAACCCGGCGTTCGACGCGAGCGAGCTGGAGCGCGTGCGCGGGCAGGTGCTGGCGCAGATCGGGCAGCAGCGCACCAACCCGCAGGGGCTGGCCGACATGACGCTGCCGCCGCTGCTCTACGGCGCGGACAGCCCCTATGCGAAGCTCGCGGCGGGCGTCGGCGATCCGGCGGCGGTCATGGCGATGAAGCGCGAGGATCTGGTGGCATGGCGCAATGCGTGGCTGCGTCCGGACAAGGCGAAGGTGTTCGTCGTTTCCGACCGTCCGCTGGCCGAGGTGCAGGCGGCACTCAACGCCTCGTTCGCCAACTGGCAGGCGACCGGTGCGGCGGGAACGAAGACCTTTCCGGCCCAGCGCGCCACCACGAGCCCCAAGATCGTGCTGGTCGACCGGCCGAACTCGCCGCAGTCGCTGATCGTCGCGGGTCAGATGACGCCGGTGCAGGCCAAGTCGGACACGCTGGCGGCGACCACCGCCAACACCGTGCTCGGCTCGGGCTTCCTCAGCCGCATCAACATGGACCTGCGCGAGGCGAAGCACTGGTCCTACGGCGCGCGCGGCGGGTTCCAGCTGATGCAGAACGCCGTGCCCTATGTCATCAACGCACCGGTGCAGGCGGACAAGACCGGCCCGGCGATCGCGTCGCTGCGCGAACAGATCAACGGCTTCCTTGGGACCAACGGCGTGACCCCGGTCGAATTCCGCCGCTCGATCGATGGCGAGACGCGGCAGCTGGCCGGCACCTACGAAACGTCGGGCGCGGTGCTGGGCGCGATGCGGGCCAACGACTTCCTCGGCCGCCCGGACGATTACCAGGCGACCCTGCCGCAAAAATATCGGGCGCTGACCACGGCCCAGCTTGACGCTGCGGCACGCGCGGCAATCGACCCCAATCGCTTCGTCTATGTGGTGGTCGGCGATGCGAAGGTCGTCCGTCCGCAGCTTGACGGGCTGGGCCTGCCGGTGGAGGTGGTGTCGGCAACGCCGCCGTCCGCCCCGGTCGCGGCGAAGTAAGGAGAGCGAACATGGCGAATGTCGATGGCAGCTGGAACACGATCACCAAGTCGCCGATGGGCGACCAGCAGGCGACGCTGACCGTCAAGAGCGACGGCGGCACCTTCACCGGCAGCTATTCCGGCGCGATGGGGTCGACCGAGATCACCGACGGCAAGGTCGATGGCGACAAGCTGTCGTGGAAGGTCGCGATCGTCGTGCCGATGCCGATGACGCTCGACTGCGAAGCGACCGTCGATGGCGACACGATTTCCGGCACGGTCGGGGCGGGCGCGTTCGGCAGCTTCCCGATGGCGGGCAACCGCGTCGGCTGAACGTCGGTGACGTGACAGAAACGGCCCGTCCGCAGGCGATGCGGGCGGGCCGTTTTGCATGTAGGAGCTGGGCTCTCCTCGCGCGAACCGTATCCCCGCGCAGGCGGGGATCCAGGGTAACGGAGCGCGACGATTGCGGCTCTGGACTCCCGCCTGCGCGGGGGTACGCGAAGCGGCGCGGACGCAGGCGACGGCCGTGTCCCTGGACCCCGCCTGCGCGGGGGTACGCGGTCTGCGAGGTTGGTCCTGACCTCAACCCCACCGTCACCCCGGATCAAGTCCGGGGTGACGGTAGCTCCCGAACCTACTCCGCCGGCTCCGCCTCGATCTCCGGCAACCCGGCCGTCCTGGGCTTCTCCCCCGGCTCGGGCGCATAACCGGTCAGCAACCGCGCGCCCCGGCCATAGGTGAACCACGACCACGCCCAGTGGACGTACACCGACACCCGGCTGCGAAAGTCCACCAGCAGCATCAGGTGGACCAGCGACCAGGCCAGCCAAGCGATAAAGCCCTTGAGCTTCAGCCCGGCAATCTCCGCCACCGCCCGCGACCGGCCGATCACCGCCATCGTGCCATAGTCGCGATAGCGGAACCGCTCCGGCGCCGACCGCCCGGCGACGCGCGCAGCGATCAGCTTGCCGACGAACTTCCCCTGCTGCTTGGCGACCGGCGCCAGGCCGGGCAGGGGGCCGTCGCCGGCATCGAAGCTCGCCACGTCGCCGATCGCGAAGATCGTCGGATGCCCCGGTATCGAACAATCGGGCATCACCTTCACCGCGCCGTTCTTCGCCGCATCCGCCGCCAGCCACTTGGCCGCCGGTCGCGCTTCGGTCCCTGCCGCCCATAGCACGGCGGCGGCATCGATCCGCTGGTCGCCGACGTTCAGCCCGCGTTCGTCGATCGCTTTCACCGCCTCGCCGGTCCGTACCTCGACGCCGAGCGACTCGAGCATCTCGCGCGCCGACTGCGACAGCGGCGGATCGAACGCGGTCAGGATGCGGTCGCCCATCTCGCACAACACGACCCGCGCCCGGCGCGGATCGATCGACGCGAAGTCGCGCGCCAGCGTCGTGCGCGCCAGCTCGGCGATCGTCCCGGCCAGCTCCACCCCGGTCGGCCCACCGCCGACCACCGCGAAGGTCAGCAGCCGCTGCCGCTCCGCCGGATCGTCGCATTGCTCTGCGCGCTCGAACGCACTCAGCAACGCCGCACGGATCGCCAGCGCATCGTCGATCGATTTCAGCACATAGGCATGCTCGCGCCACTGGTCGTTGCCGAAGAAGCTGTACGCCGCGCCGGTCGCCAGGATCAGGTAATCGAACGGCAACCGCCGCCCATCGGCCAGGCAAAGCTCGCGCGCAGCGGCATCGACCCCGCTCGCCTCCGCCATCAATATCCGCGTATTCCTGTTGCGACGCAGCAGCGCGCGATTGGCGGTGGCGATGTCCGCCGGGGACAGCGCGGCGCCCGCCACCTGATACAGCAAGGGCTGGAACAGGTGATGGTTGGTGCGGTCGATCAGCACGATGTCGGCGTCCGCCGTGCGTAGCGCCTGGGCCGCGGCGATGCCGCCGAAACCGGCGCCGACAATGATGATCCGGGGTCGCATACGCTGTTCGTCCTCCGATTCGCGTGTGGATCGTCCTTCCCAACCCATCGCGGCGCCAATCGTTGCGACCGGGCTGCCCCGCCGCCGCGCGACCCTTGCCACATTGTCACCATGGTCCGGGCGGGTCCGCCATGGTTCGTTCATGTAGGCGACAGATACCGTTGCCTTGGGGCAACAGTATCCGATTTCGTGACGCACATGTTGCAATGCGATGCAACACTTCCCCGGTTTTCGGGTTCAGAGGGGCCACGGATAAACCGGCGCGCGTTCGATGCCGGGACCGTAAACGCTGATGAGGTTTTGTATGCGTAAGCTTTTCACCGTCGCCGCAGCCGCGGCTGCCTTCGTCGCAGCCCCCGCCTTCGCGCAGGACATGTCGACCACGTCGCAGGACACGACGACCACCGAACCGGCCCCCGCCGTGACCGCGCCCGACGGCACCAGCGGCATCGGCTTCGAACCCTATGTCGCGATCATGGGCGGCTGGGAACAGTTCGATTCGGAGCGCACCGACGCCGGCATCCCGCTGGTCCCGCGCAACGACAAGCTGAACGGCGCGCTGGTTGAAGGCATTGTCGGCTTCAACGTGCCGCTGGGCCCGGTGTTCGTCGGTGCCGAAGGCAGCGTCTCGAAGGGCGTGTCGGGCGACATCGATTGGGATTACGGCGCAGCCGGCCGCTTCGGCGTCCGCGCGGGTGACTCTGGCCTGATCTACGGCAAGGTCGGCTATCGCTGGGTCAATTTCGACCGGTTCGGCAATGACAGCCGCGACTATCACGAAATGACCTATGGCGCCGGTTTCGAAGTCGGCCCGAAGGACATCGGCCTCGGCGGCATCACCGGCAACTCGGGCGTGCGCCTGCGTGGTGAAGTGTCGACCTTCGGTTCGGCCCACAGCTTCCGTCCGATGCTGGGTCTGACGACCCACTTCTAAGCATCGTGCCAGTTCGGGCGGGTCCGGCGTATCGGGACCCGCCCCGGTAAATGCGTATCGCGAAAGGCTCCGGGCGGGTTCGTCCGGGGCCTTTTGTTTTGGGCGGTTGCAACAATGATCCCCGCGGAGGCGGGGAAGCTTCTAGTACCCCATACAGAATGGGGCTATCCGCGCGTAAGGCGCGGAAAGACTGTCGTAACGGAAGCGCCGCCGGCTAGCCCTCCTGCGCTCTTAGCCGTTCCAACTTCTACCGAAGTTGCCGGGCTGGATTCTGCTGGCGTGTGCCTGGATTTCGTTAGGAAATCTGAAGTCCACCACCGATGCAAATCGATCAACGCACGCACAGTACGGTAGCGTCGTCGGGCGTTCCTATTGGTGTGGAAAGGGCCACAATCCAGCATGGCTCGACAATATGCGGCCGCAGCACGCTTGTCCGCCACTACCATATAAAACGTTACAAAAAAACGATTGTCGCCAGCGTGCTGGGGTAAACGACTGCGATGGATGCACTGGTTTGAAGGGATCAACAAGGGGGGCAGGGCGAAGGGGCTGGTCGAGATGCTAGGCACCTGATGGCGAAAGGCGGAAAGGCGCGTCGTCTACGGTAAGGGCATTGGTATGCACGAAAAGGCCGCCGGGCGTGAACCCGACGGCCTTTTCCCGTAGGACCGCTGTGCCGCGGTTATTCCTCGACCGTCACCCGCCCGTTGCGGACGATCATGCCGCGCTCGGCCATTTCCTTGCGGAAGTCATGCTTGGCGTCGGCGATTTCGCGGCGATATTCCGCCCAGGCGTCTTCGCGATCGGCGGCATCATCGGCGCGGGCCAGATCCTTGCGCAACTCGCGCTTCGCCTCCGAAATGTCGGTCTTGTAATCCAGATAATAGGGGTTGTAGTCCGAATAGACCGGGACCGTCCGGCGATCCTTAGCCAGCGAAGGCGTCGCGATGACCGCAGTAGCGGCGGCGGCGATCAACAAAGTCGTGCGGTTCATGGGGGTTCTCCCTTTTCCTGAACTTGCCGACGTACAACCCGTATTTGGTGAACGCGGTTCCTTCATCTGGCGTTCACCTTGGGCGCGCGGGGCCAGTACCCTTGCGAACTGATGTCGTGCTTCCGATGTTGTTCGCCATGGCGGGACGGGTAAAACGCAAGGCGGGACTGGCGGCGGCGGAGGCGCTTGCCGCCCGCACCGAAGCGCCGCTCGCCTGCGCACTCTGCGACCGACCGATCGGTAGCCAGGTCGAATGGCACCATCGCGTGCCCAAAAGCGAAGGCGGGCGCGAGACGGTGCCGGTCCACCCGATCTGCCACCGCACCATCCACGCCAGCGCCACCAACGCCGAACTCGCCGGCCCGCTCGCCGACATCGACGCGCTGCGGGCCGTCCCGGCGGTCGCGAAATTCGTGAAATGGGTCGCTGACAAACCCGCCGACTTCCGCGTGCCGGTCCGGCGGCGGCGGTAGGGAGCATTGTATCGGCCGAAGTTCGGGACTTACAGCTACTAGCGTTCGTCATCCCCGCGCAGGCGGGGATCCATATACGCAACGTTTGCGCCTCTAGCATGACCGCCGGCGGCTATGGATTCCCGCCTACGCGGGAATGACGGAGAGGGGGGCAGCACCTGCGGCTTCCCCCTGTCCTACACGTCCGCCCTTTGCCATCGTGCTGCCGGGTCGTCGCGACCCCGGCTCTTTGACAGGTAGAACCGCACCACGCGCAAATAGCGTACGAGTGTGAACTTAGTGAACTTTGGACGGCGGATACGGGCAGGGCGCATGCCGTCGAATGGCTCTGGGGAGCCCCGTCAGGGCACCGTGACGCCAAGGATCATGCGACAGCGCAAACAGCGTGGCGAGTGTGAACTTAGTGAACTTTGGGCGGCCGGCATGGGCAAAGCCCATGCCGTCGGACGGCGCTTTCGGCGCCGCCGGCCGGCCGCGCCTTGAGGCTCGGGGCAGCGTTCGCTGCCCCTTGCCCGGCGCGGCCCCGGCGCAGCTTACTCTGCCGCCACGCCCCCGAACATATCACCCATGCCGGTCGCTTCCTCATTCGCCGGCGCCGCGACCTTGGCCTTCTGGCGCTTGTCGAAGCCGTCCCAGACCTCGTTCCAATTGCCGCGCGTCGCCGCCTTCGAATACTCCGTCGCGCGCTGTTCGAAGAAGTTGGCGTGCTCGACACCGTTCAGCAGCGGTGCCAGCCACGGCAGGGGGTGTTCGTCGATCAGGTAGATCGGCTTCATGCCCAGCTGCCCCAGCCGCCAGTCGGCGATGTAGCGGATGTACTTCTTGATCTCCTTCGCGGTCATCCCGTGGACCGGCCCCATTTCAAAGGCGAGATCGATGAAATTATCCTCCAGCCGCACCGTCGTCTGGCACATGTCGGCAATGTCGTCGCGCACCGCACGCGTCATGCAGTCGCGTTCCTTGCAGAAGGCGTGGAACAGCTTGATGATGCCCTCGCAGTGCAGGCTCTCGTCGCGGACCGACCACGACACGATCTGCCCCATGCCCTTCATCTTGTTGAAGCGCGGGAAGTTCATCAGCATCGCGAACGACGCGAACAGCTGCAATCCTTCGGTAAAGCCGCCGAACATCGCCAGCGTCTTGGCAATGTCCTCGTCGGTATCGACCCCGAAATTCTGCAGATAGTCGTGCTTGTCCTTCATCTCGCTATATTCGAGGAAGGCGCCATATTCGCTCTCGGGCATGCCGATCGTGTCGAGCAGATGGCTGTACGCCGCGATGTGCACCGTCTCCATGTTGGAGAAGGCGGCGAGCATCATCTTGATCTCGGTCGGCTTGAAGATGCGGCCATATTTTTCGTGGTAGCAGTCCTGCACCTCGACGTCCGCCTGGGTGAAGAAGCGGAAGATCTGGGTCAGCAAGTTGCGCTCGTGCGGGGTCAGCTTCTGCGCCCAGTCGCGGCAATCCTCGCCCAGCGGCACCTCTTCGGGCATCCAGTGGATCTGCTGCTGGCGCTTCCAGAAATCGAACGCCCAGGGGTATTCGAACGGCTTGTACTGCTTGCGGGCTTCGGTGAGCGACATGGGGTTACTCCGGGGAAACTTGGGTTTGTCTTGAAATTCTGTGGTGCTCCCGCGCAGGCGGGAGCCTAGGGTCGCGAACGTCGTCGCTTGCGGCTCTGGACCCCCGCCTCCGCGGGGGTACGGTCGGGTCGGTTCATGGCGCGCTGCTCCACGACCATTGCGCGATGCCGAAGATCGTCAGGATGATGCCGAGCGCCAGCGCCATCATCCCCGTCATGCCATGGGCATAGCGGCTCTGCTGTGTCGCGCGCGACTTCAAACGCAACAGCAGCCACAGCCCGACCCCGCCCGATACCAGCGCGACCGACAACATGATGAGGACGTTCGCGGTCATGCGACCAACGGCGCGGACGTGCGTTTCACCGCCGCCCCCAACGGAGGAATATCATGGCCGATCTCAGCAACATCAAGGAACATGCCGAAGTCATCGGCGCCGACGGCGTCCATGTCGGCACGGTCGACCGCGTCGAAGGCGACCGGATCAAGCTGACCAAGAAGGACAGCGGTGCCGAGGTCGAAGGCGCCGAACCGAGCCATGCCGGCCACCACCATTATATCGACGGCGGCCTCGTCGCCGAGGTCGAGGGCGACACCGTCCGCCTGTCCGCCAACGCCGATGTCGCGGTGACCTTCGAAACCGAAGAGGACGGCAGCGCGATCTGATGCCGTGCGGCGCGCGGCCTGGCTGCGCGCCGCCACCCGTTCCGCCGGATGCCGACCGAACGCTCCGCATCCGGCGGCAACGCCGGGCGTCACGCCCCCAGCAGCCATGCCATCAACGCGCCGCCGATGCCGGCGATGCCGCCGAACCAGAGCGCATTCGTCTTGAACGGGCGATGCGCGCCGAACGGTTCGTTGATCGGGTCCTTGCCCCCGCTCGCCAGTATCTTGCGACGACGCGCCTCGAACGCCTCGACCTGCTTTGGCTGCGCGTACATCCATGCCAATACCGGGCCAAGGATTACGGCGAACACAAAGAACAGCAGGATCGGCATCGGTAGCTCCTCTTGGTCGATCGTGGTTCGGAAGGTCGGTGGCATCCTGTACCGCCACGCCGTCAGACGGGGCGGCTGTGCCGCCCCGCTGTCCGCCGTGGCGAGTGTTCGATTTGCTCACGCAAATCGAAGCCGCCCGCTTATTGACAGGCCAGGCACTCGTCATAATCCGTGCTCTCGCCCAGATCGAACTTGGCCAGCTCCGACGTATTGTCCGCCTCGACCCCGCCGGCGAACCCCGCGCGCTGCACCGACTTCGACCGCAGGTAATAGAGCGATTTGATGCCCAGCTCCCACGCACGATAGTGGAGCATCAGCAGGTCCCACTTCTCGACATCGGCGGGGATGAACAGGTTCAGCGACTGCGCCTGATCGATGAACGGTGCACGGTCGCCTGCCAGCTCGAGCAGCCAGCGCTGGTCGATCTCGAAGCTGGTCTTGTACGTGTCCTTCTCTTCTTGGCTGAGGAAGTCGAGATGCTGGACCGATCCGCCGCGCTCGAGGATCGAGTTCCACACCGCGTCGCTGTTCTTCGACTTCGCGATCAGCAGCTTTTCGAGATAGGGGTTCTTGACCGACCACGAACCCGACAGCGTCTTGTGGGTATAGATGTTGGCGGGGATCGGTTCGATGCACGCGCTCGTCCCGCCGCAGATGATGCTGATCGACGCGGTCGGCGCGATCGCCATCTTGCAGCTGAACCGCTCCATCACGCCCATGTCGGCCGCGTCGGGGCAGGGGCCACGCTCGTTGGCGAGGTGCATCGACGCCTCGTTCACCTGCGCATTGACGTGGCGGAAGATCTTCAGATTCCACGCCTTCGCCATCGCCCCTTCGAACGGCAGCCCGCGCGCCTGCAGGAACGAGTGGAAGCCCATCACGCCCAGCCCGACCGACCGCTCGCGGCTCGCCGAATAGCGCGCGCGGGCCATTTCGTCGGGCGCACGCTCGATATAGTCGGTCAGGACGTTATCGAGGAAGCGCATCACGTCCTCGATGAAGCGCTTGTCGCCGTTCCATTCGTCCCAGGTTTCGAGGTTCAGCGACGACAGGCAGCACACCGCGGTGCGGTCGTTGCCGAGGTGATCCTTGCCGGTCGGCAGCGTGATCTCGCTGCACAGGTTCGACGTGGAGACCTTCAGGCCCAGATCGCGGTGGTGCTTCGGCATCGTGTTGTTCACATGGTCGCTGAACACGATGTACGGCTCGCCGGTCGCCAGGCGGGTCTCGACCAGCTTCTGGAACAGCGAACGCGCATCGACCTTGCCACGGACCGACCCGTCCTTGGGGCTTTTCAGCTCCCATTCGGCACCGTCGCGCACCGCTTCCATGAACGCGTCGGGGATCAGCACGCCATGGTGCAGGTTCAGCGCCTTGCGGTTGAAGTCGCCGCTGGGCTTACGGATTTCGAGGAACTCCTCGATCTCCGGATGGCTGATGTCGAGATAGCAGGCCGCCGACCCACGCCGTAGCGACCCCTGCGAAATGGCGAGCGTCAGCGAATCCATCACGCGGACGAACGGGATGATGCCGCTGGTCTTGCCGTTCAGCCCGACCGGCTCACCGATGCCACGCACGCTGCCCCAATAGGTGCCGATGCCGCCGCCGCGCGACGCCAGCCACACATTCTCGTTCCACGTCTCGACAATGCCTTCCAGGCTGTCGGGGACCGAGTTCAGATAGCAGCTGATCGGCAGGCCGCGCCCGGTGCCGCCGTTCGACAGGACCGGCGTGGCGGGCATGAACCAAAGCTTCGAGATATAGTCGTACAGCCGCTGGGCATGCTCGGCATCATCGGCATAGGCCGACGCCACGCGCACGAACAGGTCCTGGTACGATTCGCCGGGCAGCAGGTAGCGGTCCTTCAGCGTATCCTTGCCGAAATCGGTCAGCAGCGCGTCGCGCGAATGATCGACCTCGACCGCGTGGAGCAGCGCGTCGACCGTGCGGCTGTTGCGCTCGGGGGCCGGGGCGGCGGGTGCCGGATCGGCGAATTGCAGTTCGTTCATCTGGGCGTCCTGACTATCCTGAAAGGTCATCGTCCCGCTTTCCTGTGTTCGGCCGGGGCGTCATGTCGCCCCCAAAAATCGGCTTGTCGCTGGTCCGAACGGCACCCGGCAACGCGAAAGTAGCGTCACCGGCTCCGGTCGACTGAATACCATGTGTAGCGGTTGTCCCGCCATGGGCACTACTAATTGTAGGAAATTGGCGGACGCGCAAGCGGCTAAATTTTTACGGTCGGCGCGGAACCGGGGCTTGGCCGAACGCCGTCATGCCGCGACGCGCGGACCTCTGCCGCTTCCCCGAAATGCAAGTGGCAAATGGGGCATGCACGCTATTTTTTCGATGCGACATGGCGTGCAAAGCCGGACCGCTGGTGATGCCGGGGATGACGCCGTGCCACGAGTCGGCTGGACGCTCCGGGCCATGTCACCGAAGAGGGCGCGGCGCCATCAGCCACCGGCGGGTCCGCTCCCCCAAGCGGTGCGGTCAACCAGGCAAGCGGAGCCGTCTCGCCACGCGCGCCTGCCAAGCCAGCAGCAGCGGCACGACGATCAGCTCGATGCACAGCCCGACCGCATGGCCCGTCGATGGCGGGCCAAGGATGACGAGCGACCAGAGCCGTGCCAGCCCACCCAGCACGACCATCATCCCCAACAGCCGGAACCGTGCCGTCTTGCGCTCGATGCCGGGCACGCAGCTGGCGAAGGCGATCCCCATGCCGAGGAACAGGCCGGACAGGTATCGGAAATGGCTATCCAGATCGGTGGCGGGTGCCGGTTGCAGCCATGCGGCACCAAGCAGGATGCCGGTCAGCGACGCGCCGAACGGCACGATGCATACCAGCGCGACCGCCGCCTGCAACAGCGTGCGCTCACGCGCCGGCGTCACGTCCGCTCGCGCTCCAGCAGTTCGGCGCGCACCCGGATCGCATGGACCGACAGGCGCACTTCGAACAGGAACCACACCAGTCCGCCGATCAGCAGCACCATCGACAGGACGAAACTGATCGCCACCGCCTTGCCGAGGCCGAGGTCGAGCAGTTCGGCGATGAACAGCATCGCGACCACGGTACAGTTGGCGACCGCCGACAGCACGACCAGGAACACCGCATTGTTGATGATGCGGATCCGCCGGTCGAGCAGGCGCAGTTCGAACACGTGGCGGGCATGTTCGGGGCCGGTCGAGCTAGGATGCAGCTTTTCGAGGTCGCGCGCCCGGTCGACGATCCGCGCCAGGCGCCCGACCATGACGTTCAGGATCGCGCCGATCCCGGCGAGCAGGAAGACCGGCGCGATGGCGGTCTGGATCGTCTTGGCGACGGTCGACAGGACGGGTTCGAATTCCACCGGGGCGGTATGCCTCGCCCCTCCGATGGCGGCAAGGCCGCGAGATCCGCACTATGGTCCAAAATGCGCGCAGGTTACGGCTACCGGATCGTAAGAGGTTCGTGGCATTGCCCTTTCCATGCTGTTGCCCGCCACCGCCAATGCCCCGAACACCCGCGTCGCCGACGGTATCGCCGAAGCGGTCGACACGGTCGCCGCCCAGGCCGCCGAAACCCACCGCTTCCTGCGCCGGCAATGGTATGTCGCGGCAGTCGAAAGCTATGGCGGCGATGCCCGCACGCTGGTGGTCGAACGCGACGGCCGCCCGGTCATCGCGCTGCCGCTGGTCGGGCTGGGCCCGAAGCCGGTCGGACTGGGACAGGTTCCGGGCTGCTACTGGCCGTTTCGCAGCGGCCCGGTCGCGGCCGATGCGGACGCCGCCGACTTCGCCGCGCTGCTGGACGGGGCACGGCGGGCGACGCGCGGCTTCCGGCTCGGCCCGGTCTATGACGACGATCCCCTGCTCGCCGGATTGCAGGATGCCGCCGCGGCGAAGGGCTGGCGCGCCCTGCCGCGCTTCATCGCCGACAGCTATCTGCTCGACATGGCGGCACAGCAGGCGGACGGTGCGTGGCCACGCAATTCGACGCTGCGCAAGAACCGGTTCAACGAAAAGCATCTGGCGTCGCACGGCACGCCGGACTGGTCCTTCATCTCCGGCGCGGACTGGACGCTCGACGCCTTCGATGCCCTCGCCGCCGTCGAAGATGCGAGCTGGATCGCGACGCGCACCGATGGCCGGGATGCGAAGTTCACCACCGGTGGGCATGGCCGGTTCTGGCGGCGGCTGGTCGCCGATCCGGTCTTGGCCGACATGCTCTGGGCGGCGCTGCTGCGCATCGACGGCGAACCCGTGGCATTCTCGTTCGACCTCAATGCCGGCACGCTGAAATATGCGATCGCCAACAGCTATGACACCCGCGTCGCCAAGCACTCGCCCGGACGGCTGCTCTATTACCGCAACCTCGTCCGCGCGCTGGCCGACGGCATCACCCGGGTGGACTGGGGCGCGGGCGACAGCGGGTACAAGCGGACCATCGGTGCCGATCGCGGCCCGGCGATCCGCGACTGGCTCTTCCTGCCCCCCGGCCTGCCGGCACTGCTCGGGCGGCTGTTCGCCCGGCGCTGGGCGGGCAGCGGGCACCGGACAGTCGCCGATGCGGAGGGCGAGGGCGACGGTTGACGCCGCCGTCCGTCCGGCATCGCATGGGGCCGCTCCGCATCGACCCCCGCTGCGATCCTGAGTAGCATTGCGCATGACCGGCGAATCAGGACCATCCGACGCCATCACGCCCCGGCCGCACGCCGGGGCGGTCCCCGCCGTTCGACCGCTCCATGCGCTGCGGATGGTTCCGCGCATCCTCGGCTATGGCCTGCTGATCTACTTCCTCGCGGTCGTGATGCTGTGCGGCGGGCAATGGTTCGGCGGCACCGAACTGATGTGGGTGGCGAATCCGATCGCGGTCGCGATATTGATCCGCTATTCCCGGCGGCATTGGCCTTTGCTGCTGGCCGTCACCGGCGTGGCGCTGGTGACTGCCAATGCGTGCCATTATTCCGACACGGCCTCGATCATGGGCTATGGCGCGATCGACCTGATCGGTATCACCGCCGTCGCATCGGCGATACGCGTGGCCCATCCCGATCCGCGCCTGTTGCGCGGTTATGTCACCATCGTCCTGATCGCGCTGGCCGGCGCGGTCCTGGTCACAGCGCTGTTCGTGCATTTCCGGCTGCTCCTGTCCGGCGCCGTCGAGACCCGCGACGTGATCCGCTGGTTCGCGGCCAATGCCATGGGGCTGATCGTGCTGCTGCCCGCGCTCAAGGCGACGCGACAGGGGCTGTCGGAGGAGATCGGCATCCTGTCGTTGCCGATCGTGCTGGTAATGGCGGTCACCATCGGGCTCGCCGGGCTGTTGTTCACCGTCAACACCTATCCGGTGCTGTTCCTGCTGCTGCCCTGTGGTGTGTTCGCGGCGCTGCTGTATCGCTTTGCCGGCGCGGCGGCATCGACCATCGCGATCAGCAGTATCGCGATCGTCTGCACGTTGCAGGGGGTCGGGCCGATCGCCCGGCTGCTGGTGCCCGCACCGGACCGCATCCTCTATCTTCAGCTCTTCATCGCCGCGTTTACCCTGACCGCCTTTCCCGTCGCCGCGCTGGTGTACGAACAATGGCTCGCGCTCACCGAAATCCGCGAGAATGAACGGCATCTGCGGCTGCCGGCCGATCATTCGACCGACCTGATCATCCGCCTGGGGCCGGATGGCCTGCGCCGTTACGCGTCGTCGGGGTCGCAACAGCTGCTCGGCTACCCGCCCGATCAACTGCTGGGGCAGAGCCCGTTCCAGCTGATCCACCCGGACGACCGCGACCGGGTGCAGCGGGCGCTGGAGGGACTGAAACCGGCCGGGCCCAGCGTCGTCGTCCGCTATCGCATGCTGCATCGCGACGGCCATTATCTGTGGCTGGAAGGCGCGTTCCGGATGGTCGGCGACGATCCCGCGCGTGCCGAGGTGATCGGCTCGATCCGCGACATTGCCGAGCGCCGCGCGGCCGAGGGCGGGGCCGTCACCTCGTTCGATGAGCTGGAGGAACAGCAGCGCTTGCTCGCGATGGCGGAAAGTGCCGCCGGGATCGGCCATTGGCGGCTGAACCTCGCCGACTGGCGCCTGTTCTGGTCGCCCGAGGTCTTTCGCATCCACGGGCTGGACGGGCCGCCGGAGCCCGGCATCGCCAGCGCGATCCACCATTATCATCCCGACGACCGGGTGAAGGTACGCAGCCGCATCGGCATGGCGATCGGGCAGGGCGGTTCGTTCGAATTCGATGCCCGCATCGTCCGGGCGGACGGGGAGATTCGCTGGGTCCGGTCGCGTGGCCAAGCCGAAACCGCGCCGGGTGCGGGGATCGTCGGGCTGTTCGGCGTGTTCCAGGACATTACCGAACATGTCGCGGCGATCACCGACCTGCGCGCCGCGCGCGAGGAGGCGGAGCGGGCGCTGGCCGCGAAGGAAACCTTCACCGCTACGATCAGCCATGAAATCCGGACGCCGCTGACCTCGATCCTCGCCGCGGTCCAGCTGCTGCGCGACACGCCGGATCGCACCGAACGGATGCGGCATCTCGATTCGCTGGAAACCGCCGGACGCTCGCTGTCGGCGATCGTCGACGACGTGCTGACCTTCTCCAAGCTGGAGGGCGGGCATGGCAGTCCGGAGGCGATCGCCTTCGAACCCCGTCAGCTGTTGCAGACCGTCGCCGAACTCTTCGCGGCCGAAGCGCGCCGACATGCCCTCTCGATCGAGCTGGACGCTGCCCCCGGCCGGGTGATCGGCGATCCGGCGCGATTGCAGCGGGTGTTGACCAATCTGGTCGGCAATGCCGTGAAGTTCACGCGCACCGGAACGATCGCCATTTCCGCCACGCGCGAGGGCGGGGACCGCTGGCGGTTCCAGGTCACCGATACCGGGGTCGGCATCCGCGGCGACCGCCTCGACGCGATCTTCGAACCGTTCGTACAGGCCGATGCGTCGACGACGCGCAGCTATGGCGGCACCGGGCTCGGCCTCAGCATCAGCCGGATGCTGGTCGAATCGATGCAGGGCGCGATTCAGGTCGCCAGCGCGCCGGGCGCCGGATCACGCTTCTGGTTCGACATTCCGCTGCCCCCGGCAACGGCGACGACGGACGATGCGGACCGCGCGTCGATCGACGGCGGCGCGTCGTCGGTGCCGGCGGCCACCAATGCGATGACGGTGCTGGTCGTCGAGGACAATGACATCAACCGCTATCTGCTGGCCGAAATCGTCCGGCGACTGGGGCACCATGTCGTCTCGGTCGAAAACGGCGCGCGCGCGGTCGAATATGTCACCGCGCCGGTCGGCAATCCGGTGGACCTGGTGCTGATGGACGTGCAGATGCCGGTAATGGACGGGCTGGCCGCGACGCGTGCGATCCGGGCATGGGGCGGGGCGGGGGCCACCGTCCCGATCCATGCGATCACCGCCGACCTGTCGACCGAACGCCGCGCCGACATTGCGCAGGCGGGCATGAACGGCGTGCTGACCAAGCCGGTCGACATGGCGCAGCTCAGCACCTTGCTCAATCACCGGGCCGCCGCGCCCGGCCGACCGTCGGCCGGGACACCCGATGCCCGCCCGATCGATCCGCAGCGTATCCGCGCGCTGACCGACGTGCTGGGCGCGGAACAGCGCAACACGTTGCTGTCGTTGCTGATCGAGGATGCCCGCCGCGTACCGGACCGGTTGCGCACGTTGCTCGCCCATGGCCGCAACAACCTTGCCCGGCGGGAGGCGCATGCCTTTCAGGGGGCAGCGGCCAGCATGGGGGCGGCGCCGCTGATCGCCGCGCTGGCGGAGATCGAGAAGATCGACGACGATGCTACGGTCGATCCGCGGCTGATGGAACGGATCGACGATTGCGCGCGCGACGTGATCAACGCCGCCCGCGCCGCCATGGAGGAGGCGGCCTGAACGGATCAGTTCTCCGCGTCGAACGCCTGTAGCGCCAGTACCGCCTGCGTCCGGTTGCTGACGCCCAGTTTGCGAAAGATCGCCGACAGGTGCGATTTCACCGTCGGTTCGGCCAGTTGCAGGTCATAGGCGATCTGCTTGTTCTGATGCCCGTTCACGATCGCGCGGAGCACGCGAAGCTGCGCGATCGAAAGGGTGCCGACACGTTCGGCCAGGTCGACGCGGTGGTCGCTGAGCGACGTCTCCGCAATGCCCTCCGGCAGCCAGCTCTGCCCGTCCAGCAACGCGCGGATCGCGCCGACCATCTGGTCGATCGACGAGGATTTCGGAATGAAACCCTTCGCACCCAGCGCCTGTGCCTGGGCGACGACGGCCGGCTCCTCGCGACCGGAAACGATGGCGATGGTCGCCGCCGGCCGGATCGCGCGCAACACCGCCAGACCGGCGAACCCCTGTACGTCGGGCAGCATCAGGTCGAGCAGGATCAGGTCGTAATCGGTCCGCCGAACCTGTTCCTCGGCTTCCGCCAGGGTCGTCACGCAGTCCTTGGTGATCCCCGGATCGACCGCCCGCGCCGCCATTCCCAACGCCGTCGCGCACATCGGATGATCGTCTGCGACCAGAATATGCGGCATTTACAATCCCTTGTCCGGGTGCTGGTCGACCAGCGATGGGCGTGACCCTACACTATTGCAACAGCCCCTAACAACGGCTTGCCGTAACGGCCGTACGCCGAATGCATTAGTTCGCAACCGGACGTCCTGCAAAATCTTCACGAAGTACCTGTTCGATCGGGCGATCGATGCCCCGCGTCAGTGCTGCCGGGACGGTCACCGCAAATCCCCGATCGACCAATCCGTCGATCGCCCAGCGCACGCAATAGTCCGCCGCAACGCCGACGACGATCGCCTGCCCGACGCCTTGGTCGCGCAGATCGGCGAAGAATGTGTCGCGCGGGACGGGAGGCAGTTCGTTCCTCGGATCGTGCAGCATCAGCCCGTCTTCGGCCCACATGTCGAACACGCCCTTTTCCAGCGTCCGGCAGGGGATCGTCGCCGGCACCGCCAGCGGGTCGAGCAGGTTGCGCCACCCCGGTGTGCCCTTGACGCAGTGGATCGGGAACAGCTTCGCTTCCGGACTGTCGGGATAGGTTTCCGCATAATGCGTGTCGAAGGTGAAGATGATCGCCGCCGTATCCGCTTCGGTTCGTTGCGCAAGCCATCGGGCCAGCGGTGCGACGATCGCCTCTGCGCCGGGGACGGGCAGGGCGCCATCGGGCAGCATGAAATCGGCCTGGGTATCGACCACGATGATCAGATCACGCATCGGAACGGTCCTCCTGCCGCTTTACATATTCGCTAATCGGATATATGTAAAGCGGATGGAAGACGCGGGGTTCCTCGATCGCTATGATCCGGCGGACTATGATCGGCCATCGGTAGCGGTCGACTGCGTTGCGCTCGGGATGATCGACGGCACGTTGGGCGTCCTGCTGGCCCGGCGGGATCGTCCGCCCTTCGCCGGCGACTGGGCGCTTCCCGGGGGTTTCGTCGGCATCGACGAATCGCTGGAGGCGGCGGCCGGGCGGGTGCTGCACGACAAGGCCGGCTTGTCCGGCGGTTCGCCCGAACAGGTCCATTGCTTCGGCGCGGTCGATCGCGATCCCCGGATGCGGATCATCAGCATCGCCTACCGTGTCCTGCTCGATCCCGCGCGGATGGCGGCAGTGCGGCTTCGCGACGATCAATGCTGGGCGCCGCTCGATCCGGCGGGGCGGCGGGACGTGCGGCTGGCGTTCGACCATGATCGCATCGTCGCGCTGACGCTGGATCGGTTGCGGGCCACGATCGACGACGCCGCCTTTGCCCTGCTGCCCGAACGCTTCACTCTGCGCGAGTTGCAGGCGGTCCACGAAGCGGTGCTCGGCCGCCCCCTCAACAAGCCCGCCTTCCGCCGCCGCATGCTGGAACGCGGCGTGCTCCACCCGACCGGAACGTTCGAAACGGGACGGGCCTTCCGCCCCGCCGAGTTGTATATCCACATCCCAAAAGGCCCCCCATGGTAATGACCGACATCGCGACCCGGGTATGGAACCATGGCTGGCGGCTCGACCCGGTCGTGCGCAGCCTGCTCGACACCGATTTCTACAAGCTGCTGATGGTGCAGATGATCCGCGAGGTGCATCCGGACGTCCGCGCGACCTTTGCCGTGATCAATCGCAGCAAGTCGGTGCGGTTGGCCGAGGTCATCGACGAAGGCGAACTCCGCGCGCAGCTGGACCATGCCCGTACGGTCGGTTTTTCCAAGCAGGAACTGATCTGGCTGGCGGGTAACAGCTTCTACGGCGTCGAGCGGATGTTCGCGCCGGGTTTCATCGACTGGCTCAGCCGGTTTCGGCTGCCCGACTATGAGCTGTCGGTGCGCGATGGCCAGTATGAACTGCATTTCGACGGTCCCTGGGCCGAAACGTCGCTGTGGGAGATTCCGGCGCTTGCCATCCTGAACGAACTCCGCGCGCGGGCGGCGCTGCGCGACCATGGCCGGTTCGCGCTGGACGTGACCTATGCCCGGGCGAAGGCGCGATTGTGGGACAAGGTCGAGCGGCTGCGCACGCTGCCCGATCTGGTCCTGTCGGACTTCGGCACCCGCCGGCGCCACGGCTTCCTGTGGCAGCGCTGGTGCGTCGAGGCGTTGCAGGAGGGGCTGGGCAGCCGGTTCGTCGGCACCTCCAACGTGCTGCTGGCGATGCAGGCGGGGGTCGAGGCGATCGGCACCAATGCGCACGAACTGCCGATGGTGGAGGCGGCGCTGTCCGACGACGATGCGGGGATCGCCGCCGCGCCCTACCGTGTGCTGGAGGAATGGCGACGGCATTATGGCGGCAACCTGCTGATCGCCTTGCCCGATGCGTTCGGGACGACCGCGTTCCTGCGCAACGCGCCACACTGGCTGGCGGACTGGACCGGCTTCCGCCCCGACAGCATGCCACCGATCGAGGGGGGCGAACAGATATTGCGCTGGTGGCAGGAACAGGGCGTCGATCCCCGGTCCAAGCTGCTGATCTTTTCCGACGGGATGGACGTCGACAGCATCCTGAAGACCTATCAACATTTTCACGGACGCGTGCGCATGAGCTTCGGCTGGGGCACCAACCTCACCAACGATTTCCGCGGCTGCGACCCGTTGGGGGGCGAGGGGCTGGAGCCGATCTCGCTGGTATGCAAGGTCATCAGCGCCAATGGGCGTCCGGCGGTCAAGCTGTCGGACAATCCGGCCAAGGCGACCGGCGATCCGTCAGATATCGCCCGTTACCTCCGCATCTTTGGCGAGGGCGGCCGGGTGGCGAGCCCCGTCGCGGTATAGCGGGGGGAACGTCCCGCGCGTCCCGGGCATTGAGGGAACGAGGAGAGCGACGATGCCCGATCCCAAGACCCCGACCGATGGCGATGCCAACCTGTCGGTCGATCACCAGCGCGACGGCGACGCCCGCCGCCCGAGCGACACGCTGGACCGCGAGCAACCGCACACGCCCGCCGAAGACGACCCGCCGCGCAAGTCGGCGCTGACCTGAGCGGCGTCAGACCCGGACGTAGCGGAAATACCAGACTTCGTGGCCCTGCCGCCGGGCTTTGCGTTCGTAGCGGGTTTCCGGCCAGTCGGCGGGGCGGGTCAGGAAGTCGGCGGCGGTTTGTGCCTGCCACACGAAGTCGCGGCGCTGGTCCATGATCATCATCGCCCAGCGGCAATAGGTCGGGTCGTCGGTGCCGAGGCGGAACTCGCCGCCCGGCCGCAGCTTGCGTGCGATCAGGTCCATGGGCCCATGGTTCATCATGCGGCGCTTGGCATGGCGCGCCTTGGGCCAGGGATCGGGGTGGAGCAGATAGACGCGCTCGAGGCTGCCATCCGGGAAGCGTTCGATCACCTCCAGCGCGTCGCCCATGTGCAGGCGGACATTGGCGAGTTCGTCGTCGCGGATATGGTTCAGCGCGCCGACCACTCCGTTCAGGAACGGTTCGCAGCCGACAAAGCCGTGATGCGGGCGGGCACCGGCCTGTCCGGCGAGATGTTCGCCCGCGCCGAAGCCGATCTCCACCTCGACCGGGCGGTCGTCGCCGAACAGCACATGCGAATCGAGCGGTCCGGTATCGGGGACGGAGACCTGCGGCAGCAGTTCCTCGACCAGCGCGGCCTGGCCCTGGCGCAGCTTGTGGCCCTGACGACGGCCATAGAGGCGGCGAATGGTGGTGGGATCGTTCATCGCGGCGCTCCTACCCGCCCGGGCGGCGTGTCGACAAGGAGCTTCCGCGCGGGCCGGGGGTTGGAGGGCCATGGGCAAGAAGAAGAAAGCCAAGCGCGGGGCGAAGCAACTGGTCGATGCCGATATCGACCTCGGCCATGGCGTGGCCGCCGAGCTGCGGCATCATCCGGTGGTCAAGGTCGCGGGCACGCTGAGCGAGGTGGCCGACCAGCCGCCGATGGTCGCGATCAACCTGTCCACCATCGCCGCCGGGCTGATCGCGCAGGACGCCCGGCTGACGCGGACGGGCATACGGATGCTGATGGCGCATGGGCTCGCGACGCTGGCCAAATCGGCGATCAAGCATAATGTCGACCGGGCGCGACCCAAGCTGTTCGCCAGTCGCGAGGCGCATCGGCCGAAGCCCGGCGACCATGACGAAGGCCCGCACAATTCCTTTCCGTCCGGCCATACCGCCGGGGCGGTCGCGGTGGCGCGGGCGGTGGCGCGGGAATATCCGCAGGCGGCGGTGCCGGTCCATGCCGCCGCTGCAACCATCGCCGCGATCCAGGTGCCGCGAGGCACGCATTTCCCGATCGACGTGGTGGCCGGGGCGGTCATCGGCTGGGCGGCGGAGGCGATCGTCGCAAGGGTGATGCCGGAGGCTGGAAGTTGACAAAGGTTGCGGGGCGTCGAATTTTTGTCAGCCTATATTTTGTTTTCTTACAGTGGGTTGGGCGTAACTTTCTGCGCCGAAGTTGACACTTCGCTCGCGGGGTGACGCGAGAAGCGGGACCCCGGATCAAGTCCGGGGTGACGTAGGGGAGCCGACGATGTCAAAGGGCATCGGCGAGCATGGCAGCGCCGTCCGGTGTAGGAAAGCGCTTCGCCCTATTTGAACACGTCGGGGTTCACCGCGACGTCGCGCTTCTTGCCCCAGGTCGTCGTCCTGGCGAGGACGGGCCGGTCGAGCACGCCGATCAGCGTTTCGGGCGAAGGCAGGCCGGTCATCGGCGTGTGGGTCGCAACCGATCCGGGTTCGTAGCCGGCGACCGACCATTGGCGGACCTGCTTGCCCTCCGCCTGTCCCAGTTCGCGCGCGATCACATCGGGTTGGACCGCGATGCCGCGTCCGCTGTCGCTGATCGCGAGCAGATAGCCCTCCGGTTCGGCATTTTCGCGATAGGCCGCGCCGAACGGGGCGGGGGCCGGATCGCGGCACCAGAGCGGCGCCGTGGCAGGCGGCGTGCCCTTGCCGTCCGCCGCCGCCGCGATCAGGCCGCCGGTGAGCGCGGCGGATTGAATCGCCTTGGGATCGGTCACCGTGGTTGCGGCGGCATCGAAGACGAGCGGGGTGGCGCACGCCGCGACGGGTGCGGCGGCGGGCGCGGCGGGGATCGTCCGCGGCCATGCGAGCGCGTCGAGGATCGCCGGGATGCGCGCCGCGACCGCCGCACCGTCCATCTTGCTGGAACTGTAGCGCACCTTCACCAGCCATTCGCCGACCGGCAGGATGGCAAGCGCGGTGCCGCGATAGGGCGGCTTGTTCAACGTCCAGCCGGCCATCAGGCCGCTGACGGTCGACTGTCCCGGCGGCGTGAAGGCGGTGGGCACGACCGGCGCGACGTTGCCGAACAATTCGCGGCGCTGTTCGACCGAGGCGCGGGCGCGGTCGAACCACACCGGCACGCTGCCGGTGAGCGAGCGATAGACATAGACGGTAATCATGTCCTCGCCATTTTCGTATTTGGCGAAGACGTCGAGTTCCTGATCGCCGAATTGCCGGACGCCGACGCGGGCGATGCCGTCCAGCTGGGCGGGGGTCGTGATGCCGCTATGCTTGAAGCGATAGGGCTTGCCCGGCTTCGCGTTGATCGCCGTGCCGCTTTGCTGCGCGGCGACCGGTGTCGCGACAATCATCCCCGCTGCCAGTGCAGCCATCCATATCCGCATGTCATCCCCCCCTGGGCGGCCGTTCGTCGGGCCGTCTGTCGTGGGCGAACCTTTCCTACTTTTGGGTGGGATGTCGAGGCGGTTGTGGCGCTGGGGCGGCTTTTGCGCGGGTGCGCGCGGTACGCCGGCCGGGGATGAAGAAGCGGGACCCCGGGTCAAGCCCGGGGTGACGGGTAGGTGGTTGCGAACTAGGCGGCGGGCTTCGGTGCTCATCTTGCTTTGGTGGCGGGTGAGGGGATGAGCACGGCCGGAGCGCCGGGCTTAAGCGCAAACATGCGATTACCGCTGAGCGGCGTGATGACGAACAGCCGCCGTTGATACGCCTCCACGACGAAGCTGTGCGCTTCGTTGGGGAGCGGCCCGGTGAGGGTGGATACGACGCCGCCGACGACGCGCTGCTTCGCGGAGGGCGGGGGCAGCGTCATGCAGCCCTTTGAGAAGGCATGGGGCGCGGTGGCACGGCCGTCGGGCGCGACATCGACGCGGTAATGGCCGCCGATCGGCATGTCGTCGGCCTTGGTCTGGGCGGACAGGAAATAGACTGCGGTCACGTCGCTGGCGGTGGCGGGTGGAACGACCACGGTGTTGAAGGCCGGGCCGCAGGGGCGCAGGGCGGCGGCGCCCATCGCCTTGGCCGCGCTGTCGCGGGCGGCGATCAGGCTGAGCTGCGACGGGGACAGGGCCGCCGCGTCGGCCGGGACGAGCTTCGCATCGGCGAGCTTTCCGCCGACCAGGCGCGCGGTGTAGAGCGCGCGGGGCGGTTGCGACCGGTCGTGGAAGGTCAGGATCGGTGCGGTCGCCGGCCCCTCGACGATCCAGCCGCCGAGCTTCTGCCGCCAGTCGGGCAGGCGCCGTTGCACATCGTCGGTGCCGAGCCATGCGACCCGATCATAGGCGGCGAGCAGGCGGCCGCGTTCGGTAGTGCGGTCCAGCGCCGCGCGTTCCTCCGCCGACAGGGTTTGGGCGGGCGCGGTCTGCGCCACGGCCGGCGCGGCCAGGATCATCGCCAAGAGTGCCGTCGCGGTTCGCATCCTGTCCTCCCATGCGGCGGTCATGAAAAAGGGAGGCCCGCCGTCGCCGGCGAACCTCCCCCTTTTTTCGAACGGTGTCGACCGGAAATCAGGCGGCGAGCGCGGCCTTCAGGTCGTCGACCAGATCGGTTTTTTCCCACGGGAACAGGTCGCCTTCGGGCTTGCGGCCGAAATGGCCGTAAGCGGCGGTCGGGCGATAGATCGGCTTGTTGAGGCCGAGATGCGTGCGGATGCCGCGCGGGGTCAGGCCGCCCAGCTTCTCGATGCCGGCGATCGCGGTTTCGATCGCGTCGTCGGCGACGGTGCCGGTGCCGTGCGTGTCGACATAGAGCGACAGCGGCTTCGACACGCCGATCGCATAGGCGAGCTGGATCGTGCAGCGCTTGGCGAGGCCGGCGGCGACGATGTTCTTCGCGAGGTAGCGGGTGATGTAGGCCGCCGAACGGTCGACCTTGGTCGGGTCCTTGCCGCTGAACGCGCCGCCGCCGTGCGGGGCGGCGCCGCCATAGGTGTCGACGATGATCTTGCGGCCGGTCAGGCCCGCATCACCGTCCGGGCCGCCGATTTCGAAGCTGCCGGTCGGGTTGATGTGGTATTCGGTCGCGTCCGACAGCAGGTCGGCGGGCAGCACGTCGGCGACGACCGACTTCACGTAATTGTGCAGCTCGGCTTCCTTGTCGCCATTGTCGTAGCCGGCGGCATGCTGGGTCGAGACGACGATCGCGGTCGCGGCGACCGGCTTGCCGTTTTCGAAGCGCAGCGTGACCTGGCTCTTGGCATCGGGTTCGAGGAACGGCGCGGCGCCCGAATGGCGGTCGGCGGCCATCTTGGCGAGGATCTTGTGGCTGTAGTCGAGCGTGGCCGGCATCAGGTCCGGCGTTTCGTCGCAGGCGAAGCCGAACATGATGCCCTGATCGCCGGCGCCTTCGTCCTTGTTCCCCGATGCGTCGACGCCCTGCGCGATATGCGCCGACTGCGCATGCAGGTTGTTTTCGAAGCGGAAGGTTTCCCAGTGGAAGCCCGACTGTTCATAGCCGATCTTCTTCACGGTTTCGCGCACGGTGCGTTCGATCTCGGCCTCGGCGCCCTCGGCCCACTGGTCGTTTTCGAACACGCCCTTGCAGCGGATTTCACCGGCGAGGACGACGAGCTGGGTCGTGGTCAGCGTTTCGCAGGCGATGCGCGCTTCGGGGTCCTTCGACAGGAACAGGTCGACGATCGAATCGGAAATCTGGTCCGCGACCTTGTCGGGATGGCCTTCGGAAACCGATTCCGAGGTGAAGAGATAATTGGAACGCATGGACTTCCTCTAGGCTAGAGGGAAAGCACGCGGCCGTTGCCATGCCGCATATAAAGCTTTCCTTATGTCGGTGCCCTAGCGCGCGCGGCGGCGGATGGCAATCGCAAGGCCGCACAGCAAAACTATCGCCAGCAGCGCCATCCAGTTGCCGACCCGCGCGAACAGTGTGGGGGCGTGGGGGGCAGGCAGCGGCACCTCGATCGCGTCGGCGCGGCCCGCCGGGATGGTCGCGACCAGCGCACCGCTGGCGTCGATCACCGCCGAGATGCCGGTGGGGGTGGCGCGCAGGATCGGCAGCCCTTCCTCGGTCGCGCGGAGACGGGCTTGGGCGAGGTGCTGCGGCGGCCCCCAGGTGCCGAACCAGGCGTCGTTCGACGGATTGAACAGGAAGGCGGGACGATGGGCGCGGTCGACGACTTGGCCTGAAAAGATGATCTCGTAGCAGATCTGCATGCCGACCTGGCCGAAGCCGGGCAGGGTGAGGGTGGCGGGGCCGGGGCCGGGGGCGAAGTCGATGTCGCCCATGACGAGGCGTGACAGGCCGAGCGGCTGGAGGATCGATCGCAGCGGGAGGTATTCGCCGCCGGGGACCAGATGCGCCTTGTCATAGCGGCCGGCGATGCGGGTGTCGGGGGTGAGGGCGAACACCGAATTGCCCGCGCCGGTCAGCTGGCTGCGCGGGTCGAAGTTCAGTGCGGTACCGCCGACCAGCGCGACGTCGCGGGGGCCGAGGATGCTGGCGATGCGCGCGCGCAGCAGCGCGGGCGGCGCGTCATACCATTCGGGCGGGTAGCCGTCCTCGAGATAATAGTTCACCGTGCCTTCGGGCCAGACGATCAGGCGCGGGGCGCGGCCGGGGGTGCCGGAGAGCTCGATCTGCCTTTCGAGCAGGCGCTGGTCGTAGCCGGGGCTGCGGACCGCTTCCTGCGGGAAGTTCGGCTGGACGACGCGGACGCGCGGGGCATCGGGGGTGGCGGCGATCCGGGCGGGGGTATCGCCCCGCCACAGGAACCAGCCCATCAGCAGCGCGAATACCGCCAGCACGCCGGTACGTCGGACGCGTGTCGGGGCGAGCAGGATCGTACCGCTGAGCAACACGGTCAGGCCCGACAGGGTGTAGGTACCGGTGATCGTCGCCAGCCCCCGCAGCGGGGTCGGGACCCAGATCACGCCGATCGGGTTCCACGCATAGCCGGTGAAGACGATGGCGCGCGCATATTCGGTCGCGATCCATGCCGCTGCGGCGATGGCGACATAGGCGAGGTCGGGGCGCCCGCTGCGCCGGCCCAGCTTCCACGCGATGCCACCCGCCAGCATCGGGTAGATGGCGAGGTAGAGCGCGAGGCCGACGACCGCGACATAGCCGAGGGCCGGCGGCATCCGGTCCTGGAAGTCGAAGGCGTGCTGGATCCAGTTGTTGCCGATGGTGAAATGGGCGACGCCGAACAGCCAGGAGCGCCACAGCGCCGCCTTCAGCGTCGGCGCCTGATGGACGACCCACAGCCACAGCGCCAGCGCGGCGAGCGTGACCGGCCACCATTGGAGCGGCGCGAAACCAAGGGCCGAGGTCAGGCCGGCGAGCAGGGCGAGGAGAGCGGGCACGCGGGTGCATATCCGGCTTGCGGGGGGTGGGTGCAAGGGGGCGGTTCCATCGTGTTCCGTTTGGTTCGAGCCTGTCGAGAATGGGGTGCCCGGAACGCGGTGTTCTCGACGGACGCTTCTCGACAGGCTCGAAGCTGCTCGAACCGAACGGGATCGGGGTGGGGGCGGCAGAACTCAGCCTCGTTCGGTTCGAGCCTGTTGGGACCGGACTGCCCCGAACGGGGCGTTCTCGACAGACGCTTCTCGACAGGCTCGAAGCTGCTCGAACCGAACGGGATCGGGATGGGGGGCGCCAGAACTCAGCCTCGTTCAGTTCGAGCCTGTTGGGACCGGACTTCCCCGAGCGCGGCGTTCTCGATGGACGCTTCTCGACAGGCTCGAAGCTGCTCGAACCGAACGGGATCGGGGTGGGGGGGCGCCAGAACTCAGCCCCGTTCGGTTCGAGCTTGTCGAGAACCACGCGCCATCGGCGGGCTTAGCTGCTATCCCGAGCCCATGACTGCCTATGCCTGGCTCGCCATCGCGATCGTCGCCGAAGTGATCGCCACCTCGACCATGCGTGCGACGCAGGGGTTTACCCGGATCGGGCCGTCGCTGGTGACGGTCGCGGGCTATGCGGTGGCGTTCTACTGCCTGTCGCTGGCGCTCCGGACCATGCCGACGGGGATCGCCTATGCGATCTGGTCGGGGGTCGGGATCGTGCTGGTCGCGGGCATCGCCTGGGGCTGGCAGGGGCAGCGGCTGGACGTCCCGGCGATGCTCGGCATGGCGCTCATCATCGCGGGCGTGATCGTGATGAACCTGTTTTCCAAGAGCGTCGCGCACTAAATAAGGCGCGAAGAGGAGTTTCCATGAACCAACCGGTCGAAGTCGATATCCCCCACAAACTGGGTCGTGCGGGCGTGCGGCAGCGGATCGATGGCGGCATCGACAAGCTGGCGAACATGATCCCCGGCGGCGTGATGCACGACAAGCGCTGGGACGGCGACACGCTGCACTTCACGGTCAGCGGGATGGGGCAGACGGTCAAGGCACGTTGCGAGATGCACGACGCCCATGTCCATGCGGTGCTCGACCTGCCGCCGATGCTGGCCATGTTCGCGAACAAGATCAAGGAGAAGCTGGGCCGCGACGGGCCGGCGTTGTTGAAGTAGGTCCCTAACGCCACCGACGTCACCCCAGCCTGCGCTGGGGTGACGCCTGGGGAGAAGGGCGGCGTGCGGATCAGCGCGTCGCCAGCGGCTGGCTGACCCGCCAGATCACGTTGCCGACATCGTCGGCGACCAGCATCGCGCCGGTGCGGTCGGCGATGACGCCCACCGGGCGGCCGAACGCCTGCTTGCCATCGGCCGAGAGGAAGCCGGTGAGCAGATCGACCGGCTTCGCATCCTTCGCGGGGAAACCGCCATCGGCGGCGAAGGGCACGTACACGACCTTGTAGCCCGAGGGAGGCACGCGGTTCCACGATCCGTGCAGGCCGATCGCCGCGCCATTGGCGAAACGGTCGCCCAATCGCATGTCACCGGTAAAGGCGAGGCCGAGCGGCGCGACATGGGCGCCGAGCGCATAGTCGGGGCGGGCGACATACTGGCGCAGGTCGGGGCGCTGCGGCTGGACGCGGTCGTCGATATAACCGCCCCAATAATGCCACGGCCAACCATAGTTGCCGCCGAACTCCACCTTGGTCAGGTAATCGGGCGGCATGTCGGAGCCGAGCATGTCGCGTTCGTTGACGACCGCCCACAAATCCTTCGTCCGCGGTTCGAACGCCATGCCGTTCGCGTTGCGCAAGCCGGTGGCGTAGATGCGAAAGCTCTTCTTTTCCGGATCGACCTGCCAGATGGCGGCGCGGTTCTTTTCGATCTCCAGCCCGTTTTCGGCGATGTTGGAGGCCGAGCCGACGCTGACGTACAGCGACTCGCCATCGGGATCGGCGACGACGTTGCGCGCCCAGTGATTGCCGCCGCCGGGCAGGTCGACGATTTTTTCCGCATCCGCGGTGATCCGGGTCTGCCCGACGCGGAAGGGATAGCGGACCAGCGCGTCGGTGTTGGCGACGTACAGCCAGTCGCCGACCACCGCCATGCCGAAGGGCGAGTTCAGCCCGCTGAGCAATGTCGAGCGCCCCTCCGCCACGCCGTCGCCATTCGCGTCACGCAGCAGGGTGATGCGGTTGGCGGACGGGGCGCCGGCGCCGGCCTGTTTCATGAACAGGCGCATGAAGAAGCCGGTGATGCCGCCGCCCTCGCGCGGGGGGCTGTTGGTTTCGGCGACCAGCACATCGCCATTGGCGAGGCGGTAGAGCCAGCGCGGATGGTCGAGGCCCTTGGCGAACGCCTGGACCTGCAGGCCCGCCGGGGCGGTCGGGGTCTGGCCGTCCTGCCACCCGGTCGGTTCGGCGACGCGGACGGTGGGGATCGTCTGCTTGCGGACCTGCGACAGCTGCGGCACGCGGCCGGCGACGGCGTTTTCGCTCAGCTGTGCCCGGTCGGGGCGGGTGAGATAGAAGACCAGCCCGGCGACAAGGACCAGCAGGACGATTCCGAAACGGACGGCATGTTTGCGCATGGAGCGTGGATACAAGCGCGCCCCCGCGCGGCAAAGCGAAAAGGGCCGCCGATGCCAAGGGAGCAGCATCGGCGGCCCGTCGGATGCAGTAGGGAGGGCGCGACCATCGTCAGCGCCGCGTCCCGCGGCTCCATCCGATTCGTTATGCGGGGGATGTCCCCGCCTTAGGCCATGGTTTCAGCTGTAACCAGTGGCTTGTTACGTCAGGAACCGTACCCAAAGAATACGACCGTATCATGGCACCGGAACGCGTAGTTTCGCGCGATGTGATCGATTGCGGCGATCAGGCCGAAAGCGCCCGCGTCGTTGGCCCCGACGGCGAAAAAGCGGACCCCGGGTCAAGCCCGGGGTGACGGAAGGGGGGAAGGTCGGCGCAGGATGCGCGGCGGGCTATTCCTCGACCGCCGGCAACGGGGGGTGGAGGCGCAGGCGCAGGACGCGGCGGGTGTCGGCGGCGATGATCTCGATCCGCCATCCCGAGGGATGGTCGAGGCAGGTGCCCTGTTTCGGCACTTCGCCGGCGAGCACGAAGGCGAGGCCGCCCAGCGTCTCGACATCTTCCTCGACCTCGCCCAGGCGCGGGTCGATCAGTTCGGCGGCGTCTTCCAGCTCCGCCCGCGCATCGGCCTCCCACGCACCGCCGTCCAGCGGCACGAACAGGTCGGTCGGCGCCTCGTCATGCTCGTCCTCGATCGCGCCGACGATCTCCTCGACCAGATCCTCGATCGTGATGAGGCCGTCCGTGCCCGAATATTCGTCGAGCACGATGGCGAGATGGGTGCGGCTGGCCTGCATCTGCGCCAGCAGGTCGAGCGTGCCCATCGACTGCGGCACATAGAGCGGCTGCCGCAGCAGGCTGATCGCGGTCGGGGGAGGCTCCTCGCCCTTGGCAAGGATCGCGAACACGTCCTTTACGTGCACCATGCCGACGATGGTATCGAGCTTTTCGCGATAGACTGGCAGGCGGCTGTGTCCCGCTTCGGCGAACAGCTTCACGACATCGGCGAAGGGCGTGTTCTCCTCCAGCGCGACGATATCGGCGCGCGGCACGCCCATGTCGCCGGCATCGCGTTCGCCGAAATGCAGGATGTTGCGCAGCATCTTGCGCTCGATCGGCGACAGGTCGCCCGCGACCGGTGCATCGTTTTCGTCCTCATGCGCCGCGATCACTTCCTCGATCCGTTCGCGCAGCGTCTCGCTGGCGTCGGTGCCGAAGATCAGCGAGCGCAGCCCCCGCCATATGCCCCCTTCGGAGCTGCTACTGTCGCCGGGCGCGGTGCTGGTCGAAACGTCGGCCATGATGGTCGTGTCAGTCCTCTGTAACGGGATAGGGGTCGTGCAGGCCGAGTTCGGCGAGCGTGGAACGCTCGATCGCCTCCATGGCTTCCGCCTCGGCATCATTTTGATGGTCATGGCCTAGCAAATGCAGGCAGCCATGGACAATCAGATGCGTGGCATGATCGGCGACGGAAATGCCGCGTTCCTCCGCTTCGCCCACGCAGACGCCGTGGGCGAGCACGATATCGCCCAGCAGCACCTCGCCATCGTCGCTGTTCTGCGTGACGGTCGACAGCAGGTCGGGCTGGATCATCGGAAAGGACAGGACGTTGGTCGGCTTGTCCTTTTGCCGGTACTGCCGGTTGAGCGTGTGGACCTCGTCATCCGACGTCAGGCGGACCGCGATCTCGATCAACGCGGGATCGGTCAGCCATGCACCCTGCGGCGTCCGGCCAATGGCGGCGGTGGCGGCGCGGGTGGCGAGTGCCTCCCAGGCGATGTCCTGCGGCCAGTCGGCCTCTGCCTGCACGGCAATGTCGATCATCTCAGGTCGGTCCTTGCGAAATCGTCGCCCTTGTAGAGCAATTCGGCGTTGTTGGTACGGGCGCAGGCATAGGCGAAGCAATCGCCCATGTTGAGCTTCGCTTCGTGGCGACCCTTGCCGTAGCGATCATACGCGTCTAGCGCGGCCTTTGACTCTTCGGTGCCGATGTCAACTCGCCGTAATGCCGCCGCCGCGGCCGTGTCGCGTACCTCCTGACGCGCGCGCTCGATGGGGTAGCGATAGGACCGGCAGAGCGCCAGAACGGTTTCCCATTCGGTCATTGCGGACCAAATCGGATCGGCGTCATGCATTACCCGATCCATCATCGATCCGCCCTCCGGTTCGCCAGCGATCATCGCCACTAGTGCTGACGCATCAACGAACAGGGTCAACGACGTCTTCCTCTCCGGACAGCCAGTCGTAAAACGCCTTGTCCGCTTTCAGTCCGGTCGGAGGCGGAAGAGGATTTTTCTTGCGATATTCCCGCATCCATTCGTGCAGGTTCTGGCGGCGTGTCGCCTTGTCGAGATCATCCTCGACCCGGCGGATGGCATCGCGCACGGCCTGCGTTTTACTAGTACCAAGACGCTTGGCCACGCGCGCTACGGCTGCCGCGGTTTCAGGGTCCTTGATATACAGCGACGCCATGGCATCCTCCGAACGGTATATCCCGCAACCTAATGCGGGATATACTCCGCATCAAGCATCCTTGCCCTCATAGGCTTCGACGATGCGCCCGACGATCGGGTGGCGGACGACGTCGCCGGCGCCGAAGCGGGCGAAGGCGATGCCCTCGATCCCTTCCAGCCGGCGGGTGGCGTCGGCGAGGCCCGATGCCTGGACGCCGCCGGGCAGGTCGGTCTGGTTGGGATCGCCGCATACCACCATGCGGCTGTTCTGGCCGAAGCGGGTCAGGAACATCTTCATCTGCGCGGGCGTCGTATTCTGCGCTTCGTCGAGAATGACGAAGGCGTCGGCCAGCGTCCGGCCGCGCATGAAGGCGATCGGCGCGATTTCGATCTCGCCCGACAGGATGCGGCGTTCGACCTGTTCGGCGGGCAGGCAGTCGTTCAGCGCGTCGTAGAGCGGGCGGAGATAGGGGTCGACCTTTTCCTTCATGTCGCCCGGCAGGAAGCCCAGTTTCTCGCCCGCCTCGACCGCCGGGCGCGACAGGATCAGGCGCTGGACGCTGCCGGTGATGAGCTGGGCCACGGCCTGCGCGACGGCGATATAGGTCTTGCCGGTGCCCGCCGGCCCGAGAGCAAAGATGATGTCGTTGGACAGCAGCTGGTGCATGTAGCTGGCCTGCGCGACGGTGCGCGGCACGATCGTCTTCTTGCGCGTGCGGATCATGATCGACGGTGCGCCCTGGCCGCTTTCGGCGCGGAAGATGCCGTCGAGCGCGGGCTGCGACGACATGGCGATCACCGCATCGATCAGGCCGGGATCGACCTCTTCGCCGCGCAGGATGCGGCGGTGGAGTTCGTTCAGTACCTCACGCGCATGGGCCACGGCCTCGGCCGATCCCTCGATCCCGACCCGATCGCCGCGCGCGGTGATATAGACGCCCAGCCGTTCCTCCAGCGCCAGCAAATTGGCGTCGAATTCGCCGAACAGGCGGGAGAGGAGCTGCGGCTTGTCGAAGCTGATTTCGGCGCGGGCGCGCTGACCGGCTTGGGCGGGGACGGGCTTGCGGCTCATGCGATCCTTTCGCGAAAAGGCCGGCACGCAGGATGCGCCCGGCCAGGGAGAGCAGGAAGGTGGCGGAACTCGCGCATCGAGCCATCAACGCGCGAAGGCGGATCATTGGCCCAGAGACGGCGCGGTGCGACTGCATCGGCGCCAATGTGGCAGAGCGCGCGGCGGCGGGACAGCGATAAATGACGGGGGGAGCGCGGTTCGCCGCACATCCCCCCGACGGGCGTCAACCCAGCGTCGCCATGTCGATGACGAAGCGATATTTGACGTCGCTCTTCGCCATGCGGTCGAAGCCGGTTTCGATCTCCGCCATGTCGATGATCTCGATATCGGCGGTCAGGCCATGCTTGTTGCAGAAATCGAGCATCTCCTGCGTCTCGGCGATGCCGCCGATCAGCGAACCGGCGAGCGAGCGACGACCGAAGACGAGGTTGCCGACCGAGGGCGAGGGGTGCGGCGTTTCCGGTACGCCGACCAGGGTCATCGTGCCGTCGCGCTTGAGCAGGGCGAGGAACTGGTCGAGGTCGTGGGATGCGGCGACGGTGTTCAGGATGAAGTCGAAGCTGCCGGCATGCGCGCCCATCGCATCGGCGTCCTTCGACACGATCAGGTCCTTGGCACCCAGTCGGATCGCATCGTCGCGCTTGTTGGGCGAGGTGGAGAAGACATAGACCTCGGCGCCCATCGCCGCCGCGATCTTGACGCCCATATGGCCGAGACCGCCCAGGCCGACGATGCCGACCTTCTGCCCCGGACCGACGCCCCAATGCTTGAGCGGCGAATAGGTGGTGATGCCGGCGCACAGCAGTGGCGCGACGGCGGCGAGGTCGGCCTCGTCATGACGGATCTTCAGCACGAAGTCCTGGTCGACGACGATATGGTCGGAATAGCCGCCGAAGGTGTGGCCGCCCATGACCGGATCGGGACCGTTATAGGTTCCGACGAAGCCGGTGCCGGTGCAATATTGCTCCTCGCCGTCATGGCAGGACGGGCATTCGCCGCAACTGTCGACCATGCAGCCGACGCCGACCGTGTCGCCGACGACGAACCTGGTCACGTCGCTGCCGACGGCGGTCACCGTGCCGACGATCTCATGCCCCGGAACGCAGGGGTAGAGCGTGCCGGGCCATTCGCTGCGCGCGGTATGGAGGTCGCTGTGGCAGACGCCGCAATAGCGGATGTCGATCGCGACGTCGTTCGGCTGCGGATCGCGGCGTTCGAACGAGAAGGGGGCGAGCTTGCTGTCGGCCGACTGGGCGGCATAGCCCTTGGCAGGGGTCGTCATGATGCTGGTGTTTCCGTGAATGAGAGCATTCCGCCGCGTGCAATGCCGGCCCGGCGAATTGGTTGCCGATATAGTATATCAAGTTGCTGATTTAAGTGGCGAAGCGTTCAGCCGACGCGACGTTCGCCATGTTCGAGCATCGCGGGGATCACCAGATCCTCTTCATCCGCCAGATGGCGCAGCAGCAGCCGGGTCAAGAGCGCGGCATGGTCGGCATGGGTGTCGACCACGCGAGCGTCGCGGTTCGGTTCGCTCAGGCTGGCGAGCAGGCCGCGCGCGCTGCCGAGCGTGGTTTCGAGCGCGTCGTGGATCGCGTGGTGATCGGCCTCCAGCAGGTCGAAACCGCGTTGCATGCGCGGGTCGAGCGCGCGGAACTTCGGGAAATAGACCGCATCCTCGATCCGGTGATGCCCGTCGAGGTGCCCCAGAAACTGGTTGAGCGCGGGCACGAAGCGGTGCGGAAACGCCTGGGCGTCGAGGCGGCCTTCGCGGAAATCGGCGATGATCCCCTCGACTGCGCCGCCTTCGGTCCGCAGCGACTGATGCACGTGCAGCCAGAAGTCGCACAGCTGCCCGAAATTGACGTGTTTCGCCCAGTCGCCGCGGGGATAGGCGGCGCGGAGATAGGCGATGTCGTCGGTGATGCCGTCGCGCGTCGCCAGCGCGTGGGCGTCGCTCACGCCGCCGCCCGCATCCGTTCGACGGCGGACAGCGACACCGGACCGGCGGCGACGATCTCCACCTCGACCATATCGCCGATGCGGGCGTCGGTGTCGAAATGGACCGATTGCAGCCAGGGCGACTTGCCGAGCATCTGTCCGGCGTGGCGGCCGGCGCGTTCGACCAGCACGGTGCAGGTGCGGCCGACCGCCGCGTCGTTGAACGCCTTCTGGTCGCGCAGCAGCGACGCCTGCAAGCGCTGCAGACGGTCGTCCATCACCTCCATCGGAACCTCGCCCGCCATGTCGGCGGCGGGGGTGCCGGGGCGGGGCGAGTATTTGAAACTGTACGCCTGCGCATAGCCGACCGCATCGACGAGGCGCAGCGTTTCCTGAAACTCCGCTTCGGTTTCGCCGGGGAAACCGACGATGAAGTCGCCCGATAGCGCGATGTCGGGCCGGGCGGCGCGGACACGGTCGAGCAGGCGCAGATAGCTGTCGGCGGTGTGGCTGCGGTTCATCGCCTTGAGCACCCGGTCGCTGCCCGCCTGTACCGGCAGGTGCAGGAACGGCATCAGTTTCTCGACGTCGCGGTGCGCGTCGATCAGGCCCTGCGTCATGTCGTTGGGATGGCTGGTGGTGTAGCGAATCCGCTCCAGCGCGGGCAGGCGGTCCAGCTCGCGGATCAGCGCGTCGAGGCCGCGACCATCGGTATCGGTCCAGGCGTTGACGTTCTGCCCCAGCAGCGTGATCTCGCGTGCGCCGCCATCGACCAGCGCCTTCGCCTCATCGATGATCCGGGCGAAGGAGCGGCTGATTTCTGCCCCCCGTGTGTAAGGCACGACGCAATAGGTGCAGAATTTGTCGCAGCCTTCCTGCACCGTCAGGAACGCCGACGGGCCGCTGCGGCGGCGGGCAGGCAAATGGCCGAATTTAGATTCGGCCGGCATGTCGGTGTCGAGCGCGGGCTTGCCCGCCGCCGCGTCCGCCACCAGCTTCGGCAGGTTGTGATAGGCCTGCGGGCCGACCACCACATCGACCTTCGCGCGGCGGACGATCTCCGCCCCTTCTGCCTGCGCGACGCAGCCGGCGATGGCGATCATCGGGTCGGACCCGTGTTTGCGCAGGCGACCAATGTCCGAATAGACCTTTTCGGTCGCCTTTTCGCGGATGTGGCAGGTGTTGAGCACGACCAGATCGGCGGCATTGGCTTCGTCGGTCGCGGTCATGCCCTCAGCCGCCATCAGCTCGGCCATGCGTTCGCCGTCATAGACGTTCATCTGGCAGCCGAACGATTTGACGTGGAAGGTTTTCGGGGTGGTCATCGGCGGGCCTTTACCGGATTTGGCGCGCGGTCGGAAGGGTTGCGCGTTTTGGTCGGTCGAAGAAGATTGGTTCACGCGAAGGCGCGAAGGCGCGAAGGCGCGAAGGCGCGAAGAGAAGAAGGAGTTAGATTTCGCGCAGAGGCGCGGAGGCGCAGAGAGGTTGCGCTTGCCGCGACAGCGGCACTCTATCTCCTGCGAGGCAGGAACGAGGCTTCGCCAGACAGACTGCAAGCGTCCGCTCCACAACCCCTCCGCGCCTCCGCGCGAACCAATTCTTCTTTGTGCCTTCGCGCCGTCGCGTGAAAACGGAAGAAGCGGGACCCCGGATCAAGTCCGGGGTGACGGGTGGATCAGGCGCGCTCCGCCATCACCTCGGCGATCAGGTCCTTGCGGCTGAGCTTGCCGATCATCGTCTTGGGCAGGGTCAGGCGGACGACGACTTCGTCCACCCGCTCATGCTTGCCGAGCTGCGGGTTGAGCCATGCCTTCAGCGCCTCGCCGGTCACCTCGGCATCCTCGGCCAACGTTACATAGGCGTGGGGGCTTTCGCCGCGATAGTCGTTGGGCAGGCCGACGACCAACGCCTCGCGGATCGCGGGGTGGTGGTAGAGGACGCGTTCGATCTCGCTCGGGAACACCTTGAACCCGCCGACCGCGATCATGTCCTTCAGCCGGTCGACGATGCGGATGAAGCCGTCTTCGTCGATCGTCCCGACATCGCCGGTGCGCAGCCATTTGGTGCCGTCGGCGTCGATGCAGAAGGTCGTGTCGTCGGCATCGGGGCGGTGCCAGTAGCCGCACATGATCTGCGGCCCCGCGACGACGATTTCACCCGGTTCACCATCCGGCGCAGCGCGCGTCGCGTCTTCCTTGTCGACCAGCCGCACGCGGGTATGGGCGATCGGCTGTCCGATGCTGCCCGCCTGTTGCGGCCCGGCATAGGGGTTGCAGGACACCACGCCCGAACTTTCGGACAAGCCATAACCTTCGACGAGCGTCGCCCTGGTCGCGGCTTCGAAGCGTTCCTTGAGTTCCGGTGGCATCGGCGCGCCGCCGGAAATACAGAAGCGCAGCGAGGAGAAATTGGTCTGCGGCAGGCGCGGATGGTCGAGCAGCGCGCGGTACATGGTCGGCACGCCCGGCAACGCGGTGGCGCGGGTGCGGGCGATCGCCGCCAGGACCTGGCCGGCGTCGAAGCGGGGGAGCATGACGATCTCGCCTCCGGTAACAACTGTCCGGTTGAGCACACAGGTGTTGGCGAAGACGTGGAACATCGGGAGCGCGCCGATGATGCGTTCGCCGGGCGTCGGGCCGTCGGGGTCGAGCCATGCGACCTGCCGCGCATTGGCCGACAGATTGGCATGGCTGAGCATCGCGCCCTTGGGACTGCCGGTCGTGCCGCCGGTGTACTGGATGAGCGCGAGATCGCGTTCCGGGTCGATGGTCGGCGTACCGCAGCCGCCGTCATTGGCGATCAGCGCGGAAAAGGCGGTAACTCGGCGGTCGTCGGGGCGCGGCGTCACTTCCTGCGACCGGAACCAGCGGTAGAAGAGCGACTTCGCCGGCGGCAGGGCGCCCGCGACCGACCCGACGATCAGCCGTTCGAGCGAGCTGGTCTCCAGCACCTTCAGCGCGGTCGGCAGCAGCGCGGACGCCGACAGGGTGAATAGCAGCTTCGTGCCCGAATCCTCGACCTGCGCCGCCAGCTCCTGCGCGGTGTAGAGCGGCGAGAAGTTCACGACGGTCGCGCCGAGTTTCAGGATGCCGTAATAGGCCGCGACATAATGCGGTACGTTGGGCAGGAACAGGCCGATGCGGTCGCCCGGACCATAGCCCATCGCCGCCAGACCGCAGGCGACGCGGTCGGCGCCGTTCTTCGTTTCGGCATAGCTGTAATGGCGGCCGAGAAAGTCGATCAGCGGAGCATCGCCGCGCTTTGCCGCCGATTCCTCGAACAGGGTCACCATCGACATGGGCGGGAGCGGCGTGTCCCAGGCGACGGGGTGGGCATAGCGGTCGAGGACGGGTGCGGCGCTGCTCATTTACATAGGTGTAAGCAAGCGTTGCGGAGGGTGCAAGCCAAGTTGCGTTACAAGTAATTGCTGTCAGGCAGCCAATGCCCGCCCGGCGCGGTCGCGGCCGGCAGCCTTGGCCTGGAACAATGCCTTGTCGGCCATGCGGTAGAGCCGCTTCCAGTCGTTTTCGTCGCCCAGCGGCCCGTGGCAGATGCCGATGCTGCTGGTGATGCGCAGGTCGAACGGCAGGCGTACCGCGCGCACGCTGGCGAGAATCACGTCGACATCGGGCAGCATCGATTCCTCGCCCAGCAGCGCGAATTCCTCGCCGCCCATGCGCGCGACCAGTACGCCGGGCAGGGCATGATAGCGCAGGGTACGGGCGAACAGGCGCAGCACCTCGTCGCCGCCGTCATGGCCGATCGTGTCGTTGACCTGTTTGAAATGGTCGATGTCGAACAGCATCAGCGTGCGGGGTCCATCGGACGGCACGGCGCGGGCGAGGAAGGCGCGGCGGTTGAGCAGCCCGGTCAGCGGATCGGTATCGGCCAGCTCGCGGCTGATCGCTTCCTGGCGGATCGCCTCGTCGCGTTCGTGGCTGAGCATCCGCATGCGGTATGCGATGGCGACGCTCGCCAGCAGCGTTTCGGCGGTCATCGCGACGATGGTCGAATTGTCGATCCAGAAGTTCCACGGCAGCGCGCCCAGATTGTAGAGGGCACGCATGACCAGCATCGCCAGCGGCGCGACCCAGCTGAGCGCGAACAGCGACAGATAGGCGCTGCGCCGCCGCCCCGCGCGGACCATGGCGAGCAGCACCACCACCGGTGACGCCAGCATCATCACCGAGAATATGCGGTCGAGGATCGGCATCAGCGGGGCGCCGATCGCCATCAGCACGACCGCCAGGCCGCAAAAGGCGAGTATGACGATCCGCATCGCGCGCAGCGGCCAGCCATCGAGCACCCGCGCTTCGAAGAAACAGGCGCAGAAGGTCAGCGCGGCGGCCATGCCGCCACACAGCATGACATAGCTGAACAGGATGCGCCGGTTGTTCGACATGTCCGGCAACAGCCACGCCATCGCCCCCGACGAACTGAGTGCATAGAGCAGGAGACAGGCGAGCAGGCCGCAATAGGCGAGCTGAAAATCGTGGCGCAGCACGCGCCAGAGCGCGAAATTGTAGACCAGCAGCCCCAATGCCAGCCCGGCAAAGGCCGAATAGAGCGCGGCGAGCAGCGTGTCGGAGCGGATGCTCTGCGCATCGGTCGCCAGCCGCGGGCCGAGCACGATGCCGCGCATGTTGGAGGCGCCGTCGATCCGCCACAACAGGCGGGTGAACGGTGCGCCGGCAGGTACGAAGCGATGCTCGACCACCGCGCCCAGCCGCAGCCGCTGGCCGATGCCGAATTCGTCGGCGAACTGCCCGACGATCCGGCCATCGGCGGCCTGGGCATAGAGCGTCATCTGGCGCTGCCACATACTGACCTGCCGCACGCGGATCGGCGCATCGGCGTCGGCAGGACGCGGCAGCGGTGCCGACAATATCCAGAAATCGCCCGCGCCAAGCGACAGTTGCGGCGTGGTGCAGTCGAACCGTCCCGCTTGCGCGAACATCGCCTGTGGCGTGTCGCCGGGCTGTACCCGGCGGACGCAAACGGGGATGGTATGGCCGATATTGCCGATCGTGCCGGCCTGCGCGTGGGCGTCACCGGCGCAGGCGAATCCGATCGCCAACAGCAGCGCAATCCACAGCGGGCGAACCGACCAGAACATTGTTTCGGCTATGCATTCGCCGCGCCAACAAATGGTTAACCCGGCCTTCGGTTCGTCGCGTCGGCCGCCCCGGACCATCGATCAGCGATGGGCGACGACCGCTATCGCCAGGCCGGCGGTCGCGGCCTGCTGAACGACCGACTGCGTGGTCGCCACCCCGGCACCGGGGGGCAGCATCACCCGTGCACTCGCCTTGCCGTTGCCGACCGGTTGCGGAAAGGTGGTAGCCCGGCTGGGGATCTGGGCACCCTGTTGCCGGACAAAGGCCGCCACCGCCTCGCTGGGGCCGGTCACCTGCAGTTCGGCGCCGCCCTTGGCCGGGCCGAAGCCGCAGCCCGCCAGCAGCATCGTCGCCGCGATCGTCGCGTAAAGTCGCATCCTACCCCCATGTCGCTCCGCCGCGTGGTCGCGGTCGTCTACGGGGGGCAAGCTGACATGGGACGGCGCGCGGCGCAATGGCCGCGCGTCAAGGGGATCAGCCGAGCGCTTCGTCGAGCAGGCGGGCGAGGCGCAGGCCGCCCTTCTTCACCTGATCCTGCGCGATCGGCACCAGCCGGGCGATAGTGGCATCGTCCAGTTTCACCCGCGCGTCGCTCTTGGGCGCGCAGGCGTCGCCGCCGAACGCGGGGGCATACGCATAGTCGCGGCTGACTTCCCAGCTGTCGCGGCTCCAGTCCTCGACGGTGCCGGCCTGGATGGGGGCACGTTCGGCAGCGGTGTAGCTGCGCAGGATCGAGGGCGGCGTGGAGATGGCGCGTTCGGCCAGCGGCCCGTCCCAGATCGAATGGAGGTTGAAGCGTTCCGGACCATAGACGCCGTAATCCGCCTTCACCCGGTTCCCGCCCAGGTCGCCGCGATCGCCGGCGTGGAGCGGCATGTGGAGATCGCCGACGAAATGGACGAGGAAGGCGAGCGCCATCACCTTTTCGCGCATCGGGACCTTTGCGTCCTTCAGCAGCTTCACGTTGCGTTCGATCTGCGCCGACACGCAATTGCCGTCCTTGCACGCCGATTTCAGGTCGAACGGCTTGCACACATCGATATTCTGGTAATGCCACGAATAGGCATAGCTGAAGCGTTCGCCGAGCGGCTTGACGCAATCGGCCCAGACGCTCGCTTCCTCGATGGTGCGCGCCGGACAGGTCGGTGTCTCCAGCAGCGCCTGATGCCGCAGGATGCGTTCGATCGCGGCGCGGGTTCCCGGGCGAACGTTCAGCCGCGCGATCGTCGCCACGCTCTCATGCCCGAATTCCCAATAGGCATAGGCCGGCGAGGTGGCGAACAGGCAGGCGAGCGCGAGGAGCAGGCGGCGAATCATGCCGCCCGGATTACTCGCTTCGCCCGCCGCCGCAAGCGCGCAGGATTATGCGCGACATGTTTCATAGAGTTCGAGCGGCAGGCCGTCGGGATCGGCGAAGAAGGTGAAACGCTGTCCGGTATGCTCGTCGACGCGGACGGGTTCGCAGGCGATGCCGTGGCGTGCGAGGCGCGCGACCTCCGCCTCGATATCGGCGACGGTGAAGGCGAGGTGGCGAAGGCCCATCGCTTCCGGAAATGATGGGCGCGGCGGGGCGGCGGGGAAGGTGAACAGTTCGATCTGGACGGTGCCGAGAGTCAGGTCGCATTTCCACGAACGGCGCTCGGCACGCCACACTTCGCGGACGATCGTGAAGCCCAGCGCCTCGACGTAAAAGGCCTTCGACCGGTCATAGTCCGAGGCGATGATCGCGACATGGTGCAGGCCGGTAAGGCCGCTCATCCTTCGTCGCCATAGACGGCGACCGTGCGCGCGCCGCCCTGGGTCACGCGGCCGCGGAACATGCCGGGGGTGGTCAGGCTCCACGTCGCATCGCCGGCCGGGCCGACGACGATGACGCCGCCGGTGCCGCCCATCGCCTTCGTCTCGGCCAGCACCGTGTCGGCCGCTTGGCCGATCGATTCGCCGGCGAAGCGGATGCGCGCGGCGATCTCGTGGCCGACGCCGACGCGAATGAAGAACTCGCCGGAGCCGGTGGCGGACATGGCGCAGGCGCGGTCGTCGGCATAGGTGCCAGCGCCAATCAGCGGGGAATCGCCGATCCGGCCCCAGCGCTTGCCGGTCACACCGCCGGTCGAGGTCGCGGCGGCGACATGGCCCTCCGCATCCACCGCGACCGCGCCGACCGTGCCGTATTTCATGTCGACATCGAACCAGCCGTCGGGATTGGCCTTCATCGCGTCCAGTTGCGCGCGGCGTTCCGGCGTCATGAACCAGTCGGGATCGGCGGGTTCGACGCCCTGTTCGGCGGCGAAGGTGTCGGCGCCCTTGCCGGCCAGCAGGACGTGCGGGCTGTGGTCCTTCACCGCGCGGGCGAGGGTGACGGGGTGGCGGCTTCGGGTCACGCCGGCGACGGCGCCGGCCGACCGGTCGCGGCCGTCCATGATCGCCGCGTCCAGCTCGATCGTGCCGTCGAAGGTGAAGACCGCGCCGCGGCCGGAATTGAAGGTCGGATCATCCTCCAGCACGCGCACCGCGGCCTCGACGGCGTCGAGCGCGGTGCCGCCGGCGGCGAGCACCGCTTCGCCCGCGGCGAGTGCGGCGTTGAGACCGGCGCGTGCGGCGGCGTCGGTTGCGGCGCTCACCGTCTCGCGCGTCAGAATGCCGGCGCCACCATGGACCAGCAGCGTCCAGGGGCGGGGGGTGTCGTTCGGTGTCGTCATGTCCTGCATGGCGCGCGGCCTAGCAGATCGCGGGGCGCCTGCCACCCTTTGCGACCGGTGCCGGAACGCCCAGCAACATGCCCAACCCGGGCCAGGCGCGGGCGGCGCCATAGGCGGCGGCACAGGCCAACAGCGTGGCGGCGAGCAGCAGGGCCGCCTCCCGCCAGGGATCGAGCGCCAGCGGCAGGGTGAACCAGGTCACCAGTACGATCACTGGATGGTGGACGATATAGGCCGGGAATACTGCACGACTAAGGGGTCTGCGCCAGCGATGGTCGCTGTTGAACGCGCGGTCGGCGAGGTGAAACAGCGCGACGACCATCGCCCATGCCATGACCGATCGGGCGGCGCGGTTGGCCGCCATGGCGAGATGCGGCGGCACGACGTCGCCGGGATATTGCAGTTCGACCGACACGACGACCGCGCCCGCAACCAGTGCCAGCAGGATGGCGCCGGCGGCATGGCGGTGCAGCGCGCGCCACAATGCCGGCCGCCGCGCGACGAGATATCCGAGCGCGAACAGCGGCAAATATTGCGAGTGGCCCGCGATGTCGTGGAGCAGGCCCTGACCCTCCGGCACCACGAACAGCGCCGCCAGCCGGATCGTCGCCATCAGCGCGATCGGCGCCCACAGCAGCCGATTGCCGCGCGACAGCCACGCCGCCAGCCGATCCATCCGCCGCGCCGCGCCCGCCGTCGCGACGAACGCGGCGAGCAGCATCGAATAGGTCCAGAGATAGACCAGGAACCAAAGATGTTCCCAGCTGGGAAATTCGACGCCGTAGAAGGTGCCGACCCGCCAGCCGTCGAGCAGCCAGAAGCGGAGATAGCCGTGCGGATAGCCGCCCTCCAGCACCCGCACCCACATTTCGAGCGGCACGATGGCCAGCATGCCGAAGGCGAGCGGGACGAGCAGGCGGCGCGACCGTTCGGCGGCGAAGGCGTGCGGCGTCGCGGCGCGCGCGACCAGCGTCGCGCTGGCATAGCCCGATACCGCGAACAGCAGGCCCAGCCGCCACGGCGTCACCGCCGCCATCGGCGCGATCAGCGCGGTATAGGCGTGGCCGGTGGTCACGACCCAGTGCCACGGGCTGAACGCCATCGCGATATGATAGAGGATCAGCACGCCGAACGCACCGATGCGGAGCCAGTCCAGCCCGTAATGACGCGACGACAATGACTTGGGCCCGATTGGCACGATGGATTCCCGGCGCGACTTTCGCGTGAAGCAATGCGGGGCTATATCGGATCGCAAGTAACCCAATTGTTAGCGAGACTGTTCATGTCGATCCGCCCGTGGCGCGATATCCACCGCCGCCAGAGCCGCAAGATCATGGTCGGCAACGTGCCCGTGGGTGGCGACGCGCCGGTCACGGTGCAGACGATGACCAATACCGATACGTCGGACGCGGTGGCGACGATCGACCAGATCCGCCGCTGCGAAGAAGCGGGTGCCGACATCATCCGCGTGTCGTGCCCCGACGTCGAAAGCACCGCCGCCCTCAAGCTGATCACCCGCGCCGCGCGTGTGCCGATCGTCGCCGACATCCATTTCCATTACAAGCGCGCACTGGAAGCCGCCGATGCGGGGGCCGCGTGCCTGCGGATCAATCCGGGCAATATCGGGTCGAACGAGCGCGTTGCCGAAGTCGTCCGCGCGGCGAAGGCCAATGGCTGCGCGATCCGCATCGGCGTGAATGGCGGCAGCCTCGAAAAGCATCTGCTCGAAAAATATGGCGAGCCGTGCCCCGACGCGCTGGTCGAATCGGCGATGGACCACATCAAGCTGTTGCAGGACCACGACTTCCACGAGTTCAAGGTCGCGGTGAAGGCATCCGACCTGTTCCTGGCGGTCGCGGCGTATCAGCAGCTGGCCGAGATGGTCGACTGCCCGCTGCACCTGGGCATTACCGAGGCGGGCGGCTTCGTCGGCGGCACGGTCAAGTCGTCGATCGGCATCGGGTCGCTGCTGTGGTTCGGGATCGGCGACACGATCCGCGTCTCGCTGTCGGCCGAGCCGGAAGAGGAAGTACGCGTCGGGTTCGAAATCCTGAAGGCGCTGGGCATCCGCAATCGCGGGGTGCGCGTCGTGTCGTGCCCATCGTGCGCGCGACAGGGCTTCGACGTGATCCGCACCGTGCAGGCGCTGGAGGAACGGTTGCAGCATATCCGCACGCCGATGTCGCTGTCGGTGCTCGGCTGCGTCGTCAACGGCCCCGGCGAGGCGCGCGAGACCGATATCGGCATCACCGGCGGCGGCAACGGCAAGCACATGGTCTATCTGTCGGGGGTCACCGACCATCATGTGCAGGATGCCGACATGATCGACCATATCGTCAAGCTGGTCGAGGCGAAGGCGGCGGAGATCGACGCGGCGAGCGCGGCGGTGCCGCAGGCGGCGGAGTAACGCTGCTTGCCGTAATCCGTTTGGTTCGAGCAGCTTCGAGCCTGTCGAGAAGCGTCCGTCGAGACCCCCCCGTTTTGGCCGGGGCTTCTCGACAAGCTCGAAGTAAACGGGGTGGGGGTTCGGAAAGTTCTTACGACCCGCCGAGAACGTTCACGCTGAACGCCACCACGCCCAGGTTGAAGACGAACGCCATCAGGCAGTGCCCGGTCGCGGTCCGGCGCATCGTGCGCGAGGTGATCGACACGTCCGACGTCTGGAACGTCATGCCCAGCGTGAAGGCGAAATAGAGGAAATCCCAGTAATCCGGCTCGTCCGTGCCGGGTATGTCGATCCCGCCGCTGTCCTTGCCCGCGTCGTCGGCAGTGTAGAACAGATGGGCATAGTGCAGCGCGTAGATCGTGTTGGCGAAGGTCCAGGCGATCAGCAGCGTTGCGACGACCAGCACGACCACGCCGGTCGACGGGCTGCCGCGCTGCATCAGTTCGGCGGCGATCGCGGTCAGCAGCACGACCGCGATCGCGGCGGACAGGACGAGCAGCAGCGGTCGGTTGGCATCGTTGCGCACCGCGGCCTGTCGCATGCGGTCGGCCGAGGCGCCGAGCAGCGAGATGCACGACAGGAGGAACACGACCGCACCGATGTCGAACGCCAGCGGGCCGCCGATCCGCCAGCCGAGTGCCGGCACCGACCAGCATCCCGCGGCGAGCGTGACGGCGACGAACGCGACGAAACGGGCAGGGGCGAGGCGCTGGCCGAGGTGGAGGGGCATGGGGGTGGTGTATCGTGCCAACTGCGACGCGACAATTCCTCCCCGGCACGGGGAGGGGAACCGTCGCCGGAGGCGATGGTGGAGGGGGATCGCCGCGCAACGCTACGGTTCCGTTTGCCGACACCCCCCTCCACCATGCTGCGCATGGTCCCCCTCCCCGCGTGCGGGGAGGATCGGGTTGCATCCGGCTTCGGGCCGCGCGACAGGGACGCCATCATCCGCAGCCCGAAAGGTCCCCATGTCCGCCGCGTCGTCCAGCCTGCGCGCCTTCCTCGTCGCCGGGGCGGGGATCATGGTCTATACGATCATGGACGCAATGATGAAGCGGCTGTCGATCGATAGCGGCGCCTATAATGCGGTGCTGTGGCGGTCGCTGACCGGTGCGGCGCTTTGTGCCGTGGTGTTCGTCGCGGGCGGTCGGCGCTGGCCGGCATGGGCCGTGCTCAAGCTGCATATCGGACGCGGGGTCGCGGGCGGGGCGTCGGTCGTGCTGTTCTTCTGGGGCCTCGCACGCGTGCCGATGGCGCAGGGGGTGGCGCTCACCTTCCTCGCGCCGCTGATCGCACTGTATCTGGCGGCGTTCTTCCTCGGCGAGACGATCCGGCGCAGCGCGATCGTCGGGTCGCTGGTCGCCTCGCTCGGCGTGCTGGTGATCGCGGCGGGCGAGGTGCAGGCGGATGCGTCGACGCAGGCGGTGCTCGGCAGCCTCGCCTGCGTCGCGGCGTCGATCCTCTATGCCGTCAGCCTGATCCTGTTGCGGCGACAGGCGCAGGCGGCGGACCCCTTGGAGGTCGCGCTGTTTTCCAGCCTGGTCATGGGGCTGATGCTGCTGCCGGCGGCACCGTGGCTGGGCGCGATGCCGGCGCCGTCGCAATATGCGACGCTGCTGGGCGCGGTGGTGCTGGGCACCGCATCGATGATGGCGCTGGCCTGGGCCTATGCGCGGGCGGAGGCGCAGGTGCTGGCCCCGGTCGAATATAGCGCGTTCCTGTGGGCGGCGGTCAGCGGCTGGGTCGCGTTCGGCGAGACGGTGTCGCTCTATACGGTGGTCGGTGCGCTGCTGATCGTGGCAGGATGCATCGTTGCAGTCCGGCGGCGGGTGCCGGCGGTGCAGAGCGAGGCGGGGGCATGAGCGCGGACGAAGGATTGCTGGCGTGGATCGAGGAGTCGCTCGCGCCGCTCGGGCAGGTGACATGGCGGCGGATGATGGGCGGCGCGACGCTGTATCTGGACGGGACCGTGTTCGCGATCGTCGGCGACGATACGTTGTGGTTCAAGGCCGATGCGGAGAGCGATGCCGCCTGGGATGCGGCCGGTGCCGAGCGGTTTTCGATGGCGCGCAAGGACGGCAGCATCGCGACGATGAACTATCGCCGTGCGTCGGACGATGTGCTCGACGATGCCGATGCGCTGCGCGAATGGGCGGTGCTGGCGGTCGAGGCCGGGCGGCGCGCGCCGGTGAAGAAGCGCAAGCAGCGCGATCAGGCGTCACCCCGGACCTGATCCGGGGTCCCGCTTTCCCTTCCGTCGAGAATAAGCGGGACCCCGGGTCAAGCCCGGGGTGACGAAGAATGGGGGATCGTCAAGTGTATCCCCCAGAGGTCAAATCAGCGACCCGGAACTTCGTAGTCGTGCGGTTCCTCGCCCTGCGCCTTGGCTTCGTTGTAACGCTCGATCGCTTCGAGGGTGATGCGCTTGGCTTCCTCGGCGCCGCCCCACGTACCGATACGGACCCACTTCTTCTTTTCGAGGTCCTTATAGTGGGTGAAGAAATGTTCGATCTGTTCGAACACGATCTCCGGCAGATCGGCCTTTTCGCCGACATTGCTGTAATAGGGGAAGGTCGAGTCGACCGGCACGCAGACCAGCTTTTCGTCGCCGCCGGCTTCGTCCTCGAGGTTCAGCACCGCGATCGGGCGCGCGCGGACGACGCAGCCGGGGATGAAGGGCGAACGCGACACGACCAGCGCGTCGAGCGGATCGCCATCGGGCGACAGGGTGTGCGGCACGAAGCCGTAATTCGCCGGATAGCGCATCGGCGTGTGCAGGATGCGATCGACGAAGAGCGCGCCCGAAGCCTTGTCGAATTCATACTTGACCGGTTCGCCGCCGGTCGGAACTTCGATGATGACGTTCAGGCTGTTGGGCGGGTTGTCGCCGACCGGCACCATGTCGATGCGCATTGATAATACTCCCTCGTCTCACGCGTATGCGCGGTAGACGCGCCCTTTACCGGTTATTTACGAACGGAGAAGGGGCTTTTCCTTGGAATCGTTGCGGACGCGTCCATCCGGTCCCGATGTGGGACCGGATGGCGCGTGCGGCTTATCTGGCGGTCAGCAGGCGGTCGAGGCCGCTGTCGCCGTCGCCGACCTTTTCGAGGCGCGGATAGCGATGGCCGTCGAAATAGGGGATGGCGACCTCGCGCACGCTCTCGTCCATGCGGACGGTCAGGCGGATCGGGTCCTTGGTGCCCTTCGCCGCGCCAACCGCGTCGCGCAGCCGGTCGGGGGTATAGGCGGTGCCGTTCACCGCGACGATGGTCGTGCCGGTTTCGAACCCGGCCTTGAACGCCGGGCTGCCCCAGATCACCGAGCCGACCTTGCCGTCCTTGTTCACGGTCAGGCCGAGCGAATAGGGGACGGACACGCCGCCGGCGCTCTTTTCGCGCCCCTTCAGATACGGCGTTGGCGTGTCGGTATAGACGATCCGGTAGCCATTGGCGGCAAAGCCGTCGATCGGCGCGCGGTCGGTGCGGGCGTTCAGGCGCTTGTCGAGGAAGCCGGCCCAGTCATAGGGCTGGATGGCGTTCAGCGTCTTGACGATATCGGCCTGGGTATAGGGCAGCACTCCCCAGTCGCCGTCGCGCACGCCGAAGAAGGCGCGGGCGAAATCGTCCATCGACTTGGTGCCGCCCGACTGCTTGCGCAGGATCGAATCGACCTCCATCCACACCAGCAGGCCTTCGTTGTAATAATCCTCCGACCGCTGCCAGCTGACCCAGCCCTTGGGACGACGGGCGGTGATGACCGGATCGTTGGTGGTGTCGATCAGCGGACGCCACTGACGCCCCTCGCGCGCGTCCAGCGCCGCGGCGATGTCGGCATAGGCGTCGAGCGTATCCTGCTTCGACACCAGGCCCGAGCGTGCCTGCAGCACATAGCCCCAGAATTGCGTCTGCCCTTCATAGACCCACAGCATCGAGTTGCGCATCGGTGTGCGGAAATCGGGGGTGAACAGGTCCGCCCCGCGGCGGAACTTGCCGTCCCAGCTATGGGTGAATTCGTGCGGCAGCAGGTTGCGTTCGCCAGGGCCCGCATTCCAGTCGGTGAAATAGCCCGGATCGACGCCATTCTCCGAAGAGCGGTGATGTTCGAGGCCGATCGACCCCATCTTGTCGGTGATCGACAGCAGGAATTCGTACTTGTCGTAATGCTGCGCGCCGAACAGCTTCACCGCCTGTTCGACCAGCCGGGTATGTGCCGCGATCTGCTCGGGCGTAGCGGCCAGTTCCGACGGCTTGTCGGCGACGACGTTCAGCCCGACGCGGTCGGTCAGCGGGAAGCGCTTGAAATATTTGCCGGCGAACACCGGCGAATCGATCAGCGTTTCGTAGCTGGTGCGGTCGTAGCGATAGACGCCGTTCTGCACCTTCGACGGCAGGCCCGATGCGGCGGTCCAGCCGGCGGGGTAGCGCACCGTCGCCTCGATCGGGATACGGCGGGTGAAATAGCCCGCCGGATAGAGGCTGACCGATTCGAACTGGAGGTTCAGCATTTCCGGAGTCACGACGATGCGGCCCTGATCGCCCTGCTGCGCGGTCAGGAACTGGAACTGTACGTCGAGATTCTTCGCACCCGCCGGCACGTCGATATGGAAGGCGAACATGTCGAGCACGTCGCGGGTCCAAGGCAGCTCGCGCCCGTTGGCGCGTACGACCAGGCCGGCCAGCTTCTCGATCTCGCCGCGCGGGCCGTGCTTGCCGGGCAGCCATTTCGGCATCAGCAGCACCATGTGCCCGCTGCGCGCGACCGGAATGGTTTCCTTCACGCGGAAGATGCCCTGCACGGTGTCGGTCGCATCGACGTCGAGCTTGATGGTGCCGGGATAGTCCACTTCGCGCGCTACGGGCACGGTATCCACGATCGGCGTCGGCTGGGGCAGGGTGTTGCCGGGCGGGTTGATCTGCTGCGCGGCGGCGGGAAGGACGGTGGTGGTCAGCAACAGGGCGGCAAAGGCGATACGCAAGGGCAGGGACTTCCTTTTGAAAAGGATATGCTTCACCGGATGCTTACCATCGCGGGTGTAGCGGATAGCGCATGTATCAGCCCAACTCCTTGTCCTTGCAAGCCGAACCCGACCGGCGTCCGGCATCCGCGGTATCGTCGGGCGTGGGGTTGGCCGGGCTGGCCGGATTGTTCGCCTGGGTCGCGGTCGCGTGGCATTACGGGATGGACGGGCCCTATGCGGCGCTGACCAACGTCGCCGCCTGTGCGCTGCCGATGGTGCTCTGGTCGCTGCTGGTCGACAAGGTGCATCGCAACCCGTCGACAGGGATCGACTGGAACAACGTGCGGCCGTGGCGCGAAACGGTCGAGATCAGCCTGACCAAGCTGGCGGGCCTATGGATCACCTGGGCCGGAATCGCGGGGATCTATGCCACCGGGCGGTTCTATTGGGAGGGCGGGTTCGCCTTTTCGATGTGGGTGTTCGGGGCGGCGGCGGTGCCGCTGTTCGTGCTGTCGATCCCGTACATGCTGTGGATCGACCGGCGGCTGGTCGAGCCGAAGGACGGTTGCTGGGCGCTGGGCGCGTGGGCGATGCATCTTGACGAGCCGATCGACGCGCAAGCGATCTGGAACCATCTGCGCGGCTGGGCGGTGAAGGCGTTCTTCCTCGCCTTCATGCTCGCCATCGTGCCGCCGGGGTTCGGCGAGTTCATCCGCACGCAGCGCTCCGCCGTGCTGACCGGGCCGGTGCCTTTGGCCAATTGGCTCATCACCTTCATGTTCGTGATCGACGTGGCGTTCGCGACGGCGGGCTATATCCTTGCGATGCGGCCGCTCGATACGCATATCCGCAGCGCTACGCCCTATGCGGCGGGGTGGTCGGCGGCGCTGATCTGCTATCCGCCGTTCATCCTGATGGCCAATGGCGGACCGCTGGATTACCATCCGGGAACGGCGGACTGGACCTATTGGCTGGCCGATTATCCGGTGCTGTTGTGGATCGTGGGCGCGGTGCTGGTAGGGCTGACCGCGATCTATGCGTGGGCGACGATGGCGTTCGGGTTGCGGTTTTCGAACCTGACGCATCGCGGCATCCTGACGCATGGACCCTATGCGTTCAGCCGGCACCCGGCCTATCTGTCGAAGAACCTGTTCTGGTGGATTTCGACGATTCCGGTGCTGACCACCGCGGACAGCTGGACATCGGCGGCGCGGAGTACCGCGATCCTGGCCGTCGTCAGCGGGGTCTATTACTGGCGGGCGAAGACCGAGGAATGGCATCTGGGCGCTGACCCGGTGTACCGGGCGTATAGCGACTGGATGGTTCGGCGGGGGTTGGTGACACGGCTGTTCAGCTCCTCCCCGCCCCGCGGGGAGGGGGACCATGCGCAGCATGGTCGAGGGACTTAGCCACGGGCGGAGCGTTTGCGGCGTCGCCCATCCACCATCCGCTGCGCGGACGGTCCCCCCTCCCCGCGAAGCGGGGAGGATCTGCTTAGAAACTATATTCGCCGTACACCTTCGACAGGTCGCCACCCCATTCGCCGGCGAACTTGTCGAGCAGGACCTGCGCCGGGACCTTGCCCGAACGGACGACTTCGCGCAGCGGTTCGAGGAAGCCGCTTTCGTCGTCGCCCGAGGCGCTGAGGCGGCGGCGGGCGCTGAGGCCCCGGCTGGCGATGTCGAGAACGTCACCCGCGACATCGCGCAGGGTGCCGCCGCCGGGCAGCGGGGCGTCGAGGCCGAGCGCAGGGACCGTGTCGCGGAGGCGCTGGCGGTCCTCGATCGACCAGCCCTTCACCAGATCCCATGCGGCGTCGAGTGCGCCCTGGTCGTAGAGTAACCCGACCCACAGGGCGGGGAGGGCGCAGATGCGGCCCCACGGCCCCCCATCGGCACCACGCATTTCGAGGAAGGTCTTGAGGCGCACTTCGGGGAAAGCGGTGGAGAGATGGTCGGCCCAATCCTCCATCGTCGGCTTTTCGCCCGGCAGGACCGACAGCTCACCCTTCAGGAAGTCGCGGAACGACAGGCCGGCGGCGTCGATATAGCGGCCGTCGCGATAGACGAAGTACATCGGGACATCGAGGGCGTAGTCGGCATAGCGTTCGTAGCCGAAGCCGTCCTCGAATACGAAGGGCAGCATGCCGGTGCGCGCGGGATCGGTGTCGGACCAGATGTGCGAGCGATAGGAAAGCTGGCCGTTGGGCAGGCCGTCGGTGAAGGGCGAATTGGCGAACAGCGCGGTCGCGAGCGGCTGCAGCGCGAGGCCGACGCGGAATTTCTGCACCATGTCCGCCTCGCTCGCATAGTCGAGGTTCACCTGGATCGTGCAGGTGCGCAGCATCATGTCGAGACCCATGCTGCCGACGCGCGGCATGTGGTTGAGCATGATGCCGTAGCGGCCCTTGGGCATGATCGGCAGTTCGTCGCGGCGCTTGTCGGGCCACATGCCCAGCCCGAGGAAGCCGAGGCCGAGTTCGTCGCCGACCGCCTTGACCTGATCGAGATGGCGGCCGGTTTCGGCGCAGGTCTGGTGCAGGTTTTCGAGCGGCGCGCCCGACAGTTCGAACTGACCGGCGGGTTCGAGGCTGACCGATCCGTCCTTGCCGGTCAGCGCGATGACCTTGCCGCCCTCTTCGACCGGGCGCCAGCCGAAGCGTTCGAGGCCGGCGAGCAGGTCGCGGATGCCGCCGGGTTCGTCATAGGACGGGGCGGCATGGTCGCTGGTGCGATAGACGAACTTCTCATGTTCGGTGCCGATGCGCCAGCGTTCGGCGGGCTTCTCGCCCCCGGCGAAATAGGCGATCAGTTGCGAGCGGTCCTCGATGACCGCTGCGTTGCTGTCCGAAACGGTCTTCGTGCTCATGATCGCGCCCATACGCCGCACGGACGGGCCGCGCTAGGGGGCTGTCATTGATACAGGCAAAGCCCGGCTACCAGTCGCCGGCCGCAGCCATCCACAACGCGGTCGCCGCCGCCGCCGCGGTTTCGGCGCGCAGGATGCGCGGGCCGAGCGCCATGCCGATGGCCTGGGGATGGGCGCGGACCTGTTCGCGCTCCTCCGGGTCGAAGCCGCCTTCCGGGCCGATCAGGATCGCTGCCGGGCCGGGGCGGGCGCGCATCGCGTCGAAGGCGGGGACGCCGCCGGTCTCGTCGGCGAAGAACAGCGCGCGCTCGGCCGGCCAGTCGCGTAGCAGCGCGGGCAGCTTCACCGGTTCGAGCAAGGCGGGGAGCGCCGTGCGGCCGCATTGCTCGGCCGCTTCGATGGCATGGGCGCGCAGGCGGTCGAGGTTGAGGCGGTCGACCACCGTCCGCCGGGTGAGCACCGGCACGATCCGGTCGACGCCCAGCTCGCACGCCTTTTCGATCACCCAGTCGATGCGGCCCTTCTTGGTAGGCGCAATGCACAGCCACAGGTCGGGGACGATTTCGCGCGGGCGCATCTGGTGCTCGACGGCGAGGATCAGGTCGCGCTTGCGCACCTCCGTGGCGCGGGCAAGCCATTCGCCGGCCGTGTCGTCGAACAGGCGGACGACGTCGCCGTCCTTCAGGCGCATCACCGACAGCAGATAATGTGCCTGTGCCCCGTCGAGGCGGATGCGGGCGCTTTCTGCGAGGGGCTGTTCGACGAACAGGCGGGGCGACGAATCGGGCGGCCAGGCGGGGGTAGCGGGCATGGAGACGGGGGTTAGAGATGATCGGGTTCGGGTTCAAACGTCCGTATCCCCGCGCAGGCGGGGATCCAGAGCCACAGACGTCCCGCTCCGTTACCCTGGATCCCCGCCTGCGCGGGGATACGGGGGCGGTCAGGACGCGAGCTTCATCAGCACCAGCCCGCCGAGCAGCATCGCCGCCGCGACCAAGCGCAGCGGGGTGACCGCTTCGCCGAGGATCACGATGCCGACCACGAAGGCGCCCAGGGCGCCGATGCCGGTCCAGACCATATAGCTGGTGCCGAGCGGCAGCTGCTTCATCGCCAGCGACAACAGGCCGAAGCTGGCGAACATCGCGACGAAGGTCGCAAGCGTCGGCCAGGGTTTCGAGAAGCCGTCGGACAGCTTCATATAATAGGCCCAGACGATCTCCAGCAGGCCGGCGATGGTCAGCAGCACCCATGGCATCAGTCGGGCGTCCCGTCGCGCTCGACCCGCCAGGCGGCGTCGAGATAGCGCTCGGCCGCCGCACGCAGTTCTGGCGCCTTCTCGAACGCTTGCGCCGGCGGCGGGGCGAAGCCGAAGGCGTCCATCAGCGTCCACAAGGCGAACCGGCGCGAGGGATCGCGTTCGACGCCGAAATCGATGCTCATCCGCTCGCGGGCGGCGTCCTGTTCGGCAGCGATCAGCGTGTCGGGATCGGCGGTGCCGAAATAATGGTGAAGCAGCTGGTCGAGGTCCATGGCTCCTCCCGTAGCGGGCCCGGCGACATGACGAAAGTTTAACGCAACCCAGGCTTGGGTCGGGCCGTAGATACCGTCTCGATAGAAGGAGACGGGACATGCGGTTCGTTGCTCTGTTCGCCCTGCCGGTCGCGTTGATCGCAGGCCAGCCGGCCTTCGCCAAGGGGTGCATCCGTGGCGCGGTCGTGGGTGGCGTTGCCGGACACATGGTCGGCAAGGGGCATGGCAAGCTGGGCGCGGTCGCCGGCTGCATCGCGGCGCATCATCATTATGGCAGGCAGGCCAAGGCGGCGGCCAAGCGTTGACGTTCGCCCTGTGCAAGCCGGCCGGTCCGTGGCAGCAGGGGCGGCATGTCGTCCCCTGCTCCTGCCACCCAAGTCGCCGATACCGAACATCGCGGGCTGATCGCCGTCCTGCCCGCCGCGGCGCGACCCTTTGCCTTGCTGGCGCGGTTCGACCGGCCGATCGGATGGTGGCTGCTCTATTGGCCCGGCGCGTGGGCGATCGCGCTGTCGGGTCGCGCGGTCGAGCGATGGGACATGCTGCTATGGTTCCTGCTCGGCAGCATCGCGATGCGCGGGGCGGGGTGCGTCTATAACGATATCGTCGACCGCGATCTCGACCGGCAGGTGGCACGGACCGCCAATCGGCCGCTGGCGAGCGGGGCGGTGTCGCTGAAGGCGGCTTGGGTGTGGCTGGTGTTCCTCAGCCTGATCGGCTTCGTCGTCCTGCTGCAACTGAACTTCACCGCCGCGATCGTGGCGCTCGGCAGTCTGGTGCTGGTCGCCGCCTACCCCTTCATGAAGCGGATCACCTGGTGGCCGCAGGCGTGGCTGGGCATGGTGTTCAGCTGGGCCGCGCCGGTCGCGTGGGCGCAGATGGCGGTGGCGGACTGGACGCCGCTGCTGTTCCTCTATGCCGGGGCGATCGCGTGGGTCATCGGCTATGACACCATCTATGCCTGCCAGGATATCGAGGATGACGCGATGGTCGGGGTCCGGTCGTCGGCGCGGGCGATGGGCGCGCGGGTGCGGCCGGGCGTCGGGCTGCTCTATGTCGTCGCCATTGCCTGCTGGGCGGGGGCGGTGTGGCGGGTGTTCCCGACGCCGCTGGCGCTGGTTGCGCTGCTGCCCGCCGCGCTGCATCTGTTGTGGCAGGTCGCGACGCTCCGGCCCGACGACGGGGCGAACACGCTGCGCCGGTTCCGGTCGAACCGCGATGCCGGACTGCTGCTGTTCCTCGGCCTGTTGACCGTGGGGCAGGCGGCATGAGCGTTGCCGTGAGGGGAGCGGCTTCCCATCTGGCTCCCATGCTCGATCCCCAGACCGCCGCCGACCGCGCCCAATCCGCCATCGCCCGCGCCCGTGCCCATGGCGCCGATGCCGCCGACGCGATCCTCGTCGCCGATACCGCGCTGTCGGTGTCGGTCCGGCTGGGGCAGTTGGAGGATGTCGGCCGGTCGGAGGGTGCGGAGCTGGGGCTGCGCGTGTTCGTCGGGCAGCGGTCGGCCAGCGTTTCTACGTCGGACCTGTCCGAGACCGGCCTCGCGGCCCTTGCCGAGCGGGTGGTGGCGATGGCGCGTGCGGCGCCGGAGGATCGTTGGGCGGGCCTCGCGCCGGCCGAACGGCTGCTGCACGGCGCGCCGCCGCTGCTCGATCTGGACGATGGTGGCGAGGTGCCGCCGCAGGTGCTGCGCGAGGCGGCGCTGGCGGTGGAGGATGCGGCGCGTTCGGTCGCGGGGGTGAGCAATTCCGAGGGCGGATCGGCCGGCTATAACCGCGCGATCGTCGCGCTGGCGACCAGCCATGGCTTTGCGCAGGGCTATGCCGTCACCAGCCACGGCATTTCGGCGAGCGTGCTGGCGGGCGAGGGTGCCGCCATGCAGCGCGACCATGCCCATCATTCGGCGCGGCACCGCACGATGCTGGAGTCGCCGGAGACGGTCGGCCGTCGCGCCGGCGAGCGCGCCGTCGCGCGGCTGAACCCGGTGAAGATTGATGGCGGGGCGATGCCGGTCGTGTTCGACCCGCGCGTCGGCGGCAGCCTGATCGGCCATGTGCTGGGCGCTATTTCTGGCCCGTCGATCGCGCGCGGGACCAGCTTCCTGCGCGAACATCTCGGCCATGCGATCCTGCCCGAGGGGCTGTCGATCATCGACGATCCGCACCGTCCGCATGGACTGCGCGCACGGCCGTTCGATGGCGAGGGGCTGGCGGTATCGCCGATGGCGCTGGTCGAGCGGGGCGTGCTTCAGACCTGGCTGCTCGACAGCGCGTCGGCGCGGCAGCTGGGGCTGGAGCCGACCGGCCATGCCTCGCGGGGCTTGAGCGGTCCGCCGGGTGTGACGACGGGCAACGTCCATCTGGCCGGGGGCAGCGGCAGCGTCGCGGCGTTGATCGAGGATGTCGAGCGCGGCGTCCTGCTGACCGAATTGATCGGGCAGGGGGTGAACGGCGTCACCGGCGATTACAGCCGCGGGGCGTCGGGCTTCCTGATCGAAAAGGGTGAGATCACGCGGCCGGTGTCGGGCATCACCATCGCCGGCAATCTGCGCCCGATGCTGCTGTCGATGCGTGCGGCGGGTGATCTGGAGCATCGGCAGGGTGTCAATGTGCCGACGATCCGGGTCGATGGCATGACGGTGGCGGGTGGCTGAGGCGGCGCTGCTAGACGAGGTAACCGCGATTGCGGGGGAGGCGGCGGCGCTGGCGCTGGCCAGCTGGCTTGGTGATTTCCAGACATGGGAAAAGGCGCCGGGTAATCCGGTATGCGAGATCGACCTGACCGTCGACCGGCTGCTGCGCGAGCGGCTGTCCGCGCTGCTGCCCGAGGCGGGCTGGCTGTCGGAGGAGACGGCCGATGATGCGAGCCGGCTGGCGCGGCGGCAGGTGTGGATCGTCGATCCGATCGACGGCACCCGCGACTATATTCGCGGGCGCGACGGATGGGCGGTATCGGTCGCGCTGATCGAGGATTGCCAGCCGGTGCTGGGGGTGCTGGACGCGCCGGTCCGGCGGCAGCGCTGGACGGCGGCGGCGGGGCAGGGGGCGCGGATGAACGGCGAGCGGCTGGCGGTCAGCCCGCGCGTCGACTTCGCCGGCAGCCGGACCCCGGTCGACGCGCTGCCCAAGGCGGACCGCGACCTGTTGATGGTCGCCAAGCCCAATTCGATCGCGCTGCGCATGGCGATGGTGGCGAGCGGGGAGGCGGATTTCCTGGCGACGCTTCGCTGGGGAAACGAGTGGGACGTGGCGGCGAGCATCCTGATCGCGCGCGAGGCGGGGGCGACGGTGACCGATGCGATCGGGCGGAAGCTGCGCTTTAACCAGGCACGGCCACAGTTCTTCGGGGTGATGGCGGCGGCGCCGGGCATCCATGGTGCGGCGGTGGAGCGGTTGAGGGACCGGGCGATCGTGGCGTTGGGGAAAAGGTAGGCTCGGCCGTATCCCCGCGAAGGCGGGGATCCAGGATCAGGAACGCGACGGTAGCGCTTGCGGCTCTGGATCCCCGCCTTCGCGGGGATACGCCGACCGTGGGCGAGGAACGGATCAGCCGCCATTCATCGGCGTTGTGCCAGCATCATGGCGATGACCACGACCCTTCCCGACCGGAGCCGTATCGGCGCGATGGCCGTGACGGTCGGCCTGCACGTGCTGCTTGGCTGGGCGCTGATCGTCGGGCTGGGGGTGGACGTCACGCGGACGGCGCAGAGTGCGTTGGCGACGTTCGACATCCTGCCGCCGCCACCCGATCCGCCGCCCCCGCCACCGGTGCCGCAGGTCGTGCGGCAGGGGCGGCCGGAGGGACGTGCCGCGCCGCCCAATATCCGGTCCAAGGCGACCGAGATCGTCGCCACGCCGCCCGTCGTGCCGCTGCCGGTGCCGCCGCCGGTCGTCACCGCACCGGTCGCCGGGCCAGGGAATGACGCATCGTCAGGCGCGACCGATACGGTCGGGCCGGGGACCGGGGCCGGCGGGGTCGGCGATGGCTTGGGTAGCGGTGGCGAGGGCGATGGCGACGGGAGCGGCGGGGGCGATACGCCGCCCGAGCAGATCGGCGGGTCGTTGCAGGGCGCGCGGCTGCCGCGCGAGCTGGAGGAATATGGCTTCGAAGGCTCGGTCGAGGTGCGCTATATCGTCGAGGTCAACGGGCGGGCGAGCGAGTGCCAGATCATGCGCTCTAGCGGCAATCGCGCGATCGATGCCGCGACCTGCCGGCAGGTCGAGCGTGCCTTCCGGTTCCGACCCTCGCTCGACGGGCGGGGGCGGCCGGTGCCGTCGGTGATGGTGCAGCGCCATTATTGGGACGTGGAACGCGACCGCGAATAGCGCGGATTCGCGCCAAAGTTCACTAAGTTCACACTAGTGACGTGTTTGCGTTGTTGCGTAGCATTCGCATGTGGCGGAGGTGTTGGATCGACGGTGGGAAAGAGCCGCACGGAGGGTAGGGCGGTTCGGGCGGTGTAGGAAAATGGTTTCTGGGTATCTGGCGTCATTCCCGCGAAGGCGGGATCGATAGACGCTGCGGCCGTGGTTCCATCGCCGATGTCGGCGTGTATGGCTTCCCGCCTTCGCGGGAATGACGGGGCCGCGGCCGGGGTTGGTACTGGCCCGAGTAGGCGGCTGGAGCACTATGACCTGAGGTTGAAGCGTTCGTGCCTAGGGACCGCTTACCAAGTGCTTCGATACGGGCCTTCGACTTCGCTCAGTCCCTACTCAGCACAAACGGTGCCGTTTGAGGTCGGCCGGATTCAACCGCGTCGGACGACGGGGTCGATTTCGTCCGTTCTGACTGGATGCCGGTCCGCTTTTACCTGCGGTCGGACAAGAAGCGGGACCCCGGGTCAAGCCCGGGGTGACGATGGAGGTGGAGAGGACGTTCCGGCCTATTCCTCGCCCTGATACTTGATCTGCAGAAACCGCTCGCGCGTCGCGAGGCTGTCGAGGTCGCCTTGGGCCAGTTGTTGCGTCATCGCGGCGATTTCGCTGTCGATGATCTTCAACCCGTCGACCAGTTGCTGGTCCGGGGTGCGGCCGTTGCGTTCGACGCGGCGGAGCGGTTCGGGGACGCGCCGGTAGCCGCGGACCAGTTCGGGGAGTTGCTCGCCGACCAGCTTGCGGACTTCGGCCGCCGCCGGTTCGTCGTCGGGCAGGGTGGCGAGCTGCGCCGAGAGCGTGTCTAGCTTGACGCCGATCGCGTCGGCCAGTGTGATGGCGGGCGCGGGGAGGGCGGGGCGTTGGGTGGCGAGCCAGAGTTCGGTCTGGGCGGGGAGCGACTTGATCGGGGCCTGACCCAGTTGCTCGACGGCGACTTCGCGGGTGACCGGCATCAGCGCGAACAGCGCGGTCGCGGCGATCAGCAGCGCCATGACGATCATCGCGCCGCCCAGACCCAGCGGCACGAACCAGCCGATGACCAGGGCGGCGAGGATGATCGCGCCATCGGCCGCAGCGATGCGGCCGAGGCGGCGCAGGACCTCCGCCTCGCGCCTGCGCCGGGCGCGGGGGGCTACGGCGCCGTGGCGTTCGCGGGCGCGTTCGAGCGTCAAGCTGGCGCGTTCGAGGACCTCGTCGCTGCGCGACATCGCGTTACATCGCCTCCAGCTTGAAGGTTTCGCCGCCCTGCGCATTTTGCGACGCGCCCTCGGCCCGGGCGATATAGCCCTTCGACTTCTCGACCTCGTTGGACAGGGTGCCGATGGTGGTCTTCATCGAATCCAGCGCCTTCAGCTTGAAGGTGTCGATCGCGTCCATCGTGTCATAAACATTCTGGAAGGCACGCTGGAGCACTTCGACCGGAATGGTCGAGGCGGCGGCCTGTTCGTGGATCGTCGCGGTCTGCGACCGCAGCAGCTTGCCGGTGGAATCGATGATATTGGCGGTGGTGGTGTTGAGTGCGGTGATCTGTTCGAGCACCAGCTTCTGGTTGGTCAGCGCCTGCGCGACCGTCACCGCGGTGCGCAACGCGCCGACCGTCGTGGTGCTGGCGCGGTCGACGCCCTTCACCAGCTCGACATTGTTCTTCTTGACCAAGTCGAGTGCGAGATAGCCCTGTACCGTCACCGCCATCTGGGTCAGCAGGTCCTGCGACCGCTGGCGGACGTAGAAGAGCGCGGTTTCGCGGATCGCCTTGGCCTTGGCCGGGTCGGTGTGGTCCAGCTCGTTGGCCTTTTCCTCCAGCTTGCCGTCCATCTCCTGCGACAGATAGATCATCTGTTCGAGGCGGCCCATCGCGGTCCACAGGTTCGCGCGTTCGGTGTCGATGGCGGCATTGTCCATCAACAGCTCGTCCTTGCCGGACTGGAGCCGCTTGAGGATCGAGGCGATGTGGCTCTGCGCGGACTTGTACCCGTCGAAATAGTCGCGGACCTTGTTGCCGAACGGGATCATGCCGAACAGCTTTTTGGGTTCGAGCAGATTGCCCTGCCGGCCGGGATCGAGGTCCTCGATCGTGCGGCGCAGTTGCGCCAGATCGGCGCCGACGCCCGATTCCTGGTCCATCGCCTTTACGGGGCGGTCGAGGAAGCGGTTCGACTGGCCGGCGGCCTCGCGGATTTCGCGTGCGCCCAGGTTGCTGATCGCATCGACCCGCTTGCCGAATTCGGGCGAGTTCGCGTCCTGGGCGACCAGCTGATCGATGAAGTCGTCGACGCGGCGCTGGAGTTCGGTGCGCTTGGTATCGTCGACCGGGACCAGCCCGGCGGCCTTGGCCGGGGCGACGGTCGGCACCGGATCTGGCGGGGTCAGCACCAGTGCTGGCTCTTCGGTCGTCTGCGTTGCCATATTTCCTCCACGTCGTCCGCCGGTTGATGCCATGCGAACACGGTATCGTTCAACTGTCCTATTTATGTAATACACGTTGGGGGTGCAAGGTCGGCAGGCAGGAAGAAGGTTGGTTCACGCGAAGGCGCGGAGGCGCGGAGGGGTTTCGTACCGGGAAAACGCCCGCGACCGGGAGACGCCTTCGCTCGCTGAACCGATGGAGACGAGGCCGCTGGCGCGGGTGAGCTTGGAGCCAGGCGCACCCCTCCGCGCCTCCGCGCCTTCGCGTGAACCATCTTCTTCTTGTCCCATGCCGCAACGCAACAAGCAGGGGTCTTCCGGTTTGGCGCGAAATACGCTAAGCGCGCGGCCAATTGCACTCCCGCAGTATCCAGGAAATACCATGAGCCTTCGCAACGTGGCGATCATCGCCCACGTCGATCACGGCAAAACCACGCTCGTCGATCAGTTGTTCCGTCAGTCCGGCACGTTCCGCGACAATCAGCGCGTCGAGGAACGCGCGATGGACTCGAACGACCTCGAAAAGGAACGCGGGATCACCATTCTCGCCAAGCCGACCTCGGTCGAATGGGTGCCGCCGGCGGGTGGCGAACCGGTGCGGATCAACATCGTCGACACCCCCGGCCACGCCGATTTCGGTGGCGAGGTCGAGCGCATCCTGTCGATGGTCGACGGCGTCGTGCTGCTGGTCGATTCGTCGGAAGGCGCGATGCCGCAGACGAAGTTCGTGACCGGCAAGGCGCTGGCGCTGGGCCTGAAGCCGATCGTCGTGGTCAACAAGGTCGACCGCAGCGACGCGCGCATCCAGGAAGTGCTGGACGAGGTGTTCGACCTGTTCGTGTCGCTTGACGCGAATGACGAACAGCTGGATTTCCCGGTGCTCTATGCGTCGGGCCGCAACGGCTATGCCTCGACCGACATGGATGCGCGCGAAGGCACGCTGCAGCCGATGTTCGAGACGATCGTCAGCCATGTCCCGCCGCCCGCGCTCGACGTCGATGCGCCGTTCACCTTCCTGGTGACGCTGCTCGACCGCGACAACTTCCTCGGCCGCATCCTGACCGGCCGCGTCAATTCGGGCACGGTGAAGCTGAACCAGCCGATCCACGCGCTCGACAATTACGGCAACGTGATCGAAACCGGCCGCGCGTCGAAGATCATGGCGTTCCGCGGGCTGGAGCGCGTGCCGGTCGACGAGGCGAAGGCGGGCGACATCATTTCGCTGGCGGGTCTCACCGTCGCGACCGTCGCCAACACCATCGCCGATACGTCGGTCAGCGTGCCGCTGAAGGCGCAGCCGATCGATCCGCCGACGCTGTCGATGCGTTTCGCGGTGAACGATTCGCCGATGGCGGGGCGTGAGGGCACCAAGGTCACCAGCCGCATGATCCGCGACCGCCTGATGCGCGAAGCGGAATCGAACGTGGCGGTGAAGGTCACCGAAGCCGACGACCGCGACAGCTTCGAAGTCGCCGGCCGCGGCGAATTGCAGCTGGGCGTGCTGATCGAAACGATGCGCCGCGAAGGGTTCGAACTGGGCATTTCGCGTCCGCGCGTGCTGTTCGGCACCGACGAGCAGGGCAACAAGACCGAGCCGTACGAAACCGTCGTGATCGACGTGGACGAGGAGTTCTCGGGCACGGTCGTCGACAAGATGAACCAGCGCAAGGCCGAGATGACCGACATGCGCCCGTCGGGTGGCGGCAAGACGCGCATCACCTTCTCGGCACCGTCGCGCGGCCTGATCGGCTATCACGGCGAGTTCCTGTCGGACACGCGCGGCACCGGCATCATGAACCGGCTGTTCGAGAAGTACGGTCCGCACAAGGGCCAGATCGAAGGCCGTAAGAACGGCGTGCTGATCTCGAACGGTGCCGGCGAAGCGCAGGGCTATGCGCTGGGTCCGCTCGAGGAACGCGGCATCCTGTTCGTCGGGCATGGCGAAGCGCTGTACGAGGGCATGATCATCGGCGAGAACGCCAAGACGGACGACCTCGAGGTCAATCCGATGAAGGCGAAGCAGCTGACGAACTTCCGCGCATCGGGCGGCAAGGACGACGCGATCCGCCTGACCCCGCCGAAGAAGATGACGCTGGAACAGGCGATCGCCTATATCGACGATGACGAGATGGTCGAGGTGACGCCGAAGAACATCCGTCTGCGCAAGCGGCACCTGGACCCGCACGAGCGGAAGAAGGCGAGCCGGGCCAAGGCCGCAGCGTAAGCTCGGCCGAGCCTCAAGGCTCGCCCGGCCGGCCTTGCGGAAGGCAAGGACCGACGACGTGGCTTTGCCACGTCGGGCCACCGGAAACGAAAGCCGCCCCGGAAGCGATTCCGGGGCGGTTTGTCGTTCGGCGACGGGCGGTTGCGGCGCTCTCGAGAAGAAGCGGGACCCCGGGTCAAGCCCGGGGTGACGATCGGGGTGAGCTATCGCCTTAAGCGGCGGGCCTCGACACCCACCGCCCCTCAGGCGTCCGGCACCGGCTCCCGCAGCAACGGGATCAGTTCGCGATTGAGGTCGTCCAGATCCATCGCGCCGGCCTTGGCGTAGCGGACGATCCCGCGGCGATCGATGATGTAGTTGGTCGGGACGGCGGGCCGGGCATGGGTGATGCCCTTGATCGCCTTGGCCGGGGTGATCGCCAGCGCGGCGAACAGCGCCTTCATCTTGTAGATCGGCACCGACCCTTCGGTGGTGACCGCGAAGACTCGGGCGCCATGTTTCTTGACCTGACGGTAATAGCCGTCGAGCAGCGGCAGCTCGACGCGGCACGGCACGCACCAGGTCGCCCAGAAATTGACGAGGATGACCTCGCCGCGATGCTCGGCGATGGTGGTCTTCGTCCCGTCGGCCAGCGTCAGTTCGATCGGCGGCGCAGGCTGTCCGACCTTCAGTTCCTTGGCGGCGGCCGGCGTCGCGACGATCAGCGCGGCGGCGAGCGGTAGAGTCCAGTTCGGCATGTTCGTGTCCCCCCTGCCGCCATCATCGCGCGAACGCGGCGGCGGTCAAGCGGCGGTCACAGGAACAGCCATCCGACCGTCGCGCCGACCGCGACGATCGTCGGCGTCACCCAGCCTCCCTTCAATCGCCACGCCATTGCCAGCGCTGCGGCGAACAGCGCCGCGCCGACCGGCGGATCGACCCGCCCGCCGGTCACCAGCGCCAGTTGCACGAAGGTCGCGGCGATGATTCCAACAACCGCCGCCGCCACGCCGGTCAGCGCATGGCGCAGCGAGGGGGCGTCGACGACGCGCTCGAGCCGTTCGAAGAAGATCAGCGAAAAGGCGAAGGCAGGGAGAAACATGCCGAGCGTGATCGCCAGCGCACCGGCCAGGCCGCCCGCAACGAAGCCGACGAAGGTCGCGAAGATGACCAGCGGCGCGGGAATGACATTGGCGAAGGCGACCCCGTCTAGGAACGCCGCATCGCCGATCCAGCCACGGCCGACCGTATCGGCACGGACATAGGGGATGGCGGTATAGGCCCCGCCAAAGGTCAGCAGGCCACCTTTCAACCCGGCGATGAAGAGCGCGACGACCGTGAGCGGCTGGACCGACGCTGCGGCAGGGGTGGGCGGGGCGATGGAGAGGCTGGCAACGGCGGCGGCGATGCCGGCAAGTCCGATCGCGAGCGCAAGCGGCGGGCGGTGCTTCATTGCATAGACGGCGCCGCCAGCCAGCAACGGGATCCAGAACGGCACCCGGCCCAGCGTCGCGGCGACCGCCGCCAGCGCGATCAGCGCCAGCAGCCGATCCTCCACGACATGCTGACCGATCCGCATGACGGCACGCAGGATGACGGCGAGGATCGCGACCTGGATGCCGAGCAGCAGGCCTCCGAGCGCCACGCTGCCCTGCACGACGGTGACGTACAGCCAGCCGACCAGCAGCATCAGGCAGAAGCCGGGCAGCATGAAACCGAGGCCGGCGAGCAGCCCGCCGATCCGCCCGCGCGCCAGCACGCCGAAATGGACGCAGAGTTCGTGGGCTTCGGGCCCGGGCAGGATTTGCAGCACGGCGAGCAGCCGATTGAACCGGCCCTTGTCGATCCAGCGTTCTTCCTCGACCAGCGCCTGCCGCAACATCGCGATCTGCGCGACCGGGCCGCCAAAGGCGAGACAGCCGAAGCGCAGGAATTTGCAGAATAGTGGTATCAAGCCGATCGACGGCGGACGGGACGGTGCGGCAATTTCCATGAACGAACGCTCCCAAGGCCGCGCGAACGCGGCCGGTGGAGCGGAACTTGGACGCAGGCGTCTGAACGGGCGTCCGCATTGCCCGTAGGCGGAATTGCACACCGACCGGGCAACGAAGTCAAGATCGCCCCCTCGCGCAGCCCCGCCCGCGCTGCTATCTCCCGCCCATGCCCCATCTCTATCTCGTCGACGGCTCCGGCTATATCTTTCGCGCCTATCACCGGCTGCCGCCGCTGACCAACCAGCATGGCGAGCCGGTGGGGGCGGTCTATGGCTATACCACCATGCTGTGGAAGCTGGCCGATGCGCTGCACAAGGCGGATGGGCCGACGCACATGGCGGTCATCCTTGACAAATCGTCGAAGACGTTCCGCAACGACCTGTACGATCAGTATAAAGCGCATCGGCCGCCGCCGCCCGAGGACCTGGTGCCCCAGTTCCCGATGATCCGCGATGCGACGCGGGCGTTCAGCCTGCCGTGCATTGAGGAAGAGGGGCTGGAGGCCGACGACATCATCGCCTGTTATACGCAGGCGGCGCTGGCGCAGGGCTGGGCGGTGACCATCGTCAGTTCCGACAAGGATCTGATGCAGCTGATGACCGACCCGTCGGTCGACATGCTCGACACGATGAACAACCGGACGCTGGGGCCGGACCATGTGGTCGAGAAGTTCGGCGTGACCCCGAACAAATTGGGCGACGTGCTGGCGCTGATGGGCGACAGCGTCGACAATGTGCCGGGCGTGCCGGGGGTCGGGCCGAAGACCGCCGCCAAGCTCATCAACGAGCATGGCGACCTTGAAGCCGTCCTCGCCGCGGCGCCCGAGATGAAGAAGGGCAAGCTGCGCGACAACCTGATCGACCATGCCGACAATGCGCGGCTGTCGAAGGTGCTGGTGACGCTGAAATGCGATGGCGGGCTGCCCGAACCGCTCGACGCGCTGGAATTGCAGGGGATTCCGGAGGCGCCGCTGCGCGCGTTCCTCGAACATCACGGGTTCCGCACGTTGCTGACCAAGCTCGGCCAGGTTGCCGATACGCCGGTTGAGACGCCCGCCGCGCCGGTGGCGCAGGACGACGAGCCGGCCTGCGATCATGACGCATACGAGACGGTGGTGACGCAGGAGGCGCTCGACCGCTGGGTGCAGGTCGCGCGGCATCAGGGCTGGGTGGCGATCGATACCGAGACGACGGGTCTGGACGCGACGCGGGCAGAGCTGGTCGGCGTGAGCATGGCGCTGCACCCGAACCTCGCCTGCTATATTCCGATCGGCCACGGCGGGACCGACATGTTCGCGGAGAAGCCGGAACAGCTGTCGCGCGAGGCGGTGCTGGCGACGTTGAAGCCGTTGTTCGAGGACGAGAGCGTCCTGAAAATCGGCCATAACCTGAAGTACGACATGATCGTGCTGGCGCGCGCCGGGCTGACCGTCGCGCCCTATGACGACACGATCGTCATGAGCTTTGCGCTCGACGCCGGGTTGCACGGGCATGGCATGGACGAACTGGCCGCGACGCATCTCCAGCATAGCTGCATCGCGTACAAGGACGTGGTGGGGACGGGGAAGAAGCAGATCGGCTTTGGCGAGATCGACCTGAAGACCGCCACCCGCTATGCCGCCGAGGATGCCGATGTGACGCTCCGGCTGTGGCGGCGGTTCAAGCCGCGGCTGCCTTATGAGTCGGCGACGCGGGTGTACGAGATGGTCGACCGGCCGCTGGTGCGGGTGATCGCCGACATGGAGCAGGCCGGGATCAAGGTCGATGCCGGCGTGCTGGCCAAGCTGTCGGAGGATTTCTCCGCCCGCATTGCGGCACTGGAAACCGAAATCCACGAGCTGGCGGGGACGAAGTTCACCATCGGGTCACCGAAGCAGTTGGGCGACGTGCTGTTCGTGACGCTGGGCATCAAGGGCGGGCGCAAGGGCAAGTCAGGGGTCTATTCCACCGACGTCAACGAACTGGAACGGATCGCCGCCGACAAGGATTCGCCCGGCGCGGCGATCGCGGCGAAGGTGCTCGACTGGCGGCAACTGTCCAAGCTGAAAAGCACCTATACCGATGCGTTGCAGGCGCAGATCAACCCGGCGACCGGGCGGGTGCATACGTCGTACAGCCTGACCGGTGCGCAGACGGGACGGCTGTCGTCGACCGATCCCAATCTGCAGAACATCCCGATCCGCACCGAGGTCGGCCGGCAGATCCGCGATGCGTTCGTGGCCGAGCCGGGCAATGTCATCCTGGCGGCCGACTATTCGCAGATCGAGCTGCGGCTGGCGGCGCATATCGCCGACGTACCGCAGCTGCGCGAGGCGTTCGAACGCGGCGACGACATCCACAGCATCACCGCGCAGGAGCTGTTCGGCGAGGTCAACCGCGACACGCGCGGGCGGGCCAAGACGATCAACTTCGCGATCCTCTACGGCATCAGCCGCTGGGGGCTGGCCGGGCGGCTGGACGTGAGCGCGGACGAGGCGCAGGCGATGATCGATCGCTATTTCGACCGCTTCCCCGGCATCAACCGCTATATCGCCGAGACGACGCAGAGCGTGCGCACGACCGGCTTCACCACGACCTTGTTCGGGCGCAAGACGCATTTCCCGCGCATCCAGTCGAAGGTGCAGCATGAGCGGCAGGGCGCCGAACGCGCCGCGATCAACGCGCCGATCCAGGGGACGAGCGCCGACATCATCAAGCGGGCGATGGCGCGGATGGGGCCTGCGCTGGCCGAGGCCGGCCTCACCGAAGTGCGGATGCTGTTGCAGGTGCACGACGAACTGGTGTTCGAACTGCCCGAGGGGCTGGTCGAGGCGGCGACGCTGGTGATCCGGCAGGTGATGGAGACGGCGGCGGAACCGGTGGTGCAGCTGTCGGTGCCGCTGGGCGTGGAGATCGGGACGGGCAAGAGCTGGGGCGCGGCGCACTAGAGCGGTTTCCGACCAGATTGAGCCATCGTCATCGCCGTGCGGGCGCCCGCTTCGCGGCGGGGTGATTTCCCGCCGGGGCCGCGTTGCTCGTCGGTTACGATGCGACTGCATCGCTCCCTCCTCGCGCCTTGCCCCAAACCGAAATCCCCTCCGTGCCGACGATCCAATCTGGTCGGAAACCGCTCTAGCGCCGGGTTCGCCCTATCGGCGTGGCTGGCACAGTAGCCGCTCGAGACCGGGCAGGGCGACGATACGCACGCCTGTCATGCCGATTTTGCGTGCCGCGACGTCTACCGGCGTGGCACCGGAAGCGGCGGTGGTAACGAAGCCCGCGCAATGCAGTGCGGCGTTCGACAGGTGCAGCATGTCGGTCGCTCCCGCCGCGTCCGGTACATGCCGGGGAACCGGCTGTCCAAGCGCTGGATCGTTGAGGCGGTATAGCACCGACGGCGACAGGCCGTGTCTGGCGTACAGCGCATCCTGCGCAGCGATCCATCCGTTCAGTCGGGCATCTTCGCGCGCGATCGTCGCCGCCACCTCGTCCGGCGTCGCGCCGGCGCCGGTCATCGCCGTGCGTAGCTGCGCATGCATGTCGCTTCGCGACGCCGCGTCGGGCGCACCGTGCCACAGCACGAGCGCCCCGGGTAATATGGTTCGGTGCGCGGCGGCGGCGAACAGATAATTGGCGCACGACGATGCGCAGACGCCGTCGACGACGATGCTCAGACGGCGCGCCTCGACCATTCCGGCCATCGCCAGCGCGGTTTCCGCTTCGCCGCCCGCCGAATTGATGACGACTCGTTGCACTTTGTCCGTCAGATGCCGTTCGAGCGCAGCGGCATCCCCCGGACGGATCAGCCCGCTGATCCGCACGGTGGCGGCATCGACCGGGGTGATGCGAAAGGAACCCGTCGCCTCGCCCCATGGCGACCCGGTCGCCGCGATCAGCAGCGCCAGCGATGCGGCGATCGACATGCCGTGTTCCTTCCCGATACTGGCATAGACTGCCCGACGCAGGGCAGGATGCGCGCTACGCCGTCGTGTCGCAACCGCCGGCGATTGCGAAGGCCAGTCCGGTTATCGACCCTTCGCCTCCAACCACCGGTCGATCTGCTCGATCTCCTCCTGCTGCGTGTCGATCACCGCCTGCGCCAGCGTGCGGGCCTCAGGGTCCTTGCCATGCGCCAGTTCGGTGCGGGCCATCGCCACCGCCGCCGCGTGGTGAACGCGCATCTGCTGCATGAAATCGACATCGGCGTCGCCGGTATAGGGCGGGGCCTTGGTCATCATGGCGGCCATCGATTGCTTGTAGCCGCGTGTCGCTGCGGAGTCCGTCGCCCCTGGCGCCATCGCGTCATGCGCCATGGCGTCGTGAGGTTGCGCGCCGTTGCCGGGGGCGGGCTGTTGCGAACAGGCCGCCAGCAGGGTGAGGCCGAGGATCGTCGCGGCTGGCTTCATCGATCGTCTCCATCGTTGCGGTAGTCCAAAGGCCGGGGCGTCCGATCGTTCCGACCGTTGCCCGCAAGCCGCACCCCGCGGGCAAAGCGCATACGGGGGCTATGGGGAGCGGACGCCCTGGCGTAAGAGGCCGCGATGATCGATCCTTCGCGCGTCGCGTGACCGACGCGCCGACCCAACCCGCCGACGACATCGCCGCCCTGGCCAAGGGCGGGCGGACGAACGTGTTCGGTTTCGTCCTGCGGCTCGTCGCGCGCCTGCCGTTCCTGTTCATCGCCGGACGCATCTATGGCCCGGAAATCGTCGGGCGGTTCGCGCTGGCGGTGCTGGTGGTCGAACTGGCGGCGCTGGTCGCCACGCTGGGGTTGAAGCGGGGGCTGGCGCAGGCGCTGTCGTCGACCGACCGGCCGCATGCCCATGTCGTGTGGGACGCACTGGCGGTCGCGTTCATCATGTCCGTCGCGGCCAGCGCCGTGCTGTTCGTATTCCCGCAGGTGATGTATCCGAACAGCGAGGTGATCGGGTTCGAGCGCCTGCTGCCGCTGATCGTGTTCGCCATCGCCTGGTCGGACGTCAGCTTGGCGGCGCTTGCCTATCGGTTGAACGTCAAGGCGGCGGTGACGGCGCGCGCGGTGGTGGAGCCGTGGACGATCTCGATCGCGGCTTGGGCGCTCAGCTATTATTCGACGCGCGACGGGCTGATCATGAGCTACGTCCTGTCGATGGCGGCGGCGCTGGTCGCGTCGATCGTGCCGTTCATCCGCAGCTATGGCCTGCCCTATGGCTGGTCGCCGCATCTGCGGCCGATGCTGGCGCTGGTGAAGCGCAACATGCCGCTGGCCGGGGCCGATGCGATCGAATGGGGCACGCGCAACGTCGATCGCTTCATTCTGGGGCTGCTTTTCGGGCCGGCGATTGTCGGCATCTACTATATGGCGCAGCAGGTCGCGTCGCTGCCGCAGAAGCTGAAGACCAGTTTCGACCCCGTGCTGGGCCCGGTCATCACCCAGAGCCTGGCGGCGGACGACAAGAGCGCAGTCGCGCGGCAGGTGCGGCAGGTCGGTTTCTGGATCATCACCGCGCAGGCGGCGCTGGCGCTGGCCGGGAGCATCCCGGCGTCCGGCGTGATGGGCGTGGTCGGGCGCGAGTTCGTGAGTGGCGCGGGGGCACTGTCGTTCCTGCTGATCGCGGAGGTGCTGGCAGCGAAAGGCGCGGTGTCGGAAGCGGCATTGGTCTATATCGCGCGGCATCGCAACCTGATGATCTCGATCGGGCTGCTGACGTTCCAGGTCGTGCTGAGCTTCGCGTTGGTATTCCTGATGCGATCGTTCGGCCTGCCGCAAAATTATGCGGCGGTGGGGCCGGCGATGGCCTTGTGCATCTCGGTCGCGCTGGGATCGGTCATCAAGTCGGGGCTGCTGTCGAAGCTGCTCGGCCATAGCGTGCGCGATTTCCGCCCCGCCTTGCTATGGGCGGTGCTGGCCGCGGCGCTGATCGGATCGGCGATCATGCAGCTGCCCAAGCGGTTCGAATGGGCCGAGATGCTGTTCGGCATACCCGTGATCCTCGCGACCTATTTCGCGATCCTGTGGCGCTGGGCGTTCCGGCCGGAGGACAAGGCGCTGTTCCACAAGAGCGCGGCGGCGAGCGAGGCGACCATCCCGACCGACCGGTACAAGGTGTAGCGGGCGGGCGGTCGTCGCCCCAGATCGAGAGCGGGTCCTGCCGCGACATGCGTCATCCCCGCGCAGGCTGGGATCTCTCGCCGACAGCACCCGGCAGGAGCCGCGAGAGGCCCCAGCCTTCGCTGGGGCGACGTTTGCCGGTCGGCAGATTACTCGTTGGGGGCGAAGCGCGCCCGTTACCGGAACGGCGGTTCGTTGAATGCGCGCAGCTTGCGGCTGTGCAGCCGGGCGCCCTCCAGTCGCAGCTGCTCGCAGGCCTCGATGCCGATGCGCATATGTTCGTTGATCGCGCGTTCGTAGAAACGGTTGGCCTGTCCGGGCAGTTTCAGTTCGCCGTGGAGCGGCTTGTCCGAAACGCACAGCAGCGTGCCGTAGGGGACGCGGAAGCGGTAGCCCTGCGCGGCGATGGTCGCCGATTCCATGTCGATCCCGACCGCGCGGCTGAGCGAGAAGCGCAGCGCCGAGCGGCTGAAGCGCAATTCCCAGTTGCGGTCGTCGGTGGTGACGATGGTGCCGGTGCGCAGGCGCTTCTTCAACTCATCGCCCGACTGGCCCGACACGATCTCCGCCGCGCGCGCCATCGCGACCTGCACCTCGGCGATCGCCGGGACGGGAATTTCGGGCGGCAGCACGTCGTCGAGGACATGGTCGTCGCGCAGATAGGCGTGGGCGAGGACATAGTCGCCGATCCGCTGGCTGGGACGCAGGCCGCCGCAATGGCCGATCATCAGCCATGCCTCCGGCCGCATGACCGCCAAATGGTCGCAGATCGTCTTCGCGTTGGACGGGCCGACGCCGATATTGACCAGCGTGATCCCGGTGCCGTCGGGCGCAACGAGGTGATAGGCCGGCATCTGGTGCCGCCGCCATGCGCTGTCGCTGACCATGCGTTCCGCATCGTCGCCGGCGGTCGCCAGCACGCCGCCCGCGCCGGACAGCGCGGTATAGCGGCTGGGCGTGCCATCGGCGGCGGGCTTCAGCTGCTCGCCGGCCCAGCGGACGAATTCGTCGACATAGCGGTGATAGTTGGTGAACAGCACGTACTGCTGGATGTGCTCGGGCGGCGTGCCGGTGTAATGGCGCAGGCGTGCGAGCGAGAAGTCGGTGCGCAGGCCGTCGAACAACGCCAGCGGGCGATGCGCATCCTGCGACGCCCAGAGGCCATCGGCGATCTCGTCACCGATATGCGCCAGCTCGGTCGCAGGGAAATAGCGGGCGAGTTCGGTCGCCGATACCGCGTCGAGGCTGAGTGCGTGCCCCGCGTCGAGGACATAGGGGAAGGGAATTTCCTGCCGCCCCGCAACCGCCTCGACCGTCACGTCGTGGTTTTCGATCAGCAGGTCGAGCTGCTCGGTCAGATAGGCGGCGAACATCGCCGGCTTGGTCACGCTGATGCGATATTCGCCGGGCGTCGTCAGCCGGCCATAGGCGCGCGACGGCGTCGGCCGTTCGCTGCTGCCGCGATAGGTCAGGCGGATTTCGGGATAGGCGAACGACCCGTCGACCCTGGCGGAAGAGGGCGGGGGCGTGCCGTCGGTGAGGTAGCGGTCCAGCGCGGCGCGGAGGCGCGCGACCGAGGCGGTGTAGAGCCGATCGAGTTCGGCGACGATCTGGGAAGCCTGCGTCATCGACCGTGGCTAAGGCGGCGCGCGGCGCAACGCAAGCCCCCGGCGCGCGCGTAACGCGCCGGGGGCAGCGGCCTCAGGTCGCCGAGGGCGGGACCTTCGGCGTGGCGTCGGCCTCGCGCTTCTTTTCCATCAGCTTGGACGCACCGAACGCGGCGCCGGCAATCGCGGCGGCGGCACCGGCGACGATCGCGGCGGTCGCGCCGGGATGTGCCTTCACGGTTTCGGCGGTCGACTTGGCGGCGCTGCTGACGGCATCGCGCGACTTGGCAGCGGCGTCGCTGACGCTGTCCTTGGCCGAGGCGTAGGTCGCCGATGCCTTTTCGGCGAGCGTGCCCGAGGTTTCGGCGACGTCGTTCGCGATGTCGTTGGCGACATCCTTCGCGGCGTTGGTCGTGGTCGTCGTGTCGGTCATGACGTTCCCTTTCCTGATCGATATGGCTGCGTAACTACCGACTAACTCGAACGGTCGCCGCCGGTTCCGTTACAACCGGCGGGAAATGGCCCCTTGTCCCACGACGTCGCACCAGCGAAGGCTGGGGCCTCGCGCGGCTCCTGCTGCGTGCTGTCACCGTAAGACCCCAGCCTTCGCTGGGGTGACGTGTGCGTGCGAGTCTGCGCGAACAGCGTTAGAGCGATGCCAGCAGGTTTTCGGCGGAACTGACCTTGAACTCGCCGGGTGCCTCGACATGCAGCGCCTCGACCACGCCGTCGTTCACCAGCATCGCATAGCGTTGCGAGCGGGTGCCCATGCCATAGGCCGAGCCGTCCATGGTCAGCCCGATCGCCTTCGCGAAATCGGCATTGCCGTCGGCCAGCATCGTTACCTTGTCACCCGCATCGCCGGCCTTGGCCCAGGCCGACAGGACGAAGGCGTCGTTGACCGCGGTGCAGGCGATTTCGTCCACGCCCTTGTCACGGAATGCCTGCGCCTGTTCGACGAAGCCGGGCAGGTGCCTGGCCGAGCAGGTCGGAGTGAAGGCGCCGGGGACCGAGAACAGCGCGACGCGACGCCCGGCGAAGAAATCATCGGTCGATACCTGGTCCGGGCCGTCGGGCGTGACCTTGGTAAGGGTGGCGTGGGGCAGGCGGTCGCCGACCTTGATCGTCATGAATCTCTCCGCTTCGGGTCCGGCGCACGATGCGCGCCGCCATGCAGCTTGGGTGCGCTCATGGTCCTTTTCAACCATGGCGCTCGGTCGCGGGCGGGATTAGCGTCGGCGGCATGATGGACCAGACGCGATTCCTTGCCGGAGAGATTTTGCTTGCCATGCCGGGGATCGGCGATCGCCGGTTCGACCATGCGGTGATCGCGATGTGCACCCATGACGAAGAGGGCGCGATGGGGGTCGGGATCGGCGATACGATCGACGGCCTGGGGCTGCATGCGCTGTTGAAGCAGCTCGACATCGAACCGGGCGAGGCGCCCGATGCGCCGATCCACCTCGGCGGGCCGGTCGAAACGCGGCGCGGCTTCGTGCTGCACGACGACAGCTGGAGCGGGCAGGACACGATCGACGTGGCCGGCAAATGGGCGCTGTCCGGGTCGATCGACGTGCTGCGCGCCATTGCGGCGGGCAGCGGGCCGTCGCGCTACCTGATCGCGCTGGGCTATGCCGGCTGGGAAGCCGGACAGCTGGAGAGCGAATTGTCGCGCCATGGCTGGATGAACGTCGCCGGCGACGGGGCGCTGCTGTTCGACGTGCCGACCGCGACGCGCTGGCGCGGCGGGTTCGAACGGGCGGGCATCGATCCGCGGTTGCTGGCGCTGGGTGCGGGAACCGCCTGACCACGGCATATAAAGGAATCTTTATATAGGATTTGCGTTTCGGCGGGGCCGCCGGTAGAGGCGGACCATCCGCCATGGGTGCGCCCATGGCCCCACGCAGGAGCATCCCATGGCTACCGCCATTGCCGACAAGCAGACCGATTACGTCATTCGCGACATCAGCCTCGCCGATTTCGGTCGCAAGGAAATCGAGATCGCCGAAACCGAAATGCCGGGCCTGATGGCGCTGCGCGACGAGTTCGGTGCGTCGCAGCCGCTGAAAGGCGCGCGCATCACCGGTTCGCTGCACATGACGATCCAGACCGCGGTGCTGATCGAGACGCTGGTGGCGCTCGGCGCCGACGTCCGCTGGGCGACCTGCAACATCTTCTCTACGCAGGACCATGCCGCTGCCGCGATCGCGGCCAAGGGCATTCCGGTGTTCGCGGTGAAGGGCGAGAGCCTGGCGGACTATTGGGACTATGTCGGCGACATCTTCAACTGGGGCGACCAGACCGCCAACATCATCCTCGACGATGGTGGCGACGCGACGATGTTCGCGCTGTGGGGCGCGAAGCTCGAAGCCGGCGCGACGCTGGGCGAGCCGGAGAATGAGGAAGAAGTCGAGTTCCAGCGCGCGCTGAAGGCGTTCATCGCCAAGCGTCCGGGCTATCTGACCGAAACCGTCAAGAACCTGAAGGGCGTGTCCGAAGAGACGACGACCGGCGTCCACCGCCTGTACGAAATCGCGAAGAAGGGTGAGCTGCCCTTCCCGGCGATCAACGTGAACGACTCGGTCACCAAGTCGAAGTTCGACAACCTCTATGGCTGCAAGGAATCGCTGGTCGACGCGATCCGTCGCGCGACCGACGTGATGCTGGCCGGCAAGGTCGCGTGCGTCGCGGGCTTCGGTGACGTCGGCAAGGGCAGCGCCCAGTCGCTCCGCAACGGCGGCGCGCGTGTCATGGTCACCGAGATCGATCCGATCTGCGCGCTGCAGGCGGCGATGGAAGGGTTCGAGGTCGTGACGATGGACGAGGCCGTCGAACGCGCCGACATCTTCTGCACCGCGACCGGCAATGCCGACGTCATCACCGCCGAGCATATGGCGAAGATGAAGCCGATGAGCATCGTCTGCAACATCGGCCACTTCGACAGCGAGATCCAGATCGCCGCCCTGTCGAACTATGAATGGGACGAAGTGAAGCCGGGCACCGACCTGGTGAAGTTCCCCGATGGCAAGCAGATCATCGTGCTGGCGAAGGGCCGCCTCGTGAACCTCGGCTGCGCCACGGGCCACCCGTCGTTCGTGATGTCGTCGTCCTTCACCAACCAGGTTCTGGCGCAGATCGAGCTGTGGACCAAGGGCGAGAACTACAAGAACGAAGTGTACGTTCTGCCCAAGCACCTCGACGAAAAGGTCGCGGCGCTGCATCTCGAAAAGCTGGGCGTGAAGCTCAGCAAGCTGACCGAGAAGCAGGCGTCGTACATCGGCGTGCCGGTCGAAGGGCCGTTCAAGCCGGACCATTATCGCTACTGATCGCCCACGCGATCCGACGCCACAGGGGGCGGGCATCCACCGGGTGCCCGCCCCTTTTGTTGCACGTTTGCAACGCTCTGCGCCGAAACCACCCCGGCAATCATTCAATACGTTGCAAATGAAACCGACTGCGTATCGTAGGAATGCATATAACTGTATGAGTAAGGGGTCTGTTTCATGAACCAGTCAACGTCGCGTTTGCGTGCCGGTGTCGCCCGCAGTGCCGTTGTCGTCGCCGCGCTGATGGCATCGGCGGCCGCCACCGCGCAGACTGCCGCGCCCGGCAACAGCGATAACATTCCGATCCCGGCAGACCCCGCCGCGCAGACCGCCGAAGACGCCAGCAACGGCGACGAAATCGTCGTCACCGGTACGCGCATCCGTCGCCCGGACTTCGAATCGCCCAGCCCGGTCGTCTCCGTCAGCGCCGCCGCGATCCAGCAGGCCGGCAGCACCAACCTGACCGACATCATCGCGCAGGTCCCCGCGCTGCAGGGGTCGACGACCTCGGCCGATACCGCGGGCAGCGGCGTCGGCATCGGCGCGTCGGGCCTCAACGTGCTGAACCTGCGCAACCTTGGCACCGATCGCACGCTGGTGCTGATCGACGGCCGTCGCCAGGTCGCGTCGGTTCCGGGGTCGCAGGCGATCGATATCGGTACGATCCCGAGCGATCTGGTCGAGCGGTTCGACGTTCTGACCGGCGGCGTGTCGGCGGTGTACGGTGCCGACGCGGTGACCGGCGTGGTCAACTTCGTCCTGAAGCGCAACTTCGAGGGCATCACCGCCCGCGCTCAGGCCGGCATTTCCGAATATGGCGATGCGGGCAAGCGCCTGCTGGCCGTCACCGTCGGCAAGAATTTCGCCGACGGCCGCGGCAACGTCGCGCTTGCCTATGAATATGGTTCGGAAAGCCGTCTGGAATCGCGAGACCGCGCGCGCCTGCGCGGGAACGGGCTGGTCAGCTTCCAGCGCAACCCGAACGATCCGGAGTTCCGGCCGGGCTATACCGGCGGTGCCAGCAACGGCATCCCCGACAATATCCCGACCCGCGACGTCCGCTACAACGACACCGCGCGCGAGGGTGGCATCGACGTCGATTTCGACGGTCAGCCGGACTATATCGTCAATGGCGCGGGACAGCTGGTTCCATTCCAGCTGGGCACCGTGTTGCGTCCCGGTTTCTCGCAGGGCGGCACCGGCACCAAGACCGCCGATTATCTCAACGACCTGCTGCCGCGCATCGACCGCCATGTTGTGAACGCGATCACGCATTTCGACGTGTCGCCGGCGCTGACGCTGTTCGCCGAGGGTAAATACGCCCGCAACAAGTCGTTCACCGTCGGTCAGCCGTCGTTTGACTATTATCTGTTGGCGGAGGACGGCAATCCGTATCTGCCGGCCGGCCTGCCCAATCTGGGCAATGGCGGCGTGCTGATTACCCGTGACAATTTCGACATCGGTCAGCGCGGTGAGACGATCACCCGCGAAACCTATCGCGCCGTCGTCGGTGCGAAGGGCCAGATCAACGACCATGGCAGCTACGAACTGTCCTATGTCTTCGGGCAGTCGGACATCGCCAACCGCTATGTCAACAACACCTATAACGACCGCTTCTATGCGGCGCTGGACGCGGTGCGCGATCCGTCGAACGGGCAGATCACCTGCCGGGTGAACCTGCAGCCGAACTGGACGCCGAACCAGCCCTATGCCAGCCGCACCGTGGTGAACCCGACGACGTTCCGGCCGGGTGAGTGCGTGCCGCTCAACCTGTTCGGCGATGGTGCGCCGAGCCAGGCGGCGCTCGATTTCGTGCGTGCGACCACCACCGACCGTTCGCGCCTGCGCCAGCATGTCGTGTCGGGATCGATCTCGGGCGATTTCGGTCAGTTCTTCAAGCTGCCCGGCGGTCCGGTCAACTTCGCGCTGGGTGCCGAGTATCGGAAGGAAGAGAGCCGGTTCGTGCCCGATGCCATCGCGGCACAGGGGCTGACCTTCACGAACTCGCTGGGTCGCGAAGAGGGTCAGTTCGACGTGAAGGAAGGCTTTGCCGAACTCGATGCGCCGATCCTGAAGGACCTGCCGTTCGCCTATCGCCTGAGCGTCGGCGCGGCGATCCGCTTCTCCGATTATTCGACCATCGGCGGCACGACGACGTGGAAGGTCAACGGCACCTACGCGCCGGTCCGCGACATCGTGTTCAACGGCACCTATTCGAAGGCGGTGCGCGCCCCGAATATCGGCGAGCTGTTCGCGGGTCAGTCGCAGACCTTTGCCTTCATCACCGACCCGTGCGATCGGGCCGAGTTGCAGAACGGCACGGCGACCCGCGCGGCGAACTGCCGCACGCTGCTGAGCGGTCTGGGCGTTGCCGATCCGGCCAATTACGTCGATGCGCGCTCGACCAACATCTCGGGCTTCTCGGGCGGTAACAGCCAGCTGCGTGAGGAAGAAGCGACGACCTGGACCGCGGGCGCTGTGCTGCAGCCGCGCTTCATCCCGGGCCTGTCGTTGCGTGCCGACTGGTACGACATCAACCTGCGCGGTGCGATCAACACGGTCGCGGCCAACGAAGTCGCGCGGCTGTGCGTCGATCAGGCCACGCTGGACAACGTCTTCTGCCGGTCGATCACGCGTACCAACGTCGCCAGCAACACGGCGGCCGTTGGCAACATCACCAGCTTCGTCGTCGCACCGCAGAATGTCGCGCGCTTCAGCACCGCCGGTCTGGACGTCAACGTCAACTACGCCTTCGATGCGGGTTCGGCGGGCCGTTTCAACCTGCGTCTGATCGGCAACTATCTGGACAAGCTGGAGTTCATCGGCACGCCGGGAGCCCCGGTCACCAACCGTCGCCAGGAAGCGGGGTATCGTGCGCCGAAGTACAGCGCGAATGCCGATCTGACCTGGTCGCTGGAGAATGTCACCGTCAACTACGGTGTCAACTTCATGGACAAGACGCTGCGCTACGCCAATCTGACGAACGAGAACAACCCGGACGTCGTTGCGCCCGAGTACAAGTACATCAAGGCGATGTGGCAGCACGATATTTATGTCAGCGTCGATGCGACCGACCGCTTCCAGTTCTTCGGTGGCGTGAACAACGTGTTCGGTCAGAAGGCGGACATTGCCGACACGACCTATATCCAGCAGGTCATCGGCCGCTACATGTTCGCGGGCGCTCGCATAAAGATGTAAGCGCACGCCCCGGGCGGCGATCCGTCGCCGGGAAGCGATAGAGGGGCGGCACCATGCGGTGTCGCCCCTTTTTCGTGCCGGTCGTGGTGAGGTCCGGGAAACGCGGCTTCCGCCCGGAGCGGCTCCGAATTGTTGCTGGTATGTGGCGGGGTGTTGCATGGCAACAACGCTGCCCCGCTAAATGACCCGTTTCGTACCGTTGCGACGAAAGGACCGGGCGAACTGCGCGCCGGTCGCATGCCCTAATATGGTATACTAAACTGAAAAGGGGGATCGACCGATGAAGCAACCGATATCGCGCTGGCGGCTGAACGCCGCACGCAGCGTCCTCGCCATGGCTGCCGTTCTGGCGGCGGCATCCGCTTCGGCGCAGGATGCGCCGGCGACCGTCGGCGACGAACAGGCAACGACCGATCCCGCCGAGGAGATCGTCGTGACCGGTTCGCGCATCGTGCGGCCCGAGCTGGAGGTTGCCAGCCCGATCGTGTCGGTCACCGCCGCCGCGATCGAGGCGACCGGTCTGAACAACATCACCGACGTGCTGATCCGCAATCCCGCGCTCAGCGCATCGGTCGGCGGTGCGCGGTCGGGCGGGGGCAGCCCGACGCCGCTGGCCGGCACCGGCGCCAATTTCCTGAACCTGCGCAATCTGGGGACGAACCGGACGCTGGTGCTGGTCAATGGCCGTCGCCACGTGGCGGGCGTCCCCAATACCGCCGCGGTCGACATCAACTCGATCCCGCAGGACCTGATCCAGCAGGTCGACGTGCTGACCGGCGGCGCGTCGGCGGTCTATGGCGCCGACGGCGTGTCGGGCGTCGTCAATTTCGTGCTGCGTCGCGATTTCGAAGGCGTGACCGCTCGATTGCAGGCCGGCATCTCGGACGATGGCGACGCCGGCAACCAGCTGGCATCGATCGTCGCCGGCAAGAACTTCGCCGGTGGACGCGGCAACGTCACGGCCGCCTATGAATACAGCAACACCGAACGGCTGAGCAGCTTTGCACGGCCATTTTCCGGCGATCCCGACCATTTCCAGGAATTGTGGCAGAACATCAACGATTTCCGCCCGGGCGCGAACGGCATTCCGTTCGACGATCCCAACATTCCGGATCGCATACTCTACACCAACCTGACCTGGGCGGACAGCGCGCCCGACGGCGCGGTCGACCTGAACCTCGACGGCATTCCCGACTTCACCGGCAGCGGCCTTCCCTATGACGGCGGCACCTTCCTGCCCGGCGGCAGCGGCCGTGCGATCGGCGGCACGTCGAACACGCCGACCGCGGGATATTTCGGCGACCTGTATCCGGCGATCGAACGCCATGCCGCCAACCTGCTGACCAGCTTCGAATTTTCGGACAAGGTCCGCTTCTTCGCAGAGGGCAAGTTCGTCCGGACCCGCGCCTATTCGGTCGGGCAGCCGAGCTTTGACTTCTACACCTATCTGATGCCCGACAATGCGTTCCTGAACGATCGGTTCGGCGCGAATGCGGCGCCCAACGGTGCCTTCATCTCGCGCGACAATTTCGACTTCGGCATTCGCGGCGAGCGGGTGCGGCGCGATACGTGGCGCGGGGTCGTCGGCTTCGACGGCGAGATCGCCGAGAACACGCGCTACGAAATCTCGTACGTCTATGGCCGCACCAGCGCGCGGTCGTCGCAGACGTCGAACCCGATCGGCGACCGTTATTATGCGGCGATCGATGCGGTGCGCGCGCCGGACGGATCGATCGTCTGCCGCTCGACGCTCGATCCGTCGGCGCTCAGCCCGGCGGCGACCACCTTCACCCCGGGGGCGGGCAGCCCGTGCCGGCCGCTCAACCTGCTGGGGAACGGCGTCGCGTCGCAGGCCGCGCTCGATTTCGTACTGGCGAGCAATGTCGGCCGCGCGCTGGTCGACCAGCATGTCGTGTCGGGATCGATCTCGGGCGACAGCCGTGCCGTCTTCGAACTGCCCGGCGGTCCGATCGGCTTTGCATTCGGTGCGGAATATCGGCGTGAGCGCAGCCGGTCGGACCCCGATCCGTTCAGCGTCCGGGGCGAGTTTCGCGATTCCGCCGCGCTGCCGCCCAGCGCCGGCAGCTTCGACGTCAAGGAAGTGTTCGGCGAAGTGAACGTGCCGCTGCTCGCCAACATGCGGTTCGCCGACCTGCTGTCGTTCGGCGCCGCCGCCCGCGTGTCGGACTATTCGACGGTGGGGTCGACCCGCACGTGGAAGTTCGACGGCATCTATGCGCCGATCCGCGACATCCGCTTCCGCGGCTCCTATTCGCAGGCGGTCCGCGCGCCCAATATCGGCGAATTGTTCCTGCCGACGACGGGCACGTTCGGCTTCGTGACCGATCCGTGCGATCTGGCGAACCGCAATCAGGGGACCCAGTATCGCGAGGCGAATTGCCGCACGCTGTTGGCCGGGCTGGGGCTGACTCCGCAGCAGATCGCGACCTTCACCCCGTCGCGGGTGCCGTCGGCGACCACCTCGCGGCGCGGCACCGTCGGTGGCAACCGCAACCTGGCGGCGGAAATCGCGACGACGTGGACCGCGGGCGTCGCGCTGCAGCCGCGCTTCATCCCCGGCCTGACGATCACCGCCGACTGGTACGACATCCGCATCCGCGACGCGATCAACACGCCCAGCCCGACCCAGCTGGCGCAACTGTGTGTCGATCAGCCGACGATCAACAACCAGTTCTGCGCCAACGTCTTCCGGTCGACCACCACCGGCTATGTGCTGGGCGACGGCAACGATCCGCAGCGGCGCATCGGCTTCAACGTCGGACCGGCCAACGTCGCCGCGTTCCGTACGTCGGGTGCGGATTTCGCGGTCAACTATACCGTACAGCCGGGCAAGCTGGGCCGCTTCGACTTCAACGTGAATGCGGGCTATCTCGACCATATCTCGTTCGTGCCGACGGTGGGCGCGGACGTCGATGACAACACGCTGGAACAGTATAATCCGCGGTGGCGCGGGTCGGGCAACATCACCTGGACCCTTGACGCGCTGTCGCTGAACTACGGGCTGGTCTATTTCAGCAAGACCCGTCGCTTCAGCGTCGAGGAACTGGCCAACAATCCGGACCTGTCCGATCCGAAGTTCTTCTTCTGGCCGGAAATGTTCCAACACGACATTCGTGCCGAAGTGCGGGTGAACGACCGGTTCCGCTTCTATGGCGGCGTCAACAACCTGTTCGAACAGACGCCGATCTGGGGTTCGCTGAACTACCCGATCTCCGGCGTCGGCCGGTTCCTGTATGCCGGCGCGACGATGCGCATGTGATCGGACGCGACCGAGGTTTCGGTTGAACGATTCTGGCCGGCACCATGCGGTGTCGCCCCTTTTTTATGCGGGCGCTAACGACTAGGCAGGGGGCGTGCCCATGTCCGCCGTTCCTTCGTCTGCCCGCGAGGCGCTTGCTTGATTACGCTCAGCCTGATGGCCGCCATCCTGTCCGGTGTCGTGCTGGCGCTGCTGGTGGGGGCAAGCGCGTGGATGCTGCATGCCGGCCTGTCCGCACGGCGGCGGGCGGCGGCGGATGCGGCGTCGTTCGCGTCGCTGAACGCCACCCTGTCCGCATCGCCGGCGCTGGCGATGGTGGTGCGGGCCGATGGGCGATTGCTGCTCGACCAGCCGCTGGCCGACCGGCTGGGGCGCAGCGACATGCCGGCGTCGCTGGCCGATCTGGGCAATGCCGATAGCGGGCTGGAGCCGGGCAGTGCCGACCGGCTGGTCGATGCGATTACCGCGGCACTGCGCGGGGGCAAGCCGTTCCGCACCGTCGTGCGCGCGACCGGTTCGGCGCGGTCGTTGTTCGCGATTGGCGAGCGGGCGCCGGCGGCCCTCAATACGCCGGGCGGGGTGCTGGTCTGGTTCTTCGACGCGACCGAATTCCATGACGAGATCGCGACGCTGGGCGCCGAGGCCGAGGAATATCGCGCGGCGTTCGAAGCGCTCTCCAGCCTGATCGAGGCGGCACCGATGCCGATGTGGTATCGCGACGACAGCCTGCGCCTGGCCATGGTCAACACCGCCTATGTCCGCGCGGTCGATGCCGCCGATGCCGCAGAGGTGATCGCGCGCCAGGTCGAACTGGTCGAGGGCGTCGGCATGGGCGGGCCGCTGGCCAGCGCGGCGATCGCGCGCGATACCGGACAGCCGCAGGTCGCGGCGATGCCGGCGACGATCAATGGCGAACGGCGGATGCTGCGCGTCCACGACATGCCGCTGCGCGACGGTGGGACCGGCGGCTTCGCAATCGACGTGCACGAGATCGAGGAAGCGCGCGGCAAGCTGAAGCGCAGCCGCGAGGCGCAGCGGGCGATGCTCGACCGGCTGTCGGCGGGCGTGGCGCAATTCGCGCCGGATCGTACGCTCGTCTTCTACAACCAGCCGTTCGGCCGCACCTTTGCGATGAAGCCCGAATGGCTGGCCGACCGGCCCGAATTCGACCGGGTGCTCGACCGGATGCGCGAGGCCAAGCGGCTTCCCGAAGTCCGGGACTTTCCGGGGTGGAAGGCGGAGCGGCGCGACTGGTTCCGCGCGGCCGAGGGCGCGATCGAGGAACAATGGCATCTGCCCGGCGGCACCCATCTGCGCGTCGTGGCGCAACCGCTGCCCGAAGGCGGGTTACTTCTGATCTTCGAGGATCGCACCGAACAGGTGCAGCTCGCCAGCGCCCGCGACACGCTGCTGCGGGTGCGCACCGCGACGTTCGACAATCTGTTCGAGGCGCTGGGCGTGTTCGCGGCGGATGGGCGGTTGCAGATCTGGAACGCGAAGTTCCGGCAGGTCTGGGGGCTGGACGACGCGTTCCTCGATTCCCACCCGCGGGTCGATGCGCTGGCTGAGCGGGTCGCCGACAGCCTCGCCAGTCCCGGCAAGGCGGCGCTGATCCCCGAACTGGTCCGCTTCGCCACGCAGCAGCGGATGCAGCGTTCGGGCCGCTTCGCCATGGCCGATGGGCGGCATTATGAGTTTGGCGCGGTGCCGCTGCCCGATGGCAACGCGCTGCTGACCATGCTCGACATCTCCGACAGCCGGCGGATGGAACAGGCGCTGCGCGACCGCAACGAGGCGCTGGAGGCGGCGGACCGGGTGAAGACCGCGTTCGTCGCGTCGATGAGCTACGAACTGCGCACGCCGCTGACCTCGATCAAGGGGTTCGCCGAGATGTTGCAGGCGGGCTATGCCGGCAAGCTGACGCAGGACGGCGCGCGTTATACCGACGCGATCCTCGAATCGGTCGAGCGGCTGGGCGGGTTGATCGACGACACGCTCGACCTGACCGCCAACGAAACCACGCCGGTCGCACGCGCTACGGTGCCGTTGAAGATGATCGCGACCGAGGCTGCCGATGCGGCGCGGGCGGCGGCGACGGCGCGTGGCGTCGAACTGGCGGTGGAGATCGCACCGACCGCCGGGGTGATGCTGGGCGATGCGCGGCGGTTGCGGCAGGCGGTGGGCCATCTGCTCGACCATGCCATCGGCGGGTTGCGGCAGGGCGGGCGCGTGCTGCTGCATGTCGACGGCGATGCGCAGCGGGCGCGGATCGTGGTGTCGGACGACGGTCCCGGCATGTCCAAGGACGCGGTGGCGCGCGCGTTCGACCGCTTTGCCCAGGCCGGCGCGACGCGGGTCGGGGAACGCGCGCTCAGCCTCGACCTGCCGCTCGCCCGACAGGCGGTCGAGGCGCATGGCGGGACGATCGAGCTGGTGTCCGAAAAGGGCGTCGGCACGCTGGTCACCATCGACCTGCCGCGCGAGCCGTGATGCATCTGCCGGACGAAGCGGCGGCGCATGCGCTCGGGGCGAAGCTGGCGGCGGTGGTGCAGCCGGGTGACGTGATCGCGCTGTCGGGGCCGCTCGGCGCAGGCAAGACGAGTATCGCGCGCGGGGTGTTGGCGGCACTGGGGCTGGCGGGGGAGGCGCCCTCGCCGAGCTTCGCGATCGTCCAGCCCTATGATCCGCCGGAGGTGCGCCTGAGCGTCCTGCACGTCGATCTGTACCGGATCGAGGAACCGGACGAGGCGCTCGAACTGGGACTGGACGAGGCGGACGATGCGCTGCTGCTCGTCGAATGGCCCGAACGGCTGGGCGACGATCCTTGGCCGGATGCCCTTTGGCTGACCCTCGCGTTCGACGAAGCGGGCGGGCGGCGCTTGACAGCGCGCGTGCCGGACGCTTGGGAAAGCCGATGGCCGCTGATCTGAACCCGCGCGATGCGGCTGTCCCGTTCCTCACTGACGCCGGCTGGGGCGAAGCGCAGATATTGCCCTTGGCGGTCGATGCCTCGTTCCGCCGCTACTACCGCGTGATCGAGGCGGGGCGCAGCGCGGTGCTGATGGACGCGCCGCCGCCCGAGGATACGCGCAAGTTCGCCCATATGGCGGCATGGCTGGGCGAACGGGGCTTTGCCGCGCCCGCGATCCTGGCCGACGATGCTGCTGCCGGCTTCATGCTGCTGGAGGATTTCGGCGACATGCGGATGCGCGAGACGGTCGACGCCGCACCCGAAAGCGAAGGCCGGCTATATGCCGCCGCCGTCGACCAGCTGCTCCGCCTGCAACGCCATGAGCCGGCCCCGGTCCCTCCCTACGACCGCGCGTTCATCCTGCGCGAGGCGAACCTGCTGATCGAATGGTATTGCGACGCGCTGGGCCTCACCGTCGATACCGAAGGTTATGTAGCGGCATGGAATGCGGCGTTCGACGCGCTGCCCGACATGCCGGTCGTCACCGTGCTGCGCGACTATCACGCCGAAAATCTGATGCTGCTCGACGATGCGCGGCTGGGGCTGCTCGATTTCCAGGACGCGCTGGCCGGGCATCCGGCGTACGACCTCGTGTCGCTGTTGCAGGATGCGCGGCGCGATGTGCCGGCGGTGGTCGAGGCGTCGATGCTCGCCCGCTATCGGGAGTCGACCGGCGTGGGCGACGGGTTCGACGCCGCCTATCATCTGTTCGGCGCGCAGCGGAACGCGAAGATCCTCGGCATCTTCACCCGGCTGTGGCGGCGCGACGGCAAGCCGCGCTATGGCGCGCTGTGTCCGCGCGTGTGGCGCTATCTGGAGCGTGACCTGACCCATCCGGCGCTGGCCGGGGTCGCGCGCTGGTTCGATCTCAACATCCCGTCGCCCAAGCGCGGCGATCCGCAGGAACTCGCATGACCACGCTCCGTTCGATCCGTCCCCATCCGCAAGCGACGGTGCCCGAAACCGCGATGGTGATGGCGGCGGGGCTGGGCAAGCGGATGCGCCCGCTGACCGCGATGCGGCCCAAGCCGCTGGTCGAGGTCGCCGGCAAGCCGCTGATCGATCACGTGTTCGACCGGTTGCGCGGGGCGGGGGTCAAGCGCGCGGTGGTCAATGTCCATTACCTGGCCGATGCGATGGAAGCGCATCTCAAGCACCGTGTGAAGGGCATCGACGTCGCGGTGTCCGACGAACGCGCGAAGCTGCTGGAGACCGGCGGCGGGCTGGTACAGGCGCGCGAGCTGATCGGCGACCAGCCGTTCGTCTGCGTCAATTCGGACAATCTGTGGGTCGACGGCCCGGTCGACTCGATCCGGCTGCTCAGCAATTTGTGGGACGACGACCGGATGGACGCGCTGCTGCTGCTGGTGCCGCAGGCGCTGGCGCACGGCCATCGCGGGCAGGGCGATTTCCACATCGACGCGATGGGCCGCATCACCGGCCGTCGCAAGCCCGGCCGGCTTGCGCCGTTCGTGTTCACCGGCGTCCAGATCCTGTCGCCGCGCGTCATCGCCGACTGGCCGGAAGGCGCGTTTTCTACCAACTTGTTCTGGAACCGCGCGATCGAAGCCGGGCGCGCCTATGGCGTGGTGCACCAGGGGCTGTGGTTCGATGTCGGCACGCCGGGCGCGATCGCGATGACGGAGGCGGTCCTCGCCGATGGCTGAGGGGCGGCGCCTCAGCCTCTATACCATCCCGATCCATCGGGCATTTGCCGATGCGCTGGCGGTCGGGCTGATCCGCCGGTTCGGCGGCGACCGGCTGGCGCTGGCGCAGGGCATGGTTCTGGTGCCGACCAACCGCGCCAAGCGGACGGTGCAGGAAGCGTTCGTGCGCGCCAGCGGCGGCGGGTTGCTGCTCCCCCGCCTCGTCGCGATCGGCGACCCCGAACTGGACGAAGGCGTCGGCAGCTTTGCCGATCCGGCCGACCAGGAACCGATCCCGCCCGCGATCGATCCGCTCGCCCGACGGATGATCCTCGCCCGGCTGGTGACCGAGGAGCGCCAGCGCGCCGGGCGTCCGGTCGATGCGGCGGAGGCGGTGCGACTGGCCGGTGACCTTGCCGCGACCCTCGACCAGCTGCTGGTCGAGGAGGTCGATCCGGCACGGCTGCGCACCCTCGACCTCGACGAAACATTGTCGGCGCATTGGGAACGCTCGCTCGACCTGTTCCGCATCGTGCTCGACCGCTGGCCCGGCGAACTGGCGGCGCTGGGGCGGATCGATCTGGCCGACCGGCGGACCCGGCTGCTCGGGCGGCTGTGCGCGCGCTGGGCGGTCGATCCGCCCAAGGGGTTCGTCTGCGCGGCGGGCATCGCCACCAACGCGCCGGCGATCGCCCGCATCCAGCGCTGCGTCGCCGGCCTGCCGCGCGGGATGGTCGTGCTGCCCGGCCTCGACCTGGCGATGGACGATGACGAATGGGCGTCGCTCGGCCCCCATGCGCCCGATCCCGTCACCGGCCGGCGCAAGCGGTCGATCGAGACGCACCCACAATATCATTTGAAGCTGCTGCTCGACCGGATGGGCGTCAACCGCCACGAATTCGTCCGCTGGCAGGCGGCGAGCGAGCATGACGCGACCCCGACGCGCAGCCGCGCCATTGCCACCGCGCTCAGTCCCGCCGAGCGGACGCACCACTGGATCGACGTGCCCGCCGCCGACCGGCGCCTGTCCGGTGTGCGGATGGTCGAACTGGCGACCCCGGCCGAGGAAGCGCAGGCGATCGCCGTCGCGCTGCGCGAGGCGTTGGAGACGCCCGGCCGCACCGCCGCGCTGGTGACTCCCGACCGGATGCTCGCGCGACGGGTGGCGGCGCACATGGCGCGCTGGGGTGTCAGTGTCGACGATTCCGCCGGGCAGCCGCTGTCGCTGCTCGCGCCCGGTACGTTGCTGCTGGCGTTGGTCGAGGCGGCGGCGCAGGCGTTCGCGCCGGTCGCGTTGCTGTCGCTGCTGAAACATCCGTTGGTGAAGAGCGGGGACGCCGAACAGCGGGTGCTGTGGCTCGATGGTGTGCGCCGGCTCGACCGGGCGTTGCGCGGCCCGCGTCCGGCGCCGGGCTTGGCAGGGATCGAACGTCATCTGCGCGAGGGCGAGCCGCGCGATGCCGCGATCCGCGCGGCGGCGGCGGGCTTCTGGGAAATCGCCTGTCCGCTGCTGACGCCGCTCGCCGACATCTTCGCATCCGGGCCGCAGCCGCTCGTCCGCCTGCTGGGGGTGCTGCGCGAGACGGCGACCACGCTGGCGGGCGACGCGGCGTGGAGTCGGCCCGAAGGCCGCGCCGCTGCCGAACTGATCGCCGCGCTGGAGGAACAGGCGGCGATCGGCCCGCCCTTGGTCGATCCCCGTGTGCTGCCCGCGCTCCTGCGCACCTTGCTGGACGAAGTGGCGGTGCGTCCGCCGCAGGGCGCGCATCCGCGCCTCGCCATTCTCGGCCTGCTCGAAGCGCGGTTGCAGACCGCCGACCTGATGATCCTCGGCGGCCTGAACGAAGGGGTGTGGCCGGCGCTGCCGTCACCCGATCCGTGGCTTGCCCCGCGCATTCGCGCCGATCTGGGCCTGCCCGGTCTCGAACGCCGTATCGGCCTTGCCGCGCATGATTTTGCCGGGGCGATGGGCGCGCCCGACGTGGTGCTCACCCGCGCGGCGCGCGACGCGACCGCGCCGACCATCGCGTCACGGCTGTGGCTGCGGTTGCAGGCGCTGGACGACAATCTGGAGCGTGCAGGGCATTTGCGCGACTGGGCGCGGGCGATCGACCGGCCCGCATCCTTTGCTGCCGCAGCGCGCCCCGCACCGCGCCCGCCGGTAGCACAGCGCCCGCGCCGCATCTCGGTGACCGAGGTCGACCGCATGAAGGCCGACCCTTACGCCTTCTATGCGCGGCGGATGCTGCGCCTGTCGCCGATGGACGCGGTCGATGCCGATGCGACCGCCGCATGGCGGGGAACGGCGGTGCACGGCGTGCTCGAACGCTGGGCGCGCGAGGACGGGCTGGACCCGGCGAAGCTGCGCCGCCGGTTGCAGGCGCTGTCCGACGATCCGCGCACCCATCCGCTGCTGCGGGCATTGTGGGTGCCGCGCCTGCGCGAGGCGATCGACTGGGTCGCGTCGCTGACGCACCAGAAGCTGGCCGAGGGGCGCGACGTGGCGGCGGTCGAATGCGACGGCAAGCTCGCCATCGCCGGGGTCGAACTGTCGGGCAAGGCCGACCGGATCGATCGCGCCGCCGACGGCAGTCTCGCGATCATCGACTATAAGACCGGCAAGGCGCCGAGCGGCAAGGCGGTGGCCGCCGGCTACAGTCTGCAACTGGGGCTGCTGGGCTTGATGGCCGAACGCGGCTGCTTCGCCGGGGTGCGCGGCACGGCAAGCGCGTTCGAATATTGGTCGCTGATCAAGGACAAGGACAGCTTCGGCAAGTTCACCACCCCGGTCAACGCCAACGGCACCGGCGGCAAGATTGCTACGGCGGAATTCGTCGCCACCGCGCTGCGTCATTTCGAGGATGCGGTCGCCCGCTTCCTGACCGGCGACGAAGCCTTTACCGCCAAGCTGGTGCCCGAATATGCCATCTATGCCGATTACGACCAGCTGATGCGCCGCGACGAATGGTATGGCCGTGAGTGAGGTCCGCGCGCTCCAGCGGTTGAAGAACGACCAGGCGGCGGCCAGCGACCCGCATCGCCATGTCTGGCTGTCGGCGTCGGCCGGCACCGGCAAGACGCACGTGCTGTCGGCGCGGGTGTTTCGCCTGCTGCTGCGCGGGGTCGATCCCGCCGCGATCCTGTGCCTGACCTTTACCAAGGCGGGCGCGGCGGAAATGGCCGAACGCGTCGCCAGCCGATTGGCGCGCTGGGTCCGCCTGCCGACCGCCGAGTTGAAGGCCGATCTGTTTGCGTTGGGTGAGGACGTGAACGACCCGGCGCTGCTCGCCCGCGCCCGCACCCTGTTCGCCCGCGTCCTCGACGCGCCGGGCGGCGGCGTGCGTATCCAGACGATCCACGGATTCTGCCAGAGCCTGCTCGCCGGCTTCCCGGTCGAGGCGGGGCTGGTCCCCGGCTTCCGCCCGCTCGAGGCGCGCGAGGAAGCGGGCATGGCGCGTGAGGCGCTGGCCGAACTGCTGGTCGAGGAACAGCGCACCGGGTCGAGCCGTATCGGCGATGCCATTGCCGCCATGTCACTGCGCATGGGCGAGGGCGCGGCCGAGAATTTCCTGCGCGAATGTGCCAAGCGGCCGCAGGCGATGACTGAACTGCCGAGCGGCATTCAGCCGTTCCTGCGCCGTGCGCTGGACCTGCCGTCGATGCCGATCGACGAAATGCTGGCGGAAGCGTGCAGCGACGACGAATTCGACTGCGACGCCTTGGAACGGCTGGCCGCCGCCAACCTCGCCTGGGGCACGGCGACGGGCAAGAAGACGCATGGCGCGATCATGGACTGGCTGGCTGCCAGCCCGGTCGAGCGCGCCGCGCGGGTCCGCGACATCCGCAAGATCTTCTTCACGGCCGAGGACACGCTGCGCAAGGCGTCGGCCAAACTGGTCGCCGCCGAACCCGATTATGACGAACTGGCCTATGCGGTCGGCGGCCGTGCCGGTGAGCTGATCGAGGAAGCCGCACGCATGGGCTATGCCGATGCGCTGGCCGACGCGCTGGAGGCGGGGCGTGCTTATGCCGACGCCTATGTCCGTGCCAAGCGTCGGGCGGGCGCGGTCGATTTCGACGATCTGATCCGCGAGACGCTGAACCTGCTGGCGCAACCGGGCATCGGCGACTGGGTCCGCTTCAAGCTCGACCAGACCACCGAACATGTCCTGATCGACGAGGCGCAGGACACCAATCCCCAGCAATGGGCGATCGTCCGTTCGCTGGTCGAGGAATTCTTCAGCGGCGATGCGGTGCGGACGGCGGGGATGCGGACGCTGTTCGTCGTCGGTGACTACAAGCAGGCGATCTTCGGTTTCCAGGGCACCGACCCGATCTATTTCCGCGCGGCGCATGTCGATTTCGAACGCCGTGCCGCACTGCCCGACGATTATCGCGGCGATGCGCGCGAGCTGGATACGTTGTCGCTGACCCACAGCTTCCGCACGACGCGCCCGGTGCTGGAATTCGTCGACGCCGCCATCGCCGCCTTGCCCGACCCCGGCATGGGCATCGACGCGCCCGACACCCATGACAGCGAGGTGCCCGGCCCCGGCACCGTCACCCTCTGGGCACCGACCGTGGTCGAGACGCCCGACGATGCCGAGGAAGGCTGGATCGACGACGTCACCCGCGTCATCGCGACGAAGATCGCGCGCGAAATCGCCGGCTGGATCGGCACGCTGCCGCTGGAATCCAAGGGGCGGATGCTTCAGCCCGGCGACATCATGGTGCTGGTCAAGCGGCGCGGCGACCTCGCCTCGCTGATCGTCGCGCGGCTCTATGCGGAGGGGGTGCCGGTGGCGGGCGTCGACCGGCTGCGGCTCGATGCGCCGCTGGCGGTCAAGGATTTGCTCGCCGCGATCCGCTTCGCGCTGCAACCCGATGACGATTTGAGCCTTGCCTGCCTGCTCGTATCCCCGCTGATCGGCTGGACGCAGGAGCAACTGCTCGCAGGGGCACTGCGCGAGAGCGGAAGCCTGTGGCGGCATCTGCGCCGGACGAACAGCGAGGTGGTCGAACCGCTGTCGCGCATCCTGCGCCGTGCCGATTTCGCGACGCCCTATCGCTTCCTTGAGGAACTGTTGTCGGGCGAGATGGACGGCCGCCGCAAGCTGATCGCGCGGCTGGGGGAGGAGGCGCGCGACCCGATCGACGAGCTGCTCAACGCCGCTTTGTCGTTCGAAAGCGTCGCCACATCGTCGCTGCAACGTTTCGTCGAATGGTTCGACCGGGGCGAGGTGGAGATCAAGCGCGACGCCGGCGGCTCGGGCGGCGCGGTGCGGGTGATGACCGCGCACGGGTCGAAGGGGTTGCAGGCGCCGCTGGTGCTGCTGGCCGATGCCGCGATCGATCCGGAGAACAGCCGGCGCGGGGTCGTCCAATGGGCACCCGAAAGCCATGACGGCGCAGCCTTCCCGCTGTTCCGCCCGCGTGGCAGCGAGGCGGGCACCCCGGTCGACGGCGCCTTTGCCGCCAGCGACCGCCGCGAGTTGGAGGAGCATTGGCGGCTCTTCTACGTCGCGGCGACCCGTGCCGAGGAGCGGCTGGTCATCGCCGGCGCGCCATCACCGAAGTGCAAGGGCATTCCGCCGGCGCTCAGCTGGTACAGCGCCGCCGCCGCCGCTTTCGATGCGCTTGGGGTGCCGGGGAGCGAGGACGGTGACCGGCTGTTCACCGGCCTGACGCCGCAACCCCCGATCGCCGTCAGGGCACGGTCGGCAACCGCACCGGCCGCCGCCGCATCGGCGCCCGCCTGGCTCCGCGCGCCGGCCCCCGCCGAGGCCCGCCCGCCGCGCCCGCTCGCCCCGTCGGCAGTGGGCGAGGACGAGGTGTCCGATCCGCCGCCCACCGCGACGATGCGCGCGGCAGCGGAGCGGGGCAGGCTGCTCCACCAGCTGTTCGAACGCCTTCCCGAACTGCCACGCCACGAGCGCGCCAATGCCGCCGGACGCTGGCTGGCCGGCGCGGCGGGCGTCGAGGATGCCGCCCTCCGTCGCCGGGTGACGCGCGACGCGATGGCGGTGCTCGACGATCCGGCCTTTGCCGACTTGTTCGGCCCCGACGCGCTGGCCGAAGCGCCGATCGCAGCGGTCGTTGGCACGCAGGTCGTCGCCGGCACGGTCGACCGGCTGTGCGTCGGCAGCGACACGGTGCGCGTGGTCGACTTCAAGACCGGCCGCCGCGTGCCCGACACGGTCGAGGACATTCCGGTCTATCACCTGCGGCAGATGGCGGCCTATGCCGCCGCACTGCGCGTCATCTTTCCCGACCACGCGGTAGAGGCGGCGTTGCTCTACACCGCCGGTCCGCGCCTGTTCGTCCTGCCCGGCGAACTGCTCGACGCGCACAAGCCCGGCTTGGGGGCGGGGGAACAAAGCTTGCCCCGCACAGCTTGAGGTGCCGGCCCCCCGATCATAGATACTGGCGCAAGAAGGAGATTATCATGCCGACCAAGACCGTTACCGACGCCAGCTTTTCCGCCGACGTGCTGCAATCCGACAAGCCGGTGCTGGTCGATTTCTGGGCGGACTGGTGCGGCCCGTGCAAGATGATCGCTCCGGCGCTGGAAGAAATCGCCGACGAACTGGGCGACAAGGTGACGATCGCCAAGGTCGACATCATGGCCAACCCCGACACCGCCGGGTCGATGGGCGTCCAGTCGATCCCGCTGCTGAAGCTGTTCAAGAACGGCCAGCCGGTCGCCGACCTGCTCGGCGCGCGGCCGAAGAGCCAGCTGAAGGCGTGGCTCGAGGGTGAACTGGGCTGATGCCGCCGGCGGCGGACCATCGCCGCCGCTGACCGGAATACCTATCGTCGCCCCGGGCTTGACCCGGGTTCCCGCTTCTTCTTCCTCGACTGAGCCGTGAGAAGAAGCGTGACCCCGGATCAAGTCCGGGGTGACGGTTATGTGCGGGGCGTCAACATCCCCAGGCATCCCTGCCACAACCGTCGCCCCAGCGGAGGCTGAGGCATCGACTGACTCCTGTCCCGCGCTATCCGCCACAGATCCCGGCCTCCGCCGGGATGACGCGAGGTTCAACGGGACGAAAGCGGCCTTCCGTCGCCCCTCAGCTCCGATAATCGGCGTTGATCGAAATATAGCCGTGCGTCAGGTCGCAGGTCCACACCGTCGCGCGGCCTTCACCCAGATGCAGGTCGACGCCGATCTCGACCTCCTGACCCTTCAGATGCGCCGCTACCGGCGCTTCGTCGTAACCGGCTACCGCCAGCCCGCCTTCGGCGACCTGCGTCGTGCCGAACCGGATCGACAGCTTGTCACGCTCGGCCGGTTCGCCCGCCTTGCCGACCGCCATGACGACACGGCCCCAATTCGCATCTTCGCCCGCGATGGCAGTCTTCACCAAGGGCGAATTGGCGATGCTCATCGCGATGCGGTGCGCGCTGCCGTCGCTCTCGGCCCCTTCGACGGTAATGGCGATGAACTTGGTCGCGCCTTCGCCGTCGCGTACCACCAGATGCGCCAGTTGCCGGCACAGGTCATGCAGCGCCGCCGCGAACGCATCGGCCCCGTCATCATCGAACGACGCGATCGGCGCATTCCCCGCCGCCCCGGTGGCAAAGGCCAACACGGTGTCGCTGGTCGAGGTATCGCCATCGACCGTGATGCACGAAAAGGTCTGGCGGTTGGCCGCCTCCAGCGCGCTTTGCAGGAACGCCGGATCGACCGCCGCATCGGTGAAGATGAAGCCGAGCATCGTCGCCATGTCCGGCGCGATCATGCCCGACCCCTTGATCACGCCCGACAGCTTGACCGTCCGGTCGCCGATCCTGGCGGTGGTGAACGCACCCTTGGTAAAGGTGTCGGTCGTGCCGATCGTCTCGGCCACCGCTTCCCAGCCACAGGATTCGGCGACGAACGCGGCGTCGAGGCCCGCTTCTGCCTTGTCGATCGGCAGCGGCACGCCGATCACGCCGGTCGAGGCGACGAACACGTCGGACGGCTGGCATGCCATCGCCTGCGCGGTGCGCGCCGCGATCGCTTCGACCGCGGCACGGCCCCGGTCGCCGGTAAAGGCGTTGGAGTTGCCGGCATTGACCACCAGCGCCCGCGCCCGGCCCAGCACCAGCGCGCGACGGCACCATTCCACCTCGGGCGAGGGGCATTTGCTGTTGGTCAGTACGCCGGCGACCGCCGTCCCCTCGGCCAGCGTCACGAAGGTCAGGTCGCACCGGTCCCAATTCTTGTACCGCGCCCGCGCGACGCGCAGCGTCACGCCTCCGATCGGCGGCAGCGCGGGAAACGGCGTGGCGAGCGGGGATGTGGCAGTCGACATGGTCGCAGGGTCCGGTCTAGCCTGCGCCGGGTTCGGGGCAGGGGGTGGCAATGCGACGGTTCCTACGCATGGGCGCGGCGGTTGCAACGCTTTGTTGGGGTGGCGGGGTTTGCGCACAGACACCACCCGAAAGGATCGGTGCCGCCACATGGTTGACCGGCGACGATTATCCGGAGGTGGCGCTTCGGCGGGGCGAAGAAGGTGTCGTGAAGTTCGCGATCGATGTCGACCGGCGGGGAAGGGTTGAAGGGTGCCGTATCCTCGAGTCGGCCGGCGCTTCGTTGGATCAGGCGACCTGTCGCGGACTGGTGACGCGGTTGCGATTCAAGCCGGCGCGTGACGCGGATGGAAAGGCCGTAGCGGGCGTTTGGCAGCGTGAGATGCGGTGGAAATTGCCGGGCCGCTCTTCCGACAAGTAGATCGACCGCGTCTGGACGCCGGGCCACCCATTCCCTATGTCTCGCGCGACTGCGGCCGGCATCCTGTCGCGAAACCAAACCGTCTGGACGTATCGCTTGCGTTTGCTGCTGTTCCTCTCCGCGCTGCTGACGGGCCTGACCGGCCTGCTGCCCGGCGTGGGAGTCGCGAATGCGCGGCAGGTCGCACAGGCGCAGGCCGTTGCCGGGCAGATCGCGGTCGCCGTGGTGGAGGCCGGATCGGCCGCGACCGCCCGTCCGCTACAGCCGTTGGTACGCGATCCGCATCCGCTGTTCCTGACGCCCGCGCCCCATGTCGCGGTCCGCGCACGCACGCTGCGCACCCACGAATAGCGCGCACCCGCGCCCGTCCGACCCCTTATTCCAGCGCAGCCGGCGAACGCATCGCGGCGCGCTTCCCGTAGTTTCAAGGAAATTCGCCCATGTTCGGTGGCCTCGCCAAATCGCTGTTCGGGTCGTCCAACGACCGTTACGTCAAGTCGCTCGGGTCGATCGTCGACAAGATCAACGGCTTCGAACCCACGTTGACCGCCATGTCCGACGCGGAACTGGCCGCGCAGACCCCGAAGTTCCGCGAGCAACTGGCGAACGGCGCCAAGCTCGACTCGCTGCTGCCCGAAGCCTTCGCGACCGTTCGCGAAGCCGCGCGCCGCGTGCTCGGCATGCGCCATTTCGACGTGCAGATGGTCGGCGGCATCGTGCTGCACCGGGGCGAGATCGCCGAGATGCGCACCGGTGAGGGCAAGACGCTGGTCGCGACGCTCGCCTGCTATCTGAACGCGCTGCCGGGCGAAGGCGTCCATGTCGTCACCGTCAACGACTATCTGGCGCGGCGCGACGCGGCACAGATGGGGCAGGTGTACGGCTTCCTCGGCCTCACCACCGGCGTGATCGTGCCGAACATCGCCGATCACCAGCGGCGCGAAGCCTATGCCGCCGACATCACCTATGGCACCAACAACGAATTCGGCTTCGACTATCTGCGCGACAATATGAAGTTCGACCGCGCGTCGATGACGCAGCGGCCGTTCAACTTCGCGATCGTCGATGAAGTCGACTCGATCCTGATCGACGAAGCCCGCACCCCGCTCATCATCTCCGGCCCGACCGACGACAAGTCGGACCTGTACCGTTCGGTCGACGAGATCGTGAAGCGCCTGTCGCCGGACGATTACGAGAAGGACGAGAAGCAGAAGTCGATCGTCCTGACCGAGGACGGCACCGAAAAGGTCGAACGGATGCTGGAGGATGCCGGCCTGCTGGTCGGCGCTAACCTCTACGACTTTGAGAATACGCAGGTCGTGCATCACGTGAACCAGGCGCTGCGCGCGAACGTGATGTTCAAGCGCGACACCGACTACATCGTGAAGGACGGCAAGGTCGTCATCATCGACGAATTCACCGGCCGCATGATGGACGGCCGCCGCTGGTCGGACGGCCTGCACCAGGCCGCCGAAGCCAAGGAAGGCGTGACGATCGAGCCGGAGAACCAGACGCTCGCCTCGATCACCTTCCAGAATTATTTCCGCATGTATCCGAAGCTGTCGGGCATGACCGGCACGGCCGCGACCGAGGCGCCGGAATTCTTCGACATCTACAAGATGAACGTCGTGTCGATCCCGACCAACGTGCCGGTGCGCCGCGTCGACGAAGAGGACGAATTCTACAAGACGCTGGACGACAAGTTCCGCGCCATTGCGAAGAAGATCCGCGAACATGCGTCGCAGGGGCAACCGGTGCTGGTCGGCACGGTCTCGATCGAGAAGTCGGAACTGCTGTCCGAATTCCTCACCCAGGAAGGCGTCGATCACAAGGTCCTGAACGCCCGCTATCATGAATCCGAAGCGCATATCGTGGCGCAGGCGGGGCGGCTGGGCGCGGTCACGATCGCCACCAACATGGCCGGTCGCGGCACCGACATTCAGCTGGGCGGCAACCTCGAATTCCGGATGCTCGACGAACATCCGGACCTGGTCGAGGGGACGAGCGAATATGACGCCGCCGCCGCGCGCATCCGGGCGGAGATCGTCGAGGAAAAGCAGAAGGTCTTGGACGCCGGCGGCCTGTTCGTGCTCGGCACCGAACGCCATGAAAGCCGCCGCATCGACAACCAGCTGCGCGGCCGTTCGGGGCGTCAGGGCGATCCGGGCCTGTCGCGCTTCTATCTCTGCCTCGACGACGACCTGTTGCGCATCTTCGGACCGGACACGCTGTTCGCCAAGATGATGCGCAACAATATCGAGGATGGCGAGGCGATCGGCAGCAAGTGGCTGAGCCGCGCGATCGAAACCGCGCAGAAGAAGGTCGAGGCGCGCAACTATGACGTGCGCAAGCAGGTCGTCGAATATGACGACGTGATGAACGACCAGCGCAAGGTCATCTACGAACAGCGCGCCGACATCATGGACGCCGATGCAGTGGGCGATGTCGTGGTCGACATGCGCCACGCGGTCGTCAACACCATCGTCGGCGACGCGGTGCCGCCCGACAGCTATCCCGAACAGTGGAATGTCGAGGGGCTGCGCGAACAGGCGCAGGAGCTGCTGGGCGTCGACGCGCCGGTCGCGGAATGGATCGCGAACGAGGACGGGCTGGACGCCGAAACCCTCGAAGAGCGCATCCGCGCCGAAGCCGATGCGCTGGTTGAGGCCAAGTCGGCCGAACTGGACCCGGAAAGCTGGACGCAGATCGAAAAGTCGATCCTGCTCCAGACGCTCGACCATCATTGGAAGGAGCATCTGGCGATGCTCGACGCGCTGCGTGCTGTCATCCACCTGCGCGCCTATGCCCAGAAGACGCCGATCAACGAATATAAGCAGGAGGCGTTCGCGCTGTTCGAACGGATGCTCGGCAGCATCCGCGAGGACGTGACCCGCACGATGGCCCACGCCAACTTCAATTTCCAGGTTCCGCCCGAACTGCCCGAGCTGCCCGATTTCCTGACGATGCACATCGACCCGCTGACCGGCGAGGACGACAGCTGGGGCGGGGAGGGCACGCCGGGCCTCATCACCACCCGCGTGCCGATGCTGCAGATGGCCGCACCGCAGCCCGACGAGGATCTGGGCGACGATCCCGCCAGCTGGGAAGGCCGGGTCAGCCGCAACGCGCCGTGCCCGTGCGGGTCGGGCCGCAAGTACAAGCACTGCCACGGCGCGCTGGTGGCGTAACCACTACCTCGACCGCGAAAGACGTATCCCCGCGCAGGCGGGGATCCAGGGTTACGGGCGATGGCGCTTGCGGCTCTGGATCCCCGCCTGCGCGGGGATACGTTTGTCAGCTAGGCGAAGTCCCGGTCGTCTGTTGGTGACCCAACGCTCCCCCCGGTCACCCCGGGCTTGACCCGGGGTCCCGCTTCTTTTTCTTCCACGCCGGCAAAGAAGCGGGACCCCGGATCAAGTCCGGGGTGACGATGACGGCTGGTGGCGCCGCTAGTATCGCAACTGTCCCCAGCTTGAGTTGGAGCGACATGATACGGGCACAACGAAAAAGGCCGCCGCTCCCCATCAGGAACGGCGGCCTTTCCGCATTCAGCCGGTAGCTTACGTTACCGGCGCGGTTCCGGCTCCATCACGCTCGGCCCCAGGCTCTGCAACACCGCGCGGGCGTCGAAGGCGCGGACATTGTTGGCGGGCTTCGGACCGCGACCCAGCACGATTTCCGCCATCGCCTCATACTTGTCGACGGTGCGGATATCGACCGAGCGGTCGAAGAACGGATCGCCCCAGAACGGGTCCCAGGTACGCCAGCCGAACGCCGGACTGCGATAGCGCCATGCCGGGCCCCAGCCGCCCCAGCCAAAGCCCGCACCCCATCCGCCGAAGCCACCGACACCCGGCGTCGAATAGGTCCGGCTACGCAGATTGGTGTCGCGATCGGCCATGATGAAATAGTCATAGCCGCGCTCCAGCGTCAGCTGCGCGGCGCGGTACAGCAGATACCGCTCGACCGTCTCGCGCGACGTCAGGCTGTTGCCCGAAAAGCTGACCTGGTAGCGGTTCGGCTCGATCTGCTGGTCGCTATAGCCATTGCGATAGAAGCCCGAACCCGACGCGGGCTGATAGGGGGTAGGCGTGGCGCAGGCCGCGAGCGCGAGCGCCCCGACCAAGGTGGCGCCGATCGCGCGAAGGCGGGCACGGGACATAGGGTGCAGCAACATCAGTTTCTCCAATGCCGCCATGGTTCCCGACCGATGGCGTGTCTTCCTGCCATTTCAACGAACGGTCGCCGGTTCGGGTCCGTGGGACGGACCGACGGACCGTGCACGAGTTGAGATTAGCGGCGGCTGAACGATGACCTGTTCGCATTGCATACAGGGCGGGCTGCCGCCGCCACAAGACGAGGCCGGGCTGGGGTCGCGTTCGCGGGTGGTTGTCGATACGCTGCCTTCGGGACGCGATGCGGGGGCAGGAATGGCCGATAGCACGAACGACGATATCGGACGCATCTATTGGGGCTATGGCATCGGGTTGCTCGCGCTGGCGTGGTTCAGCGCGCCGCTGATCCGCTATGCCGATGCCGTCGCGCTCGCCCGCTGCGGCGTCTGCGCCTTTCTGGTCATCCTGACGCTGGAGCGTTCGCACCGGGCGCATAGCGCGGTGGTGCGACAGGTGGCGCGCGGCGCGTTTTTCGGGACGGCGGCGATGACGGTGCTGTTCGCCGGGCAGCTGTTCTTCGCGGCGCGAACGATGGCGCGGGATAATGACCGGCGCTGTGCGGTGATCGAAGGCGAGCTGTTGCGCGCTACCCCGCGACGGGACGATCTGGCCGATATGTTCCAGGCATTCGGCTGTCGCCCGCAAAGCAGCGCGATGCCGCGACGGCCGTAAACGGGCCCGCCCCCGGAAGGGAAAATCCAACAATTTCCGGGGGTGTCGCTGGCTCCCTGAGTAGGATTCGAACCTACGGCCGCTCGATTAACAGTCGAGCGTAAATCGTGCGTTTTCAATGCGCGTGTGCACATGTTCACGCTTCTACCCGCCGTTGCCGCCCCTCAAGGGCACTGGATTTGTCAAAATGGCGGCTGGCGTCGAAAGCTGCGCGCGAATCGGCGTCTGCAACGCTCGACAAAGGCTCGCCAATGGGCAACGATTGAGGCCATGGAAAGCGGCCGGAGAGGGCAGGGAATGGTCAGGGTCGGCGCGCACGGGGAGGCTCATGCTTGACCACCGCAACGCCCGCCGAGGTCCGTGCTACACTGGTCGCTCTGGCCGCCGAACGGGGCGAGAGCCTGTCCGCCCTGTCGCGGCTGATCGGCCGCAACGTCGCCTACCTGCAGCAGTTCGTACACCGGGGCACGCCGGAGTGGCTGGACGAGACGGACCGGCTGGTGCTGGCCCAGCACTTCCAGGTGGACGAGCGTCGGTTGGGGGCGAGAGACCCATGGGCGCCAGCCGGCGGCGATCAATGAGGCTGCACAGCCGGTTGCATGTCGAGGCTACCATCGTTGCCGCGATGATGCTCGCGGGTTTGGTCGCCGGAGTGGCTCGCCTGTTTTGAGGTAGGCACTCATTCCCGCCATGCGCCGGACTGCCGCAACTGGCGGACGATGCCGTTGAATGCGGCGGTCACGGTCTGCGCCCTGCCGATCTCGTGACCGCCGGCCCCGCCCTCCCAATAGGATACGAGCGGCCAGCGCTCCCGGCAGTACGGTAGGAGGCAGCGCAACGCCAGCCGCACCGCTGGCGTGTCGACGCGTCGCTTGTCGCTCTCCGCAACGCCGGCGCGTAGAACGGCAACTGCCAGTTCGATGATGACTCGTTCATGCCTGCGCATGCTCGTATGGAACGCAACGAGAACACGAAGGCAATGATTCGATATGGCCTGCCGCCTCTGCACTGCGAACGATCGGGACGCGCTCATCGAGTTTCTGGCTGAAAAGCTGTGGGACAGCCGAATGGGCGAGTTCGAGACCCCAACGCCGTGGAGCGAGGCCGGCCCGACTTGGCAGGGCAAGTTCCGCGAGATGGCAGTTAGCGCGGCGCTGGCACTCGAACACTGACGCTAATGCGGGCAGTCCGCCCGCAACGGCTGGCCGGCAGCTGCAAGCACGGCGCATTGCAGTCGAACAAGCTGGGCGCGAATACCTCCTGCCACGTCCAGCACGTCCAGCTGCGACCCTAGCGCGGCCGCGCCGTCCTGCCCGCCGTCAGCGCTGCGGCGCGGCTGGGGCAGGGTCGCCGGGCGTGACAGGAGATGCGCCGGGATCGTTGCCGTTGGCGATGGCCGTAGCGCGCTCGACGAGCCGCACCCCGTCAGCATCGACGCACAGATTGCGATACACAGGGCGTTCGGTGATGGTGTTCGTTTCACGGTAGATCTCCCGGACCTTCTCTTGGCGGTCGGTTTCCTTGGCAGCGCCGGCCGCCTCGGACGCGGCAACGAGAGCTTCGCGCTTGTCGCGCTCGGCCTTCACCGCCTTCTCGACCGCTGCCTGCTTACCGTCGGCGATAGCACGTCCGTCGCGCCTGCCGGCGATGTAGGCGGCGGCGAGCAACGCCACCGCCACGACGGCGCCGACGATAGCGAGGTAGGGGCGGAGCGCGGTCATAGCCGCGCGTACTCGCCTTTGGCGTCGAAGCTCGGGCAGGCCTTCGCTACCTTGGGATAGTCCCGATGGCCCTTGATGACCGCGCCGGGATGGGTCTGCTTTAGTGTCCGCAGCAGGTCGACCATTGCCGCCTTCTGTGCTGTCGTGCGGGTGTCCTTGGGCGTCTTACCGTCCGCAGCAACGCCGCCGACATAGACGATGCCGACGCTGTTCGCGTTGTGGCCTGCGACGTGCGCGCCGACCAGTGCCTTGGCGCGGCCGATCTCGATTGAGCCATCCAGCGCAACGAGGAAGTGATAGCCGATGTCGCTCCACCCTTGCGCCTTGTGCCATGCCCGCACGTCCGCGACGTGGAAGGGCTGACCCTCGCGGGTCGCGGTGCAATGGACCGCGATCGAAGTGATCGCGCGCGCGATCGGCGCGGACGCGGCTGCGCGCCACGCCGGGGTTGCCGTCGTCATTTTGACCTTGCCTTTCGAAGATGCCGCCTACCCGGCGGCGAGGATCAATCCGGCTTCGCGTCGGGCGCGAACGGGCCGGTGGCGCGCTGCACCCACGTCAGCGCGATCGAGATGATGCCGGCCCCCAGCGCGCCGATCCCGGTGCCGGTCATAAGCGCCCACAACGGCTCCGGCCGCTGCGAAATGACCAACCCGGCGGTAAACAGCAGCGACAGCACCGACACCGGCACGTCGACGGTCCAGCGATGTGCTTTCCGCTCCGTCTGGACGACGTAGAAGCGGACGGCGATGCAGGCGCACAGCGCCGCGATCATGCTTCCCGCTTCGAACGGGTAGCCCAGGAAATGCCAGATGGTTGGGACCGAAGCCTGCACCGTCGCCCCCTTGTCCATTGCCGCGACCGTCGCGACCGGCACCACGGCCCCCGCCGTCGCCAACAGCCGCCCGATCATCGCGTCGCCACCACGCCGATGGCCGCCGCCACCGACAGGCCGACGATCGCCGCGGGCCGCCACAGCAGCGGCAGCTTCGTCCAGAAATCGAGCGGGTGGGGCTTGCGGCGTAGCTGGTACACGACGCCCGGCGCTGACAGATAAGCGATGGCCAGCCCGGTCAGGCCGAACGCGACCGCGACCGGATCGATCATCCGCTGCAACAACAGCAGCGCGCCCGTGTCATCGGGCCGCAAGGGGTTCCACCCCCACAGCACGACCGCCGCGCCGCCGCTGCGCAGCCCGATCCCGGTCGCGAAGCACAGCACCATACCGCGCCATACCGTCACCGGATGGCTCGGCCGGTCGCAGCGCCGCCGCCGCCATATGTGCCGCACCAGATCGACGGTCATCATCAGCGCCAGCACGAAGGCGGCGGTCATCATCGCCAAATTGACGACGACCAACCAGCCTTGTCCATCGAAGCTGGGCGGCGCGACGGTCGCTGGGCCGCTTGCAACGGCTTTAGCAGCGTAGCTTTTCGCCTGGGCGAGCAGGGTCATGCGGACGCGCTCCCGCGCGCGCGGTTGAGCGTGGTCATGGCACCAGTCCTTTCGATTGACAATTGTTCGCTACCGGGGCGCAGCGGCGTGTCTCACCCCTTGCGACGTAAGGCTTTGCGGCGCAGAATCGGGGAATGCTTCAGGTGGATGCTTCTAACGTGCTCGGCCTCGGCGCACGGCGATTAGCAGAACATCTGCTACCAGCATTGCAGCGGATCGCCGGTGATATCGAGATCACGCGAACTCAACATTCGGCCATTCCCCGTCCGCTTCTTCGGCTCCTATCCTGTCTTAGACAGGACGCCCGCACAGGCACCCTACTGGTGTTGGGGGATATCCCTCTACGCTATTCTGGTAAGCAGGTCGTGTTCGTGCAGAACGCGCATCTCATCCCAAATTCGGAAACGCCAAGCCGCCCCCAGCAGATCAAGAACCTTGTCTCCCGCTACCTTTTCAAGCGCAATATCAGGTTCGCCGATGCTTTAATCGTGCAGACCGAACACATGCGGGCAGCCATCGAAGAGCATTACCCTACGACCCGCGGGAAGATATCGATAGCTCGGCAACCGACCGCATGCGTCGACGGCACGACGCGCCGAGAATGGCGAGGCGGAAAGCTACGCCTCTGCTACCCAGCTGCGCCTTATCCGCACAAAAACCACGCAATTCTCACTTCTGCTATGCAACTGGCGGGATCGCATGGCCTTGTCGAAGACATCGCAACAACGCTCGATGGCGAGCGACCTTCTGGAGATGTCGCGGCGATGTACTCGGCGGCAGATGCGTTGGTTTTTCCATCGTTTACAGAAAGCTACGGTTTGCCGCTCGTAGAGGCGATGACTATCGGCATGCCGATTGTAGCAGCCGACCGCCCCTACGCCCGCGAGCTATGCGGTGCAGCGGGCATCTATTTCGATCCGCTTTGTCCGGAAGCTCTTGTGGTGGCATTGCGCCATCTGAAAAGTCGCCTTGATGATGGCTGGACACCTGATTGGTCGACACAACTGGCGGCGTTGCCAAAAGATTGGGACGACGCCGCCTACGCATTCTGGCGCGTCATCCAGCGAGACCAAGAGCCTTCAGATGAGCGACAACGTCTGCCACAGACGCGGCCGGGTGAAGAAACGCAACGGGAATGGGCGCTTTCCCGCTGAACCCAAGCTTTCCATCGGATGCTGAAATCATCGGACCGCCGGCGAAGCGAATTGAGAACGGCTTCGTCCCGTATTTATAGATGCTAGACGCGTCGGTGTCGCCGCCCGGGAGCAGGTCAACGTCGCGCGCGAAGATACAATCGTTCGCGGTTGGCACCGACACCGAATGACTGAGACGGAAACTAGTCCTGGTGCCAGTGAAGTCGCCGGTCGCCGTTACCGTATCGTATGCCCGATGCGTCGAGGTGTCCTCAATACTACCAATAGAGCCGCCGACGATCACGCTGCGCGCCGCTTGAATACGGAACATGACGTTCTGTTCTGGCGCCCGCACACCCATAAGCAACACACTCGCTAGCCCGGTTATATTGACGGAGCGTTCGTTCGCGAGAAAGACACATCCATTCATAGCAATTTCTGTATTAGCAGCAGACCCAAAGACGGCCGTTCCTTTGTTGCCTTCAAACCAGCAATTGTTGAAGGTAACGATAGCATCGCCGACTTCCTGCGCCATGGCGGCGCCAAGCTTCACAACACCGCTTGTCCAATCAGCCGGCGTACCGTTGGACTCGAAGTCCACGGTGTCGAACACCACGCCATTTGCTTGGTCGATATCAACGGCGAGTGCGCTACCGCGAATTTCACCACCAGTGAATTTGATCAAGTTCGAATATATACTGGCATCGCTTGCGCGCGTACGGAAGCCCCTAGCGTTACCGCGCAGCGTGACATCGTTAGCCAGCCAAATCAGGCCGCCGACATTATCGAGCCCTAGACCAAACCCGCGCACATTCACTCGGTTCAACGACATCCGGGCGGTATTGACGAAGCGGATGCCTACACCGACCGTGTCACGAAAACCGTTATCGATGCGCAAATCCTCTAGCACCGTATAATTGTCCACCTCGTCTGTTGTGATGGTCAACGCAGGCTCATCACTGTTCGCGCGCTTACGGATCACCGAAATATCCTTGCCATCGCCAAAAATGTGCAAAGGCAAACCGGATGGCACGTCGAGTGTAATCGGATTGGTCTGATAGATTCCGCGCGGGAAGTAGACCCTAGCGCCCGTCTGCATAGCGAAAGCGAAAGCAGCTGCCAAAGCCTCGGTATCGTCGGTGACAGCGTCGCCTTTTGCGCCCCCAGCGAATCGCCCGTCCCGCACCGAGATGGTGTCGTCCAACTTCTGTTGAACGGTACGACCCCGATACCCAATCAGCCCCGCCCCGCCCGGCCCTTCATACGCCGCCTTGCTGGCATAGCGCGCCTGCTCGATCGCAGCGCCAGATACCTCGCGATACAGGATGGCGTAGGTCGACGCCCCGTCACCGACGACCGTGAAGAACCCGCCTTCCGCGGTCGCGGCGAGGCCGGCAGCGACCGTTGGGAACAGATTGGACGCCGCAACGGCGCCCGACGCAGCCAGATCGGCCCGATCGGCCTCCCCGCTCGCCAGCGTGGCTGCTGCGACAGCCCCGCTTTCCGCGCGGCGCGCACGGGCAACGAGAGGAGCAAGGGTGTCAGCGCCGTCGATCTTGATGACGCGTGCGCCGTCGAAGCGGAAGGGTCCGGCCATTAGTGGGTCGCTCCTGGTACGATGATGAAAGCGCCTTCGACCCACCGTCGCTTGCCGAAGTCAGGCATGGTGATGTGCAGGTCGTAGGCGAGACTGATTTCGTCGCCCGGCTCGGTGCCATTGGCTGGGAATGGCAAAAGCCCTTCCAAGGTCGTCTCATTGATGCGGATTTGCACGATGCTGGTCGGCAGTTCTCCGTCCCATTCGACGTCCAGCGAAATGCCCTGCGCGTTCGACGCGGCATTGCTGAGCGCCACAAGCGCAGCGCCCGGCGCATCGGGGTACAGGCGAACCTCCATTGCGAAGGAGGCCCCGGTCATGTCCAGCCCCTCGAATGGGAATAGCTCGACCATCGGCGCCCAGCGATACGCACGCAGATCTTCGCGCGCCGGCTTCATGCCTGCGTTCCCATGGCAATCTCCATTTCGGTCAGTTAAGGCGCAGCAGCCAGTTGTCGAACGAATAGCTGGCCAGTGCCGTGATGGCTGGCAGCGTCAGATCAACGGTCAGTTCCCGTGGTTTCCTTCATACCTGGTTCGCCTCCGCCTGCTTGTTGTGGCTGATGAGACGACGTCCTGCACCGTCGACCAGCACGTAGGTCGCGGCATCGGCAACCGTCAGCGCCACGACACGCCCGCTACCGGCCGGCTTGCCGATCACGTCCGACCGCGACCAGCCATTATCCCACCACAGATGCGACGGCGAGGTGAGCGGGCGATCGTCGACAGCATAAAGCGGGCTGTCGAACACCCGCGTGAAGGTGACCAGATACGCGCCCCACTTGCCGGTGCCCAGGTCTGCTTCCCGCTGCGACCAGACCCACATGCCGGCTTCTATCTTGCCCGCTTCGATCGTGTCGCCGGGTCCGGTGCGATCGGTATTCGCCAGCAGAATGCGCGCGGTCACGATCGGGCATCCACCGCCACCATAGCCACCGCCATTGTCGCCGCCCGGAGCCGTGGGGTAGGTCGGATACGTCCCATCGGCGTTCGACGTGGTCGTCTCGCGAATGATGACGTAGCGATCCGATGCCACCTCATTGAGCGCCGGCGCCGGCACCGCGACGAACGTCGAGTTGTCCAGATCCCAGAGCACCAGATAGACCGAAGCAGCAGTCAGGCCGGTGATCGTCTGCGCTGGGAACGTCAGCACCCGGCCATCATCGATCGTCGCTTCGAACGTCTCAATCGTGATCGTCGTGTCGTCGCTGTCGACCGGATACGCGACCGACTGCCGCACGATCAAATGGGCGGCGCGGTTCGAAGGCGGTAGAGAATAGTCACCCGGCACGTCCGGCCGATCGACGTACGGCACCGGCGGCAGCGTACCAGTCCGGGCGAACACGCGACCATGCTTCGTCGGGTCCTCCGTCCTCATGGTCATCGGCACCATCCCCGTTGCAGGGTCAAGCGAGCGCTTCAGCAGGATCATCTGCTTGCCCGACAGGCCTGTCTCGTCCGCGTCGATCGTCACGCAGTCACCGGCGCGAAATCCGATCCAGCGCAGCTTCAGCGGCATCGTGATCGGCCCAGCCTCGCGAGCATTCTCCAGGTCATAGCCTGCAAGCTCGACCGTCTGCTGCACGTCGTCGCTACCTTCGACCTGCACCAGCCCGTAGGCGATTTCCTTCGTCCGCTCATCGCCATCCTTGGCGAGCATCGCGGCGTCACGGACAACCTCGCCCGGCACGACCTCCCAGAAATGCGCCTCGCTGCGATAGGTCGGGATGATGCCATTGACCCTATCCCGGCGCGGCTGTGTCTTCGGCGCGCTGATCTCCCCGACGATGTCATCGCGCCCGATCGTCGCGATTGGCACGCGCGGGGCGTTGACCATGCACGACAGGGTCGCCCCATCCTTGATCGGTTCGCCGCCGCCGGCTTGCAGGATCGATTTCAGCACCTGCCACTTGTCGTCGCCAGTCGAGACTTCGCCGCCGCACGTCCACCCGTTGAAATCGGCGACGTTCGCGCCTTCGACGAACCGCGAGACCTCGATATTGCGGATATGAATGCCGACGCCAGCCACACGGACGCCGTTCGCCTTCCACCCGATCGCCCAAGTCAGACCGACGACATAAGGGTTCTTGCTGAACGCCCAAGTCGTCTGATCGAACCATCGTTGCGGGCCGCTACCGCCAGGGTACGTGCTATCCAGTCGCGGATCGTAGCAGCGAACGCCTCGCGTGACCCAGAGCATCCCCGGCTCGGTCATGAAGGTGCCCTTGCCCTTGCTGTCATAGCGAAGGGTCGTCTGCACCGCCGCGAGGCTGGATAGCTTGTGATCGGCGGTCCAGCCTGGCTTATTGCCGACACCGGTATTCAGTGCCGCCGGTTCAGGGCACAGGCCAAGCTGGCGCACCTCCCACAGCCAGCCAGAGAAAGGGGCGTTGGCTGCCGCACCCGTAAAGGTCAGCGGTTTCTTGTCGGCATAGCTCGCCTCGATCGCGTCGATCGGGCCAGCACCGCTTAAGACAGTCGTCAGCGTCTGGTACTGGTTCTTGTCCGCCTCGCCGCTGCCCTTGCGATAAACGATGTTCCCCGCGCCACCAGTGCGGCCGAAGCGGATCGGGATCGGTGCGCGCGGATCGGCAGACCAGTCCGTCTGTGTGCCGCCACCCGTGCCGCCGGTACGTGGCGACAGCAGCCCGACCGCCAGATTCGACCCGATCGCAATGGCGCTTGCCACAGCCACCGCAGCCGCGCCCGATGCCACCCCCGCCGCTGCCACGCCCGCCGCCAGCAGCGATGTGCCACCCGAAGGAATGGCCGCAGCCACGGCGATGACGACGGCTGCGATCTTCGCCACGCGCATCAGGCTCTCCACGCAGCGATTGGAGAGGCGAAGGGCTGCATTACGCTAAGCCCATCGTTTCCCTCGGAATAACCCATTACACGGCCGTCACCGAGTGCGATGCACAGCGCGCCGAAAACGTCGCTTTCGCTCTGCAATTCGACCACATCGCCCATGATGACCTGCGCCGGCATGATCCGGGGCAAGGTCGCGTCCATCATGTCGGCCAGATTGCTCCAGCCCCGCTCGGTCAGCGCGGCCTTGGCGCTAAGGGCCGACCGGAAGCGCGGCATGGGCGGCACCGAATGACCCATCGCAGCGACATGCCGGCGTACCATGTGAACGCACGTCGCGGCCTTGCACCAGTCAAAGGGCTTCGGCGTGAAGTGATCCATCGTAGCCTGCGTCACATCGCGGCGCTGGTGCATCTTCATATGCGCACCCCGCTTGGTGTCGACTGGCCCCAATAGACCGGATCGGGAACGCCAGTGATGAAGTCGAGGCCCAGCTCGCCGGGCCAGACGCGCTTGTGGAAAGCGGGTGCCAGGCGCACGCCTTCCTCATTCTCGAAGAACCGCTCCATCCCGCCGACACAGTCGAAATCGACGCGCAGCGACGCCTGCGGGATGACCAGCGTCGGCACGTCGATTTCACCGTCGAACAGCAGCAGCGGTTCGCCGATCACGATGCCGCTGTCGGTATCGATCGCGCCTATCCAGAAACGGACCCGCACGCCCTGCATGTCGTCGGTCGCGACCATCTCCGGATCGGCATCGGCCGGCGGCAGCAGCGAGAAGCTGAAGCTAGGAGCCTCATCGCCCGCACCGTCCGAATAGTCGTCGATCCCGTCCCAAGTACCCCAGACCGGGTGCGCGCCGATGAATATTGCGGGCGCGCCGTCGACCATGAAGGTCGCTGTACCCGACCCGTCCAGTAGCAGAGCGGGATCGCCGTCGAAGTCCACCCGCAGCGCAGCGAAGATCAGCGCGCGATCGCCAGCCAGCGCGGCATCGAGCGCGGGGTGCAGAGCGGTCATGCCCTCTCCACAATCGTAAAGCCCAGCCCCACCGTGCGGCTGCGCTCCAGCGTCCATTCGTAGCCGTCACCCGACAGCCAGCCTTCGATGACCGGCTTCGACAGTTCGACCGCATCACCAATCGACAGCGGCGAGCGCAACAGCACGTCGACCGGCACCGATCCCGCCCCGCTGCCGTCCAGCACGACCTGTGCCGTGGCGCAGTAGAGGTACGACCGGCCGGCATGAGTGACGGACAGCCATTGCCCCTCGCGCACGGTGTAATAGGCGGTAGCACCCGTGATCGGGATCAAGCGCCCCGATGCCGTCGCCGCGCTGACGGTCGGACGCCCACACGGCCCCGGCTCGAAATCGACCTGCGGAAAGGCGATGCGTCCGCCCTCCTGCTTTGCCAGCAGCAGCCGGGCGATCCAGCGTCGGCCATCCGCCTCCACCCGCATGGGCGGCATCTGAACGTCAATTGCGTGGCGGCTGCCGAGGCGGTCAAGTCGCTGCGTCACACCGCCCAGCGTTGGGGTCAGTTCCGAGCCCCATTGCAGGAGGCGGGGCGTCGCGCCGGCGATGCGGATGCCGGTCAGGTCGATCATCGCGTTCCCCGGCCCATGGTGTTGCGATAGGACTTCATGTCGCGCCGCTTGCTGTCGATCGAGACGGCGGTCGCCTGCGTGTTCGCCTCGTCGCGGATCGTGGCACGGAACATCGGGCCCTCGTTCACATCGATGGCCACGCGCATGAACTGCGCCGATCCGTTGTCATTGCTGGGGTTAGGGTGAATGTACCCCGACCGGGTCGCCGTGAACAACTCTGGCCCCCGCTCGCCGACCATGTACGTCCGACCCGCACCCACCGGCCCGCCTTCCGCACGGAAACCCCCAAAGTCGAAGGTCTTGCCGTTGGACTTGCCGAACAGGCCTGCCCCGCCGAGTGAGAAGAACGCATCGGCGATCGAGGACAGGATATCGACGAAGTCACCGCCCTTGATGGCGCCGACGAGACTTTGCAGCGAGTACATCGCACGACGAGCCATGTCTTCGAACGAGGCGGCTGCATCGTCGTTGGCTTTGCCCAGTCCGCCGAGCACCTCTTCGATATCCCCGACCTTGATTTCGATGTCGCCAACGTCCGGCAACCCCAGGTCTTCGTCGTTCGGCTCTCCGATCACGTCAGCGGCGGTAGGCTTGCCGCCTAGCTCGCGCGCATACTCGTCACGCAGACGCTTGATCGCCTCGGCCGCTTGCTGAGCAGGCAGGATGCCGGCCTTCACAGCGGCGTTGACCGTCTCGATATCCGCGGCCAATCGGTTCTCACGTGCTTCGGCCGGATATAGCCGATCTAGGATTGGCGAGAGGCTCGCCGCCAGCGCGCGGAAAGCCTGATCGGTCTTGCTGATCGCTCCGGTCGCCGGCGCCACCATCTCCTGATCGAGCCGGCGCATGTGCTGCCCGATCTCGTCGACCATGTCCGGAATATAGCTGTGACCGACAACCGCATCGTAGAGACCGAAGAACTTGTCGTTGATCCACTGGATCTTCTCGGCCGCGCTGGCCCAGATCGCGTTCAGCTTGTCGCCGAGCCACGTCTTCACACCGGTATACAGCCGCTGCATGGATGTGACCGCGCTGGACGCCATCCGTACGAATGCGGCATCAAAGTCCGCCGCCCATTTCTGAACCCCCAGCAGCCACGCATCGATCCGTGCGACCGACTCCGTGAAGTTCCGCTCAATGCTGTCGAGAAACTCGGGCTGCGAGGGAATGCCAAGACGGCGGTCCATCGCGTTCACGCCGTCAGTAAACTGCTTGATATTGGCGTCGGTCTTGGTCGCCCAGTCCTGCATGCGCGTGGCGACATTGTCGATCCAGGGCCCGATCTTGTCCCAGTTCTTGTAAGCCGCCACCACCGCAATCGCGCCGATAGCAATGGGGCCAAGTGCCCCGGCAATGCCGACCAGACCGGTGCCGCCTGCCCCGGTTGCTGCCGCGCCCGCTGTCCCGATTAGAGGGGCCAAACGGGCCAATAGCGGCGAGAACATTTTCACCATGCTGCCGACGCCGAACACTACCGGCCCGACTGCTGCGGATACGCCACCGATGGCCGCAGCCAACTTAAATGCTTCCGGGTGGGCCTTTGCGACCCACTTCGTCCATTCTGCGACCTTAGTCGCAAGATTGGTTAGGGTTTCGAGCAAGCCACTATCGACGACGGCGATTGTCAGCGCACGGAAAGATTCCTGCATCTGCTGCTGAGCGGCAGTGTACCGCTTCATGTTTTCTAACTGCTCGGGCGATATAACGGCAGCATTCTTGCCGAGGTCGCCCATTGCCTTGCCATTGTCGCGAAGCAAAGGAAGAAGGCGGGTCGCGTCGTCCGCGATTGCCTCCATGTAGAACGTCATTTCAGCTTGGCTTACGCCGGCCTTCTCCAAGCTGCTCACGTATAGTTGCAATGCGTCTGGACCAGATAGACGCTTAAATTGTGCAGCGGTGACGCCAACTTTAGGGGCGATTTTCTCGAAGAAGTCCTTCATCTCGCCACCGCCGGTGGCCATGAAGTCGCCTACTTTGTCGTTCACGTCCTTGTAGATGTCGGACAGCTTGTCGCTTTCAACGCCAACGGATTTTGCTGCGTAGGCCAGACGCTGAAACTGGCTGGTGGACGTGTTGGCGAGTTGCGCCATCGCCTGCAATTCAGGAGCCGACGCCGCCATCTCGCGGGCGGATGCTGCGAACGCAGTACCGATGGCGAGAACCGGCGCCGTGATGCCCGCCGACAGCTTGCCGCCGATGCTCTGCATGCGGTCGCCAACGGCCTTGAAGTGCCGCTCCGTCGCCTTCAAGCGCTTCTCAGCCTCACCTGCGCCCTTCTCGAACGCGACGCTATCGAAACCTAAGACGTACTTCAGATAGCCGAGGACGACTTCGCTTCCAGCCATGGGACCGTCCTCCTAGAATGAGCGCTTCATCTGCTAGAATCGGAGCGCACGATGTTTGCTATTTCGATATTCTTGGCTGTCGCCGCGATCAGCCCCGCCAAAAAAGCGGCGATCCAAAAGCACATCTCAACAGGGTTACTCGACAGCAAGTCGGCGCGCTGGAAGTGGCCGGCACAGCAGGCGGACAAAGATGTCTACTGCCTGTGGATCAACGGAAAGAACCGCTTTGGAGCTTACACAGGCTGGAAGCAGTATTACGTCAAGTTCAATGGCCCAAAGCTAGAATACGCCGTGGACAATCTTCCTAACTTTTTCACACGCGAAGATCGCTGCGTGACAGCCGGCTACGCCTCAACACCCCCGGACTAAGCCCGGTGCTGAACCCGGCGCTGCACCGGGGTTATTGTCGCCTTGCCCTGCTCGGCCAGCTGCTTGAACATCGCCAGTACCGCGCCATTGTCCGCTGCCGGGTTGCGTCGGTTCAGATAGTGTTTGAGCGGGCGCAACCGCCTCTCCCGGCTGAACATCGCGGTCTGGTGGGCCAGCGTAATCATGCGCTCTTGCTGGCCGATCGCGCGCCCACGCAATGCGTTCCGGAAGGATCGAGGCGTCTGCCGCCAGAAGGCATCCGGGTCTAAGCCTTCGCGCGACCAGTCTTCTTGGAGGGCGTCCCAGTCCCACCCTCCGTCTGTACCTTTCCCTCCGCACTCTCATCAGGCGGTGGGAAGGCAGCGACAACCGCCGCGTTCAGCGCACCAGTCAGCGGGCCGGCGTCAGGCGACAGGAGCATATCGCCGACGTCGGCCATGGTGATTTCCGGGTGCCGAGCCTGCAACGCCCCGAAGGTCATGGCCTGCATCACACGGATGCGCGGCTTGCTCGACATGCTGGCGAGGATCTGGCCGACGCCCATGTCTGCCGCGTCCTCGGCATGCGCCAGCGCGTTGAAGTCGACGACCAGCGTCAGTTCGCGGCCGTCAGCGGTCGTGAAGGAGGCTTCGCCCCGCACCCGGTTTGCCATTAGTCAGCAGCCACCTGCGTTTCGGCGCCGCTGATTTTGATCGTCAGCGTGGCTTCCATCTTGCCGTCGGCGGTCACTTCGCCGCGATCATAGCCGCGAACGTAGCCAGTCGTGTCAACCTGCGCGGCAGCGACACCACCCTGCGGAATGACGAAGCGGATCGGGCGAACGTCGCCCTCGGCCATGGCGTCACGGCAGAGCTCGTCGGTGTCGGACAGCGGACGGTAATTCATCACGACACTGATTTCGCCGCCGTCACGCATGCCGGCGATGAACTCGCGCCGGCGATCGGGCGACTTCAGATGGGTCGTCTCGACGTCGTCGATCTCATCCTGCGGCAGCGTGAAGCTGACCACCTGAACCAGTTCCTTCAACGCGGTGCCATCATGCATCCAGAACTCACCGCCCCAGCCAATGGAGGCTTTCTGCGTTTCGGCCATCGTTATGCTCCTTCGTGCCAAAATCGAATATCGAGGGACTGACGGTAGAGTGTGCCGCCGCCCGGTTTATCTTCGCTAAGATCGCGCTGCCCCTCGATCGTTGCGCGCCCGAACCGGATGCCTTCGATGGTTGCCGGGTTGATGACGGCAGCAATCACCGCTTCTGCGAGGCGAACGGTCTGCGCGTAGCCATCGGCAACACCATCAACGTGCCTGGCCCAGCAATCGATCTGCACCCGAGTGCCGCGTGCGTCGTCAAAGCCCTTCAGGTGCTGCGGACGCTCGTCGTTGATCGTCTGCATGGTGACCGCCGGCAGCGCGGATGCCTGCGGGCGCGTCACCCACGTTACGCGGTTGCCGACCAGAGCTGACACGGCAGGATCATCGATCTGCCGCTTACGAAGCGCCTGCCGCATGTCCATCGCTAGACCTTCCGTCGCTTCGCCGCTCGGATCACGGTCTTATCGACCTCGTCCTTCAGCGCCGCACCGAACTTATCGAGCCGTTCCGTGCGGGTGGCTTCCTCCGCCGGCCGCGCGAACGGCTCGGCTGCCTGATGGCCGTTGCCGAACTCGACCTGCACCGACGCGATATCGCCGGCCTTTGCCGCGACCTGCGGGCGGCCCTTCTTGGCGCGCTCCTTCTCGACGCCGATCGATCGCTTCAGGTTGCCTTCCAGTTCTGGCGCTCGCTCCCGCATGGCGTCCGCTAGGATCGTGGCCGGTATCTGCAACGCCCGTCGGCCAACGCCCGCCGCCATGGCCTTCTTCATGCCGGCTAGCTGCCGCGACGCTTCACGGAACCCTTCGATCCGCGCCATCACGCAGCCCGCGTAGCCGTGATATCCCGCCCCTCGCGCCCATACGGCACGCTGCTGACGATATCCCAAACACCCAGATCGCGGCCGATGATCGCCAGCACCGCGTCTTGCGTCTCAGCCCATCCCGGACGCGCGAAAGGCTGGGCATTCTCCTTGAACGTGCCGAATTCCTGCGGGATCGCGGACGGATCGGCGCTGCCGACATGCCGGGTCGCGAATGCCTTCCCGTCCTTCTTGACCATGCGCGCCTGCCGCCGGGTCAGCTTGGTGCCGTCGACGATCGATTCCTCTAGCGCCCGGGTCAGTTTCGGTGCCTTGGCCTTCATCGCCGCCTTCACCGGCTGCGCCGCCTTCTTCAACGTCCGTTGCAGCGCTGCCCGGGCGGTAGCTTTCGGCAGCGCGCCGAGCGCTCGGTCAAGCTCGCGCAGCCCCTCTACCTTGACCGTCCGCCTCGACATCACGCGCTCGTCGTCGCGGTGATGTCGCGACCTTCACGGCGATACGGCACGTTACCGCCAATATCCCATGTCGAGCCATCGAACTGGATTCGATCGGCCGGCGTCACGGTGTTCGTCACGCTATTCGCCCGGATACGGAACGTCGCGGACTGTGCCGACGACTCCTGCGCTGCGACCCGGCGTTCAGCGCCGGTGCCGTACAGAACCTTCGCGAACGGGCTGCATAGCTTCGCCCATGTTTCGACTTCGCCGCCATACCCGTCTGTGGTGACGGTCCGGCGCTCGATCACGATGCGCTTGTCCAGTTCGGCCGGGTTCACAGCAGAACCGTCCGGAAGCGGAAGCACACGGCTTGCACGGCGGCAAGGTTGATGTCGCCACCACTCCCGCGTGCCTGATCGAATGCGCCAGCATACAGCAGCACGCCGTGCAACAGGCCGGCGGGGATTGTCTCGGGATCTTCACCGGCAATCGCGCGACCGGTGTAATCCTGAACGTATTCCACGCCCGCCTGCAGCGCTACGCCGAGCGTCGCGTCTTCGTCGGTATTGTCGGCCTCGTAGCGCAAGAACGCTTTGACGAGGTCAAGGGTCAGCGCGGTCATTTGCACCCGGCCCCGAGCACGACGCGATTCCCCGACCCTTCCGACTTCACCAGAGGCGCACCGGTAGGGCGCGACAGGGTGCAGCGGGTGATGACGACATCGGTGCTGCCCGCGACGATCAGCAGCGGCGCGGCATTGTCGTTGCTGGCGATCAGATGATCGATCCGCACCCGCGCGCCTTTGCCGATCCACACGGCAGCGCTGGTCCATCCCTCCGCGGTGATCGTGCCGGCGGTGACGGTGTTCCAGAACCGATAGTCGCGGCCATTCCGGCGGGCGATGGTGCGGTCGAGCGTCCATGTGCCCTTGATGTCGAACCCGCCGTCGCTGTTGTCCTCGGCCAGCGTGTTCGCGATCGTGCCGCTGGTCCCGCCTTCGGTCGCAATGCCGTCGCCGTTTGTGTACTTCCCCGGTTCGACCGGCATACGGAAGCGTGCGACCCGGCCGTTGCGGATCGTAATGCCGGTCCCGGCGGTGATCGCGATGCCCTGCGGCAGATGCTCACCGGTCGACGGCGCATCGGCATGGGTCAGATCGAAGTCCTCGATCAGCGCGCCGGGCGCGGCGCGCAGGCGGATGCCGTCACGGGTCAGCCCCGTCGCTTTCAGCCCGCGGATGCGAATGCGCGGGGTATCGACGCCCGCGTCCGTCTCGACCGCACGGTAGGCGTCCTGCACCACAACCGGGCCGATCGTCACGTCGGGAGCGTCGACACGCAACCGCGCCGCACCATTCACACCGGGGGCCGCGATCGTCGGCGGGACTGGCGCGGGCCATGTCTGACCGGGCGTCAGGAACACGGCTTGGGCGGCTAGGAGAAGGGCGATCACGCCGACACCGCATCGCGATAGGCGATCGATGCCGTCTGCGCGCCCAACTGGTTGACGTGCGTACCGTCCGCCTCAAGGTAGTGCGAGGTGGCACCGTCCGTCTTCCACTTATCGGTTGCCGCTGGGTCGTTGACCAGCGCACGCGGATTGAAAGTGAAGTCCAGCGCCATTCCAGCGGCGCCGACATCGGCAGTGATCGCCGCATCATAGGCCGGCCGGGCTGCGTCGGTGTTCGCGTAGCCGGTGCGGACACCCTGCGCGGCGGCGGTGAGGAACCCATCCTGCTCGTTTACGCGCGGCAGGATGAAGGCCTGACCGATGCGTGCCGTGCCGCCCATTGCCGTCTTGACCTTGCCCCGCAGCGAGCGGACGTTCGCGATAAGCGCGGTGCTGACGGTTGTGTCCGATGCGCTTGCTACATCGCCGAGGTCGTTGGTGCCGAAGTTGATGAGCGCGCGCCCGTTCTTGAACCATGCCAGCGCTTGGAAGCGGAGATCGTTGGCAGGGGCGTTGTTCCACCACGATGCGCGATCACCGTTCTTGCCAAACACGGAGTAGGGCTGGGTCGCTTGAAACAGACCGAACGCGGCCATGCCGCTCTGCGCGCTGCTGCCGTCCTGCCCGGGGCGGCCGGGGCCGCGGGCGCCGAGCGTGTTGCTGTCGCCCAGGGCAACGGCAGGTTCCAGCCCACCGCTGGTAGGTTCGCCGATGATGACCAGCGGCCGAAGAGCGCGTGTCTGCGCGGAGCCACCGTTCGCCCCCATGGCCCCGAAGGTGCCGATGCTGGTCGTGCCGCCGTAATAGATGTTCTCGCCCGACGTGCTGGTGCTGGTGGCGTCCGTCATGGTCATGAACCATCCAGTTGCCAGCGCGTCCATTTCCAGCATCGCCAGCACAGCGGCGCCCAACGGAATACCGCTCAGGTCAAGGCGGCAGAACAGGTAGGGGATAGCCCCGCCGGTCGCCGCGGCGGTGGCTCCGTTTGCTACCGTGAAGGTCGACGCCCCGTTCACCGTGCCCGGAGCGGTTCGGTCGCCAGCCGCGTTCGAGATCGTGCCACTGGTATAAACATCGAACTGACACTTGGCGGTCAGGCCGTCCGGCAGGCGCACGACCTGCGTCACGCCAGCGTCGTCGATATACCAAAGCGGAAAGGCGAACGTCTGGTAGGGCGAACCGGCGGCACGGGTCAGCGAGCGCGAGCGCAGGCGCAGCTTGGTCGCGGAGACCTGCTGCACGTTCGTAGCCATTCGGCCACCGGTGCCGATCGCGGTGACGCTGGCAGCCGCACCGGGGGCGACGACGACCGTTACGGCGAGGTCGGCCGTCACGCCCTTACTGTCGGTCGCGCGCAGGGTGTACGGATAGGTGCCAGCGGTCGTGTACGATCCGGTCACGGTCAGTCCGCTGATCGAGCGGCCGGGCGGAAGGGTGCCGCTTGCGATCGATAGCGTGTACGGCGCAGTGCCGCCGCTGATAATCGGCAGGAAAGTGCCGCCCGCGCCAACCGTGCCTGCGACAGGGGTGCCGCTGATCGACAGCGGGGTGCCGCCAGCGCCGGGGTAGGGGCCGACAGGGGGACCAACCGGAATGATCGCCTTGCTGGGATTCACGGTGACGAAGCCGCGAGGGCGGCTGCCGGGTTTGCGTGCCATGTGTTGTCCTCGCGGCTGTCGTGGTCAGGCGTTGCGCGGCGCGCGTGGCGTCCGAGCAGGCTTGGGTTCGGCGGTGACGGACGCCTTCGTGGCGCTCACGTCCGGTTCGTCGTCGGTCACGTCCTCGTCGGTTTCGACGACGGCGCCACTCTTCACCAACGGCTCGGCGTCTGCTGCGTTGAGTTTACGGACAGTGCCAGCGGGCGCGCCCTCAAGGTCGCGCTCGTAACGATAGTGCTTCATCGGGCTTCTCCTTTCCGGAAGGGCGCAAGCCGCCCCTCGGGAAAGGGGCGGACACGCGGCCCGCCCCTCCCGTCATGCGGCCGGTCAGCCCGGGTTGACGTTGCCGAACACGAAGGCTTCCGGACGGTAGATCGTCAGCGCCAGGCGCTCTTCCGCCAAGATCGTGACGAGGTTGTTCACGAAGTTGTCGCGGTCCTCCGACGACACCGTGACAGCGGCCTGTTGGCGGTCGAAGATCTGCGCCGCCATCCGCCACGCGCCGGTCGTGAACTTGCCGACCGCCTGCGTCTGCGTCTCGACGACCGGCAGGCCCCACAGGGTCGGGCCGGTCAGGCCGGCCGGGTTGGCGAGGATGTACCCGCCGGCCGCGTCCTTCACGAGCTCGATGTTCGTCCAGTCGATCGGGTTCAGCACGAAGCCGGTCGACGGATATTCCGCCAGCGTGACCTGCAACATGCCCAACCGCAGGCGATCGATCGGGGTTTCGCCCGCGACGACCGCGCCGGTCGGCTTCACATAGGCCGATGCCACGGCGTTGATGCCCAGCAGATTCTGGTTGGTGCCGTCGCCGTTGAGCAACTGGCCATCTTCCTTGAACGCCAGCCCGTAGCGAAGGCGTTCGTCGATCATCGACTGAAGCGCGGGCGCGTCGGCGAGGATTTCGTTCGATGCGCGCATCCAGTGCGCGATCTTGCGAACGGGGGCGTTCTTGAGCCCGTATTTCAGGCTCGATTCCGGCTTGAGCGTGCCTTCCGCCGTCATACCGGCAGCGTTGGTGAAACCCGTCTCCTGCGGATACTCGATCGACGACGCCGACGTGGTGCCGGGCGCGATCAGGTCGCGGACGCGCAGCTGCCGGTTCGGCAGGTTCGTCATCATACCGGCAACGCGCTCGGCGCGGGTCAGCGCGCCGGCCGAACCGTCTGCATTCGTCGACAGCGACGTGATCGCCTTCATTTCGACGGTCAGGGTGCGCCCCTTCGACATGCTGCCGCCGAGCGCCTTGAACTCGTCGCTGCCGACGAACTGCTGCCCGACGGACAGCGCCTGTTCTTCGTCGCCTCCGGTGCGCGCCATCTTCTGTTCGAAGTCGTCCAGGCGGGACTTGATTTCGGTCAGTCCGGCGAGTGCCTGATCCGCCAGTTCCTTCTGGCTGGTCGTCAGGGTTTCGCCCCGCTCGGCCTTGCCCAGCGCATTCTCGGCGATGCCCTTCACCTCGTTCATCTTGGTGTCGAAGTGCGTCTTCAGTTCGAGGGCCATTTCGGCCGGGGTCTTGTCGGTCATGTTCTGCCCTTCCGGCAAAGAGGATGATTAGGCGCGGAAAACCGTGCCATGCAGGCACGACAGCGCGTCGATCGCCTTCGCCTCGGGCTCCCCCCGAAGATGCGGCGTTGCGGCGGCGGCAATGGCCGCCGCCTTCATTCGAGAGAACCCGGCATCCCGCAGGAGTCCCTCGAAGTCCCGGACCGTCGGCATGTCGCCAGCGCCCAGAATGTCCTTGATGCTAAGCACCCGCGTCCGATTGTTCATCGGCACGGTCACCAGCGAAATTTCGTGCAGCCCAACCTGCAACAGGTGTCGGGACTTGCCCTCAAGCCGATGCTTCAGGGTGCGGAACCCCATCGACAGCCCGGAGATGATCCCGGCGCGAACGTCGTCGCGCGCTTCTCGGGCGGCAGTCGACGTACCCATGCGACCCTTGACGTGCAGGCCGTCCGGCTTGTCGTCGAACTCGGTCCATACGCCGACGGGGCGGGTCCGATCGTGATGCAGCAACATCGGGATCGACTTGCGGCCTTCGAGCAGAACCGATCCGCGCGCCACGATGTCGCCGCCGTGATCGACATCGCCATAACCAACAGCGATGCCCGTGATGGTGCCGTCGTCATCGATCGACTTGGCGTCCAGAGCAACGTCGAGGTGGTCAAGCATTACTGTTTCTCCGGGGAAGGGGGCTGCTCGCCGAGCGCCACGTCCTGCATCTGACGGTAGATCACATCGCCGCCGGGGACTGGGGGGAGCCCTTCGAGCGCGCGGACCTCGTTCACCGTCATGAACGGCTGCATCTTCTGGTAGTAATCGGCCCGGCCGCCGCTATCGGCGCGCAGGAAGGCCTCGACGTTGAACCGGATCGCGATTCCGGCGCGGCGATCGGCGCGGGACAGCAACTGCTTGCCCAGCGCGCCTTCGATCCGCTTCAACCGCTTGCGCATCTTGAACTTCATGACGCTGTTGGTCTGTTCGGTAATGCTGCTGCCGAGCGTGGTGTTGCCGACCGTCTGACCGACAAGATGCGGATCGACCTCGAACACGCGGCAGATGTCCTCAACCGAGAAGCGGCGGCTTTCGAGCATCTCCGCGTCTACCGGATTGATGCTCAACTGCTGCCATGTCAGCTTGTTGTCGAGCAGCATGGGGCGACCGGCATTGCGGGCGCCCATGAACTTCTCGATCAACAGGTCTTCAAGTTCTTTGCGCTGCGTCGCGTTCAGCACGTTATCCGTACTCAGCACACCCGACGACTGAACGCCGTTGACGAACATCGCTGCCGCAGCGCGGTCGACCGATACGGCGCCGCTAAATGTGCCTCGGCAGACGGCGAGAGGTGACACCCCGCCCAGCGCGTTCCCGCCGAAACCCCGGATATGCAGCACCCGCTGCTGCGTTTCGACGCGCGATCGGTTGTCGGCAGTCCAGCGGTATTCGAGGTCGCGGTTGCGCAGGCGGCGCACCTGCACCCGGTCCGGGCATAGGATAGGCTCAAGCGCGACCAGCCGGCCGTTCGTGCCGAAGATCATTTCCGCATAGGCGTTGCCATGCAGTTCGATCGAAGCGGCCATGAACTCCCAGAAGTCGAACGCCGACTGGTCGTAATTCGGGCTGTCGTGCAACAGTTCGTGCAGCGGGTGTTCGTAATCGTTGACCGCCACGCCGCCGGGGCCGGGGCGCTGCACGTAAAGCGGCAGCGATGCGGTGTTGCCCGCCCAAAAGCTGACGCACGCCCAGGTCGCCGACAGCCCCAGCGCCGAACTGCGGTTCAGGAACCGTGCGTCCTCGAAAGCCTCGGTCGTCACACGGTTGGTGACGAGGTTGTCGCGATCGAACCGGCTGACGCCCGACGTGAACTCGTCGAGCCCTTCGATGTCCTTGCGGTCGAGCCGGGATGCTTCCCATTGGCGTTCCAGCGCTGCGGCGCGCGGGGATAGCTGATACCCCCTCATCCGCGCATACTCGCGATCCAGTCGTCGACATTGACTTCGGGGTCAGTGAACATCGCCTCAACCCCTCTTGCCATTGTCAGCGCGACCATGCCGTCAATGCGACCGGTCGATTTCGACTTGTCCAATTTCCGGTTGCCGGCCGGGTCCGGCACCGCCACCGCGTTCGCCGCGCACATCGCAAGCGGCGGATTGCCGCCGTGGTGAACCTGGCCTTTCAGCAGGTCTTCCTCGATAGCGTCGATCGCAGGCGACATGGAAACGAAGCCCTGCCCGAAGGGCTCAAGCGGCAACTCCACGCCGATCTTCGCCAGTTCGACCTTGAGCCGATCCATCCGCCAGCGGTCGAACGCGAGCCGTTTGACCGGCACCGGCAGGTCGCCGCAAATCTCGCCCACGTCCCGCGCGACGAACGCATAGTCGATCACGTTGCCGGGCGTGGTCCGAATCAGCCCCTTCTTGACCCACACGTCATAGGGCGTCCGGTCCCGCTTCGATGCGATGGCGATGTTCGCTTCGGGCATCCAGAACCACGCCCGGACCATCAATACGCCGCCCTGTCGCTGCGTCAGCACCAGCGAGGTAAGGTCGGTCGTCGCCGAAAGGTCGAGACCGCCGTAAATCGCCGAATGGTCCCACGGTGCCGGCTCGACGTTGCCGCGCTTCCAGACGGACGCCGCAACCAGCGCTGCGACCATGTTCTGCCGCTGGTTCAGGATCAGCACCCGCGCCGTCGCTTCCTTCGACGGCATCCGCGCGGCCTGCTGCAACTGTTCTTCGGCATCGGACTTTGACCGGAACAGCCCCAGGGCGGGGTTCGCCGCCGCCAGCGCCTTCGGGTCCAGTAGATCGCAATCCGGGGCGGCTGCGTACAGATGGCAGATCGTCGCCATGTCGCCGGCCCGCTCCGCGTCATCGAGCAGGATCGACATCATGTCCGCGTCGGTCGGTGCCTGCGTCGAAATGACGAACAGCAGGCCGTCGGAATACGCGCCCTGCGACGTGACCATCGCGTCGACGAAGTCGTCTTGCGGCCCCTTCACCTGCCCGACCTCGTCCAGCACGACGACGATGTACGAGCCGCCGTGCGCGGTCGAACCTTCGGCGGAAACCGCGTCGTACTCGACGTTCATCGCCAGCCCGACCAGCTTCTTTGCCGACGGCACCGGCCGGACCCGGTTGCGCAGATCGGGCGACAGCGCCGCCATCTTCGACGCGTAGTTGTAGACCTCCGCTGCCTGCTTCCGGCTCCGCGCACCCGATGCGATGCGGCTGTTCTGCTTCGCCTCCGGTCCGACAAGGTGAACCAGCACGATCATCGCAATCGTGCCAGTCTTGGAGTTCTTGCGCGCCATCGACAGGATAGCGCGCTTCGTCATCACCTTGTTGTCGTAGACCGCGTAGAAGAATGCTTCCTGAAAGTCGGCGAGCTTGATCGGTTGTCCGACCAAGTCGCCCTCCGGCACCCGGAGATACCGTTCGCAGAACTTCATGTTGCGTTCGGCGCGGGTGAGCTTCGACGTCGGCAGGCTCCGCCAGTCGCGCAGCTTTGGGACGGGGCCGCTTTTGATCGCCTGCCGGACGACCGGCCGGAGCCTCACTGTAGCGACGGACGCGCCAGCAGATCGTCGTCGTCGCCCGCGTTGTCCGCCTCGATGCCCTTGGCGGCGGCGCGGCGCTTCGCAACATCGCGCGGCTCGCCCGCGCTCGCGCGCGCGTGAAGCGACAGGCTGCGGCGGGTCGACAGGATGGAGGCGTCGAACATGCGAACCGATTGGATGAGCGGGTTGCTCATCGGCGAGCCGGATGCGTTCATGGTGGTGAACCCCTCGGTACGAAGCTGGCGTTGCAACGCCTCAAGGTCCGACATCTTGCGCGCCAGCATCGCGGCAAGTTCGAGCTGGTGATCGGTCCATTCGGACCGGGCGAACTCGGCGATAACCGATCGCCAGAACGGTTCATCCTGCTCCTCAAGCTGAACGTGTGCCGGCGGACGGATGACACCGCCGTCCTTCGCCATGGTCGCGACCGCTCCGGCGACGCTGTCGATGCGCTGCTTGCGCGGCTTGCGGGGCGCCATGATCGAAAATCCTGTGTTAGCGATGAAGTTCGGGGTCGGGATCGGTCCTAGGCGCGATCGGCCCTGAACTTTTCGATACCCCCCCTGGGGTCACTCGATCGGCCACCCGTCGGCTCCGATGGCGGTCCGCGTTCGGTGCCCGCGGTCGGCCGCGCTCTTGCGGTCGTGACAGGGGCGGCAGAGGGGGCGGAGGTTCGACCGGTCGTCCGTGCCGCCGTCCGCCTTCGCCTTGATGTGGTCGACCTGCGTCGCGGCTGTCACGACGCCGCGTTCATCGAGGCAGGCGCGACAAATCGGCTCTTCGTTCAGCACCTGCTTGCGCAGCTTGTCCCACGCATTGCCGTAGCCGCGCTCGTGCCGGCTCTTGCCGCCGTGGTGCCATGGCTTGCGGGCTGTCATGCTGTATGTACCAATGCGTTGCACAACCGCCGAAGCGCATTGCTTCGGCTGGTGGCGCGGAGGCGGTCCACTTCGAAGAGCGACCGACGCTGACCCGCATCAAGCCGCTAGAGCGGCGGCGCCCGTGATGGGCTGCGTTTGTTCTACCGCATCCGGCGGCAGGGTGGAAGTCTCTATTTCGATCGTCATCCACCCGCCGAACGCGATCATCGTGCGCCGGCCGTTGCTCGACTGGATGACGCCCGACATGCCCGCATAGGGCCCTTCCGAAAGACGCACGCCGGCGCCGGGCTGATAGCTCGGGCGCTGGGCACGGGGCAGGGCGCGCCGCTCGACAACACGCAACCGCTCAATCTCGCTATCCCGCACGCGCACCACATCGCCCAGGTAGCGGAACAGCGAGAACGCCGGGTACGGGTTGCTCGGCAGGCGCAGGATGCGGTGCAGGTCGGCGAGGTGCCGCGCACGCACGAACACGAACGTCGGCATGATCGCTGCCGGTCGCGCCTCTGTTGCCTTGCGGGAGCGACACACCCGCCGCCTCACCATCTCCGACGGTGTCCATGCTTCGAAGCCCGCCGCCGCCAGAGCGCTCGCGAGCGGCAGCGTGCGCGCGCCACCCGTCCGCAGGATGCACCACCGATCGTCCATGTCGCCTTGCCCTTCGCTCCCCCGCTGCATCTCTACGCTGCCTTCTCATCTGGAACATAGACGGAACGATCGCCGTCCGCCACATCGCCACCGCCCAGCGCCTCATCGACATCGCCCTGCGTGATGAACCCGGCCGTCACGCCAAGCCGCCGCCACTCGTCCGGCAGCGCGCGAATCCCATCGGCCGTCAGCGGCGGGGGCGGGGCCATCTCGCGCCGCCCGACGCGCAGGATGGCGCGGGCGCGGCGGATCATCGCCTCGTCCTCGCTGACCCATTCGGCCGCACGGTCAAGTATCTGCTTCACGGTCGGCATCCAGTCGAGTTCAACCATGCAGCGCCGGCAAGCATAGGACAGCGCGCGCTGGTCGATGCCTTCAAGCATGGTGACATAGGCGTTCAGCTTCAGCTTGCCGGCCTGCGCGTCGCTCGCCTGGGCGGGCATGGCGGCGGCAAGCGTCCCGACCGACTGGCGTATCGTGCGCTCGTCGGCTGGTTCGGCACCCGCGATCGCCGACGCGACCGGTGTGATGATCGCGATGTCCGCGTCACTGAACGTCGCCGACGGGTCAAACGCCTGCGCCAGCACGGCTCGCGCGTTCGGCGTCAAAGACGGCATCGAGGAGCCCGTTGCCAGTGCCACGCCGCGGCTGATGCCCGTTTGAACCTGATCTGCCATATCGATTTTCCTGCCGTGTGAGCCATTCGGGTTCGAAGCTGATCCAGCCTCGCTCGATCATCGTGTCGACGAGCCGACCGGGCGGCCATTCGTCGGAGGCGTGCTGGTCGAGCTTCTTCGTCAGCAGCCGGTAGGCGTGGTCGGTCAGCGCCGAGCGCTTCGCCTTGCGGTGGGCAATGAACCCCGCCCACTGGTCGTCGCTGACCCCGACCGGCGGCGGCATGGTGCGCGGCCAGCGGGGCTTATCGGGCTTCCGGCTGGCGGCGATCACCGCTGCACAGCCTGCCTCGATCACGGCGAGGACCACCCGCATGGCCAGCCCTCGTGTGTACGCGTCAAACCCTACCGGGTGGGGGTGAGGGTGTGGGGTTTGTTGGGGGGTCTGGGGG